>NZ_LSRE01000001.1 GCF_001575205.1 Tsukamurella pseudospumae
TGTCCCTTCTGGTCGTCGGGTTCGGGGATGACGGCCTTGATCCCGCGCGCTCGCAGGTGAGCACGGATCGCCCGCGATGAGTAGGCCTTGTCGCCGCGGACAGCGTTCGGGCGGGTGCGTGGCCGGCCTCGCGTCCGGCCGACACGCAGCAGGTTCATCAATGGCAGGAACATCGGTGAGTCACCGGCCTGACCGGCCGTGAGCAGAGTGACCAGCGGCAGTCCGTTACCGTCGACGAGCTGGTGGATCTTCGTCGAGAGCCCACCGCGAGAGCGGCCGACCGCGTGATCAGGCGGCTCGATTCCTGGATTCGTGTAATTCGATCCAGCCCCCTGTGAGGCGCGTGGTGTTCGTCGCGTGCTGATGAGCGCGGGCGATGGTCGAGTCCACCGATAGTGACCAATCCACCAGTCCCGCAGCATCTGCGGCAGCGGTCAGCTTGGCATGCACCTGATCCCAGGTGCCCGTCTTCGCCATCCGGTGATGCCACGTCCACACCGTCTGCCACGGCCCGAAGGTCTCCGGCAGATCACGCCAGGCGATGCCGCATCGATACCGGTAGATGATCGCCTCGACCATCGTCCGCGCGTCCGAGAATGGGCGCCCCTGCCGACCGGTCCGCGCCGGCAGCATGCCCTCGATCAACGACCACTGAGCATCCGAGAGCACCTGAAACCGCGACATGAAATCAGCGTCTCAGGAACCGACCCCGATCATTGTCAGACACGCCCTAGTCGCGTGGCGGCCGGCACCCGTCGGCGAGCCCGCACCGGGGCACCTCTGGCGCTGGGAGCTCGCGCCGTTGGCGGACGGCGGCACCCGCGTCACGCACACCTACGACTGGACGCAACTGCACGACGAGCAGCGCCTGCCCCGCGCCCGGGCTACCACCGCGGACCGTCTGGCTGCGTCGCTCGACCGGCTCGCGACGCGCACCGAGAACGGGTGACCGATCCGGTTCTTCGTCGCACGCTGGGCATCGGCGACGCCGTCGTCGTCGGCCTGTCGGCGATGGTCGGGGCCGGTGTCTTCGTGGCCTTCGGGCCCGCCGCCGCCGCGGCAGGGGCCGCGCTGCCGGCCGGGCTCGCGGTCGCGGCCGCTCTCGCCTACTGCAATGCGAGCAGCTCCGCGCGGCTGGCCGCGCTGTATCCGCAGTCGGGCGGCACGTACGTCTACGGGCGGATGCGCCTCGGTCCGTTCTGGGGCCATCTCGCCGGCTGGAGCTTCGTGGTCGGCAAGTCCGCGTCCTGCGCCGCGATGGCCCTGACGGTGGGCCACTACGCCTGGCCCGAGCACGCGCACGCCGTCGCGGTCGGCGCGGTGGTCGCCCTGACCGCGGTCAACGTCGCCGGGGTGGAGCGGTCGGTGCGCGTCGCCCGCCTCGTCGTCGCCGGCGTGCTCGTGGTGCTCGTCACCTTCGCCGTCCTCGCACTCACCTCCCACGGTGCGGACCCGTCCCGCGTCGTCGACGGTGCCGACGGCGGCCCGTTCGGGGTGCTCCAGGCGGCCGGCCTGCTGTTCTTCGCGTTCGCGGGGTACGCCCGGATAGCCACGCTCGGCGAGGAGGTCCGGGACCCCGCGCGCACGCTGCCCCGGGCGATCTTCGTCGCGCTCGGTATCGCACTGGCGGTCTACGCACTGGTCGGCCTCGCGTCGGTCGCGGTCCTGGGGGTGGACGGGCTCGCGCGGTCCACCGCGCCGGTCGCCGACGCCGCCCGCGCGGCCGGGCTCCCCGTCGCCGTCGTCACGGTCACCGCCGCCGTCGCGGCCCTCGGATCGTTGCTCGCGCTCATCCTCGGCGTCTCCCGCACCACGCTCGCCATGGCGCGCGACGGGCACCTGCCCCGGGTGCTCGCGGCGGTCGACGAGAAGCGCAGGGTGCCGGTGCGCGCCGAGCTCGCCGTCGGAGCCGTCGTCGCGATCGCCGCAGCCACCGTCGATCTGCGTGCGGCGATCGGCTTCTCCTCTTTCGCCGTGCTCGTGTACTACGCCGTCGCGAACGCCTCCGCCTGGACGCTCGATCGCTCGGTCCGGGCCCGGATCGTGCCCGGTCTGGGGCTCGCCGGATGCCTGCTCGTAGCGCTGTCGTTGCCGGCGGGCTCGGTCGCGGGCGGCATCGTCGTGCTCGCGGCCGGCGCCCTGGCCTATTGCGCGACCCGGGCTAACACCCCGTCTGGTACAGCGCCTTGAGCCAGCCCGCGCTCTGGTACCCCCAGCCGAAAACCGTCTCGGCGGTGCCGCGGTGTTCGGGGAAGTCGGTCATCTGCAGGGCGGCGCCGTAGCAGCGCTCCAGGATGAACCGCGCGCGCTCGACGTGCGCCGTGGTGGTGACCACGATGATGTCGGTCCAGCCCCGGAGCTCGGCGAGCCGTTTGATCTCCTGCGCCTCCCCGCGGGTGGTCCACGGCTTGGGTAGGAAGCACATGACGTCGACGCCGGTGATCCGCCTGGCGCACAGGTCCTGCATGCGGGTGTCGGTCTCGCCGACCGAGTTGGACAGCACGACCTGCGATGCGAGGCCCTGCTCGGCGAGCCGGAGGCCGTACTCGAACCGGTCGTAGGGGTTGCCGCCGAGCACGACGATCGCGTCCGCGTGCTGGAGCGAGCGGTCCACCTGGGGCTGCACGTAGGCGCGTTCCACGGTGAGCCCGACGGTGACCAGCAGCACGAGCGCGACCACCGCCGCGAGGACGCGACGCGTGCGCCGCTGTCCGCTCACCGCTGCCTGCACCAGTCCAGTATCGCGGTTGCAACGACCCGTCGCACCTCGGGGTGGTGGCCGGGGTGGTCGCCGGTGGGGATCCGGACGGTACGGGCGGTACCGGCGGACCGTCGGCGCGCGAGCGCGGCCATGCCCTCCGGGCCGCGCTGATCGTCGAACCAGCCGGCGTCGGGGGGCGAGAGCACCAGAACCGTGTCCGTGCCCCCGTCGACCACGGGCCGCAACAGAACCTCCGGGACCTGGGTGACGCCCCGTCGGCCGAGGCAGCGCCAGCCCGGGTACGGGAGGCGACGGCGCAGCAGATGCTTGAGCCGCCCGCGCGCACTCTGCGTGAACGCGGGGTCCGACCGGGGCGTCCCGAGGTCCTGCCCGGGGTCCTCGGCGACGGCGGCCTTGAGCCGCCAGGAGTACAGCACGGAGTTGACCAGCACCGTCGCGTCGGCGCGGACGGCCCGCGCGGCGTGCGCCGCGAACCACGACCCCGAGCACAGTCCGGCCGTGAGCAGCGGCCCCGCGCAGCTGTGGGCCGCGGCCACCACATCGTCGATCCCGGACTCCGGGAACAGGGGCACGACCTCGCCGACGGTGACGGGGCCGGACTCGCCCGCGCCGCGCCGGTCGAACCGCACGGCCTCGCCGCCGAGCGCCCCGATCTCCCGGGCCAGCGCGACCCACGCGCGGTTCGGGCCGTGCCGGGTGTCGTTCGCGGTCGCGCACAGCACCACGGACCGCGCCGGCGCACCCTCGGCGGGCAGGGTCCGCACGGCGGTCGCGCCCCCGAGGTCCTCGAGGCGTTCCTCCACGCCGCCGAAGCGTGCCCGGGTGCGGATCACGGGGTCGACGGTGACCGGCGTCCGGTCCGGCAGGGCGTCCGACAGCCAGGCGGCGATGTCGGCGACCGCGGGGTCGGGGATCCGGACGAGGTGCGTCCCGGCCTCGAGGAAGTCCGGCATGCCGTCCACCGTGAGGTGGTCGGCGTCCGCGGCGCGGACCGGCTCGGCGCCGGGCCGGGCGGCGACGAGCGTGCGCGGCGCGGCGAGCGCGTCCGCGGACAGTCGCGAGAGCTCGGCGACCGCGTCGGCGTGCACGTCGAGGCCGATCCAGGTGCCGGGTCCGGCGCCGACCGCCATGCGCGCGAGCGCCGCGCGGGAGCGGGCGAAGGCCCGGCCCCCGATGGGGTCCCAGAGCACCGCGGCGGGAGGGGTCAGCCCGGCGGCGCCCGCGAGCGCGGACCCGGCGCGGACCGCGACGACCGCCGGGGCACCCGCGCCGAGCGCGCGCAGGTACGCATCGGCGGTACGCACGGAGTCGATCCACATCTGTACGGCGTCGGCCCGGCCTGCGTCCCCGGCGGAATCGCCGGTCCCGGCGTAGTCGAAACGCAGGACCGCGAAGCCGTCCTCGGCGAGCACGCCGGCCAGTCGTCGCAGCCCGCGCAGCGCGTCGTGCTGCTCCTTCGCGAGGGGCGGCACGATCAGCACCGCGCCGCGGACCGACCGGGACGCGGGCAGGTGCAGCGCACCGTAGAGCGGCGCCGTCTCGGCACCGAAGTAGGTGCGGATCTCAGTCGAGGGCATCGATGATCTCCCTCGCCCGGTGCTCGTAGGTGTGCCCGCCGCGGGTGATCGCCGCGTGCCCGGCGGCGGCGACCCGCGCGGCTGCCGCGGGGTCGGCCGCCACCCGCGCGACGATGTCGTCGATCTCCGCGGGGTCGTCGTACAGCAGCGCGTCCCGGCCGTCGGCCAGCAGTGCCGCGTGCTCGACGGTCCGCGGTCCCACGAACAGCCCGCCCGCTGCCGGCACCTCGAAGGTGCGGCAGGTGTGCGTGTCCCGGTTGTCGGAGTTGAGCAACACCAGGTTGGCGCCGATCGCCGCGATCGCCGCGGACAGGTCGGTGCCGTACTGCGGCCCGCGCACCGTCGCACGCGTCGAGCGCAGGCCGGGGCGGCGCCGCCAGCCGTTCCCGGCCAGGTAGAAGTCCTCACCCTGCGTGCGGGCGAGGCCGGTGAGCAGCTCCACGCGGTCCGGGCGGGCGTTGCCGACGAAGCCCGCGGCGTACCGTCGGGCCGTCCGGGGCGGGACCGGACGGTGCCAGGCCGGGTCGTACGCGCTGAGCACGTGGACCACCCGGCGTGCGCCGCGGGCGACGAGCTCTGGCACGTTGTGCGCCTTGGTCGTCACGATCGCGTCCCACCCGGGCTCGGCCGCGAGGTAGGCGGGCGTGGTGTTGACGGGATGGGACACGTCGTCGGCGCTGTAGTGCACGCGCCGCGCCGCGGGCAGCGCGAGCAGCCGCTCCTGGTCCAGGTGCACCGCGGTGTAGCAGAACAGCAGGTCGGGAGCGGGCCGGGACTCCAGCGCGCGGTGCACGGCGTCGACGGTGCCGGGCGCGCGCCGCCCGGTCCGCTTGGCGTACCACCAGGCGGGGGACAGGCGCTGCGGCAGGGTCACGGGCGTGGTGTCGACGACGTCCACGTCGTGCCCCGCCCGCCGGAAGCCGTTCGCGAGGGAGCGGGCGTTGCTGCCGTACCAGTCGTCGCCGGCGAAGAGGATCCTCATGCGCCGGCCGCCTCGAGCCGCCGGACCCGGAGCACCGAGAACCCCGCCGCCGCGGTCTGCGCCGCGACGACGCCGAGCACCACGGTGAGCGGGTCGTGCGTGCGCAGCGCCACGAGCAGGGCGACCGCGATCACGACGGCACCGACCGCGCCGACCAGCAGCACGCCCCGCGCGTCGTCGCGCACCGGCAGCACGGCCGTGGCCACGAAGGACGCGACGGCCAGGCCCGGCAGCGCCCACGCCTGGACCTGCAGGAGGGGGACGGCACCGTCGAACTCCGCTCCGAAGACGAAGGGCACCACCCACGGCGCGAGCACCGTCGCGGCGACCGCGAGGCCGACACCCCCGGCCGCGACCACGACGACCGTCCGCCGGGCGACCGCCCAGAACTCGCTCTCGGCGCGGCGCGCGAGGCGGGGGAGCAGGCTCATGCCCACCGCGTCCAGCAGCGACCCCGCGGCCTGCACGGGACGGTCGCTCGCGCTGAACAGGCCGAGTGAGTGGGGGCTCAGAGCGGGGGAGAAGACGGTCGCGGCGCTCGGCCCGTAGGTCGAGGAGAGCAGCCGGGCCGCGAGGACGGGCGCACCGGTGCGCAGCAGTGCCACCGGCGGCCGGGGCCGGGCGGGCCGCCCGTAGTCGCGGACGGTGCGCGCCCACGACCACGTCACCGCGACCGCGCCGCCGGCCAGGAGGCAGGCCATCGCGGTCTCCGGGGTCCGCACCTGCGGCAGGACCGTGACCAGCAGTACCAGGTAGACCACGCGTCCCGCGGTCTGCTGCAGCACGACGGCGCCGAAGCGCTGCGCGCCGATGAGCACCCAGTCCTCGCCGGACGCGCTCACCGATCCGACGACGAGCCCCAGTGCGGCCATCTCCACGCCCCGCGGCACCGGCAGCACGACGGTCAGCGCGAACAGCGCCGTGAACGTGCAGAGCGCGGCGCACCGCAGTCCCGCGTAGTCGCCGCGCAGCCGATCGAGGCCGGGGCGCCCGACGCGCGCCGCGGTGAACGCGGTGATGCCCAGGTCCGTGCACAGCGCGCCCAGGAAGTAGGTCGACATGGCGACGGCGAGCAGGCCCATGCCCGCCGGGCCGAGCACCCGCGCGCACAGCGGGATCGTCACCAGCGTGATGGCGTACTGGCCGTACCGGCCCGCCGAGACCAGCGCGACATCGCGCACGACGCCCGCGGATCCGCGGAGCCGGACCGGGGTCATCGCCCGTCCCGCGCCACCCGCGCCAGCAGGGAGTCCGCGATCGCCGCGGAGGTCTTCAGGTCCAGGTCGCGGCCGCGGTCCGCCGCCGCGGCGGCGAGTTGCTCGCGCAGCTCCCAGTCCTCGATGAGCGCGTCCAGCGCGACCGCCAGTAGATCGGGCCGGCGAGGCGGCACCAGCACACCGTTGCGTCCGTCGTCGATCAGCTCGGTGGGGCCGCCCGCACCCGCCGCGACGACGACTCGCCCCGCGGCCATCGCCTCGGCGACGACCTGCCCGAAGGGCTCGGTGAGCCGGGAGTAGTGCACCACGAGGTCGGCCGCGGCGGCCTCCGCGAGGGGGTCCGGCACGTGGCCGGTGAACTCGACCCGGTCGGTCAGTCCGAGGCGCCCGACGAGTTCCTCGAGCTCGGCGAGGTAGGCGTCGTCGCCGTCGAAGTGCGCGCCGCCGACGAACCGCACCCGCGGGGCGGATTCCATCTGCGCCAGGGCGCGCAGCACCAGGTCCTGCCCCTTCCAGGGCGTGATCCGCGCGATCATCGCGATCTTCACGTCCTTCGGCGGTCGCTGCGGAGCGGGCGCGGGGACCGTCGTCATGTCGACGCCCGGAGGGCACACCGCGGTCGGGCTGCCGCCGGTCGAGATCGTGGCGAGCGTGCCGCGGGAGTTCGCGAGGTACCCCGCGGCCGCGACCCGGCCCAGCACCCGGAGGGGGAACCGCTTGCCGCCGAAGTACTCCGCGCTCACCCGGTCGTGGACCTGCCAGACCAGAGGAATCCCGGCGCGTCGCGCGGCGACCGCCCCGACGAGCAGCGACCTGGTCGACTGCGCGACCAGCACGTCGGCGTCGTAGGCGCGCAGCAGCGGCGCGATCCGCCGGCCGTCGCGCAGCATCCCGACGGCGCTGCGGGCCACCCTGAGCGGCCCCGAGCCCCGGCGGACCTTCGCCGCCCGGCCCCGGACCACCGTCACCGGCACGCCGTCGGCCTCGAGGACGTCGGTGAGCGGACCCGCGGTGAGCAGCACCACGGAGGCGGGAACGCCGCGGCGCCGCAGCTCGCCCGCGAGCCGGGCGAACGCCAGCTCGGCCCCCGACGGTGCCGCGGTGTGGCCCAGGAAGACCGGGCGCTCCGCGCTCATGCGGCCACCGCCCGGTACAGGCTCGCGTGGCGCTCCGCGGCCGTGTCCCAGTCGAAGCGTTCCGCGTGCGCGCGACACGCGGCCACGGCCGGTCGGTCGCCGTCGAGTGCTGCGGCCAGACGGTGCGCGAGCGCCTCGGCATCGGCGGCGGGGACCACGAGACCGGGCTCGAGGCCGCGGACCGCGTCGGGTAGCCCGCCGACATCGGTGACCACGGGCGCGCGGCCGGCGGCGAGCGACTCGAGCGCCACCAGGCCGAAGCCCTCCCACGACCGCGAGGGCACGACGGTGACCGTCGCCGCGGCGTACCTGCGCGCGAGCTCGGCGTCGTCGATCGGACCCACGAAGGTCACCGTATCCGCAACGCCGAGCTCCGCTGCGCGTTCGGCGAGGTCCCCGCGCAGCGGACCGTCGCCGACCACGTCGAGCCGCGCCTCGGGATGGCGGTCGAGGACGCCGCGCCACGCGTCGAGCAGCACGTCGATGCCCATGCGGCGCTCGAGCCGGCGCACGCAGAGCACGCGGGGCGGACCGTCGGGCACGGGCGCCGCGGCGAACCGCTCGAGGTCGACCCCGGGTGGGATGACCGCGACGGTGCCGCGGTCGGCCGCGTAGCGCTCGACCAGGACATCGGCGAAGGCCTGCGAGAGCACCACGAAGCGGTCGCTGCCGCGGTACCGGGCGCGCTCGACCAGGGCCTTGAGCGCGACCGCGGCGCGACCCTCGCCGGCGGCGGCGCTCTCCTGCGCCCACGGTCCGTGGAAGTGTGTGACCAGCCGCGCACCGCGCGGTGCGGGGCCGAACAGCGCGAAGTGCCTGTCCAGGACGCGCGTGCCCGACGGTGCCGGATGCCGCGACGCCCGTACCCGCGCGAGCGTCGACCCGGCATCGGGTCCCCACGAGCCGCCGCCGGCCTCGGGCGCGCCGAAGGCGGCCGCCGAGACGTCGAGGTCCGTCCGGCGTCGCAGCGCGCCGAACAGGCCAGCGAAGTAGCGGGGGAGTCCGCCGGGCCCGGCGGACGGCCACTGCGCCCCGGTGAGGTGGACGGGCAGCCCGGTCACAGCTGCGCGTTCACGGCGTTCGGCCAGGACCGGCGGTCCAGGCCGTGCGCGGCGAGCAGCGCGAGGGCGATCCGTTCGATCCCGAAGCCCAGGCAGGCGCTGTGGGCGGGCGCGCCGTCCACGGTGGTGATGTCGAAGTGCACTCCGAAATGATCGCGGTGGTAGTTGCTCGAGGCGACGGCGACCCCCGGCATGTCGTCACCGTAGAGGGGGACGAGCAGTTCGGTCTTGAGGTTGTCCGCCGACTGGCTGGCCGCGAGCATGCGGCCACCGCGCCCGAAGAACGGGTCGGTCGCGGGCGCGCGCTGGACCCGCAGGTCCAACTCGGCGAGCAGATCGGCCGCGCGGGCGGCCCAGGTGTCGCGGTGGGCGACGGCGGCGCGGTCGGAGCCGACGCGCACGATCTCCCGCATCCGGAAGGCCTGCATGCGCGCCGGGTCGATCGAGGGCTCCCTGCGGTAGCAGTGGCCCGAGACGTCGATCCAGGCGCCGTCCCGCGGCAGCTCGCCGGTGAGGGTGGGGTACACGGAGTGGCAGGCCGACGGCACCAGTGCTACGTCGCTGGCGCGGAAGTGCCCACCCCAGTCGTGGCCGGCGGCGCGCCCGGCGAGGAGCAGGCGGTGCTCCGCGTCGCCTCCCGTGTACGTGGACACCGCGCCGGCGAGCTGCGGGAACGACGCGATGTAGTCGGTGCGGTCGAGGACCTCGCGCGGCATGACGGGCGGGAAGGACAGGACGGTGGCGGCGCCGCCGTGCACCTCGCGGACCGCGGCGGCGACGAGCGCGTCGATCGCGGAGGTCAGCTCCGTGAACTCGGCACCGTGGCCGTACACACCATCGACACCCGTGGGGATGAGGAGGCCCGCGTCGAAGAGGGACGCGCGGAATCCCTGCTGACGGCTGTACAGCTCAGTAAAGTCGACTACACGTGCTGTCGCGGCCCGGGTCATTCGGCCTCATCTCCGGCGGTGGAACTGTTGTCACTGCAACACGTTACCAGGCTAGGGTGTACGGCGGCGGCGCACATGTCGTGAACGCAAAGCGTGTGCGCACTCCGTGGGTCTGCGGGTGCGCCGCAGGTGAGGAGACCGCGTGGAAGAGTCGATCCGGGAGATCGTGGCCCGCCACGGCCGGTTGACCAGGGCGATCTCGGAAGTTGCGGGTGGTGACGATCTGTATTCGCTGGGGCTCACCTCCCACGCTGCGGTGAATGTCATGCTGGCGATCGAAGACCGATTCGCGATCGAGTTCCCAGATTCGGATATGAGCAAGAACACTTTCGGCACGATGGATTCGATCGTCGCGACGGTCCACCGGCTCGCCGGCTGACCGGCGATGACCCGCATCGCCGTCGTCCACGAACGCTGGACGGAACAGGGTGGCTCCGAGAACGTCGTGCGCGCGCTCGCCGAGGAATGGCCCGATGCCCGCGTCCACGTGGCCTTCGCCGACCCGCGCTCCGTCCCCCCGGAGCTGCGCGACCGGATCGCGGTCACCGGGCTCGACCGCGTGCACCGCGCCGTGGGACGTCGCGCGCACGCCCCGCTCATCCCGCTCGCCCCGGCGGCGTGGGGCCGGCACCCCGCCGATCCCGACGTCGACGCGGTCGTCATCAGCCACCACGCCGTCGGCGTCTCCGCGGCGCGCGCGTGGGCCGGCGTCCCCGTGATCGCCTACGTCCACTCGCCGGCCCGGTGGGCCTGGATGCCCGAGCAGCGTTCGGTGGAGTCCCACGGCCCCGTCGGGCGCCTGGCGTTGGCCGCGCTCGCGGCCCGGACCCGCGCCGTCGAGACCGCTGCGGTACCCCACCTGTCCGTGGTGGTCGCGAACTCGACGGCGGTCGCGCACCGGATCGAGCGGTGGTGGGGCGTGCCCGCGCGGGTGGTCGCGCCCCCCGTCGACGTCGATCGGTTCACGCCCGACGGTGCCGCACCCGGTGGCTACTTCCTGGTCGCGGGCAGGCTCGTGCCCGCGCGCCGCGTCGACCTCGCGATCCGGGCCGCACAGCGTGCGGGCGTGCGGCTTGTCGTGGCCGGCGAGGGGCGGCACGACGCGGCCCTGCGCGAGCTCGCCGGGCCGGAGACCACCTTCCTCGGGCGGGTCTCCGACACCGAGATGGTGCACCTGCAGCGCGACGCGATCGCGACGATCATGCCCGCCGAGGAGGACTTCGGCATCGTGCCGGTGGAGGCCATGGCGTCGGGGACGCCCGTCATCGCCCGCGCGGCGGGCGGGGCGCTCGACACCGTCGTACCGGGCACCTCCGGGGTCCTCGTACCCGACGGTGTCGACGAGGACTTCGTGGCCGCCCTCGCGGGGGCGATCCGGGACTTCCGCCGCGGCGACTTCGACCCGGCGCTGCTGCGTGCCCACGCGGAGCTCTACTCGGCGCCGATGTTCCGGCTGCGGATGCGCGAGGTCGTGGACGGCGTGGCCGGATGAACCGCGTCGGGCTGGATCTCGCGGCCGTCGCCGACGTCGAGGACTCGCTCGCGACCTTCGGCACCCGCTTCACGGACCGCGTCTTCACCCCGGCCGAGGTCGCCGACTGCGCCGGTGATCCGCGGCGGCTCGCGGCGCGCTGGGCGGCCAAGGAGGCGGTGGTCAAGGCCCTGCGACTCGGCCCTGACGACGCGGCGCCGCCCCGCGAGGTCGAGGTGATCGCCGGCTCGCACGGCCCCGAGGTGCGCCTGCACGGCGGCCTCGCGGAGCACGCGCGGCGAGCGGGCTGGCGCCGGATCGAGGTGTCGCTGACGCACACCGACTGCCACGCCGCCGCGGTGGTGCTCGCCGAAGTGGAGGCGCCGCCGTCCGGGGAGGTCTAGCCGCCGCCCCGGCCGAACAGCACGGTGCCCACGGACATGAGCACGATCTTGGCGTCGAGCCACAGGCTCCAGTTCTCGATGTAGTAGTTGTCGTAGGACGCGCGGTCCTTGATGTCCGTGTCGCCGCGCAGCCCGTGGATCGCGGCCCATCCGGTCAGGCCCACCTTGACCCGGTGCCGGGACTGGTACGCGGGGATCTCCTGGCCGAACCGGTTGGCGAAGTGCGGCCGCTCCGGGCGCGGGCCCACCACCGACATGTCGCCGCGCACCACGTTCCACAGCTGCGGCAGCTCGTCGATCGAGTGCCGGCGCAGGAACCGGCCGAGTCGGGTGATGCGGAGCGACTCGTCGGTCCAGTCGCGGTCCGACTCCTCGTCCGGCACGGGGCGCATCGTGCGGAACTTGTACAGCGAGAACAGCCGTCCGTCCTGCCCGACGCGTGTCTGCCGGAACAGGATGGGCGCGTTCGGCTCCTGGATCTTGATCGCCAGCGCGACGGCCGCGAGCAGCGGCGAGAAAAGCACGAGCCCCAGGAGCGAGGTGGCCAGGGAGGTGACGCGCTTGATCCGCCAGTGGCTGGTGCGCAGGGCGAGCCGGCGCACCAGGACGAGCGGCGTGGTGTGGATCCGGTCCATGTCCCGGTCCTGGTGCACGAACTCGTAGAGCCGCGGCACGACGTAGATCTCGCAGTCCAGGTGGTCGCACTCGCGCAGCGGTTCGACCAGCGTCGAGTCGCGGTCGCGGGAGAAGGCCACGATGACGGTGTCGATCTCGCGTTCGCGGATCAGCGCCGCGAGATCGGAGCGGCGCGGGATCACCTCGACGGGGAACACGGTGGCGTCCAGCGGGTCGTCGTCCATCACGAGCACGGGCCGCAGCCCGTAGACCGGGTATTCGAACATCGAGTTCACCAGCTCGCCGGCGACCTTGCCGCCGCCGATCACGAGCGTGCGCGAACCGCATTCGGGGCGGCGCTCGCGGTAGCGGCGCACGGTCCAGTAGTAGACGACCCGCACGCCGAACAGCGCCAGCCAGCACAGCGCCGCGTGGAGGAACCGGGCGTGGTCGTCGTTCCACAGTGAGATCACGGCGAACGGCCACAGCAACAGCCCCGCGATGATGAGTTGCGGCGCACCGTCGAGCGCGCTCAGGGTGATCCGGGACCGGTAGAGCCCGAACAGGTACAGCACGGCGACCGTGATCGCGGCCGCCAGCAGGATCCGGACGGGAGGCGGGGCCGGTACGCCCCGGATCAGGTCGTTGGCCACCACGAAGGCCACGACGATGACGAAGTCGAGGATCGCGAGCACCCACGTGTGCCGACGCGTGCGGCGGCCGCTGCCCGCGGGGACTCCGATCGTGGTCATGCGCTGCTCGGATCCCTCCCGGTGTCGGTCCGTCGATCGCATACTAGGTCACACCGGTTTCCGGAATACAACGTCAGCAGTACGACGCCCGGCGCGGGTAAGGTATCCGGGTGCTTCCGCTCCCGTCCCAGCTCGCGATGCTGCGTCTGGAGGCGCAGAACCCGGGGTCGGAGGCACTCCGCATCGAGGCGGCCTGGCGCACGTCGCAGCGGGTCGACGAGCACGCGTTGGTGCGCGCCGCCGCGGGCACCCTGGACGAGACGGAGGTCGCCGGCCTCGGGATGATCCACGACGGCGACGGCGCTGTCGGCCTCGTCCCCGCCGAGCGCGCCGCGATCGACGTCCGCGCCTTCGACACCGAGCACGAGTACCGGGCCTGGCGCGAGCTCCCGGCCCCGATGTCCGACGGTGCCGCGCTCGTACGGATCGCCGTCGCGCGCGTCGGCGCGGAGTACGTGTTCGTGATCCGCGCGCACCACGCGCTGCTCGACGGCTACGGGCTCGAGCTGCTCGCCCGGCGCGTCGTGGAACGGTATCCGCGCGAGGCCGCGGGCCTCCCGTTGCCGCACGCCGGGCTCGGGAGCCTCGCCGCCCTCGCCGCGCAGGTCGCCTCGCCCCTCGTCCCGGACCTCGCGTTCTGGTCGGGCGCCACGGAGGGGGTCGGGCAGCCGGGCCGCGAGATCGCGTTCACCCCGCGCTCCGCGCCGCCGGCGGCGCGACCGCTGCTGCACCGCGAGAGCATCCGGATTCCGGGCCTGCACGAGCGCGCGGCGTGGCCGAGCGAGGCCGTGGGCACCGTCGGCGCGTACACCGCGCGGTACCTCGGCACGACCGACGCGCGGATCGGCGTGGTGTCGGCGCTGCGCCGCACGCCCGCGCAGCGATCGACGCCCGTGCAGTGGATGGCGGTGGTGCCGCTCCGACTCGAGGTGTTGCCCGACTCGACACCCGCCGGCCTGGGCGGGCGGGTGACCCGGTGGCTGGCGGCCGCGGGGGAGCGGGTCGCGGCCGGGGAGCGCCCTGAGGAACTGCTCACGGCGTTGCCGGCGGCGTGGCGCACCGGCCGCCTGTACGGCCCGGCGGTCAACGTCCTGCCCTACGTGCGTCATGAGGGATGGACCGTCGACGTGGGGGCGTGGGGCCCGGTGGAGGACTGCCTGTTCAACATCTGGCCGGGCCCGGACGACGAGGTCGTGGTCGAGGGGGCCTTCCACCCGGATCTGTACACGGCGGAGCGGGCCCGGGGCCACGTCGAGGCGTTGACCGCGCTGCTGACCGTGTCCCTGGCGTCGCCCTTCCATCCGTTCGCGGTGATCCCGAAGAAGCCGATCGCCGCCGACCGGATCGCCGTCCCGGGCGGGTGGATCTCGCCCGCCGAGCTGCAGGGCGCTCTTGCAGATGCCGGCTTCACACCCGACGAGACGGAACTCCTGACGACGGAGCCGGTCACCGTCGTGCTCCGGGGGGTGGCGCCGCACCGGCTCCTCGCGGCGCGGGCGGTGCTGCCGCCGGGCGTGCGCCTGCGCGTCCGCTGAGTTTGCCGGAACGGCACGACGACTTGCCGGATGTTGCCGCGGTGCGCCACGCTGGACCCATGGCACACCACGGACACGGACACGAGCACGCCCACCACCCCGACTGGTCGGCCCTCGCGGCCGAGATCGAGGCCGAGGGCCTGACCCTGGCGCCGTACGTGCTCCAGGCTCTCGACGTGATCGGCGAGCGTGTCGCCGCGCCGCGCACGATCCTCGACGTCGGCGCGGGGCCGGGCGTGTTCACCGCGGTCCTGGCCGCGCGGTTCCCGTCGGCCCGCGTGATCGCCGTCGACGGTGCCGACCCCCTGCTCGAGCGCGCCCGGGCCCGCGGGGTGGAGCAGGGCACGCCGGTCGACGTGCTCCGCGCGGACCTGCCGGGCGGGTTCGTCGAGCTGCCCGCCGCGGACCTGATCTGGACGGCGCAGACGATGCACCACCTCGGGGATCAGCACGCGGCCGTGGCCGCGCTCGCCGGGCGGCTCGAACCCGGCGGCGTGCTCGCGGTCGCCGAGGGCGGCCTGCCCTCGCGGTTCCTGCCCCGCGACATCGGGCTCGGCCGGCCCGGTCTCGCCGACCGACTGGATGCGCTGCAGGCGGTGGGGTTCGGCGAGATGCGGGCCGCGCTGGACGGCACCGTCGACGTGCCGGAGGACTGGCCCGCGATCCTGCGCGCAGCGGGCCTGCGCGATGTCCGGGCGTACACCTTCCTGGTGGACCTCCCGGCCCCGCTGGACGAGGACGCCCGGCGCGGCGTCGCGCACATGCTCGGTCGTTATCTACGGATGGCGGACCGGCTCGACCCCGACGACGCGGCGGTCCTGCGCCGGCTCATCGATCCGGAGGACCCGATGAGCGTGCAGCGCCGCCCCGATGCGTTCGTGCTGGCGGCACGAACGGTGTACATCGGGACGGCGCCGTGAGCGGGTCTTCCGGGGATGGAACGACCTAGGAGACGGTGGCCTTGCCGTCGGCGAAGGTGATCGTCCCGTGCTGGAAGGTCTGCTTGATCGTCGACCCCTCGGCGGTCTCATCGCTCGTCGGGTAGCCGAGCTTGCCGGCCTCGTGGCCCGCCTCGCCCCACTTCGTGCCGATCACGCCGTGGACGACGTGCGCGCCGGTCGCCTCCGACCAGTAGATGGTCCCGCCCTTGAGGGTGAGGAACTTGCCCTTGTGGTCGGGCAGCGCGGCGACGGGGCCGAGCGGGGCGCCGAGATGTCCCTTGTCGTAGCCGTACTTGGCGTACTCCGCGAGGATCGGGGCGTCGGTGATGGTGACCTCGGCGCCGCCCGCTGACCGCAGCGTCGTCGACGGTACCGCCGGCTTCGCCTCGGGGCCCCCGTGGCCCGCGCCCGCGGCATTGCTCGCCGCGGCACCGGCGGCGGACGTCGCCTGTCCGGCGGCGTTCCCTGCGGCCGAGGTGGCGGCGGCTGCGGCGCTGCCCGCGGCGGAGGTGGCGGAGTCCGCCGCGTCCTTCGCCTTGTCGCAGGCGGCGAGACCGGCGGTGAGGACGGTGGCGGCGGCTATTGCACCGATCGTCCGAGTGATCCGAGCGTTCATGTCAGTGTCCCTTCGACAGGGTGAATTCGAACGCTCGGTATGTAACCACACTATCGACGTCTTTTCAGCGTGGACGCACCGTTTGGATCTGATCGACCGTTCCGACCGGTCCCTGGATGTCGTGAATGACCGAATGCGTCAGACCTGCACCGTCGGGTCCGGTCGACACGCGCGTGTCGAAGCCGAGTGCGTCGCCCACGGGGTCGCGGAAGAGGTGCGCAGTGAGATCCAGGTTGGGATAGGCCACCTCGCCCGGTGCGAAACGAGCCGTCATGCCGTTCGCGATGTCGAAGAATCTGGCCGCGCGGGCCACCGGACCGGAGGGCTCGTCGAGGAGCGCGACGGGCGAGTCGACCCAGTACGCGGCGCGACCCGGGCGGGTCTGGACGCGTCGGGCTCGGGCGGAGGCGATGTAGCCCCCGGGCCAGACGGTGCTCGGGTCCCATGCGGGCATCTCCGCGGCGGGCGGGATCGCGTCGAACTCGGTGCCGGACACCGCGGCGGTGTCGCGGTGGTCGAGCAGCCAGGCGCGCAGTACGAGGGCCGCGCGCCCGCCGTGGTGCAGTGTCGCCTCGACGAGTTCGATGGTCCGGCCCGGGCGGACGGTCCGTACCTCGACCTCGACTGTGTCCATCGGCAACGTCCCGAGGATGTCGTAGCTCAGGCGCGCGAGACGCAGACCGTCGTCGCGGCGGGCGTCGCGATCCTGCTCGACGACGTGGGCGAGGAGCGCCATCGGCGGTGCGATGTGTTGCTCGGCGGTGTTCCAGCCGCCGGAGACGTGCTCGGTGGGGCGGAACGCGGTGGCGGAGACCCGGTCGAAGTACGGCATGGGGTGAGCGTACGCGGCCGACCGGCGGATATCTCCACAAGGGTTAATTCTGACTAACTGAAATGGACGGCTCCAACGCACGCGCCCCGCACACCCGGGGGTGTGCGGGGCGCGGCGGCCGGGGCGAGTGAAGAGGATCAGGCCTTCACGTCGAACCGGTCGGCGTTGGCGACCTTCGTCCACGCCGCGACGAAGTCCTGCACGAACTTCTCCTTGGCGTCGTCGGCCGCGTAGACCTCGGCGAGCGCGCGCAGGATCGAGTTCGAGCCGAACACCAGGTCGGCGCGGGTCGCGGTCCACTTCTTCTCGCCGGTCGCGCGGTCGGTGCCCACGTAGGTCGAATCGTCGTCGCCCGCGGGCGCCCACTTCGTCGACATGTCGAGGAGGTTGGCGAACCAGTCGTTGCTCAGGGTGCCGGGACGGTCGGTGAACACACCGGCCTCGGAACCGCCGAAGTTGTTGCCCAGCACGCGGAGACCGCCGATGAGCACCGTCATCTCCGGCGCGGTGAGGCCGAGCAGGTTGGCCTTCTCCACGAGCAGGTACTCCGAGGGCATCGGGGCGCCCTTGGCGACGTAGTTGCGGAAGGCGTCGAACTTCGGCTCGAGCACCGAGAAGGACTCGACGTCGGTCTCCTCCTGGGTCGCGTCGCCGCGGCCCGAGGTGAACGGGATCGCGACCTCGACGCCGGCGGCCTTCGCCGCCTGCGCGACACCGGCGTTGCCCGCGAGCACGACGACATCGGCGAACGAGACCGTCTTGCCGGACTCGGCGCTCCACGCCTGCGCCACGCCCTCGAGGGTGCGGACGACCTGCGCGAGCTCGTCGGGCTCGTTGACCTCCCAGCCGGCCTGCGGCTGCAGGCGCAGGCGACCGCCGTTGGCGCCGCCGCGCTTGTCCGAGCGGCGGAACGAGGAGAACGCCGCCCAGGCGGTCTTGACCAGCTGTGCGGTGGTCAGGCCGGTGGCCAGGATCTGCTCGGTGATCGCGGCGGCCTCGGCGTCGTCGAGGACGGTGCCGGCCGGGATCGGGTCCTGCCACAGCTGCTCGGTCTTCGGGACCAGCGGGCCGACGTAGCGCGACGACGGGCCCATGTCGCGGTGGAGGAGCTTGAACCACGCCTTGGCGAAGGCGTCGGCCAGCTGCTGCGGGTTGTCGAGCCAGCGCTTGGTGATCTCCCCGTAGATCGGGTCGAACCGCAGCGACAGGTCGGTGGTGAGCATCGACGGGTGGGTCTTGCCGGTGCCGAAGGCCTCCGGGACCGAGTTCGCCCAGCCGCCGTCCTTCGGCCGCCACTGGTTGGCGCCGGCGGGGCTCTGGAAGAGCTCCCACTCGTTGCTGTAGAGGATCTCGAGGAAGCTGTTGTCCCACTTGGTGGGGGTGTGCGTCCAGATGACCTCGATACCGCTGGTCACGGCGTCGATGCCGACGCCGGTGCCGTTGCCGCCCTTCCAGCCCAGACCCTGCTGCTCCATCGGGGAGGCCTCCGGCTCGGGGCCGTTCTCGACGGGGCCCGCGCCGTGGGTCTTGCCGAAGGTGTGGCCGCCGACGATCAGCGCCGCGGTCTCCTCGTCGTTCATCGCCATGCGGCCGAAGGTCTCGCGGATGTCGTCCGCGGCGGCGATGTAGTCCGGAACGCCCTCGGGGCCCTCAGGATTGACGTAGATCAGGCCCATGTGGGTGGCGCCGAGGGGCTGCTCCAGGTCGCGCTTGCCGGAGAAGCGGCCGTCGGAGCCGAGCCAGGTGTGCTCGGGACCCCAGTAGACGTCCTCGGGCTCGTAGACGTCCGCGCGGCCGAAGGCGAAACCGGCGGTGGTGAAGCCCATGTCCTCGAGGGCGACGTTGCCAGCGAACAGGATCAGGTCGGCCCAGGACAGCTTGCGGCCGTACTTCTGCTTGACGGGCCACAGCAGGCGGCGCGCCTTGTCCAGGCTGACGTTGTCGGGCCAGCTGTTGAGCGGCGCGAAGCGCTGCAGGCCGGCGCCGCCGCCGCCACGGCCGTCCGTGGTGCGGTAGGTGCCGGCGGAATGCCACGACATGCGGATGAACAGCGGGCCGTAGTGACCGAAGTCGGCGGGCCACCAATCCTGCGAGTCGCGCATGAGGGCGATGAGGTCGGCGCGGACGGCGTCCACGTCGAGCGTCGCCACCTCGGCGGCGTAGTCGAAGTCGGCGCCCAGGGGGTCGCCCTCGGCGGGGTTGTTGGCGAGCACCTTGAGATCGATCTCGTCGGGCCACCAGTCGCGGTTGCCGCCGCCGGCCACCGGCGGGCGCAGCGAACCGTGGGCGACGGGGCAGCCGCCGCTGGTCTGCTCTTGGGGGGAAGTGGTCTGATCCTCGGACACGGCGTTCCTCTCAGTACGGAAGATGTGTTCGGCTGTAACAGCGTTGCGGCCCGTGCTGACGGGGCCGCGCATCACCCACCATACGTGCGCTCGCCCACGGAATCCAGCTTTTCTGGAATTATTCAAGATATTCCTGAAAGGCCAGGTGGACGGTCCTATTGCACTGTTAGGCGGCCCCTATGGAGCGTCGGTCCCACGCCGCGCGAACGCGCGCGCGATCGCGTCCAACAGGACCGTGTAGCGCCCCGCCTCGGGGTGCGATCCGGGCTTGCCGCTGGAGACCACGGCCGCCGCCAGGTCCCGTTCCGGATCCGCCCACATCGCGATCTCCGTGAGCCCCGTGTGTCCGAAGGCGCGGGGCGCGTCGCGCCCGAAGGGGCCGAACCGCTCGGAACCGAGCATGTAGCCGGTGCCCCAGCGCAGCGGCGCGCCGCCGGTGGCGAAATCGGGGCGCAGCCGCCGAGCCTGGACCGTCGCAGCGGCGAGGGTCTCCGGGCGGAGCACGCGGACACCGTCGAGCTCCCCGCCGCGCCGGAGGATCTCGGCGAACCGGGACAGCTCGGCGGCGTTCGAGACGAGATTGGACGAGGGCACGATCCCGGTGAGGAAGGGTGCCGAGTTCGACATCGGCACGATCTGCTGCATGGTCCCGCCCACCACCTTGCGGAAGGCGGCCTCGATCGCGGCGGGGGCCGGTGCGCCCGTCGCGTAGCTCAGCCCGACGGTGCCGACGTCCTCCGGCGCGACGCCGAAGTTGGTCCAGCGGAAGCCCAGCGGGTCGAGGATCTCGGTCGCGGCGATCTCCCGGATCGTGCGGCCGGTGGCGGCGAGGACCAGCTCGCGGACGAGCGGACCCCAGGTCAGTGCGTGGTAGAAGTGCAGCCTGCCGGGGGAGTAGACGGGCTTGATGTTAGCCAGCATCTCGCGCGTGTAGGCGCTGTCCTCGGACCGCCGGAGATCCGGCCGCGGCCCGGTGTTGATCGGGATGCCCGCGCTGTGGGTCAGCACGTGCCGCACCGTGATCCGGTCCTTGCCGTCGGAGACGAACTCGGGCATGTAGTCGCAGACGTGCGCGTCGAGCGCGAGGTCGCCCCGCTCGATCAGTCGGTGCAGCACCGTGACCGCCACGCCCTTCGCGGTCGAGTACGTGCAGAAGGGCGTGTCGACGGTGACCGGAACCGGCTCGGTCGCCTCGTCCCGGTTCGACGGGAGATCGGGGCCGTTGCCGCGAGCGTGTCCGATGGCCCGGTTCAGGACGATGCGGCCGTGCTGCCGGACGCACACCTGGATCGCGGGCTGCATCCCGGCGGCGTACCACGAGCGCGCTGCGAGCCACACCCGCTCGACGGCCCGCGGATCGACGTCGCCGTGGTCCTCGGGTCCGATGTCGGTGATCGGATCCAGGTCGCGCGGCACGCGGATGCGCCCCTTCGCGGATGCGTCGACGGTGCGGCTGCTCACGGCACGAGCTTACGGATAGATTTGCGCGGTGACCCGTGCCAGCACCGTCCTCAAGCTCGTCTACGCCGCGCTCGCCACCGTCGACACGACCCTCTCGGCGTCGTCGGAGCCGTCCCGCCACCACGCCCGGCGGTTCACCAAGCCGCTGCTCCTGCCCACGCTGGCCGCGTCCTTCGCCGCCGACCCCCGCTCGCGGCGCTCGCCGTTGCGCGCCACCACGCTCGCCGGGCAGGCCGCGGGATGGGTGGGCGACGTGGCGCTGCTGCGCGACGAGCCGAAGGACTTCGCGCTCGGCGCGACCGCCTTCGCCACCGGCCACGCCGCATACATCAGCGGGCTGCTCGCCCAGCGGGATCCGGACGCCTCGCTCGCGAAGCCGGCCGCGGTCGGCGCGGCCTGGGCGGTGGGCGCGCCGCGCACGCTGCTCGCCGCGTACCGCACCGCACCCGCGCTCGCGCCGGTGCTGGCGGTGTACTCGGCGATCCTCAGCGGCACGGCCGCCTCGGCGGCGGTGCTCGGCCCGCAGATTCCGGCGGGCGCGCGTCGCGCGACCCTCGCCGGCGCGGGCCTGTTCCTCGTCAGCGATTCGATCCTGGGGCTCCGGAAGTTCGTGCTCGCCGATCCGCCGGCGTGGCTCGAGGGCGCGGTCATGGCCACGTACTGCGGCGCGCAGTTCCTCCTCGCGGAGGGCGCGGCCCGCGCCGGGGCGCCGGCGGCTCCGTGACGGGCCGGGCTTGACCCTCACACCGTGTCAGGCGACAGAGTGGTTCCCGTGACCGACACCCCGGACCTCATGCCGATCGGCAGGTTCTCCTCGCTGAGCCGGATCAGCGTGCGCATGCTGCGCCACTACGACACCCACGGTGTCCTGGTGCCCGCGGCGGTGGACGCCGCGACCGGCTACCGCAGTTACGACGGAGGGCAGCTGGCCGATGCCGCCGCCATCCGCAGGCTGCGGGACGTGGGCTTCGGCGTGTCCGCCATCGGTGCCGTGCTCGCCGTCCGCGGAACCCCGGCGTACGACGAGGCCCTGCGTGCGCAGCGCCTCGAACTCGCCGCGGCCGCGGAGCAGGCGGCGGCCCGCCTGACCCTCATCGACACACTGCTCCAGGAGCCCACCATGACCGAGATCGTTTCCGAGATCACCCTGCCCGCACGGACGCTCGTCTTCCTCCGCGGCACCGTCCCCGATTACGCCGGAGAGGGCCTGCTCTGGCAGCGCTTCCTGCCCGCGCTGCAGCAGCAGGGCATCACCGCGGGCGAGACCGGCGGGTGCATCGAGCACGACGACGAGTTCCGCGAGTCCGACGTGGACGAGTCGGTCTTCCTCGAGGTGCCCGACGGCACCGTCGTCGCGCCGCCGCTCGGCGTGCTCGTGACGGGCCCCCGCCGGGCCGTCGCCGCCACCGTCGACGGGCCCTACCCGGTGGCCATCGGCCGGGCGCACGAGCTGATCGGCGCGTACATCGCCGAGCACGCTCTGGTGCTCTCCCGCACGCCCGAGGATCCCGCGACGCACCACTTCAACGTCTACCTCAACGATCCCTCGACGGTGCCCGAGGCGGAACTGCGGACGCAGGTGGTCGTGCCGGTGCGGTAGATCAGTGCGCCGCGGGGGCGCCGCGGAGCCGCTGGACCAGGTGCACGACGGCCACGACCACGGCGCCCACCGCGAGCCCGAACACCGCCGATGCGAGGGTGTTCGCGAGCCAGCCGATCACACCGCCGACGGCGGCGATCAGGTCTCGCGCCCACACCTCGAAGTGATGCACCACCGAATACGGCCAGTGCCACCCGAGGTCGTCGAGGCCCACGAGCAGGATGTGCCCGCCCACCCAGCACATCGCGATCACGCCGACCGTCGAGAGGGTGCTCAGCACCACCGGCATGGCCTTGACCAACTGCCGGCCGAGGGCGCTCACGGCGGGCGAGGACCGCTGCGCGAGGGCCAGGCCCACATCGTCCATCTTCACGATGGCCGCGACCACGCCGTACACCAGCGCGGTGATCGCGAGCGCGACCACGACCAGCACCACCGCCTGCTCCCAGAGCACGACGCCGGCGATCTCGTTGTAGGCGATCACCATGATCTCTGCGGAGAGGATGAAGTCGGTGCGGATCGCGCCGCTCACCACGGTGCTCTCGTCCACCGGCCCGTCGGAGCCCGACGGTGCCTCCTCGTGCCCGGAGACCCACTCCCAGACCTTCTCGGCGCCCTCGAAGCAGAGGTAGGCCCCGCCGAGCATGAGGATCGGGGTGAGCAGCCACGGGGCGAACGCGCTGAGCAGCAGGATCGCGGGCAGGATGAAGATCAGCTTGTTACGGATCGAGCCCTTGGCGATCCGGGCGATGATGCCGAGTTCGCGTTCGGGGCGCACGCCCTGCACGTACCGCGGGGTGACGGCGGTGTCGTCGACGACGACGCCGACGGCCTTCGCGCTCGCCTTGCCGGCGGCAGCGGCGACGTCGTCGACGGACGCCGCGGCCATCCGCGCGAGGGCGGCGATGTCGTCGAGAAGTGCTGCGAGTCCTCCGGCCATGGCGACAGCGTAGCCGCGCGGACGTCCCGCGTTTGCCGGAGTGCCGCCGCACAGCCGCCGGTGTGGGGGAGGATACTGGGTGAGCCGTTACATGGAGACGTCCGAGCCCTTCACACACGGGGCGGAAGACCAAGACATTCGGGAGAAGCAAACACACATGAGTGCGCAGCAGCAGACCATCATCTACACGCTGACCGACGAGGCCCCCCTGCTGGCCACCGCGTCGTTCCTGCCGATCATCCGGGCCTTCGCGGGCCCCGCCGGCATCGACGTGCAGACCAGCGACATCTCGGTCGCGGCTCGCATTCTGGCGACCTTCCCGGAGCGCCTCACCGATGCGCAGAAGGTGCCGGACAATCTGGCGGCGCTGGGTGAGCTGACGCTCGACCCGGCGGCGAACATCATCAAGCTGCCCAACATCAGCGCCTCCGTCCCGCAGCTGCTGGCCGCCATCTCGGAGTTGCAGGACAAGGGCTACGACATCCCGGACCTCCCCTCCGAGCCGAAGACCGACGAGGAGCGCGACATCGCCACGCGCTACTCCACGATCCTCGGCAGCGCCGTGAACCCGGTCCTGCGCCAGGGCAACTCGGATCGCCGTGCTCCGCGCGCCGTCAAGGAGTACGCCCGCAAGAACCCGCACAGCATGGGCGAGTGGTCGATGGCCTCGCGCAGCCACGTCGCGCACATGAAGCACGGCGACTTCTACCACGGCGAGAAGTCCACCACGCTCGACCGCGAGCGCGATCTGCGGATGGAGCTCGTCACCACCGACGGCCAGACCCACGTCCTCAAGAAGAGCGTGCAGCTCGGCGCGGGCGACGTCATGGACTCGATGTTCATGAGCAAGCAGGCGCTGCTGGAGTTCTACGAGGAGCAGATGCAGGACGCCTACGAGACCGGCGTGATGTTCTCGCTGCACGTCAAGGCCACCATGATGAAGGTCTCGCACCCCATCGTGTTCGGTCACGCCGTCAAGGTCTTCTACAAGGACGCGTTCGCCAAGCACCAGGCGCTGTTCGACGAGCTGGGCGTCAACGTCAACAACGGCCTCGGCGACCTGTACGACAAGATCGCCACGCTGCCCGCCAGCAAGCACGAGGAGATCGTCAAGGATCTGCACGCGTGCCACGAGCACCGTCCGGAGCTGGCGATGGTCGACTCCGCGCGCGGCATCTCCAACTTCCACTCGCCGTCCGATGTCATCGTCGACGCGTCGATGCCGGCCATGATCCGCGCCGGCGGCAAGATGTACGGCGCCGACGGCCGCACCAAGGACACCAAGGCCGTGATGCCGGAGTCCACCTTCGCGCGGATCTACCAGGAGATCATCAACTTCTGTAAGA
Source organism: Tsukamurella pseudospumae (assembly GCF_001575205.1). Lineage (GTDB taxonomy): Bacteria > Actinomycetota > Actinomycetes > Mycobacteriales > Mycobacteriaceae > Tsukamurella > Tsukamurella pseudospumae. The sequence continues at coordinate 24,504 of NZ_LSRE01000001.1, forward strand.
CCAACGGCGCGTTCGATCCTCGCACCATGGGCACTGTTCCCAATGTCGGCCTGATGGCGCAGAAGGCCGAGGAGTACGGCTCGCACGACAAGACCTTCGAGGTGCCGGCCGCCGGTACCGCGAACATCGTGGACAACGCGACCGGCGAGGTGCTGCTCACGCAGCAGGTCGAGGCGGGCGACATCTGGCGCATGTGCACCGTCAAGGACGCGCCCATCCGCGACTGGATCAAGTTGGCGGTCAACCGTGCCCGCAACTCCGGGACGCCCGTCCTGTTCTGGCTGGACCCGTACCGCCCGCACGAGAACGAGCTGATCAAGGCCGTCAAGGCGGAGCTGAAGAACTACGACACCGAGGGTCTGGACATCCAGATCATGTCGCAGGTGCGCGCCATGCGCTACACCCTCGAGCGGGCGTCGCGCGGCCTCGACACGATCGCCGCGACCGGCAACATCCTCCGCGACTACCTCACCGACCTGTTCCCGATCCTCGAGCTCGGCACGTCGGCGAAGATGCTCTCGATCGTCCCGCTCATGGCGGGCGGCGGCATGTACGAGACGGGTGCCGGCGGCAGCGCGCCGAAGCACGTCAAGCAGCTCGTCGAGGAGAACCACCTGCGGTGGGACTCGCTCGGCGAGTTCCTCGCGCTCGCAGTGAGCTTCGAGGACATGGGCATCAAGAACGACAACGGCGCGGCCAAGATCCTCGCCACCACGCTGGACGCCGCCACCGGCAAGCTGCTCGAGAACAACAAGGCCCCGTCCCGCAGCACGGGCGAGCTGGACAACCGCGGCAGCCAGTTCTACCTGGCGCTGTACTGGGCGCAGGAGCTGGCCGCGCAGTCCGAGGATCCGGCGCTGGCGGCCACCTTCGCGCCGCTGGCCGAGAAGCTCGCCGCCGACGAGTCGGCGATCGTCGAGGAACTGCGCGCGGTCCAGGGGGAGTCGGCCGACATCGGCGGCTACTACCTGCCGGACCCCGAGAAGATGTCGACGGTGATGCGGCCGAGCGCCACCTTCAACGCGGATCTGGCCTCGCTGGACGCCTGACGGACCTCCCGCTGACGGGCATCGTCGACCACGGTCGACGGTGCCCGTTCTGCTATCGCGGGGAGGGCGCTGCGAGCGCGACGAGCATCTGGATGACGGCCTCGAGGTCCTGCTCGGACCGCGCGCCGTCGGGGTCCGACACCTGCTGCAGGATGAGCCCGTCGACGGCGGCCACGAGCACCCGGGCGAGCCGATCGTAGGGAACCGCGCTGCGCTCGTGGGATCGGTCGGCGGCCTCCGTGCACCACTGCTGCACCACCTCGGCGTAGCGCCGGTACTGCATCCGCGCGAGGTCCTCGAGGCCCGGTGTGCGCAGGGCGTGGGTCACGAGCTCGTACTGCAGCACCTGTAGCCCGCGGTGCCCCTCGACCAGCGTGGACCAAAAGTTCCGTAGCCCCTGCGCGATCGCGTGCGCCAGACCGGATTCCGTGTCGGCGGCGCTCCGGAGGACCTCCGAGATGTCGTCCACGACCTGCTCGATCACGGCCTGCAGCAGCTGCTGCTTGCTGGGGAAGACGTGCTGCAGGGTTCCGAGCGGGATGCCGGCCTCGCTCGCGACGGCACGCAGGCTGGTCTTGGCCACCCCGTCTCGGATGAGGACCGCGCGTGCGGCCGCGACGATCTGCGGGCCGCGGACCGCGGATTCGACGTAGGGCATCAGGCCTCCGGCTCTCTCGATTCGCCCTCCAGCAAATCACACCCGATTTTCCCGAAGCCCTCGACACGAGGGTGTGATGGGGCTTACAGTGCATCAAGTAAGTCATACAACTGACTGAGACTGATCGAAGGAGCGGGATATGGCGGATGTGAACGTGATCGTGGTGGGTGCGGGGCTCGCGGGGTTGTCGGCGGCGCGCCGTCTGGTGGCCGCGGGCAAGTCGGTGCGGGTGCTCGAGGCACGGGACCGCGTCGCGGGCCGCAATCTGGGTGGCTTCCTGAGCAACGGCGTGCCGGTCGAGCTGGGCGGGCAGTGGATCGGGCCCGACCAGACGGCGGCACTCGAGCTGGTCGCCGAACTGGGCCTCGAGACCTTTCCGTCCTACGACGACGGTGACGCGATCACCTTCGTCGGCGCGCGGGCGATGCGCTACGCCGACGAGACCTACGGTCTCGACGAGGTGTCGCTCACCGAGGTGGGCCGGCTCTGGGAGACCATCGAGACACTCGCCGCCGGTGTCGATCCGGCGCAGCCCTGGGCGGCCGAGGGGGCACAGGAGCTGGACCGGCACAACGTCGACACCTGGGTCACCGCGAACACCGACAACGAGATGGCGCGCGCCTTCTACCGGATCATCGTGCCGGCGGTGTTCTCCGCGGAGACGGCGGAGCTGTCCTTCCTGCACTTCCTCACCTACATCCGCTCGGGCACGAGCCTGGAGATGCTGCTGACCACCCGCAAGGGCGCGCAGGACTCCCGGGTCGTCGGCGGCACGCATCAGATCTCGGAGCGGATGGCCGCGCAGCTGGGCGACGCGGTCCGGCTCGGCGCCGTGGTGCGCACGATCACCCAGGACGCGACCGGCGTCACCGTCGCCTACGAGAACGCCGACGGGAGCCCGGGCGGCGTGCTGACGGCCGACGAGGTGGTCGTGGCGATCCCGCCCACCCTCGCCGGGCGCATCCGCTACCTGCCGGCCCTGCCGTCGGCCCGCGACGGGCTGACCCAGCAGATCCCGGCCGGCGCGGTGATCAAGATCCAGGTCGGCTACGACCGCCCCTTCTGGCGCGAGGACGGCCTCAGCGGCTTCGTCATCAGCCTCGACGACGCCTTCAACGTCGTGCTCGACAACTCCCCGAACGACGCGAGCTGCGGCGTCCTCGTCGGCTTCCTCGAGGGCGCGCACGCTCGCTCCGCCGAGCGGCTGTCCGCGGCGGAGCGGCGCGAGCTGGTCCTCGGGGCCCTCGTGAAGTACTTCGGCCCCGAGGCCGCGACGCCCTTCGACTACGTCGAGATGGACTGGTGCGCCGAGGAGTTCACCCGCGGCTGCTACGGCGGACGGCTCGGTTCCGGTGTGTGGACGCAGTACGGCCACGCCCTCTCCGCACCGGTCGGCCGGATCCACTGGGCGGGGGCGGAGACGGCGAGCCGCTGGAACGGCTACATGGACGGGGCCATCAGCTCCGGCCGCCGCGCCGCGGACGAGATCCTCGGCGCCCCGGCCTGAGACATCAGATGAACCGGGCCTGCTGACCGTCGACGAAGGCCATGAGCCGCTGGTAGCCGGAGCCCGTGACGCGGACGATCAGGTCCAGGGCCACGGCGTCGGGTCCGATCAGGATGCGTGCCCGGTTCTTCTTCACCCCGTTCAGGATGGTCCGCGCCGCGGAATCGGCGCTGGTCCGGGCGAGGTGCTTGTTGAAGAAGTCCGCGAACGCGGCCTGGTCCTGGCCGTCGGCGACGGTGGCGTTGTTGCAGATGTCGGTCTTGATGCCGCCGGGGTGCACGCAGGACACCCCCACGGCGTGCCCGCTCGAGAGCATCTCGATGCGCAGCGCCTCGGTGAATCCGCGCACGGCGAACTTCGCTGCGTTGTAGGCACTCTGGCCGCCGACACCGAACAGCCCGAAGATCGAGCTGGTGTTCGCGATGTGGCCGTCGCCCGAGGCGATGAGATGCGGCAGGAACGCCTTGCTGCTGTTCACCACGCCCCAGAAGTCCACGTCCATCATGCGGTCGTAGTCCTTGAACGAGGTCTTCTCGACGGACGCGTGGTGCGCGATGCCGGCGTTGTTGAACACCAGGTTGACCACGCCGTAGTGTTCGACGACATCGTCGGCGTACGCGAGGATCTGCTCGCGCTCGCCCACGTTGACCACCTTGGTGTGCACCTCGGCGCCGAGCGCGCGGGCGGCCTCGGCGGTGTTCTCGAGGCCGGCGGCGTCGTAGTCGCACAGCGAGAGCTTCGCGCCCTGGCGGGCCAGCTCGAGCGCCAGCTCGCGGCCCATGCCGGACGCGACGCCGGTGACGACGGCGACCTTGCCGTGGAAGTCCTTCATGTGTCAGTTCTCCTCGTGTTCCATGACCCGCGCGAGGAACTCGGCGGCGTCGTCGGCGGCCGCGTACACGGTGCCGAAGTGGTCGGTGGGGTAGAGCTTGAGGGTGAGCGGCTGCCGGTGACGCGCCAGCGCGGCCGCGAGCGAGAGCCCCGACGCCACGGGCACGTCGATGTCGGTGAGGCCGTGACCCAGGAAGACGGGCCGGTCGTAGCCCTCGACGGGGGTGCCCATGTGCTCGTGCAGGGCGTCGTAGATCCCGGGGATCGAGCGCAGCGGCGCGGTCACCCAGCTGGAGATCCGGGCGCCGCGCACGGCATCCCGCGTGTCGTAGAGGCTCAGGCGCTCGGCGAGGTCCACGACTCGTCGGCCCTCGTCGCTGAGTAGCCCGTCGATGCCCAGGTCCGGCCGGGCGTCGCGGATGCCCGCAAGGATGTACGCGGCGTAGACGGTGGTGAGCGGCGGCAGCGCCACCGGAGGGAACGACGGCCGGAGGAACTGCACGACCCGCTCGATGTTCGCCGGCGTGCCGGTCGCGATCACGCCCCGCAGGTCCAGGTCGTACCCCGCGCCGAACTCGCGGGCGTACCGGGCGCCGTTCATCGCGGCCCCGGCGCCCTGCGACTGGCCGACGAGGGCCCACCGTCGGGACAGGGGGAGCCCCAGCTGCCCTGCGGCCCGGACCGAGTCGATCAGGTTGTGCGCCTCCACTTTCCCGTTCAGGTAGCTCATCAGGCCCGGCGTGCCCATGCCCGCGTAGTCCGTGGCCACGACGGCGTACCCGTGCCGCAGCCAGTGGCCCAGGTAGAACTGCTGTCGCTCGGACTGGGGCTGGGCCGACGGGGTCGCCTCGTCGCACAGCCCGACGGTGCCGTGCGCCCACGCGACGACGGGCCAGCCGCCGGCCGGGGCGTCGCCCTCGGGCAGGAACAGCGCGGCCGTGCTGACGGCGTCCGGCCCGTACTGGTTGGCCGTCGCGTACAGGAAGCGGTACGCCTGCGCGGCGTCGTCGAGGCCGAGGGCGGGCGCGAGCGGCACCCGGTCGATCGGGGAACCGGCCGCCGGCGCGGGCCCGGTGTACTCGCGGGCGTCGAGGCCGGACCAGTCCGGCGGGCCGATGGGCGTGATCGGGTCGGGCGACGCGAGACCCCGCAGCAGCCCGGCGGCGCGATTCGACAGCGCGCGGGGGAGCGCGGTCAGCGAGGTGATCGGCACCACGCCAACCTAACAGTCCGGCCGGATCACAGCGCGGGGCGACGCTTCGGGATCGCGAGTGAACACACCACCGCCACCACGCACACCGCGAGACTGATGAGGATCGTCGCCTCGTAGGCCCCCGCGGACGGCGTCCGGACCGGACCCGCGGAGGTCGCGGTGACCACGGTCGCGCCCGTCAGCACCATCCCGACCACGGCGGTCGCCATCGACGTGCCCACCGAACGCATGAGGGCGTTGACGCCGTTCGCCTCCCCGGTCTGGGACACGGGGACCACGGACATGATGAGCGCCGGCATCGCGGAATAGGCGATGCCGAGGCCGGCCCCGACCAGGGCGCTCGCTGCGAGGATCCAGACCCAGGTGATGCTCCACGGCCCGGCGAGGCCGATCAAGAGGACGAGGTAGCCGCCGCCGATCACGACCGCGCCGACGGCCAGCGAGACCCGGGCACCGCGCCGGTCGGTGATCCACGAGCTGACATAGGAGAACGCGAACATCACCAGGCCGCTCGGCATGAGCACGAGACTCGCCGGCACCATGTCCAGGCCGAGTCCCGCGGGCGACTGTTCGGGCGCCATGAGCAGCTGGATCGGCATCATCTGCATCGCGTAGAACGCGAATCCGGTCGCGACGGAGGCGATGTTGGTCAGCAGGATCGGCCGGCTGACCAGGGTGTGCACGTTGATGAGGGCGTTCGGGACGCGGAGCTCGTAACGCCACCAGGCGATCGCCGACACCACGAACGCGGCGAACAGGCCGAGCGTCCACGGGTCGGTCCAGCCCCAGTCGGAGGCCTTCGACAGCGGCAGGAGGACGAAGGAGAGCACGGCCGTGAGGCCCACGGTGCCGACGAGGTCGAATCGCCCGCCGGACTCGTACGGACCCTCGGGGACGAGTCGGAGGATCGCGGCAGCGCACGCGACGGCGGCGGCCGCGCAGATCCAGAACAGAGCGTGCCAGCTGATGTGTCGCGCGATCGTGGCGGCGAAGGGCAGGCCCAGCGCGCCGCCCACGCCCAGCGACGCACTCATCGCGCCCACCGCCGACCCGAGCTGCCGGGCGGGGACGATGTCGCGCAGGATGCTGATCCCGACGGCGATCGCGCCGATGCCGAGTCCCTGCATCCCGCGCCCCACCAGGAACGGGAGCAGCGCGCTGGAGAGGGCGCACACCGCGGACCCGGCGGCCACGGCCGCCATGTTGCCCAGCAGCACGCGGCGCTTGCCGAACATGTCCCCGAGCCGTCCTGCGATCGGCGTGCCGACGGCGCCGACGAGCAGGGTGATCGTCAGCGTCCACGATGCATTGGTGGGCGTCGTGCTCAGGAGACCCGGCAGCTGCGGGATGAGCGGCACGATGATCGTCTGCATGAGCGCGACGACGATCCCGGCGGCACAGAGCACGGCGATGGCGGCGCGGGAGGCGGGTTGGGACAGGGGAGTGCCTTCGTGATCGGCGGTGGCTGGGTAGTGATCCTACCAATGCGTGGTATGGCCGCGGACTCCTCGCACGGTCAGTGGCGGCGCTCCAGATCGGGGTGTCCCGCGAACCTGGCCGCGGGTCCGGCCAGGGCGCCGCGCAGGTGCAGGAACAGGGCCCGCGCATCGGTGCCGGGCCAGTCCGCGGGCAGTGCCTCGACCGGCAGGCCGGGGTCCCGGTAGGGGAGGTCGCGCCACGCGGTCACCAGGCGGAGGTGGTCCGCGAAGGCGTCCGCATCCTGCTCGGGGCCCGACGGTGCCTCCCCGGCCCACCGGTCGCGGACCGTCCGGAACTCGGTGAGGAAGCCGCGGTACTCGTCGGCGATCGCGTCGAGGTCCCACCACTGCTCCGCCTCGGTGCGGAGCCGTTCGACGGACGGCGGGTGCAGGTCGAACCACTCGACGTATCCGTCCAGGGCGAGCAGGGCCAGCCTCGCCCGCGCCTCGTCGCCGATGCCGGACGGGGCGATGTACACGCTGGCCCCGACGACCCCGAACCCCATCTCGCTCAGGGTCTTCTTGAGCAACACACGGCGGGCGCGTTGTGATTCGGGCACCGAGAAGACGGCGAGCGACCACGGGGCGGTGGGGTCGTACGGGTGGTCGCCGAAGATGCGGGTGTCGCCCGCTTCGAAGGCGGCGGTGCGCAGGCCCGCAAGTCGGTAGTACCCGGGTGTCCCGGCGTCGAGCAGGCCGCGGGACTTCATCCGGGAGACGCTCGAGCGCACCGACTGCTCGTCGGGTCCCGCGGTGCCGATCAGGGCGATGATCTGCGAGATCGGCAGGGGTTCGGTGCCGCGGCCGTACAGCCCGAACAACGAGACGATGAGGTCGCGGACCAGCGGCTGCGAGCGAACTGCGTCCGTCATCGGCCTGCGGCTCCCTTCGTCGGCGGGCGGTGCGGCGAACCGTACCGGCTCTGCAGGAGGCTACTCCCGCGCGCCGGACCCGATCTCCGCGATGCCCGAGATCTCGATCATCGCCTCGGGCTGCCACAGCTCGCTGATCCCGATCCCGGCCATGGCGGGGTAGTGATCGCCGGCGAGCTCGCGCCAGATCCGGCCGATCTCCCTGCCGTTGCGCTGGTAGTCCTGGACATCGGTGAGGTAGATCGTCACCGACACCAGGTCGTCGGGCGTGCCACCCGCTTCGGCCACCGTGGCGAGCACGTTGGAGAAGGCGCGCCGGAACTGCTCGACGATGCCGCCCGGAACGATCCTGCCCTCGGCGTCCATGGCGGTCTGCCCCCCGAGGTGCAGGGTGTCGCCCACGCGGGTGCCGTGGGCGAAGCCGCGGGGAACGGCGAGCTGTGGCGGGTTGACGGTGACCTTGGCGGGCATGGGGATTCCTCTCGGACGGTGGCGGATCGGTGCTGTGCAGGGTCTGGTCCGACCGTGTGATCCGTGCTACATTCAGCCTATCTGACGGACGTCAGAAAGGCTACATAGAACTTTCGGAGGCCCTCTCGTGAGGCTCGCAACCCATCAGCTCGACGGCCGAACCATCGCGACCGCCGACAGCGGATCCGGTCCGCGGTGCACCGGCGCGGCGAGCGTCGACGATCTGCTGCGCCAGGCGGATTGGCGCGACACGGCCCGCCGGGCGGCGGAGCAGGGGGAGCCCGTGCCGGAGTCGGCAGGCATCGTCGCGCCGATCCGCACGCCCGCCAAGGTCCTGTGTTGCGGCCTGAACTTCCGTGCGCACATCGAGGAGATGGGCCGCGGAGTGCCCGCTGTTCCCACCTTCTTCGCCAAGTGGGCCGACACGCTGACCGGCCCTGCCGCGGATATCGACCTCGAACCCGGAGACACCGCGCAGTTGGACTGGGAGGCCGAACTCGCCGTGGTGGTCGGCGCGGACCTGCGTCGCGCGTCGGTGGCGGAGTGCGCCGACGCGATCGCCGGCTACACCGTGAGCAACGACCTCTCGCTCCGCGACCGGCAGTGGGCCACCACCCAGTGGTTGTCCGGGAAGGCGTGGGACGCGACCACTCCCGTGGGCCCCGTCGTGGTGACCGCGGATGCCTTCGACCCCGCCGAGCACACGGTCACCTGCCGGGTCGACGGCGAGACGGTGCAGCACGCCCCGCTCGACGACCTGCTCTTCCCGCCCGCCGAACTGCTGCACCACGCCTCGATGTTCACCCGGCTGCGCCCCGGTGATCTCGTGCTTACCGGCACTCCCGCCGGTGTCGGCGCGGGCCGCGACCCGCAGCGCTTCCTCGCCGACGGCCAGGTTCTCGAGACCGAGGTCTCGGGGATCGGGCTCCTGCGCAACACCATCCGTATCCGATCCTGACCACATCAACCATCACCAGGAAGGCGAACCCATGTCCCCTTCGACGTCCTCAGCGACCCCGAACCCCGCCGAGCTCCCCACCGGCGATGTCCCTGTGATCACCCGCCACGGCGAGGAGAGCACCGACACCGCGCAGTCCGGCGACTGCGTCCGCGTCTCCGGCGTCAGCATCCAGCACACCCCCGCCACGAAGCTCTGGTACGGACAGGTGCGCAACAAGCCCGGCTACCGCTCCCTCCCGCACCACCACGGCGAGGCGGAGACCGGCGGCTTCGTGCTCTCCGGTCACGGTCGTATCTACTACGGCGAGAACTACTCCCAGTACACCGACATGACCGAGGGTGATTGGGTCTTCGTGCCGCCGTACATGCCGCACGTCGAAGCCAACATGTCCGTCACAGAGGACCTGGTGTGGCTCACCTGCCGCACCCCGGAGAACATCGTCGTCAACCTCGACGAGGTCGACGACGCCGCCCTCGAGGGGTACCGCCGCGCATGAGCACCGTGAACGGATTCGACACCAACGTCGCCGACTCCACCCGCTTCCTCGACGCCGTTCGCCTGACCGAGCAGGACGACGCGCCCGACGGACACCGCGTCTTCACCGCGACGACCCAGTACGTCCCGTGGCCCAAGGCCTACGGCGGTGACATGGTCGCCCAGGCGGTCGCTGCGGCGTGCGCCACCGTCCCGGACAAGGCGGTGCACTCCGCGCACAGCTACTTCCTGCGTCCCGCCGAGATCAGCGGTGACGTCCGGTACGAGGTCGAGATCCTGCGCGACGGACGGGGATACGCCACCCGGCACGTCCGCGGACTGCAGGGCGGCAAGGTGATCTACACCTGCTACGCGTCCTTCGCCACGGCCGCGGACGGTGCGGAGATCCCGGGTGCGCCGCTGCTCGGCGCGGCCGCGGCCGAGGGCCTCGTCGGGGTGCCGGATCCCGAGAGCCTCCCCACTTCCGCAGAGGCGTTGGCCGGCCGCGACGGTGCCGACGCCGACTACTGGTCGCACGGGCGCAGTTTCGAGATGCGGCACGTGCCGGACCCGATCTACCTCCCCGGTGATCGCGAGCGCCTGCCGCGACAGGCGGTGTGGATCAAGGCCTTCTCCGACCTGCCCGACGATCGGACCGTGCACGACATCGCGCTCGCGTACTGCTGCGACTACACGATCCTCGAGCCCTCGCTGCGGGCGCTGGGAGCCTCCTGGTCCGACGACGGGCTGCGCACCGCCAGCCTCGATCACGCCATGTGGTTCCATCGCCCGGCCCGCCTCGACGACTGGGTGCTCTACTCCCAGGAATCGATCAACGTCGGATCCTCCCGCGGCCTCAACACCGGCCGCTTCCACGACCGGAAGGGCACCCACCTGGCCACCGTGTGCCAGGAGGGCCTGCTCGCGCAGTGACGGAGGGAACGCGATGACGACGACACCGTCGGCGAGCGCGCACGAGGACACCTTCGCGCGTGATCACCTTCCGCCGCGAGAGCAGTGGCCGACACTCGAATTCAGCCTGCCGGAGCTGCAGTACCCCGACCGGCTCAACGCCGCCGTCGCCCTGATCGACGAGGGTGCGCAGCGGTACGGCGACCGGCCCGCGATCCGCACGCCGGACGGGCTGCTGTGGACCTACGCGGACCTGCGCCTGCAGTCCGACCGCATCGCACAGGTGCTCGTCGACGACCTCGGCGTCCGCCCGGGCAACCGGGTGCTGCTGCGCGAGGGCAACACGCCGTGGCTCGTCGCCGCGTGGCTCGGTGCGCTCAAGGCCGGCGCCGTGCTCGTGACGACGATGCCGATGCTCCGCCCCGCCGAGCTGGAGGACCTGATCGAGCGCACCGGGCCCACCGTCTGCCTGAGCGGCGCCGCGGTGGCAGCCGATCTCGCGGAGGCCCTGGAGCGCAACGGCTCCGGCGCCGGCCTCGTGCTCATCGGGGGCGACGGTGTCGACCGCCTCGAGGCGCGCGCTGCGCGGCACGACGGCGTCTTCACCCCCGTCGAGACGGCGGCCGACGACGTGGCCCTGCTCTGTCCGACCTCGGGTAGTACGGGGCGGCCCAAGATCACCATGCACTTCCACCGCGACGTGCTCGCCAACGCCGATACCTTCGCGCGGCACGTCCTGGCGCCGAGCCCTGACGACGTGTTCGCCGGCTCGCCGCCGCTCGCCTTCACCTTCGGCCTCGGCGGGCTCGTGGTCTTCCCCCTGCGGTTCGGGGCCTCGACGGTGCTCACGGAGCGGGCGACGCCGCTGCAGCTGGCCGAGGTCGTCGCCACGCACGGCGTGACGGTGCTGTTCACGGCCCCGACCGCGTACCGCGCGATCATCCGGGGCGGCGGGGCGGAGCCGCTGCGCGGCGTGCGGGTCGGCGTGTCCGCCGGCGAGGACCTGCCCGAGGAGACCTTCGACCTGGTCCGCGAGGAATGCGGTATCGAGCTCGTCAACGGCATCGGGTGCACCGAGCTGCTGCACGTCTTCCTCTCGACCGCGCCCGGGCGCACCGTCGCCGGCGTGCTCGGTACGCCCGTCCCGGGCTACCGCGCCACGGTCCTCGGCCCGGACGGTGCGGAGGTCGGCGCCGGGACCGCCGGACGGCTCGCCGTCATCGGCCCCACCGGCTGCCGATACCTCGACGACGACCGACAGCTCGGCTACGTCGTGAACGGGTGGAACGTCACCGGCGACACCGTCGTCCGCGACCCCGACGGGGCCTTCCGCTTCCAGGCTCGGTCCGATTCGATGATCGTCTCGTCCGGGTACAACATCGGCGGCCCCGAGGTCGAGGCCGCGATCTGTGCCGACGGTGCCGTGGTGGAGGCCGCCGTCGTCGGCCGGCCCGACCCCGAGCGCGGCGCCGTGGTCTGTGCCTTCGTAGTGCTCCGCGTTGGCACTGATGCGGGCCCCGAGATGGTGCGTCGCATTCAGGACGGAGTCAAGGCCCGCCTCGCTCCCTACAAGTATCCGCGCGATGTCCGGTTCGTGGTTGCGCTGCCGCGCAACCCGTCGGGCAAACTCCAGCACTTCCGACTCCGCGAACAACTGGCCCGCGAAGCCGCGGCCGCCGTCCGCGGCTGACCGTCGCCCCACTCAGCACGAAGGATGACCATCATGAAGATCGCAGTGATCGGCGGCGGCCCCGGCGGCCTCTACTTCTCCGCCCTGATGAAGCAGCTCGACCCCCGACACGAGGTCACCGTCTTCGAGCGCAACCGGGCGGAGGACACGTTCGGGTTCGGCGTCGTCTTCTCGGACGAGACCCTCGGCGGTATCGAGAACGCCGACCCGGTGATCTACGGGCAGATGGAGTCCCACTTCGCCCGCTGGACCGACATCGACGTGCACTACCGCAGCCGCTGCAACACCGTCGGCGGCCAGGGGTTCGCCGCGATGAACCGGCACGACCTCCTCGCGCTGCTGCAGCGCCGGTGCCTCGACCTCGGCGTGGACGTGCGGTTCGCCACGTCCGCCCCGGACGTCGAGGAACTGATGGCGACCCACGACCTGGTCCTCGCCGCCGACGGGCTGAACTCCGCGGCCCGCAACCGCTTCGCCGAGGGCTTCGAACCCGACCTGGACCGGCGCCGCTGCAAGTACATGTGGCTGGGCACCGACAAGGTCTTCGAGGCGTTCACCTTCATCGTGGAGGACACCGAGTGGGGGGTCATGCAGATCCACGGATACCCCTACTCGGACCAGGGCAGTACCTTCATCGTCGAGATGGCCGAGGACGTGTGGCGGCGCGCCGGGTTCGACGCCACGGAGGGCCGGGCCTTCCGGCCCGGCGAGAACGACGACGCCGCCATCGCCCGGATCGCGGAGATCTTCGCGCCGTACCTGGGCGGGAGCACCGTTCTGGCGAACAACTCGCAGTGGATCACCTTCACCACCGTCCGCAACACCAGCTGGGTGCACCGGAACCTGGTGCTGCTCGGCGACGCCGCGCACACCGCGCATTTCTCCATCGGTTCGGGCACGAAACTCGCGATGGAGGACGCACTCTCGCTCGCCGCGTGCCTGCACGAGAACGGAGACCTCGGGACCGCGCTCAAGGTCTACGAGGAGGAGCGGCGCCCCGTCGTCGAGTCCACGCAGCGCGCGGCGCAGGCCTCGCTCGAATGGTTCGAGACCATCGGTACGTACCGCGAGCAGGACCAGGTGCAGTTCACCTTCAATCTGCTCACCCGCAGCCGCCGCATCACGTTCGACAACCTGCGCCTGCGCGACGCGGACTTCGCCGACCGCGTCCTGCGCTCCTTCAGCGCCGACACCGAGGCCGGCCCGGAGACCCCGGCCATGTTCCACCCCGTCACGATCGGAGGCCTGCGCCTGAGGAACCGGATCGTGGTCTCGCCCATGGACATGTACTCCGCCGTCGACGGCGTGCCGAACGACTTCCACCTCATGCACCTGGGTTCGAAGGCGCTCGGCGGCGCCGGGCTGGTGATGACCGAGATGGTGTGCGTCTCCGACGAGGGCAGGATCACCCCCGGCTGCACCGGGATGTACACCGACGAGCAGTACGAGGGATGGCGCCGCGTCGTGGACGCCGTGCACGCGGTCTCCGGCGCGAAGATCGGCCTGCAGATCGGACATTCGGGCCGCAAGGGCTCCACCAAGCTGATGTGGGAGGGCATCGACGACCCGCTCGACGAGGGCAACTGGGAGGTCATGGCACCGTCGGCGTTGCCCTACGGCCCGAACAGCCCCGTGCCCCGGGAGATGAGCCGCGCCGACATGGACCGCGTGGTCGGGGAGTTCGCCGCCGCCGCCCGGCGGGGCGCGGACGCCGGCTTCGACCTGCTCGAGTTCCACGCCGGTCACGGCTACCTGATCTCCTCCTTCCTCTCGCCGATCTCCAACACCCGCACCGACGAGTACGGCGGGAGTGTCGAGAACCGGCTGCGGTTCCCGCTCGAGGTCTTCGACGCCGTCCACGCCGCGTGGCCCGCCGATCGTCCGGTGTCCGTGCGGCTCTCCGCGACCGACTGGATCCCGGACGGCAACGACATCGACGACGCGCTGCAGATCGCCCGCGCCTTCTGCGAGCACGGCGTCGACCTGATCGACGTCTCCACCGGCCAGATCGCCAAGCACGAGCGGCCCGCGTTCGGCCGCAGCTATCAGACGCCGTACGCGGACCGGATCCGCAACGAGGTCGCCGGACCCGCCGGGGTGACGGTGATCGCCGTCGGTGCGATCTCCTCCTACGACGACGTCAACTCGATCCTGCTCGCCGGGCGTGCCGACCTGTGCGCATTGGGTCGTGCTCATCTCTACGACCCGCAGTGGACGCTGCACGCCGCAGCGGACCAGGACTACGCCGGCCCGGGAGCGGAGTGGCCGGATCAGTTCCGGGCGGGCAACCGCAAGCCGCCGAGCGCCCGTACCGACGCCGTGCGCCCGCGCCTCGCGCTGTTGCGTGAAGACGAGCAGGGCCTGCCCGCGCACGTCCGGTGGACGCCTGGATCAGCCGTGCACTGACCACCACCGACACGGTGAAGGGGCGCCACCGGATCGGTGGCGCCCCTCTTCGTGGTGCGGTGCGTGACTGCGTCAGCCCTCGACGAGTGCGAACACGCGGGCGGGGGAGCCGGTGCCGCCGACGATGGGCAGCGGAGAGACCACGATCACGGCGCCCTGCGGCGGCAGCTGCGCCAGGTTCCGCAGACTCGTCAGGCCGTACTTGTCGGCGCCGAGCAGGAAGTTGTGCGCGGGGAAGGGCGGTTCGAGCGCAGCCGCGTTCCCCGCGTCGATGCCGACCGTCTCGACGCCGAAGCCGGAGATCGGGACCTGTTCCGCGAGCCAGCGCGCGCAGGCCGCGGTGATGCCCGGCGTGTGTGAGCCCTTCTCGTCGAGCCCCAGGAAGCGCTCCCGGTCGCCGCCGTACCGGTCCCAGCCCGTTCGCAGCAGCAGCCACGCGCCCTCCGGGACGGAGCCGTGCTCCGCGATCCACCCCTCGACATCGGCCACGTCGAGCAGCCAATCGGGATCGGCGGCGGCGCGCTCGGCGAAGTCCATCACGCACGCCGGACCGACGAGCCGGGCCGCCGGCAACCGGCTCACGTCCGCGCCGTCGCGGCCCGTGATCCAGTGGCAGGGAGCGTCCACGTGCGTGCCGATGTGCTCGCCCGTGTGGATGTTGTTGTGCTGCCACGCGGGAGCGGTCGGCTCGAAGGCGGCGACGCGCTCCAGGCTGAAGTCGATCAGGTTGACGAAGGGCTCCGGCAGTCGGAGAGTCGGGGTGTCCGCGGACAACGGCGTGGTCAGGTCGATGACGCGGACGTCTCCTGAGGCCAGGGCGGTGGCGAGTTCGGTGAGCATGACGCCGACCGTAGGACGTGCGGTGGCACCCGGCTATCCAGATCGCGACGACGGTCTGTCCCGATCGGCGCGGGCTGTGCTCCGCACCCTTCAGCGGGGCCGCGCCCGGCGCTAGCGTGATGGCATCACACGGCCCGTGATGCGAGCGGAAGGCGGGTGGGCTCATGGCTGAGCGCTCCTTTGCGAAAGAGGTCCTCAAACTGCGGCAGGAGCCGGGTACCCGGTTCGAGGGGGAGGGCATCCTGGCGGTGACGAAGGCCCTCCTCCAGTCGGGCGTCGCGTACGTCGGCGGCTATCAGGGCGCACCGATCAGTCACCTGATGGACGTCCTCGGCGACGCTCGCGAGATCCTCGACGAGTACGGCGTGTACTTCGAGAACAGCGCCTCGGAGGCGACGGCCGCTGCGATGTTGGCGGCCTCGGTGCACTACCCGCTCCGCGGCGCGATCACCTTCAAGTCGACGGTGGGCACCAACGTCGCCTCCGACGCGCTCGCGAACCTCTCCAGCGGCGGCGTGACGGGTGGCGCCCTCATCATCGTGGGCGAGGACTACGGCGAGGGCAGCTCGATCATGCAGGAGCGCTCCCACGCCTTCGCGATGAAATCGCAGATGTGGCTGCTGGATCCACGGCCCGACCACACCGCGATCGTCGACGCCGTCGAGCACGGGTTCGCCCTGTCGGAGGCGTCGAACACCCCGGTGATGCTCGAGCTGCGGCTGCGCTCGTGCCACCTGCACGGCACCTTCACCACCCGCGAGAACCGCCGACCGCAGATGACGGTGCAGGAGGCGATGGAGAACCCCCAGCGCGACGTGAGCCGTGTCGTGCTGCCGCCCGCGAGCTTCCTGCACGAGCAGGAGAAGATCGCCCACCGCTGGCCCGCGGCCGTGGAGTACATCCGCGAGAATCGGCTCAACGAGACCTTCGGGCCCGCCGACGGCCGGATCGGCCTCATCGTGCAGGGCGGCCTGTACAACACACTCAACCGCGCGCTCGAGCTGCTCGGCTGCTCGGACGCCTTCGGCGACACCGCCGTCCCGCTGTACGTGATGAACGTGACCTACCCCGTGATCGACGAGGAGATCGTCGAGTTCTGCGCCGACAAGGACGCGGTGCTGCTGCTCGAGGAGGGACAGCCCGACTACATCGAGCAGAACCTCAACGCGATCCTGCGCCGTGCCGGGCTCGACACGGCGCTGCACGGCAAGGACCTGCTGCCGAAAGCGGGGGAGTACACCCCGATCGCGGTGACCACGGGCGTCGCCGCGTTCCTGGGTCGGTACGCGCCCGACCTGGTCACCGGTGACCCGGCGGTGCTCGCCCCGGTCGGGGACCCGCGCAGTCCGTTCACGGAACGGGTCGACGGCCGCGCCGTGCAGCCGCGGCCGCCCGGCCTGTGCACGGGATGCCCGGAGCGGCCCATCTTCTCGGCGCTCAAGCTCGCCGAACGGGAGACCGGCGTCGAGCATCACGTGAGCGCCGACATCGGTTGCCACCTGTTCGCGATCAACGAGCCCTTCAACCTGGGGGCGACCACGATGGGCTACGGCCTCGGCTCGGCCGGCGGTGCCGCGCTGAGCAGCAAGGACGCCGGGCGCCGCGGCATCGCGGTGATGGGCGACGGCGGCTTCTGGCACAACGGCCTCACCTCGGGCGTCGGCAACGCCGTGTTCAACGAGTCCGACCAGCTGCTCGTGGTGGTGGACAACGCCTACGCCGCCGCCACCGGCGGTCAGGACCTGCTCTCCTCCCGCGCGATCCTGCCCGACCGCAGCACCAACAACCCGATCGAGCGGGCGGTGCGCGGGGTCGGCGTGACGTGGGCGAAGACGATGCCCGACACCTTCGATGTGGCGAAGCTGCGCGATGTCTTCATCGACGCCCTCACCAGTACGAAGAAGGGCCCCAAGGTCATCGTCGCGCAGAGCGAGTGCCAGCTCAACAAGCAGCGTCGCGAGAAGCCGGAACGCGCCGCGGCGGTCAAGGCGGGCAAGCGGGTCGTCACGCAGCGGTTCGGCGTGGACGCCGAGACCTGTACGGGCGATCACGCCTGCATGCGGATCTCCGGCTGCCCGTCACTGACCATCGCGCCGAACCCCGATCCCATGCGCACCGATCCCGTCGCACACGTCACCGACACCTGCGTCGGGTGCGGGGTGTGCGGCAACAACGCGCACGCAGCCGCGCTCTGCCCGTCGTTCTACCGCACTGACGTCGTCACCAATCCCACCCGCATCGACCGGCTCCGCGACCGCGTGCGCGGCGCCGTGTCGGAGCGCCTCGGCCGCGGGCTCGAATCCCGCGCCGGCCGCTACGAGTCCACGGAGGCCTTCTGATGAGCTGGACCACCGGGCAGCGGCCCATCACCGTCGCGGTGCTCGCGATGGGCGGCGAGGGCGGCGGCGTCCTCGCCGACTGGATCGTCTCGCTCGGCGAGGACGAGGGCTGGACCGCGCAGAACACCTCCGTCGCCGGCGTCGCGCAGCGCACCGGCGCCACCGTCTACTACGCGGAGCTGTTCCCGCCGGACGTCGCGCACCGCAGCGGGACCGGGCGCGCCCGCGACACCCCGATCCTGTCGCTGATGCCCACGCCCGGCGAGGTGGACGTGCTCATCGCCTCCGAACTGATGGAGGCCGGCCGGGCCGTACAGCGCGGCTTCGTCACCCCCGACCGGACCACCCTCATCACCTCCCTCAACCGGGTCTACTCCATTCTCGAGAAGTCCACGCTCGACGACGGCCGGGTCGACTCGGGTGCGCTGCTCGACGGTGCCGTCGCCGCGGCGAAGACCCTCATCGCCGGTGATTTCGCCACCCTCGCTCGGGACAACGGCAGCGTCATCAGCGCCTCCCTGTTCGGCGCCCTCGCCGGCAGCGGCGCCCTGCCCTTCCCCCGTGCGGACTTCGAGGAGGCGATCCGCCGCGGCGGGAAGGGCGTGGAGACCTCGCTGGCCGCGTTCGCCGCGGGGTACGAGCGTGCGCGGGAGAGCCTGGCCGAGTCGGACGGTGCGCCGTCCGTCGCGCCGCGCCCGGCGAGCACCCCGGTGCCACTCACCCTGCAGGTTCGGCGACCCAAGACACCGGAGGAGCTCAAGGCCGAGCGCGAGGAGGAACGGAACGAGATCGCCGTCCGGACACCGGAATCACTGGTGGGTCCTGCGCTCGCCGACCGCGCCCGACGCGTCGCCCGCTCCTTCCCCCGCGCGGCCGCCTCGATGCTGCTGCACGGTCTCGAGCGCACCGCCGTCTACCAGGACCTCGCGTACGCCGACCGCTACCTCGATCGGGTGGCTCGGATCAGCGCGCTGGACGCCGACCACGAGGGCGCGGCCCGTCTGACCGTCGAGGCGGCCCGGCACATCGCGCTCTGGATGAGCTACCAGGACACGGTGCACGTCGCGCTGCAGAAGGTCCGGGGGCGGCGCATGGACCGGGTGCGGTCGGAGGTGCGGCCCGACGACGAGCAGGTGATGCGGGTGCACGAGTACCTGCACCCGCAGGTCGACGAGATCACGGACACCCTACCCACCGCGCTCGGCCGGGCGCTGGAACACAACCGTGCCTTCGCCAAGGCGGTCGACACGGTGTGCCACCGCGGCTTCGTCATCAACACCACCTCGGTGTGGGGTTACGCCACGCTGTCCACCCTCGCCCGGATGCGTCCGCTGCGCACGCGGTCGCTGCGCTTCGGCCGCGAGCAGGTGTTCATCGACACCTGGCTCGACACGGTGACCTCGGTCGGCCGTACCGATCCGGCGCTCGCGACCGAGGTGGTCGTCGCCGCGCGGGTCCTCAAGGGCTACGGGCGGACCCACGCCCACGGCGTCGACAGCTTCGGCCTCCTGATGGAGGGGCTCGAGCTGGTCCGGGGGCGGCCCGACGCCGCCGACCGGATGCGTCGCCTGGTGGACGCCGCTGTCGCGGACGAGGACGGCGGCGCGCTCGGCACCGCCCTCGCGGCCCTGCGCGGTGCCGCCGCCTGACGGCACCGTCGGAACACGAGAAAGGGGGCGAACCGGAATCCGGTTCGCTCCCTTTCGTGGTGGAGATCCTCGTCGAGCGTTCAGCGGCCGAGCAACCGGCGGACGCGGGTGAGCGGGCCGTCGTCGCGGCGGATCAGCTCCTGCGCCACGAGGTGCCCGGAGCCTCCGCCGAGGCCGGGCCCCGGATGGGTGGCCGCGCCGATGTGCCACACACCGTCGACCGCGGTGCGGTGGCGAGCCGTGAGCGGCCCGGGGCGCCAGAAGATGTTCTGGTCGAGCTCCGCGGAGCCGCAGTACGGATCGCCCTGCACCGCGTTCGGATTCGCGGCGGCCAGTTCGACGGGGCTGATCGCCTTCACCGCGAGGATCGCATTGCGCGTGCCGGGCGCGGCTTCCTCGACGAGGTCCAGAACGCGGTCCACGTAGCCGGCGATCAGCTCGTCGGTCCAACCGCCTGTCACGTCGAGCAGGTTCGCCGCGTCGCCGACCGGGGCGAACGGGACCTCCTGCAGCTGCAGCCACAGCATGCCCTTGCCGTCGGGCACCCGGCTCGGGTCGATGAGCGCCTGCTGGCCCACCACCACCGTCGGGCGGGCCGGCAACAGTCCGGCCTCGGCCTGCGCGCAGGCCACTCCCACCGAATCCGAGCCCGCGGTGAGGTGGACCAGCGGCGCACCGTCGAGGGCGTCGTCGGACCACTGCAGTGGCTCGTCGAGCGCGACGTGGATCTGCATCGCGGCCCGCCCGTACTGGTATCCGCGCGCCTCGGCGCGCACCGCCCCGGACACGGCGGACTCCGGCAGCAGATCGCAGTAGAGGGCCGTCGGCGTGACGGAAGCGAGGACGGACTGCCGGGCGTCGACGCGCCGACCGTCGACCTGCACGCCGGTGGCCCGGCCGGACTCGACCAGGATCCGTTCCACCCGGGCGCCGGTCATGACCCGCACCCCGCGCTCGGCGAGCAACGACTCGAAGGCCGCGAGGAAGGCCCGCTGCCCGCCGACGGCCACGGGCAGGCCCGCACCGTGCATCGTCGCTGCGAACACCGGGATCATCAGCCCGCCCGACGCGCTGTCCGGGGACAGGCCCGCGTGCAGCAGCCACGGCACCCACAGCTGATCGACCTCGGGGCCCTCGAAGGTCCTTCGGCCCCAGCGGCGCCCGCTCGCGGCGGCGTCGCGGACCCAGCCCTCCGTACGGCCGAGGCCGCGGCGCAACATCGCCGCCGCATGCCCGAGCACCCCCGGGGTGCGGGTCTCGTTGCCCAGCAACCCGCCGATCACGTCCAGGTCCCCGCCGATCCGGTCCAGCATCGCGAGGTAGGCGGCACCGTCGGCGTCCGAGAACTGTTCGACGGTACGCGCCGGGTCCCGGTGCGCGACCACCGCGCGGCGGTCGCCCGAAACGGATCCGGTGACGACGTCGTCGGCGTTCGCGTACTCCAGCCCGTGCCGGTGCAGGTCCGCGCCGAGCGCCGCGTACGCGCCACCGGTGACGAACAGCGGGTGCCACGAGGAGTAGGTGTCGTGCAGGAAGCCCGGCAGGGTGAGCTCGTCGCTCGCGAGGAAGCCGCCGAGCCGGTCGGACTGCTCGATCAGGCACACCGACCGGCCGGAGCCCGCGAGCTCGGCCGCGGCGACGAGGCCGTTGATCCCGGACCCGATGACCACGACATCGGCCGTCACGCGGCGCGCCTCGGGCTCGCCCCGGACCGCGCGACCGACGTGGCGGCGCGGGGACGACGGGCGAGCAGGCGCCTGGTCACCCAGCGGTAGTCCGCGGGCTTCGGCGGAAGGAGCCACTCGCGCACTCGCTGGCGGCGGGGGAGCGTCAGGCCCATCTCCTCGATGATCTCGTCGATGTTGTGCATGGAGAACGGGATCAGGTTGGTGCCGCGGGCGTGGTGCCCCTCGGTGCGGCCGCGCATCCATGCGAGCCTGGCCGAGACCTGTTCGCGCCGTTCGGGAACCGGCGGCAGATGTGCCGCGCCGTCCAGCACGTGCGCGACGTACAGCGAGGCCATCTCCGCCGACAACGGCGAGAAGAACGACGAGTTGTAGCCGACGAAGGCCAGGCCGGGAACCTCGTGCGGAAGGATGAAGCGGTACAGCTCGAAATCGCCGTTCGCGTCCGTGAGCCGGGCCTGGACGTCGGCGTCGAGGAAGGGCACGTCCTGCCGCCACCCGGTGGCGGCGATGACGACCTCGGCGGGCACCGTCGAGCCGTCCGACAGGCGCGCTGCCGGCTTGCCGTCCGCCACCACGAGCTCGGCGATCTCGGTGTCGCGGCGCACCGCGAGGCTCCCGTCCTGCACGGCCTCGAAGAAGCCCTCGCTCACCAGGGAGACGGTGCTGCGGGCGATCCGCTCGAAGTCGCCGTCCGGGACCAGCCCGTGTTCCTTCAGCTTGAGCTGCTTGGTCGCGACCGATTGCAGGCTCGCGAGCATGCTGTTCCGCACTGGCTTGCCCGCACCGTGCAGGAAGGCCTCGACACCCTGCAGGCGCTGGTACTCGAAGAGTGCCTCGCCGAGACGGGTGAGCATGAGGAACTTGTAGTTGACGACGCCCGCGAGACGGCGGGGCATCTTCCACAGGAGCTTGCGCGCGATCACGGTCGCGCTCGCCGTCACCGGCGCGATGGCGGACGCGACATCGCAAGCCGACTTGCCGTATCCCACCACCAGCACGTCGCGGCCGGCGACCTCGTCGAGGGAGTGCACGTCGCCGGGTGCGCAGATCCGTCCGCCCGCGGCCTCGAAGGCCTCGCGGCCCGGCCACGCGGGGATGGACGGCGCCGAGAAGATCCCGTTGGCGCCCACGAGGTAGTCGTATTCCTCGGTGCTCACGCCCTGCGGGCCCTCGGCCGTCACCGACCAGGTGACCGGTCGCAGTGCCGGATTCGCCGTCACATCGCCCGACGGTGCCGCGGCGGGCTCGGCCAGCTCCGCGGAGATGACGGTGGTGGACGTCCGGAATCGGTCCCGCAGCCCGAACCGGTCCACGTAGGTCTCGAGGTACTCCTGGACCTGGGCGCCCTCGAGCCACTGCGGGTACTGACCCGGCATCGTCAGGTCCGAGAGGCAGTAGGTGCCCTTGTTGTTCTGGGTGCGCAGGCCCGGGTAACGGCGGGACGCGCTCCAGACGCCGCCGATGTCCGGGGCCTTCTCGTAGACGGTGACCTCGTGCCCGAACTGGGTGAGGACCTTGGCGGCGGAGACCCCGGCGAAACCGGCTCCGATCACGGCGATACGCATGGCTGTGTTCTCCTATTCGGTGCCCGCAGGGGCCAACAGGGGGATCGCGGGGGCGGCCTGCTCCGGCCCCATCGCGGAGTAGCCGCCGTCTGCGGCCCAATCTGCGCCCGTCACGACGGACGCGGCGTCGGAGCAGAGGAAGGCCACGACGCGGCCCACCTCGATGGGATCGGCGACCCGGCCCGTGAGGTGGAAGGGCGCCGCGACGGCGTCGGTGTGCGCACGGTCGTGCCCGGAGACGGTGTCCATGATCTTCGACCAGGTCCAACCGGGGCTGACCGAGTTCACCCGGATCTTCTCGGCGGCGTAGTCCATCGCCATCGACCGGGTGATCTGCACGAGTGCCGCTTTGCAGGCGGGGTAGACCCAGCGCCCGGTCTGCGCCACCGAGCTGGAGATCGAGGTGAAGTTGATGATCGATCCGTGGCTGCTCTCGGCGAGCGCGGGCCGGGCGGCGTCCGCCACGCGCACGGCGCTCGCGACGTTGACGTCGAAGGCCGTGAGCCAGTCCGCGCGCGAGGTGTCGGCACCGTCGTCGAGGTAGGTACAGGCCAGGTTGACGACGATGTCGAGCGCGCCCAGGTCGCGGACGGTGCCGGCGACGAGGTCGGCGACCTGCGCGTCATCGGTGATGTCGACGGTGCGCGCGTGCACGCGATCGCCGAGTCGGTCGGCGATCTCCTGCGCCCCGACGACGTCGATGTCGGCGACGACCACCGTCGCACCCGCATCGTGCAGCGCCTCGACCACGCCGTGACCGACCAGGGTCGCCCCGCCGGTCACGATCGCTGTACGCCCGTCCAGATTTCCTGTCATCGTTCCCGCCTCGCGTCGTTCCGTGGCGCCGCGCGGGCGCCGGATGCGACAGGACGGTAGTGACGCAGGTCATAGGCCCGCTATCCGGTTCTTCGACGGCGCTATCCACTTCGCGGTATCGCGCCTGCTTGACGACAGGCAGGAATGCAGCACATGATGGACGTCAGTGATCCACGCCACAGGGAGGCACACGTGACCGCACCGACGATCCTCAGGACGCGGGACGTCGACCTCGCCCGGGCGCGGGTCGCCGGCTTCTTCTGCGACCACCGGCTCGACCCGGTCGGCCGCGCGCACGCGATCGACATGCGGCTACGGATCGACACCGTCGGCTCCATGGGGCTGGTGCACCTCGACTACGGCGAGCCGGTGCAGATCCGGCCCGGGCCGCTGTCGACCTTCTACCTCGTGCAGATCCCGCTCGCCGGCCGCGCTCTCGTCGAGCACGGCGCCACGCGCGTGCAGTCCTCGCCGCACCTCGCGAGCGTTCTGTCGCCCACTGCGCCCACTGTCATGACCTGGCAACGGGGCAACCCTCAGCTGTGCGTCCGGCTGCGGCGCAGCACCGTCGACCGAGAGCTCATGCGCAGGCTCGGTCACGAGATCACCACGCCGCTGCGCTTCGACGTCGGCATGGACCTGCGCCGGCCCGATGTGGCGTCCTGGGTCCGGATGGTGCGCTTCCTCGGCGACGAGGCCGTGCGCGGCGCCTCCTCGGTCGGCGGCGCGGACTGTTCGGAGTACCTCGCCCGCGGCGTCGTCAACCAGCTGCTCGACGTGCAGCCGCACAACTACAGCGCGGCGCTGGCCGCGGCTGCGGACGGCGCGGCCACGCTCGGTTCGCGGATGACGGCGCTGATCGACGACCATCTCGCCGACTCCCTCGGACCGGATTGGCTCGCCGCGCGGCTCCGAGTCAGCGTCCGAGCCCTCCGCGAGGCGTGCCGGACGGAGCTGGGCTCGACGCCGACCGCGGTGGTCAAGGAGCGCCGCCTGCTCGCGGCCCGCGCGCGGCTTCTCGACGCGATGCATCCGGGCCGGACGGTGACCGATGTGGCTCTCGGCGTCGGCCTGACGCATCTGGGCCGGTTCGCCGTGGACTACCGGGCGCGGTTCGGCGAGTCGCCGAGCGAGACCGCCGCGGCGCGGTCGTGACTTCCGCGTAACCGCGGGTACCTGCTTAGATCATCGAATGCTCATCGCCCTGCTGTCGTTCACCGCTGCCGCCGCACTCATCGTGGTGCTGCCGGGTCCCGACACCCTCGTCGTGGTGCGCGGCGTGGTCCAGGGCGGCCGCGTCGCCGGACTGCGCACCAGCCTGGGAGTGCTCAGCGGCCTCGTCCTGTGGGTGCTCGCCGCCGTGTTGGGGCTCTCGGCGATGCTCAAGGCCAGCGAATACGGCTACACCGCACTGAAGTTCCTCGGCGCCGCGTACTTGATCTACATGGGCGCCCAGTCATTGCGCGCGATGATCCGCGGCGCGGCGCTGGGGGAGCAGCCGACCGTCCCGCAGGCGTCCTCGTGGCGCAGCGGTGGCTTCACGGCGGGTTTCCTGACCGATCTGCTCAACCCCAAGATCGGGGTGCTGTTCGTGAGCCTGCTCCCCGGCTTCGTGCCCGCGGGCCATTCGGTGACCGGGACGACGCTGCTGCTCGGCGGCGTCTTCATCGCGCTGACGGCCGTCTACTGCGGTGTGCTCATCGCCGCTGCGGGCACGGTCACCTCCTGGATGCAGACGCCGCGCACGCGGCGCCTCCTCGACGGCATCGCGGGCGTCGCGCTCATCGGCTTCGGGGCGAAACTCGTCACGGAGCGGTAGTCACGGAGCGGCAGTCGGCGGGTAGGCGTAGAAGCCCTCGCCGGTCTTGACTCCCAGCTTGCCGGCGTCGACGTACTCGTGCAGCAGTCGGCGCGGCCCCTCGGGTAGGTGCGGGTTCTCGGCCGCGTAGTGGTCCTCGATGTCGAGAACCACATCCAGGCCCACGCTGTCCATCATCTGGAACGGGCCCACGGGCATGTGCCAGTTGAGGCGGAACATCCCGTCGACGTCCTCCGGCCGCGCGACACCCTCCGCGACCACGGCCAGCGATTCCCGCTTGATGGCGGCCCAGACGCGGTTGAAGATGAAGCCCGTGCTCTCCCGGCGCGCCTCGAACGGGTGCACGTCGAACTCGGGCAGCACCGTCAGCAGCGTGTCGACGACCTCGCGCGCGGTCTCGCCGTCCGACATCACGTCGGCCGCGTTCGCCGTGGGAGGCATGTAGAAGTGCAGATTGCAGAAGCGGCTCTTGTCGCGGATGTTCTCGTTCATCAGGCGGGACGCGTACGACGAGGAGTTCGTGACGAAGATCGCGTCCGACGGTGCCACGGCGTCGATCCGGCCCCACAGCGGGATCTTGATGTCGAGCCGCTCCGGCACGGCCTCGACGACGAGCCAGGCACCGTCGAGCGTGGACGACAGGGAGTCGTGCGCGGTGGCGGTCCCGGCCTCGCCGGAGCCGCGCCGGGCGAGGAGGTCCGGCAGGGCGTCGGTCACGTACCGCACCGCGGCCCGGGCCTGGTCGGCGTTCGGGTCGTGGATCCGGGCCTCGCCGCCGCGGCTCGCGAACATGAGCGCGATGCGGCGGCCGAGCGTGCCCGCGCCGATGATGGCGACGGGACGCCGCCGGATGTCCTCGAAGGTGAAGGCGTAGGTCATGGAACGCTCCGTTCGTCAGTGGATTTCGGTGTCCGCGGGGACCCCGCAGATGCCCGACACGGGGGTCCCCAGGTCGACGAGGATCTCGGGTTCGCCTCCGTCGAGCCGCACCCGCCAGATCCGGCCGCCGAGGTCGGAGACGTAGGCGAGGCCCGACGGGGCGTCGACCGCCAGGCCGATCGCCTCGCCGAAGCCCCGAGCGAGGATCTCGGGCGCCGTGCCGCGAGCACCGGGCGCGGGCAGTGGGGCCCGGTTGAGCGAATTGCCGTCGGGCGCCGCGCCGCGGTCGGTCCAGTACAGGGTGCCGTCGACGATCTCCAGGTCGATCGGCTCGGGCAGCCCGTCCCAGAGCGTCTCGATGTCGGGGCGGTCCTCCGGTTCCGCGCCGGCCGGAAGATCGAGTTCGGCGCGCAGGATGCGGCCGCGGCCACCCTTCGCGGGGCCCTTCTGCGTCCAGTACAGGTGCCCGTGACCGGGATCGACGGCGACGCCCACGCACTCCGCCAACCGATCCGGTGCGGGCCCGTTGACCACCAGGTCGCGTAGGCCGGTCCCGTCGACGCGGATCGAGCTCACCCGTAGGCCCTCCCGGTCGCCCCAGTACAGCCGGCCGGCACCATCGGTCGTGAGCTGCTTGCCGGTGGTCATCGCGCCCGGGACCACGAGGTCGCGCACGTCCGAGCCGTCGGGGAGCATCGAGTGCACGCCGCCGGTTCGTGCCGAGTAGTCGAGTCCGGCCTCGCCGGACCGGGCGCCGTCGCGGACGGGGCGGCCCATCGTCGTCCAGAAGATCCGCCCCGCGGTGACGACGACGCCGTCGGGGGAGGAGCCGGCCGGGCCGGTGTGGAGCGTCTCGACGGTGCCGTCCACGGTCGACACGCGGAGCACGGCTCCGGTGCGGATACCGAGCGCGAGAAGTGCTTCGAACATATAAATAACTGTACGACCGTCGGGCGGGTGTGCGCAGGCCGTGCGGCTGTGATCTTCGAGACCCGCGCGCCTAGGGTGTGCACCATGCGACAGGTCCGTAGTCTCGGTGCCCGCGCGGTCCGGGTGCGCGTGGTGCCGGACATCGTCGAGGCGCTCCGGGCCCGCCTCGAGGCCGAGCCGCTGCCCGGGCAGCGCGAGCTCGTGCCGGGCGGGGACACCGTCACCATCCTGTTCGACGGTCCGCGGTCCGCCGCCGACGGTGCCCGACTCCTGTCCGCCATGGCCGAGCCCGAGCCCGTCGCCGTCGCGGGCCCGCTCGTCGGGATCGACGTGGTCTACGACGGGGAGGACATCGGCGCCCTCGCCGAGCTTCTGGGTACCGACGCGGACGGCGTCGTGCGGATGCACACCGGACGGGAGTGGCACGTCGGATTCCTCGGCTTCGCACCGGGATTCGCCTACCTGCGCTCGGCCGAGGCGGGTCCGGAGATTCCGCGCCTCGCCGCGCCCCGCGTGCGCGTGCCGGCGGGCAGCGTCGCGCTGGCGGGGGAGTACAGCGCCGTCTACCCGCGCGTCTCGCCCGGCGGGTGGCGCCTGATCGGCCGCACCGACGCCGAGCTGTGGTCGATCGACCGCGACCCGCCGGCGCTCCTCGTCCCCGGCGCCCGGGTGCGGTTCACCGCGGTCCGGGATCGGGTCGTCGCTGCGGTACCCCCGGCCTCCGCGCCGACGGTGCCGGCGCCCGGCCGCGGATTCGTCGTGCAGAACCCTGGGATGCAGGCCCTCGTGGAGGACCTGGGCCGCCCGGGCCTCGCCGCGCTCGGGGTCACGAGATCCGGCGCGGCGGACCGCGGCGCCCTGCGCCGGGCCAACCGGCTCGTCGGCAATGCCGAGGGCGCAGCTGCGATCGAGAACGCCGGGGGTGGAATCGAACTCGTGGCGGTGGGGGACCAGGTGCTCGCCGTGACCGGCGCCGACGCGGACCTGATCGTCGAGGCGCCCGACGGGCGGTGGCGCACCGTCGAGCGGGGACGGCCCTTCGCCCTCGACGACGGTGACCACCTCGAGATCGGCCCGACGGTGGCGGGCCTCCGTGTCGTGATCGCCGTCCGCGGCGGCGTCGACGTGCCCGAGGTGCTCGGCAGCCGCAGCGCCGACACCCTCGCGCGTCTCGGGCCCCCGGCCCTCGCGGCCGGTGCGGTCCTGCCCGTGGGCGCGCCGCCCCGCACGGCGGTCGGGTTCCCGGAGACCGAGCCCGCCGTGCCCGACGGGACGCGCCCGACGGTGCTCGAACTGCTGCCGGGTCCCGACGCGGACCTGTTCCCCGACACCGCCTTCGGCGACCTGCTCGACGGCGCGTGGACGGTGACATCGAGCAGCGACCGCATCGGCGTGCGCCTGACGGGGTCGCCTCTCGCCCGCGCGGCGGGAGGGGTGCAGAGCCAAGCCCTGGTCCCCGGTGCGATCCAGGTACCGCCGTCGGGGGAGCCGGTGGTGTTCCTCGTCGACCATCCGACGACGGGCGGCTATCCCGTGATCGCCGTCGTGGCCGATCGGCACCTGGATCTGTTGGCGCAGGTGCCGATCGGCGCCGAGGTCGGGTTCCGCCGCGCGACGCCCCCTGAGTGAGAGGGGCGCTCCGGGTGTCAGTCGACCCGGGAGCCGACGGCCTGTCGCGCGGCCGCGGACCGGGCGTCGAGAGCGTGGATCAGCTCGACGGCGGGGCGGTACTGCGCGGTGACGATGTCGAGAAGCGGGTTGATCACGCCGCGCAGCGTGCTGTACACCGCCCACCGGGCGGGGGTGATGGTGCGGGCGGCCCGTCGCTCGATGCCGCGCACCGTGTCCTCACCGGCCTGATCGGGGGAGATCCGGTTGCTCAGGAACGAGGGGAGCAGGTCCGGCACGCCGGCGGTGAGCGGGTCCTCGTCGAAGCCGGCCCGCACCATCTCCGTGTCGACGAAGCCGTAGTACACGGCGCCCGCCGTGGCGCCGTACGGCGCCAGCTCGACGCGCAGCGCGCGACTGAGCTGCTCGACGCCCGCCTTCGCGACGGCGTACGGGGAGACACCGACGCCGTTCATGAAGGCGTACACCGAGGACGTGAGCAGGAGATGTCCCCGCCGCTCGAGGATGTGGGGCATCGCGGCGAGCACGGTGTTGTAGACGCCGTGCAGGTTCACGGCGAGCACGCGGTCGAACTCGGCGGGGTCCATGCCCTGCACCGTCGCGCCCCGCGGTGCGATGCCGGCGTTGGCGACGACCACGTCGATGCCTCCGAGTCGCTCGGCGACGACGTCGAAGGCGAGGGCGAGGGCGTCCCGGTCGGTGACGTCGACCGCGATGCCGATTGCGCCGCCCTCCAGCTGGGCCGCAGCACCGTCGGCTTCGTCCTGCCGCAGGTCGAGCACTGCGACCTTCGCGCCGCGCTTCGCGGCGGCCTTGGCGGTGCCCAGGCCGATGCCGCGTGCCGCACCCGTGATGACCACCGTCTTGCCGGCGAGGTCGAGTGTCATGTCATGTCTCCCTTGTGTTGTCAGTTCGAGAATGCGTAGTCGGAGAGCGGGAACCGGCGACTGTGCCACGCGGCTTCCAGCGTCGTGGACGCCCGGAACGGGACGTCGCCGTTCTTGGTGAAGTAGTAGCTGTTGGCGCTCGCACAGGTCGGATTCGAGAACACCTGCAGCGGGCCGCGCGCGAGGATCGACTCCATGTAGGCGTCCTGCGCGGTCGTGGTCACCTCCGCGGTGATCGCGTCCCGGCGCCGCGCCTCGTCCAGCACGCGGACGATGTGGGCGGCGCTGTTCTCGACCAGGGTGAAGAAGGAGGCGCCGTTGTAGCCGTACGGCCCGAAGACGGTGAAGAAGTTGGGGAACCCGGCCGTCGCGACGCCCTGGTAGGACCGGAACCGCTCGGACTCCCAGTGGTCCGCGAGATCGGTGCCGTCGGCGGTGGTCAGCCGGTAGGTCGGGAGGGCGTCTTTGTCTGTCACCTTGAACCCGGTGGCCAGGATCAGCACGTCGAGCGGGTGCTCGGTGCCGTCGGTCGTCCGGATGCCCGTGGGCGTGATGGCCTCGATGGACGTGGTCTCCAGGGCGACATTGGGCCGGTTGAAGGTCGAGAGGTACGAGTTGTGGAAGCTCGGGCGCTTGCAGCCGAGCGCGTAAGCGGGGGTGAGCTTGCCGCGGGTCGCCGGATCGGAGACCTGGGAGCGGATGTAGCTGCGCGCGGCGACCTCGAGCGCGTCGGTGCCGGGGATCCAGCGGTGGAAGTGCGCGAGTACGGGGAAGGTCGCCTCGACGAAGGCCTGGCTGGCGAGCCGCGCGGCCTGTCGCATTCCCGGGATCGCCGCCAGTCCGGCGCGGCCGACCCGGCCGAGCGGGAAGTCGGGCTTGGGCAGGCACCAGATGGGCGTGCGCTGGAACACCGTGAGGTGTGCGGTGTCGGCGGCGATCTCCGGGATGACCTGGACGGCTGTGGCTCCGGTGCCGATGATCCCGACGCGCTTGCCCGCGGTGCTGACCTCATGGTCCCACCGGCTGGTGTGCATCGTGTCGTCGGTGAACGAGTCGATGCCCTCGATGTCGGGCAGCTTGGGCTGGCTCAGTGGTCCGCCGGCGTGGATCAGCCAGCGCGCGGTGATCTCGCCCGTGCTCGTCGCGATCGTCCACAGAGACGTCGCCTCGTCGAACGACGCCTCGTGCACACGGGTGTCGAACCGCATCTTCGGTTCCAGCCCGTACTCGTCGACGATCTGCTCGGCGTAGTCGCGCAGCTCCCGGCCCGGGGCGTAGCTGCGCGACCAGCCCGACCGCTGGGCGAACGAGAACTGGTAGCTGAAGGAGGGGATGTCGACGGCGACGCCCGGGTAGGTGTTCCAGTGCCAGGTGCCTCCGGGCCCCGCCGCGTCGTCGACGAGGAGGAGGTCGTCGAATCCGGCCCGAATCAGGGCGATCGCCGTGCCGATGCCGGAGAAGCCGGCGCCGACGATGACGATCTCGTGGTGCGGAATGAAGGCGGGGGATGCATCGGGCACGATCGACATCTCATTTCAGATACAGGCAGTATTCGAATGCACACTGTATCCCGCTAGGATGTCGATATGCAACGACTGTCGAGGGCGGAGGCGCAATCGCGGACGCGGGGTCGCATCGTGGCGTCGGCGACCGAACTGTTCCTCCGCGACGGGTACACGGCCACCTCGCTCGAGGCCGTAGCGGCGCACGCGGGATTCACGCGGGGCGCGGTGTATTCGAACTTCGCGAGCAAGGTCGCCCTGGGTACCGCGGTGATCGACGAGCTGTACGACCGGGAGATCGGTCGCGTCCTCGAGCTCTCCGTCTCGGCCGCCGATCAGGGCCTGGCCGGTGTGATGGCCTCGCTCGATGAGTGGGGGCGGACCATCGTGGGCGACCGCGCGTGGTTCCGGCTCGAGATGGCGGTCACCGCGAGCAGTGAGCACGACGGAGAGCTCATGGCGGCCACCGCATCCCGCTACCAGCGGATCCGCGCCGCGACCACGAGGCTGGTCGAGGAACTGGAAGTGGCGCACGACCTGGAGCTCCCGGTCGACGCGGAGACCCTTGCGCTGGGCCTGTTCAGCCTGATCCTCGGGCTCGGCATGCAACGCGCGGTCGACCCGTCCGTCCCGACCGACGTCGCGGCGGTCGTCGTGGGGCGCTTGCTCGGCGGCGTGTGAAGGGTCTACGACGATAGATACGCTGTGTCGGGCACGAAGGAGGGGCGTTGATCGACCATCACGTGTACCTGTGGACGGACGGTGAGGCCGTTCTGTACGTCGGTCGGGACGGCGGCTTCTACGACTTCCGCGTCTTCCTCGGACGCCTGGGCGAGCCGCTGCGCGAGATCGAGGCGCGGCCGGCAACGCGCTACCGAGACGGCGGCACCACCTCCATCCCCACCGTCGAGGGGGAGTTGTTGGCGCCGAGACCGGCCACGTTCTCCTGGATGGGGTCGAGCGACTTCCCGGCGCTCCCGTGCGTCTTCACCTGGTCCGACGGGAGACCGCCGGTGGAACTACCGCGTGTCGATCCCGACGACTACGTGATCTGGATCGGCGCAGAGCAGCGTGATGTGACTGTTTTGGTCAGTCATTGACCAAAATGGTCACCTAGTGCTACGTTGTTGAGGTGCGCAAGACGTCGGGCGAGATCAACGACGACATCGTCGATGTGGCGGCCGGCGTCTTCGCACGGCACGGCTTCCGTCAGGCCACCGTTCAGGAGATCGCGGCAGCGGCGGGGTATTCGAAAGCCGCAGTGCTGAAGAGGTTCTCGTCCAAATATGCTCTTCAAGAGGCTGCGTTGGCGGCGGCCGCACGGGATGTCGGCGAACTTCATGACGCGCTTCGCGGCATGCCGCGAGGCGCGGCGCGCGACAGGGCGGGTATCGAGTACCTGGTGGACCTGAGCGCGCGGCGCCCCGGAGTGGTGGCGCTGGCGTTGAGTGCGGTCAGTGTCACCAACGACGCCGAGGTCACCAAGCATCTACATGTTCCGGTGGTCGATCGCATCTTCGCCGCGTTCGGGGCCGAGGCGACCGACCTTCCCCGAGTCCTTCGGCTGACGGCGGCGTTCGGCGCGTTGGCGGTCACCACGTTGGCGCTCGGCCACCTTCCCGTTCACGAGACCAGGGGCGAGGTCATCGCGATCTGCTGCGCGACTCTCGCGACGCCGACTACGCCGTCCTGATCCGCCGGGGAGCGGGGCCGACACCTCGCTCGAACCGGCCTCCATTTCGAGCGACCCCTTCGGAGAATCATGAAGTTCGATCCACGCGCCCCACGTCCGTCATTCTTCGGGGGACGACCGGCCTCCTGGTCCGACCTCGCTGACATCGCGATCATCGGAGAGGAGCGTTCATGAACATCACCGTCATCGGCGCCGGCGTCATCGGGATCTCCTGGTCGGCTCTCTTCCTGGCCAACGGCCACACTGTGACCGTCTACGACGTCGCCGACGATGCCCCACAACGGGTCCGGGACGGGATCGCCCAGTGCGAGCCGACCCTCCGGTCGCTGGGCTACGACACGACGGACATGACCGCGCGGTTGACGTTCTGCGACGACCTGGACGAGGCCGTCCGCGAGGCCGATGTCGTGCAGGAGAACGGCCCCGAGCGGCGCGATTTCAAACGCCGCCTCTGGGCGCAGGTCGAGAAGGCGGCGAAACCCACTGCGCTACTACTGTCGTCGAGCTCGGGTATGACGGCGACCTCGCAGTCGGCGCTGATGACCGACCCTGGACGCATGTTGATCGGCCATCCGTTCAACCCACCGCACATGATCCCGTTGGTCGAGGTCGTGCCGGGGGAGAACACCGCACCGTCGGCGGTCGACGAGGCGATGCGGTTCTACGCGGCGCTCGGCAAGACCCCGATTCGGCTCCGGCGGGAGATACCGGGTTTCGCCGCGAACCGGCTGCAAGCGGCGCTGTTCAAGGAATCGGTCGCGCTGGTCCGTGCGGGCATGGTCACCGTCGAGGAACTCGACGAGATCGTGGTCAACTCGATCGGGCTGCGGTGGGCCACCGCCGGTCCCTTCCAGTCCTTCCACCTGGGCGGCGGACCGTCTGGCTTCCGGGGCTACCTCGACCACTTCGCCACAGGCGTGCAACTGCTCTGGCTGCATGCCGCCACCAGACCGGTCGTCCTGACCACGAGGCTGAAGAATCGGCTGGTCAGGCAGATCGACGACTCGTTCGGCGCCCGTCCGATCCAGGAACTCGAGGCCGAGCGCGACGCGAAGCAGCTGGCGGTGCGCGCCGCACTCGCGCCGCATCCGCGTTCCGGTGACGGAGATGGTGACCGTTGAGCGAGCTCGACGGCGTTCCGCGACCGCGCCCCGCACGACACGTAATGTCATAATGTAGATTATCGGCATTGATGCACCCAGCGCGATCCGGTTCGCCGGCGGGACGTCGTCGTACGGATTGTCCGTTCTCAGTCTTGGTGACACACTCTCACTCGAGTTGACGCATCCGCGTGATCCCTCTCAACTTCTCGACGCATCTGGGTGTGGTTCTCAGGTTGGTGACGTAGTCACCGGCGTGCCCACATGACTCCGGGCGCGGTTTGGTCTACGTTCGGTGCATGCAGGCGCTGCCGGCTACGACCTCTCTGGTTGGATCCATGTCTGCCACAATGCGCGATTCTGTCACTGTGACGTATCTGCAGGCGGATGGTTCCCGTGTTTGCGCGTCGTTGTCCAGTTTGGCGGATTCGGGCGCGTACGGGTTGCAGAGTGTTCGACGCCCTCGGTCGTACAAGGGGCAGCGGAACTTCACCGGTGAGTGGTGGTCTACCACGATGGGCGCTCAGATCGCCTTCGAGTCGTGGGTCGAGCGCGACTGGTTGATGGTGTTCGACCAGGCAGCGGACGTCGTCGAGATCGTGAGCCAACCTTTCGAATTGTCTATCATCGCTGATGGTCGGCGGGTTTCGCATACTCCCGACTTCCTGGTGCGCCAGTACGGGGGCGGACTGTTGGTCGTCGACGTGCGGCCCGATGAGAGGGTCGACCAGCATTCGGCGGCGGTGTTCGCTGCGACGGCAACGTGTTGCGCTGACGTGGGCTGGGACTATCAGAGAGTCGGTACCGTCGACGAGATCGTTGCGGCCAATCTGCGGTGGCTCGCCGGGTACCGGCTCCCGCGATGCCGAGACGAGAATGTTGCTGCGACCGCGATCGCCCAGTTGGCGAACGGGCCGATGCCGATCCGGGTTCTTGCCCGCTGCCTGGGGGCGCAGATGGCAGTGCTTCCGACGGTGTTTCACCTCATATGGATTGGTGCGATCACGGCAGCCACGGTGGACCAGCAGGTCCTTGATCTGGACAGTGTGGTTTCCGCCGCGGGTGGCGATAGGACATGAGAGCCGGTGATCGCCAGATCCGCATGGGCAGCCGCGTGCGGTTCCGCGATCATGTGTACGACGTGGCGGGCACCGACGGATCATCGGTCTTCCTGACTGGCGTCGGTGGCGCGGCGCCGCTCACGATTTCCGCGACGGACCTATTGGTCGACAGGACGTTCTCGCTGGAGTCCGCCGAAGGTCGCCCGATCGCACCGCCGGCGTTGTTCGACCTTCTGCCGGTGGATGTGCGTGATGTCGCGCGGGATCTCGAGCGCCACATCACGGAGGTCCTCGACGGTGTTCCGCTCGGTTCACCGGCGGGGACGCGACCGCGTCCAGGGTATGACGTTACGTCGACGACATTGCGTCAGCGAGAGATGGCCAAGGTCGCTGAGCTCAAGGCCGCTGGCGGTCCGGTGACGTCGCTGCGGATGCTGCAGCGACGCCGGACCGCGTATCAAGCGCGTGGGGTTCTCGGCCTCGTGGACCGCCGGTCGCTGCAGCGGCGAAACCCTGCGGGGCGCACTGATCCACGCGTGATTGATGCATTGCTGCGCGTGCTGGAAGCGAACACGCACGGTTCGTCGGGCACCGTCGATCGAATCCGGCGAGCGGTAGTGCGCGACCTCGAGGAAACCCACCCTGGCGAGAGCGTGCCGGTGCCCTCGATGCAGACGTTCTACCGGATGTTGAGCCGGCTTGCTGAGGGACGCCACGCGACGGGCTCCGCCCGAACACGACGAACGTTAGCGCAGCAGCCCGACGGGCCGTTCAGCACCGTCAGGGCGATCCGTCCGGGCGAGCTCACGCAGATCGACTCCACTCCCCTCGACGTCGCGGTGATCCTTGCCGATGGGGTGATCGGGCGGGTTGAACTGACCGCGCTCGTCGATGTCGCGACGCGAACCATCGGCGCTGCAGTGCTGCGCCCGACGACGAAAGCCGCCGACGCGGCCTTGCTCCTGGCCCGGGCGATGACTCCGGAACCGATGCGACCAGGCTGGTCTGAGGCTGTGCGGATGACGCACTCGGCGTTGCCGTACCACCACCTCGTGGAGATCGATGAGCGGCTACGTGATGCCGCCGCACGACCGGTGATCGTCCCTGAGACGATCGTCTTCGATCACGGCAAGGTGTTCGTCTCCGATACCTTCAGGTCGGCGTGCCGAACCTTGGGGATCAGTCTGCAACCAGCGCATCAGGACACTCCGACGGACAAGCCGATCGTCGAGCGCACCATCCAGTCGATTGGCACCCTCTTCGCGCAGCATGTTGTCGGGTACCTCGGGTCGTCCGTCGAACGCCGCGGTCGGACGGCCGAGCAGGACGCGGCGTTCACGGTCCTCGAGCTGCAGAACCTCCTCGACGAGTGGATCGTGACCGGTTGGCAGAACCGCCGTCATGACGGGCTACGGAACCCGCTGGTGGCAGGTGAGGTCCTCACCCCGAACGAGAAGTACGCCGCGCTGCTGTCGGTTGCCGGGTACGTCCCGGTGCCGCTGTCCGACGACGACTACATCAGGCTGCTGCCTACCTGTTCTCGGGTGATCAACTCGTACGGAATCAAGATCGATCACCGAATCTACGACTGCGAGCAACTCAATCCACTGCGCAGGCAGAAGTCGCCGATAGGTGCGCTCAATGGGCGGTGGCTGATCCACTACGACCCGTACGACGTGAGCCGAGTGTGGATTCGCACCCCAGAGGACGATGCGTGGATCACCGCGTACTGGCGCCAATTGCACGCTGCACCACAGCCCTTCGGTCGCGACGCGTGGGAGCACGGACGAAGGATCGTCGCCGACCGCGGCGCGAAGGTCACCGAGCAGGCGATCACCGAAGCCGTCGACTCAGTCCTCAACCGCGCAGCCACACCCGACCGTAGTCCCGGCTCAGGCCGCAGACGACGCCGCGACGCCCGGATTGCAGCACGAACCACCGCCACCACCAAAGCGCAACTGGTCCCGCTCCCCTCACCTGCAGCCGCACCTCCTGCCCGCGCGAAACCGACGCTCGACGACGAAGAGGACGAAGTCGCCGACGTCATCCCACTTCCCGTCTTCGACCCCGAAAGCGAAGCGAAATCATGGTGGTAGCCGACGACGATCCCGGCGCGGAAAATCGCCGCCTCCCCACCGTGACCCTGGACGGCTGGCGTCAATTCGTCCAAGAGAAGCCCGCGACACTAACTCTGTCTCCACGCGCGGACATCGACGGCATGGACATTGCCGACCGGGAGGCCTACGACGAGCGGCGCATCGCCTACCACTCCGAGCTGGTCGTGGTCGAGACCGCTCAAATGCGGGCGATCATCAACCGGGGCCGGATGCTCACCCTGCTCAATCAGCGTGAGATCAGTGCCCG
Source organism: Tsukamurella pseudospumae (assembly GCF_001575205.1). Classification (GTDB taxonomy): domain Bacteria; phylum Actinomycetota; class Actinomycetes; order Mycobacteriales; family Mycobacteriaceae; genus Tsukamurella; species Tsukamurella pseudospumae. The sequence continues at coordinate 61,787 of NZ_LSRE01000001.1, forward strand.
CCGCTCACTGATAGTCGACGGCCCGTGGGCCAGCGGTAAATCCACGACCATCAAGATGCTGGGAAAGGTCCACGAGCAGACTGTGCGTCGCCGCTGGCCGGGCCAGGACCGGATCCCGGTCGTCTACATCACCACTCCGCCGAAGGGATCACCACGCAAACTAGCGAGCGAGTTCGCACACTTCCTCGGCATTCCCAGCCGCGCCCGATTCAACACCAGCGACATCGCCGATGCCGTCTGTCACGTCCTCACCGAGGCCCGCACCGACCTGGTGATCGTCGATGAGATCCATAACCTCAACCTGGCCACTAGCGCCGGCGAGGACATGTCCGATCACCTGAAATACTTCACCGAGCACATGCCCGCCACGTTCGTGTACGCGGGCATCAATGTTGAACGCTCCGGGTTGTTCACCGGTGTTCGCGGCAAACAGATCTCCGGACGTTCGGTGCTGATGCGCACGGGCACCTTCGCCTGTGATGACGAATGGCGCGGCCTGGTCGCCACCCTCGACACCGCCCTGCGCCTCTACGAACACGCCCCCGGCACACTGACCCGCAATGCGAAGTTCCTGCACCGCCGCACCGGCGGCAGTATCTCCAGCCTCTCGCAGCTGGTCCGCTCGGCGGCGTTGACGGCGATCATGACCGGCAGCGAAGCCGTGACCCGGCAACTCCTCGAAGAAACGCCCGTCGACCACGCCGCCGAGCAGGTCACCCCTCGCGACGAGCGCCCGGCACGATGATGATCGCCGGCCGCCCACTGCAAGTAGTTCGTAGGCTGCCACGCACCACCCCGCCGTTCCCTGACGAAGTCGTCCTCAGCTACCTGAGCCGCCTCGGACAGATCAACAGCTTCCCCGACGGCCTTCTGATGAGCCTGTGGATCACCGAGAATGATCGGCAGACCGCGCTGATCTCAACTCTCAGTGGCTACCGCATCCCGGTCCTACAATGCGCCCTGCCTGAGCTTCGCCTGAAGTCACCACAGATGATGGGTCCGTCCTGGTACACCCATGCTCCGTGCTACCGATGCGCCGCCCGACGAGCACCCGGACAGAGCGTCAACGCATGGCACCGGCGGAGGGTTCGCCTGTGCCCCATTCACTGGGTCTGGATGGGAAACAGCCGCTACCCCCTACTGACCGGCCGCAGACCCGATATCCACGCCGCCTACCGCCGCCACCGACGCCTCGAAGCACGATTCGGTCGACAAGCTACCGAGACGGCCTTCACCGCCGCGAGCAACATCGTCACCAAATGGGCGGAGATGAACGTCCTCGTCCTCCCGTCTTCGGAAGACCTTCCTGCCGCGCCCGCCACGGGCACCGCATCACCCCGCGAGAAATGGGCTACACGCGCCAGCGCGCACCAGTACCCCGCAACAGTGGCGCTCACAGCACTACTTGCCGATCCGGCATGGACCGAACAAGCTCTCGCCGCGCGAACGTGGGACCAGTTGCGGCCCACCTTCGCGCACCTGGTCAGCGTCAGTTACAACCCCGAAGGAATGAGTGATCCATTGCACCGCTGGCGCAGAGACGCCCGCGACCAGCAATACTTCTCCGTACCCTAAGCGTCTGAAATCTTTCGATCAGCTTCGTTCAACATACGCTTCATCGCTGAGCGACGGCGAACGGATAGGTCCTGCACCTGCAGGCGCAATACCTGGTGCGCAGTAAATGACGCCCAGCCGTACGCGTTCACGAGTATTGCCGCCGCCTCTTCGATATCATTTGCGCCGTCCACGAGGGCGCAAACCTCTGCCCAATGATCGACCGCATACAAGACGCCTTCAGCTATCTGCTTCTGGCCCTGCGGCGAGCTTGCAATACCTTCAGATGGCATTCCTAGTCACCTTTCTTGATCGCTTCTAGGCGTCCTATCACGGCGTGGGGATGCCGTCAGCGTTGGTTCGCCACACTGGCGATTGATATGTCAACTGCTTCGGGATACGTAAACCTACGCCGTGCTCGATAGCTTCCTGCTGGCCGGTGCGAATAATGAAGTTGATCTTCACGAACTGCTCCTGATTAGGAGGGAGGTCGCTTACATCGGAGGTGAGAATAACTTCGCTGCGGGTGTCGTAATGCGGCGTGCAATTCGGGAATCGCCCAACCACTGAATCGAACCACAGTCGCTCGTCCCGTTTTACCTCACACATGTAGCTCGCATTTGCGGGCTTGTACACATCGAATCCCGTTCCCTTGTCGGTCTTAAGCTCACCCCACAGAAGAACTTCGCTCGTGAATGCCGTCAACGAGGCGGTAAGGTCAATGTTCAGCTTGTCATACTCAGTACACCCTCCTCCCTTGCAAGTGACCATCGACTCCGTTGCATCTACGATCCAACGGCGCGTCTCGTCCCACCCGCCTGCAAATAGGGGCGCCGGAGGTGCGGATTCGACCTTCAATGCTGCGTCGAGTTCAGCGTTGCGCGCCGTGCTTCGCTTGTCACGGTTCTTCTGCACGAAAGCGCGAGCTACATCATTCCTACCGGCTCGTACTGCCGACTTGACTAGAGATGTCATCGGCTCCTCGCCTTGAGCCACGATCCCTGATATGCACTCGCCTGCCAGGGACTCGGCTTCAGAACATGAGATCCTGGGATCAGGATCCGCTGATGCTACGGGAGGCGCGACGACGGCTGCGACGGCCACGAGACAGGGCGTTGCAATAAGTGCCAGGGTCAGGCGCGGCGTGACTATTCGTTGCACTGAACTTCTCCCTAGATGATCGATTCGAATTTCGAGAATGGCTGCCTGTGAGTCTGCGAATCTCATCGCACGGTCAAAGCTCCGATTTGCTCGCCGGACTCAGACACGATCGGGAGGCTGGTCCCGGAAGGTAGCCCCTTAGAAATTCTGGCGGACGATACATACCCGAGCTTACCGTCGTCAGTGAATGCGGCCACAAAGTCGGGCTCGTTGGGGCTACCTTTAGAATTGTCATGCGGTCCGTATGTCTTCCCGTTAACAGTGGACGTGCGGTCGGGAATCTTGGCTGATGCTGCAGTCAGCCCGCGTGCGGACGAGCCGCCCGCGTAGTTGATGGGGTTCGAGGGGAAGGTTGGGTACTCGAATACGCCCGCATTGGAGGTATGGACCTTGACAAATCCGTGACTGTTGTAGGATCCGCTACCGCAGTCCGCGTTGGTCGACACCTCCTGGGATGCGGACCACGAAGGATTGAAGGTGTACCCGACCGCTTGGCAAAGGGCTCCGCTCTTGAAAAGCCTTGGAGCCGACGCGATCTTGTTGGGAGCGACATCCTGGCCGCTGGTCGACCAGATCTTGGTTCTTGCTACGATCCCCGAATCGTTGCTGACGGAGGAGTTATGTAGATAGACCACACCCTCATGGATGCTCGTTGGTCCGGTCCATCCGGCTACGGTTTCCGCCCAAGCGAGATTGGGCGTTGCCGACCAGAGTAAGATGCCGAGCGTTGAAGCCGCGGTCACGGCTCGTGTCCTTGAGTTCATAAAGCTCTCCCCACTGTTCTATCGAGTAATTACCCATGCGTCACGAGCGTAACCCGCTGGCAATGGACTTGCTCGAAATCGGCAAAAGACAATGCCTCTAGCGGTAATGACTGGTAAAGTAAGCTTACTGCGACGCTGGTGGTGCTTCTTTGTTGGCGGCGTTGCGAAGAACATCTTCGCCCCACGACATCAGGCCTTCACGTCTGCACCCGACGTGTGCTCGTCGAGGAGGTCCCGGGGTTTCGGCGGGGCGGCGGAACACGACTCGGCTGTGTACCCAGATCGGTGTGAAGTCGGCGAGATCGCCCGATCGATGGTTGAGGTCGCGGCGTCGCCGCATGTGTCGCGGCCGACCGGGCGCGCCGTGTTCGTCGAGCTCGCCAGTACGGTAGCGCCGGCTACGGTGCTAGAGATCGACGAGACCTGCCGCGGCAAGCCCCGTTGGATCCGGGAGGCGATATCGGACAGTGGGTGCGAATCGATCCATCGGATACCCGGCCTCGTCGACCTCGGCGGCGATCAGGCCTGCTCGGAACGGACCACGAAGACCGCGCCGTAGAGCGTGGCTCGCCACCCGGCCGACCCAGTGATGCCGGTGCCCGCCGCTAGGCTCGGGACGTGCTCGAACACTTGGTCCACCCGCCCGCGGGAATACTCGCACTTGAGGCCCTGCTGATCTCCGGCGCCGGTGACGTGCTCACGCCGAGGGGCACTACGCCGTGAGTGACGTCAACGCGAACTCAACCGCAACCGAACCTAGAAATTCCATGGTTTGCGTCAAGTAAGTTGAGAAATTCTGCGCCCGCCACTCTCTCAATCGATCTGACGCATTGCAGGTCACGCCCCATGCGGTGCGTCAAGTCGGTTGAGAAGGGACACGGATGTCGCGGTGAGCTGCAATTGCCTCGTCCGCGCCTGAGCCGGTGCCGCTTCCATGACTCGAGGTCCGCGGCATTTCGGCATCCCCGTTCGACGGTGCCGTGCTCGGCGATCGGATCGCACGCCCGGTCGTGTGCGACGGCCATCGTGCCCCGTTTCGTACGTGCACGCCTGCTTCTTATCCTCACGGCACGGCCGTATATACGTCACAGTGACGTATATACGGGCGTTGGGCTGGTCGTTCCCGGGTGCCGCCTCGCCGCTCACCCTGGCCAATGCGAGCTCGCGGAGCTCGACCCGCCGACCGCGGCCGGTTGTTCGGTCGGGCGTCCCCCTCAAGCGCGGGCGCCAATACTTTTCATTGCGAACGATCATTGCAGTCGCAAGTATTCTTCTCCTACTCTTGTGACGCGTGTGACCGCACTGCCCGGAATCGATGTGGTGGGAATCGCCGGTTCGCGGGTCGTGATTGAGGAGGATCTGATGGGACGGCATCGTCAAGTAGAGGTGGCGCAGGCGTACCGCGCGGATGTTTCGTCGGCGGACACCGACCAGTTCAGCCTTGTCGGATTGAATCTCGATCGCCCGATGCCGGCGCTCGCGCGTTCCGATACGCGCCAGATGGCCATAGATTCCATATCCCGCATGATTGATTTGATTGACATGATCGATCATGCGCCGGACCAAAACGCCAGGCGTGCAGTGCATCGCGGATCGCTGGTCAATTTTCGTCAGATCGCCTCAGCTGGTTCGCGTTTCGCGCACGCAGCGGCATCGCGGGTGCGGCACGCCGGTGGCGGGCGGCACCGGCTGTCGGTGGGCGACGGATCCGACACGCGGCCGCCGGGAAGAAACATTAACCATCGGTGGGCGGATGACGCTATTGTTAACCGCATGACCGACACCATCACCAAAGAAGACCTGTCCGTCCTCAAGCGCGCCCAAGAACTCGTTCGCAAGCACGACGAGGAAGTCCGTGCCAAGAAGGTCGAGCGTGAGGGGCGCGTGCGTCAGACCGCGTCGCTGATCGCGACCTACAGTGCCGATTGCTCGCTGCGTCTGGCGGAGCTGCTGGACTTCTCCGAGAAGGACGGCCCCGTCGACAAGATCAAGTGGCAGCTGTCGAGCTCGGGCGAGAAGCTCATCTCGTTCAACCCCGAGGACAACGACCTGATGGTCGACGTGCATCGGATGCCGATGCTGGTCACCGATGTCGAGGGCTACACCGTCGGCGTGCAGCACCTGCTGGGCACCGATGTGTACCTGTTCGGGCTCACCGACGGTGACGACAACTGGAGCGGCTTCGAGGACCTCGAGGGCTTCGGCCGCGCCACGCTGACGCCGGGTAACCGCTACAAGGCCGGCGAGGTCTCGCTGTCGCAGTACAACAACTGAGTCGTACTCCCCCACAGTCCGCTTCCGAAGTCGAGCACGCCACCGCGGTGTGCTCGACTTCTTCGTTACTCTGGTCCGGTTGCCGCCACGATGTCATCAGGAGCGTTCATGTCGCAGCCCGTCCCGCACGTCGCCGACACCCACGAGAAGATCCGCGTCCACGGTGCACGCGAGAACAATCTCAAGGACGTGAGCATCGAGCTGCCCAAGCGCAGGCTCACCGTCTTCACCGGCGTTTCGGGATCCGGCAAGAGCTCGCTCGTGTTCGGGACGATCGCGGCCGAGTCGCAGCGCATGATCAACGAGACCTACAGCACCTTCGTGCAGGGATTCATGCCCACGCTCGCGCGACCGGACGTGGACGTCCTCGACGGGTTGACCACAGCGATCATCGTGGGCCAGGAACGCATCGGGTCCGATCCGCGCTCGACCGTCGGCACCGCGACGGACGCCAACGCCATGCTCCGGATCCTGTTCAGCCGCCTCGGGACCCCGCACATCGGCTCCCCGCAGGCCTACTCCTTCAACGTCGCGTCGGTCAGCGGTGCCGGCGCGGTCAAGCACGACAAGGCCGGCCGCGAGGTCAAGGAGCGGGTCAGCTTCAGCATCACCGGCGGGATGTGCCCGCGGTGCGAGGGGCGCGGGAATGTCAGCGACATCGACCTCACCGCCCTCTACGACGACACCAAATCGCTCGACGACGGCCCGTTCACCATTCCCGGCTACAGCATGGACGGCTGGCAGGGCCGGATCTACCGCGGCAGCGGCTTCTTCGACACCGCCAAGCCCATCGCGAAGTACACCAAGCGCGAGCTGAACGACCTGCTCTACAAGGAGCCCACCAAGATCAAGGTCGAGGGGATCAACCTCACCTATGAGGGCATCATCCCCAAGATCCAGAAGTCCTTCCTGTCCAAGGACGTCGACGCCATGCAGCCGCACGTGCGGGCCTTCGTCGAGCGCGCCGTGACCTTCGCCGTGTGCCCGGAGTGCGACGGTACGCGGTTGTCCGACCTGGCCCGCTCCTCGAAGATCAACGGCGCGTCGATCGCCGACTGCTGCGCGATGCAGATCAACGAGCTCGCCGGGTGGCTCCGCGGCGTGCAGGAGCCGTCGGTCGCGCCGCTCCTCGAGAACCTGCAGTTCACCCTCGACTCCTTCGTCGAGATCGGGCTCGGCTACCTCTCCCTCGATCGACCCGCGGGCACGCTGTCGGGCGGCGAGGCGCAACGCACCAAGATGATCCGCCACCTGGGCAGTTCGCTCACCGACATCACGTACGTCTTCGACGAGCCGACCATCGGCCTCCATCCGCACGACATCGCCCGTATGAACGACCTCCTGCTGCGCCTGCGGGACAAGGGCAACACGGTTCTCGTCGTCGAGCACAAGCCCGAGGCCATCGCGATCGCGGATCACGTCGTGGATCTCGGCCCCCGTGCCGGCACCGCCGGCGGCGAGATCGTCTTCGAGGGCACCGTCGAGGGGCTGCGGAAGGCGGACACGCTCACCGGACGCCACCTCGACGACCGCGCCCGTCTCAAGGCCGCGGTGCGGGCACCGTCGGGCGTGCTCGAGGTGCGCGGCGCGACCGAGCACAACCTCCGCGACGTCGACGTCGACGTACCGCTCGGCGTGCTCGTGGTCATCACCGGCGTCGCGGGTTCGGGGAAGAGTTCGCTGATCCGCGGCTCGATCAGCCCGCGCGAGGGCGTGGTCACCGTCGACCAGACCCCGATCAAGGGCAGCCGGCGGAGCAACCCCGCCACCTACACCGGCCTGCTCGACCACATCCGCAAGGCCTTCGCGAAGGCGAACGGCGTCAAACCCGCTCTGTTCAGCGCGAACTCCGAGGGAGCCTGCCCCGCGTGCAACGGCGCCGGGGTGATCTACACGGATCTCGGGATCATGGCGGGCACGTCCACCACGTGCGAGGAATGCGAGGGCAAGCGCTTCCAGGCGGCGGTCCTCGAATACCACCTGGGCGGCAAGGACATCAGCGAGGTGCTGGCGATGCCCGTCGCGGAGGCGCTCGGCTTCTTCGGCGAGGGCGAGGCGAAGATCCCCGCCGCGCACAAGATCCTGGGACATCTCAGCGATGTCGGTCTCGGGTACGTCAGCCTCGGTCAGCCCCTCACGACTCTCTCGGGCGGTGAGCGCCAGCGGCTCAAGCTCGCCACCCACATGGGCGACAAGGGCGGCGTGCTCGTCCTCGATGAGCCCACCACCGGTCTGCATCTGGCCGACGTCGAACAACTCCTGGGCCTGCTCGACCGCCTCGTCGACGCGGGCAAATCGGTGATCGTCATCGAGCACCATCAGGCGGTGATGGCCCACGGCGACTGGATCATCGACATCGGTCCCGGGGCCGGGCACGACGGCGGACGGGTCGTGTTCGAGGGCGCACCGTCGGATCTCGTTGCGGGACGGACGTCCCTGACCGGGGAGCATCTCGCCGCGTACGTCGGGGCCTGACGGTCCCGGAAGGTCCGGGCCGACGGTCCGCTGACAGCGACCGCACAGCGGGTTCGCATACGATCGGTGCGTGGCCATCACTGAGAACCGTCGCACCACCGGCATCCTGCTGCTCGTCACCGGAGCGCTGGGCCTGCTGGCCTCGGTGACCCTGACGATCGACAAGATCAAGATCCTGGAGGACCCGAACTTCAAGCCCGGGTGCAGTATCGACCCGACGATCTCGTGCGGTTCGGTGATGAACTCGTGGCAGGGTTCGCTGTTCGGATTCCCGAACCCGCTGATCGGCATCGCGTCGTTCTCGGTGGTGATCGTGGCCGGCGTGCTCGCGCTCGGCGGCGTGGCTCTCCCCCGCTGGTTCTGGACCGGGCTCGCGCTCGGCTCCACTGCGGGCATCGCGTTGATCGTGTTCCTGATCTACTCGAGCCTGTTCGAGATCCACGCCCTGTGCCTGTGGTGCATGCTCGTCTGGACGATCATGCCGATCGTGCTGGCGACCTCCGTCGCCGCGGCGCTCGGCGCGAAGGCCACCCAGCAGGTCCGTCAGTTGCTCGCGGCCCTGGTGCTGCTCTGGTACATCGTGGTCATCGCGCTGATCGCCGTCGAGTTCTGGGACTACTGGAGCAGCAAGTTCTGAGCCGTCAGTTCCACGTGTCCTCGAGCATGCGCGGCTTGCAGGCCTGGTAGGCGCCCAGGCCGAGCACCACGAGGCAGCCGAACAGCATCGCGAACGGGGCCGTCCAGCCGTGCGTGGCTTCGTGCAGCAGGCCGAAGCCGAGCGGGCCGGCGCAGGCGGCGAGGTAGCCCACGCCCTGCATGAACCCGGACAGCGACGCCGATCCGGCGCCGGTGCGGGTGCGCAGGTTGACGAGGGTCAGTGCCATCGGGAAGGTCGTCGGACCGAGGCCAGCGGCGATCACCCACAGCCAGGTCAGCGTCATGGGTGCGAGCAGCAGGCCGAGGAAGCCGACCACGAAGCAGCCGAGGAATGCGATGACCAGTGGGAACGGGTTCTCCATCCGCACGCACAGGCCGGGGATCACCAGAGTCGCGATGAAACCGACGCCCGAGAACAGCGCGACCATGTTGCCGCCGAGTGCGGCGCTGCCGCCCGAGTCGGACAGGATGGTCGGGATCCAGGTGAACATCGAATAGGTGCTCAGCGAGGTCATGCCGAACATCGCCGCCGCGCCCCAGGCCAGCGGGGAACGCCAGATCCGTCCCCGGGGCTCCGCGATCTGCTCGGCGCTGACGTCGTGCACGTCGTGGCCGCGCCGCGCGAGGACGATGCCCAGCCACGGCAGGAACGCGGCGATCGGGATGATCGCCCAGATCGCGAGCGACGCACGCCACCCGAACGCGTCGGCGACCGGCACCGCCGTGAGCGCGGGAACCATCGTGCCGAGCTGGACGAAGGTCAGGTACGCGGTGCTGAGCACCGCGACATTGTCGGAGAAGTAGCGCTTGACCAGCGGCGGTAGCACGACGTTGCCGATGCCCATGCCCAGCAGGGCCAGGCAGGAGAAGCCCAGCAGGCCGAGGGTGCCGCCGACGAAGGACCGGACGCCGATGCCGATCGCCGTCGCCACCACGGCGATCAGCGTGGTCCGCTCCAGACCGATCCGGTTGGTGAGCAACGGCGTGACGATGCCGGCGGCCGCGAACATCGCGGTCGGGAGCATGCCGAAGACCCCGATGACCGTGGCGCCGAAGTGCAGGTCCTCGCTGATCTGCGTGAGCAGCGGGGTCAACGACGTGACGGCGGTGCGGAGCGTCAGCGCGAACAGCACGATCGCGAGCAGTACGAGCAGTCGCCCCTGCTTCACGGATCGCACCATGCTCTGCTCGGCCTCCTGAGGCTCGGTCGCGATGCTGGTCATTCGCCCTCCTTACGGTCCCTGAAATCATAGGATGAATGGATCAATGACGGCAAGGCGGTTTCCGTGCGGATAGGATGACTGTGATGCAACCGGTACGTAGGCAGACCTTGATAGCCCAGGTCACAGAACAGCTCCGTGGCGAGATCGCCAGCGGACGGTGGCCCGTGGGCGGTCGCATACCCACCGAGACCGAACTTCGCGAGCTCACGGGCACTGCGCGCAACACCGTGCGCGAGGCAGTTCAGGCGCTGGTCCACGCGGGAATGCTGGAGCGGCGCCAGGGTTCGGGCACTTACGTGCTGTCGGCCTGCGCCACCTCGACGCTGGGCGACTACTTCTCCGCGGCGCGCGACACGGACCTGCTCGAGCTGCGCGAGGCCCTCGAGGTGACGGCGGCCGGGTTGGCTGCGGAACGCCGCGACGAGGACGACGTGGTCGAGTTGCGTCGTCTGCTCGAGGAGCGCAACCGCATGTGGTCCCCCGATCAGGTGGCCCCGGGCTCGGAGCGGGCGGCGATCGTCGCGGACCTCGCGATGCACCGCGGCGTGGTCGCCGCCAGCCACAACGCGATCTATCTCGAGTTCTACGACTCGCTCGTGCCGGTGCTCCAGGAGCACCTGCAGGAGTTCCCCGTGGGCTCCGCGACCTCGTACGAGTGCGCGCACATCGCGGTCATCGATGCGGTCGCCGCCGGGGACGCGCCCGCGGCCCGCGCTGCCGCCCGCGAGTTGCTCGCCGAGGTCCGCCTCCGCGAGCGCTGAGTCATACCCCTACCCCTCTGGGGTATGCTGCCCGCGTGCGGACGATGCGGAGTAGGACGACGGCGATGGCCTTCGCCGTCGTGCTCGGCTTCGCGGTCCTTCTCATGCATCAGGGCGTGATACCGATGGGCCACACCGCCATGGCCGCCATGTCGCACGGCTCGCCCGATGCTCCTGCCGATGTCGCTGCCGTCGCCGGGCCGTCCGTCCATCACCAGACAGTCGAGAAGCCGTCCGTCGACGCCGTCCACGATCACCACGCGCACGACTGCGCCGGCACCGTCGTGGTGCACAAGTCCGTCGGGGCGCCCTCCCTCGTCGCCGTCCTCCCCCTGTCCGACGGTACGCCGGACACCGGCCCGGCCGACCGGGCCGCCGTCGCGCGCGGTCCCCCGCCGTGGACGGTCCTCGACCTCTCGCAACTCTGCCTGCTCCGCGTCTGATGGACGCCCGCGCGCGGCCCCGCGCCGCGGCGCGCTGACGCGACCCATCACACCGATCACCCGAGCAGATTCGAGGAACCACCATGACCACCAACCGCATCCGCATCGCTACCGTCCTGTCCACAGTCGCCGCCGGCGCGACCCTTCTCGCCGCGTGCGGCACCGACGCCTCGTCGGACGCCGCGCCGTCGAGCTCCGCCCAGGCGGGCGCCGCGGCCCATGCCGGTCACGGCGGCGGGTCGGCCGCGTCGTCGAGTGTCGCGGCGAACGCGACCTTCAACGACTCAGATGTCGAGTTCGCGACGATGATGTACCCGCATCATGCGCAGGCCGTCGAGATGGCCAAGATGGTCGAGGGCAAGGGCGCGCGACCCGAGGTCGTCACGCTCGCGGCCGAGATCCAGCAGGCGCAGCAGCCCGAGATGGACGCCTTCACCAGGCTGCTCGCCCAGTGGGGCAAGCCCGCGCCGAGCGCGTCCATGGAGCACACCATGGACGGGATGATGACGGCGGACCAGATGCAGAAGCTGGGGACGCTGCGCGGCGCCGACTTCGACCGCGAGTGGCTGACGATGATGATCGCCCACCACAAGGGCGCGATCACCATGGCCGACGCCGAGATCGCCAAGGGTGTGAACCCGGAGAACCGGAAGATCGCCGAGGCGATCAAGGCCGGTCAGCAGGCTGAGATCGTGCGCATGGAGAAGTTGCTGTAGTCCGTTCGGAGGAATTCTCGGCCGGTCGGGGCGATCTGTTTCCTGTCGCGTCAGGAAACGTGCACAATCATCACGTAGTGGTACACCTCAGTACTAGTTATTTGATGAAAGTGAATGATCATGGCGTCCAGACACAGGCGCCCCGCCGCCAGGCCCTTGGCTTTCGGCGCTGCGGGAGCCGGACTCGTCGGTGCACTCGTCCTGACCGGCCCCGCCCCGGCGGCGTTGTTCAACGCCGTCGCGAACACCGTGATCGTGGTGGGTGGGAACAGTGATCCCACCAGCCAGGTCGAGTGGGATCGGATCAGCGGCACGTACACCGGCGATCCGGCCGCCGTGAAGCTGATCAGCTACCCCGCCGATGTCGGTGTGGGTATCCCCGGCCTGCCCCCGCTCAGCCTGGCGGGCCGGGATACCTACGCCGGATCCGTCGACAAGGGTTCCGACTCGACTGCGGCCGCGATCAACGACGCCAGGGCGAACAACGGCGACGTGACGGTGTACGCGCTGTCGCTGGGCGCCGACGTGGTCGGCGTCGCACTGGTGAAGGCCGGCCCGAGGAAGGCAACGGACGGAAAGCTGACCGTCGTCGAGGCCGGCGGTCCCAGCTTCGTGAACTCCGGCATCTGGAACCTCGCGCCGCCCTTCATTCCCGGACTGCGCAACGGGCCGGTCCAGCAGGGGCCCGCGGGATCGGGCGCCGAGGTGACGAGCATCTGCATCAAGGGCGATTCCATCTGCGGGCTCGGCACCAATCCGATCACCGCGGCTTTCTACTTCCTGCCCGGCTTCGACCTGCACGGCAAGGACTACACGGCTGAGAAGATCGGCAAGTACTCCCCCGAGACCGGCGGCATCGCGTACACGCCCGGCGCTCAGGGGGAACATCCGACGTCGTCCAAGCCCACCACGATCAACGGGCACCCCGGGACCATCGACACCTACGCCGACGGCACCGTCAAGAAGACCTGGGTCGAGGACGGCACCACCTGGGTCGTCATCGACACCGGCGAGAACCCCTGGGGCCGGCTGTTGCGCGCCAACGGGCTCGCCGTGCCGAAGGTCTTCGACACGGTCCTGAACCAGCTCATGCCGGTACCCGAGCCCGGCGCGCCCGGTCCACTCACCCGCCCGGCCTTGCTCGCGGACCTGATCGCCGCCGTCCCGACGGTGACGGCGGACCCGTCGGGCCCGCAGACGGCGCGGCACGCCCTCGACACGCCCGGCACCGTCCCGCTGACCACGATGCTCGAGCCGACTGTCGGCGACGACGGATCGACGAAGAGACTCTCACCCGTGCAGAGCCGGTTGAACCCGGAGCCTGCGAAACAGGAGCCGCTGAAGAACGAGCCGGTGAAGAGCGACCCGCTCCCCCAGCAGAACCCGGGTCAGAACGAGGTCCAGAACGATCAGCAGGAGAACCAGCTGCCGGTGACCCAGAACGAGGCGCCCGCAGAGCCGCCTGTCCACGAGGTCGAGCCCGTGGATCCGCCGGACGCCTCGACAGCGCCAGAAGCCCCGGCGGCCCCGGCGGTGGAGACGGCACCGTCGGGCACGGATCCGACGCCGGCCTCCCCCGCCGATCCGGTCGAGCCCGCTGCGGCCCCCGAGGTCCCGGACGCGGCCTAGCCGAAGACCTCGCCGTAGAGCTCGGCGATCTCGGCGGCGTCGGGCACCCGCGGGTTGTTGCCCGGGGAGCCCGACGCCAGGGCCTGCTCGGCCATGAGCGGCGTCAGTTCGTCCCACCGCGCCCGATCGATGCCGTACTCGCGCGGCGTGGGCACGGCCAGGTCGGCGCAGAGCTGCTCGATGGCCCCGACGAGGGCGAGCGCGAGGGCGTCGTCGGAGTCGCCGGACAGGCCGTAGGCACGGGCGCAGGCGGCGTAGCGCGTCGGTGCCGCGCCCACTGAGAAGCGCATCACCGCGGGCAGCAGCATCGCGTTCGAAAGGCCGTGCGCCACATGGAAGTGCGCGCCGATGGGCCGGCTCATGCCGTGCACCAGCGCGACCGAACTGTTGGAGAACGCGACGCCCGCCTGGGTGGCCGCGAGCATCATGGCCTCCCGGGCGCTGCGGTCGGCACCGTCGGTGTACACGGCCCGGATGCTCCTCGAGATCGTCGAGATCGCGGTGAGGGCGAAGCCGTCGGCGAACGGATTGGCCCTGCGGCTGACGTACGCCTCGATCGCGTGGGTGAGGGCGTCCACGCCCGTGTCGGCGGTGAGCCGTGCGGGCATCGACAGCGTGAGCTCGTAGTCGACGATCGCCGCGATCGGGAGGAAAGCCGGGCCCGGGCACAGCATCTTCTCGTCGGTGGCACTGTCGGTGATGATGCTGAACTGTGTGGCCTCGCTGCCGCTTCCGGCGGTGGTCGGGATCGCGATCACCGGCAGGGCCGGCCCGACGGTGACCGTGGGCGCCTTGTAGTCGCGCATCGTCCCGCCGCCGACGGCGAGCACGGCGAGCGCCTTCGCGGTGTCCAGCGGGCTGCCGCCGCCCAGGCCGATCACGCAGTCGGCGCCATGCGCGCGAACCACGGCGAGGCCGGGATCGAGGGACTCCGTCGTCGGGTCCGGCACCGTCCCGTCGAAGACCGAGACCGCGCATCCGGCGTCCGTGAGCGCCGACACCAACCGCGCGACGGTGCCCTGACCGCTCAGGAAAGCGTCCGTCACCACCACCGGCCGCGAGAATCCGAGGTCCCGGACCAGGCTGCCGGAGTCGGCGAGCGCGCCGCCTCCGACCGCGAGCCGGCGAGGAAGTCCTATCTGCGCTGCAGTCATCCCATGAACGTACCTAGACTCCTCCTCATGGCTGAGCAGATCGGCGAAGGCACACACGAATTCGAGCCGCACCACGACGCGGTCGGCGACCGGTTGAACTGGCTGCGAGCCGGCGTCCTCGGAGCGAACGACGGCCTGATCTCGACCGCGGGCATCGTCATCGGCGTCGCCGCGGCGACCGGGGAGTCGTCCGCGATCCTCACCGCAGGCATCGCCGGCCTGACTGCCGGTGCCGTGTCGATGGCGCTCGGCGAGTACGTCTCCGTGAGCACGCAGCGCGACACCGAGGTGGCTCTCATCGCCAAGGAACGCGCGGAGCTGCGCGAGATGCCCGACGACGAGCTCGCCGAACTCGAGGGGATCTACCGCGCCAAGGGACTCTCGTCGGACACCGCGCGGCGCGTCGCCGAAGAGCTGACCGCGCACGATCCGCTGCAGGCGCACCTCGATGCGGAACTGGGGATCGACGAGGACAACCTGACCAGCCCGATCGCCGCGGCGGTCTCGTCCGCGATCTCGTTCAGCGTGGGGGCGGCGATCCCCATCCTGGCCTCGCTCGTCCAGGCGCAGCGGATCCTCGTGATCGTGGTGGCCGTGCTCGTGGGTCTCGCCCTGACCGGGTACGTCTCCGCGCGCCTGGGCGACGCCGATGTGCGACGCGCGACCGCCCGAGTGGTGGTCGGCGGGCTGATCGCCATGGCCGTCACCTACGCCGTGGGTAAGCTCCTCGGCACCACCGGAATCGCCTAGGAGGCCCCTCGTGATCGCTCGCTTCGGACAGCTCTCGCCCCGCATCGCCGAGACCGCGTGGGTCGCGGACTCCGCCACGGTGATCGGCGACGTCGAGCTCGCCGACGGCGTGGGCGTCTTCTACAGCGCGGTGGTCCGCGGCGACATGGCCACGATCTCGGTGGGCCGCGACAGCAACGTGCAGGACGGCGTCGTCATGCACGCCGATCCCGGCGTCCCGCTGACCGTCGGCGAGCGGGTCTCGATCGGCCACAACGCGGTCCTGCACGGCTGCACCGTCGGCGACGACGTGCTCGTCGGCATGGGTGCGACGGTGCTCAACGGCGCCGTGATCGGCGCGGGCAGCCTCATCGCCGCCAACGCGCTCGTCCCGCAGGGCATGGAGATCCCGCCCGGTTCGATGGTCGCGGGCGTCCCCGCGAAGGTCCGACGGGAGCTCAGCGACGCGGAGCGCGCCGGCATCAGCGCGAACGGCGGCGCCTACGTCGAGCTGACCAAGGCGCACGCCCGCGAGACCGGCGCGATCTGATCGTCCGGTCGGGCTACACGCCCGCCCACACCATGGTCGCGCCGGAGTGCCCCGCGGCGATCACGCCCCAGATGCACGCGGCCACCGCCAGCGTCGACAGCACGCCCAACACGATCGCTCCGACGCGCGAGGACAGCACCGTCGCACCCGAGAACCGTGCGGCGACCACCGGGCTGGATCCGGCCCACACCAGCACCGCGAACACGAGCAGGCCCAGCGACCAGAGGAAGGTCGCCGTGCCCTGCGTGGAGTGCTCCTCGATCTGGGAGCGCATCCCCTCCATGGAGGGCCGCTTCTCCAATTGCTCGCCCGACTCCTTCGCGAGGTAGCAGGCGCCTGCCGCGACCAGGGCGAACACCGGCAGACCGGCGCCCAGTCGGGCACGGGCGGCGGGCCACCATGCGGCGAAGAGCAGCGCGAGCGCGGCCAGGGGAAGCAGGACCACGGCGCCGTGGACCAACAGTGGATGAGCGGGAATTCCCGCGATCTCTGTGAGCACGTCGTCATGCTGGCAGAGTGGACGCCGTGACGCAGTCAACTCAGCCAAGCTTCTGCCCCACGAGGCGCGCCGTCCTGGCGGCACTCCCCGGTATCGCGATCCTGCCCGTCGCGGTGGCCTGTGGAACGTCGTCGAACTCCGGGGACACCTCGTCGGGCTCGACCCCGGGGACCACGACCGGCGCCGGGAACGGTGGAGCCGCCAAGGTCGCCGTCGATCAGGTCCCGGTGGGCAACGCCGTCGTCATCGCGGGCCCCAAGCCCTATGTCGTGGCCCAGCCGACCGCGGGGAAGTTCGTCGCCTTCGACGCGTCCTGCACGCACCGCGGCACGACGGTCGCCGCGAGCGAGGGGCTCACGCTGGAATGCCCGGCCCACGGCAGCAGGTTCGACGGTGCCACGGGTGCCGTCGAGAGGGGCCCCGCGGCCTCCCCGCTCGCCGCGGTCCCGGTGCGTCGCGAGGGCGACCAACTGCTGGTCGGGTGATAGATCTGGACCGTGAAGCTACCGCGGGGTAGCATTGCGGACAACCGTTATTGACTCGGTCTCAGTAGGCAGCCGCTACGGGGCCGTCACGACTGAAACGAGGTGGCTCCCGTGGCCAATCCCGAGGCGATCTACAAGGACGTGCTCATCGTGGGTGCCGGGCTCGCCGGCATCGACACGGCGTACCGCGTCTCCAACGAGGTGCCGCAGTTCAGCTACGCGATCCTCGAGCAGCGCGCCGAGATGGGCGGCACCTGGGACCTGTTCAAGTACCCGGGCATCCGCTCCGACTCCGACATCTTCAGCCTGAGCTACCCCTTCCTCCCGTGGAAGGGCACCAACCGCCTCGCGAGCGGCCCCGAGATCAAGGCGTACATCGAAGAGGCGGCCGCGAAGTTCGGCATCGACAAGAACATCAGCTTCAAGACCAAGGTCGGCACCGTCGACTTCGACACCCGCACCGACCTGTGGACCGTCACCGCCGAGCGCGACGGCGAGCCGGTCGTGTACACGTCGCGGTTCCTCGTCGCCTGCACCGGCTACTACAACTACGACGCCGGCTACGAGCCGCCCTTCCCCGGTATCGACACCTTCCAGGGCCAGGTCGTGCACCCGCAGCACTGGCCCGAGGACCTGGACTACAAGGGCAAGAAGGTCGTGGTCATCGGCTCCGGCGCCACGGCCATCACCCTCATCCCCTCGATGGCCGACGACGTCGAGCACATCACCATGCTGCAGCGCTCCCCCACCTACGTGCTGCCGGTCCCCAACGCCGACCCGCTGACGATGTTCGGCGCGAAGGTGCTGCCCGCGGCCGTCTCGCACAACATCACGCGCAATGTCAACGCCGTGATCAACGTGGGCCAGTACGTGCTGGCTCGGTCGTTCCCGAAGACCTCGCGCAAGTTCCTGCGCAAGCTCAACCAGAGCCTGCTGCCCGAGGGATACGACGTCGACGTGCACTTCAAGCCCAAGTACGAGCCGTGGGACCAGCGCCTGTGCGTCGTGCCGAACGGCGATCTGTTCAAGACGATCCGCGACGGTAAGGCCGAGGTCGTCACCGACACGATCGACACCTTCACCGAGAAGGGCATCCGCCTGGCGTCGGGTCGCGAGCTCGAGGCGGACATCGTCATCACGGCGACCGGCCTGCAGTTGCTCGCGTTCGGCGGGGTCGAGGTCAATGTCGACGGGGCGCCGATCAAGCCCAACGACAAGTTCGCGTTCGGCGGCTACATGCTCGAGGGCGTGCCGAACTTCGCCTTCATCATCGGCTACACGAACAACTCGTGGACGCTGCGCGCCGACATCTCGGCCCGCGGCATCGCGCGTCTGCTCAGCCACATGGTCATCAAGGGCTACACGCACGTCGAGCCCGAGGTCGGCGGTCAGGTGCTCACCGAGCACCCCGCTCTCGACCTCAGCTCCGGCTACGTGCAGCGCTCGCCCGACGCGATGCCGAAGGCCGCCACCGAGCAGCCGTGGATGATCCGGCACAACTTCGTGCTGGACTCGCTCGACTACCGCCGCTCGCGGGTCGATGCGCCCGAGCTGAAGTTCGGCACCACCCCGGCACCGTCGAAGGCCGGCGTCTAGTCCCCGCAACGCGAAGAACCCGCCCCGGATGCTTCCGGGGCGGGTTCTTTCGTCTCACGGACGCTCAGGAGCCGGGGGTGTAGGTGCCACCCACGGTGTTGCGCACCACGATCGGCGAGCCGATCGGGAAGTTGTCGTAGAAGTACTTGCCGTTGGCGGTGCTCACGTTGAGGCAGCCGTGGCTGGCGTTGGACACGCCCTGCTGGTTCACCGACCACGGGGCGGCGTGCACGAAGATGCCGCTCCAGGACATGCGCGTGGCGTACTCCACGTAGGTGCGGTAGCCCTCCGGCGAATCGACCGGGACGCCGTACGTGGACGAGTCCATGTACATGTCGCGGAGCTTCTCCATCGTGTAGTACGTGCCGTTCGGCGTGGGGTGCTTGTCGGTACCCATCGACGTGGGCATCGTCTTGACGACCTCGCCGTTGTGCCAGACGGTGATCTGCTTGGTGTTGTCGTCCGCGAGCGCGACCCAGCCGGTCTTCGTGGCGACCGGCGGTGCCGGGTTCCCGGCGGCCGGCTCCGTGGTCGACGCACTGCTCGTCGAATCGCCCGACGGCTTCGGCTTCGGCTTCGACGGCGTGGGAGCCGCGCCCGCGGCAGCCGTGGCAGCGGTGGCCGCGACGAGCGCTGCGGCGGCGCCGGCGCCGAGACGGGCGAACCCGCGGCGCGAGACGCCGGTGGCGCCCAGGTGGCGGTCAGTCATCGTTGTTCCTCCTGCGGTATCAAGCCTTGCGCACGATTCTACGGGTTCCTACGCCCTGGTGAAGAAATCCCTGAACCGGAGCTGAGGATCACACCGCCCGCGTTCAGCGCCCAGTGGGTCACAAATCCAGGCCACCACCTGCGGGTTCGTCGGACGAGGGTGTCCAGGACCGCCCCGAATGCCGTTGTGACGACGATTGTCGGAAATACGGGGTCGTGCGCCGCCCGCGCGGCCCCGACATGCCACAGTCCGAATGTCAGCGGACCGCCGATGACACCCGCCGGCCGCCCGAACGCCGCCTCCAGAGCGGGCGTCAGGGCGCCGCGGAAGAGGAGCTCCTCGGGCAGCGCGGTGCCGAGCGGGATGTCCACGAACGCCCACTTCATCCGGTTCGACGGTGCCTCCCTCGCCACGGGCTCGACCAACGCGAGCCCGCCGCCGGCCAGGACGACACCCACGGCGACGCCCGGCACCGTCGGGACGACGAAGCGGGCGAGCGCCGCGTCCGCGAGGCAGAACCCCAGCGTGGCCGCGGAGCGCGCGTCGCGGTCCCAGCCGTACCTGCTCGCCAGTCGCGGCAGAACCGCGTTGGACCATGCGACGGCGGCGCCGGCCGCCAGGACCGCAGCCCCGCGGGCGCTCACTGCATCGAGATCCACGAGCCCAGCGACTGGAACAGGCCCGCCGAGAAGAGCAGGTCCGAGCCGT
This sequence comes from Tsukamurella pseudospumae, assembly GCF_001575205.1. GTDB lineage: Bacteria > Actinomycetota > Actinomycetes > Mycobacteriales > Mycobacteriaceae > Tsukamurella > Tsukamurella pseudospumae. The sequence continues at coordinate 81,874 of NZ_LSRE01000001.1, forward strand.
ACTTCGCGGGATCGCGCGAGGCGTCCTCCTGCAGCGCGTGGCTGACACCGCGCAGCCGCACGTAGTTCGCGTGCGTCCCGGTCATCACGTCGGCGAGGTCCTGGACGGCGCCGCAGTCCACCGCGATGTCGGCGTCGGAGCAGGAGATGATGTTGTGCTTCTGCGGTGGCAGGGCCATCGCGCTCTGCAGCGGGTCGGGCGCGCCGGCGGGCAGGTTCCCCAGGACGGGCTCGATCAGACCGATCGGCACTGCGCCGCGCCCCGTCCTCCCCGATCCCAGCGCGAGCGCCAGCGGCGCTGCGGAGCCGTGTCCCACGGCGAGCAGCCGGTCGTCGCCGAGGCCCGCCTTGTCCGCCAGGGCGGACAGGGCCTTGCCCGCGCGGTCGAGCTGTTGGGCGTAGTCCGGCACGGCCGACGGCGCACCGTCGAACCGCAGGGACGCGACGCCGAGCTGGGCGAGCATGACCGACAATTCCTCGGCCGCCACCTGACCCGCCTTGTCGGGCCCCGCGAGGATGAGGGCGGCGCGCAGCCGTCCCGGCGAGCGGGGCGCGACGTAGACGGCGCTACCGGCGTCGACGGGCACCTGGACCGCGGATTCGCTCCAGTCGGCGGGCAGGGCGCCGGGTGCGGGCGGGGCCGGTGGGACGGAGACGACGGGCGTGGCCGCGTCCGTGGAGCAGGCACCGACGGCGAGCAGCACCGCCGCGATCACCGCGGCGATCCGGATCCGGGCGGGGGTCATCGACTGCCTCTCGTTCGTCGTGCAAGTGTCGTCCGTGCTCGGTCAGCGCAGGCGTTCCGCGGCGCGCGCGGTTTCCACGAGACGGTCCGCGAGCTCGGCCAGTTCGTCCATCGGGGCGCCCTCGGCGATCGCGGTCCGCACGTCCTCCGCCGCGCATCTCACCTCGAACATACGCTCCCCCACCGCCTCCGCCTCGTCCGCGGTGAGCACCACGGAATCCTCGGGCAGCGCCGTGCCGGCGAGTGTCAGGCGCGCCTCGTAGGCGCGCTGCCGACACGACCGGCGGCAGTACTTGCGGGTCCGGCCCGGCCCCTCGGAGACGACCTCGCGGCCGCACCAGGCGCAGGCCGCGGACCTGCGGCGGCGGGAGGTGCTCATAGGACTTCACTCCGGTAGGCTGGGAATGTTCGGCGTAGGCCAGATGTTGGGAGAAGCATGGCAGATCGAGTTCTACGGGGCAGCCGCCTGGGTGCGGTGAGCTATGAGACGGATCGGGACCACGACCTCGCTCCGCGCCGCATCGCGCGGTACCGCACCGATAACGGTGAGGAGTTCGACGTTCCGTTCGCGGATGATGCGGAACTCCCCGGTACCTGGCTGTGCAAGAACGGCCTCGAGGGCACCCTGATCGACGGTGTGGCGCCGGAGGAGAAGAAGGCGAAGCCGCCGCGCACCCACTGGGACATGCTGCTGGAGCGGCGGTCCGAGGGTGAGCTGGAGGAGCTGCTCAAGGAGCGGCTGGACCTGCTCAAGGCGCGTCGCGGCAAGTAGCCGCAGGGATCCATCGCACGAGAAACGGGCGGCCCCGGAGTGATCCGGGGCCGCCCGTTTGTGTTACTTGTCAAGTTAGAAGGCGCGCTACTTGCCCAGTAGGCGCGCAATCTTGCGCTTGCGCGCCCGGTAGCCCCACTTCGGCACCAGGGTCGCGGCCTCCTTGACGATCGACCCGCTCATCTTCGAGTCGCCGATGACGCGCTCGGTGAAGGTGATGGGTACCTCGACCACGGTGAAGCCCGCCTGCACGGCGCGCCAGGTGAGGTCGATCTGGAAGCCGTAGCCCAGCGACTCGACCTGGTCCAGGCCGAGGCCCTCCAGCGTCTCGCGGCGGAAGGCCTTGTAGCCGCCGGTGATGTCCCGGATGCGGGTGCCGAGGATCACCTGGCTGTAGACATTGCCGCCGCGCGAGATCAATTGGCGCGACAGCGGCCAGTTCACAGTCTTGCCGCCGCGCACGTACCGCGAACCGATCACCAGGTCGGCCCCGGCGTCGATCGCGGCGAGATGCCGTTCCAACTGCTCGGGGGCGTGCGAACCGTCGGCGTCCATCTCCACGATCACGCGGTAGTCGCGCTCGAGGGCCCACCGGAATCCGGCGATGTACGCGCCGCCGAGACCGTTCTTCTCGGCGCGGTGCAGGACGTGGATCCGCGGGTCCTCGGCGGCCAGCGAGTCGGCGAGGTCGCCGGTCCCGTCGGGGCTGTTGTCGTCGACCACGAGCACGTCGACCTCGGGCTGCGCCTTGTGCAGCCGGCCCACGATGAGCGGCAGATTCTCCAGCTCGTTGTACGTGGGGATGATCACCAGCGTCTTCGACGACGGCGCTGACGGCTCGCTCATGCAGATTCCTCGGTCCGATTCAGGGGCGTGTATCGGAGTCCATCGTGCCTTATCGCGATCGCGATACCGCACAGGGCCACCAGGAGCAGCACCACCTCGCCCCAATCCCCCAGCCGCGCGGCCGGGGTGAGGCCGCCGCGCAGCCGGATCGTCTCCACGAGGTGCGCGTTCGTCCAGATCGAGGTCTGCGCCGCGACCTCGCCGTCGGGGCGGACGAGCGCGCTGACGCCCGTCGTCGCGGCGACCACGACGTCGCGGTCCAGCTCGACGGCCCGCACCCGGGACATGCCGAGCTGTTGGTAGGTCATGCCCGTACGGCCGAAGGTCGCGTTGTTGGTGGGCACCGTCAGCACCTGCGCGCCGCCCAGCACCGATCCGCGCAGCGCCCGGTCGAAGGCGACCTCGTAGCAGGTCGCGACGCCGAGCGGCACCTCGTTCGGGTGCACCACACCCGTGCCGGTGCCGGGCGTGAAATCGTTCGCCAGATCCACGTAGTCGCTGAACATCCGGAAGAAGCCGCGCATCGGCATGGTCTCCCCGAAGGGCTGCAGGATCGCCTTGTCGTGCCGTTCGAGTGCGCCGTTCGGGCCGATCAGGATCATGCTGTTGTAGTACTTGCCGGTCCCGTCGTAGTGGACGGTCCCGACGAGGATCGGGGCGCGGACGTCGGCGGCCGCCGCGGCCAGCCGTGCCGCGACCGCGGGGTCGCGCTCGGGCGAGACGTCGGAGCTGTTCTCCGGCCAGATCACCACGTCCGGCTGCTGCTGCCTGCCCTCCCGCACCTCCGTTGCCAGACGGTGCGTCTCGGTCAGATGGTTGGTCAGCACGGCCTCGCGCTGGGTCGCGACGTCCCAGCGCTGCTCGGGCACGTTCCCCTGGATCGCCGCTATGGTCACGGTCCGCCCGTCCGACGGTCCGCCCACGAACGGCCAGGCCGCCGCCGTCGCGATGCCGGTCAGGGCCACGGCCGCCACGGGCAGCAGGTCCGCCCGACGGTCCGCCCTGCGCACCAGGGCGATCCCCGCCGCGGCGAGGGACGCGCCGACCAGGGCGACCGCGAAGCTCAGGCCCGGCGCCCCGACGTACCGGGCGAGGGCGAGCAGCGGACCGTCGGCCTGGCTGAACGCGAGCCGCCCCCACGGGAAGCCCCCGAACGGGAAGGATGCGCGAGCCCACTCGGTGACGGAGAACGCTGCGGCGACCCACACGGGACCGCCCGGGACGCGCGCCACGCGGGTCGCGATGAGGCCGAACGCGCCGTAGTACAGGGCGCAGACGACGCCCAGCCCGATCCAGGGCAGGGCGCCGACCATCGAGTCGATCCACTTGAGCAGGGGAACGAAGAGGCCGACGCCGGCGAGGAAGCCGTAGCCGAAGCCGCCGCGCAGCGTCGGCCGCTCGCGGGTGGCGAGGACGGCGACCAGGGTCGCGACGCCGAGCGGTGCGAGCCACCACAGCCCGGCGGGCGGGAAGGCGAAGAACAGCGCGACGCCGGCGAGGAGGCTCGCGCCCGCGCGGAGCAGGACTCTCACGCCGCGAACACCGTCCGGCCGCCGACCACCGTGCGCAGGCACCGCGGCAGGCGGGCGCCCGGCGCGAGGTCGGGCAGCGGCGCGACGCCCGCGCGGGGGTCCGTCGACCAGCGTTGCACGGCGTCCGACGGTGCCCGCACCACCAGCTCGTCGGCGTCCCAGACCGCGAAGGTCGCCGGCGCGCCGGGGACCAGGGTGCCGGCCACGCCGTCGCGCACTCCCCCGGCCCGCCACGCCCCCCGGGTGGCGGCGGCGAAGGCGGCACGGGGGCTCACGGCGCTCCCCGCGGTATGGTGCTGCGTCGCGGCGCGGAGAGATCCCCACGGGTCGAGCGGGGTGACGGGAGAGTCCGACGAGAACGCGAGCGGCACCGCGTTCTTGGCGAGCAGCGCGAAGTCGTTGAGGGACGCGGCGCGCTCGACGCCGAGCCGGCGCGCGTACATGCCGTCCGCGCCGCCCCAGAGCGCATCGAACTGCGGCTGCATCGAGGCGTTCACACCCCAGTCGCCGAGCTTGCGCGCCTCGTCGGCCGAGACCATCTCGGCGTGTTCGACGCGGTGCCCGCACGACGCGACCCGCGGCCCGCCGAACACGTTGACCGCCGCCTCGAACGCGGCGACCACCCGCGCGACGGCGGCGTCGCCGATGGCGTGGAATCCGGCCTGGATCCTGGCCTCCGTGCAGGCCAGGACGTGCGCGGTCACCGTCTCCTGGTCGAGGTACGCCACGCCGTTGGACGGTGCGTCCGCGTACGGCGCGTGCAGCAGCGCGGTACGGCTGCCGAGGGAGCCGTCCACGAAGAGGTCGCCGGCCAGGCCGTCGGCGCCGGTGCGGTAGATGAGTGCGCGAGCGTGGTCGGCGTCGCGGGCCGCCTCGCCCCAATAGCGGCGGACGCGCACCCCGTGGTCGAGGGCGCTGACCAGGGTGAAGTCGCGTTCCCCTGCGATGTCCGGCCCGCCGCACTCGTGGACGGCGGCGATCCCGGCGGCGGCGGCCGCGTCGAGGGCCGCACGCTGCGCCGCGGTTATCTGTGCGTCGGTGAGGGCGGCGCTCGCGGCGGCGCGGACGGCGTGGTGCGCGGCGGCGGTGAGCGGACCGTCGGACGAGTAGCCCTCGAGGTCAGGCAGGCCCGGGACGAGGGCCCGCAGTGCGGTGCTGGCCTGGGCGGAGTGCTCGTCGACGCGGGCGGCGTAGATCACGCGGTGCTCGTCCAGGTCGGTGCGCTGCAGCGGCCGGTCCCAGACGGTGTCGTCCCAGCCGCGGGCGATCACCGTGTCGCCCGGGGCCGCGGCGAGCGCGGTCCGGACCGCGTCGTGGCCGCCGCCGAGGTCGGGGCCGGTCAATGTGAGCCCCGTGGCGGTGAGATGGACGTGCGTGTCCACGAACGCGGGGGCGACGAAGGCACCGTCGAGCGCGGTGACCGGCAGGTCCGGGTGCAGCGCGCGGGCGGCGCGGTCCTCCCCGATCCAGGTGATGACGCCGTTCTCCACCGCGATCGCGGTGGCCGAGGTGGACGTGGGCGTGTAGATCCGCCCGCCGACGAGCAGTTCGGTGGTCACGGAGGACCAGTCTGCTACGCGGGCGGCAGCTCGCGGAACCCGGGCCGGGGGCCGGGGCCGCCCGGGCCGGTCACGTCGACGATCGGGCCGTCGGTGCGCGCCGCGCCGGACACCACGTCGCCGTCGACGACGGTGCCGAATCCGCGGGGCTGCCCCGCGAGCACGGTGACCAGGCCGGATTCCTCCACGAACGAGGCGACGCGCTTGGCGCCGACATAGGCGACCACAGGGCGGACCACCGCGCGGACCGGCTTGACCAGGAGGAGCAGGCCGAGCGCCGTGCTGACCACGCCGGGCACGGCGAGGAGGAAGACCGACGTCGCGAGGATCGCGGTGTCCATGAGGGCCGGTCCGGCGGACCGCTGACCGTCGAGCGCCTCCCCGAGGTCACGGAGGACGCCCGCGGCCGTCCGTCGCAGCATGAGTACGCCGATTGCCGTGGCGGCGATCATCACCAGTAGAGCCCAGCCGAAATTCAGCCAGGCCACCAAGCCGGCGAACGCCGCGATCTCCACGACGATGTAGGTCAGGAACGCGAAGAGCTTCATGCCCGTACAACGGCCGGAGATGTCCGAAAGTTCCCCTCCTCCTCGAATTGAACACCGTTATGGGGGGAGAACCTGCAGGTCGGATTCTCCATAACGGTGTTCAATTCGAAGGGGGTCAGCGGTCCTCGAGGTCGCCCTCGGTCTCCAGATAGGTCTGCTGGAGGGCGGCGAGGGTCTCGGGGTCCGGGGATTTCCACAGCTCGCGCTGCGAGGCCTCGAGGAGCCGCTCGGCGATGCCGTGCAGGGCCCAGGGGTTGGACTCCTCCATGAACTTCCGGTTCTCCGGATCGAGGACGTAGTTCTCGGTGAGCTTCTCGTACATCCAGTCCGCCATGACACCGGCGGTGGCGTCGAAGCCGAACAGGTAGTCCACCGTCGCGGCCATCTCGAAGGCACCCTTGTAGCCGTGCCGCCGCATCGCCGCCATCCACCGCGGATTCACGACGCGGGCGCGGAAGACGCGGTTGGTCTCCTCGCTGAGCGTGCGGGTCCGCACGGAGTCGGGTCGCGTCGAGTCGCCGACGTACGCCTCCGGATCGGATCCGGTGAGGTGGCGGACCGTCGCGACCATGCCGCCGTGGTACTGGAAGTAGTCGTCGGAATCGGCGATGTCGTGCTCGCGGGTGTCGATGTTCTTGGCCGCCACCGCGATCCGGCGGTACGCTGTCCGCATGTCGTCGGCCGCCGGCGCGCCGTCGAGCCCGCGGCCGTAGGCGTACCCGCCCCACGCCGTGTAGACCTCGGCGAGGTCGGCGTCGCTGCGCCAGTTCTTGGAGTCGATGAGCTGCAGCAGGCCCGCGCCGTAGGTACCGGGCTTGGAGCCGAAGACGCGCGTCGTCGCCCGTCGCGCATCCCCGTGCTCGGCCAACGCCGCACGGGTGTGCGCTGCGACGAAGTTCTCCTCATCCGACTCGTCCAGTGGGGCCACCAGCTGGACGGCGTCGTCGAGCATGGCCACGACGTGCGGGAACGCGTCGCGGAAGAAGCCCGAGATCCGAACCGTGACGTCGATGCGCGGGCGACCCAGCTCCTCCAGGCCGATGACCTCCAGGCCGGAGACGCGGCGGGACTGCTCGTCCCAGACCGGGGTCACGCCGAGCAGCGCCAGCACCTCGGCGATGTCGTCGCCGGCGGTGCGCATCGCGGACGTGCCCCACACCGACAGGCCGACGGACTTCGGGTACTCACCGTGCTCGTCGTGGTAGCGCGAGACGAGCGAGGAGGCCAATTCCTGCCCCGTCGCCCAGGCGAGCCGTGAGGGCACGGCCTTGGGATCGACCGAGTAGAAGTTGCGCCCGGTGGGCAGCACGTTGATCAGGCCGCGCAGCGGCGAACCCGACGGTCCCGCGGGCACGAAGCCGCCGTCCAGGGCGCGCAGCACGTGGTCGATCTCGTCGCCCGTGCGACGCAGGCGCGGCACGATCTCGGTCGCCGCGAAGTCGAGGATCTTCGCCACCGCGGGGTCGTCCGTCAGCGCCGCCATGCCCGACGGTGCCCAGTCCACCGCCGCGGCGGCGACGACGAGCTCGCGGGCGCGGGCCTCGAACTCATCGGTTCGCGCCTTCGAAGCGGTCCCGTTCTCCTCCAGGCCCAGCGCCTCGCGCAGACCCGGCGTGTGCACCGCGCCCGCCCACATCTGCTTGGCCCGCAGCATCGCCAGCACGAGGTCCGTCTCGACCTCGCCGCCGGGCGCCCGACCCAGGATGTGCAGGCCGTCGCGGATCTGGACGTCCTTGATCTCGCACAGCCAGCCGTCGACGTGCAGGATCATGTCGTCGAAGGAGTCCTCGTCGGGCTGATCCGTGAGCCCGAGATCATGGTCGAGCTTCGCGGCCTGCAGCAGCGTCCAGATCTGCTGCCGGATCATCGGCAGCTTCGCCGGGTCCAGGCTCGCGACGTTGGCGTACTCGTCGAGGTGCTGCTCGAGGCGGGCGATGTCGCCGTAGCTCTCGGCCCGGGCCATCGGCGGGATCAGGTGGTCGACCAGCACGGCGTGGGCGCGACGCTTGGCCTGCGTCCCCTCCCCCGGGTCGTTGACGAGGAACGGGTAGATCAGGGGCAGGTCGCCGAGCGCGGCGTCGGTGCCGCACGCGGCGGACATGCCGAGCGTCTTGCCGGGCAGCCATTCGAGGTTGCCGTGCTTGCCGAGGTGGATCACCGCGTCGGCGCCGAAGCCGTTCTCGCGGTCCGCGACCCAGCGGTAGCTGGCCAGGTAGTGGTGGCTCGGCGGCAGGTCCGGATCATGGTAGATCGCCACGGGGTTCTCGCCGAACCCGCGGGGCGGCTGGACCATCACCGTGAGGTTGCCGAACCGCAGCGCGGCGATCGCGATGTCGCCGGAGCCCGTCGTGAACAGCGCGCCGGGCGCCTCGCCCCAGTGCTCGGTCACGGCGTCGCGCAGTTCCAGCGGGAGCGTGGCGAACCAGGCGCGGTAGGTCTCGGGGTCGACGGTGACCTCACTCCCGTCGAGCCGCTCGGCGGAGAGCCAGTCGGGGTCCTGTCCGCCGCGGGCGATGACGGCGTGGATGAACGCGTCGGAGTCGTCCGCCTCCAATCCTGGAATCGCGGACGGCTCGCCGATGTCGTAGCCCGCCTGCGCGAATCGACGGATCAACTCCAGAGCCGACTGCGGCGTGTCCAGGCCGACGGCGTTGCCGATCCGGGCGTGCTTGGTCGGGTAGGCCGACAGCATGAGCGCGATCCGTTTCTCGCCGTTCGGGATCGAGCGCAGCCGCGCGTGGCGCAGGGCCAGGCCCGCGACGCGGCCGGCGCGCTCGGCGTCGGGCACGTAGGACGGGAGGCCGTCGTCGCCGATCTCCTTGAAGGAGAAGGGCACGGTGATGATGCGGCCGTCGAACTCGGGGATCGCGACCTGCGTCGCGACGTCGAGCGGGCTGAGGCCGTCGTCGCTGGACTCCCACTGCTCGCGGGAGGTGGTCAGCGCCAGCGCCTGCAGGATCGGGATGTCGAGGGCGGCGAGCCGACCCACGTCCCACGACTCGTCGTCACCGCCCGCGGCCGCACCGGCCGCGTTGACACCGCCCGCGGCGAGCACCGTCACGACCAGCGCGTCGAGGGTCGCGAGTTCGGTGAACAGCGCGTCGTCGGCGGCGCGCAGGGAGGCACAGAAGATCGGCACGGCCGTGCCGCCGCGCGACTCGATCGCCGCGGCGAGCGCGTCGATGTAGGCGGTGTTCCCGGCCAGGTGCTGGGCCCGGTAGTAGAGCACGCCCACGCGCGGCCCGGCGGAGACGGCCGGTCGAGGGACGATGCCCCACTGCGGCGCGGTCACCGGTGGCTCGAAGCCCTCACCGGCCAACAGGACGGTGTCCGAGAGGAAGTTGTACAGCTGTGCCAGATTCTCGGGACCGCCCTCGGCCAGGTAGGCGTGCGCCTGCGTGGCGACGCCGGCGGCCACCGTCGAGGCCTCCATGAGGTCGGCATCGGGCGACTGCTCCCCCGAGACCACGACCACCGGCTTGCCGCTCGCGGCGAGGGCGTCGAGCCCGTTCTCCCAATAGCGGCGGCCGCCGAGGATGCGCACGACGACGATGTCGGCACCGTCGAGCAGGCCGGGCAGGTCGAGGTCGACGCTGATACGTGCGGGATTCGCCCAGCGGTAGTCGGCGCCACTCGCCTTCGCGCTCAACAGATCGGTGTCGGACGTCGACAGCAACAGGATCATGTAGGCGACCCTATGTCACCGCCTCCGGTCACCGTCCGGGCAGGCGCGGTCAGAGCACGGCGCCGTGCATGATCACCGCCGCGGAGGCGTCCCCGATGTCCGGTACGTCGGCGTCGGCGGCGTAGGCGACGGTGCTGGCCGTCTCGATCCGGACCCCGTCGGAGGTGGACACGACACAGTCGACCTCGAACAGATCGATGCCCGCTTTCGTGATCCGGTCGGTGATCCGCGCGCCGAGGGAGACCACGTCGCCGATGCGGAGCGGCACGAGCTGCCGGACGGTCTGCGCCACGTGGAGCACGCGGCTCAGGTCGAAGTCCTCGATCACGTCGGCCATGAGCTTCGCGGCCGCCTTGAACACCGGGTCGGCGACGATGAGCGGCGGCACGGGCGTGTCGTGCGCGATCACCCGACTGTTCGCGTATGCCACGTGCGGCGACCGGGTGGCGCGGGCGTAGGCCCGTACGCCCTCTGAGTCGACCGCGTAGCAGTCGTCGAGCCAGAGGGTGTAGTCGCCACGAGTCATTCGGCGACTGTAGCGCCCCGCACCGCGTCCGGACGGGCCATCGTCAGGTCGAGCAGCGCCGTCATGGACAGGTAGACGTCCGTGAGCGGGTAGATGTCGCGGGCGGCCCGGGCGCGTGCGACGGCGCCCTCGATCGAGCTCATGAACACCGACGCGAAGACGAGGGCGGCCTGCTCCTCGACGCCGTAGTCCACGAGTGCCGTGGCGAAGCGGCGTTCGCACTCCGTGTACGCGGCGGTGGCCGCGTCCTGGACCCGGGGCGCACCGTCGGCCAATGCGGCCGCGAGGAGGGGGCACCCGACCTGGAACTCGGAGCGCACGAGGACGCGCTTCCACAGCTCGATGAACCGGCCGATCCACTCGTGCGGCTCCCCCTTGCTGGTGGCGGCGTCGATGTAGCGCAACAGCCGCCGTCCGGCGAGCGAGGTGGAGGCCTCCACGAGTTCGGCCTTACCGCCCGGGAAGTACTGGTAGAGCGAGTTCTTCGACGCCTGCGACTGCGCCGTCAACTCGGCGAGCCCGGCGTCCGCGAAGCCGTGGCGGCCCACCAGGTTCAGGGCGGTGTTGACGAGGCGGACCCGGGGACGCGGGCGCGGCTTCGGGGCGGTCGACATCGGGCGCGATCTCTCCTCCGGGCGATGAGTGAACAACGAATCGCTGTTGACGAATGTTGCCACACGGTGTGGCGGCGCTTGTTTGAACCGCTCGGTTCATGTTACCAATGACGGGTCGATGAACCGAATGGTTCATCTGCGCCATCCCCCTCGAACGGAGTCGTACACGCATGACCGCCCCCGCCCGGATCGCCCCTCCCGCCCCCGCTGAGCAGTCGAACGTCAGCTACCTCGGGATCGGCGCCTACCGTCCGCGGCGCGTCGTGCCGAACTCCGAGATCGTCGACAAGATCGAATCCAGCGACGAGTGGATCAAGACCCGCTCGGGCATCGAGTCGCGGCACTTCGCCGAGGACGACGAGACCATCCTGGAGATGTCGGTCAAGGCCGCCGAGCGCGCCGTGAAGGCCTCCGGCATCGACCCGGAGCAGATCGACTGCGTCATCTCCGCCACCAACACGCGCCTCGAGCTCGGGCCCTCGCTCGCGCCGCAGATCGCGAAGGCGCTGGGCAAGGTCGGGATCCCCGCCTTCGACATCACGGCCGGTTGCTCGGGCTTCACCACCGCCGCCGCCGTCGGCGTCGACCTGATCCGCGCGGGCACGGCCAAGTACGTCGTGGTCGTGGGCGTCGAGCGCCTGTCGGACCTCATCTCGCCCGAGGACCGCACCTGCGCGTTCATCTTCGCCGACGGTGCCGGCGCCGCCGTGCTCGGACCGTCCGACGAAGTGGGTGTCTCCCAGGTCTCGTGGGGCGCCGACGGCGACTTCACCACCGCGATCTACCAGGACAAGGACTTCGGCACCTACTTCGACGAGGTGCACGCCTTCCGCGACGACACCTCGACCGAGGCGCCCGTCCGCCCGTTCCTGCGGATGGAGGGCCGCAAGGTCTTCCGCTGGGCCGCCACCGCGCTGCTCCCCGCGTGCCAGGAGGCGCTCAAGGTGGCCGGCCTGACGTCGAAGGACATCGACGTCTTCGTGCCGCACCAGGCTAACCTCCGCATCACGCAGGTGCTCATCAAGGCGCTCGAGCTGCGCGACGACTGCGTCGTCGCCGAAGACATCGTGACCACCGGCAACACCTCCGCGGCGTCGATCCCGCTCGCCATCGAGGAGCTGCTGCGCACCGGCAAGGCCAAGCCCGGGCAGACCGCCCTCGTCATGGCCTTCGGTTCGGGCCTCGCCTACGCCGGCCATGTCATCACGCTGCCGCCGGTGCACGTCGAGGACTGATCGCCCTGCCGCCGAAGGAACCCGACGCCTGCCCGGGCGTGCTCAGGCCGCACTCGGCGGCCGACGGTGCGCTCGTGCGGGTGCGCCTGCCCGGCGGCCGGATCTCCCCCGCCGCGCTGCAGGAACTCGCGGAGCTCGCCGGTGAGAACGCGCTCGAACTGACCTCGCGCGGCAACGTTCAGCTGCGCGGCGTCGTCGATCTCGACGCCGCGCGGGAGCGCCTCATGGCCACCGGGCTGCTTCCGTCCGACAGTCACGAGCGGGTGCGCAACATCGTCGCCTCTCCCCTGTCGTCCGACGTGCGCGACACGGCCGCGCGACTCGACGAGGCGCTGCAGGCCCGCCCCGAGCTCGCAGAGCTCCCGGGCCGCTTCCTGTTCGCCCTCGACGACGGGACCGGCGATGTCGCCGCGCTGGCCGCGGACGCCGAAATCCGCGACGGAGTGGTGCACCTGGACGGCCACCCGACCGACCTGCCCGCCACCGCCCCGCACCTGCTGGACGCAGCGCAGGCCTTCCTGGACGTGCGGGCCGATGAATGGCGCATCCGGGACCTGCCCGACGGTGCCCGGCGCATCGCTCGGGCCCTGGGCGGCCGCGTGACGGGGCCCCGGGACGTCCCCGAGCCGCCGAACCCGCCGCCCGTCGGATGGTTCGACCAGGCGGACGGGACCGTCGTGCTCGGGGCCGGCGTCCCCCTGGGCCGCCTCGATCCGCGCACCGCGCAGTTCGTGGCCGCGGTCGACCATCCGATCACGATCACGCCGTGGCGGACCCTGTACCTTCACGGCCTCGACGAGGGCGCGGCGGAGACCGTGGTCCGGGTGCTCGCCCCGAGGGGCCTGATCTTCGACGCGAACTCACCATTGCTGCGAGTCAGCGCCTGCGTCGGTGATCACGGGTGCGCCCGGGCACAGGGCGACGCGCTGGCGCACGCCGCGGAATTGGCGGGCACGATCGGCGACGACGAACGCGTCCACGTCGTGGCCTGCGCACGCGGGTGCGGCGCACCGTCGGGCGAACACCGACGGGTGGTCGTGCGCGACGGGGCCGACGACTAGGCTTCCCGGGTGCACGACTACCTCACCGACGGCGCCGAGATCTATCGGCGATCGTTCGCCACGATCCGCGCGGAATCCGATCTCTCCGGCCTGTCCGGCGCCGCGGAGACGGTGGCGGTCCGCATGATCCACGCCGCGGGCCAGACCGATCTCGCGCGCGACATCCGCGTCTCCGACGGTGCCGTCGCGGCCGGTCGCGAAGCCCTCCGCTCCGGCGCGCCCATCCTCACCGACGCGAACATGGTGGCGCACGGCGTGACCCGCACGCGTCTTCCCACCGACAACGCGGTCACCTGCCTGCTGCGCGACCCGCGCGTGCCGGACCTGGCCGCCGAGCTGGGCACGACGCGCAGCGCTGCGGCCGTCCAGCTGTGGGGCGAGCGGCTCGACGGTGCCGTGGTCGCCATCGGTAACGCCCCGACGGCCCTGTTCCACCTGCTGGATCTGCTGGCTGCGGGAGCCCCGAAACCCGCGGTGGTGGTGGGCATCCCGGTCGGGTTCATCGGCGCCGCCGAATCCAAGGACGCGCTCGTCGCCGAGGCGGAGGATCTCGGCGTCGAGTACATCACCGTGCTGGGCCGCCGCGGCGGCAGCGCGATCACGGCCGCCGCGCTCAACGCGCTGGCGCGGGAGGAGGAGCTGTGACGGGGATCCTGTACGGCGTGGGCGTGGGCCCCGGCGACCCCGAGCTGGTCACCGTCAAGGCGGCGCGGCTCATCTCCGAGGCCGACGTGGTGGCCTATCACAGTGCGCGGCACGGCCGTTCGAACGCGCGGGCCTGCGCGGCGCCGTACCTGCGTGAGGGGCAGATCGAGATCCGGCTCATGTACCCGGTGACCACCGAGACCACCGATCACCCCGGCGGCTACCGCGGCGCGCTGGAGGACTTCTACGCCCAGGCCGCCGAGCAGCTCGCCGAGCACCTCACCGCCGGACGGAAGGTCGCCCTCCTCGCCGAGGGCGACCCGATGTTCTACAGCTCGTACATGCACATGCACAAGCGGCTCCGGGACAGGTTCGAGTGTCTCATCGTGCCCGGCGTGACCTCGGTGAGCGCCGCCGCGGCGGCGACGGGCGTCCCGCTCGTGGAGGCCGACGAGGTGCTCACCGTGCTGCCCGGAACCCTGCCCGAACCCGAGCTGCGTCGCCGGCTCGCCGATACCGACGCCGCCGCGATCATGAAGCTGGGCCGGACCTTCCCCACGGTCGACGGTGCGCTGCACGCCGCGGGCCGCGCCGACGCGGCCTGGTACGTCGAGCGCGCGAGCCGCGCCGACGAACGGGTCCTCGCACTCGGCGACGTGAGCGCCGCCGACGTGCCGTACTTCGCGACGGTGCTCGTGCCCGGGCGGATCAACGCGCCGGGCGCACCGTCGACCGCGCGCGGCGAGGTCGTCGTCGTGGGACTGGGACCCGGCGACGAGGCGTGGACCACCCCGGAGGTCCGGCACGAGCTGGCCGAGGCCACGGACATCGTCGGCTATCAGACCTACACGGACCGGGTGCGGCCCGGCCCCGGCCAGCGGGTGCACGCCTCCGACAACCGGGTCGAGGCGGAGCGGGCCCGGCACGCATTGTCGTTGGCCGCGAACGGCGCCCGGGTGGCGGTGGTGAGCTCCGGCGACCCCGGTGTCTTCGCGATGGCCTCCGCCGTCGCGGAGGTCGCCGCGGACCCCGACTTCCACGACGTGCCCGTGCGCGTCCTCCCCGGGATGACGGCGGCGAACGCCGTCGCCAGCCGAGTCGGCGCTCCTCTGGGCCACGACTACGCCGCGATCTCGCTGTCCGACTACCTCAAGCCCTGGGAGGTCATCGAGCAACGGCTGCGCGCCGTGGCGAGCGCGGATCTCGCCCTCGCCGTGTACAACCCCGCCTCGAAGACCCGGCGCGAGCAGCTGGTCCGGATGCGGGAGGTCCTGCTCGAGGTCCGCGCGCCCGAGACCGTCGTGGTGATCGGCCGCGCCGTCGGCTCGCCGGAGGAGACGCTGACGGTGACCACTCTGGGCGAGCTCGACCCGGAGCAGGTCGACATGCGGTGCCTGCTCATCGTCGGGTCCTCGCGCACCGAGGTCACCGACCGCGCCGCCGGCCGGATCGTGCACACGCCGCGCAGGTACTGACGCCGGGCCGGCAGGTCCGCCGGCGATGGCGGACCGTCAGGCGGAGGCAGCAGCGAGCCTGCGGAGCGCGAGCTCCGCGTAGACCGCGGCGCCGTCGCCGAGCACGGAGTCGTCGAAGGCGGCGTAGGCCGAGTGATTGTTCGGGGCCTTCTCCGGATCCGCACCTGCAGGCGTCGCGCCCAGCATGAGGAAGGCGCCGGGCACCTCGTCGAGGACGCGGGAGAAGTCCTCCGAGCCGCTGAGCGGGCGCGGCCACCAGGCGAAGTTCTCCTCGCCGACGGCCTCGGCCACGGCGGTCGCGGCGAACTCCGCCTCGGCCGCGTTGTTCATCGTCACGGGATACAGGTCCTGCCAGTCGATGTCGACGTCGGCGCCGTGTGCCGCCGCGATGCCGCGACACACCCGGAACAGGCCGTCCCGGACCGCTTCGTGCGTCGCCCCGGAGAAGGTGCGGACGGTGACCTCGAAGGTCACGTCCTCCGGGATGACGTTGTTCTGCGTACCGCCGTGGATCGAGCCGACGGTGAGCACCGCCGGGTCGCCGATGTCGATGCGGCGGGTGATCATCGACTGCAGCGCGAGCACCATCTCGCAGGCGATCGGGACCGGGTCGACGGCGTGGTGCGGCATCGAGCCGTGGCCGCCGTGGCCCCGGACGGTCACCTTCACCGCGTCGGACGCGGAAAGCATCGCGCCGGCCCGGGTGCCGAACTGCCCGGCGGGCACCGCCGCGCTCATCACGTGCAGCCCATACGCGGCGATCGGCCGGCTGCTCGAGGCCTCGAGCACGCCCTCCTCGACCATGAGGCGGGCGCCGTCGTAGCCCTCCTCGCCGGGCTGGAACATGAAGACCACGTCACCGGCCAGTTGATCGCGGCGGGCGCTGAGCAGGTGGGCCGCGCCGGCCAGCATGGTGGTGTGCAGGTCGTGGCCGCAGGCGTGCATATCGCCGGTGGCGGAGGCGAAGTCGAGGCCCGTGCGCTCAGCGACCGGGAGGGCGTCCATATCGCCGCGGAGGAGCACCGTCGGGCCGGGGCGGCCGCCGTGGAGCACGGCGGTCAGGGAGGTGAGCTGCTTCCCGGGGGTCATCTCCAGGGGCAGCCCGCCGAGGAAGTCGGCGACCTTCTCCTGCGTGCGCGGCAGCTGCAGACCGAGTTCCGGGTGGGCGTGCAGGTCGCGGCGGAATCGCTGGAGCTCATCGAGCATCTGGGTGGCGTCGGCGCGGGTGGTCATCGGGTGGCTCCGTTCGAGTCGGTGGAGAGGGCATCGGTGAAGGTGCGGGCGCGGACCGCGGCGAAGGTCCCGGCGAGGCCGATCACTGCGACTGCGGTGACGTAGAAGGGCAGAACTGCGTAGCCGCCGTTCTCGTGCAGCCATTCGGCCAGCAGGGGGAAGGTGCCGCCGAAGATCGCGACTGCGGCGGCGGTGACGATGCCCCCGCCGACGGCGCGCAGGGCGGTCGGGAACAGGAGGCCGCCGTACACGTTCGTGACCATGAGCATCGGTGCGACCATGACACCGAGAATCAGCGCGGTGACCCAGAAGGGCAGGACGTGCGAGCGCATCGCGAGGATCAGCGGGAGAGTCAGCACGATCTGCAGGATGTAGCCGGTGCGCAGCACCTTCAGCGGGCCGATCCGGTCGGCGAGAGCGCCGAGTGAGAGCATCGCGACCAGCACGACGGCGAGCACGATCGTCATGAAGCTCGACGCCGAGGCCTTCTGCGCCGCACCGATGTTGTCGGCGTACACGGGCAGGTAGACGAGCGCGAAGTAGAAGGGCACCGTCGTCGAGATGGTGAACGCGAGCAGGGCGAGGCAGGCCCAGCGATGCTCCCGGAAGACCGACGAGATCGGCGGGCGCTTCGTGCCGTGCTCAGCGGACATCTTCTCGAAGGACTCGGTCTCCGGTGCGAAGGACCGGACCCAGATCGCGAGCAGGCCGATGAGTGCGGCGGCGATGAAGCCCCAGCGCCAGCCGCCGTTGCTGAGCCCGTCCTTGCCGAACACCGCGTACATCACCGCGATCGTGCCGAAGGACAACAGTGATCCGATCACGATGCCGCCGTACGAGATCGCACTGAATCGCCAGCGGCTGTCGCGGGGCGCGGCTTCGGTGACGTACGCCGCGACGGTCGGCGTCTCGCCGCCGTACGCGAGGCCCTGGACCAGGCGCAACAGCACCGCCAGCACGCCGGCCCAGACGCCGATCATGGACGCCGAGGGGAGCAGCGCGATGCCGAGGCTCGCGGCGGCGATGAGACTCATGCTCAGGGTCAGGCCGAGGCGGCGACCGTACTTGTCGCTGAACCGCCCGATGACGACGCTGCCGATCGGCCGGGCGAGGAAGCCGACGGCGAAACCGGCATAGGCGGCGAGCAGCTTGCCGCCACCCCCGCCGAAGACCGTGGTCGCGAAGAACGGCGCGAGGACGGCGTACATGTTCCAGTCGTAGGACTCGACGATCGAGCCGACGGTCGATGCCGCCAGTTCCTTGCGTGAGCGAGCGCGACGCGGAGCCGCCGCCTTCTCGAGTTGAGTGGTCACGGTCGCTGGTCCTTCCTACTGCCCGCCGGTGCGGCGGTGGCTCAATAGTGGTGACCGCGCTCACAATGCCGATGATCTGTGGGACTATCGCCGTCATGGAGGCCGATGATCGGAGAATCGTCGCATTGACCGAGCTGGAGCGGAAGATCGTCAACGCGCTCCAGATCCACCCTCGCGCGTCCTGGACTCTGATCGGCGACGCGCTGGGCATCGATCCCGACACCGCCGCGCGCGCGTGGGCCGGCCTCACCGCCTCCGGTCGGGCGTGGATGTCTGCGCACCCTGGGTTGGGCGGCCCCGGCTCGCCCCTCATCGCGTTCATCGAGGTCAACTGCCGTGCCGGCTCCGCCGACGCAGTGGCGCAGGAGCTGGTCCCGAAGCCGCGGGTACTCACCATCGAGCACACCTCGGGCGGCCGGGACCTGTTGCTCACCGTCCTCGTCGTCGATCTCGTGGCGCTGTCGAGGCTCCTGCGCGACGAACTCGGCGCGACCGACGGGGTGATCGGGACCAGGGTGCACATCGTCACGACCGCCCGGACCGACGGTGCCGACTGGCGCCTGCGGGCCCTCGACGCGGCCACCGCACGGCGTCTCGCCGCGGACCGTCCCGCCCTCGAGATCCGGCCCGAGCGCGCCGACCACCGCGACCACGACCTGGTGACGGAGCTCCTTCGGGACGGCCGAGCCGGATTCACGGACCTCGCGGAGCGGACCGGCATGTCCGTCTCCACCGCCCGGCGGCGCGCCCACCGCCTCCTGGCGTCCGGCG
This sequence comes from Tsukamurella pseudospumae, assembly GCF_001575205.1. Lineage (GTDB taxonomy): Bacteria > Actinomycetota > Actinomycetes > Mycobacteriales > Mycobacteriaceae > Tsukamurella > Tsukamurella pseudospumae. The sequence goes on from NZ_LSRE01000001.1 coordinate 100,433, forward strand.
CCGTGGTCCTGCGCTGCGAGGTGGCGCAGCCGCTGAGCGGGTGGCCGGTATCGGGCAGCATCTGGTGCCGCGTACCGCCGGCCCGGCTCGACGCCGTCCTCGCCGGGATGGCCGGCGTGCCCGAGGTCCGCGTCTGTGCCGCGATCACCGGCGGCCCGACCAACATGTTCGCCTCCCTCTGGCTGCGCTCGGCGGGAGACCTGCAGCGGCTCGAGGCGCAGCTCAGCGAGCGCGTGCCCGACCTGGAGACGGTGGATCGGGCGGTCGCGCTGGTGCACATCAAACGGATGGGGCGGGTCCTCGACGACGACGGGCGAGCGGTGGGGCTCGTGCCCGTCGCGGTGTCGTGATCGCCCGCGGACTATCGTCGAAGCGTTCTTGCGATGGCTGCGACGATGGGTGAAGAGATGGCGAAGGCGTACTGGATCGCGTTCTACCAGGAGATCAAGGACCCCGAGAAGATGGCGGCGTACTCCGCGATCGGCGGCCCCGCCATCATCGCGGGCGGCGGCCGGTTCATCGTGCGCGGCCAGGCGGCCGTCGCGTACGAGGCCGGAAAGATCGAGCGCACCACCGTGATCGAGTTCGACAGCCTCGAGCAGGCCGTCGCCACCCACGACTCCCCCGCCTACCAGGAGGCCCTTGCCGCCCTGGGCGACGGTGCGGTCCGGGAGATCCGGATCTGCGAGGGTTCCTGACGCCCCGAGGAACAGCCGCGACGGTGGCGGCGTTGCACGGGGCATGGCTTCCAGCGAGTTCGACCCCCGCGCCCTGATCGCCACCAGCCGCATCGGGGTCCTCGCGACCCTGCGAGCGAACGGCATGCCCCAGCTCTCGCCCGTGACGACGGTGTACGACGCGGGCGCCGACCGGATCCTGGTATCGATGACAGCAGGCCGGGCCAAGGAGGCGAACCTCCGGCGCGATCCGCGGGCGGCCGTCGAATTCACCAGCGCCGACGGCTACACCTGGGCCACCGCGGAGGGTGCCGCCGAGCTGATCGGCCCGGGCTCCGACCCGAACGGCCCGGAGGTCGACTCCCTCGTCGACTACTACCGTCGCGGCGCGGGCGAGCATCCCGACTGGGACGAGTACCGGGCCGTCATGGTCGCGGACCGTCGAGTCCTGCTGATCCTGACGATCACCCACGTGTACGGCGCCAAGCTGCGCTGAGAGGCGGTCGCTCGGTCCGACTATCCGTTCTGTTCGAATTCAAGGGCGAATCGCGTCACGGCCTCGGCCGCCGTGACGCGCCCGGCCGTGGCCAGGTCGAGATTGTCCAGTGACGCGTCGTGTACCGCTGGGTCGCCGGCGGCGACGCAGTCCTCGACGACGTGCACGATCAGGCCGAGATCGGTGCCGTGCCGGGCCGTCTGCTCGACGGTGAGATTCGTCGCGACGCCGGTGATGTAGATCGTGTCGATGCCGTGCTCCGCGAGCCAATCCGTGGCCGGACCCGCCAGGCCGGACAGGCGCTGGTTGTCGTACACCGCGGTCGGCTGGTCCGCCATGATGTCGATGATCCGGGCACCGTCGGACTCGGGGCGAAAGGCCTCCTGTGCGTCCCCGACGGCCTGCATGAAGCCGGTGTTGCGGACCAGCTCGCCCTCGTCCTCCGGAACCGTGAACCGCGTGAAGATCACCGGAATTCCAGCTGCCAGTGCCAGGTCGTGGAACGCCGCGGCGCGGTCGACGACACCGGACTCCGCCACGGGACCGGCCAGCATGGGGCCGAAGAAGCCCTCGGGCTCGATCACGTTCACCTGCCAGTGCAGGGCCAGGACTGCCGTACTCATGCGCCGATCATGCACGCCCTCACGGCAGGGTGTGCAGGAAGTCCGCGACATCGGCTGCCCACACCGTCGCCTCGGGCGGGGTGAAGATGTGGCCGGCACCGTCGTACTCGATGACCCGTGCGCCCCGGACGGTGCCGAACTCCCGCTCGATGTCCGGTGGGATCAGCCTGTCGCCGCCACCGACGACGACCAGAGTCGGGACGGCGATCGCGGACAGCAGACCGGTCACGTCCACGCGGCCGGCGAGCTCCATCTGCTCCGGAGCGCCCGGAGGAATCGCGGCACGGACGTCGGCGATGATCCGTTCCGCATCCTCGGGCGAGAGGCCGCGGAGTTGCTCGTCGGTCGAGCAGGCTCGGAGGACGTACGCCGCCAGTTCCGGGGCGCCGGCCGCCGCGAGGGCGCGGAAGGAGTCGGTCGCGGCCCGCACGCGCACGTCCGCGCGGGCGACCCCCACCGTGAGTATCAGGCCCGAAACATGCTCGGGATGGCGCAGGGCGGCTGTCACAGCGACAGCGGCGCCGAGTGACAGGCCCACGACCGGGAAGCGATCGGCACCGCTGCTCACCCCGGCGGCGACCACGGCGTCCGCGAGGGCATCGAGTTCGAGCGGGGCGCCGGATCGGGGTGTGTCACCGGAGCCCGGCCAGTACGGTCCGACGAACCGTCGCTCGCCGATGCCGTCGATCAACGGCGCGAAGTTCTCCCGCACACCTCCGCCGGCGCCGTGGGCGAGCGCCACGACGGGGCCCTCTCCACCACCGTCGACGACCTCGTACTGGGAACCGGACAGGATCTGTGCAGCGTCATCGGAATGCATGGCCCCAGTCTGTGGGTTGACACCGGTGTGAAGGTCAAGACCGAGATGCTGATCGGCGAGTTGTCCGAGGTCACGGGTGCGAGCGCACGCTCGCTCCGGTACTACGAGGAGAAGGGGCTCCTGACGTCGAGGCGCACCCCCGCCGGCTATCGCGTCTACGACGACGGCGCGCCGCTGCAGGTCCGCCGGATCCGCGGCCTCCTCGACGCCGGCTTCGACACGGACTCGATCGGCGTCATCCTCCCCTGCGTGCGGCACGAGCGGACCGTCGAACTGTGCCCCACCATCGAGGCAACGATGCGTGCCACTCTGGCCCGCCTGGACGCCGACCTGGACGAACTCGCACGGCGGCGCTCGGCCGTCAGCGCCCTGCTCGCGTGAGCAGCCGGGCGCCGATCAGCGCGACCACTGCACCCGGCAGGACGTTGACCAGCAGGATCGGGAACTCCTCGCCGAAGGAGTAGCCGTGGGTCATGCCGACGATCATGTTCGCGATCATGGCGAGGATCCACACGAGGACGAACGCTGCGGCGGCGCGCTGCGCCCCGACGCTCCGCACCGCACGCCCGACGGCGAGGAACGCCACTGCGAGGACGATGCCGACGGCGACGATGATGATCGTCCGCACGGCGGTCAGCCCTCGCGAATGGTCATGGAGGCGAGCCTGTCTCCCGCGACGACGAACGCGAACGAGCTGAGGCCGTTGGCGTGCGTGCTGCGCCAGTCTCCGATCACGGTCACGGTATCGCCGTCGATGGTGACCCTCTGGGGCGTGAGAACGCCCTTCGCGCCGATGAATTCGTTCGCCGACCACCCCTGCATCGCCGCGCGGTCGCCGAACACGCGACCCCAGTCGTCGATGAAGCCGTCCGCCGTGAAGGCGTCGAGGAACGCGGTCTCGTCACCGGCGTTCACGACGTCGATGAATTCGGCTACCGGGCTGGGGATCTCGATGCTCGTCATGCGCGTCTCCTGGTTCGTCGTCGGGCGGGACGTTGCAGTCCCACATCAACCATCGTAGGGGCCACGGTCCGCGCGTGCCGCTCGAATTCCGGGGCGATCCACAAGCTCCTGTTGTGGATCAGAGCCCGGCGACGAGCCGTGCGTACACCTCGGCGGCGGTCGGCACGGTCGGGACGCCGTCCGGGCGGGAGGGCCGATCCACGACGATTACCTCCAGCCCGAGTTCGCGGGCCGCGGCGAGCTTCGCGGACACCAGGTCGCCGCCGCTGTTCTTGGTGACCAGGACGTCGATAGCGTTCTCGCGCAGTAGGGTCCGTTCGGACTCCGGAGTGTAGGGTCCTCGGTCGCGGAGCAGCACGTGCCGGCGCGGCAGCGGGCCCGACGGGGCGTCGACCACGCGGACGAGGAACCAGTGGTCGCCGAGCGCCGCGAACTCGCCGACGTCCTGCCGCCCGGTCGTCAGCAACACCCGGGCGGGCGCCCGCTCGGCGAGTTCGGCTGCTGCGGCGGGCACCGTCGGGACGACGGTCCAGCGGTCGCCGGGCGCGCGCGACCACGGCGGTCGGACCAGGGCGAGAAGCGGCACCCCGGCCCGCTGGGCGGCCTCCGCCGCGTTGCGGGAGATCGTCGCGGCGAAGGGGTGCGTCGCGTCCACGAGCACGTCGAAGTCCTCGAGAAGCTCCGCCAGGCCCGACGGTCCGCCGAACCCCCCGATCCGCGTCTCCCCCACCGGCAAGCGCGGATTCGCGACCCGGCCGGCGAGCGAGCTGAGGACCTCGAAACGGTCGTCCTCGTGCAACAGGCGGGCCAGTTCCCGGGCCTCGGCCGTGCCGCCGAGCACCAGCACCCGGGTCAATGGCTCGCCCCGGGAACGCGCAGGCGGCGCGCCGAGTAGAGGTAACTCTCCTCGAACTCCGCCGGCGCCAGCACTTTTCCGACGAAGATCACCGCGGTCTTGGTGATGCCCTCCTCCGCGAGCCGCCGCGGCAGGTCCGCCAGGGTGCACCGGACCACCCGCTCGTCCGGGCGGCTGGCGAAGGCCACCACCGCGACCGGGCAGTCGGCGCCGTAATGCGGGGTCAACTCGTCGGCGATCGCCTGCGCGCGGTGGGCGGCGAGATGCAGCGCGAGCGTGACGCCCGTGCGGGCGAGGGAGGTGAGGTCCTCCCCCGGCGGCATGTCCGTCGAGAGTGTGGACACGCGCGTGACCAGCAAGGACTGTCCCACGCCGGGCACCGTCAGCTCGCGGCGCAGCGACGCCGCCGCGGCGGCGAACGCGGGGACACCCGGCACGATCTCGTAGGGAACTCCCGCCGCGTCGAGCCGGCCCGCCTGCTCGGTGAACGCCGAGTACAGCGAGATGTCGCCGGAGTGCAGCCGCGCCACGTCCAGGCCGGCGGCGTGCGCGGCGACCAGCTCGCCGACGATGTCCGGCAAGGGCATCCGCGCCGTATCGACGAGCCGCGCGCCCGGCGGGCAGCGGTCCAGCATCTCCTGCGGCACGAGGGATCCCGCGTACAGGCACACCGTGCACCGGGCCAGCAGATCCGCGCCACGTAACGTCAGCAGGTCGGGTGCGCCCGGTCCCGCACCGATGAAGTAGACGGTCACGACGACTCCTTGACGTAGGCCCACTGCACGATCGGGCGGCGTGGCTGCCACGCCGTCCCGGCGCCGAGCGCCGCGAGATCCGACACGGCGTAACTGCGCAGCTCACCGCCGAACCGGTTGCGCAGCAGTGCCACGAGCGACTGCCCCTCGACGGTGACCGTGTTCGCCACCAGTCGCCCGCCCGGCGGCAATACGCCGACGCACGCCGCGGCGAGGTTCTCGGTGAGGCCGCCGCCGATGAAGATCGCGTCGGGCACCGGCATCTCCGCGGTCAGCTCGGCTGTGTCGCCGACGACGAGTTCGAGGGGGACGCCCGCGCGGGCGGCGTTGCGCGCCACCCGTTCCGCGCGGTCGGTCCGGCGTTCGACCGCAGCGACGGAGCCGCCGCCGGCCAGCGCCCACGAGATGCCGACGGAGCCGGAACCGGCACCGAAGTCCCAGATCCATCCGCTCGACGGCCGCAGCGCCGCCACCGTCAGCGCGCGGATGTCCGGCTTGGTGATCTGGCCGTCGTGCTCGAACTCGAACTCCCCGTCGGAGACACCCGGGGCGACCGGGTCGATCGCAATCACGTTGAGGTCGTCCACCCGCAGCGACCGCCGGTAGGTGCGCACCTTCTCCCGCGGCCCGCCCAGCTGCTCGAGGACGGTCATCGTCGGGCTCGGGCCGGCGTCGTCCAGCAGGTCGGCCAGCTGCGCGGGGGTGGACCCGGATTCGCTCAGCACGATCACGCGGCGGCCCGCGCGGACGGCCCGCACGACCGGGGCGGGGTCCCGCGCGACCGCGGACACCACGACCACCTCCTCGGCCGGCCACCCCAGCCGGGCGCACGCCAGTGCGAAGGACGACAGGTGCGGCAGCACCCGCAGTTCGAGGTCCGGCCGACGCCGCGACAGCGTCGCGCCGACCCCGTAGAACATCGGGTCGCCGCTCGCGAGCACGTGCACCCCGTCGGACAGGTCGTCGAGGGCGGGCAACAGCGGTGACGGCCACGGGCGCCGGTCGGCGGTGACCTCGCCGGGCAGGTACTCGAGGTGTCGCTGCGCCCCGTGGATCGTCGTGGCACTCTGCAGCTCCCGACGCGCACCGTCGGTGAGCCCGGCCCAGCCATCCGCGCCGATGCCGACCACCGTCACCGTCATCGGGGCATCCGGCGCCAGAGGGCCTGCGGGACGAACCGTAGCCCCGCGTAGAGCGGGCGCAGCACGCCCGGAATCCACACTGCCCGACGGCGCCGACGTAGCGCGTGCACTGTCGCCTCCGCGACCTGCGGGGCCGTACGGCTGAACGGCGCCTGCTGCACGCCGGACGCCATGAGGTCGCGCGTCATCGCCCCGACGATGAACCCCGGCCGCGCCAGCAGCACCCGGACGCCGGAGCCGTGGAGCGCGTCCGTGAAGCCCTGGACGAAGCCGTCGAGGCCGGCCTTGGTGCTGCCGTAGACGAAGTTGGCCTTGCGCACCCGCACGCCGGCCACCGACGAGAAGGCGATGATCGCGCCCCGCTCGCCGTCTCGGGGATCCTGCGCGCGCAGCAGCTTCGCCAGCCCCAGCAGGATCGATACCTGCGCCACGTAGTCGGTCTGCGCGATCTGCACCGCGTGCTGCGGGTCCTCCTCAGCACGCGTCTGATCGCCCAGGATCCCGAACGCGACCACTGCCACACCGATCCGGCCGAACCGATCGGCCACCTCGGCGAGGAACGCGGCGTGCTCGTCGGTGCGGTCCGCGTCGAAGGCGATCGGGAAGACGCCGGTCGCGCCCGCCTCGCGCAGCAGGGCGATCTGCTCGTCCAGGTATTCGGGGCGGCGCGCGGCCAGGATCACGTCCCGCCCGGGGGCGAGGCGCCGCGCGACCTCGCTCCTACCGCCCAGGAGGAGCACCGCACCGTCGGGAATCCTGTCCGCAGTCACCGGACCAGACTACGGTGGGGCGGTGCCCGAACTGAACGCCGACGCCCTCGCCTTCGTCACCGAGCGGCACCTCGCCTCGCTCGCCACCCTGCGCGCCGACGGCACGCCGCACAGCGTCGCCATCGCCTTCACCTACGACCCCGCCTCCGGCGTGGCGCGCGTGATCACCTCGGGCGACAGCCAGAAGGCCCGCAACGCGGCCCGGGGCGGGTACGGCGCGCTCACGCAGGTCGACGGTGCGCGGTGGCTCACCCTCGAGGGCCCGGCGCGGGTGCTGGCCGACGCGGAGTCGGTCCGCGACGCCGAAGCCCGCTACGCCGTGCGCTACAAGCCGCCGCGGGAGAAGCCGAAGCGCGTCGTCATCGAGATCGAGGTCGCGCGGGTGTTGGGGTCGAGCGGCTTCCGCGGTTAGCGCCGCGCCGGCAGGCCGCCGTCCATGTCCTCCAGCGAGCGTCCCTTGGTCTCGGGGACGAACCGATAGACGAAGATCAGCGACAGCAGTGCGAACAGCGCGTACAGCCCGTAGGCGAGGGACAGGTTGCCCTCCATCTTCGGGAAGGTGACGGTGATGGCCCAGTTCGCGGCCCACTGCGCCGCAGCAGCCAGCGAGAGCGCCGCGCCGCGGATGCGGTTGGGGAACATCTCGCCGAGCAGCACCCAGACCACCGGGCCCCAGCTGACGCCGAAGAAGATGACGAACAGGTTCGCGGCGATGAGGGCGATCACGCCGACCGCGCCCGCGAGTGAGGGCTTACCGTCGGCCCCGATGACCGCGGTGCTGAAGCAGAGCGCCATGGTCGCCAGCGAGACCGCCATGCCGATCGAGCCGATGAGCAGCAGCGGTCGCCGGCCGATCCGGTCGACCAGCATGATCGCGACGATGGTCACGATCACGTTGACGATCGAGGTGAAGACGCTGATCTGATTGGACTGGGACTCCTCGAAACCCACCGCCTGCCAGAGCATGTTCGAGTAGTAGAAGATCACGTTGATGCCCACGGCCTGCTGGAAGATCGACAGCAGGAGGCCGACCCACACGATCGGATAGATGCCGCCGCCCGGCTTCACGAGATCCCGCCAGGAGTGCTTCTCCTCGCCGGCGAGGCTCTCCTCGATGCGGGTGACCGTGATGTCGAGATTCTTCTCGCCCAGCAGCATCGTGAGCACGGTGCGGGCCTCCGGGATCCGGTGCCGGGAGACCAGGTAGCGGGGCGACTCGGGGATCATCGTGGACGCGACGCCGTAGACGACTGCCGGGATCGCCATCACCAGGAACATCCAGCGCCAGGCCTCCATGCCCAGCCACAGGTCCTCGGACGCGCCGCCCGTGAGCGAGGCCAGCAGCCAGTCCACGAGCAGCGACAGGAAGATGCCGACGACGATCGCCATCTGCTGCAGCGACCCGAGCCGCCCGCGGATCCGGGCCGGTGAGACCTCGGCGATGTACGCCGGGGCGATCACCGACGCCACGCCGACGCCGATACCGCCGACCACGCGGAACAGGATCAGCATCCAGGTGTGCGTGGCGAAAGCGCAGCCCAGGGCGCTGATGAAGAACAGCACCGCGGCGATCTGCATGACACGTAGGCGCCCGATCCGGTCCGCAATGCGGCCGGCCGTCATGGCGCCCGCGGCGGCGCCCAGCAACGCGGAAGCGACCGCGAAACCGAGAGCGTAGCCGTGTATCTCGAACCGCTGCTCGATCGCCTTCGTCGCGCCGTTGATGACTGCGCTGTCGTAGCCGAAGAGCAGTCCGCCCATCGCGGCCACGATCGCGATCTGGACGACCCGGCTGCTGTTGCCTTCGCCCTCCTCGAAGATCGAAGGGCCGTCGGACGTGGTACCGCCGCCGTGCGTCATGGAACCTCCCGGTGAGCTCCTAGAGGATCGTCAGGCCGTGGGAACGGGTGTTGACCGGCTCGCAGCCCTCCTCGGTGACGATCACGATATCCTCGATCCGCGCTCCCCACCGGCCACTGAAGTAGATTCCCGGCTCGATCGAGAACGCCATCCCGGCTTGGACCGGAAGGTCGTTCCCCGCAACGATGTACGGCTCCTCGTGGACCGACAGCCCGATGCCGTGGCCGGTGCGGTGCAGGAAGAACTCGCCGAGGCCCGCTGCGGCGAGCACATCGCGCCCGGCGGCGTCGATCGCCTCTGCGGTGACCCCGGGCCGCACGGCTTCCACGGACGCCCGCTGCGCACGCTCGAGCAGCGCGTACTGCTCGGCGATCTCCGGGGCGGGCTCGCCCAGGGCGTAGGTGCGGGTGCAGTCCGAGTTGTAACCCGAGGCCAGCGGGCCGCCGATGTCGACCACCACGACATCGCCCGCCTCGATCACGCGGTCGGAGACCTCGTGGTGCGGGTCGGCGCCGTGCGGTCCCGATCCGACGATGACGAACGCCGCCTCGGTATGCCCCTCTTCGACGATGGCGGCGGCGATGTCGTCGGCGACCTCGCGCTCGGTACGGCCGGCACGGAGGATCTGGGGTACCCGGGCGTGCACCCGGTCGATCGCCGCGCCCGCGGCGCGCAGCTCGTCGAGTTCCGCGGGGTCCTTGACCATCCGGAGGCGGCGCAGCACGTCCGTCGCCAAGTGCACTTTCAGACCGCGGTCCAGTAGGGGCACGAGGTGCAGCGCGGGCAGGGCGTCCGCGACGGCCACCGTCGACGCGCCGGCCAGGAGATCCAGGACGAGGGCGTAGGCGTCGTCGCCGTCGACCCAGTCGAGGACGGCGAGCTCGACGCCCGCCGCGCCGAGGCCCGGTACCGCGGAGTCCTTGAGAATGGCGAGCTCGAGCCGCGGAACCACCAGGCCGAAGCCCGAATCCGTGACGACGAGCGCGGTCAGGCGCTCGAAGGACTCGCTGACGATGCCGGTCAGGTACGCCAGGTCGGGGCCCGGAGTGATGACGAGCGGGGTCCCCGCCGCCGTCGCGAGCTGCTGGGCCTTGAGGAGACGGGTCGCGTACACCTGGGAAGGGAAGTGGGTCATCCCCCGATTGTGACACCATGCTTCCCGTGACGAACGACGCGCGCCCTCTCATGCTGCTCGACTCCGCCGGGCTGTGGTTCCGGGCCTACTACGCCATCCCGGACAAGGTGAAGGCCGCCGACGGGCGGTCCGTGAACGCCCTGCGCGGCTTCCTCGACATGACCTCGCAGCTGATCGCCACGCACCGCCCCGGGCGGCTCGTCGCGTGCCTGGACCTCGACTGGCGGCCCGCCTTCCGGGTGGAGCTGCTGCCCACGTACAAGACCCACCGCGTCGCCGAGGACGGGGACGGCAGCGCAGAAGAGGTGCCCGACACCCTGTCGCCGCAGGTCGACATGATCCTCGAGGTGCTCGAGGCGGTCGGGATCGCGACCGGCGGCGCCGTCGGCCTCGAGGCGGACGACGTGCTCGGAACTCTCGCCGCGCGGGAGAAGGCCGACCCGGTGATCGTGGTCTCCGGGGACCGGGACCTGCTGCAGGTGGCCGACGATGCCGCCCCCGGCGTGAAGTGCCTCTACATCGGGCGGGGTATCGCGAAGGCCGAGATGTTCGGGCAGGCGGAGGTCGCGGAGAAGTACGGCGTGCCGCTGGACCGGGCGGGCGAGGCCTACGCCGAGCTGGCACTGCTGCGCGGCGACCCGTCCGACGGTCTGCCCGGTGTGCCCGGCATCGGCGAGAAGACCGCCTCGAAACTGCTGCTGCAGTACGGCTCCCTCGCGGCGATCCGCGAGGCCGCGGCGTCGACCCCGTCGCCGCTGGCGGCGCGGGCCGCGGCGTCGATCAACGCCTCGGCGGACTACCTCGACGCCGCATGGGACGTCGTGTGGGTACAGCGCGATGCGGACGTCGCGCTGTCGGGAGCGGACGAGATGCCCCGGAAAGCACGCGATCCGCAGCGCCTGGCCGAGTTGGCCGAGGAGCTGCGGATCGGAGCGCAGGTGGAGCGCCTGCTCGCGGCGCTCGCGGACTGAGATCAGCTGGGAGCGCCGACCTGGTACTTGCCGTCGCTGTCCTGGACGGTGACCTTGACCGTCTTCTGCTTACCGCCGATGGTGGCGGTGCAGTCGAAGGTCTCGCCGTCCTTGACCTTCACACCGTCGGTCTTGCACGAGACGTCGGTGGTGTCGGACTCGTTGTAGTTCTCCTTGAGGATCTTCGTGACGCCCTCGTTGACCTTGGCGTTGTCGAAGCTCTTCCCGAAGAAGGCGCCGGTGAAGTACCCGATGATGAGCACGAGCGCCACGATCACGATGATCGCCGCGGCGGCGAGGCCGACGATGAGGCCGGTCTTCGACTTCTTGGGGCCGCCCGGTACGGGCTGACCCGGCTGCCCGAACTGCTGCCCGAACTGCTGGCCCGCGAACTGCGCCGGCTGGCCGAACTGGTCCTGGCCGAACTGCGGCTGCTGCGGGTTGGGCTGCTGGTATCCCCCGAACTGCTGGCCCTGCTGCGGCTGCTGCTGACCGGGCCACTGGCCCTGGTACTGCGGCGCGATCTGAGTCTGATCACCCGCGGGCGCGCCGTAGGGCGGCTGCTGCGGGCCGCCGTACTGCGGCGAGATCTGCGTCTGGTCCTGCTGGGGCTGGCCGGGCTGCTGCCAGCCCTGCTGCGCCCACTGATTCGGATCCTGCGGATTGCTCATCGTCCAACTCCTCCCCTGTCGCAGGCCGAAGGCCGACGACGAACGCCTATGGGCTCAAGATACCCGATCGTCAACCCGATTCGGCGACCACGCCACGCCGCACCGCGGCGATCGCGGCCGTCGCGACGGTGGCCAACCCCGGCCGGGTTTCGAACGAGGTCTGCTTGATCTGATCGAGCAGATCGATGACCTGCCTGCACCAGCGGACGAAATCGCCCGCCGGAAGCGGCCGACCGCGCTCTCCGGCGGCCAACAGGACCGCCGCGAGGGTTCCGCCGGCGGCCCACTGGTACATCGGCGCCACGAAGCCGATGTCGGGCTCGCGGCTCGGCTCCAACCGGTGCGCGGACTCGGCGGCGACGATGTCGGTCCACCGGTCGGCGATGTCGCGGAGCGCGGACCGGACCGCGCCCGGCACCTTCTCGCCGGTCAGGAGCATGCCGCCGCGCTCGCCGCGGGACTCGAAGACCAGCGCGGACACGACCGCGGCGAGTCCGGCGGGGTCGATCCCGTCGAACACCCCGTCCTCGATGCACTCGCACACCAGCAGGTCGGACTCGCTGTACACCCGTGCCAGTCGGTGTCCGGCGTCCGTGAGCTCGGCGGCACCGTCGACCTGCGCGATGTACCCGCGGTCCGACAGCAGGGCCACGATCCGCTCGAAGGTGACGGCCAGGGACGAGGTGGTGGCGCGCACCGTCGCCGCCGAGGAGGTGACCTCGCGCTCCAGCCGGGCGTACCGCTCGGCGAGCCGGTCCAGCTCCGGGGCGCGCTGCCCCGTGTGCGCGGGGTGCGCGCGCATCCGGGCCCGCAGGTCGGCGAGCTGGGTGTCCGATGCGGCCGGACGGTGCGCCTTCGCCTGCTGCCGGGGCGCCGAGATGGTGCTGTTGCGCAGTGTCGACGCGAGGTCGCGCTTGCCACGCCCCGACCGGTAGTCGGCGTTCTTGGGGACGCGCAGCGTCCCGAGGACCTGGATCTCGCCGACGAAGTCGGCCGTGCCGACGCGTCCGGACCAGCTGCTCTCGGTGACCACGACCGGCTTCGGGTCGCGCCGGTCACCCGAGGGCTCCACCACGAGGGCCAGGCCCCGCCGGCGGCCGCCCGTGACGGCGACGACATCGCCTCGGCGGAGCTCCGCGAGAGCGGTCGCGGCGCCGTCACGGCGGTCGGCGAGGTCCGCGCGGCGCAGCGAACGCTCCCGCGCCCGGACGGCCTCGCGCAGCCGGACGTACTCGAGGTAGTCGGCGCCGCCCGCCGCCGCGGTGATCTCCGCACCGAGGGTGATCAGCTCCTTCTCGCCGCGCTCGACCCGCTTGGCCAGCCCGACGACGGAGCGGTCGGCCTGGAACTGGGCGAAGCTGGCCTCCAGGAGCCGCTCGGCGCCCTCGCGGCCCAGGCGGTCGAGCAGGTTGATCGACATGTTGTAGCCGGGCGAGAACGAGCTCACCAGCGGGAAGGTGCGCGCACCCGCGAGGCCCGCGACCTCCTGCGGCCGGACACCGGTCTGCCAGAGCACCACGGCGTGGCCCTCGATGTCGATGCCGCGGCGGCCCGCGCGTCCCGTGAGCTGCGTGTACTCGCCGGGCGTGAGCTCGACGTGCGACTCGCCGTTGTACTTGACCAGGCGTTCGAGGACGACGGTCCGCGCGGGCATGTTGATGCCCAGCGCGAGCGTCTCCGTCGCGAACACGGCCCGGACGAGGCCCTTGACGAACAGTTCCTCCACCGCGTGCCGGAACGCGGGGAGCATGCCCGCGTGGTGCGCCGCGAAACCGCGCAGCAGCGCCGCCCGCCATTCCTCGTAGCCCAGCAGGTCGAGGTCGGCGGGCGAGAACTCGGCGACGTGCTTGTCGACGATGCGGCCGATCTCGTCGGCCTGCTCGGCGGTGGTGAGCACGACCGGGGATCGCAGGCACTGGGTCAGGGCCTGCTCGCAGCCGGAGCGGGAGAACACGAAGGTGATCGCCGGGAGCAGGCCCTCGGCGTCGAGCAGCGCGATGACGTCAGGACGTGGGATGGGGCGGCGGACCTCCTGGCCGCGGCCCTGCCGGTTCCCGGAGCCCGTCCGCCGGCCGGTGCGGCTGTTGATCCCCGGCTCGAAGCTGCGGTCCAACGCCTCGCGCTGCTTGACGTAGCGGACCAGGTCCGCGTCCAGGATCAGGTTCTTCCGACCCTCGTCCTGTGCGGCGCGCAGTGCGTTCGTGTCGAACAGGTCGAACAGCTTGCGGCCGACCAGCATGTGCTGCCACAGCGGGACCGGCCGGTGCTCGTCGACGATCACCTCGGTGTGCCCGCGCACCTCGGCGATCCAGGCGCCGAACTCCTCGGCGTTGGACACCGTCGCCGACAGGCTGACCAGGCGCACGTCCTGCGGGAGGTGCAGGATCACCTCCTCCCACACCGCACCGCGGAACCGGTCGGCGAGGTAGTGCACCTCGTCCATGACCACATGGCTCAGCGCATCGAGGGTGGGCGAGTCCGCGTAGAGCATGTTCCGCAGCACCTCGGTGGTCATGACGACCACGGGCGCGGACGAGTTGATCGACGTGTCGCCCGTCAGCAGGCCCACGTTGTGCGCGCCGTAGCGGGCCGTCAGTTCAGCGTGCTTCTGGTTCGAGAGCGCCTTGATCGGCGTCGTGTAGAAGCACTTGGTGCCGCCGGCCAGGGCGAGGTGGACGGCGAACTCGCCGACCACCGTCTTACCGGCGCCGGTCGGGGCGCAGACGAGGACCCCGCGGCCCTCCTCGAGCGCCCGGCAGCCGCGGACCTGGAACGGGTCGAGGGTGAAATCGAGGGCTGCGGTGAAGCTGTCGAATTCAGAGGACGTCATCGAACCCCGAACGCGGGATCGACGTGCGCGTCACCTTCTCCGGTTGCCCGATCGGGGCGGTGTTCCCGACGGTGCCCGACGACGCCCCGGCGCTCGCGCCGATCGGCTGTGGGGCCGACGGTGTCGGCGACGCCGCCTCGTCGTCCAGCTCACCGTCGAAGACGTCCGAGCCGGCGGCGTTCCGGCGCTTGATCTTCTCGCGGATCCGGCAGAACTGGATCGACAGCTCGAGCAAGACGGCCAGCGCGAGACCGAGCACCAGCATGGTCAGGGGATCGCCGGACTGTGAGATGAACGCCGCGACGATGAACATCGACATCAGCAGGCCGCGCCGCCACTTCTTGAGCTTCGCATAGGGAAGGACCCCGACGAGATTGAGCGCGATGATGAAGAGTGGCAACTCGAAACTGACGCCGAAGATCGCCATGACGCTGAGAACGAAGCTGAAGTAGTCGGCGCCCTGGAGTGCGGTCACCTGGGTCTCGTTACCCACGGTGAGCAGGAACCGGAAGGCGTTGGCGATCATGAAGTAGCCGAGGATCGCGCCGCTGAGGAACAGCACGCCGCCCATCGTCACGAAGGCGAGCGTGTAGCGCTTCTCCTTGCGGTGCAGCGCCGGCACGATGAACGACCAGACCTGGTACAGCCACACCGGGCACGCCAGCAGAACGCCGGTCGCGAACGCGACCTTGACCCGGAGGTTGAACTGATCGAACACGCCGGTCGCGAGGAGCCGGCATTCGCCGGTTCGCGTGATCTCGGCGCGGGCGGACTCGGGGAGCTCGCAGTACGGTCCGCGCAGCAGCTCACCGGAGGGCCGGAGCCCCAGCATGCTGTGGTTGTACCAGAAGAACCCGATCACCGCGGCCAGCACGATCGCCAGGAGCGACCACAGGATCCGCGTGCGGAGCTCGTACAGGTGATCCACGATCGACATCGTGCCGTCGGGATTGACGACGGCACGACGACGACGCGGATCGAACGGGATCTTCACAAACAGTGCGGGCTACGGCTACGCCGTCTTGCGATCGGTGTCGGACGGCTGAACCGTCTGCACGTCGATCGGCTGCTCGGTGACCTGCGCCTGCGGCTGCTGAGCGGGGGCCTTCGCGTCGCCCTCGGTCTTCATCTCGTCCATCTCGCTCTTGAAGATGCGCAGCGATCGGCCGAGGCCGCGGGCGGCGTCAGGGAGCTTGCGTCCACCGAACAGGACCAGCACCACGACCGCGATGACGATCCACGCGGTTGCACTATGCGGAAACATGTCGCCTCAATTCTCTTCCGACTACGTGACAAGACTACCGGACCCGCGGCTCGCTGTTCCTGTGCGAACGCTGCGGGCGATGTGTCCGGTTCATGAATAGTTGGCGAGCCCCGCGGCCGCGCGGCGCGCGACGGCGGTCGCCAGCGACTCGGGGCCGCGCACCGTCAGTTCCCCGCCGAAGCTGAGCACGAACCGCACCATCCAGTCCTCCGTCGCGTACTGCATCGTCGCGGCGACCGGACCGCCCGCGTCCTCGCTCAGCACGGTGAACGGGTGGTACTCGAGCGCCCAGGCGGCGCCGGGGCCGACCTCGACGGTGGCCGTGGTCAGCTCGTCGGCCGCGGCACCGTCGAACAGCCCGGCCGCCGGTTCCACGTGCTGCGGCACCGAGGCGGGTTCGTCGAGCTCGTGCACCTCGTCGATCCGGTCGAGGCGGAACATCCGCAGGCCCTCGCTGGTACGGCACCAGGCCTGTAGGTAGCTGTGGCCGCCGAAGGTGTCGAGGGCGATGGGGTCGACATCGCGCTCCGTGGTGCTGTCGCGGGTGGCCGAGTAGTAGCGCAGGTGCAGTGCGCGACCGTCACGCAGGGCCCCGCGCACGGTGGCGGCGACGCCCGCCACCGGGCTGTCGGGCTGGGCGCCGTCGATCGAGGCGACGGTGTCCCGCCCCGCGCCAGCGACCGCCGCCTCGAGTTTGGCGATGGCTCGCAGGACCGCGGCCGGATCGGCGACACCGGGCGAATCCGCCAGCCCGCGCAGCGCGAGCAGCAGCGACGCCGCCTCGGGGCCGGTCAGCTTGAGCGGGCGGTCGATCTTGGCGCTGAAGCCGATGTCGACCCCGGACTCGTCGTAGTCGATCTCGATGAGATCGCCCGGGAACATGCCGGGCAGCCCGCACATCGTGAGCCCGGTCAGGTCCTTGCGCAGCTGGGCGACCGTGACACCGAGGTCGGCCGCGGCGCGCTCCAGGTCCGCGTCGGGGTGCGTGCGGAAGTACGGGATCACGTTGAGCCAACGCGCGAGGCGCTGCATCTGCTTCGTCGGCTGCTTGGACGGTGTGCTCATCGCGCCGCCGCCAAGGCCGTGAGCCGGTCCACGACGGCGTCGCGCAGCTCCTGCGGTTCGAAGACCACCGCGTCGGGCCCGAGCCCGGACACCTCCCGGGCAACGGCGTCGACCGAACGCATCTCGACGGTGATCTCGGTGCCGGACCGGCCGCGGAAGTCACCGTCGGCCTGCGTGGCCGCGAGCCGACGGAGCCCGTCGCCCCGCCCCCGCGCGACCCACAGCCGGGCCGTCCCGACCGGGTCGCGCTCGGCGACGGTGGCCACCACGTGCGCGTGCAGGTCGAAGCCCTCGGGCGGCCGCACGGTGGCCGCGGCCCCCGTGACGGAGCCGCCCCGGACCCGGCTGAGCTTGAACGTGCGCACGGCGTCGCGCGCCACGTCGTGCCCGACCGCGTACGCGCTGCCGCGGAACGTGACCACGCCCCACGGGTGCAGCGTGCGGTCGACATAGGGCTGCGCGGGATTGGCGCGGTGCTCGAAGGTGACCTGGCGCCGCCGGTCGATGCCCTCGAGCATCGCCAGCAACGCGCCCTCGGCACCCCGGTCGGGGGCGATACCCGGGCCCACGCCCGCGCCGGGCCCGCTGACGTCCATGCCGCCGGCGCGCAGCTTCTGCACCGCGGACTGCGCCGCTGAGGACAGCTCCGGCGACTGCCAGACCGCTGCGGCGACGGCCACGGCGGTGGCCTCCTCGGGATCGAGGTCGATCTCGCCGAGGGCGTACTCGTCGAACGCGATCCGGTAGCCGGTGGCCGAATTGATCCGGGACACCGGTGCCACCTCGATGGGGACGCCGAGTTCCCGCAGGTCCGCCTTGTCACGCTCGAACATCCGCTCGAAGGCCTCGTCGTCGGCGTCCGGGTCGTACCCGAAGACGTTCGCCCGGATGTAGTCCCGATCGAGCGGGCGTTGCGTGTACAGAAGGCATATCACCAGGTTGGTGAGACGCTCGATCCGCGAAGTTGCCACGTGTCGATCTTACGTTCTACGTGTCCGATCCGCGCGGATCGACGCGGTGTCGTCCGTTCGGAGGACAGGGGTCGCACTCCCCTATGCTCCACGCATCGTCGCGAGGAGGCCCGCCGTGCAACCCCATTCCGATCCGCTGTTCGGGCGGTACACCGTCGTCGCGCCGCTGGGCCGGCACGCCACCGGTACCAGCAGTCTCGTCGACGGCCCCGACGGACGCCAGGTGCTCACGGTGCTTCCCGTGGCCGACGGTGCCGCCTTCCTCCGGGACGCCGCCGTCGCAGCGCGACCGAGCGGCACCGGCGCGGCACCCGTCCTCGCGTACGGGTTCGCCGACGGTGTCGCCTGGTTCGTCGCACCCGACCCGTCCGGCCGGGACCTGGCCGCCGTTCCCGCCGCCGACATCCCCGTCGGCGAGATGGTCGGACGCGCCCTCGCAGCGCTCGACGCCGCGAGTGAGGCCGGCGCGCGCCGAACCTCCGGGGTGGGTGGGGGTCCCGCTCCCGTCCGGCGACGGTGGCCGGTGATCGCGGGAGCCGTCGCCGGAGTGTTCGTCCTCGTCGGGGCTGTCGTCGGGGTGACGGTGGCACGCAGCGGTGACTCCGGCGCCGACGGTCCGTCCGGTCCGGTGACGGCGGTCAGCGGGTACGGCGACACCGTCTGCGCGGTCGCCGATGCGCGCCTGTACTGCTTCGGAGGCAACCGGTCCGCGACGAACGGCGACGGAACCACGACCGCGCGAACGGCACCGGCGATCGTCGCCGGGCTCTCCAGGGTGTCGGACGTCGCGGTCGCTGATGGCGTCGTGTGCGCGATCACGGCCGGTGACGTCTACTGCTGGGGTGCGTACTCCTCCGGGTTGGTGCCGGAGCAGACCACGCAGTACACCGGGGCTCGGACCCCGGTGAAGGTCACGGGCATCTCGGGTGCGACCCGGATCGCCGTCGCCACCTCCGGCCGCCTCGGATCGACCGCCTGCGCCCTGACGGCGGCGGGCCCGTACTGCTGGGGCTCCGCGATCTCCTCGACGAAGCCGACCGCGCTGCGCGGGGTGCCGAAGGCGTCCGCGGTCGAGGTCTCCTTCGTCGGGTACGCCGCGATCGCCTGCGCCCTCGTCGATGACGCGGTCGAGTGCTGGACGGGCGGAACGGACTTCGACCCGCTCACCGAACCTCCCAGCCGCGTCGCCGGACTGCCTGCCGTGACGGCTCTGTCGGCGGGCGGCGCCTGCGGGGTCGCCGACGGCCGGGCGTACTGCTGGGAAGGAAACAGTGCGACCATCGCGGCGGTGGCCGCGCCGTGGGCATCGGGCCGGCGTGGGATCACCGCCGTCGCGAGCGACGGACAGTACGCGACGGCGCACTGCATCGTCGTCGACGGCGCAGTCTCGTGCGCCGGGAAACCCACGGAGACCGTGGCCGTGGTGTCCGGCCTCGACCGCGTCACCGCGATCACGACGGCCGGCCCCACCTGCGCCGTGGCCGACGGCTACCTGTACTGCTGGGGCGACCTGGCCTGGCGTACCGGCGGCACCGCCGGTGGTGCGGCGGCGGCCCCGGTACGGATCGAGGTGGCCCGGTAGGTCGCACGACGACGCCGCCGGGGCCACATCGGACGCCGCTACATCGACGCGATGAGCCGCTCGACCCGCTCGTCGACGCTGCGGAACGGGTCCTTGCACAGCACCGTGCGCTGGGCCTGGTCGTTGAGCTTGAGGTGCACCCAGTCGACGGTGAAGTCGCGTCCGGCGGCCTGGGCCGCGGTGATGAACTCACCGCGCAACTTGGCACGCGTGGTCTGCGGCGGGGTCTTGACGGCGGCATCGATCGCCTCGTCCGTGGTCACGCGCGCGGCCATGCCGCGGCGCTGCAGCACGTCGAACACGCCGCGGCCCCGCTTGATGTCGTGGTACGCGAGATCGAGCTGCGCGATCTTGGGGTCGGACAGCTCCATCGAGTACTTGTCCAGGTAACGCTGGAACAGCTTGCGCTTGATCACCCAGTCGATCTCGGTGTCCACGCCGGAGAAGTCCTGCGACTCCACCGCGTCGAGCGTGCGGCCCCACAGGTCCACGACCTGCGCGAGCTGCTCGTCGGGCTCGCGGGTGGCGAGGTACTCGACGGCCTTCCCGTAGTACTCGCGCTGGATGTCCAGCGCGCCGGCCTGCCGCCCACCGGCGAGGCGCACCTCGTGCCGTCCGGTGGTGTCGTGGCTGACCTCGCGGATCGCGCGGATCGGGTTGTCCAGCGAGAAGTCACGGAACTGGACGCCCGCCTCGATCATCTCCAGCACGAGGTGCGCGGTGCCCACCTTGAGCATCGTGGTGGTCTCGGACATGTTCGAGTCACCGACGATCACGTGCAGGCGGCGGTACTTCTCGGCGTCTGCGTGCGGCTCATCGCGGGTGTTGATGATCGGCCGGCTCCGGGTGGTCGCGCTGGAGACGCCCTCCCAGATGTGCTCGGCCCGCTGGCTCAGGCAGTACGTGGCGTTCTTCGGCGTGAGCAGCACCTTGCCGGCGCCGCAGATCAGCTGCCGCGTCACCAGGAAGGGCAGCAGCACGTCCGAGATGCGGGAGAACTCGCCCACGCGGCTCACCAGGAAGTTCTCGTGGCAGCCGTAGGAGTTGCCCGCCGAATCGGTGTTGTTCTTGAACAGGTAGATGTCGCCGCCGATGCCCTCGTCCTGCAGCCGCTGCTCAGCGTCCAGCAGCAGATCCTCCAGGACCCGTTCCCCCGCCTTGTCGTGCGTGACCAGCTGGAGCACCGAATCGCACTCGGCGGTCGCGTACTCGGGGTGGCTGCCCACGTCGAGGTAGAGGCGCGAGCCGTTCTGCAGGAAGACGTTCGAGCTGCGTCCCCAGGAGACGACCCGCCGGAACAGGTACCGGGCGATCTCGTCGGGGCTCAGGCGACGGTGTCCGTGGAAGGTACACGTGACACCGAACTCGGTCTCGATTCCCATGATTCGGCGCTGCACGGTTCGAACATACCCTCAGGTCCGCTTTCGCAGTCCGCCCCGCCCGGATCGGAGTGCCGGCGCTCCCGCACCATCACCGCGACGACGATCGGCGCGAGGGCGACCGCCGCCAGCACGAAGGTCGTCAGCACGTCCGTCGCGGCGACGAACGCACCCAGTGTCGCGGAGAAGACGAGGTTGAATCCGGTGTGTGCGATCGACGTCGTCCAGATCGTTCCCGAGCCGTACCACAGTGCGCTCCAGATGATCTCGAGCAACACCGACATCACGATCCACATCGGGATGAGCAGGAGGGTCTCGCGCAGGGGCACGTCGAACCCGAAGTAGCCCACCGACGCCAGCGGCCAGTGCCACGCTCCCCAGATCGCGCCGGTCGTCGCCGCAGCGGCCGTCGGCCGGTTCCGGAACACCGGCAGGTCGGCGAGCGCGCCCCGCAGATACGCGGTCCAGCCGAACTCCTCGCCGAAGAAGACGGGCGCGAACACCACCATCACGAGAGGCCCGAGCAGGAGCTGCTCCAGGTGGGGCCCGGCACCGTCGGGCGGGACCGAGATGACGCCCGTCGCGAAGCCGACCGGCAGGGCGACGGCCAACAGCACGAACGGGACCGCCAGCGCGAGGAGGTACCAGCGCCACCGCTCCCGTAGGCGCGGCCGCAGCCCCGCGTCGGCGAAGCCCTGCCGGGTGATCCACACCCGCACCACGAACGCCGCGAGAGCGGGCAGGAACGCGGCGGTGATCAGCTGGATCACCGGGTCGTTGAGCGGATGCCCGAGTGCGTAGGCGATCACCCACAGACCCCACGAGGGCAGGAAGGTCAGGGCCAGGAACCACGGGATGCCGCGCCGGTGCACGGAGGTTTCGTTCATGCCTCCAGTCCACCCGAACGACGGTCCGCGGTCACGGGCCCGGGAGCCCGACCTCGCGGTGGTGCCGGCACTACCCCAGCAGCTGCGCGACCCGCTCGTCGGACAGGCGCTTGAACGCACGACGGGGTCGGGTGTGGTCGAGGATCGCGACCTCCAGCTCCCCCGCCTCGAAGGTCTTCGGTTCCGCGGTCGATGAGGCGGACGAGCCGTTCGACGGTGCCGGGGCGCCGAGCGCCTTCGCCGCGAGGCCGAACGCTGCGGCGAGGTCCAGGCCGTCCTGGTAGCCCTCGGTGAGGACAGGCGTGATCGACTCCGTCTGGCCGCCCATGACCACGAACTGCTTCTCATCGCCGACGGAACCGTCGTAACCCACGCGGTAGAGCCGCGACGCGGCGTTGTCCGGCGTGCCGACCTCGGCCACGCACAGCTCCACCTCGTAGGGCTTGGCCTGTTCGGTGAAGACCGTGCCCAACGTGGACGCGTACGCGTTGGTCAGCGACCACCCGGTGACATCGCGCCGCGAGTACTGGTACCCGCGGGTGTCGGCGAACTGGATGCCCGCGCGCCGCAGGGACTCGAACTCGTTGTACTTGCCCACCGCGGCGAAGCCGATGCGGTCGTAGATCTCGCTGATCTTGTTGAGCGAGCTCGGATTGTCGGCCACGAACAGCACGCCGTCCGCGTACTTGAGCACGACGACGCTCCGGCCGCGGGCGATGCCCTTGCGGGCCAGCTCCGAGCGATCGCGCATGATCTGCTCGGCGGACGCGTAGTACGGGAAGGTCATGCCTGCGCCCCTCTCGCCGCGATGACGCGGTCCGTCGCGGCTGCCACGTCCGCCTCGGCGACCTCGACGGCACCGTCGGAGGTGATGACGACGGACGTCGGGTACAGCTTGCGGAGTACGTCCGGACCGCCGGTGGCGGTGTCGTCGTCGGCGGCGTCGAAGAGGGCCTCCGCGGCCACGTCGAGCGCACCGTCGGCGTCGAGACCCTGCCGGAAACGCTTCTTGATGGACGACTTCGCCCAGGCCGAACCCGAGCCGATGGAGTGGTAGCCCACCTCGTCGTGCCAGTCGCCCGTCACGTCGTAGGAGACGATCCGACCGCGTGCCTCCGCCTCGTCGAATCCGACGAGCAGTGGCACGGCCGCCAGGCCCTGGAGAGCCGCACCGAAGTTGCTGCGCACCATGCCCGCGAGCCGATTCGCCTTGCCCTCGAAGGTGAGCGGGACGCCCTCGATCTTCTCGTAGTGCTCGAGCTCCACCGTGAACAGTTTGACGATCTGCTTCGCGATGCCCGCGGTGCCGGCGATGCCGACCGCGGTCAGCTCGTCGGTGACGAAGGTCTTGACGATGTCGCGCTGCGCGATGAGGTTGCCCATCGTGGCACGGCGATCACCTGCGAGCAGCACGCCGCCGTCGAAGGCGACCGCCACGATCGTGGTGCCGTGCGGCACGTCCGCGGGGCCCTCGGAGATGCGGAAGGCCAACGCCTCCGGGGCCACCTCGGCCAGATGCTGGACGAAGGAGGATCGCGCGCCGCTCAGCGGCGTCACTGGCCGCCCTTCTGGACGTACGCGCGCACGAAGTCCTCGGCGTTCTCCTCGAGCACGTCGTCGATCTCGTCGAGGAGATCGTCGGTCTCGTCGGTCAGCTTCTCGATGCGCTCCTGGCCGGCTCCCGACGGTGCACCCGCGAGGTCCTCGTCGTCTCCGCCGCCGCCACGCTTGACCTGCTCCTGCGCCATCTCGCTGCCTCCTTAGCGACCATCCCGGGCCGCATGACCCGATGTTCCAACCCTACCGGCCTACACTGCTCCCGTGGATCCGTACACGCCGCCCGGCATGCCCGAACCGGTGCTCGTCAGCATCGGCGACATTCATTGCACCCGCACCCAGGTCATCACGCCCGCGGGAACCTTTCCGATCACGGGCGCGCAGTGGACCGTGACCGACCACAGTGTGCACACCCGCACCACGCCCACCTGGGCGATCGTCCTCGCGATCGTCGGCGCGTTCGTCGTCTGCCTGTTCTCGCTCTTCTTCCTGCTCGCGAAGGAGGACCAAACTCAGGGATTCGTGCAGGTCAGCGTGTTCGGCCCGGAGGGCCGTTCGTTCACGACCAGCGTCCCGGTGTACTCGCCCTTCGCCGTGCAGGACGTGTTCGGGCGCGTCAACTACGCCCGGAACCTCAGCATCGGCATGTAGCCCCGACGGTCCGCCGGAGTTCGGCCGCTACTGAAGGATGCGGGCGACGGTACGCCGGATGCGCCGTGGGCGGGGCGTGCTGCCGACGGGACAGACGACCTCGATGAGGGTGCGATCGTCGAGACGGATGACCCAGTGGTGCTCAACGATGATCGCCTCCGCATTGATCGTCGTGTGCGTGATCGACGCGAGCCGTTCGATCGGAATCGGTTCGGACGCTCCCCCGATGCCCACTCCCGACTCGTCGATCCACCAGATCACCCTCCCGGCGGACTTCCACATCGCGATCGGGATCGGACCGAAGAACGCCGTCACGACCGCGGCGAAGCCGGCTGCCATGACCACCATCCCTGGCGACCCCACCTCCACCGGCAGGAAGGCCGCGGAGATCACCACGAACGCGACACCGGCATCGAGAAGAGCGAGCGCAGCGGCTGCGACGAAGAAAGGAATCCCGATCCGCCCGCGGACGGCCAACGCTGTCGGCGGCGGTTCCGGCGGAACACTGGGCGCATCGATCGGAACCACGATGTCCGCTGCCGCGAACCAGACGGCGGCGCCGGCGATCCCGCTGGCGATGCCGAAGGCTACCCGTCCGAGCTCCCAGCCGTCGACGGTGTTCGCCTCTGCGATGAGGATTCCGCCACCGAGCACCAGCAGCGCGGCACCGATACGGAAGAACCAGAACCGAACGAACTTCCGTCCATCGATTCGCGGTGCCGGTGGCACGTACCCGAACGACTGCTCCGGCCGGTCCGCCCTGTGGCGCGCGCTCACCACCAACCGCCGCTGACGCGGACACCGGGGGCGACGTTCCGCACGAGGCCGCGGAATCGCATCGGTCGCACTGATGCTCCGGCGGGATATCGGACCGTGACGGGAGGACGATCGTCGAACGAGATAGTCCACCGGTGGGTGTAGACGAGGCCGCGAGCATCGTCCTTGTCGTACTCCACCGCGACCACGTGGTCCCACGTGCTTCGGCCTGGCCGGTCGGTATCGGTGGTGCGAAAGCCGATCTCGTCGAGCGTCGCCCAGAGGTGAACACTGCGGCCGCTCCGGATGATCCGCAGCGGGAGCGCGGCACAGAGCACGGCACCCGTCACTCCGAGGACGAAAACGCCCGGCCACAGGGCTGGTTCCTCCTCCGGCGGTGCGATCGAGAGTCCGAGGCAGATCACCGCGAGTAGTCCGAAGGCGACGGCAGCCAGCACGCCGATGACGAGGACGATGCCGTACCTGCCACGCACCACCGTCGGAAACTGCGGCGGCTCGGGGGCTCGACCGGAGCTCTCGACCGTTGGACCGTGGCCCGACGCAGGAAATGGATCCTGCCAGGTACCGGCCATCCTCACATGCGGGGCCGCACGTCTGATGCTCGCGCGCACGTGCGTGGGTCCACGCCGCACCCCCGCCGGATACCGGACCTCGTCCACGTCTCCAGTGGTGCGCCGAATCGTCCACACATGCCACAGCGGGAACCCGCCGACGTCCTCATATCCGTACTCCACGGCCTCTATCTCGCGCCAGGCAGCTCTCGTCGGGTTGTCGCCTCGCCGATACTCGAGACTTTGATCGGTGACCGCCATTCGCCACCGGACTCCGCCACGGAGTACCGCACGAAGGTACAGCACGCCTCGCGCGCCGGCTCCCACCACGAACAGCAGCGATGCGCCGCCGGGGAGCGTGAATCCGTTCGCCACGACATCCGCTATCAGACGCCAGGTGAAGAACGCGCTGCCCAGGAGTACTCCGACTGCGAGCCAACCGACACCTCCGATGCCGCCGCGCACCAAGACGTTCGAGCCGGCCGGCGTCACCATCCGAGGACCGTCTCGACCTGTGAGTGTTGGCGGATTGGACAACTATTCAACATCAAGAAGAGTGTATCGGTCTGATCCGCATCGCGAAGGAGTGAGTGGCGGTCAGCGGTCCAGGAGATGGGGTGCCAGGCGCCGCAGCTCGCGATCGATCTCGACTACTCCGGGGCGCAGGTCGACGGGCGTGCGCACGGACACATCGCCGAATCTCCAGGTGAAGTGATGGTCGACGTCGCTCGGACCGATCGGGAAGTACATCGACTCGACGGCTCGGCTGAACCATTCGATCTCGTTCCATGGCGTGAACGTCGGAGCTTGTCCGGATGTCGCGATGCTCACCCCCTCAGGAGACAGCGCGATCAACACGATCCTGGAAGCGCGAAGGACGCCGACGGCGTATCCCGCCAGCACCGCGTTGAAGAGTAGAACGAAGCCCCCGATCAGTAGTGCGCTCATCGCACCGTCCCGGGTACCGACGGCAAAGGCCGACAGGGCGGCACCACCGAGAAGTACCGCAGTGACGAATGTGAGGATGATCGCCCCCGCCGCGGAGAGGAAGAAGAGCAGGGTGAGGCGCCCGCGGACCTCGACCGCGTCACGAATCGCGAGGGCGCTGCGTGTCGCCACCGGAACGTGCGACGCTTCACGACCGATCACTCCCGCGGCGAGCGCGAAGAGCAGCGCACCGATGACCTCGATCCACCAGTCGATCTTGCGGTCGGCAGAGAGCCACAGTCCGACGCTCAGACAGGCGTGCAGACCGAGCAGCAGCGTCGATCCGAACAGCGCGAGGACCATCGGGCCGAACCTGCGCGGCGCTGACCGCGCATGCCGCACCACGTCAGATGGGACGGAGACGGACGACCGGGATCGGGCGGGTGGTCTTGCGCTGGTACGCCGCGTAGCGGCCGCCGTTGTTGCGATCCGCGAGATCCCAGAGCCGCTGGTAGTCGGCGTCGCCGGGCCGCAGGGTCTCGACGCCGGCCGGGAACCGCTTCGTCCCGACCTGCACGTCGACGGTGCCGGCGGCGACCATGTTGTGGAACCACGCCGGGTTCCGCGGCGCTCCGCCCTTGGACGCGACGACGACGTAGTCGGCACCGTCGGCGACGTAGGTCAGGACGGTCGTGCGCGGCTCCCCCGACTTCGCACCGACGGTGCGGACGATGAGGCTGGGCACCCCGAAGAGCAGCTTGTGACCGATGCGGCCGCCGGAGCGCACGTACAACTCGCCGTGCGCCTTGAGCACCTCGGGGAATGCCCTCGCGTACAGCTTGTTCAGTTCGCGGGCGATGTCCATGGAAGTCCTTGTCAGATGGTCGAATCGACGATGAAATCACGGTCGAGTCCGAGGAGGACGCCGTCCGAGGTGTACAGGTGGAGTTGCTCGACGTGCGCCTGCGCGACGAGCAAACGATCGAACGGGTCGTGCCGCAGGAGCTCCGGGAACTCGCGGATCCCCTCCGCGTGCTCCGCCTCCACGTTCAACAGTGCGAGTCCCTCACGCTCGACAACCGACCCGAAATCGACGGGGATCGTCAACTTGCCGAGCATCGACTTGATCGTGAGCTCCCAGATCGTCGCCACGGAGACGTACACCTCGACGGTCTCCGCGATCATCGACCTGGCGAATTCACCGAGACGGGGATTGTCGTCGAGTACCCACAAAGCGGTCTGGCTGTCGAGCAGGATCACTCGTCGTCCGTCCCGTAGAACATCCGCTGGATGTCGGCATCCACGTCGAACGCGGCGTCGTCGTAGGCGATCTGGCCGGCCAAACCCCCGAATTGCACGCGCGTACCGCGATGCGGGACGAGGTCGGCCACCGGACGCCCCGCCTTGGAGATGACGATGCGTTCACCCTGTGCGACACGTTCCAGCAGCCGAGACAGATGCGTCTTGGCTTCGTGGATGTTCACTGAGGTCATAGACCAAGGGTACGGACTTAGTCCGACTTAGTCCATGCCTGCCCGCCGTCGATCAACCCCGCAAGGAATCGACGAGCTCGCGGGCGGAGGAGGCACCGTCGAGCAGGGCCCCGACGTGCTCCTTGGTGCCGCGCAGGGGCTCGAGCGTCGGGATGCGGACCAGCGAGTCGGCGCCGACGTCGAAGATCACCGAGTCCCAGCTGGCCGCGGCGATCTCGGTACCGAAGCGGCGCATGCATTCGCCGCGGAAGTAGGCGCGGGTGGACTCGGGCGGCGTCGTCACGGCGTCCATCACCTGCTGCTCGGTGACCAGGCGCTTCATCGAACCGCGGGCGACGAGCCGGTTGTAGAGCCCCTTGTCGAGCCGCACGTCGGAGTACTGCAGGTCGACGAGCTGCAGCTTCGACGCTCCCCACGACAAGCCCTCGCGCTGACGGATGCCCTCGAGCAACCGCAGCTTGGCCGGCCAGTCCAGCTCGTCGGCGAGCCGCAGCGGATCGTCGGCGAGGGTGTCGAGCACTCGGACCCAGGTGGCGTGCACGTCGAGGGCACGGGCATCGTCGGAGCCCTCGAGGAAGGATCCCACCCGGTCCGCGTAGGCGCGCTGGATGTCCAGCGCCGTCATGTGCCGGCCGTCGGCGAGCTCGAGGACGCCGGTCAGCGACAGGTCGCGCGAGACCTGATGCACCGCGGAGACGGGCGCCGCCAGCTGCAGGTCCGACAGGTCGACGCCGGCCTCGATGAGGTCGAGCACCAGCGACGACGTGCCGACCTTGAGGTACGTGGAGGTCTCGGCGAGGTTCGCGTCACCGATGATGACGTGGAGTCGGCGGTACTTGTCCGGGTCGGCGTGCGGCTCGTCGCGGGTGTTGATGATGCCGCGCTTGAGCGTGGTCTCGAGGCCCACCTCGACCTCGATGTAGTCCGCGCGCTGCGAGAGCTGGAAGCCCGCCTCGTCGCCGCTGGCGCCGATCCCCACGCGGCCGCTGCCGCAGAACACCTGCCGCGTCACGAAGAACGGGGTCAGCCCGCCGACGATCGCGGCGAACGGGGTGTCCCGCCGGCACAGGTAGTTCTCGTGCGTGCCGTAGGAGGCGCCCTTGCCGTCGATGTTGTTCTTGTAGAGCTGCAGGGCCGGGGCACCGGGCACCGTCGACGCGTAGCGGGCCGCGGCGTCCATGACGCGCTCGCCCGCCTTGTCCCAGATCACCGCGTCGAGCGGGTCTGTGACCTCTGGCGCCGAGTACTCGGGGTGCGCGTGGTCGACGTACAGGCGTGCGCCGTTGGTGAGGATCATGTTCGCGGCGCCGATCTCGTCGGCGTCGATGATCGGCGCCGGCCCGCCGCGTCCGAGGTCGAAGCCGCGGGCGTCGCGCAGGGGCGACTCGAGGTCGTAGTCCCAGCGGGTGCGCTTGGCGCGCGGGACGGCCGCGGCCGCCGCGTACGCGAGCACCGCCTGCGTCGAGGTGAGAATCGGGTTCGCCGTGGGGTCCTTCGGCGCGGAGATCCCGTATTCCACTTCGGTACCGATGATGCGCTGCATGCGCCCCAGCCTATCGGTGCCGATCGGGCCGGGTCAGGCCGCCTGCCGCGCGATCCGGAACCGGGTGACCGCCCACAGCAGGACCGCCATGAGCGCGAGCACGCCGATCGCGATTCCCCACTGCATCGGCGTGGAGTCCCACAGCGGATCGACGCTCGATCGGGTCGTGACGAGCCGCCCGGACACCGGGTCGGTCGCGGTCACCGAGGTCACCTTCTGCAGGTCGATCGTCGAGGCGGACGCGGCGAAGCCCCATCGGGACGGGAACAGCCAGGACACCTGCTCGAGGCCCGGCCGGTCGTGCAGCCCGAACAGGCCGCCGCTCATCACGAGCTGGGAGATGACGACGACCACGAGGAGCGGCATCACCTGCTCGGCGGACCTGGCGATCGCCGAGATCAGTAGGCCCACCAGGGTGGACACGCACGCCAGGACCGCGATGTCGGCGATCAGCTCGATGGGGACGTTCGCGAGGATCGCACCCTGGTCCGGTGTGGCCGTGCCGATCAGCATGATGCCGACCATGATCGCCGCCTGCAGGGTGGCGGCGGCGAAGAAGACCACCGTCTTCGCCGACAGGTACGCGCCGGGCCGGAGACCGACCGCGCGTTCGCGCTGGAAGATGGCGCGCTCGCCGACCAGATCGCGGGCCGTCAGCGCGGCACCCATGAAGCACGCGCCGATCACCAGCAGTACGAGGATCATCTTCGGCGCCGCGACCTCCTTGTCGACGACACCCGCGAGCCCCTTCTCCGCGGGCACCAACAGCGTGACCGCGCCGAGGACGATCGGCATGAGGACCAGGAAGATCAGGTACGCCCGGTCGGCGAGGATCAGCCGCAGCTGCCGCCGCGCGATCACCGACAGCTGCTTGCGCGTCGAGGTCCGTGGCGCCTTCGTGGGGGTCGGCGGGGCTCCGGTCGGGGCCGGCGGCGGCGGGGCGGGGTTCGCCGAGCGGTACCGCTGCCACGCGACATCGGGTTGCTTGGCGGCGAAGTCGAAGATCTCCGCCCAGTCGCTCGTGCCCATCGCGGCCTTGACGCCCTTCGGCGAGCCGCAGTACGCGGTCTTGCCGCCGGGCGCCAGCAGGAGCACCTGGTCGCACATGTCGATGTGGGTGAGCGAGTGGGTCACGACGATGACCACGCGGCCCGCGTCGGCCAGGCGGCGCAGGGTCTGCATCACCTGACGGTCGAGCGCCGGGTCCAGGCCGGAGGTCGGCTCGTCCAGGATCAGCAGCGACGGGCCGGTGAGCAGTTCCATCGCGACGGACGCGCGCTTGCGCTGGCCGCCGGAGAGCTTGTCCACCCGCGTCTGCTTGTGCTCGGTCAGCTGCAGCTCCGCGAGCACGCCGTCGATCACCTGGTCGCGGTCGGCCTTCGACATGTCCGGCGGCAGGCGCAGCTCGGCGGCGAACCGCAGCGCCTGCTGCAGGGTCAGCTGCCGGTGCAGCACGTCGTCCTGCGGCACCATGCCGATACGGGAGCGGAGCGCGTCGAAGTCGCGGTGCACGTCCCGGCCCTCGAACTCGACCCGGCCGGCGGTCGGGGTGACGGCGCCGGAGACGACCCGGGACACCGTCGACTTGCCGGCGCCCGAGGGGCCGATCACGGCCGTCAGCGTGCCCGGGGCGGCGCGGAAGTCGATCCCGTGCAGGAGCGTCTTGTTGCCGTCGACGGTCAGGGTGATGCCCTGGACCGCGAGGCCGGCGCCCGCGAACTGCTGCGCCTTGGGGCGTTCCAGGCGGCCCTGCTCGACGATGAGGTCCGAGTTGCCGATGGTGACCAGGTCGCCCTCGCGCAGCGCGGTCGGTCCCGCGATGCGCCGGCCGTTGACCTGGGTGCCGTTGGCCGAGCCGAGGTCCTCGATGACGAGGCCCTGCGGGCCCGTCAGCAGCCGTGCGTGGCGGCGCGAGACCAGCATGTCGCCGAGGGCGATGTCGTTGTCGGGGGTGCGGCCGATGGTCATCTGGCCGGACGCGGAGCCCATGGGGCGCTGCGGCATCTTCGCGACCTGGTACAGGCCGGTGTTCCCCGCCATCGCGCGCAGGTGCGGCGCGACCTCGCCGCCGGGGCCCTGCAACAGTGTGGGCTCGGCCCGCTGGGCCGGGATCGGCGCCGACGGTGCCTGCTGTCGCGGCAGCTGCATCGGTCGTGACGGCGGCGCGGGGTTCTGCCCGGTGGCCGGGGGCACGGGGATCCGCGCCAACTGCGGTGCGCTCGGACCCGGCGGGGGCGTCGGCGTGCGCGGAACGGGATTCGACGGTGCCCGCTGCGCGGCGGGAATCTGCTGCACGGGCTGCTGCGACGAGGGCGGCGGCGGAGTCCGGGCCGGGGGCGGGGGCGGCGTGTTCGAGCGGGGCGCCGCCGAGAACACGACCTGGGCGCCCGTGCGGGGGTCGCCGAACATCAGCTGCTGCGTGCCGTTCAACGCGATGGTCGGCCGTCGGACGCCGCCGACGAACACACCGTTGGTGCTGCGGTCGGTGAGGATCCACCCCGTCGGACCCGCGGTCGCGACGGCGTGCGTCCGAGACACCAACGGGTGGTTGATCGTCACGTCCGACTCGAGCGTGCGCCCGAAGGTCACCGTCTTACCCGGGGCGAAGGTCAGCGTCTGCCCGTCCACCGTGACGGTGAGAACTGAAGTTTCCGTACTCATCACGCAGCATTCTATGCAGACGCGACTTGCCCTGGGCTTATGCGGCGCTTGTGCGCCGCCGCCCGGCGACCTACAGGTACTGCCCGGTGTTGTTCTCCGTGTCGATCGCCCGGGACGCGCTGGAGTTCTTGCCCGTCACCAGCGTGCGGATGTACACGATCCGCTCGCCCTTCTTGCCCGAGATCCGCGCCCAGTCGTCCGGGTTCGTGGTGTTGGGCAGGTCCTCGTTCTCGGCGAACTCGTCGACGATCGACTCCAGCAGGTGGGTGATCCGCAGGCCGGGCTGGCCGGTGTCGAGGAAGGCCTTGATGGCGTGCTTCTTCGCCCGGTCCACCACGTTCTGGATCATCGCGCCCGAGTTGAAGTCCTTGAAGTACATGACCTCCTTGTCGCCGTTGGCGTAGGTCACCTCCAGGAACCGGTTGTCATCCGTCTCGGCGTACATCCGCTCGACGACCCGCTCGATCATCGCCGTGACGCACGCCTCGCGATCGCCGCCGAACTCGGCGAGATCCTCCTCGTGGATCGGTAGCGCCGCGGTCAGGTACTTGGAGAAGATGTCGATCGCGCCCTCTGCGTCGGGCCGCTCGATCTTGATCTTCACGTCGAGGCGTCCGGGCCGCAGGATCGCGGGGTCGATCATGTCCTCGCGGTTCGACGCGCCGATGACGATGACGTTCTCCAGGCCCTCGACACCGTCGATCTCGCTGAGCAGCTGCGGGACCACGGTGGTCTCCACGTCCGAGCTCACGCCCGAGCCGCGGGTGCGGAAGATCGAGTCCATCTCGTCGAAGAAGACGATGACGGGCGTGCCCTCGGACGCCTTCTCCCGCGCGCGCTGGAAGATCAGGCGGATGTGCCGCTCCGTCTCACCCACGAACTTGTTGAGCAGCTCGGGGCCCTTGATGTTGAGGAAGTACGACTTCACCTCGCGCGAGTCGTCGCCCCGGACCTCGGCGATCTTCTTCGCCAGCGAGTTGGCCACGGCCTTGGCGATGAGCGTCTTGCCGTTGCCGGGCGGGCCGTAGAGCAGCACGCCCTTCGGCGGCCGCAGCGAGTAGTCCTTGAACAGGTCCTTGTGCAGGAAGGGCAGCTCGACCGCGTCGCGGATCAGCTCGATCTGCCGACCCAGGCCGCCGATGTCGGAGTAGTCGACGTCCGGCACCTCCTCCAGCACCAGGTCCTCGACCTCGGCCTTGGGGATGCGCTCGAAGGCGTAGCCCGCCTTGGTGTCGACCAGCAACGAGTCGCCCACGCGCAGCTTCCGGCGCGGCAGCCCGAACTCGTCGAGGCCCGGATCCTCGGAGGCCTGCAGCGCGAGCGGCGCGGCCAGGCGCACGACGCGCTCCTCGTCCGCGTGGCCGACGACGAGGGCACGGGCACCGTCGTCGAGGATCTCGCGGAGGGTGGAGATCTCGCCCACGGTCTCGTACTCGCCCGCCTCGACCACGGTGAGCGCCTCGTTGAGGCGCACCGTCTGGCCCGTGCGGAAGCTGACGACGTCCAGGTTCGGGGAGCAGGTGAGCCGCATCTTGCGCCCGGAGGTGAAGACGTCCACCGTGTCGTCCTCGTAGGTGCCCAGGAGCACGCCGTAGCCCGATGGGGGCTGCCCCAGCCGCTCGACCTCCTCGCGGAGCGTGAGCAGCTGATTGCGGGCGTCCCGCAGCGTCTCGAGCAGCTTCGTGTTGCGGGTGGTGAGCGCGTCGACGCGCTCGCGCAGCACGGCCGCGGAGGTGGCCTGCGAGGTTCCCGGCGTCGTGCTCGACGGGCGGGTCGGATCCGGCTCGGTCACAACAGCTCCCTTCCAGTGGGGACCTTCAACGCTACCCCTTGTTCGATCGACGCTGGGGACGAGGCGCGACGGTGCCGTCGGCCAGCCGCCGGCACGTGATCAGGAAGGCCGTGTGGCCCTGCATGCGGTGCGACGGTCGCACGGCGAGACCGACGACGTGCCACTCGCGCACGAGCGCCTCCCACGACCGGGGCTCGGTCCAGATGCCCTGCTCCCGCATCGCCTCGACGACCTTGGACAACTGGGTGGTGGTCGCGACGTAGACCGTGAGCACGCCGCCGGGGACCAGCGCCTTCCCGACGGCGTCGAGCACGTCCCACGGCGCCAGCATGTCGAGGACGACGCGATCGACCTGTGGGCCGTCGTACTCGGCGAGGTCGCCGAGGTGCAGGTTCCAGTTGTCGGGACGCCCGCCGAAGAACTCCTCGACGTTCTTGGCGGCGTACTCGGCGTGGTCCTCGCGGACCTCCCAGCTGGTCACCGAGCCCTCGTGGCCGACGGCGCGCAGCAGCGAGCACGTGAGTGCGCCGGAGCCGGCCCCCGCCTCGAGTACCCGCGCGCCCGGGAAGATGTCGCCCTCGGCGACGATCTGCGCCGCGTCCTTCGGGTAGATGACCTGCGCGCCGCGCGGCATGGACAGCACGTAGTCGGTGAGCAGCGGCCGCAGCGCGAGGTACGGGGTGCCGTTGACGGCCTTGACGACGCTGCCCTCGGGCGCGCCGATGAGCTCGTCGTGCCGGATCCCACCCTTGTGGGTGTGGAACTCCTTGCCCGCCTCCAGGTGGACGGTGAACTTCCGGCCCTTCGCGTCCGTCAGTTGCACTCGGTCGCCCACTACGAAGGGTCCACTGTTCGCCATGGGTGCAGATTGTCCCAGCGACCCCGCCGTTCCGGCGAATCAGGGCTGTCGGTAAGTGTTGTTCATGGCCGATGACGCGTTCTTCCATCCCGTCGGGACCCTCGACGCCGACGGGTTCGAGTACGAGGTGTTCGATCCGACCCGGGCGAGTGCGAGCGTGTGGGCGGACACCATGCAGCACGGTGCCCCGCCCGCGGCGATCATGGTGCGCGCCATGGAGAAGCTGGTCGGCGACGGCGCGCGGGTCTCCCGGGTGACGATCGACCTGCTGGGCGTGGTGCCGATCACCCGGACGCGGGTGCGGGCGTGGGTGTCCCGGCCGGGTCGGACTATCTCACTGATAGCCGCGGAGATGGACTGCGTGGATGGCTCCGGCGAGTACCGCACCGTCGCGCGGGCGCAGGCGTGGGCGCTCGCGGCGTCCGACACGACGGCGATCGCCCGCGACCTCTCCCCCGCCATCGCTCCGCTGGACGCAGTACCCGGCCCCGTGCCCGGCTTCTTCGCCCACCTGCAGGACCAGGGCTTCCTCTCCGCCTGTGAATGGCGTTTCGTGACCGATCCCGGCGCGCCGGACGGCCCCAAGCAGTGCTGGATCCGGCCGAAGATGCCGCTGGTCGCCGGTGAAGCGCCCTCGCCGCTGGTTCAGGTCTTCTCGGTCGTCGATGCCGCCAACGGCATCTCGGCCTACCTCGATCCGACTGCGGTGACCTGGATGAACATGGACATGACGGTGCACTTCCACCGCTCGCCGCAGCCCGTGGACGGCTGGGTCGGTCTGTTCGGCGATCAACTCGTCGGGGGCGAGGGCATCGGCACCACCGTGTCCCGGATGTACGACGGTGCCGGGGCCTTCGCCGTCGGCGCGCAGACGCTCCTCGTCGCCGCGCGGTGAGACGACGGCGCCCCGGGAACCTTCCCGGGGCGCGGTCACTCGCCGGTCAGAAGCGGCAGCTGCGGATGTCGGTCATCAGGATCGCCTTGGCGCCGAGGTCGGCGAGGTCGTCCATGACCCCGTTGGCGTCCTTGCGAAGGACCATGGCGCGCACCGCGACCCAGGCGTCGTCGGCCATGGGGGCGACCGTCGGCGACTCCAGGCCGGGCGTGACGGCGATGGCACCGTCGAGCAGCGTGCGCGGGCAGTCGTAGTCGAGCATCACGTACTGCCGCCCGAAGACGACGCCCTTGAGCCGCGCGGTGATCTGATCGCGGGCCCGGCTCGACTCGGCGCCGACGCGCTCGATGAGCACACCCTCCGAATCGCACAGGGAATCGCCGAAGGCGATGAGGTTGTTCTGCCGCAGCGACCGGCCCGACTCCACGACATCGGCGATGAGGTCGGCGACGCCCAGCTGGATGGAGATCTCCACGGCACCGTCGAGCCGGATGACCTCGGCGGTCATGCCGCGCGCGGCGAGGTCGCGCCGCACCAGGTTCGGGTACGAGGTGGCGACCCGCTTGCCGTCGAGATCGCCGACGGACCAGTCCTGGCCCGCCGGGCCGGCGTAACGGAAGGTGGACCGGCCGAAGCCCAGCGCGAGGCGCTCGGTGAACTCAGCGCCCGAATCGAGCGCGAGGTCGCGCCCCGTGATGCCCATGTCCAGCTCGCCCGAGCCGACGTAGAGCGCGATGTCCTTGGGACGGAGGAAGAAGAACTCCACCTCGTTGGCGTTGTCGATGACCGTGAGGTCCTTGGCGTCCGAGCGGCGGCGGTAGCCCGCCTCGCTCAGGATGGCGGCGGCGGCCTCGGAGAGCGCGCCCTTGTTCGGTACGGCGACCCGCAACATGTGTGTGGATTCCTTCGGGAGGATCAGGGGTGGGGGATCAGAGGTACGAGTAGACGTCGTCGAGCGTCAGGCCGCGCTTGATGAGCAGCACCTGCAGCCAGTACATCAGCTGCGAGGCCTCCTCGGCGAGGTCCGCGTCGCTCTGATGCTCGGCGGCGATCCACACCTCGCCCGCCTCTTCCAGCACCTTCTTACCCAGGAAATGGATGCCGCGGTCCAGCGCCTCGACGGTCCCGCTCCCAGCGGGCCGCGCCTCGGCCTTCTCGGCCAACTCCGCGAACAACGTCTCCATGGTCTTCACACGACTCATTGTCCCACGCGAACTAGAGTGGTCCGTGTGGAGGGCAGCGCGACCGCGGAGGGGGCACCGTCGGCACCCCGAACGGATGGTCCCGACGCCCCGGCGAAGGGCTCCGCGCAGTACCGCTACGCCCGCGCGTTGATCCGCGCTCGTCTGCGCCTCGTCCGCGCCGCGCGCGACCCGGACCGGTTCCTCCGCGAGAACTACGACGATCTCGCCCGACGGCACCCGCTCCTTGCGTGGGCATGGAGCCTGCTGCACCTCGACTTCGCCGGGCTCTTCGTCGGCGGACTGTTCCTGATGAGCAGCTTGACGGTGTCGCTGCTCCCCCGTTCCTGGTTCTTCCAGGGCATCGTGTCGGGCATCAACGCCGTGATCGGCTATGCGATCGGCGTGTTCCTCAAGTGGGTCGTCGTGGACCTGCTGGTGCGCTCGCACCCGATCCGCGACGATCCGAAGCGGGCGCGCTGGGTGCCGGTGTGGCGGGCGCTGATCGTGCTCGGCGTCCTGGCCGGTGGGCTGTGGATGATGATCGCCGCGAAACGCTGGCAGGACGACGTGCGGGCCCTGATGGGCATGCCGCCCGGATCGAACCTCTGGTACCTGCTCACCCCGATCGTGGCCTTCGTCGTTGCAGCGCTGCTGATCTCGATCTTCCGGGTGCTGCGCGACCTCGCGCTGCTGGTCGGTCGCCGAGCCAACCGCTTCCTCCGCATCCCGCTGCCCGCCGCCCGGGTGTTCGGCTTCGTCTGGATCGCCTTCCTGGCCTTCCTGCTGGTCGACGACGTCGGCTTCCGCGCCTTCACGGCCGTCGCCAACCGCGTCGCGTCCACCACCAACAACGAGGAGGTCGCAGGCTTCCCGCAGCCGACGATCCCGCAGCGATCCGGCTCTCCGGGTTCGCTCGCGCAGTGGTCCGGCCTCGGCAACGAGGGCCGCAAGTTCGCGACCGGGGGTCTGCGTGCGGAAACGCTGAGACGCTTCACCACGCGGCCCGTGAGCGAGCCGGTCCGCGTCTACGTCGGACTCGAGAACGCCCCGACGCCGGAGCGTCGCATCGCGATGCTGCACCAGGAGCTCGCGCGGACCGGTGCCCTCGACAAGGGCCACGTCGTGATCATCCCCACCACCGGATCCGGGTGGGTCAACCCGACCGCGGCGCGGGCGCTGGAGCTCATGTACGACGGCGACGTCGCTCTCGTCGCCATGCAGTACTCGTACCTGCCCAGCTGGATCTCGTTCCTCACCGACGGCGAGGCCTCGCTGCAGTCCGGTAAGGCGCTGATCGACGCCGTGCTCACGGACGTGCGCGCTCGCCCCGTGGCCGCGCGGCCCAAGGTCCTGGTCATGGGCGAGAGCCTCGGTACCCGCGCCGGCGAGGGCGCGTTCAACGGGCTCGCCGACATCCGGGACAAGGTCGACGGTGTCGTCTGGATCGGGCCGCCGCGCGCCAACCCGATCCACTCCGCGATCTCCGACCGGCGTGACCTCGGCACCCCGGAGGTACTCCCCACCTACACCGACGGGCTGATCGTCCGGTTCACCGACGGCAGGCGGTCGCTCGCGGGGAGCGGTGGCGCGGAATGGCTGGCCCCGCACGTCGTGTACGTGCAGCACCCGTCCGACCCGGTGGTCTGGTGGTCCCCGGAACTCATGCTGCGCCAGCCGGATTGGCTCAAGGAGGCACCGGGCAAGGACCGCAGCTCGGCGATGGCGTGGTACCCGTTCGTCACGTTCTGGCAGGTATCGGCCGACCTCGCGAACGCCGCGGGGGTTCCCGACGGACACGGCCACAACTACGGCACCGCCGTGGTGGACGCGTTCGCCGCGGTCCTCCCGCCCGCGGGGTGGACGCCGGCCGACACCGAGCGGGTCCGGATGGCCGTCATGGCCAGCGCCGCGATCGACGGTGCCGAGAAGTAGCTTCAGCGGCGGGCGGCGTCCTTCAGCGCAGCGAGCAGGTCCGGCGACAGGCCGCTGACGTCCGCGGTGAGGACGAGCGGCGACCCCAGTGCGGCCCACCGGGCGATCTGGGTGCGGCCCTGTTCATCGGTGACGCCGGGAAGGCCCGCGACCAGCATGTCGAGGTCCCGGACGGTGCCCGGGGCCGGCGGCACGCGGTCGAGGACGTCCGCGATGCCCTGGTCCTCGGTGGCGGGCGCGCCGGTCCGCCACGTCGGGACGACGTCGTTGGTGACGCGGACCGCGTCGGCGATACCCGCCCAGGTTCCGGTGGCACCGGGCACGGACCCGGCGACGCCGCTGTTCGGGTTGATCGCGTACGTGACGGGGCGCCCCGTCGCTACGAGCGCGTCGCGCATCCGGCGGAAGGCGGCGCGCTGCATCTCGGCAGGTACGCCCGGGCCGCACCAGTCGTATTTGAGGTAGTCGACGCCCCAGGCGGCGAAGGTCCGCGCATCCTGCGCCTCGTGGCCGGCGCTGCCGGTCGAGCCGGGGTAAGCACCGGACTGCTGCGCGCAGGTCCGGTCCCCGGGGGATTCGTAGATCCCGAGCGTGAGGCCCTCCGCGTGCAGCCTGTCGGCGAGCGCTGCGATGCCGTGCGGAAAGGTCGTCGGGTTCGCCGTGAGTGAGCCGTCCCGGGTGCGGTCCGGGGCGAACCAGCAGTCGTCGACGATGACGGTGCGGTAGCCGGCGGCCGCGAGCCCGCTGCTGATGAGCGCGTCCGCCTGGTGTTCGACCTCGGCCTCGGTGACCGCGCAGCCGTAGAGGTTCCAGCTGTCCCAGCCGAGGGTCGGCGGGAAGGCCGGCCGCGGTGGGGCTGGTCGCGCGCCGCAGCCCGCGACCAGAAGGAGCAGTACTGCGAGGGTTCGCTTCACACTCGCAGTGATACCCGCCGAAGCTGCGCGCGGGCTGGCAGGACTACAGCCGGAAGGTCTCGCGGGACGCACCGGCCAACGTGCCCAAGTGCACGGCACCGTCGGCGACGGGCTCGGGCCCCACGGTCAGGACCCTGCAGCCCGCCGCGAGGGCGGACCGTGCGCCGGTCGGCGAGTCCTCGACCGCCACGCAGTCCGACGATGCGAAACCCGCCAGCTCGGCGCCGCGCAGGTAGGGGTCGGGTGCGGGCTTGGGGGCCGGGATCTCGTCGCCGCAGACGGTGGCCACGAACCGGTCGCGGCCCAGGGTGCCCAGGGCGTGCTCGGTGACCTCGCGGATCGTGTTCGTGACGAGGACGAGGGGGACCTCCGCTGCGCCGAGCAGGTCGAGCGCCTCGCGCGCGCCCGGCTGCCACGGGATGCCACCGTCGAACAGTTCGACCACCCGGTTCGACACCCACCGCTCGGCGCCGGCGTAGTCGCGGTCGGCCTCCGGGACGTCGGCGATGTCGAACAGCTTGCGCAGGGCGTCGCCGGTCGCGTTGCCGAGTGTGCTCTCGCGCTGCTCCGGGGTGACCTCGTACCCCAGCGTGCGGGTGAACTCCGCGACCGCGATGTCCCACAGCTTCTCGGAATCGAGCAGGGTGCCGTCCATGTCGAACAGGACCGCGGACGGCAGGGAGGAGGTGGTCATGGCGTGCACCCTATGCGCCTGGTCATCCGAGGTGTTAATTCATTCGTCACCCGAACGACGGATCTCTGTGTTTGAGTGCGATGCATGCGCAATCGCACGCTGCTCACCGCCCTGGCCCTGACCGCGTCGGCCGCACTGGTCGCGAGTTGCGGCACGTCGGGGAACGAGGCGGCACCGTCGTCCTCCGCTGCCGCGTCGTCCGGCGCGAAGGCGAGTTTCACGGTGCCCGGCACTGACGACCTGCCGGCGGCCAAGCCCGGACAGGTGCACCTGCTGGCGTTCAACGACTTCCACGGCAACCTGCAGCCGCCGAGCGGATCGACCGGGAAGATCGGCGGCAAGGACGCCGGCGGCGCCGTCTACTTCGCGACCGCGCTGCAACGCCTCAAGAAGCAGTACCCCGACAACCTCACCGTGGCCGCGGGCGACCTGGTCAGCGCCAGCCCGTTGGTCTCGGCGTTGTTCCGCGACGAACCGACCATCAAGTTCCTCAACTCCGTCGGTCTGCAGGCGTCGTCAGTGGGCAACCACGAGTTCGATCACGGCACCATCGAGCTCGAGCGCCTGCAGAAGGGCGGCTGCGCGCCGCAGGGCTGCGAGCCCGGCGATCCGTTCACCGGCGCGGCGTACCAGTACCTCGCTGCGAACGTCACCAACACGCAGGGCCAGCTGCCGCCCGGGACCGTCCCGTGGAAGATGTTCGAGGTCGCGGGCAAGAAGATCGGCGTGATCGGCACCGTGACGCCCGAGACCGCGACCATCGTCGCGCCGGAGGGCGTGCGCGGCTACACCTTCGGCGACGAGGCCGAGGCCATCAACAAGTACGTGCCCGAGATCGAGGCTGCGGGCGCACAGGCGATCATCGCGACGATGCACGACGGCGGCGCACAGAAGGGCACCGGCGAGGCGGACCCGAACGCGTGCAAGGACGTCTCCTCCCCCGTCCCCGAGCTCGCGAAGGCGATCGACCCGGCCGTCACATCGATCGTCACGGCGCACTCGCACCAGGCCTACAACTGCACGATCGACGGCCGCACCGTCACGCAGGCGGCGTCCTACGGCCGGCTGATCACCGACATCACCCTCGACTTCAACGGTCCCGCGGCGAAGGCCACCGCGGTCAACCGCGTCGTCGGGCGTGACATCCCCGCCGACGCCGCCACCCAGCGCCTCGTCGAGTTCTACGAGAAGGAGGCCAAGCCGCGCGCGGACCGGGTGATCGGGACGATCCCCACCGATCTCAAACGCGATCCGTTCCCCGGCGGAGACTCGCCGCTCGGCGATGTCATCGCCGACGCGATGCTGTTCACCACGCGGCCGCCGAACGAGGCGGCCGGGCAGATCGCCCTGATGAATCCCGGCGGCGTCCGCGCCGACCTCAAGGGGGGCGATGTCACCTACGGCGCCGCGTACACCGTGCAGCCCTTCGGCAACCAGGTCGTGACCGTCTCCCTGAGCGGCCAGCAGATCATCGATCTCCTGGAGCAGCAGTGGCGCAACCCCGCCAAGGCGACTGTGCTGGCACCGTCGGGCATCACCTACAGCTACGACCCGAACGGCGCCCCGAACCGGAAGGTGGTGCGGGACAGCGTCAAGATCGGTGATCAGCCGATCAACACCGTTGCGAAGTACCGCGTGACCACGAACAACTTCCTCGCCGCCGGCGGCGACGGGTTCAGCGTCTTCACCCAGTCGACGGACCTCACCGTGGGCGGGATCGACCTCGACGCGCTGGAGAAGTACCTGCAGGCCACCCCGAACCTGCCGACCCCGACCAGCCGGGTCCGCAAGCAGTAGTCGCTGTCAGGGCTTCGCAGTAACATCGGCACCATGACCGCTGCACCGAATCCCGCGTTGCTCACGCTGGAGGACTGGTTCGCCTTGGGGGAGGACGAATCGCTGCGGCGTGCGGAACTGTGCCGGGGGCTACTGGAAGTGTCGCCGAGTCCGAGGGAAGAACATTCGGACGCAGTTCATGAACTGCGGAACGTCCTGAAGGCCCAATTGCCGGCTGAGTATCGCGTTGCCACCGAGATCGACGTGATCCTCGATGCCACGGCACCACCGACCGTGCGGCAACCCGACGTTCTCGTGCGTCATTCGGGATCGACGGGCACGCTCACCGCCGCCGACGTGGTCCTGGTGATCGAGATCCTTTCGCCCAGCTCACACCGCGTTGACCGCGTGACCAAGCGAGACGAGTACGCACGCGCGGGGATCCCGCATTACTGGATCGTCGACGTCGACGAACAGAGCGCTGAGGTGCTCGCGCTGGTCGACGGGAGATTCAAGGGCTCGACGGTGACCGGCCGGATCGCCGTCGACGTACCCGCAGCCCTGGACGTCGACCTCACCGCCCTCACCTACTGACGCAGGTCCAGGCCCAGCGCGGAGACCACGGCCTTCACCGCGTCGAGGGCACCGTCGAGCGACCCCGCCGTCGCCGCCGCGATCTGCAGGCCGGCGGCATCGTCGAGCCGCCAGAACCAGGCGGGCTCGCCGGGCTCCCCGGCCTGCAGGTGCAGCCTGTAGTCGTCCATACCCGGCAGGCCTACGTGTTGAAGTACTTCGCCTCGGGGTGGGTGAGGACGAAGGCGTCGGTGGACTGCTCGGGGTGCAGCTGCAGTTCCTCGGAGAGCTCGACGCCGATCCGTTCGGGCTGGAGCAGCTCGACCATCTTGCGCCGGTCCTCGAGTTCCGGGCAGGCGCCGTAGCCGAAGCTGTACCGCGCACCGAGGTACTTGAGGTCGAAGAAGTCTGTGACCGCGTTGGGATCGGTGTCGGAGACCTTCCGGCCGCCGGGCAGGATCAGCTCCTGCCGCACGCGCTGGTGCCACCGCTCCGCAAGCGCCTCCGTGAGCTGCACACCGATGCCGTGCAGCTCCAGGTAGTCCCGGTAGCTGTTCGCTGCGAACAGCTCGTTCGCCGCATCGGCGATCGGCTGCCCCATCGTGACCAGTTGGAAGGGCAGTACGTCGACCTCGCCGCGCTCGCGGGCCGTGCCGCGGTCGCGGATGAAGTCCGAGATCGCGAGGAACCGCCCGCGCTGCTGCCGCGGGAACTCGAACGAGTAGCGCACGGGCGCATCGGGATCCGGCGATTCGAGCACGTCGATGGTGTTGCCGTGGCTCACGGCCGGGAAGTAGCCGTAGACCACGGCGGCATGGTCGAGGATGTGCTCGGACTTGAGCTTGTCGAGCCAGTACCGCAGCCGGGGCCGGCCCTCGGTCTCCACCAGTTCCTCGTACGACGGGCCCTCACCCTTGCGGGCGCCGCGCAGGCCCCACTGCCCGAAGAACAGGGCGCGCTCGTCGAGCAGCGGCGCGAACTCGCTCACCGCGATGCCGCGGACGACGCGGGTGCCCCAGAACGGCGGGGTCGCGACCTCGAAGTCGAGCGGCACGTCGGAGCGATCCGGCACCACGACCGGCGCGGCTTCTGCTTTGCGCTTCTCCGCGATCCGTTTGCTCCGGGCGTGCCGCTCCTTGCGCTCGCGGACCTTCTCCGCGGCGGCGAGCGCCTCGGGGCTGTTCGGGTCCGGGCCCTCGCCGCGCTTGAGCGACATGATGTCGTCCATCAGCCGCAGCCCCTCGAAAGCGTCGCGGGCGTAGCTGACCTCGCCGTCGTAGACCTCCGCGAGGTCCGTCTCGACGTAGGCGCGCGTGAGCGCCGCGCCACCGAGCAGCACGGGGTACTTCTCCCCCAGGCCGCGGGCGTTGAGCTCCTGCAGGTTCTCCTTCATCACCACGGTGGACTTCACGAGCAGGCCGGACATGCCGATGACGTCGGCGTGCTTGTCCTCCGCGGCCTCGACGATGGCGGCGATCGGCTGCTTGATGCCGATGTTGACGACCTCGTAGCCGTTGTTGCTCAGGATGATGTCGACGAGGTTCTTGCCGATGTCGTGCACATCGCCCTTGACGGTGGCGAGCACGATCCGGCCCTTGCCCGCGTCGTCATCGGCCTTCTCCATGTGCGGCTCGAGGTACGCGACGGCCGCCTTCATCACCTCGGCGGACTGCAGCACGAAGGGCAGCTGCATCTGGCCGGAGCCGAACAGCTCGCCCACGGTCTTCATGCCGGACAGCAGGGTGTCGTTGATGATCGACAGCGCGGGCTTGGTCAGCAGCGCTTCGTCGAGGTCCGCATCGAGGCCCTCGCGCTCACCGTCGACGATGCGCCGCTC
Source organism: Tsukamurella pseudospumae (assembly GCF_001575205.1). Classification (GTDB taxonomy): domain Bacteria; phylum Actinomycetota; class Actinomycetes; order Mycobacteriales; family Mycobacteriaceae; genus Tsukamurella; species Tsukamurella pseudospumae. The sequence goes on from NZ_LSRE01000001.1 coordinate 144,766, forward strand.
CAGACGATCGAACAGTGGGAGCTTCGCCAGTTCCTGCGCGCGGGATTCCCGCGCACCCGCGGCGGAGACGCCCTCGTACAGCGCCATCAGCTTGGTCAGCGGCAGGTAGTCCGGGTCACCCTCGGACTGCACGCCGTCGAGACCCCGCCGGTCGTAGACCAGGTCGAGGGCGGTCTCGCGCTGCACGTCCTCGATCTTGCTCATCGGCAGGATCTTCGAGGCGTGCAGGATGGCCGAGTCGAGCCCCGCCTCGGTCAGCTCGTGCAGGAACACCGAGTTCAGGACCTGCCGGGCCGCCGGATTCAGGCCGAAGCTCACGTTGGACAGGCCGACGGTGAAGTGCAGCGTCGGGTACTTCGCGTGCAGGATGCGCACGGCCTCGATGGTCTCGAGGGCGTCCCGACGGACCTCCTCCTGGCCGGTCGAGATGGGGAACACCAGCGGATCGATGATGATGTCGTCGAGCGCCAGGCCCCAGTTGTCGGTGAGATCGGCGATGAGGCGCTCGGCGATCCGCACCTTCCACTCGGCGGTGCGGGCCTGGCCCTCCTCGTCGATGGTCAGCGCCACGACGGCCGCACCGTGCGCCTTGACCAGCTCCATGATCTTGGTGAACCGCGACTCGGGACCGTCGCCGTCCTCGTAGTTCACCGAGTTCACGGCGCACCGGCCGCCGAGGTGCTCGAGGCCGGCCTTGATCACCTCGGGCTCGGTGGAGTCGATCATGATCGGCAGCGTGGACGCCGTCGCGAGGCGGGCGGCCAGCGCCGCCATGTCCAGCGCACCGTCGCGGCCCACGTAGTCCACGTTCAGGTCCAGCATGTGCGAGCCGTCGCGGATCTGGTCCTTGGCGATGTCGACGCACTTGTCGTGATCGCCCGCGAGCATCGCATCACGGAAGGCCTTGGAGCCGTTGGAGTTCGTGCGCTCGGCGATCATCAGGATCGAGCTGTCCTGCGCGAACGGCACCGTCGTGTACAGCGAGCTGATCGAACTCTCCGACTCCGGGGCCCGCCGGGCCTGCTCGGTGGTGCGCACCGCCTCGGCGACCTGCCGGATGTGCTCGGGGGTGGTGCCGCAGCAGCCGCCCACGAACGCGAGGCCGTACTCGCCGACGAAGCCCGACAGCGCCTCCGCCAGCTCCTCCGGTGTCAGCGGGTACTCCGCGCCGTTCTTGCCCAGCACCGGCAGGCCGGCGTTCGGCATGACCGACACGGGGATGCTCGAATGCCGCGACAGGTACCGCAGGTGCTCGCTCATCTCGGCCGGGCCGGTCGCGCAGTTGAGGCCGATCATGTCGATGCCCAGCGGCTCCAGCGCCGTGAGCGCGGCCCCGATCTCGGAGCCGAGCAGCATGGTGCCGGTGGTCTCCACCGTCACGTGCACGATGATCGGAATACGGCGCTCCAGCTCGGTCATCGCGATCTGGCAGCCCAGCACCGAGGCCTTGGACTGCAGGATGTCCTGGCAGGTCTCGATGAGGAAGGCGTCCGCGCCACCGTCGAGCATCCCCCGCGCGGCCTCCGCGTACGCGTCCCGGATCACCTCGAACGAGGTGTGGCCCAGCGTGGGCAGCTTGGTGCCCGGGCCGATCGAACCGAGCACGAACCGCGGCTCACCGTCGACCGCGAACTCGTCCGCGACCTTCCGGGCGATCGCGACGCCCTTGTACGACAGCTCCCGGATCCGGTCGGCGATGTCGTAGTCGCCGAGGTTGCTCAGGTTGCAGCCGAAGGTGTTCGTCTCCACCGCGTCCGCGCCGGCGGCGAAGTACGCGCGGTGGATGCCCTCGAGCACGTCCGGGCGAGTGTCGTTGAGGATCTCGTTGCAGCCCTCGAGCCCCAGGAAATCGTCCAGGGTCAGCTCGGCCGCCTGCAGCATCGTGCCCATCGCACCGTCGCCTATGAGAACACGGCGTTCCGCCGCCTCCAGGAACGTCGACTGCAGCGGCTGCTGATGCGTACGGGTCATAGTCCCAGGGTAGTGGGTGCGGGCAAATCGAATCTTCAGGGCCTGCGCGTACGCTGACCCGGTGATCTATCCACCGAACCTCGACCGCCCGGTGCTCATCGCGGCGTTCGAGGGCTGGAACGACGCGGGCGACGCCGCGTCGGGCGCCGTCGAGCATCTCGAGTTGACCTGGGACGCGACGCTGCTGACCGAGGTCGATTCCGACGACTTCTACGACTTCCAGGTCAATCGGCCGACCATCAAGCAGGTCGACGGGGTGACCCGGGCCGTGGACTGGCCGTCGACGACGCTGTCGGTGTGCCGTCCGCCGAAGGCCGACCGCGACGTGGTCCTCCTCCGCGGCATCGAGCCGAACTTCCGCTGGCGCGCGTTCTGCGAGCAGCTGCTGACGATCTTCGCGGACCTGCACATCGACAGCGTGGTGATCCTCGGCTCCCTCCTCGCGGACACGCCGCACACCCGTCCGGTGCCGGTCACGGGGACGGGCTACGACGCGGACTCCGCGAAGCGCTTCGGGCTCGAGCAGAACCGGTACGAGGGCCCCACCGGGATCACCGGGGTCCTCCAGGACGCGTGCGTGCGGTCCGGGTACCCGGCGATCTCGCTGTGGGCGGCGGTGCCGCACTACGTCTCGCAGCCTCCGAACCCGAAGGCCACCGTCGCGCTGCTGCAGCGCGTCGAGCAGGTCCTGGATCTCGCGGTGCCGCTGAGCGACCTGCCCGAACGGGCCGAGGCCTGGGAGTCCTCCGTGACGGAGATGACCGAGGACGACGAGGACGTGGCCGCGTACGTCCGCGGGCTCGAGGAGCGGGGTGACGCCGAAGCCCAGGACGTCGAGCAGCACATCGACGCCGATGCGCTCGCCGAGGAGTTCGAGAAGTACCTGCGGCGCCGCGATCCTGGTACGGGCCCGTGATCGGCGCCGCGGATCCGTCCCGGCGCTAGCCGATCCGTTCGATCGACACGACCGGCGTGGTGATGCGCCAGGTCCGCACGTCCGGGTCGTCTGCGGCGCGCACCCAGAACTGGGCCGACTCCCCCACCCGGCAGCTCTTGATGCCGAGCAGCGGGATGTCCTCCGAGTCGCGCCGGAGCGCGCTGATGCTCCACTGCTCGTCCTCGGAGTCGCCGCCGATCCCGGGGGCGCGCATCAGGGTCTTCTCTGCCAGATCCACCACGTAGGTCGACGTGCGGGTCTGCACGGTCCATACGCCCTCGGTCAGATCCGGGGCCAGCTCGCTGACGGTCCTCACAGGCGAAATATAGCGTGTCGGGGCGTCAGGCCGTGGCAGGTACGCCGAGCAGCGCGTCGACGGCGGCCCCCACGGCGGCCGGAGCGCCCGCGTCCGGACCGCCCGTGGAGAGGGCCTTCTCGGCCCACGCGTCGATGGCGGTGAGCGCGTGCGGGGTGTCGAGGTCGTCCGCCAGGTACCGGCGGACCCGGGCGATCAGCTCGGCACCGTCGGGGCCCGACGGTGCCGCGAAGGCCCGGCGCCACAGGTCCAAGCGCGCCAGCGCGCGCTCGAGCACCGCGTCGGACCACGGCCTGTCCTGGCGGTAGTGCCCCTCGAACAGACCGAGCCGAATCGCGGCGGGGTCGACGCCCGCGCGCCGCAGCTTCGAGACGAAGACGAGGTTCCCGCGGCTCTTGGACATCTTCTCGCCGTCCAGGCCGATCATCGCGGCGTGCACGTAGTGGCGGGCGAAGCGACGCTCGCCCGTGGCGGCCTCGACGTGCGCGGCCGAGTACTCGTGGTGCGGGAAGATCAGGTCGCTGCCGCCGCCCTGGATGTCGAAGCTCGCGCCGAGGCGGTTCGCCGCGATCGCGGCGCACTCGATGTGCCAGCCGGGCCGGCCGGGCCCCTGCGGCGAGGGCCACGAGGGCTCGCCCGGCCGCTCCGCGCGCCACAGGATCGGGTCGATGCTGTCGTGCTTGCCCGGACGGTCGGGATCGCCGCCGCGTTCGGCGAAGAACTTCTCCATCGTGGCGCGGTCGTAGCCGGACTCGTAGCCGAACTGCTCGGTGGCACCGGAGCGGTAGTAGACGTCCGGGAACTCGGGATCGTCCACGATGTACGCGGACCCGTTGTCCAGGAGCTTCCCGACGTAGTCGACGACCTCGCCGACCGACTCCACCGCGCCGATGTAGTCGCGCGGCGGGATGACCCGGAGGGCCTCCATGTCCTCCCGGAACAGGTCGATCTCGCGGGCGCCCAGGTCGCGCCAGTCGATGCCGTCACGATCCGCCCGCTCGAACAGCGGATCGTCCACATCGGTGATGTTCTGCACGTAGTGCACGTCGTGGCCGTTGTCCCGCAGCAGCCGGTTGACCAGGTCGAACGCCAGGTACGTGGCGGCGTGACCCAGGTGGGTTGCGTCGTAGGGCGTGATGCCGCACACGTACATCCCCGCCACCGCGCCGGGGTTGACCGGGCGCACCGCCGCGTCGGAGGTGTCGTAGAGACGCAGCGGGACCGACGGTCCGGGCACGCTGGGAACGGTGGGGGTCGGCCAGGAACGCATGCCTCCACCCTATGCGTCGGTGCGTCGACGTGGATTTCGGGCCGGAACCTGTGATCGGTAGGCCGAGTCGCCGCGCGATGCTAGCGGTGCACCCGGTCGGTGGACCCGGTCGGAGCGGAGCGTCACCGCGCTGGAGCAGCACGAACGCTGTGCCACAGGAACTCTCAGCAAACTCTTGCCTCGCAGCGCTGGTCTTCGACGAGACCGCGGGTCATGCTTGCCGGAACGTGAACAACCCTTTACCCGCGGAGGTGAACACGATGTCCCCCAGCCGTTTTGAGCGAGGACCCGAATCGGTGTCCACCGTCCGTGCCCGGCGGTCCTGAGACCCTCCGCTCTCCTCGTTCCGCCTTCTTCCCGATCATGCCTTCAGCAGCGAGGGCGTGCTATCCCCTATCCGCACCAGGAGGTGTTCGCCATGCGTGGAGACTGCCCGATCCGATTCACCGATGACAACGGCGAGACCCTGTGCGACGTCGCCGACGTCCTCTTCCCCGCGGAGCTGCGCTGGTACCAGCTGCTACTGGCCGGCGGGATCGTGCTCGCCGTGATCTGGCGACGGCTCGCGGACGTCCGGCCCGTCGACGGTCCGCCCCTGACGACTCCCGAGCTGGCGCGTCTGCGCGACGTGCGCGCGCCCGTGGTCGCAGCCCTCGGCATGCTGCGCGCCGGCGGGCACGTGACCGCGGACGGCCGACCGGACCCGGCGCGACCGCTGGGCCCGCACGCCGACCCGTTCACCCGGGCCGTCCTCACTCGGTTGGTGGCCGACCCCACCCGCACCGCGAACGAGCTGACGGTGGACACCGACGAGGAGCGTGCGGCTCTGGAGAGCTCGCTCGCCGCGCGCGGGCTGTGGCGGACCGGGGAGGTCCGGTGGCGCATGCGGGTCGGCGCCGCGCCCGTCACCGCCGTGGTGGCCGCAGGGGTGTTCCTCGTGTACCGGGCGGTCGCCTCCGGCGACATCGAGGACGCCATGCTGGTCCCCGGTATCGTCGTCCCCGCCATGCTCCTCGGGATGTTCGTCCTGCCGCACCTGTGGACCGTCTCCCCTGAGACGCGTGCGGGGAATCGGCTCGTCGCCGACGAGCGGAAGCGGTTCGACTACCTGGCGCCGTCGCGCCGGCCGTCGTTCGCGACCTACGGTGCGGCCGCCGTCGGGCTCTCCGTGGCGCTCTTCGGCACCGCCGCGGTCTGGCAGCTCGACGATGCCTTCGCGGGGTCGGTCGAGCTGGCCGGGAGCGCTGAGGCCTCCGGCGACGGTGGCGGATCGTGCGGAGGCGCGTCCTGCGGCGGGGAAGGCGGCGGAGGAGGCTGCGGCGGGTGCGGGGGTTGTGGCGGCTGCGGCGGGTGCGGAGGATGAGCACCGTGACACGCACCGTTCCCGCCCTCGGCGACCTCGGACTGGGGTGGCGCCGCGAGATCGCCGGCGTCATCGCGGACCTGCGGCCCGGTTTCTGCGAGGTGATCGCCGAATCGGTGCCGATCCGGCGCACGCGCGCCGTCCCCGATCCGCTCCTGACCGACCTGCGCGACCGCGGCGTCCCGCTGGTGCCGCACGGCGTGGCCCTCTCGCTCGGCGGGGTCGACGAACTGGAGCCCGACCGGGTGCACCGGCTGACCGCCTGCGCGGAGGCCTTCGGCGCTCCCCTCGTCAGCGAGCACATCGCCTTCGTCCGCGCGGGTGGCATCGAGGCGGGTCATCTACTGCCGGTGCCCCGCACCCGCGAAGCGCTGGACGTGCTGGTGCGCAACATCACCCGCATGCAGGACGCGCTGCCGGTGCCGCTGGCGGTCGAGAACATCGCGGCGTTCCTGCGCTGGCCCGAGGACGAGTACTCCGAGGGACAGTTCCTCGCGGAGTTGCTGGAGCGGACCGGCGCCCTCCTTGTCCTGGACGTCGCGAACGTCTACGCCAACGCCCGCAACCGCGGGCTGGACCCGCTCGGCGAGCTGGCGCGGCTCCCCGTCGACCGCATCGCGTACAGCCACGTCGCGGGCGGATCCGAGGGCGGCGGCCGGTACCACGACACGCACACCGACCCGGTGAATCGCGGTGTGCTGGAACTGGTCACGGCGCTGCGGGAGCGCGCCGAGGTCCCGTTCATGCTCGAGCGGGACGGACGGTACCCGCCGGCCGCGGAGCTGTTCGACGAGCTCGATGCCATCGCCGGCGCGGCGGGGTGCGCGCCGATCACCGACGATGCGAGGAAGGTGTGGTCATGAGCCTGCGGGAGCGTCAGGAGGCCCTGGTCCGGGCCCTGGTCGACGGTGGGCCCGTGCCCGACGGGTTCGATCCCGACGAGGTCGCGGCGGCGGGCGCGGTGTGCCGGCACAAACGCGACGCCCATGCCGGACACGCGGAGACGGCGCACCGTCGGCGCTGGTGGCGCAGGCCCCGCCGCTGACCCGGACCGGTCAGAACGGGGGCCAGGGAATCGGCCGGCTGGGCGTCGGCAGGGGCATGGCGCCCAGATCGATCAGCTCGGCCGCGCGCTCGACGAGGGCCGCCTGCTCCTCGTCGGTGATGAGGCCCGCGAGGTCGGGAGGCGCGGCGCGGAAGGCCTCGAGGTCGGCGAGCAGCTCGTCGGGCACGAGGCGCCCGGCCCAGCCCCACAGGACCGTGCGCAGCTTGGGAGCGCTGTGCAGGCAGATGCCGTGGTCGACGCCCTGCACCCGGCCGTCCGGCCCGAGGAGGACGTGGCCGCCCTTGCGGTCGGCGTTGTTGATGATGACGTCCAGGACCGCGAGCCGGCGCAGGCGCGGATCGTCGGCGTGGGCCAGCGCCACCTCCGCGATACCGTCCGGGGCGTCCTCGTCCTCCACGTAGCCAGTGAACACCTTCAGGTAGCCCTCGGGCACGCCGTCCAGTGGGAACAGGTCGACGAGGTCCGGGCCGTCCTCCGCGTCGGGCTCGTCGACCCAGCGCTGCACCATCCCCGTGCCGAGCGGCCCGTCGCGCAGGACGGTCTCGGGGATGAGACCCCAGCCCAGAGCCTCGGACACGCGGTAGGAGGCGACCTCGCGGCCGGCCAGCGTGCCGTCGGGGAAGTCCCACAGCGGCACCTCGCCGCGGACCGGCTTGTACACGGCGCGCTCACCCGTGTCGCCGAGCTCGCACAACAGGGTGGCGTTGGACGCGCTGGTGATGCGGCCCAGGATCTTCAGGTCGGCGGTCTCGAGGTCCACCGTGAGATCCACCTACTGGTCCTCGTCATCGGTGCCGCTGCCGAACGCCGCGCCGCGCCGGTAGCCGTTGAGGCGCACGCACATGTGGCCGTCGGCGTCCAACGGCTCGCCGCACAGCGGGCACGCCGGACGGCCCGCCCCGAGCACCTTCTCCGAACGGTTCGCGAACTCCCGCGCGGCCTTCGGGGTGAGGAACACCCGGACCGCGTCCGGGCCCTCCTCGGCGTCGTCCGCGAGCACCACGGACTCGTCGAGTTCCTGCTCCGTGATCGCGAGCAGCTCGATCACGACCGCCCGCTCCTCGGAGTCCCAGCCCAGCCCCATGGTGCCCACCCGGAACTCGGGATCGACGGGCATCACGAGCGGCTGCAGGTCGGAGACGGGCGTGCCCGCAGGCGGCATCTCCATGCCGAAACGGCGCGAGACCTCGTCCAGCAGCGCGGCGATGCGCTCGGCGAGGACCTCGACCTGCTGCTTCTCGAGCAGTACCGAGACGATCCGCGAGTCGTGTACCGCCTGTAGGTAGAACGCGCGGTCGCCGGGCTGCCCGACGGTGCCCGCGACGAACCGGTCGGGCGTCCGGAAAACGTGGACGGAGCGACTCATGCCTCGCCTCCCACGGTTGCCTCCTCAGCTGGACGTTTCGGCAGCGCGACGCTACCGGACGAGTTCACGCACTGCACCAGCGGGCGGTTCGGACCGTAGGTGACGATCGACACCGAGGCCGGTGCGACGAAGATGCGCTGGAACTGGTCGAGGTGCGTGCCCAGCGCGTCGGCGATGACCGCCTTGATGACGTCTCCGTGGCTGCACGCCACCCACACGGCGCCCGGTCCGTACTGCTCGGTGTACCGGCGGTCCGCCTCGCGCACCGCCGCGACCGCGCGCGCCTGGACGTCGGCGAGTCCCTCCCCGTCGGGGAAGACGGCGGCCGAGGGCTGCTCCTGGACGGTCTTCCACAGGGGCTCCTGCAGCAGGTCCTTGATGGCGCGCCCCGTCCAGGCGCCGTAATCGACCTCGACGAGCCGCCCGTCCACCTCCGGCGTGACGCCGTGCGCGGCGGCGAGCGGCGCGAGGGTCTGCTCGCAGCGCAGGAGCGGCGAGCGAACGGCGGCCACGATGTCGACATCGGCGAGGCGGCCGACGAGATCGGCGGCCTGCGAGCGGCCCGTCTCGTCCAGCGCCACGCCCTCGCCGCGCCCCGCGAGCACACCGGAGGTGTTCGCGGTCGAGCGGCCGTGGCGGAGCAGGATCACGGTCATGCTCCCGAGTCTATGCGCGGCCGCCACGTACGCTATTTGAAAGTGTTCCGCGCACCGTCGTGCATACCGTGCGATGCGCATCGTCGAAGGAGGATCGATGACACTTCCCCCGTCCCCGTCGGGCCCGCACGGCCCCTGGTCACCGTCGCGCACGCCCGTCGAACGTCCCCTGCAGGCACCCATCCCGCCGCTCCGGCCCGGGGAGGCGCCCCGGCTGTACGGGCCGCCCGTCGCTCCGCCGTCCGGCACCGACTTCATGTTCGGCGGATTCTGGCCCGAGAAGGACCTCACGCCGCGGCCCGCGCTGCTGGGCGCGGCGGCGGCGATCGGCGTCGTGGCGGCGGTGATCCTGCCGTACCACTACGCGGTGTCGCTGGCGGGACTCATCGTGGTGGCCGCCCTGCTCCTGGTACCGCTGGGGATCTCGCGGCACCGGGCGTCGCCCTACACCTGGCTGGTCGCCGCGCTCGGCACGGCGCTGGTCTCGCTCATGGTGCTGCGCGCGGCGGGCTGGCTGACCGCGCTGATGCTGCTCGTGCTCGTGCCGCTGGCGTTCTCCGCGCTCTCCGCGGGGAGGACGGTCCTCGACCTGCTCACGGCCGCGGTGACGTGGCCGCTGTCGCTCCTGCGCGCGACGCCGTGGGCGCGGCGCACCGCCGGGACCGTGCGGTCCCTGCCCGTCGGGTGGCCGGTGGTGCGGACCGCCGCGCTGTGCGTGGTGGCGCTGCTGGTGTTCGGAGCACTGTTCGCCACCGGCGACGCCGTGTTCGGGTCCTGGGTCCAGGCCCTGATACCCACGTTCGACGGTGGCTCCGTCGTCCTCCGAGTGCTGGTCGCGGCGGCGATCGGCGCGCTGGCGCTGGGCACGCTGTACACGGCGATCAACCCGCCGCGCCCCGTGCACGCGCCCGGGATCCCCGCCGGACCGTCGCGGACCGTCCGGCGGTTCGAATGGCTCGCCCCGCTGGGCGTGGTGATCGCGATGTTCGCCGGCTTCGTCGCAGCCCAAGCCACCACGATGTGGGCCGGGCACGATTACGTGCAGCGCACCGCGGGCGTCACCTACGCCGAGTCGGTGCACAAGGGCTTCGGCCAACTCACCGTCGCGACGCTCCTGGCGCTCCTCACCGTCGCGTTCGTCTGGTGGGCCGCGCCGCGGGAGTCGAAGTCCGACCTGGCCGCTCTGGCGGGCGCCCTGGGGTCGTTGTGCGCGCTCGCCCTCGTCGTCGTCGTGTCGGCGCTGTACCGGATGCACGTCTACCAGCAGGCCTACGGCTTCACGACGCTGCGGCTCGTCGTCGACGCGTTCGAGCTGTGGATGGGGCTGCTCCTGCTGCTCACGATCGCGTGCGTGGCCCTGCGTCGCGTCGGACAACTGCCGCGGGCGGCGCTGGCGTCGGCCGCGTTCGTGGTGATCGGGCTCGGCTGGATGAACCCCGAGGCCTGGATCGCCGAGCACAACGTCCAACGGTTCGAGGACACCGGCAAGGTCGACACCGCGTACCTCGCCACCCTCGGCCCCGACGCCCGTGCGGCGATCGCGCGGCTCCCGCTCGATGTCGCGCAGTGCTCGGTGCAGCAGGGTCCACGGGACGCGTCGTGGATCGAGTGGAACCTCGGGCGCGACCGCGCCCGCGACGTCCACCTGGACAGCAGGCTCTACCAGCAGGAGTGCAACCCGAACCGGGACGGGCAGACCCGCTGACCCGACCGGGCGGGGACGCGGTCAGTGCGTGCGGGCGAACTCGGTGATCGCGGTTCCCGCCTGCGGGGAGAAGGGCAGGTCCGCCCCGTAGTTCGACGGTGCGCGGCTCGGGTCCTGCTTGAGTACGTGCGAGACGCCGGTGAGGTGGACGTACGTGAGGTCGGCCGCGGTCAGGCCCGTGGCCAGGTGGTCGACGTCGGCGCAGCTGACCTGGATGTCCGCGTCGCTGCAGGTCAGCAGTACCGGATAACGGGCGGGCAGGGTGCGCGCGAGCTCCGGCGGGTCAATGCGGTCCAGCTGCTGCAGGAACTGCGCGGTGCTCGCGTTGAACGTGGACTTCAAGGAGGCCGGGAGGTCGGCGGGCACCGTCCCGCCGGCGCGGACCTGCGCGATCGTCGTGGCCAGGGCGGCGAGCAGCGCGTCACCGTCGGCCTGCGGGACCTGGCCCGCCTTCTCGGCCGTGGTCACCTGGTCGGTGATCTGCCGGGAGAGCAGGTCGAGGTAGCGGACGCTGAGCGGCTCCAGCATCCCCAGCGCCTTCACGGACGGTCCCGTCGTCGACGTGGCGAGCTGGAGCGCGAACAGCGCGCCCTCGCTGTGGCCGTACGCGGACAGGCGGTCCCGGTCGACGGACGGCCGGGACGCGAGGAAGGCGAGGGCGTCGCGCGCCTCGGTGGAGAAGACCTCGGCGTCGATCGCCGCCGGATCCGCGGCGTACTTCCCGATCCCCGTCGCCCCGGAGCCCAGCTTGTCGTACCGCAGACTGGCCGTACCGGCGGCGGAGAGCTTGTCCGCCACCGACTTCAGGGTGTTCACGGCGCCCGGGAGCAGCCGGGAGTTGCCGTCCCGGTCGGTCGGGCCGCTGCCGGCGATGAGGAGCGCCGCAGGCACGGGAGCCCCGGACGCCGGGCGGTGGAGCGTGCCGTGGATCGTCACGCCGCCGCTGTCGAACGTGACCTCGTCGTCGACCCACGCCTGCGCCGCCGACGAGCTGCTCGGCGACGTCGCCGGAGCGCCGGTCGGCGAGCACCCCGCGACGAGGGTCAGGACCGTCGCCGCCGCGATCGCCGCGCATCTACGACCGAACATCGTTACCTCCCCCAACGGACCTGTGATCGTCACCAGCGTAGAACGCGCGGGGGCCGAGCGCGCCGCCTACGCGGTCACTGCGGCCCGGGCGAGGGCTGCCGCCGCGGCCACGGCACCGTCGGACGCGGGCAGCAGCGGCAGGCGTACGGCGGGCGTCGCGATGCGGCCCTGCGCGGCGAGGACGCCCTTGATCACGGTCGGGTTCGGCTCGGCGAACAGCGCGGTCGCGAGGCCGGCGAGCGCGCCGCCGAGGACCCGGGCCTCCTCGATCCGGTGCTCGCGCCACGCGGCGACCAGTGCGGCGAACTCCCCCGCCGCGACATTCGCGCCGGCCGAGATCGCGCCGTGCCCGCCCAGCGCGAGGATCGCGCCGACGAACGGGTCATCGCCCGCCAGCACCGACACGCCGGCGGGCAGCCCCGCTCCGGTCTCGGCGAGGAGGCGCACCGTCGTGTCCGTGACGCCGCCGACGGCGTGCTTGAATCCGGCCACCCCGTCGAGCTCGGCGAGCCTCAGCAGCGTCTCCAGCGAGAGCGATCGACCCGTGCGCTGCGGGATGTCGTAGACGATCACGGGCACGGGGCTCTCCCCCGCGATCCGCCGGTAGTGCTCGACGACGCCCGGCTCGGACGGCCGCGTGTAGTAGGGCACGACGACCAGCGCGAGGTCGGCGCGTGGGTGGACGCCGTGGAGGGCTTCGACGGTGCCCTCCGTGGCGTTGGTCCCCACGCCGACGGTGAAGACGGCGCGGTGCTCGGCGCAGACCCCGCCGATCAGGTCGACGACGGCCGTCCGCTCGAGGTCGGTGAGCGTCGCGGGCTCGCCGGTCGTGCCGAGGGCGACGAGGCCGTCGGCCCCGTCGGCGAGGGTGTCGTGCGCGAGGCGCTCGAGCGAAACGAGGTCGACGGTGCCGTCCGCCGCGAACGGCGTGACAAGGGGGACGTGGAGGCCGGTGAGCTGCATGGCTATCAGGTTCCGGCATGCCGAGCGGAAGGTCCAGCGCGATTCCGCGATGTCGAGCGTAAGGTGAACTGATGCTCGATGTCCATCGTCTGCGCCTGCTCCGCGAGCTCGCCGAGCGCGGCACCATCGCCGCGGTGGCGCAGGCGCTCGACTACACGCCGTCGGCGGTATCTCAGCAGCTCGCGACCCTGGAGCGCGAGGCCGGGCGGCCGCTGCTGGAGCGCACCGGGCGCAGCGTGCGGCTCACCGAGGCGGGTCGGGTGCTCGTCGGGCACGCCGACGCGATCCTCGAGCGCCTCGAGCGGGCCCGGGCCGACCTCGACGCCCTGAGCACGGAGGTCACCGGGGAACTGCGGATCGGCGCCTTCGGCTCGGCGATGCGCACCGTCGTGACGCCCGCACTCCTGCGCCTGTCCCGCGACCATCCCCTGCTGCGCGTGCGCGTGACGGAGATCGACCCGGCGACCGCTCCCGAGGAACTGCGGTCCCGGCGACTCGACGTCGCGCTCCTGCAGCGCTACGACTGCCTGCCCGCGCGCACCGACCCTTCGCTCGACACCGAGCCGCTGTTCGACGAGGCCGTCCACCTGGCCGTCCACCGCGACCGTCCGCGGACGCTGGCCGACTGCGCCGAGGAGCGTTGGATCTCCGGCACGGTCGGCACGATGTGCGACGAGGCCACCGTCCGGACCTGTGAGAACGCCGGGTTCACGCCGCGGGTGCGGCACCGCACGGACGACTTCCCGGCCGTCCTCGCGCTCGTCGCCGCCGGCCAGGGCGTGGCCGTGATCCCCGACCTCGCTGCCGTCGACGTCCCCGCGGACGTGCTGCTCGAGCCGCTCGAGGTGGTCCGGCACACCGCGCTCGCCTACCGGCGCGGCGCGGCGCGCGACCCGCTCATCGGGGCCGCGCGACGGGCGCTCAGGTCGCGCTGATCACGCCGCCCCACAGCAGGCCGAGCACGAGCACGCCCACGAGGATCCGGTAGCCGACGAACCAGTTCAGCGAGTGCTTGGCGACGAAGTTGAGCAGCCAGGCGATCGCGGCGTAGCCGATGACGAAGGCGATCACCGTCGCGACCAGCAACTGCGGGCCCGAGGCGTGCAGCCCCTCCCCGGCGGGCTCGAAGGCGTCCTTCAGGCTGAACAGGCCGGACGCGGTGACCGCCGGGATCGCGAGCAGGAACGACAGCCGCACGGCCGCCTCGCGCTTGAGCCCGAGGAACAGGCCCGCGCTCGACGTCGCGCCGGAGCGGGAGACGCCGGGGATCAGCGCCAGGCACTGAGCGAGGCCCATGAGGATGCCGTCGCGGGCGGTGACCTGCTCCAGCGGCCGCTGCCGGTTCGCGAAGTACTTCGAGCTCACCCACTCCGCCGCGAAGATGACCACCGAGAACACGATGAGCATGGTCGCCACCAGGTACAGGTTGCGCGCCGCGGTCCGGATCTCGTCCTTGAGCAGATAGCCCAACACGCCGATCGGGATCGTGCCGATGATCACGTACCAGCCGATCCGGTAGTCGACGCCGCGCGCCGCTTTGTCGAACAGGCCGCGGAACCACGCCACGACGATCCGATAGATGTCCCGGGCGAAGTAGATCAGCACCGCCAGCTCCGTGCCGAGCTGCGTGACCGCGGTGAACGACGCGCCCGCGTCGTCGCCGAACCAGATCCCCGACACGATCCGCAAATGCCCCGAGGACGAGACGGGGAGGAACTCCGTCAGCCCCTGCACCACACCGAGCACGATCGCCTGCAACCACGTCATGTCCACCGGGGCAGGCTACCGGGCGGACCGGTGATCGGCCGGGCGCGGTAGCTTCGAGGGATCATGACCCGCACATTCGCGTCCCGAATCGCCGCCCTCACCGTCGTCGCCGCGGTCGCCCTGGCCGGGTGCTCGACGACCCCCTCGCGGGAGAGTCGCCCCACGATCGTCCCGGCGCAGGCGGCCGTCGCGCCGGAGCCGACGGTGCCGCCCGCCGGCACGGTGACCCCGTCCGGCGCCGGTGAGGGACTGGCCTTCGACGCGAAGAGCCGGCGGCTCGCGACGCTGGTCGGCAACGACGTGGTGCTGTACACCGTCGACGGCGGGCTCAAGGAGGTCGCACGGATCGACGCCGGAGCAAGGACCCACCAGGTCGTACCGAGCTGGGGAGAGCAACCCTACGGCGACTTCCTCGTGGCCACGGACAACGGCGTCATGACGATCACCGGCGACAAGGGGTATACGCAACGCATCGAAGGCGGCGCGCTCACGGTCTCCCTCTACGGCGGCAAGTCCGGGGACGCCGAGAGCGTCTGGGGGCTCGCGGGGACCGCGAAGGGCGACATCGTCGTCCTGCGCGTATCGGACCAGCCCCGCCGGATCTCCGGCCCGGTCGAGGCGAGCCGAGTCCTCGCCGACGGCTCCGACGTGGTGGTCGTCGACCGACTGCAGTCCTCCATCACCACCGTCGACGTGGCGGGCGGGAAGATCGGCAAGGGACTGCGGGTGGGCCGCGGCGTCACCAACGCGACGATCACGCCGGACGGCCGGGTCTTCGCCGTGGACACGGGGAAGAACCAGATCATCGGGTACACGGCCGCGCCGCTGATGGAGCGCTTCCTGTACCCGGAGACGGGCTCTCCGTGGGCCGTCGACTACGACGCGACCGACAAGCTGATGTGGATCACCCGCACCGCGACGAACCAGGTGGTCGGGTACGCGCTCGGCACCGGCATCCCCGAGCAGCGCAAGCTGTTCCCGACGGTGCGCCAGCCCAACGCGATCGCCGTCGACGCGAAGACGGGGACCTTGTACGTGCAGTCGGCCACCGGCGGCGGCATCCAGGCGATCCCGACGCGATAGGGAACGGACATTGACCACCGGCACCCGGAGCGCCCCCGACGAGGACGAGTACGATTTCCTGCCGTTGCGATTGCCGCGGGAGGTCTCGCGGGTGACCGCGGCGATGCGGCTCGCCATCGAGGCGGAGTTCGGCGGGTGGGAGCTGTCCCGCGTCCGGCTGTACACCGACGGATCTCGGCGGGTGCTGCTGCGCCGCAAACGCACGAAAACGTCCGGCATGCTGCCGCCGGACGCCACGAAGGGGTTGTGAACGCCATGTCCGCGATGTACCGCGCTCTGCTGAGGGTGATGTTCCTGATCTCGCCGGAGCGCATCCACCACCTGGTGTTCGGCCTCATCCGCGGGACCACCGCCGTTCCGCCCGTCCGGGCCGCGATCCGACGGTGCCTCGCGCTCCGCGATCCGATCCTCGAGCAGACGGTGTTCGGGGTCCGCTTCCCCGCGCCCGTCGGCCTCGCCGCGGGTTTCGACAAGAACGCGCGCGCCGTCAACGGTTGGGGCGCCCTCGGTTTCGGCTTCGCGGAGATCGGCACCGTCACCGCGCACCCGCAGCCCGGCAACCCCACGCCGCGCCTGTTCCGGCTGCCCGCCGACCACGCGCTGATCAACCGGATGGGCTTCAACAACTACGGCTCGGGCGCCGCCGCGAACGAGCTGCGCAAGCGCGACGCGGGGCCGGCCGCGGTGCCGATCGGCGCGAACATCGGCAAGACGAAGGTCACGCCGCTCGAGGGGGCCGCCGACGACTACCGGATCAGCGCCATGCTCCTCGGCCCGCTCGCCGACTTCATCGTGGTCAACGTCTCCTCGCCGAACACCCCCGGCCTGCGCGACCTGCAGGCCACCGAGTCGCTGCGACCCGTGCTGCAGGCCGTCCTCGACACCGTCACGGTGCCCGTCCTGGTGAAGATCGCCCCCGACCTCGCCGACGAGGACGTGGACGCGGTCGCCGACCTGGCGGTCGAGCTGGGCCTGGCCGGGATCGTGGCGACCAACACGACCATCAGCCGCGACGGCCTGGACACGCCGGCCGGCGAGGTCGAAGCCATCGGCGCGGGCGGGCTGTCGGGCCGCCCCGTCAAGGCGCGCTCGCTCGAGGTGCTGCGGCGGCTCTCCGCCCGCGTGGATGATCGGCTGGTGCTGATCTCCGTGGGCGGCGTCGAGGACGCGGACGACGTCTACGCGCGCATCCGCGCCGGTGCCTCGCTGGTGCAGGCCTACACCCAGTTCATCTACGGCGGCCCGCTCTGGACCCGGTCCGTGCACAAGCAGCTCGCCGCGCGGCTGCGCGCCGACGGCTTCGCGTCGATCTCCGACGCCGTCGGCGTCGATCGCTGACCCGGTCCGCCGAGCACTTCCACGACCACGCGACAGGCCGCGCCCGGGACTCCCGGGCGCGGCCTGTCGTCGTCGGGCTACTGCTGCGCGTAGGTCGCGCTGATCGAGCCGCGCGCGATGGCGGCGCCGAACAGGTTGAAGCCCAGGTACGCCGGCGTCGCGGTGGCCGGCAGGTCCAGCTTCTCCACGCTCAGGGCGTGCACCACGAAGATGTACCGGTGCGGGCCGTGGCCGGCGGGCGGGGCGGCGCCCACGTACTGCGGCAGGCTCGCATCGTTGTTCAGCGTGAGCGCGCCCTCGGGAAGGGAGCCCGGCGCACCGTCGCCCGCGCCGGCGGCGAGGGACGTGACGGACGCGGGGATGTTCGCGACGGCCCAGTGCCAGAACCCGGAGGCCGTGGGCGCGTCCGGGTCGTAACAGGTCACGGCGTAGGACTTGGTGCCCTCGGGCGCGCCGCTCCAGGACAGCTGCGGCGAGACGTCCTGCCCGCCCGCGCCCATGATCCCGCTGCGCTGCGCAACGGGCAGCTCGGCACCGTCGGTGATGGTCTCGGAGGTGACGGTGAGCTTCGGCAGGGCGGGCAGGCCGGCGTACGGGTCGAACGCAGCGGTCATGGTGGGCATCCTCTCGTCGGGTTTCGCGCGGTACGGTTCCAGGCTACGAGTTCATCAGGAAATGCTCGAACACCTTGGTGCCGAACAACAGCGACTCGACGGGCACGCGCTCGTCGACGCCGTGGAACAGGGCCGCGAAGTCGAGCTCCTCGGGCAGCTGCAGCGGCGCGAAGCCGAAGCACCGGATACCCAGCTTCGCGAAGGCCTTGGCGTCGGTCCCGCCCGACAGCATGTACGGGACCGTCTTGCCCTCGGCGTCGAAGGCGAGGATCGCGTCGTTCATGGCGTCGACGAGGTCACCGTCGAACTGGGTCTCGTACGAATCGAGCTTGGTGATCCACTCCCGCTCGATGTCCGGGCCGAGGAGCTCGTCGAGCTCCCGCTCGAACGCGGCCTGGCGGCCGGGCAGCACGCGGCAGTCGATGACGGCCTCGGCGGTCTGCGGGATGACGTTCGCCTTGTACCCGGCGCGGAGCATGGTCGGGTTCGCGGTGTCGCGCAGCGTCGCCCCGACGATGCGGGCCAGGCCGCCGATCTTGGCGAGCTGCCCCTCGAGGTCCGGACCGTCGAGGTCGATGTCGATGGTGGACTCGCGATCGAGGGCGCGCAGGAAGGCGATCACCGTGTCGGTGAGGACCAGCGGGAACTTGTGGCGGCCGAGCTTCGCCACGGCCTCCGAGAGCAGCGTCACCGCATTGTCCTCGTGCACGAACGAGCCGTGCCCGGCCCGCGCCTTCGCGGTCAGGCGCATCCAGCACATGCTCTTCTCGGCGGTCTCGACGAGGTACAGGCGCTTCTTGTCGCCCGACGGGGTGTCGACCGTCAGCGAGAAGCCGCCGACCTCGCCCACCGCCTCGGTGACCCCCGCGAACAGGTCCGGACGGTGCTCGACCAGCCAGTGCGAGCCCCAGGTGCCGCCGGCCTCCTCGTCGGCGAGGAAGGCGAAGGTGATGTCGCGCGGCGGGACCGTGCCCGTGGACTTCAGCTGCCGGGCCAGCGCGAGCATGATGCCGCACATGTCCTTCATGTCGACCGCGCCGCGGCCCCAGACGTAGCCGTCCTCGACGGCGCCGGAGAACGGGTGCACGCTCCAGTCGGCGGGCTCGGCGGGCACCACGTCCAGATGGCCGTGCACGAGCAGCGTGCCGCGCTTGGGGTTGGCGCCCTTGATGGTGGCGAAGACGTTGCCGCGGCCGGGCTGTCCGGACTCGACGTACTCCGTCTCGTAGCCGACGTCCTCCAGGCGCGCCTGGACCCACTTGGCGCACGCCTCCTCACCGCGGGTGGTCTCGAGCTCACCCGTGTTGGACGTGTCGAAACGGATCAGGGAGCTCACGGTCTCGACGACCTCGTCGAGCGCGTTCACGTCAGTCGTAGCCACGCCCTGTATTTAACACGTCCAGCACCGGGGCGGTGGCGCTCGGCGGGTGGCCCGACGTGGCGATTTGGATTCCCGGGGCGCCGTGGATTACGGTTAACGAGCTTCCCAGCGCGGGTGGCGGAATGGCAGACGCGCTAGCTTGAGGTGCTAGTGTCCTACTAATGGACGTGGGGGTTCAAGTCCCCCTCCGCGCACAGAACGAAAACCCCGGCTCCGGCCGGGGTTTTCGCGTTTCCGGTGGCTCATCGACGGGGCGGTAGCGGCCTGATCGTCGCGAGGCAGTGATCGCCGGCGAGGAACGATTCCAGGTCCAGCAGCTCCAGGTCCGCGTCGTGCGCGCCGAGAACTCCTTCGATCATGCCGCGGTGCACGGCACAGGTCACGCCGGGTCGTCGCCGCGCGACCTCGAGGAACGGACATCGGTTCAGGCGGATCCCTTCGGCGCGCCGCTCCGGTGCGAATCCCGCTTCGTCGAGCAGCCCTACGAGGTCCGCGAGCGCATCGGTGGACGACCGCGCTCGCTCGGCCCCCCACACGTGTCCCGACCGCCGGGCGCGCTCGGTCGCGTCGGGCACGGATTCCAGCACGTCCACGAGAAGGTGCGCCAGGAGCGCGAAGTCGCGCGGGCCCGACGGGTCCATCGCCGGGCGGGCGCGGTAGAGCATGCTGGGCCTGCCCGGGCCGTCCGACGGTGCGGGGCTCGCCTCGACGAGCCCGTCCTCGGCGAGGGCGTGCAGGTGGAAGCGCACGGTCGTACTCGGGACGTCCGTCGCCCCGGCGATCTCCGCCACGGTCTGCGCCTCGTCCGCGGCGCGCACGTGGCGCAGGACCTTCTCGCGCATCTCCATCAGGCGACCGTATCCCGCTCCGGGCGGGCGGCGACCACGGGCGCGTCAGCCGGCACGGGTCCGATCTTCGCCGCCCCGCCCGGCGACCCGACGGGCTCGCCGCACCCGGGGAGAACTCCCGAGAAGAAGTCGGCGTTGTCGGCCGTGTACTGCGCCCATTCGTCGGGGACGTCGTCCTCGTAGAAGATCGCTTCTACCGGACACACCGGCTCACAAGCGCCACAGTCCACGCACTCGTCGGGATGGATGTAGAGGCTGCGGGAGCCTTCGTAGATGCAATCGACGGGGCATTCCTCGACGCAGGCCCGATCCATCACGTCGACACATGGTTCCGCGATCACGTAGGTCATCAGGCGCGACTTCGCAGACCGAGCGGTTCGATCGTGAGCGAGGACGTGCGGTGCGTGTGCACGGTGAGGTAGTCGAGTCCGTCCGGACCCGCGCTGATCGCACGTTCCGAACGGCGCGGCAACCACAGCAGATCCCCTGCGGCGACATCGACGGTGCCCGTCGCGGTGCCGACGGTGCCGGACCCGCGGAGGACGTGGACCAGCACGTCCACTTCGGAGCCCTGGTGCGCACCGATCACCCCTCCGGCTCCCAGGCGGATCAGGTTCGAATCGAGCCCCCGGCCGTCCGTATCCAGCTTCCAGGCGACGTCCGCGCGCTCGACCGCACTCTCCGTGAGTGCACTGGTGTTGCCGACGATGCGCGGGGCCGGCGCCGCCAGAATCTTGCCGATCCGAACGCGGTAGTCGCGCCGCTCCCGGACGAGATACTCCCACTCATATGCGGACGGCAACTTCTGCTCGAACTCATCGCGCAGGTGCCGTGGATCGTGGTCGTTGACCAGGATGATCGCCTCGCCCACGTCGAGCGCGTCGAAGATGCCGAAGATCTTCGGGTGCCGCTCGGACTTCGGGATCTCACGTACATCGAGGGTGACATCGGGCATGGCGAGCGATCCTTCCAATTAATACAAGTCAATCTTGTATTAATCTACGCCCGGCCCGACTACCTCACCAACTGCGGCGCGAGCTCGATCCTGTGGCTCGGATCCCACGGCACGTCGCCGTGCAATGACGAGAAGCTGTATTCGATCTGCTCCCCGCCGCGGGACTCGTCCAGTCGCAGTGCCGCCAACTTGCCGCGCGCGAGCAGCCGCCCCTCCGCGTCGTAGATCCGCGCGTCCCGCTCGGTAACGGCGTCGTAGTCCGCGTGGAATGCCTCGTACAGCTCGCGTCCTGTGAACGTATCCATCTCTCCATGGTGCGCCCGATGACGCACGCGCGCCACGGAATCCCGCGCGATCCGGAGCAGTCGGAACAGTTCGCCGGATCTTGTCCCCCGCCCTCGGACTCCGCGCGACGGCGGACCGTCTGGCAGGGTGGCGGACGTGCCCCAGTCGATCGAGCCCGTCCCGTTCCGCAAGCTGCGCGACATCACGCCCGCCTCGCGATTCGGGGTCGGTGGCACCGACCTCGGAATCCCCTGTCGGGTCGGGAACGAGGTGCTCTACGTCTTCGGCGACACCTTCGAGGGGCTGAGCATCGGCGCCGGCGACTGGCGCTCCCCCGTCGGCCTGTTCGGCGACCGGGCCGGTGTCGTCCGGCGCCCCGCGGGGCCCGATCCGCAGCGCGCCCGGCAACTGCTCAACTACAGCCATGACACGGGCCGGTTCACCACCATCCTGCCGACCACCTGCATCGAGGTCGACGGTGCGCTGTACCTGCACACGATGAGGATGCAGAGCCTGGACACGGTCGTCCGGACGGGCCTGTACCGCAGCGACGACGGTGCGCAGTCCTGGCGGGAGGTCGCGCAGTACAACGCCGGGCACGCGGACGGCTGCTGGTGCATGTGGGCGATGTGCCCCGCACCCGACGGCTACACCTACACCGTCTCGACCGGCGGCCTCAGCCGCGACAAGGGGCTGCGCCTGCACCGGATGCGCACCGAGACACTGGGAACGCTGCGGGACGGCATCGATGTCGAGTGGGAGCCGTGGGGCTGGCGCGCCGAGACGGGGTGGGCGTGGGGCAACCCGCCCACCGACCTGAGCCTGGGGCGGGGTTACGGGGAGCTCTCCCTATCCCTGGTCGAGGGCGTGTGGGTGCTCACGTACTTCGACGCCGCCGGTTACCGGATCGCAGCCCGGTTCGCGGACCGGATCGACGGCGTGTGGTCCGATCCGGTCACGCTGCTGCACGGCAGCTCGTGGCAGGACGAGGACCACGCCGCGGGCCGCGTGGCACAGCTCTACGGCGGATACCTGGTCCCCGGGTCGACGCTGCGTTCCGCGCGCCTCGTCGTCTCGCAGTGGAACACCGCCGTCGGCCACCCGTACAAGTCGATGATGTTCACCGGCGCGCTGCGGCGGCCCTGACGCTCAGCCCTCGTCGGTGAGGCGCTCCTCGATGAACCGGACCGTCTGCTCGATGAGAGGCCGGAGCAGCCCCTGCACGTCCTCGTCGGAGAGCGGACGGCCGAGGATGACGGCGCCGAGCTGCGGGATCATGAACGGGGCGGCCTGGAGGCCGATCGCGACGTAGAGCGCGATCGCCGCGCGCAGGTCGTCCGTACCGCCGGTGACGGCCCGCAGGCGTTCGACCTTGCGCCGGTAGAACTCCCGGCGGGCATCGCTGAACGGCGGGGTCTCGCCCTCATCGGCGTCGTAGTGCAGCGATTCCCACATGAGCAGGCGCACCAACTCCGGGTCACGGCGGTGATGATCGAACGCGGCCATGACGTGGTCGGTGAGGGTCTGCCCCTCGAGGAACGGACTGTGCTCGACATGCTCGGTGAGCGCCTTCGCCATGACGATCTCGAACAACCCCTCTTTGCTGCCGAAGTACCCGTAGATCCGCTCCTTGTTCACCCCGGCCTCGGCGGCGATCCGCGCGACCCGCGCGCCATCGAACCCGCGCCGGGTGAACTCGGTCCGGGCGGCGGCGATCAACGCCTCACTCGTGGGCGTGGATTCGTATCCTGCAGCGTCGATCACGCGGCCAGACTACCGCCAACCGTTCGGTTGACCGCCAACCGTACGGTTGGTACGGTCGCCGCATGACGACCACCGCGACCGTTGCGCCATCCCGATCCGTACTGCTCCGCACCGGGGTCATCGCCGCCGCCGGAGCCCTGCCCATCGCCGGGCAGCTCTACGTCGTGCTGCCGCTGACCGCCGAGATCCGCGGCCTGTCCGGACACACGAACTCGACCGCCGCGCTGTCGAGCACCGTCTTCGCCCTGGTCTACGCGGCCGGGATCCTCGCGCTCGGTCCGCTCGCAGACAGGTTCGGCGCCCGCCGGTTGATGGTCGCGAGCGCCGGCGCCACCGCCGCCGTCACGCTGCTGGCGGCGTTCGCGCCGTCCGCGCCGTGGTTCCTGCTCGGACGCGCGGCGCAGGGGCTCGCGGCCGCGGCGTTCACGCCGGCCACGCTCGCGTACATCGCGCGAACCGCGCCATCGTCGGCGCGTGTGCCACTGAACACCGCCGCGATCGGCGCCGGATTGGCCTCGGCGGTGGTGGGCCAGGTCGTCGCGCAGCTCATCGCGCCGCTCGCGGGGATCACCGGTGTGTTCGTGGTCTTCGCGGTGGCCGCCGCCGTTGCGGCGGTCGCCGCCCGGACACTCCTTCCGTCCGACACCGCACCTGCGGATGATCGTCCGTCCGCGGGCGCGGTGCACCGCGCGATCCCCGGGTTGTTGATGCGTCCGCGACTGGTGCTGCTCTACTGCACCGGGCTGACCTTTCTCAGCGCTCTCGTGGCGCTGTACACCGCGCTCGGCGCGGACGGCCGCTGGCCGTCGGCGACCCTCCTGATCCTGCGCGCGAGCTCGCTCCCCGCGGTGGTCGTCGCGGGCCTGATCACGCTGCGCCTGTCGGCCGCCCCGCCACGCGCCCGCATCCTGGCCGCGGTTGGCATCGCCGTGACGGGCGCTCTCCTCTGCGCGACCGCTCAGACGCTCACCGTCGGGATCGGCCTGTTCGCGGTCATCGGCGCGATCGCTCTCGCCGCCCCGTCCGTGGTGGCGGAGGTGACCCGGCTCGGCGCACCGGCCATCGGCGCCGCCGCCTCGCTCTACACCGTGGCCATCTTCGGCGGAGCGAGTCTCGGCGCACCTCTCGCCGCTGCGCTCGGCAACGGCCTCGGCACGGTCGCGCTCGGTAGCGCGGCAGTGCTCGCACTCGGCGGCCTGACCTCCGCGATCGCCACCCGCACCTGAACAGAACATGTTCTAATCCGGTCATGGAGGACGCCTTCGCCTCGGCCCCGTCGACCTACGCAACCGGATCATCAAGGCCGCGACCTTCGAGGGGCGCACGCCGGACGCGCTGGTGACCGACGACCTGATCGACTTCCATGCCGAGTTCGCGCGCGGCCGCGTCGGCATGACGACGGTCGCCTACTGCGCCGTCGCCCCGTGACACCCAGCAGGATGATCAGCCCGCTGGCGCTGCGCGCGACCCTCCGGCCCGACGCGACACGGATCAGCGCGATCGTCCGGGCGCACGCCGACGCTGCCCGCCTCGCCGAGGACGCCGGTTTCGACGCGGTCGAGCTCCACTTCGGCCACAACTACCTGATCAGCGCCTTCCTCAGCCCGCTGCTCAACCACCGGCGCGACGCGTACGGCGGCGATCTCGCATGCCGTGCTCGCCTCGCCCGCGAGGTCGCGGAGGCCGTCCGCGGTGCGGTCGGCGGCAGGCTCGCCGTCACCGCGAAGCTCAACATGACCGACGGGGTGCCCGGCGGACTGAGCCCGGACGACGCGCTCCGAACGGCGCGCTGGTTGGAGGCCGACGGCACCCTCGACGCGCTCGAACTCACCGCGGGGAGTTCCCTGCTCAACCCGATGTTCCTGTTCCGCGGCACGCCACCGCGCCGGGAGTTCGCGGCGGCCTTCCCGAGCCCAGCGCTCCGGGCCGGGCTCCGGGCCGCAGGCCCCGTGTTCCTCCGTGAGTACCCGTACCGCCCGACCTATCTCCTCGCCCTCGCCCGCCGGTTCCGGGCCGCCCTGTCGATGCCGCTCATCCTGCTCGGCGGGATCGCCGAGCGGGCCGCGGTCGACCGGGCGATGGCGGAGGGCTTCGAGTTCACGATCTACACCCGGACTCGGTGCCCGGTGCCCGGTGCGCGAGGGGAGCTGACGCTCAGGCGATGCCGGGCACCTCGGTCGCCGCGAAATCCGCGAGTGCCTCGGTGACGATGTGCGGAACGTCGCCGGACACGTTGACGGTCACGCCGAACTCGTCCGGGTCCAGCGGCTCCAGGATGCTCAGCTGCGAATCGAGCATGCCCGCCTTCATGAAGTGGCCCGCACGGCTCTGCATACGCTCCTGCAGGAGCCCCTCATTGCCGGTGAGGAAGACGAAGTACACGCTGGCGCCGGCGGCCCGGATCCGGTCCCGATACGCCCGTTTGAGCGCGGAGCACGCCACGACCGTGGGCCGCCCGGCGATCATCTCGTCGCGCAGGTACGCCCCGATGGTTCCCAGCCAGGGCCACCTGTCGTCGTCGGTGAGCGGATGACCGGCCGCCATCTTGGCGCGGTTGTCGTCGCTGTGGAAGTCGTCGCCGTCGGCGAAGCTCCGGCCCAGACGGTCCGCCAGTTCGGCGCCCACCGTCGACTTCCCGGAGCCGGACACCCCCATCACGCAGATCTGGATCGTGGCCACCCGTCGAGTAGATCACGACCGCGCGGAGCACGCGGGCGAAGCGCGCAGGGAAGCCACCCGGCGCGGGGCCGGGCGGCCCGTCGCATAATTGACCGCGGCGACGAGCGGGGGGGTGAGACACGGATGTGGGTGCTCGGCGCTGCGGTCCTGCTGGTCGTGATCGCGGTGGTGGGTGCGCTTCTCGCCGAGCGGATCGCCCGCGAGGGTCTCCGAACGAAACTCGTGGGGATGTGCACCGACGTCCTCGGGGCGACCCCGTCGGTGGTGCTCGACGTGCGCCGGCCCGTGCTCCTGCAGCTGCTGCAGCGGCGCCTGTCCGGCCTGGAGATCACCACCCGGGACGTCGGGGCGGGGCCGCACGCCATCATCCTCGACGGGCACGCCCGTGGCGTCGCGCCGGTGCCCGACGGGCTGCGGGTCGACGCCCTCACCGCGACCGCCACGCTGCGGCTGTCGTGGATCCGCCACGTGGTCGAGGCTGCCCAGGCCGGCGGCGGGGTGGGCGGTATCACCGTCAGCTCGGTGACACTGATGCCGCGCCGGAAGTCGCTGGGGATGACAGTCGGGCTGCCCGTGGCGTTCGGGCTCGGCGTCGACATCCGGGTGGTCGTCGCGGTCGGCGTCAAGGCGGGCCGCCTCACCTTCCGGGTGACCGACCTGTCCATGCCGATCGCCGTGATCCCGGTCCCGATCCCCGTCGCGTGGGCGATCGACTCGTGGGTCAAGGAGCTCCGCCCCACGGTGATCCCACCCGCTCTCGACGCACTCACCATCACGAGGATGCACTGGCAGAAGAAGTCGGTCACCCTCGACCTGTCGGCCAGTGACACGACGGTGCCCCTCCCGTCATGAGGGACACTGTTCGCATGCCCGACACGATCAGCCCCATTCCGCCGGAGGATCTCGCCGCGTTCCATCGCGTGCTCGAGACCGCCGCGCTCCTCGACGACGGCGACCCCCAGTCGGTCGAGGTCCAGCGCGCCGTGGGCCACATGTTCAAGTTGCTCAAGCGCGAACGACGCAAGTCCGCCCGCTCCAAAGTCAAGGCCGCCGACCGCGACGTCCTCGAGCGGACGGCCACCGGCAACGCCGAGCGGATCGACGACGAGACGGCCGGGGTCCTGCTGACCACGCCCACGGTGGGCGACAGCGCCGGGGAGCTCCTGCGGCCGCAGAGTTGCTACATCTGCAAGCAGCCGTACACCCGGATCGACGCGTTCTACCACCAGCTGTGCCCGGAGTGCGCGGCGTTCAGCCACTCCAAGCGCGACGCGACGACGGACCTGCGGGGCCGGCGCGCGCTGCTCACGGGTGGCCGGGCCAAGATCGGGATGTACATCGCCCTGCGACTGTTGCGCGACGGTGCCGACCTCACCATCACCACCCGGTTCCCGACGGACGCGGCCCGCCGGTTCGCCGCGCTCGCCGACAGCGCCGAGTGGCTCGACCGCCTGCACATCGTGGGCATCGACCTGCGCGACCCGTCGCAGGTCAGCGCGATGGCCGATGCCGTCGCGGCCCGGGGCCCGCTCGACATCATCATCAACAACGCGGCGCAGACGGTGCGCCGCTCCCCCGGCGCGTACTCCGCGCTCGTCGACGCCGAGTCCGGCGACGTCCCTGCCGAGCTGGCGAGCCGGATCATCCGGTTCGGCCGAGCGAGCTCCGCGCATCCCGCCGCCCTGACCGAGGCCCTCGACGGGCACACCGGCGGCGTCTCCGGCGATCTCGCGGCGCTGGACCCCGCCGCGTTGACCGCGCTCGCGCTGCGCGGCGGGTCGTCGTCCGCGGCGCGGATCGAGGACGGCACCGCCATCGACGCGGGCGGCCTGCTGCCCGATCTCGTGCACACCAACTCGTGGGTGCAGACCGTCGAGGAGGTCGAGCCGCTCGAGCTGCTCGAGGTGCAGCTGTGCAACTCGGTGGCGCCGTTCATCCTCATCTCGAAGCTGCGCCCCGCACTCGCCGCGTCGACCGCGCGCCGCAAGTACGTCGTCAACGTCTCCGCGATGGAGGGTCAGTTCGGGCGCGGCTACAAGGGCCCCGGCCACCCGCACACGAACATGGCCAAGGCCGCGTTGAACATGCTCACCCGCACCTCCAGTGCCGAGATGCTGGAGCAGGACGGCATCCTCATGACCGCTGTCGACACGGGCTGGATCACCGACGAGCGCCCGCACCACACCAAGATGCGCCTCGCGGAGGAGGGCTTCCGCGCCCCGCTCGACCTGGTCGACGGGGCCGCCCGCGTCTACGACCCGATCGTGCAGGGCGAGGCGGGCGTGGACCTGCACGGCTGCTTCCTCAAGGACTACAAGCCCTCGCCGTGGTGATGGGTGGCCCGCCGCCGCGGTGACCGGCGACTAGGGTCGACGGGGTGACGGAAACGAAGATCCTGTTCGACTGCGACACCGGCATCGACGACTCGATCGCGCTGCTCTACCTGCTGAGCAAGCCCGAGGTGAACCTGCTCGGGATCGTCTCGTCCGCCGGCAACGTGCCCGCGCCGCAGGTGGTCGAGAACAATCTCGGCTGGCTGGAACTCCTGGGCCGCAGCGACATCGACGTCTTCGTCGGTTCGGACGCGCCGTTGGCGACGCCGCTGATGACCACCGAGGAGACGCACGGGCCCTTCGGCGTGGGATACGCCGACCTGCCCACGCCCGGCCGCGGACCGTCGGACGTCCCGGGCGCGCAGGCGTGGTCGGACCTGACCCGGGCGCACCCCGGCGAGGTCGTGGCCCTGGTCACCGGCCCGTGCACGAACCTCGCCCTGGCACTGCGCGACGACCCCGGCATCCTGACGCGGCTGCGCCGTCTGGTCATCATGGGCGGCGTCTTCTGGCATCCGGGCAACACCACGCCCACCTCCGAGTGGAACGTCGCCGTCGATCCGGAGGCGCTGTGGGAGGTGCTGCGCGCGTACGGCGAGCTCGACGGCACAGGCACGCCCCTGCCGATCCTCTGCCCGCTCGACCTGACGGAGACCATCGAGCTCACGCCCGACCACGTCGTGCGGCTCGCCGACGCCGCCGGGTCCGGCCCGGCCGAGGTACTCAGCCCCGAGGATCCCGACGGTACGCGGTCGGCCGCGAGCGATCGGGTGATCCGCGCGGCGTCGGATGCGATCCGTTTCTACTTCGAGTTCCACCGCGACCACGACCTCGGCTACATCGCGCACATGCACGACCCCTTCGCCGCCGCGGTCGCACTGGACCCGGCGATCGCGGAGACCCGTTCGTTCCCGGTGGACGTCGAGCTCACCGGATCGCTCACCCGCGGCACGACCGTCGCCGACGTGCACGGCGCGTGGAACCGCCCGGACACGGCGCAGATCGCGGTCGCCACCGACCAGACCGCGTTCTTCGACGACCTGGTGGACTCGATCGCAGGGCTCGCCCGTGGCCGCGACTGACGGGCAGATCGCGGCGTTCCTCGCCGTGGCGTCGGAGACCCTCGACACCGTCGACTCCGTGCTGGCCGACCTCGACGACCGCACGGTGAATCACGCCACGCCGGGCGGCAACTCGGTCTTCGCTCTGGTGACGCACATGGGCGGCGCCCTGGGCTATTGGGGCGGGTCGCTGCTGGCCGGCGAGGACGTCCCGCGGGACCGATCGTCCGAGTTCGTCGCGACGGGCACCGTCGACGAGGCCCGGGCGATCGTGCGAGGCCTGCGCGCGGACCTCCCGCGGTGGGCGGGCGTGGCGGCGACGGGTATCCGCAATCCTGCGGCGACGGGGACCACGCGGCGCGATGCGGCGACCGCGACGCCGGAGTGGGTGCTCACGCACATGCTGCGCGAGCTGACCCAGCACACCGGACACATGGAGATCTGCCGCGACGTCGTGGTCGCTGCCGCACACTGACTCCCATGATGATTCCGAAGGCGATCGCCGAGGGTGTTCGCGACGGCACCGTCACCACGCAGTACCGCCGGTGGGACACGCCCCGGGTCAAGGTGGGCGGCACGCAGGTCACGCCGGCCGGGGTGCTGCGCTTCACCCGGGTCACGCGGGTGCCCGACGTCGAGAGGATCAGCGACCGGGCGGCGCGCGCGGCCGGGATGAAGGACGCCGCCGCGCTGCGGAGGGCGCTGCGGCCGCGGGATCCCGACGCGCCCCGCCGGGAGCGGTCCGCCCGCGGCGGCGAACACGTCTACCGGATCCACCTCGAGTACGCCGGCGCGGACCCGCGGCTCGCCCTGCGCGAGGAACTGCCCGACGATGCCGCGCTCGAGGCCCTGGCGGTTCGCCTGGCCCGACTCGACAAGCGGGACTCCGGCCCCTGGACCCGCGACATCCTCACGTGGATCCGCGAGCACCCGCACGTCGTGTCCAAGGAACTCGCGGCCGAGCGCGGCGTGGACCTGCTGCCCATGAAGGTGGACATCCGCAAGCTCAAGGGCATGGGCCTGACCATCAGCCACGAGGTCGGCTACGAGCTCTCGCCCCGCGGCGCGGCGTACCTGAACTGGCTGGAAGACCGGTAGATCGCGCCCGCCGTGCGTCCTACGCTCAAGCGAAACCGCTGGCAAAGCGAGGCGACATGACGGACAACGATCAATCCAAGCCCTGGGTGAGCCTTGCGGATGCCCTGACAATGAAGGAACCCATCAGCGACGAGGCGAGTGACGCGTTCGACGCGATCCTGGAGGAGATCCGCGAGCAAAGTCGACGGAAGCTCCCCCGGGAAATCGAGTTGGACGACTGATCTTCGGTGCGTGTCATCACCGACACGCCGACGTGCAGTCACCGAGACGCACCAAAGATCGGACAGTTAGGCGGGCCGAGTTCACCCGCGCACCAGGAGTGGCTTCACAACTTTCCAAGCGTTCTGCGAAGATTCCGCGAGCGGAGGTCGCAGAACGCTTCAGAAGATGTTGGGCACGAGCGTGTTCGGCGCGCTGTCCATATCGGCCAAAATCGCGGAGCCGTTCGCAGGACTGCCGTTCGCAGGACACAGTCCGACCGCCCCGCGCCGACACGCACTGAGAATCGGTCCGTCAGGCCGGCTGCTCCGATTCCGCGGCGACCTCCGCGGTGGACTTGGCCCAGCGGTAGTCGGCCTTGCCGGCCGGGGTCCGCTTGACCTCGTCGACGAAGACGATGGTGCGAGGCACCTTGTAGCCGGCGAGCTCACTGCGAGCGAAGGTCTGCACGTCCTCGACCGAAGGACGCTCCTGCCCCTCCGCCACCGAGATGACGGCCGCGACCCGCTGGCCGTACCGCGCGTCGGGCACCGGGACCACGAGGGCGTCGGAGATCGCGGGGTGCCCGTGCAGGGTGGCCTCGACCTCCTCCGCGTAGACCTTCTCGCCGCCGGTGTTGATGCACTGGCTGCCGCGGCCGAGGAAGACGATGCCGCCGTCCTCCGCGGGGTACCCCATGTCGCCGAGCACCGAGATCCGCCGGCCGTCCGCGAGCGTCGGGAAGGTGCGTGCCGACTTCTCGGGATCGTTGTAGTAGCCGAGCGGCACGTTGCCGACGCGGGCGATGAAGCCGACCGTGCCGGGCGTGGTGATCTCGACGAAGGACTCGTCGACGACCATCATCTTCTCGGTGGGCGGGGCCTTGAGGTTGCCGTTCTCGTCGAGCGTCATGACGCCGTCGTTGCCCGACTCCGACGCTCCGAAGTTGTCGCGGAGGATCAGCTCGGGCTTGATCGCGGCCATCCGGTCGCGCACGTGCTTGGACCAGATGGCGCCGCCCGACGTGATCGAGAACAGCGACGAGAAGTCGGCGGTGTCCTTCTGCTTCTCCATCTCCTCGACGAGCGGGATACCCATGGCGTCGCCGACGATGAGGATGGTCTGGGTCTGATCGCGCTTGATGTTGCCGACGATCTGCTCGGCCTTGAAGTCGCGCTCGAGGATCACGCGCGAGCCGAGCACGAAGAAGGTGAACAGCGAGTACGCGGCCGCGCCGTGCATGAGCGGAGCGGCGATGAGGAAGGCCAGCGGCGGGAACTGCTTGGCGCCCTCGCCGACCTCGTCCAACGAGGTCCGGGGCTCGCCGCCGTAGGGCACGCCGGCGGAGAGCGGCTTGCGGAAGAAGTCGTCGTGCTGCCAGACGACGCCCTTCGGGTAGCCCGTGGTGCCGCCCGTGTAGATGATGTAGTGCTCCTCGCCGGTGCGCGGATCGAAGTCCCGGGCCGTGGAGCGGGATGCCGCGTCGGCGAAGGGCACGAGCGCGACGTCGGGCGCACCGTCGACCGCGGTGGCGAGCTCGGGGTCGATCTCGCCGACCACGAAGACGGTCCGCAGGTCGGGCAGCTTGCCGATGAGGCCGGCCAGCGTGCGCTGGTGCTCCGGCATCTCCACCACGATGCCGCGTGAGTCCGAGTTGGTGAAGATGTACTCGAGCTCGGGCCCGGTGTACCGGTAGTTCACGTTCACCGGCACGGCGCGGATCTTGATCAGCGCCACCAACGACTGCACGTGCTCCACACTGTTCTTGAGGAACAGCGCGACGTGGTCGAAGGCGCCGATGCCGTTCGCGGCGAACAGATGCGCCACCTGATTCGCCTGCGCGTCCATCTCGGCGTACGAGGTCTGCTCACCCTCGTAGCTCAAGACCACTCGCTCCGGAACCGCGTCGACGACCGCCTCGAAGATGTCGGCGAGGTTGAACTTCATGCGCACTCCTGTTCCTGACCTGCGAACCCGTCCAGCTCGGCAGAACGTGTTCTAGTTGTAACAGGTTCTACCGCGCCGCGGGGCGGAATCGGACGCAACTCGCCGTCGATCGTCCACGAATATCGCTCACGGCGCGGGGAATCCTCGTCAGAATCTCGTTCGCAGACCACAGTTGTCGCCCATGACGACCTCCCTCATCGCTCCCCCGACCGACGCGGAACTCGATGCGACCTTCGGCCCGCTGTACGCCCGCATCGCCGAGGGCGCAGTCGCCCGCGAACGCGACCGCGAGCTCGCGCACGAGCCGATCGCGCTGCTCAAGGAGGCCGGTTTCACCGCCCTGCGCGTGCCCCGCGAGCTCGGCGGTGGCGGCGTGACCCTGCGCCAGTTCTTCCGTCAGCTGATCGCCCTGGCCGCCGCCGACTCCAACATCCCGCAGGCGCTGCGCGTGCACGTCAACTTCGTCGAGGACCAGCGGCTGGCGAACACGACCGCGGGCGACGAGTGGCTGCGGGCCGTGGTAGACGGCACCGTCGTCGGCAACGCCATCACGGAGCCCGGGGCCGGGTCCGTCGGCGGCTACGCGACCGCCCTTACGAAGGACTCCGCGGACGGATACCGCCTCAACGGCACCAAGTTCTACTCCACTGGGACGCTCTACGCCGATCAGATCCTGGTGGCCGCGGACCTCGACGGCGAACGCGTCGGCGTGCTCGTCGACGCGCACGCCGAGGGCGTCGAGAAGGTCGACGACTGGAACGGCTTCGGCCAGCGGCTCACCGCCAGCGGGACGACGGTGTTCACCGACGTCGCCGTCCCCGCGGACCGTCTGCTCGGGGCCGGCTACGGCGCGCCCGGCGCGACGTACGCCACGTCGTACCTGCAGCTCGTCCAGCTGGCGGGCCTCGCGGGCATCGCGCAGCGCGCCACCGACGACACCGTCGCCTGGGTGCAGGCGCGCACCCGCACCTTCTCCCACGCCGCCGCCGACCTGCAGCGACACGACCCGCTCGTGCAGCAGGTGATCGGCAGGCTCTCCAGCGCCGCCTGGGCGGCGAAGCAGTCCGTGCTCGCCGTCGCCGACGTGCTCGACCGGGCCCTGGCGGACCGTCGGGTCCACGAGGACCTGGTGCCGGAGGCCGAACTGGCCGCGGCACACGCCCAGCTCGCCGTGATCGACCTCGTGCTCAAGGCGACCAGCGACCTGTTCGAGGTGGGCGGCGCGTCCATCGTGGACGCGGACCTCCGCCTCGACCGGCACTGGCGCAACGCCCGCACCCTCGCGGTGCACAATCCCGCGATCCAGAAGGCCCGCGCCGTCGGCGACCTGCTGCTCAACGGCGCCGACCTGCCCTACGCGTGGAACGCCGGTTCCCGCACCGAGAACGTCCGCTAGCCACACCACCGAAAGGCACGACCATGACCCAGGCACGTATCGCCATCATCGGCGCCGGAGTGGTGGGAGCCACCGCCGCGCTCGTCCTCGCCCGCGCCGGGCACCCGGTCGATCTGTACAGCGACCGGACCGCCGAACAGCTCCGCGACGAGGTGCCCGCCACCGGCACCGCGGTCCTGTTCGGGCACTCGCGCGACGTCGACCACACCCTCGTCGAGGAGCTCTACGCCGACGCGCCGCTCTCCACCGGCATGAACACCCGCCTGAACACGGGCGAGCCGGGCGCGCTGCAGGACGTGCTCGCGTTCGATCCCGACTTCACCTACACCGCTGCCGGGATCGACGTGCGCCTGCGTGCGTACGACCGGATCCGGCTGTTCGAGCAGGCCGGCGGCCGTTTCCACGTCGAGACGGTCACCCCGGAGAATCTCGACGACATCGCCGGCGCGCACGACCTGACGCTCGTCTCCACCGGCAAGGGCGGACTGTCCGGCCTGTTCCCCGTCGACGAGTCGCGCACCGTCTACCGCTCCCCGCAGCGACACCTGCTGGCGGCCGCGTTCACCGGCCTCGGGCACGGACCGGACGTCTTCACCGCCCGCGGCCACGGCGCGGGGAAGCACAACGTGTTCAACCTGCACACCGATCACGGCGAGATCTGGATCGGCCCGTACTGGCACAAGGACGCGGGAGCGTCGTGGAGCGTGCTCGGGTTCGCCAAGCCCGACGGTGCCTGGGTCGAGCGGTTCGGCGAGGTCACGGACGCGCAGAGCGCCCTCGAGGTGGTCGTGAGCATCTACCGCGACTACTTCCCCGACGACCTTCCCGACATCGAGAAGCTGCGGGTCATCGAGGAGGATCCGAGGTCCTGGCTCCGCGGCGCAGTCACCCCGACGGTGCGGCAGGGCGTCGGGTACACCCGCGGCGGACGCCCCGTGGCCGCCCTCGGCGACAGCGCGATCGCGTTCGACCCGATCGCCGGGCAGGGCGCGCAGACCGGACTGATCCAGGTCGCGGCGCTGGTGGAGGCCATCGAGGCCCGCGAATCCGACTTCACGGCCGCATGGATCACTGACCAGTTCGACCGGCACTGGGAGGAGCGCGGTCACGCGGCCGCCGAGGTCACGCGCCTGTTCCTCGGTGATCCGGAGTACGCCTTCGTCGCCGGCCCGGTGTTCGCGGGCGCGGTGGCCGACGACGCCGTGGGTGCGGCCCTGTTCGGGCTGCTCTCCGAGCCGGCACCGATCCTCGACCTCAAGACCGACGAGGACGTCGAGCGGTTCATCGCGGACGCGCGCGCCGCGCTGGTGCGCGGCTGAGCCGGTACGGGGCGGCGACGTGATCACCGTCGCCGCCCCGTACGCCGCTCTCCGCCACTCCGTGTTCGCCCGTGACCACGCCGTGGCAGACTCGGGCGCGTGACGGTGCGCATCGGTCTGGTCGGAGCGGGTCCCTGGGCACGGGAGACGCACGCCCCGTCCCTGGCGGCGCACCCGGGAGTCGACTTCGTCGGCGGGTGGGCACGCGACCCGGCCGCCGCCGCGGAGGTCTTCCCACGCGCCTTCGACTCCCCCGCAGCGCTGTTCGACGCCGTCGACGCCGTCGCGTTCGCGGTCCCGCCGAACGTCCAGGCCCCGTTGGCGGCCGCCGCCGCCCGAGCCGGCAAGCACGTGATCCTCGACAAGCCGATCGCCCTCGACCTCGAAGGCGCCGTCGCGCTCGCGGACGCCGTCACCGCGGCCGGGGTCCGGTCGATCCTCGCGCTCACCCGCCGGTTCGCGCCCGAGACCCGCGAGTTCCTGGCCCGCGCGGCCGAGCTGCAGCCGATCGCCGCGGAGGCCCAGTGGCTCTCCGGCGCCGCGCTGGCGGGCAAGTTCGCCGCGTCCGCCTGGCGTCAGGACGAGGGCGCGCTGTACGACGTCGGGCCGCACGTCATCGACCTGGTCGACGCCGCCGTGGGCACCGTCGAGGGAGTCGCCTCCGCCCGGTACGACGCCGGGAGCGATACGTGGACCGCGCAGCTCACACACGCCGACGGTGCCGCCTCCACCCTGTCGCTCTCCCTGCGGACGCCCGTCCTGCCGACGGTGATGCGGATCTCCGCGCACTCCGCGGCGGGCCTGGCCGTGCTCGAGAGTCGGGAGACGCCGTCGACCGAGTGCTTCCGCGTCCTGCTCGACGAGTTCCTCGCATCGATCTCGACCGGGGCCGATCACCCGCTCGGCGTCCTCCGCGGGCTGCACCTGCAGCGCGTGATCGCACAGATCAGGGCCGGGGCGTGTCCGCCGACTCCGTGAACCGCACCCCGGCGACGCCGCCGAGACCCCCCTGGGACGCCGACATCGCGCGCGCCTTCATCGACCGCTCATCCGACGGCTTCTTCGTGCACGACGAGGACGGCCTTCTCATCGAGGTGAACGACGCCGGGTGCGCGAGTACCGGCTACACCCGGGACGAGCTGCTGCACATGCACCTCCTCGATGTCGTGCAGGTCCCGGCCGAGGAGGCCGGCCGCAACCTGGACCGGGCGCGCGGCGGCGCCTCGCTGGTGATCCCGGCGATGATGCGCCGCAAGGACGGGAGCGACTACCCCGTCGAGGTGCACCTGCTGTACCTCACGCTCGACGGACGCCCGGTCGTCGCCGGGATCACGCGCGACATCACCGCGCGGGTCGCGTCGGATCAGGCCATGGACGAGGCTCGGCGCAGGCTCGAGGAGCGCGTGATCGAGTCGCGGTCGTCGTCGCAGCGTGCCACCGAGCTGCTGCAGGCGGTCATCGACACGGCGCCCGACCTCGTCTACATCAAGGATCGCGCGGGGCGCTACCAGTACGTCAACGCAGCGGTGGCCGGGCTCATGGGCGTGCGTGCGCAGGACGCGGTGGGCCACGACGACACCGTGCTGTTCGCGGCGATCGCCGAGACGCTGATGGCGACGGACCGCGCCATCATGGAGACCGGGATCGGGCACGAGGTCGAGGAGTACGTCGAGGTCGACGGGACGCGCCGGACGTACCTCTCGAACAAGGCGCCCTACCGCGACGGCACCGGCGAGATCGTCGGCCTCATCGGAATCTCCCGCGACATCACGACCAGCCGGCGCGACCAGGCCCTGCTCCGGCGCGCCGAGCAGCGCTGGCAGTTCGCGATCGACGGTGCCGGCGACGGCATCTGGGACCGCGACCTCACCACCGAGTCCGTGTTCTACTCCGAACGCTGGAAGACGATGCTCGGCTACGCCCTCGACGAGGTGGACGACACCGTCGAGGCATGGCAGCAGCGCGTCCACCCCGACGACGTGGCGACCTGCACCGCGGTCATGCGGCCCGTGCTGCGGGGTGAGATCGAGGAGTTCTCGTTCGAGCACCGGATGGCGGCCAAGAACGGCGAGTGGCGCTGGATCTCGGCGCGCGGCCGCGTGATGGAGTCCCGGCCGGACGGCACGCCGACCCGCCTGATCGGCACGCACACCGACATCACCGACCGCAAGCGCGCCGAGGAGGAGATCCGCGTACTGAACCGCCGCCTGCGCTGGCGTGCCGATCACGACGACCTGACCGGCCTCCTCGGCCGCGCGAGTTTCATCGAGCGCGCGACGGTCGTCGTCGGGGAGCGCCGCCTCGACGGCGACGCGCTGGCCGTCCTCTGGATCGACCTGGACTCGTTCAAGCGGATCAACGACTCGCTCGGCCACAAGGTGGGCGATCAGGTGCTCCAGCTCGTCGCGCAGCGCCTGCTGGACGCGAGTCTGCCGAGTGACCTCGTCGCGAGATTGGGCGGCGACGAGTTCGTGGTCCTCCGACCGCGCACCGACGCCGCCGACCGTTCGGAGGACTGGGCGGAACGGGTGCGGGTCGCAATGGCCGAGTCCGTCGACGTCGACGGGCTGCAGTTGTCCGTCACCTGTTCGATCGGCCTGGTCGAATCCCCGGCGACCGACGACGGCATCACGCAACTGCTCATCGACGGGGACCTGGCTCTGCTCCAGGCCAAACGGGACGGCCGGAACCGGATCGTGCGGCACTCGGCCGGGCTGCGGGCTCCGCAGCAGAAGCGGCTCGCGCTCGTGACCCACGTGCGGGAGCGGATCGAGGCCGGCGACGTGATCGTGCGCTACCAGCCGATCGTGGACCTGGCCACCGGCGCGATGGTCGGTGCGGAAGCCCTGACCAGGATCGTCGGCCCCGGGGGCGAGGAACTCGCCCCCGGGGACTTCCTCCCCCACCTCGAGGCCCTGGGCCTGCTGCCGAACCTGGCGCGGCTGGTGCTTCAGCGCGCCTGCGCCGATTTCGCGGCCGCGCCGGAACTCGGGTGGGTCTCCGTCAATCTGGCCTCGGAGGATCTCGCGGACCCGCTGCTCCCGCACGTGGTCGAGCGCGCCCTGGAGAGCAGCGGGCTGGCCCCCGACCGGCTGATCCTGGAGATCAACGAGCGCGTCGTCCCGGAGCGGCACGTGCTCGCCGCGACGCACCGGCTCGTCGAGCTGGGGGTCCGCATCGCACTCGACGACTTCGGCACCGGCTGGTCGAGCCTCGCACAGCTGCGGTACCTCGATCTCGCGCTGGTCAAGATCGACCGGTCCGTCGTCGTCGCGTCCACCGGGCACGACGATCCGCAGCTCGAGGCGATGCTCGACGCGGCGATCGCCATGGCGCGCGCGCTCCGCCTCGACGTGATCGCCGAGGGCGTCGAGACCGCGGAGGAGTCGGCGGCGCTCGCATCCGCCGGCGCGCACTTCGCGCAGGGCTTCCTGTGGAGCCGCGCCGTGGATCGCGAGGAACTGGGTCGCTGGCGCACCCGAGCGCTCCGGTAGGCGCGTCGACGCCGGGGGGTGCCGCCCCGTCGCGGCGCTACCCTGGGAGCATGGCGAGCCCCGGCGATCACCCGCAGACCCCGCAGACCGACCCGACGGCGCCCGGGGGCCCCGGCGCGGAGGAGGCGCCGATCGACGCGGAGGTGGTCGACACGCTGCCGGTCGCGCCCGCGGGGCCGACGGCACCGTCGTACGCGGAGGTCACCGGCTACACGCCCGCCGGTGTGCCCACCTTCGACCACGTGCGCGAGAAGATCGAGCGCCGCACCACCACCGCGCTGGGCGCCGAGGAGCTCGCGCACGGCACGACGGCCGGGCAGGACGCCGAGCGGGCCTTCGCCGAGCGGGAGAAGGCGGCGAAGGCCAAGCTCGAGGAGATCCGGCGCTCACTCGGCTCGCCCGCCACACCGCCGGACGCGCCGGGGGCGTAGCGACCGCGCGTCAGGCCAGGTTGCCGGACAGGTACTCCGCATAGGCGGGCAGGTCGAGCTGGCCGTGCCCGGAGAGGCCGATGACGAGCACCTCGTCCGCGTTCTCGCGGGCGTAGTCCGCCGCCGCCGCGATCGCGTGGGTGGACTCGGGGGCCGGGACGATGCCCTGCGTGCGGGCGAACAGCACGCCCGCCGCGAAGGCGTCGTTCTGTTCGACCGCGCGGCCCTCGACCAGTCCGAGCTCGACGGTGTGGCTCAGCGCCGGCGCCATGCCGTGGTACCGGAGGCCGCCCGCGTGGATCGGGTCGGGCACGAAGTCCATGCCGAGGGTGTGCATCTTGAGCAGCGGCGTCAGGCCGGCGACGTCGCCGTGGTCGTAGCGGTACTCGCCCTTCGTGATCGACGGGCACGCGGCGGGCTCGACGGCGACCACCCGCGGGTCCTGCCGGCCGTGGATCTTCTCCCGGAGGAACGGGAAGGCGAGACCGGCCAGGTTGGATCCGCCACCCGCGCAACCGAACACGACGTCGGCCCCCTGCTCGTGCTGGGCGAGCTGCTCGACCGCCTCGAGGCCGATCACGGACTGGTGCAGCACGACGTGATTGAGCACGCTGCCGAGCGCGTAGCGCGCCTCGGGGTCCTTCGCGGCGACCTCCACCGCCTCGGAGACGGCCATGCCGAGGCTGCCGGTGGTGTTCGGGTCCTTCTCCAGCATCGCGCGGCCGGACTCGGTGAGGTCGGACGGGCTGGGGTGCACGGTGCCGCCGTAGGTGCGCATGAGGTGCCCGCGGTAGGGCTTGGAGTCGTACGAGGCGCGCACCTGCCACACCTCGACGTCGATTCCGAACTGCGCGCCCGCGAAGGACAGCGCGCTGCCCCACTGGCCGGCCCCGGTCTCGGTGGTGAGCTTGGTGACCCCGTCGAGATGGTTGTAGTAGGCCTGGGCCACAGCGGAATTGGTCTTGTGCGAGCCGACGGGGCTCACGCCCTCGTACTTGACGTAGATCCGGCACGTGGTGCCGAGCGCCTCCTCGAACCTACGGGCCCGGATCAGCGGCGACGGACGCCACATGGAGAGGATCTCCCGAACCGGCTCGGGGATCTCGTGGTACGCCTCGGTGGACGCCTCCTGCGCGATCAGGCCCGTCGCGAACAGCGGCGCCAGGTCCTCGGGTTGCACCGGCTCCTTGGTGCCGGGGTGCAGATGCGGCGGGATGGGCGTGTCCAGCTCCGCGGCCAGGTTGTACCAGTGCGTGGGTACTCCGACGGTGGTGATGTCCTGGTGCGCAGCGGCATCCGAGAGTGTCATGCGTCACAGCCTAGAAGGGCCGCTCCCGCGGGCCGCCCCGAGGTCGCCGGATCCGCCGCGGGCTGCCGGTCCCTGCGATCCCGGACCTCCGGAGATTCCCGCTTTCCCGCAGTTCGGCGACGCACGATGAGTCATTCTGCTGAAATGGTGCAGACGCGCGGGCCGGCGCCCGGAGCCCGCTCGACCGAGGAGTACGGACCATGACGAAGTTCTCGATACGAGGTCTGTACGACGAACTCGAGCGGCGGATCACTCCTCCGGTGGAGACGGTTGTGCACTCCGACGAGTTCGCCGTGACCATGAAGCTCATCGGCCGCACGCGCGCCGCGATCGGCGGCCGGATCGACGCCGTCGGGGCGGCCGTGCTGCACACGGTGAACCTCCCGGCGGGCTCGGACATTCGCAAGCTCCGCCGGCAGGTCGGAGATCTGGACTACGAGATCCGTCGCCTGCGGCGGGAACTCGCAGAGCGGGACGAGAACGACCGCGCGCCCGGCGAGGAGCACTGACGTGGGCGTGACGGACGGTCCGCGGAGCGCCCTCGACCGGGTCCGCCAGGAGATCGAGCGCAACGCCCTACGGGCCCGCAACGGGATCAAGATGGCGGCGGGCCTGACCGCGCCGCGGATCGGCGCGACCGCGCGCGACGAGGTGTGGCGGGACGGCCGGGCACGCCTGTTCCGTTACCGCAACGACGAGGTGCGGCACCGACCGCCGCTCCTCATCGTCTTCAGCCTGGTCAGCCGCAGCTACATCCTCGACCTCACCCCGGGCAACAGCTTCATCGAGCACCTCCTCGGCGCCGGCTTCGACGTCTACCTCCTCGACTGGGGCGTCCCCGACGAGCGCGACTCCGCGAACGGCCTGGAGTACTACGCGGACGCGGCGATCCCGGAGGCGATCCGCGAGACCTGCCGCAGGTCGGGCACCGATGAGGTGAACCTCCTCGGCTACTGCTTCGGCGGCAACCTGACACTGCTGCACGCGGCGCACCACCCCGACTCCCCCATCCGCAGCCACACCGTGGTGGCGTGCCCCGTCGACTACACCGAGATGCCCTTCAAGTCCGTGCTGACCAGCGGCCCGGAGGATCTGGAGCGGGCGCTCGGCGAGGACGGGAACGTTCCCGCCGACGTGGTCTACAGCGCGTTCCGCTCCCTCAAGCCGGTCGCGGAGCTCACCGGCTACGTCGACCTCCTCGAGCGCATGTGGAACGACGAGTACGTCGCCGCCTACCAGGCGATGAACGGCTGGGGCACGGACCACGTCCCGCTGCCGGGCGGCGTCGCGCGGCAGATGGGCACGATGCTCAGCGGCGACAACGGCTTCATGACCGACCGCCTCTTCCTCGGCGGCGACCGGGTGCACCTGTCGGACATCCGCACCCCCTTCCTCGCGGTGGTCGGCGAGAAGGACCACATCGTGCCCATCGCCGCCGCCAGCCCCGTCATGGACCTCGTGGGCTCGGAGGACAAGACCGAGCTGCGCCTCAAGGGCGGGCACATCGGCCTCGTCGTGGGGCGTACCGCCGCGAAGACGACCATCCCGACCATCATCGAGTTCCTGATCGACAAGAGCGAGGCCGTCCGATGACCGAAACCCTCATCCGCGCAGTTGTTCCCGACGACGAGCCCGCGCTCGCGGCGATGTTCGCCGGGCTCTCGGAGCACGACCTCACCGTCATCCGGGAGGATCTCACCGGCCCCGTCACCGGCATCGCCGACGGCCCGGGACTGCGGTGGGTGGCGACCGCCGAGGACGGCACCGTCGACGGATACGCGGCGCTGACCCGGCTGCCCGGCTGGTCCGACCACGTGGGCGAGCTGCGGCTCGTCGTGGGGACGGCGCGGCGCGGCGGCGGCATCGGCCGGCTCCTGGTGCAGGAGGCGTTGCGCGCCGGGATCGCGGCCGGGCTGACGAAGGTCATGATCGAGCTCGCGACCGACGAGGATCGCGTGCTCACCATGTTCAGTGAGCTCGGCTTCACCGGCGAGGCCCTGCTGCGCGACCACATCCGGGGCCGCGACGGCGAGCTGCGCGATCTCATCGTGCTCGCCCATCACGCCCACGAGTCCGCCGAGGCCATCGGCCTCATGGGCGTCGCCGACGACCTCGCCTAGGCGCGACGCCCCCCGCGACCCGGCACCGAAGGAGAACCATGACGAACCCCCTGGACCTGTTCCGGCTCGACGGCCGCGTCGCCGTCGTCACCGGCGCCTCGAGCGGCCTCGGCGTCGGCTTCGCACAGTCGCTCGCCGCCGCCGGGGCCGACGTGGTGCTCGCCGCGCGCCGCGTCGACAAGCTGGCCGACACGGCCCGTCTCGTGGAGGGCCTCGGCCGCCGCGCCCTCCCGGTGGCGTGCGACGTGGCCGATCCGGACGCCTGCACGGCGGCGATCGAGGCGGCGATGGTCGAGTTCGGCCGCGTGGACGTGCTGGTGAACAACGCCGGCGTCGCCACCGCGGTGCCAGCGCTGCGGGAGGCCCCGGACGACTTCCGCCGGGTGATCGACGTGAACCTCAACGGCACGTACTGGATGGCCCAGGCCGCGGCGCGGGTGATGAAGCCGGGCAGTTCCATCATCAACATCGCCAGCATTCTGGGCCTGACCAGCGTCCTCATGCCGCAGGCCGCCTACTCGGCGTCCAAGTCGGCGGTCGTCGGCCTCACCCGCGACCTCGCGCAGCAGTGGGGCGCACGCCGCGGCATCCGCGTCAACGCCATCGCGCCCGGCTACTTCGCGTCGGAGATGACCGACGAGTTCGAGGACGGTGTCCTCGAGAAGTTCGTCCTGCCGCGCACGGTGCTCGGCCGGCTGGGCGCCGAGGGCGAACTCGACCCCGCGTTGCTCTTCCTGGCGAGCGACGCGTCCACCTACGTCACCGGCATCACGCTGCCGGTCGACGGCGGCATGCTCACGAACTGAGGCGAGGAACATGACCACGATCGAGACCGTGCGGGCCCCGCGTCGCGCCCTGATGACCACCGATTACGCCCGAGCGCTCGGCGAGGGCGGCGCCCTCTCCTGGTCCTGGCCGCTCCTGCTGCGCGCGCCCACCGGGGACGGGCGCCCGGTCCTCGTACTGCCGGGCCTGGGCACCTCAGACCTGAGCACCGTCGTGCTGCGCCGGACCCTGCGGCGCCTCGGATACCGGGTGCACGGCTGGAAGCTGGGCACCAACATCGGGCCGTCGGAGAAGATCCTGCGCGGCATGCCGGAGCGGCTGCGCGCGATCGCCGACGCCGAGGGCCCCGTCACCCTCATCGGCTGGAGCCTGGGCGGGATCTACGCCCGGCGCCTGGCCCGCGAACACCCCGATCTGGTGCGGCAGGTCTTCACGCTGGGCAGCCCGTTCCGGCTCGCGCACCACCGGCAGAGCAACACCCGCCTCGTCTACGAGACCTTCGGGCGGTGGCACGCGGAGCGGCTCGACCTTCCGCTCGAGCCCGACGGTGCGCCGCTCGGCGTCCCGGCCGTCGCGATCTACAGCCGTCTCGACGGCATCGTCCCCTGGCAACTGTGCCGGGACCCGGCACCGTCGGCCGAGAACATCGAGGTCCTCGGCTCCCACTTGGGCCTGGGCACCAACCTCGCGGTCCTCTGGGCGCTCGCCGACCGGCTCGCGACCCCGCCCGACGGTGCCCCGTTCCGTCCGCCCACCGCCCTGCGGTTCGCGTACCCGCGCCTGCCCGGAGCGTGATGCCCGACGGTCGGCCCGCCGGACGCGCCACGACGGAACGCAGGGACGCCGTGATCGAACGGGCGACGGAGATGTTCCTCGCCGGCGAGCGGATCGAGATGAACGAGCTCGCGGCCCACGCGGGCGTCAACCGGAACACCCTGTTCCGGTGGTTCGGCGGCCGGGACCGGATCCTGGGCGAGGTCGTCTGGTCGATCACGGCCCCCGCCTTCGATCACGTCGCCCGGACCGCCGACGGCGAGGGCGCCGTGCGGATCGCGAACGTCCTGGGCGACTTCTCCTCCGTCGCCAATCGCGGGTCCGCGTTCGCGCCCTTCGTCCGCCGCGAGCCCGAACGCGCCTTCCGCGTGATGACCACGCGGGCCGGTGGCGTGCAGCACCGCATCCTCGCGCGGATCGTCGCCGTGATCGACGCC
The DNA here is from genome assembly GCF_001575205.1 of Tsukamurella pseudospumae. Taxonomy (GTDB): domain Bacteria; phylum Actinomycetota; class Actinomycetes; order Mycobacteriales; family Mycobacteriaceae; genus Tsukamurella; species Tsukamurella pseudospumae. Next base: position 188,885 of record NZ_LSRE01000001.1, read on the forward strand.
GAGGTCGCCGCGGGGCGGTACGTCCCGGAATTGCCCGTCGATCTGCTCGCCTACGTCCTGCTGCGCACCGCCGAGGCGTTCGTCTACTCGCCGATCATCACCGGCGAGGAACCCGACTCCGAGAAGGTGCGCCTCTCGTGCGCCGCGCTGCTCGGTGTGGCCGCGCACTTCCTGCCCGCGGGCGTCGGCGTTCCCGCCGGTGCCGGCCGCGCGTGAGCCGGGCTCAGGTCCCGACGAGCGCCGCGGCGGCGAAGTCCCCCGCGTGGGCGAAGGCGGCGAGCACCACGTTCTCCCCCGCGCCGATCCGGCCGTCCCCGCGGGCGGTGGCGAAGGTGTGCGGGACACCGACGGCGAACAGATTGCCGCACTCGTCGAAGGTGTCCGGGTGCCGTTCGGGCGGGAGCTCGAGGGCCTCGCGCCAGTTCCGCAGGAAGGTGCGGTTGGGCTGATTGGTGACGAGGTGGTCCACCTGCGGCCCGGTGAGGCCGCCCGCCGCGGCCGCCGCCAGCGCGACCTCGGGCACCAGCCGGTTCCCGCGGGCAAGCACCTTCGCGATCTTGGCCTCGGTGAAGCCGACGTGCAGCTGTCCCTCGCCGGCCTCCCAGTACTTCCGCGGCGGCTCGACGGCGGCCGTCATGTCGCCCGCGTACTCGCTGTGCTGCGCGAGTACGACGTGGCGCACCGTCATCCCGCCCGCCTCCGGATCGGCGACGACGAGCGCGGCGGCGGCACCGTCGCCCGGGATGGCGGCCTGGGGCAGGTTCCGCACCCGGTCCTGGGTGAAGACGTTGCCGGCGGCGTTGGTGGCGGTGAGCAGGAGCGCCGACCGGGCGGTTCCGGCGGCGAACATCGTGCGCGCGAGCTGCAGCATGAGCAGGAACGCCGCGCAGCCACCGTTGTGGATGTCGAGAACCAGCGACGGGTGCATGCCGAGCCGGCGCGCGACGTCGCCGCCGCACCCGACGACGGGGAGGTCCGGCAGCTGCGAGTGACTGAGGATCACGTCGGCCTGCAGCGCGGCGTCGCCCACCTGCTCGCGCAGCCGGTCGATCGCGGTGCACATCAGCTCGACGTTGGACTCGGTCGGCGCCGCGTGGTGCCGGAACGCGGGCGGCGCGAACATCGGGTTCGCGGTGAGGGTCCGGCTGTCGGCGTCGGCGAACTCCCGGAAGTAGTCCGCGGGCACGCGGTTCTCGGGGAGGTACGAGGCGAGCCCGACGATGCGCGGGGTCGCGGCCGGGGCGCTCATGAGGACATCCAGTCGGGCTTGACGGGCTGTCCGTGGGCGTGGCGGTGCTCGGCGATGGCCTTGAGGTTCTCCAGTTCCATCATGTGCCCGGCGCCGAAGGTGTCCCACAGGTCGCCGACCCACACCGGCCGGCCGGGCGGTGCCGTGTCGGGGTACGGATTCTCGTCGTAGAAGGGGTGGTGGCAGTTGTTCCAGAGCACCACCGATCCGGGCCGGTTCAGCACCGTCTGCGCGTCCACGACCCGCATCAGGTAGATCATCCAGAGGTGTTCCCCCTGGTCCCAGGCGCAGTGGTAATCGACGGTCCGCGCGTCCGGATGCGCGACGGTCCGCGTGTAGATCTCGGTGTCGGCGCCGAGCATGTCCCGCGCCACCCACAGCCCGGGCTCGTCGGTCTCGCGGAAGCCGCGCAGGCTGTAGGTCCACTCCTCGAGGGAACGGGTGTCGGAGAGCCAGTGGAAGAGCTCGTCCGGCGGTGCGTTCACGTACGACTGGACGGGGCAGAAATCGCCGTAGATCTGTTGGTGCGGGTACACCGACCGCATGCGGTCGACGAGGATCGGCTGGGCCACCGGGCGGGGGTGGCTCTCGATCCGGATCGTCCCCTCGATGTCGATCGTCGGGATCATCGGTGCTCCTTCGCGGTATCGGGCAGAAGTGCTGCGAACGGTGGAACCTCGGCGGGGTCCGTGGCGATCTCGAGGACCGACGGTCCGCCGCCCTGTCCGGCCAGCAGGTCGGCGAACGCGGCCCGGGCACCGTCGGGCGTGGTGGCCGAGCGGGCGCGCAGGGACGGGAACATCGCGGCGAGACCGGCGCCGATCAAGCTCGGGCGGAACCGGTTGATGCTGGTCAGGTCGGGGAAGAACTTGTCCTCGCGGGCCACGCACATGCCGTGCGCGTCGTTGTTGAGGACGACGAGCACGACCGGCGCGCGGCCCTCGATCGCGGTGTGGATCTCCATGCCGTGCATGAAGAAGGCGCCGTCGCCGGCGAGGATCACGGTGGGCCGGCGGGTGGCGATGGCGGCGCCGATTCCGGCGGCGATGCCGTGCCCCATGCCGCCCATCCCGAGGGCGACGAGGAACCTCTCCCCACTGCCGAGCGGCAGGCGGTGCACCGCGGCGGCACCCGCGTTGCCGGCGTCGGCGAAGACCAGCGCGTCGGCGGGGATCGCCGGCGCGAGGGCATCGACGGCGTCGGCGCAGGTCATGATTCCGGAGTCGTTCCGGGGTACCAGGATCGGTTCGGGGACGATCGCGGTCCACGCCGCGCGGGTGCGTCCGCCGACCGCGGCGGCGAGGGCGCGGGTGTAGGCGGCGAGGTCGCGGCTCGACTCGTGGAGTGTGACCTCGCGCAGCGGCGGCTCCGCCCCGACGTGCACGGTGCAGGTGACGTCGATGACCGCATCGAGGCCGCTGCGGTCCATCAGGTCGAGGTCGGTGCCCAGCGCGAGGACCAGGTCGGCGTCCGCGGCGGCCCGGGTCACCGAGGGGTGCCCCATCACCCCCGCCACGCCGACCACGCCGACGTCCGGTGCGGCGTCACGGCCGTTGGGCGTCACGGCGACGACGGCGCCGGTGCGCGCCGCGAGCTCCGCCACGGGGCCGGCCAGGCGCGCCCGCGACGCCGCCTCGCCGAGCAGGAAGAGGGGCCTGCGCGCGGCGCGGACGGTCCGGACCACCTCGTTCGACGGTGCAGCACTCGCCCGCGGCGCGGCGGTGCGGTGCGGCAGGCCCGGGCACGGCGCGAGCTGGACGTCCTTGGGGAGCAGCAGCGCGGCGGGCAGGCCACGCTCGAGGGCGTCGAGGGCACCGTCGAAGGCGGGTCCGAGGTCGTCCGGACCGGCGACCTTGGCGGCGAAGCCGGTGACACCCCGCAGCACGGTCAGCACGTCGACGGTCCGCGGCCCGGCGCACATGTCCTGGAACGCCCCACGCCCCTCGCCGGTGGTCGGCGGGCTGCCGATGAGCGCGAGGACCGGAACGCGCGACTGGTACGCCTCGGCGAGGGCGGGAACGCAGTTCATCGCCGCGCCGCCGGACGTGGCGACGAGGCACGCCGGCCGACCCGTCATGCGCGTGGCGCCGTCGGCCATCGCGCCGGCACCGAACTCGTGCTTGGCGATGGTCACCGCGAGGCGACGGTCCGCGGGCGCGCGGAGCAGCGCGGCGAACAGATCCTCGGAATTGGCACCGTGGATTCCGTACGCGTTACGAAGTCCGTACGCGTACAACGCATTTGCGATCCACTCGGCAACATTTGAAGCCACAAGCGCCACAGTAGGCCGATGTGAGCTATCCCACAACACCGCAGCCGAACGGCGTCGACTTACCCCTGTCGCGCGAGCAGCCGCCGAGCGTAGTCCTCCGCGGCGGCGAGATCGGCGTCGGAGGGACGGCCGCGGTTCATGCCGCCGACCAGACCGAACGGCCCCATCGTGTCCCATCCGCGGCAGTGGTACACCTCGGGATCGACCCGGAACCCACGGCCTCCGAGCAGATCCGCAAGGCTGCGGGTGTATCGGCGCAACGGCGTCTCCGGCAGCCCGCTGGTCGCGTACACGAACGCCGCACCGCGCTGCCGGACCGGCAGTGACCGCACCAGCTCGACGAGCGCCGGATCGAAGTACATCCAGTACACGCCGGAACCGAATCCGATGAGGTCGGCGGCGTCGATCTGCTCCGCCGTGACCTCGGCGGGCGTCACCACGGCCGCGCCCAGCACCCCGCCGATCCGGTCCGCCACCTTCCGGGTGTTGCCGTGATGTGTGGACGCGCAGATCAGCATTGCCGACATGACCCCATCCTCACACGGGCGGGGGCGGCCTGTCTCGACGAGGAACTGACTCTCGAGTAAGTTCCTCTCCAACAGTTCCAACAGTCACGACGAAGGAGACTTCCATGGGATTCCTCCCCAAGAACCCGACCGAGATCATCGGTCGCGCGGATCGCACCCTCACCAGCGCAGACGAGACGCTCGGTCGCGTGGACGGCACGTTGAGCGAGGTCAGCGCGACCCTCGCCGGCGTCGACACGAAGTTGGGAACCGTCGACTCGACCCTCGCGAACGTCGACACCAAACTCGGCACCGTCGACTCGACGCTGACCGATGTCGACACCAAGCTGGGGACGGTCGACTCGACGCTGAGCACGGTGGACGGCACGCTCACCGAGGTGTCGAGCACGCTCACCGAGGTCAAGAGCGCCGTGGCGGACGTCAAGTCCCTCCTCGAGCAGCTCGACACCAAGCTCGCGCTCCTCGACCGAGTGCCGGACATCATCGAGAAGCTGGACGCGCTCGCCGCGAAGTCCTGACGATCCGGCGATGCCGGGGCCGGCGTTCGCGCGGGCCCCGGCACGTTCGCGCCTCAGGCCCCGGACCAGCGGTCCTTGTCCGCCTGCGTGATCTCGACGGGGCCCTGCGCGGGCTGGGTGATGCGGACGTGGTTGCCGAACGGGTCCCGCAGTGCGCAGTCGATGCCGTAGGGCTGCTCCTGCGGCTCCTCGGTGAACTCGACGCCCTTCGCTCGGAGCGCCTCGTAGGTGCCGCGGCAGTCCTCGGTGTTGAGGATGCAGGCCACGCCGAGCGCGCCCCGCGTCAGCAGGTCCCGCTGGGCGGCCGCGATCTCGGCGCCGCCCGGGACACCGGGCACCTCCAGCACCAGCTGGCGCTGCGGCTCGGACGGCAGCGCGATGGTGAGCCAGCGCATGAAACCCATGTCGACGTCGTCCTGCACCTCGAACCCGAGCTTGCCGACGTAGAAGTCCAGGGCCTCGTCCTGGTCGAGGACGAAGACGGATGTGATGGCGATCGATGTGAACATGCCGATGAGCCTACGAAGCCGCGGCGATCCGCGCTTATCCGGAACTGCTCAGTGCGCCGGCCTGGTCCATGACCGCACCACGCAGCCGGGCGCGGCCAAGGGTGCCGTATCGCGGCGGTACTCCGACGGCGACCGCCCCACGATCGCCCGGAAGGTGCGGCTGAAGGTGCCCGTCGACCCGAACCCGACCTCGAATCCGATGTCCGTGATCGACCGGTCCGTGTCACGCAGTCGAGCCATCGCCCGCTCGATCCGCCTCCGCTGCAGGTACCGGTGCGGCGTCTCGCCGAAAGCGACCGCGAACTCGCGGGAGAAGTGCGCCGGTGACATCAGGGCGATGCGCGCCACCGCGGGCACGTCCAGCTGCCGCGCGTAGTGCCGGTCCATGGCGTCACGGGCCCGCAGCAACCGCAGGTTCGCATCCTCGCGGAGGGAGAGACGGGCCACGGCGCCGCGGATCAGCGGCCGTCGAAGGCGTCGAGCAGACGCTGGGCGGCCAACGCAGGTGTGAGCGAGCCGTCCTGGACTGCAGCCTCGACCCCGGACCGGACGGACCGCACACCGTCGGACTGCTCGACCCGGGACAGGACCGTGTCCCGGACCATGGTCCAGGTCCAATCGACCTGCTGTTGCCGGCGGCGGCGGTCGAACTCCCCCGCCTCCTGCAGCGTCGTGCGATGCCGGATGACGGCGTCCCAGAACTCGGGGATGCCGGTGCCCTCGATGGCGCTCTGCGTCAACACGGGTGGCCGCCACAGCGATCCGCGCGGGTGGATCAGCCGGAGCGCGCTCGACAGCTCGCGCGCGGCGACCCGGGCCTCGACGATGTGGTCACCGTCGGCCTTGTTGACCGCCACCACGTCGGCGAGCTCGAGCACGCCCTTCTTGATGCCCTGCAGCTGATCGCCGGTCCGGGCCAGGGTGAGGAAGGTGAAGGTGTCGACCATGTTCGCGACGGTGACCTCGGACTGCCCGACGCCGACGGTCTCGACCAGGATCACGTCGAAGCCCGCAGCCTCCAGCAGCACGATCGTCTCGCGCGTGGCCTTCGCGACCCCGCCGAGCGTGCCGGACGTGGGCGAGGGCCGGATGTACGCGCGCGGATTCACGGCCAGGGTGCCCATGCGGGTCTTGTCGCCCAGGATCGAGCCGCCGGAGCGCGTCGACGACGGATCCACCGCGAGCACGGCGACCTTGTGCCCCAACGAGATCAGGTGATTGCCCAGCGCCTCGATGGTCGTCGACTTGCCGACCCCGGGCACGCCGGTGATCCCCACGCGGGTGGCGATCGGCGCGTCCGGGGCGGGCGTGAGCGCGAGCAGCAGTTGCTGCGCGAGCGCCTGATGATCCGGGCGCCGCGATTCGACGAGGGTGATGGCCCGCGCCAGCACCGCGCGCTTGTCCGCGCGGACGCCCTCCGCGAGCTCGGCGACGGTGATCACGCCAGCTGGTACCCCAGCTTGCCGCCCAGCTCGTGCAGCAGGTTCACCGCGGCGTCCGCGATGACGGTGCCGGGCGGGTAGATCGCCGAGGCGCCGGCCGCGTACAACTCGTCGAAGTCGCCCGGCGGGATGACGCCGCCGACCACGATCGTGATGTCCGGCCTGCCCACCTCCGCAAGCGCGTCCCGGAGAGCGGGGACCAGCGTCAGGTGGCCCGCGGCGAGCGACGACACGCCCACCACGTGCACGTCGTTGTCGGCGGCCTGCTGGGCCACCTCCTCCGGCGTGGAGAACAGCGGGCCCACGTCGACGTCGAAGCCGAGGTCGGCGAACGCGGTGGCGATCACCTTCTGGCCGCGGTCGTGGCCGTCCTGACCCATCTTCGCGATGAGCACGCGCGGGCGGCGGCCGTCGGCCTCCTCAAACTTCTCGACCAGGCCGATGGCGGTCTCGATGTTGCCGGACGCGCCGGCCTCCTCGCGGTACACACCACTGAGCGTACGGATCTCGGCCTGGTGTCGGCCGTAGACCTGCTCGAGGGCGTCGGAGATCTCGCCGACGGTGGCCTTGGCCCGCGCCGCGTCGATCGCGAGCGCGAGCAGGTTGTTCTCGAGGTTCGCCCCGCCCTCGGCCGAGGCCGCGCGAGTGAGGTTCGCCAGGGCGGCCGTGACGGCCTCGGGGTCGCGCTCGGCCCGCAGCTGCTCGAGCTTCGCCAGCTGCTCGCCCCGGACCTTGGTGTTGTCGACCTTGAGCAGCTCGATCGCCGCGTCCTCGGGCACCTGGTACTTGTTCACGCCGAGCACCGGCTGCCGCCCCGAGTCGATGCGGGCCTGTGTCCGGGCGGCCGCCTCCTCGATGCGCAGCTTCGGGATGCCCTCGTTGATCGCCTTCGCCATGCCGCCGGCCTCGGTGACCTCGCGGATGTGGGCGCGGGCGCGTTCTGCCAGCTCGTGCGTGAGAGTCTCGACGTAGTACGAGCCGCCCCACGGGTCGATCGGGCGCGTGGTCCCGGACTCCTGCTGCAGCAGCAGCTGCGTGTTGCGGGCGATACGGGCCGAGAAGTCGGTCGGCAGGGCGATGGCCTCGTCGAGCGCGTTGGTGTGCAGCGACTGGGTGTGGCCCTGGGTCGCGGCCATGGCCTCGACGCAGGTGCGTCCGACGTTGTTGAACACGTCCTGCGCGGTGAGCGACCACCCCGAGGTCTGCGAGTGCGTGCGCAGCGACAGCGATTTGGCGTTCTTCGCGTCGAACTCCGCCACGAGCTCGCTCCACAGCAGGCGCGCGGCGCGGAGCTTGGCGACCTCCATGAAGAAGTTCATGCCGATGCCCCAGAAGAAGGACAGGCGCGGCGCGAACTTGTCCACGTCGAGGCCCGCCTCGATGCCTGCCTTGATGTACTCGACACCGTCGGCCAGCGTGTAGGCGAGCTCGAGATCGGCTGTGGCCCCGGCCTCCTGGATGTGGTACCCGGAGATCGAGATGGAGTTGAACTTCGGCATCTTCTGCGAGGTGTAGGCGAAGATGTCCGAGATGATCCGCATCGAGGGCGCGGGCGGATAGATGTAGGTGTTGCGCACCATGAACTCTTTGAGGATGTCGTTCTGGATGGTGCCCGCGAGCTTCTCGGGGCCCACACCCTGCTCCTCGGCCGCCACGACGTAGAGCGCGAGGATCGGCAGCACGGCGCCGTTCATCGTCATCGAGACGGACACGCCGCCCAGGTCGATGCCGTCGAACAGTTGGCGCATATCGAGGATCGAGTCGATCGCGACGCCGGCCATGCCCACGTCACCGGTGACGCGCGGGTGGTCGGAATCGTAGCCGCGGTGGGTGGCGAGATCGAACGCCACCGACAGCCCCTTCTGGCCCGACGCGAGGTTGCGGCGGTAGAAGGCGTTGGACTCGGCGGCGGTCGAGAAGCCGGCGTACTGCCGGATGGTCCACGGCTGGTTGACGTACATCGTCGGGTACGGGCCGCGCAGGAAGGGCACCGTCCCCGGGTAGGAGTCCACCGGGTAGCCGGCCGCCGCGACGGCATCGCGGTCGGCGCGGGTGTAGACGGGCTTGACGTCGATGCCCTCCGGCGTGGTCCAGGTCAGCTGGTCCGGGGTGTAGGCGTAGGCCTTGGCCGAGGCGTCCACGAAGGCGTCGACGTCGGCGCTCGACGGTGTCGCGCCCGGCAGGTCCTCGAACGGAACGTCGGCGAAACTGGCGATCTCGCTGGTCATCACGCCCCCAATCGGGTCAGCAGGTCGTCGAGCGCGGCGGCCGCGTCGATCTTCGCGTGCAGGTAGATGTCGATCAGTCCGTCGTCGACGGTGCCGGGCGCACCCGCGAGCAGCACGAGATTCCCCTCGTCGCGGAGCGCGCGGGCCAGCGCCTCGCCCTCCTCGGCGTAGCCCGGGTCGGAACCCGCGAGGACGGCGATCCGCGCGCCGGCCGAGCCGTCGAGCGTGGCACTCCCCGCGGCCTGCTCGACCGCGTCCAGGACGGTCTCGATGCCGCCGGAGGCGAGCAGGTTGGTGAGGAAGGTGGACCGCCCGTTGTACTGGGCTACGGTGCCGATCGTGACCATCCGGATCCGCGGCCGCACGCCGTGCTCCCGGAGGAAGGCGTCGGAGCGGGTGCGCAGCGCCTCGAAGGGCGCGGCGTAGGACCGCACGACGGGTCCGTTCGTGGCCGCCGACGGTGCGATGGCCGGCTCGGCCAGGTTCGGGAACTCGTTGACGCCGGTGATCTTCTTGGCGCGCCGCGCGACCGCGGAGTCGCGACGGTCCGCGGCCTCGCCGAGACGGGTGGCGATCGACTCGTCGGCGATGCCCCGGCCGAACCCGCCCGCACGCTCGACCTCCTGCAGCACGCCCCACGCGGCGCGCGCCAGGTCGTCGGTGAGGGACTCGACGTGCCAGGATCCGGCACCCGGGTCGACGACCCGACCGAGGTTGGACTCCTCGAGCAGCAGCAGCTGGGCGTTGCGCGCGATGCGGCGGGCGAACGCGGGCGAGTAGCCCTCGACGCCGCCGGGCAGGGCCTCGTCGTACTCCAGCGTGGTCACGTAATCGGCGCCGCCGACGCCCGCGCCGAAAGCGGCGACGGTGACGCGGAGCATGTTGACCCAGGGGTCGCGCTGCGTGGTGGCGGCCAGCGAGGTCACGGCGTGGACCGGCGCGTTGCCCGCCTCCGGCTCCCCCAGCTGCTGGGCGACGCGCGCCCAGACCGTGCGCCAGGCACGGATCTTGGTCAGGGTGAGGAACTGGTCGTCCGTCGCGGCGAGGCGGATCGTCAGCTGGCCCAGGGCGCCGGCGGTGGACAGCCCGGCGGCGGTGAGGGCGCGGACGTGGTCGAGCGCGGCCGCGGCGGTCAGGCCCAGCTCCTGGGCGCACGTCGCTCCGGCGTTGTGCAGGTCGGCACCGTCGACGACGATCGCCCGGACGTCCTCGACCCGCGCATCGGCGCTGCGGGCGAGCTCGGTCGCCTCGTCGAGCGCGATATCGGCGCGGCCCACGACCTGCGAGGTCAGCGGCGCGGCGCCCAGGCTGACGTGGACGAGGTCGGCGCGGTAGGCGTCGGACTCGGCGGCCTTGTCGAGGGCGGCGTAGACCTGTGTGGCGGCCTCGGCGGCACGGCCTCCGGCCGAGACCAGGATCGGCGCCATGTCCGGGTACACGCCCTCGAGCAGCGGCGCGGGATCCGCGCGGGTGATCCAGAGCGCGCTCGCGCCGGACTCCAGCGCACCGAGCACGTCGGCGGAGTCGGTGCCCTCGGCGAAGCGCTCGGCGACCTTCCACCCCAGGCGGACGTCGGGCGTGGGGTTCCCGCCGCGGACGAAGGGGAAGGCGCCGGGCAGCGGGGCCTCGGGCAGTTCATCGCGCTGCGAGTACAGCGGCGCGATGTCGACGCCGTCGTCCTCGGTGGGGGTGGTCAGTGCTGCGATCGGGTCCTCGGGCGGCGTCCCGCCGCGCGACTTCGCGAGCACGGCACCGACCGAATCACGCCACGCGTCGTACGGGTTGTCCGCCACGAGACCTCCTCACCTGTGGCCCGGCACACGCCGGGTCGATGAGAACCCACGTTAACCGATTGCGCTTGCTACGCCCCAGTAGGGTCGCGGCACTCCGCGCGCACACCGCGTATCTTGGCTCGACGTGAGCGACAACGAATCCCGGCTGCGGCCCGGCGACCGCGCCCTCGTCGTCCGCGCGGCGATCGGCTGCGTGCTCGTGCTCGCTCTCGTGGTCGTCGGGATGCTGCTCCCGCACCCCGGTATCTCGACGGTGCGGGGGTGGGCGGACTCGACCGGCACCTGGTTCGTGGTCCTGTTCCTCGTCGCCCACACGGTGGTGACGGTGTTCCCGATTCCCCGGACGATGTTCACGGTCTCCGCGGGCGTGCTGTTCGGCCCGACCGGGATCCTGCTGTGCATGGTCGCGTCCACCGCTGCGGCGGTGATCGCCTTCCTCGCGGTGCGCGCCGTCGACGAGCGGCACCCGTCCGTGGTGCTCGCGCGGGTGCGGGAGCACCGCGCCTACCTCCCGATCGCCGCGCGGCTACGTGCCCGGGGCTGGCTGGCCGTCGGGTCGCTGCGGCTCATCGCCGTGGCGCCGTTCTCTCTGGTCAACTACGCATCGGCGCTCTCGCCCGTGCGCTTCTGGCCGTACCTCGCGGCGACGGTGGCCGGCCTCGCGCCCGGCACGATCGCGGTCGTGCTGCTGGGCGACGCGCTGACCGGTGAGTCGTCGCCCTGGCTCGTGGTGGTCAGTGGCGCGTTGATGGCGGTCGGGATCGCAGGCCTTCTGCTCGACGCCCGCATGCCCGCAAGACCTGAGGCTTGACAGGGTTCACCGCAAGGGCTTGCACTTGCCTACGGACGGACGTGCAGGAGCCCGGGGATGTCGACGACGCCGCCGAGCACGTGATCCGCTCCGGCCTCGGCGAGCGTCGCACCGTCGGCCTTGCCGGTGAGCACACCGACCGAGACCGCACCGGCGTTGTTGGCGGCCTGCACGTCGACGGCGGTGTCGCCGGCAGCGAGGACGCGGGCGACATCGCGCACGCTCGTGCGCTCCATCGCGCGGTGGATCATGTACGGCGCCGGGCGACCCGCGGCCACGTCGGACGTGGTGACCACCGCGTCCACGACGGCGCCCTCGCCCTCGCCGATCCGCCAACCGATGGCGGCGAGCAGCGGGAGCGCGACGGCGTCGTCGAAGCCGGTGGTCAGCGCGACCTTCACGCCGAGGGCGCGGATCTCGCGCAGCGCCTCGGGCACGCCGGCGATCGCGGTCGGCGGCGTCGCGGTGTAAGCCTGCTGCAGCCGTTCGCGGAAGCGCGCGAATCCGGCATCGACCCGCTCCGCCGTCGGCTCGACGCCGCCGAGACGCAGCAGGTTGGTGATCGCCTCGACCTTGTCGGTGCCCATCCATACCTGCAGATCGGCCTGGGCGACGGTGGCGCCGGCGTCCTCGACGGCGCCGCGCAGCGCCTCGTAGACGGCGCCGCCGTCGTCGATGGTGGTGCCGGCCATGTCCAGCGCGACGAGCTCGATGGGGTGTGCGGTCATGCGTCTCTCCTGACGGGTACGGAGCGCAGCGCCCGATCGGGCGCTGCGAAGAGTCGGTTCTCGACGATCACGGTCGTGACGCCGGGGGCGTAGCGGTCCTCGGCGTACTCGACGACGGTGCCGGCGGCATCGGTGGTCAGCCGCCGGACGCGCAGCAGCGGAGCCCCCTCGGCGAGCCCGAGGTTCGCCGCATCCTCCGCGCCGGCGGTGACGGCGTCGATCTGATGCGTGGAGGCGTAGAGGTCGGCGCCCGCGTCGAGGAGGAAACGGTTCACCGACCCGGAGTCCGGGTCGAACTCCATCAGCCGCTTCCCGAGGTCCCACACGAAGTACATGGCCTCGGAGAGTGCGGGGGCACCGTCGAGCGTGCGGACCCGGCGGAGCTCGAGGACCGGATCCCCCACCTCGACCTGCAGCAGCTCGGCGATCGCCGCGGACGCCGGGACGCGGGCCTGCAGGACTGTTCGCTGCCCCGGCTCGTGGCCGTGCTCCCGGGCCCACGCGGTGAACGACCCGAGGGCGCTGGCGGCGTGACTCGGAACATTGCGCCGGACCAGAGGCGAACGCCCCTGCCCGCCCACGATCAACCCCTCGGACCGGAGCGTCGCGAGGGCCTGACGCACCGGGCCGCGCGATGTGCCGAACTCCTCGCACAGCGCCGCTTCGCTGGGTGCCTGCTCCCCCTCCGGCCAGCGACCGGAGGCGATGCGCGCGCGGAACTCCGCGGCGAGGCGTTGATGAAGAGGCTGAGCTGCGACCACACCATTGAGTATACAAGTGAAATCGCCCCCAACCGTCTGTCCACATGAACGTCGCGTGAACAGCAGCACCACCTCGATGTACAGCGATACAACTTGTATAGACATCGTGTTCCGGGTCTTGCCAAGTCCAGGTACGGGCCGTCACGCTGGACGACATGAACACCGCAGTGGACGTCCTCGTCGTCGGCGCCGGCATCGTGGGGCTGGCCCACGCCGTCGAGGCGCTGGATCGCGGCCTGACGGTGACCGTCATCGACCGGGACGATCGGGCGATCGGGGCGTCGATCCGCAACTTCGGGCACGCCTGCGTGACCGGCCAGTCCGGGGACCTCGCCGATCTCGCACACCTCGCCCGCGACCGCTGGCTCGACCTGGACGCCCGCGCCGGGCTCGGCGCCCGGGCCACCGGGGGTCTGGCCGTCGCGCGGCACGCGACCGAGCTCGCCGTCCTCGAGGAACTCGCGGACCGCCGGGCCGGCGAGGTCGAACTGCGGACCCCGGCACAGGTGCGGAACGCGCTGCCCGGCGGCGGCGCCGACGACGTGATCGGGGGCGCAGCACTGCTGGCCGACCTGCGGGTCGACCCCCGCGTCACCGTCGCGCGGCTGGCCGCCTGGGTCGACGCCCAGGACCGCGGCGAGGTCCGGTTCGGCACCACCTACCTCGGCTTCGACGGCGTCCGCGCGCACACCAGCCGCGGCACCGTCGATGCGGAGCGAGTGATCGTCTGCGTCGGGCACGATCTCGACCACCACTTCCCGGATCTCGCCGAGGAGCACCTGGTCCGGCGGTGCGCCCTGCAGATGGCCCGCGCCGCGGATCCCGGCACGGTCGTCACCCCCGCGGTACTGACGGCGACCTCTCTCCTGCGCTACCCGGCGTTCGCGGAGACCGCGGCCGCCGCCGCGCTCCGCACGCGGATGGCGGCCGAACGTCCCGACCTGCTCGACATCGACGCGAACGTCATGTTCACGCAGCGCCCCGACGGCACGCTGATCATCGGCGATTCGCACCACACCGACCGCACCGTGGAGCCCTTCCTCGACGAGGCCGTCACCGAGACCCTCCGCGCCGAGGCCGCACGCGTCATGGGCCTGAGCGGGCTGCCGATCATCGAGCGCTGGCAGGGCGTCTACGCCTCCAGCGCGCTGCGCCCCTACCTCGTCGCCGAGCCGGCACCGGGCCTGTCAGTCCGCATCGTCACCTCCGGCGTCGGCATGACCATCGCGCACGGGCTCGCCCGGCGCCACTTCCCCATCTGATCGAACACCCCGCCACACCCCCACCTCCGCTCCACCCGAACGAAGGGCAATCCCCCATGCGCATCACCCGTTCCCTCAGCGCGATCACGGCCGTCGCGGCGGTGTTCGCCGTCGCCGCGTGCGGCGGCACCGGCGGCGGATCCGGCTCGTCGGACTCCGTCACCGTCTACAGCGCCGACGGCCTCGGCGACTGGTACAAGGCCGAGTTCGCCGACTTCACCAAGAAGACCGGGATCAAGGTCTCGCTCGTCGAGGCCGGCTCCGGCGAGGTCGTCTCCCGCGCGCAGAAGGAGAAGGCGAACCCACAGGTCGACGTGCTCGTGACGCTGCCGCCGTTCATCCAGCAGGCGCAGCAGCAGGGCTCGCTCGTGAAGTCGGACGTCGACACCTCGTCGGTCCCCGCCGAGCTCAAGTCCGCCGACGGCACGTACGTGGCCGTGGTCAACAACTACTTCGCGATGATCCGCAACACCGCCGCACAGCCGAAGCCGACGGACTGGGCCGAGTTCACCGGTCCCGCGTTCAAGCAGAAGATCCAGTACTCCACGCCCGGCAAGGCCGGGGACGGCACCGCCCTGCTGCTGCTCCTGCAGCACGTCATGGGCAAGGAGGCCGCGCTGACGTACCTCAAGGATCTGCAGCCGAACAACGTCGGCCCGTCGACGTCGACCGGCAAGCTCGGCCCGAAGACCTCCAAGGGCGAGCTGACGGTGGCCAACTCCGACGTCCAGATGGCGCTCGCGGCGATCGCCGCCGACAAGGTCGCCTACGAGGTCTTCTACCCCACCTTCGGCGGCAAACGCACTACCCTGCCGCTGCCGTACTACATGGGCCTGGCAGACAAGGCGCCCCACTCCGCGAACGGCACGAAGCTGATGGAGTTCCTGCTGTCGAAGGACGTCCAGCAGAACGTCCCCGAGAAATCCTGGGGCGCACCGGTCCGCACCGATGTCACCCCGTCGGGCCCGCAGTGGGAGGCCTTCCGCAAGGCCCTCGACGGCGTCGAGATCTGGAACCCGGACTGGAGCCGGGTGCTCACCGGCCTCGACGCCGACGTCAAGAGCTATGAGAAGGCGACCGGCCAGTGACCGCACCGAAGCGCATCGTCGCGCCGAAGGGCCTCGACGACGACGCCGTGGACCGCACCGTCCGCCGTCGGACGGCGGTCGGGGTGCAGAACGTGAGCGTCGTCTACGGCGACACGACCGCCCTGCGTGACTGCAGCTTCCAGGTCGCACGCGGCGAGACCGTCGCGCTGCTGGGGCCGTCGGGCTCCGGCAAGTCGACCGCCCTCAAGGCGATCGCCGGCTTCGAGCGCGTCTCCTCGGGCACCGTCACCATCGACGGGCGCGATGTCACGCACCTCTCCCCGGCGAAGCGGGGCATCGGCATCGTCGTCCAGAGCTACGCACTGTTCCCGCACATGACCGTCGCCAAGAACGTCGCCTTCGGGCTGCGCTCGCGCGGCGTCGAGCGGTCCGCGGTGGCGCCGCGGGTCACCGAGGTGCTGGGGATGGTCGGCATGGGCGATTACGCGGACCGGCTGCCCGGGCAGCTGTCCGGCGGCCAGCAGCAGCGGGTGGCGATCGCCCGCGCGCTCGCCACCCGCCCGGAGGTCGTGTTGCTCGACGAGCCGCTGTCGGCGCTCGATGCCGGCATGCGCAAGGACATGCTCGGCGAGCTGCAGCGGCTGCGTGCGGAGCTGCCCGATGTCGCGATGGTCTACGTCACGCACGACCAGAGTGAGGCGCTGGCCCTGGCGGACCGCGTCGCGATCATGCGCGACGCCCGGCTCGAGGCGATCGGCACCACCGCCGATCTGTTCCACCGGCCGCCCACGCGGTTCACCGCGACCTTCCTCGGCGGCGCCGACGTCCTCCCGAGCGGTGCGCTGCGCACCTCCCGCCCCCTGCCCGACGGTGACCATCTCCTCGCGGTCCGGCCGTGGGCGTGGCGGTTCACGCGGACGGCGCCGTCGAACGGCGTGCGCGTGACCGTTGAGCAGGAGCAGTGGCGCGGCGCGGTCCGGCACGTGACCGCGCGGATCGTCGAGACCGGCGAGACGATCGGCGTGGACGTGCCGGTGCTCGTGGACGCGCCGCTGCGCGCCGAAACACTCTGGGCCGAGGTCGATCCCGGCGATGTCATGGTGGTCCCGGCGTGACCGCGGTCCTCGACGCCCCGCCGGCCCCGCCCGCGCCTCCGGCGGAAGGGCGGTTCGCGGTGCCGCGGTGGGTGTGGGTGCTGCCGCCGGTCGCCCTCATCCTCGTGGCGGTGGTGTACCCGCTGGTCGGGATCGTGGCGCGCACCTTCACCGACAAGGCGGAGCGCCCGGCCGGCTTCGCGACCTGGCGCGACACGCTCACCGACGGTGCGGTTCTCCGTGCGTTGGGCACGACGCTCGAGGTCGCGGTGCTCTCGACGGTCGGCTGCCTGATCGCGGGCACCTTCCTCGCCCTGGTGCTCGCCTTCGTCCCGTTCCCCGGGGCCGGGGCGGTCGCCCGGCTGATCGAGGTGGTCGTCTCGTTCCCGAGCTTCCTCATCCCGCTGGCGCTCGGCGTGCTGCTCGGGCCGGTCGGCGTCCTGCAGGCGGTCGGGCTGCCCACCGGCTCGTTCACCACCTCGCTGTGGGGCGTCGTGCTCGCCGAGATCGCCTTCTACACGCCGTTCGTGGTGCGGCCGATGCTCGCCGCGTTCGGTCGCTTCCCGACGGTGCAGATCGACGTCGCCTCGTCGCTGGGCGCGGGGCCGGTGCGGATCATCGGCACGGTGATCCTGCCGGCGGCGCTACCCGCGCTCGCGGCGGCCGGATCGCTCACCTTCCTGTTGACGCTCAACGAGTTCGGGATCGTGCTGTTCACCGGCGCCAAGGACGTGATCACCGTCCCGATGCTCGTCTACACCCGGTCGATCGTCGGCCAGGACTTCGCGTCGGCGGCCGTACTGGCCACGGTGCAGTTGATCATCTCCGTCGGCGCGTACGCCGTGTACCGCGCCCTCATGAAGAAGGGAACGCACTGATGCTGGTGCGCAATCCGGCGGCGCGGGTCGCCGTCTGGGCGGTGTTCGCCCTCGTGCTGCTGGGTCTGGTGATCACCCCGATCGCCGTCACGGTGATCACGGCGTTCAGCGCCGGCTGGACCTCGGTGCTGCCGTCGGCCCTGACGACGGCACACGTCGCGGACGTGTTCACACCCGAGAACGCCGCCAGCATCGGCGTCTCGGCACAGACGGCGATCCTCGCCTCGGCGGTCGCGGTCGTCGCGGGAACGTGGGCCGCGCTCGCGGTGCCGGGCCTGCCGGGCCGCGCGCGGGGCGTGGTCGACGCCTTCTTCCACCTGCCGGTCGCAGTGCCGTCGGTGGTCGTCGGCCTCGGCGTGCTGGTGGCCTTCTCTGCGCCGCCGATCGTGCTCGGCGGCACCCCGGCGATCGTGGTGCTCGTCCAGGCGATCCTCGTGTTCGCGTTCGCCTATTCGATGGTCTCCGCCGCGGTCTCGCAACTGGACCCGATGCTGGACAAGGTGGGCGGCTCGCTCGGCGCCTCGCCGCTGCGCCTGCTGGTGACGGTGCGCCTGCCGCTGCTGGCTCCCTCGATCGCCGCGGCCGCCGGCCTGTCGGTGGCGCTGTGCATGGGTGAGCTCGGCGCGACGATCATGGTCTACCCGGCGTCCTGGCGCACTCTGCCCGTCACGGTGTTCACCCAGTCGGACCGCGGCGATCTGTTCGGCGCCGCCGCGAACACGATGTTCCTCGTGCTGGTCACCGTCGTCATCCTCGGTGTGCTGTCGGCGTTCCGGCGGCGCGGCCGGAACTGACCGCGAGCAGCGTCTGCACCACCTCGCGCGGTGCGGCGTCCTTGCGCCGTACCGCGCGCAGGCGTCGATGCAGGTCCACGCCATCGGTGGGAACCTCGACGAGGCGACCGTCCCGGAGCTCCGCCGCGACGGCGAGTTCGCTGAGTACGGCGGCCCGGCCGCCCGCGGCGACCATGATCTTCACCGCGGCGTTGGTGCCGAGGGCCACCGACCTCGGGTTCGGGGCGAGCCCGACGCGGCGCAGGGCCGCCTCGAGGGCGTCACGCGTGCCGGCGCCCGGCTCGCGCGTGACGAGCGGAAGTTCCGCGAGTTCGGCCGCAGTCACGGGCCGATCGTCGCGGCGCCGGGTGAGCGCGTCGCCGGGCGCCGCCACGAGGAGCAGGCGGTCGGTCCGCACGGTCCGCGACGCGAGGTCGTCGGGCACCGTCGGCCCCTCGATGAAGCCCAGGTCCGCGACGTGGGCACGGACATCGGCGATCACCGCCGCGGAGTTGCCGACGGTGAGGTGCACCGGCTCGTCGGTGTGCTCCCGCAAGCGGGCGAGCCAGGCGGGCATGAGGTACTCGGCGATGGTCTGGCTGCAGGCGATCCGCACGGTGTGGTCGAAGCGGAGCGCCTCCGCCCCCGTCTGCAGGGCCGACATCGCGCTCACGACGGTGCGCGCCCACTCCGTGACGGCGGCCCCCTCGGGGGTGAGCTCCGCGCCGCGGGTGCGGCGGTCGAGCAGGTCGAGGCGGAGCTGTCGTTCGAGGTGGCGCAGCCGCGAGCTGGCGCTGGGTTGCGAGATCCCGCACTCGCGGGCCGCAGCCGAGATCGACCCGAGGTCCGCGACCGCTACGAGCAGGCGCAGTGATTCCACCGACGGCGTTTCCATAGTGTCAGTCTATGGGTAGATAGCTGATCCATAGCTACCGTCGGCCCGTGATCCCCGCGAGAGTTGCAGGCATGAGCACAGCCGCCGCACCGTCGGACACCCGGACCGCACCGCACTCCCGCCTGCGTCGCGCCGTCCCCGGCGCCGCGCTGGCGCTGGCCGTCGCCGCGGTCGCCACGGTCGTCGGTCGCGTGATCCCGGTGCTCGGCGCCCCCGTCGCGGCGGTCCTGCTCGGGGCCGCACTCGCGACCGCGCTGCGACCCGCCCGGCGGTGGCCCGGCACGGCGACCGGATTCGCGCTGACCGGCGGCGTCGCCCTGCAGGTCGCGGTCGTGCTGCTCGGGTCGCAGCTCTCGCTCGGACAGGCGTGGGCGGTCGGCCGGTCGTCGATCCCGGTGATGTTCGGGACCATGGCGGTCTGCTTCGGCGCCGCGGCCCTGTTCGGCAAGTGGCTCGGGATCGAGTCGACGCTCCGCACACTGCTGGGCGTGGGTACCGCCATTTGCGGAGCGTCGGCCATCGCGGCCGTCACGCCCGTGCTGCGCCCGAAGCCCTCCACGGTCGCGTACGCGCTGTCGACGGTGTTCGTCTTCAACGTCGCCGCAGTGCTCACGTTCCCGTGGCTCGGCCACATGCTGGACATGGGGCAGCACGCGTTCGGCGTCTTCGCGGGCACCGCGGTCAACGACACCTCGTCCGTGGTCGCCGCCGCCGTGACCTACGGCGACGAGGCCACCCGTACCGCCGTGGTGGTCAAGCTGACCCGCGCGCTGATGATCGTTCCCGTGGTCCTGGTGCTCGCCTATGTCGTCGCACGCCGGCGTCCCACGACCGCGGACGCGCCCCGCCCCCGGGCGACCAAGCTCGTCCCGTGGTTCCTCGTCGGCTTCGTCGCGCTCGCGGGCCTGAACTCGATCGTCCCGTTCCCCGCCGATCTGCGGTCGACCCTCGGGCTGGCCTCGACGCTGCTCATCACCTGGGCACTGGCCGCGATCGGGCTGTCGACGGACCTGAGCGCACTGCGCCGCACCGGGTGGACACCCCTGCTGTTCGGCGGGTTGCTGTGGATCACCGTGTCCGCCTCCAGCCTCGGTATCCAGGCTCTGACCACCGGGCTCCACTGATCCGCAAGCCGTGATCCTTGCGAGCGGTCGCCGCAAGGGTTTAGGCTTGACAGATGATCGTCATCACAGCGGACCAACAGGGCAGCCGGAAGGACGCCGATCGGGTCGACGGTGCGCGGGAGCTGCTCGGCCCGCTGCGCTGGCTCCGGTCGCCGGACCGCACGGCGGGCGACGAACTGCAAGCCGTCACCGACGACGCCGCCGTCGCGGTGGACGCCGCCCTCGCGCTCCTCGCGGACGGGCACTGGAGCGTCGGGATCGGGACCGGCCCCGTCGAGCTGCCACTCCCCGACCAGACCCGTGCGGGAAGGGGCCGCGCCTTCGAGGCGGCGCGCGCGGCGGTGGAGGCCGCCAAGGGCGTCGCCGTTCCCGTGCAGGTCAGAGGTGCCGACGGTGCCGCCGCCGGACGCGCCGAGGCGATCCTGTCAGTGCTCGGTCTTATCGTGGGCCGCAGATCACGGGAGGGGCAGGAGGTGACCGCGTTGCTGAACACGGGCATGTCGATCACGGCCGCGGCGGCCGAGCTGGGCGTCTCGCGCCAGGCGGCGTCCCAGCGGGCGGCGGCGGCGGGCTGGTCGGTGGAGCCGGCGGGGCGCGCGCTGGCGGTCGAGTTGCTGGGCGCGGCCGACGTCGCGCCGGCCGCCGATCCGGGGGTCGCGCGATGATCGCCCTCGTCGTCGTCCTGCTGGTCGCGGCCGCCGTCGCCGGAGTGCTCGCCGCGCGCCGCGGCACGGAGGGCGTCGCCGGCGTCGTGGCGGCGGCCGTCCCGGCGCTCTTCGTCGGGGCGGCCGCGGTCGTTGCGCTCGCGGCGCCCGCGGCCACCGGCTTCGGGCTCGCAGCCGCGCGCGTCGCGGCCGTCGTCGCCGCGATGGCGGGCGGCAGCGCCCTGGTGACCGCCGCGTTCACGCTCGCCGGTGCGACCGGCCGGAACACCCCGGATCCGGCACCGTCCGACGGCGACACCGAGGGCGAGCCGTCCGGCGGTGACCCCGTCCCCGAGCCGCCGCTGCGCGGCGGGCTCGCGATCGGCGTGCTCGAACGGGCCGCGATCGCGGTGTGCGTCCTCGCGAACTTCGCCGCGGGTCTCGCGGTGATCGTGGCCGCGAAGGGGCTGGCCCGCTACCCGGAGCTGCGTCATCCCGGCGCGGCCGAGCAGTTCATCATCGGCACCTTCGTCTCGGTGCTCTGGGCCGTGGCGTGCGCGGGGGTGGCCGTCGCCCTCGGGAGGTGACTCGTCCGCGCACGACGACATCCGGTCCCGGATCTCGGTCTCCGGAGACGATGCCCGCGTAGTCCGCGTCCCCTAGCGTGAAGTGGACGCCCGGACACGCACGACCACGATGGAGATCGACATGCCCGCCTTCCCCACCCTCGACGGTCGCACCGTCTTCCTCACCGGCGCCGCGAGCGGGATCGGCGCGGCCGCCGCGCGGACCCTTGTCGCCGCCGGCGCGAACGTCGCCCTGGTCGATCTGCGGGCGCCCGAGGCGCTGGCCGCCGAGCTCGGCCCGCGGACCCTCGCCCTCGCGGGGGACGTGACCAGCTCCGACGATATGAACGCGGCGGTCGCGCGCACCCTCGACGCCTTCGGTGCGATCGACGTCTGCTTCGCCAACGCGGGCATCGCGGCGGCGCAGCCCACGACGATCCTCGCGTCCCCCGTCGACGAGTTCGAGCGGATCCTCGAGGTCGACCTCCTCGGCGTGTGGCGCACGGTGCGCGCCTGCCTGCCCCACGTCGTCGATGCCGGCGGCCACGTGCTCGTGACCGCGTCGATCTACGCCTTCTTCAACGGCGTCGCCAACGCCCCGTACGCGATGTCCAAGGCGGCGGTCGAGGCCTTCGGCCGGGCGCTGCGCGCGGAGCTCGCCGGCACGGGCGCGACCGCGGGCGTGCTCTACCCGGGCTGGATCGCGACGCCGATCATCGAGGCCTCGCACCGGGCGGGCACACCGGCGAACGAGCTGGTCGAGCTCGCGAACCCCGGCCCGCTCGGGCGCACGATCACGCCCGAGCGCCTGGCGCAGGACATCGTCCGCGGGATCACGGCGCGACGCGCTCGGATCGTCTCGCCGCGCCGCTGGGTGCCGCTGATGGTCGCGCGCGGACCGTTCGGCATGGTGATGGACGCCGTGATCGACCGGACCGGCCGGATCCAGAATCTGATCCGGCAGGTCGAGGACGAGGCCCGCGCGCTGCTGACCCGTCCGGATCGCAGTCAGTAGTCCCGCTGCGGCTCCTGCGCGTGCTGCGGCGGAGTGAGGCCCGGCTGCTGCACCTCGTACGGCGACTGCTGCCACTGCGCCGCGCTCTGCCCGAGCGGCAGCTGCGCGGTGGCGTCCGAGGGCTGCGCGACCTCCGCGTCCGGGACGGGTGCGGCGTTCTTCGTCGTCGGCGCGATCGGGGCGTCGGGCACCTCGTCCTTGGTGACCACGACGGGCGCCACCGGCTCCGGCGTCTCGAACCAGCCCGAGGTGTCGATGTCCGGGGCGGTCGCGGGCGCGTCCTCGGAGGGCTCGAACCGGAACACGCCATCGGAGCCCGGCGTGCCGAGGTTGCGCATGAACCCCTGCAGCGCGGCGTTGAAGTCGCTCGGCACCACCCACACCTTGTTCGCGTCGCCCTGCGCCATCTCGGGCAGGGTCTGCAGGTACTGGTAGGCGAGCAGCTCCGGCGTGGGGCGGCCGGACTTGATCGCCGAGAAGGTGGTCTCGATGGCCTTCGCCTCACCCTGCGCCTCGAGGTAGGCGGCGGCCCGTCGGCCCTCGGCGCGGAGGATCTCGGCCTGGCGATCGGCCTCCGCCGCGAGGATCGCCGCCTGCCGCTCGCCCTCGGCCAGCAGGATCCGGCTGGCCTTGTCACCCTCGGCCGACTTGATGGCCGCCTCCCGATGCCCCTCGGCGGAGAGGATGGTGGCGCGCTTCTCGCGGTCCGCCTTCATCTGCTTCTCCATCGACTCCTGGATCGACGGCGGCGGGAAGATCGACTTGAGCTCGACCCGCGCGACGCGCAGGCCCCAGCGGGACGTGGCCTCGTCGAGCACGCCGCGCAGCTGGCCGTTGATCTTCTCGCGCGAGGTCAGCGTCTCCTCGAGGGTCATGCCGCCGACAACGTTGCGCAGCGTGGTGGTGGTGATCTGCTCGACGCCGACCACGTAGTTGCTGATCTCGTACACCGCGGCCTCGGGGCGGGTCACCTGGAAGTACACGACGGTGTCGATGTTCACCGTGAGGTTGTCCTGCGTGATCACCGGCTGCGGCGGGAACGACACGACCTGCTCGCGCAGATCGACCCGGGCACGCACCGTGTCGATGAACGGGATGAGCAGCGCCAGTTGGCCGGACACCGTCTTCGTGTACCGGCCGAGCCGCTCGATCACCGCCGCCTGCGCCTGCGGGACCAGCACCAGTGCCTTCACCAGCACCACGACCGCCGCGAGGATCAGTACGACGAGTACGACCAGCCCGATTCCTATGCCGTCCATGCCTCTTCCTCTCCGTTGTGGGTCTTCGTCAGCTGTCGACCACGATCGCCACGGCACCGTCGATCTCGACGATGGTGACCTCGACGCCGATCGGGATCGCAACCCCCTCGTACGGGGTGCGCGCCGACCATTCCTCGCCGCCGATCATCACCCGCCCGCCGTCGCCACCCGAGACGGCCTGCAGCACGCGGGCTTTCGTTCCGGGCAGCGATTCCAGGTACGACGGCGCGTCGCCCCGCTTGCGCTCGACGTACCGCCGCAGCGGTGGGCGCACCAGCAGCAGGAACATGACCGACGACAGCGCGAACACCAGCCCCTGGGCCCACAGCGGCAGGTCGAACACGCTCGTGGCGCCGGCCGTGACGAGTGCGCCGCCGCCGAGCATGAGCAGAGTGAACTCGCCGGCCGCCGTTTCCGCCACGGCCAGCAGGATCGCGCCGATCAGCCAGAGCGCCGCTGCCATACCTCGATCCTGCCAGAAACTCGGACGACCGCGGCGCACCTTTCGTGTTAGGTTTACCTTACTAGTCGATGACGGGGGTCCGATGCACACGCAGGGCGACAGCACCTTCCTGCCCACCCGCGACGGGCGCACACTCCACGCCGCGGTCCTACCAGGGTCGGTGGACGCGCCGATCGTGGTCTTCGAGGCCGGCGCGGCGGCGAGCCGGTCATCGTGGGCCGCGGTCCAACCCGCGGTCGGCGCGTTCACGGAGGCGGTCGCCTACGACCGATCCGGTCTGGGACGCAGCGCGCCGGACCCGGTGGCCCGCACGCTCGATCGCATGGCGGACGATCTGAACGATGTTCTCGACGGTGTCGGCGCGGACCGTCGGTTCGTCCTCGTCGGGCACAGTGCGGGCGGTCCGATCGTCCGGCTCGCGGCGTCCCGTCGGCCCGACCGCGTGGCGGGCCTCGTGCTGGTCGATCCGACGGACGAGGCCGCCGATGTGCTGTTCGGCACGCCGTTCCGCGTCCTCGAACAGGTCATGGTGCGGGTGGGATGGGTGCTGGCCCGCGTCGGCCTGCTCGAGCGGGTGTACGCGGGCCAGTTCGCCGACGCCCCGGCCGATGTCCGCGCGGACGCGCACCGCGAGGCCTTCACCCCCGGCGTGATGTCCACGCACCGCCGCCAGGCGGCGACCTTCCTGACCGAGCTGAAGTCCTGGCGGAGCGCCGCCCCCGATCTCGGCGACATCCCGGTCACCGTCATCTCGGGCGCCAAGGCCGGCGACGGCATGAACGCGTCGATGCGCGCCGCCGCCAATGCCTCCCACGCCGTGCGCGCCGCCGCGTCCCCGCACGGACGCCACGTGGTCGCGGAGAATTCCGCGCACAACGTGCCCCTCACGGACCCGGAGCTCATCGTCGAGGAGATCCGCCGGCTCGCGACCGCGACGCCCCCGCCGCGCGGGTAGGTAGCGTGCAGCAGTGGCCGACAGCACCCAGGGGAACAGCCGGTACCCGACGACGCGCGACGGCAGGCGGCTGCACGCCGCGCAGCTCGACGGTCCGCCCGGCTCCCCGATCGTCGTCTTCGAGGCCGGCGCGGGCGGCACCCGATCCGGTTGGGCCCTGGTGCAACCCGCGGTCGCCGGGTTCGCGACGGCCGTCGCCTACGACCGCTCGGGCCTGGGGCGCAGTGCGCCGGACACCGTCGACCGGACCTTCGAGCGGATGGCCGACGACCTGAACGACCTCCTCGACGGACTCGCCGCCGGCGATCCCGATCGCCGGTTCGTCCTCGTCGGCCACAGCCTGGGCGGGCCGATCGTGCGGCTCGCGGCGGCGCGACGACCCGAGCGCATCCGCGGTCTCGTGCTGGTGGACCCGTCCGACGAGGGCATCGGCGCGATGCTGCGGCCGATGTTCCCCTACGCCGACTCCGTGATGTTCGTGGTACTCCGGGTGCTTGCGCGGACGGGTGTCAGCCGCCTCCTGACCAGCCGTCTCGCGGGCGACGTGCCCGCGGACGTCAAGGCGGATCTCGCCCGCGAGGCGACGACGCCCGTGGCCATCGACACGATGCAGCAGGAGCTCACGACCTTCCGCTCGGAGCTGCCCGCATGGCAGGACTCGCCGCCGTCCCTCGGCGACATCCCCGTCACCGTCATCTCCGGCGTGAAGACCGACCGAGCGCCGAAGATCCGCGCCGCGAGCACGGCCGCGCACGCTCGACGGGCGGCCGCGTCGCCGCACGGCCGGCACGTGCTCGCGGAGAACTCCGGCCATAACGTCCCACTGACCGATCCGGACCTCGTCGTCGCGGAGATCTGCCGCCTCGTCGCCGGGCCGGGTGCCGACGCGCGCTGATTCAGAGCGGGTACGGCGGCGCTCCGACGCCGACGAGGCGGTAGGTGCCCCACACCGTCTTGTCGGTGACCATCGCGGGCGCCCCCTCGCCCCCACCGACGGCCACCGTGACGCTGCCGCGCGGCATCTTCTTCAGTGCCGCACCGATCTCCAGGTCGTCGACGGTGCCGTACCAGTGGTAGTTGCCGTCGAGCGGCTCGAGGTGGCCGGCGAGGCGCACGGGCGAGACCGCCTCGTAGTCGCCCGAGCGGAACACGGCGGAGCCGGTGTAGACGCCCTCATCGCGGACGTGGTCGTTGGACAGGTCGACGGCGTCGCGATCGGGCCGCGAGGGCACGCGCCGGCCGCGCTGGATCCAGCGGGCGGTGACCGGCGGCCTGGCCAGGATCCGCGTGGCGGCCTCGGTGTACATCCACCTCAGCCACGCCAGCAGCGTCTCGAGCTGGACCTTCGACCCGTCGGTGAGCACGAGATTCGGCACGCCGTCGACGAGCATCCCGAGGTAGGCGCGCTCCGCGTCCGCGGGCCCGACCGTGGTCGGCGCGATCACGCGCGGATCGAGTGCGGGCACGGCGATCTCGGCCGTCGTGCCCGGTAGGACCACCAGGTCGTAGTCGGTCTCCCCGGCCGGGGTCGTCACGGTCCAGGCGTCCCGGTCGGGCCGGAACCGCAGGCCGAGAACATCGGACGGTGCGACGAGAGCACCGTCGACGCCCGGGACGCGAGCGCCGATGACGACGATGCGCGGCGCCTCCGCGGTTCTCACGCGAGGAACCCGGCCTTCTTCCACGACCACCGCGCGAACGAGCCCATGAGCCCGACGGAGTCGAGGAACCGGCCGAGGTCGCGGAAGCCGTCCTGCTTGGCCTTGATGTGGTGCGGGTTGGTGATCGCGGCGCGATAGGCGACCATCGGCTCGAGGCCGACCCGGGCGTACATGCGCGGGTTCGCGAACAGCATGCGGAAGCCGAACGCGGCCCCGGCGTGCAGGTTCCCGACGAGCAGGGTCTGCAGGCGGGTGCGATCGGCCTGACCGCGGCGCGCCCCGTCACGGGCGTAACCGATGTGCCGGGCCTCCTCGGTCACGTGGATCTGCATGAGCCGCGCGACGATCGGCTGTAGCTCCGGATCGTCCTTGATCTGACGCTGCTGCGCGTCGAAGATCTCCTCGCCGACCAGCGCGGCGATCCACACCGCCTGGCCCCGGATGACGGGCGCGAGAACGTACTTCACCACGGCGAGCTTCCATCCGCGCAGCCGGTACGGGCGCTCGCCGACGCGGTCGATGACCTTGCCGAACATCACCATGTGACGGCACTCGTCGCCCATCTCGGTGAGCGAGTAGAAGGCGTCGCGCGACGTCGGGTCCTTCGTCAGGAGGTCGCGCAGGAGGAGGCGGTTGAGCAGGTTCTCGAACCAGATGCCCATCGACAGCAGGTTCACCATCTCCTGCTTCGAGAGGGCGATCTGCTCCTCGCGGGACATGCCGTTCCAGATGTCGGTGCCGTACAGCGTGCACATGTGCGGCGGCAGGAAGAACTTGTCGGGATCGATCGGGGCGTCCCAGTCGATGTCGACGACGGGCGCGTAGGAGCGTTTGACGGAACCGCCGAGGAGTCGATCGGCCACGCTCTCACGGGTGCGTTCGGGCAGAGTCGTATCGGTCATGTGGCGAACGTAACACCACCGGCAGACAGAGTCCAGAATTCTGTCTATATCCCCAGGTTGTCGGGGGTGTCTATCGCACGAACTGGGCCCGCGCGGGGATGACGAAGGTCTGGGCGTACCGTCGGCCCGCCTCGACGTTCGCCGACGACGGTCCGCGGTGGTCCGGCCCGTCGACCAGGCCCTCGACGGGCGGCAGCGGGGTCAGCAGGAGCGAGTGCAGCTGCCGGACGAAGAAGTCCGCCATCGCCTCGACATCGGCGTCGTCGCGGTACTCGTCGCGCCGGATCTCGCGCAGGAAGAAGCGCCGCCCCTCTTGGATCTGCGGGGACTCGCCGTGGATGTACGGGAGGATCAGCGCCGGACTCATCGCGAGCACCCGCTGCAGGGCGCGGTGTTCCCGCAGGTAGGCGTAGGCGTAGGCGAATCCGGCGGCGAGCCGCTCGTCGTTGTCGGCGATCGGATCGGCGTAGGCGTGGATCCGGCTGTAGAACTTCTCGAGCTCGCTCGAGACGACCGCCTCGACGAGGGCGTCCTTGCCGGTGAAGTGCTGGTAGAGCGTCGCGCGGGCCAACCGCGCCCGCTTGGCGAGCGCGCCCATCGAGATGCGCGTCAGTCCCGCCTCGTCGACCCAGTCGAGAGCCGCCCGCAGGATCTGCTGCCGCGTGTCCGGTTTCGTCGTCGGGGTCGATGCCACCTGCGGATTCTATCCCGACCCGCCGCGATATCGCCTCAGTCCGGCTCCGTGACGAAGTCCACCAGTCGCTCGACAGCGCCGATCAGCGACGCGTCGAGATCGCGGAACGAGGTCACCGCGCCCTGCACGCGGCGCCAGCCGTCCTGCGGCGTGCCCCAGCCGAGCCGCCTGCAGGTGCCGGTCTTCCAGTCCTCGCCCCGCGGCACGTCCGGCCACGCCGCGATCCCGACGGCGGCCGGCTTGACCGCCGCCCAGATGTCGATGAACGGGTGGCCGGTGACCATGACGTACTTCCCCACGGACTGCGTCATC
This sequence comes from Tsukamurella pseudospumae, assembly GCF_001575205.1. Taxonomy (GTDB): domain Bacteria; phylum Actinomycetota; class Actinomycetes; order Mycobacteriales; family Mycobacteriaceae; genus Tsukamurella; species Tsukamurella pseudospumae. The sequence goes on from NZ_LSRE01000001.1 coordinate 217,269, forward strand.
CGCGACTCCTTCGAGCCCTCGACGAGGTGGTCGGCGAGAACGCCGACCTTCCGTCCCGGGCCCGGCTGGAACTCCGCGAGCCGATCGCCGAGATGGTCGAGGCCCTCGAGCTGTTCGACCACGACGCCCTCGACGCGCAGGTCGTGGCCCCACACCCGCTCCACGATCGCGGCGTCGTGGATGCCCTCGACCCAGATCCGGCTCGGTAGCGCCACGCGTGCCTTCACGCGCTCCACGCGCGTCGAGCCCGACGCGCTGCGGACCGGGTCCGACGGTGCCTTCGCCGTCGGGCGCACCAGCGTGACCGGCGCACCGTCGATGAGGAACGCGGCCGGGCGCATCACGAACACGCGGACCTTGCCGCGCCCGTCCTCGAGCTTGACCAGGTCACCGTCGTAGCTGCGGTCGAAGCCGACGACGGCGCCGCAGAAGCCGGTCGCCGCGTCCTCGACCACGAGGTCGCGGTCGGCCGGAACCTCGGGGATCACGCGCGCCTTCTTGCTCGCGTGCCCCGCGTAGATGTCGCCGTACCTGTTCGCCACGGCGACCAACCGTAGTCGAACGAGCCCGCGGAACCCGGGAGCCCACACCGCTCGTCAGGGAGCCGGGTCGACGTACTGGGTGAAGCCGTACCGTTCGTGCGGGCCGATCGCGCCGAACTCGAACAGGCCCTCGCCCTCCTCGGTTCGGCCGTCGGGGTGCCGGACGGTGCACGTCGCGAGGTATTCGACGGGGACGAGCATCGTCAGGTTCACATCGAGTTCGGACACCCGGAACCGCCGGCCCTCGACCTTCTCCTCCCCCTGCCACATGCCGTGCCGCCAGTCCTGATCGAGGCCGTAACCTGTGCCGAAGCCGAAGTGGTTCGCGATGAGGATCGCGACGTCGACCTCGGTCCGGGCACCGTCGGATCCCGTGAACGCGAGCCGGGCGGCCCGGGCCCGGCGCGTCCCGGAGACGAAGTCGATGTCGTGGGCGACGTGGCCGAGCCAGCGGGGCTCGGAGCCGTCGTGCGGGATCCACGTGGCGTCCTCGACGACCGGCCGCCCGCGGATGTCCTCCTGCAGCACGACGCAGATCGTGGCCTCGGACAGGCGCAGGACGGAGTAGATCCAGAAGAAGTTGCCGGCCTCGGTGACGCGGCGGCCGGGCGGCTCCGCCTCGCCGACGGGGCGCACGCCCCACGAGCGGTCGCGGTTGCCGCGCCAGGTGCTCGCGTCGAACCTCTCGCCGTCGACGGTCAACGAACCCGCCCAGCTCCCGACCTGCACGAACCGCTGCGTGTCGAAGGTGACCCGCTCGAGCTGCCGGTGGAAGTGGCGCGGCTCGAGGTGCGCGGGCCCGGTCGCGGTGAACGTCAGATCGAACTCGAGGTTGTAGTCCTCCCCCGGCTCGAGGACGATCCGCAGCCGCTCGAGCCCCTCCAGAACCTCCAGCCGCAGCGGTCCGACGACCGTGTCCGTGCGGTCCGCACCGAGCGCCTTCGACGCGCGGAAGACCACCTGATCGTCGCCGTGCCGCGCGACGGCGAAGCAGTCCACCACGCCGAGGTTCGGGTACACGCCGAGGCCGAGCACCAGGAAGGGCTCGTCGGCGGTTCCGTTGTGCGCGTTGAAGTAGTAGCGGTCGTAGAAGTTGCGGTCCGAGGTCGCGGGGTGCCGGATCACCTCGGCGACCTGGTGCACCGGGAGGTCGTCGGCCGGCGACAGCGGCGAGCCGCTCCAGGTGCGCAGGGGCGAACCCCGCTTCGATCCGGTCACGGCACGGCCTCCCAGTAGGTCCCGTCGAGCATCTTCTCGATGCTCGCGCGGTGCAGGATCATGTCGTCGGGGTTCTCCGGCGGGACGGACGCCCCGAAGTCGATGGCACGGGTCTGGATCCGGTACATGATCACGCCGTGCACGATCGCGGCGTACGCGGTGTAGAAGTCCATGTCGCGCGGTACGTGTCCGGTGCGGTCGGCGTACCGTCGTTCCACGTCCTGGCGGCGGAGGAACCCGGGGAGGCCGGGCAGGCCCGCGAGCTCGGCGAGGTCCTGGAAGAAGCGGTGCAGGTACACGAACCAGCCCAGGTCCAACTCGCACGGCCCGACGGTGGCCATCTCCCAGTCCAGCACCGCGACCGGGGTGTTGCCGACGTACATCAGGTTGCCGATCCTGGCATCGCCCCAGGTGAGTACAGCGTCCGCGTGGCCCGGAAGATGGTCCTCCGCCCAGGCGAGCGCGCGGTCCAGGACGGGGGCCCGACGGTGCCCCTCCGCCGCCCAGTCGTAGAACGCCCGGAGCCGGCGCAGGTGCGCGGCGAGGGCCGTCTCCCCCGGCTCCGGCATCGGGATCCCGTCGCCCGGCGGGGTGACACCGTGGATCGTCGCGATGACGTCGACCGACGCGTCGCCGAGTTCCCGCAGGTCCGCGTCGGTGGAGTCGGGCCGCCAGGCGCCGAAGGTGTAGGGCATGACGTCCGGCGGGACCTCGCCGTCGATCCGGTCCATCACCAGGAAGGGCGCCCCGATCACGGACGGATCCTCCTCGACCCACAGGCACGACGGTGCCGCCACCCCGTACGACAGCACATGGCGCATGACCGCGAACTGGGCCGGAAGGTCGTAGCTCGGGAACACCGGATCGGACTCCGGCCGCGGCGCGACGCGGATCACGAGGTGCCGCTCGTCGTCGCCGAACCGGACGGACGCGAGCAGGGTCTCGCTGGACATGCCGTTGCCCTCCGGCAGCTGCAGGTCCAGGATCTCTGCGCCGGGCTCCCGCTCGGCGAACCACTGCTGCAGCCGCACTCGCACCTCGTCGGGACTGCGCTGCGAGGACGCCGGGCGGGCTTGCTCGGCGAAGGTGTCCGATTCACTCATGCCGGTCAGGGTAGATCCGCGGAGCGTTTGCTAGAACATGTTTCAGATATTCGGTGGGATCCGGCGCGTAAGCTGGTCGGGCCATGAGTACCGTCGCCACCCTCGCACGCCGCGCCACCGCGGGGCCCGCCCAGGGCTTCGCCGTGTGGTCGTCGGCCTGGCTCGCGGGATCGGCGGGCACCGATGAGCTGCTGGCGGCGCTGAGCGAGTGGGCGCCCGTGCAGTCCGTCGTCGACGGCGACCTCCCGGACCTGCTCGCCGAGATCCGGGCGCTCGCCCCGCACACCGTCCGGCTGCTGCTGCCCGCGCCGGGCGACGCGCGCGGGCTCCCCGCCGGGACGGATCTCGAACAGGCGGCGATGGCGCGGGGCGAGGTCGTCGTGTTCGACGGAGCGTCCTCGTCGATCGCCCTGGTTCCCACGCCGGAGGCCGCGGACGTGATGCGCTGGCAGGCCTTCCTGCACGAACCCGCCCTCGTGGACCCCGACCCGATGCCGCTGGGCGGCGCCGAACAGGAGTTGCGCGGCGCGGTCCGGGAGGCACCGTCTGCGCTGGCGGGCCTGCCGCCCGCGCCCGACGCGTCCGACGACCCCCGGCGCCTCGTGATGGACTTGACCCGATACCTCGGCGCCCACCGGCTGCCGCTCAGCGCGTCCGAGCGCGCGCACCGCGTGCTCGACAGCGCCGGGATGGTCGAGGCGATCCTGCTGGTCGCGGGCACGGAGAACCCCTACGCCGGCCTCACGCTGGCGTCCGCCCAGGGTGGCGACGCCGCGTACCGGGACCTGTGGCGCACCGTCCGCGCCGCCCGGGTGGCCGCGGTCAATGCCGTCTGCCGCGACGAACTACGCGGTTGAGCCGACGGATCAGGCCGGGCCGACCCACCATCCGGTGGTGAGGTCCGCCAGCACGACCGGTACTCGCTGCATGAGCCGCCCGCGCGCCGCCAGCTCGGGGAAGGGCGTCGCGAGGAGCGCCCTCGTCTCCGCGGGGTGCCGCTGGATCGCCGCGGCGTACTTGGGCGCGAGCTCGTCGGCGATGAACTTCCAGCGCGGCGCCCGATCGGCCCAGTTGAAGGCCGGCAGGGGCGCGCGGACGCGCACCGGCCCCGGCTCGATCCGCACGTCGATCGGCGCGTAGTTGCCGGGCGCCGGTGTGTCGGGTACGGCCGGCTTCCCCGCCAGCGTGGTCACGTACGACATCACCCGCCCCATCACGCCGCGCCCCGCCGACGTGACGTCCCACTGGTCCGCGACGATCTGGTTCTGCTCGCGCGAGGCCATGCGGACCAGCGCGTCGGTCAGCCGGGCGGGCGTGTTCGCGGCGACGGAGTCCCAGGCTCGCCGCATGTTGTCGTCCATGAGCCCGGCCCGGGCGTACTCGCCGATCGCCTCCGCGCCGCCGTCGAGGTAGGCCTCGTGCATCGGCACCATGTCGATGAAGATGTGCTTCTGCATGATCAGGAGCCGCTGGATGTACCAGCGGAGGTCCGCGTCGGTGAGTCCCGGTCCACGGGTCACGAGTAGTCGGACGTCCGCGGGCAGGGCGGAGAGCACCTGCTGCGGCCCGACGGCGTTCACGACGCCGCCGATCGCCGTCGCCAGCGTCCCCACACCGGGGACGCTCATGATCGACGCGACATCGTCGAGGTCGTAGAACCCCGCCGCGAAGGACACGCCCGCGATCCCCGCCATGCCCGCCCAGTACAGCTCGGGCCGCTCCCGCGCGAGCCCGAGGTAGTTGATGTAGACCTTGTCGACGTTCCCGCGGTTCGGGCCGAGCCCGAGGGCGGGGTCCCACTTCGCGAGGTCGATGCCGGCCCGGTCTGCGCCCCGGACCAACCAGTACTGATGCAGGAGCGTCGCGTACCGCTGCGGACTCGCACCCGAGCGACGGGCCGTCGCGAGGAGGGGCTCCAGCTCGGCGCGGGTGTCGGGTAGCGCGGCAGCGATTCCACCCGCCGACTCGCCTTCGCCGTTCGTCACCCGGCCGTCGAGGAACGACGGTGCGGCCGCCGCGGGCGCCGAGGGGGCAAGGGTCGCGCACCCGGCGATCAGAGCCAGGACCGCGACAAGGGTCCTCGCGCGGAGGTCGTTGCTTCGCCGCAGAACATGCATGGACCGACTCCTTCGGGTGCGCCGTCGCGGGCGATCACCGGTGGACCACCAGCGCCAGTGTGACAACGCTCGTTGTCATCAATAGCACGCCGCAGCACAGCCCCGCTTGCGATCAGTGAAGCCCGTGGCGCACCGGGACCGGTCGCCTGCTCACGATGGTCAGGAGCAGGAGTCGTTCCACCACCTGCCGGCCTCGGCGATCCACGGCACAGTGGCCGGCCGATCCGCGCCGCGCGGCCAGTTCATGGTGACGGTGCCGGTGAGCCCCGAAACCCGCACGGAGATCGTCGGTACCATCCCGTTCGTGCGGAAGAACCAGGCCTCCTGCTTCTCGGCACGCGCGAAGTCGTCGAGGTTCGTCACGGCCCGGCAGCGCACCGAGAGCAGCGTCCAGGCCACATCGAAGCGACTCTCCTTGAGCATCCGAAAGAAGTCGAGTGCGGTCGCCTGCAGATCCTGGCCGCTGGTGACGGGCGCGCTCGGCGCCGAGGGGATCTCGGTCCGCCAGGACGGTACGAGCAGCGAGGAGGTGCCGCAGCCGGACCCGCACGACGCGACGATCGCCACCGCGGCCACCGCCCGCAGACCGCGCGACCTGCGGCTCACGCCCGGTTCGGGCGCCGGACCGCCGGGCAACAGCCCTCGACGCAGGCGGCACCGTCGACGCTGACACCGAGCCCTGACGACCGGCCCGCGTCCGCATCGTCGACCAGATCCGCGACCATGGTGGCGAACCGCGGGTCGTGGATCGGGGTGGCGGCGCGGGCGAAGGGAATGCCTAGCTCGGCCGCGAGGTCGCGGGCCTCCGTATCGAGGTCCCAGATCACCTCGAGGTGATCGGAGATGAAGCCGATCGGTACGACCGCGACGCCGGGCACCCGCTCGTCCCACAGGGCCTGGACGTGGTCGCAGATGTCGGGCTCGAGCCACGGCACCTGGGGCGGGCCGGACCGGGACTGCCAGACCACGTCGTGCTCCAGGCCGAGCCGGGCGGCGACGTTCGCGGCGGCGTCCCGAACCTGCTGCGAGTACAGGTTCGACACCCCGGGCGGTCCGGCGTTGACGTCCGCGGACTCCGGGATGGAGTGCGCTGTGAACACCAGACGCGAGCCGGCCGGCACCGTCTCCAGCGCCGCGGCGGCGGCGTCCGCGAAGCACTCCAGGAACAGCTCGTGATCGTGGAACTGGGGCAGCTTCGTCAACCGCGGGGCACCCGGGCCGACGGCGGCCAGCGCACGGGCGATGTCCTCGTCGTACTGCCGGCAGCCGGAGAAGCCGCCCCACGCCGAGGTGGCGAAGACGAGCGCGTCGCGCACGCCGTCGTCCTTCATCCGGGCGACGGCGTCCTCGACCATGGGGTGCCAGTTCCGGTTCCCGAAGTACACGGGCAGCTCCCGGCCCCGGCGACCGAACTCCGCCTCGACGGCGGCGATCAGCGCACGGTTCTGCTCGTTGATCGGCGAGACGCCGCCGAACCGCAGGTAGTGCTGCTCGACGGCGTCCAGGCGCTCGGGTGGTACGCCACGACCACGGACGACGTTCTCGAGGAACGGCCGCACGTGGTCGGGGTGTTCGGGCCCTCCGAAGGAGAGCACCAGCAGCGCGTCGTGGGTCACGACTGCGCGTTGATCATTTCCTCCGGGAACCAGGTGTTGTGGCTGGCGCCGCCGTCGACGTAGACGATCGAGCCGGTGGTGCCGGGCAGCCAGTCCGAGAGCAGCGCGCAGATGCTCTTGCCCACGACCTCCGGGTCGTCGACGTTCCAGCCGATGGGCGAGGCGCCGTCCCAGTACTGGTTGAGCATGTTGAGCTTCTTGGCGTCGTCGGTCGCGGTGCCCGAGATCGCCTTGGCCGCAAGGGTCTTGATCGGGCCGGCGGCCACGAGGTTGGACCGGATCTTCTTCGCGTAGCCGACCTCGCGGGCGACGTAGCGGTTCACCGACTCGAGTGCCGCCTTCTGCACGCCCATCCAGTTGTAATCGGGCATCGCGGTGCGGGGATCGAAGTCCATGCCCACGATGGAGCCGCCCTCGTTCATGACGGGGAGCACGGCGCGCGCGAGCGAGGCGTAGCTCCAGGCGGAGATCTCGAAGGACTTCGCCACGTCGGGGCCGGGGCCCTCGAGGAAGGGCACCGCGTCCGGGCCCATGAGGGTGCGCGGCGCGAAGGCGATCGAGTGCAGCACACCGTCGATGCCCTGCGGCGCGAGCTCGCGGACCTTGTCGGCCAGGGTGCCGAGGTACTCCTCGTCGGTGATGTCGAGCGGGATCGCGGGCGGCACCTCCTGCGGCAGACGCTTGGCGATGCGGTCGATCAGGCGGAGCCGGTCCGGGATGCCGGTGATGATGACCGTGGCGCCCTGCTCCTGGGCCACCTTGGCGGCCGAGAACGCGATGGAGGCATCGGTGATGATGCCGGTGATCAGGATGGTCTTGCCTTCGAGCAGTCCGGTCACGGACGTGCCTCCTTCAGGTTTCGGGTGCTGCTGTGCTGGTTCGACGGTGCGCCGTCGGCGCGCGGAACGGGCCTAGTGGCCCATGCCGAGGCCACCGTCGACGTTGATGACATTGCCGGTGACGTAGGCGGAGTCGTCCGAGGCGAGGAACGAGACCACCGCGGCGACCTCCTCCGGCTGGCCGATGCGCTTGGCCGGGATGCCCTGCTTGATGAGCGGCTCGGTCATGTCGGCAGGGAGCTCGCGGGTCATGTCCGTGTCGATCAGGCCCGGCGCGATCACGTTGGCCGTGATGTTGCGGGAAGCCATCTCGCGGGTGACCGAACGGGCGAGACCGACCACGCCGGCCTTCGACGAGGCGTAGTTGGCCTGGCCACCGGTGCCGGCGAGGCCGACGACGGAGCCGAGGTAGATGAACCGGCCCCAGCGCTTCTTGAGCATGTCGCGGGTCGCGGCCTTGGTGACCCGGAAGGCGCCGGTGAGGTTGGCGTTGATGACCTTCTCGAAGCTCTCCACGCTCATGCGCATGACCAAGGTGTCCTCGGTGATGCCGGCGTTGGAGACGACCACCTCGACGGGGCCCTGGTGCTCGGCGACGGCCTTGAACGCGGCCTCGACGGAGTCGTTGTCGGTGACGTCGCACTGCACGCCGAACAGGCCCTCGGGGGCGCCGGAACCGCGGTGGGTCACGGCCACCTTGTGGCCGTCGGCGGCCAGGCGCTGTGCGATCGCGAGGCCGATACCGCGGTTACCGCCCGTGACGAGGACGGACCGGGGCGTGAATTCAGATGTCGACATGGAAGACAACGTATCAATCGCCCGCGCGAGCGGGGAAATCTCCGGGTATCCGGCAGCGTGTCACGGCAGCCGCCGGTTGTACGCCACGGCGCCCGCCGCGCCCAGGACGAGCAGCACCGTGCCCCAGAGCACCCAGACCCGGGAATTGTCGCCCTTCTGCATCTCCCAGCCGATCTCGTCGCGCAGCGTGCCGTACGCCTCGTTGAGGTCGCTCAGCGACGACGCGGAGAAGAACTGGCCGCCCGAGAGGTCGGCGATCTTCTTCAGGGAGGCGTCGTCGACGGGGACGGGGATGTTCTGCCCCTCGATGTTCACCGTGCCACCCGGCGTGCCGAAGGAGATGGTGGAGATGGGGATCCCCTCCTCCTTGGCCTTGCGCGCCGCGGTGAAGCCGCCGCGAGGATCGTCGAGGTCGGTCGGCACCGTCTGCTTGCCGTCCGATTCCAGAATGATCCGGGCCGGCGGCGCGTTGTCCTTGCCGCCCAGCACGTCCCGGATGTTCTTGATCGACTGGATCGCCGCGTAGATCCCCTCGCCGGTGGCGGTGCGCTGAGCGAGGTCGAGATGGTCGATCGCGTTGGTCGCCAGCGACCGATCCGGCGTCGGCGAGACCAGCAGCTGCGCTGTGCCGGCGAACGACACGATGCCCAGATTCATCCCGGCGGGCAGTTCTCCGACGAACTTCTTCGCCGCCTCCTTGGCCGCGTCGAGCCGGTTGGGACTGACGTCGGTGGCCTGCATCGACAGGGAGGTGTCGATGACGAGCACGACCGTCGCCTTGCTGCGCGGCACCTTGCGCATGGCCTGCGGCCCCGACAGGGCGACCATCATGAGGATCAGGCCGATGCTGAGCAGTGCGATGGGGACGTGCCGCCACCGGTTGCGCCCGGGTGGCGCCACCGAATCGAGCACCGACATGTTCGCGAACTTGAGTGCACGCTTCTCGCGGCGCCGCTCGTTGTAGACGTACCCGGCCACGATGGCCAGCACCACGAGGATGCCCAGCAGCCAGACCGGCGTGGCGAGCGAGGTCAATCCGCCCATCTAGGAAGCACCGGCCAATCCACGTCGGCGCGCGGCGACGAACCGCACGATGTCGGCCAGCCAGTCGCGGTCGGTGCGCAGCTCGAGGATCGGCGCGCCCACGCCGCGCAGCGTCCGGGCGACCTGCGCACGGTGCGCCTGCGCGGCCGCGGCGAACCGCTCCTGCAGGTCGGGGGTGACGGTGAGCTCGCGGACGGCACCGGATTCGGCGTCACGCAGAGCGATCTCGCCGACCGCGGGGAGCTCGACATCACGGGGGTCCAGGACCTCGACGGCCAGCACCTCGTGCCGGGCGGCCAGCCCGCGCAGCTCGCGGACGTAGTCCACGTCGCCGAGGAAGTCGCTGATCACCACGATCAGGCCGCGCGGCTGCTCGGGCCGGCGCAGCGCGTCGAGCGCGATGCGCAGGTCACCGCGCGTGCCCTCGACCGCGCGGGGAGCCGTCGCGATCGCCTTGAGCACCTTCTGCCGCTGCGCGCGACCGGACTTGGGCTGGACCCGCACGAGCTGCGCGCCGTTGGTCACGAGGCAGCCGACGCGGTTCGCGGCGCCGCTGACCAGGTGCACGACCGCGGCCGACGCGGCCACGGCGAGGTCCCGCTTGGTTCCACCGGTGGACCCGAAGTCCATCGACGCGGATAGGTCGACCACGATCCAGGTCTGCAGCTCGCGGTCGGCGATCATCTGCCGCACGTGCGGATGCGTGGTGCGGGCAGTGACGGACCAGTCCATCAGCCGGACGTCGTCGCCCGGCGTGTACGGGCGCGACTCCCCCGGCTCGGAGCCGGGACCGGGCAGCAGGCCCTGGTGATCGCCCTTGAGGACACCGTCGAGCCGACGCCGCACGAGCAGTTCGAGCGTCTTGAGCGACGCCTGCATGCGGGACTCGTCGACCTCGCCGCCGGCGAAGCTCGGGAGCGGGGCGTGCGGCATCGTCAGACCTGGGGCTGGTGCGCGGGCACGAACTGCTGCGGCGCCTGCTGCTGCGGCATCGCCTGGCCCACGACCTGCGGCAGTGCAACGGTCTGCAGGACCCGGCCGATCGCCTGGTCGGCGGTCACCTCGTCGGCCAGCGCGTCGTAGCTCATGACCAGACGGTGCCGGAGCACGTCCGGGATGATCTCGACGACGTCCTGCGGGACGACGTAGTCGCGACCGCGGAGCAGCGCGAGGGCGCGCGCGGCGGCGACGATGCCGAGGGTCGCACGCGGCGAGGCGCCGTAGGTGATCCAGGAGGCGACGTCGTCGAGCCCGAACTCGCGGGGCGTGCGGGTAGCGGCGATCACGCGGACCACGTAGTCGACGAGGGCGTGATGCACGAAGACCTCGCTCGCGGCGCGCTGCAGGCGCTGCACGGTCGCGGGGTCGAGCACCTGGGACGGGATGGGCGGGGTGGTGCCCATCCGGTAGACGATCTCCCGCTCCTCCTCGATCGAGGGGTAGCCGACGACCACCTTGAACAGGAAGCGGTCGCGCTGCGCCTCGGGCAGCGGGTAGACGCCCTCGTTCTCGATGGGGTTCTGCGTCGCGAGCACCAGGAAGGGATCGGGCATCGGGTAGGTCTTGCCGCCGATGGACACCTTCCGCTCGGCCATCACCTCGAGCAGCGCCGACTGCACCTTCGCCGGAGCGCGGTTGATCTCGTCAGCGAGGAGGAAGTTCGCGGAGACCGGGCCGATCTCGGTGTCGAACTGCTCCTTGCCCTGCCGGTAGATGCGCGTACCGACGAGGTCGGAGGGCACCAGGTCGGGCGTGAACTGGATGCGGGAGAAGGAGCCGCCGACGACCGTCGCGAAGGTCTCGACGGCGAGGGTCTTCGCGACACCCGGGACGCCCTCGAGCAGCACGTGGCCCTTGGCGAGCATGCCCACGAGGATGCGCTCGACCAACTGATCCTGGCCCACGATCACGCGCTTGACCTCGTACACGGCCCGCTCCAGCAGCTTGACCTCATCGGTCGAGGCGGCACCGCCCGTCCCGTTCTCCAGCCCCTGAGAATGCGTCACGCAAGACCCCTTCGTCGTCGTTCCCCCGGCCCGCGCGGGCCCGTCCGATCCGGGCCGTCGCGGCCCACTCCCACGAGAGTACGCAATCGTCGGCGGTCAGCTGTTGATCACGCGGACGCCCTGCGACAGGAAGGTCGAGGCGTCGAAGGGCGCGATCCGCACGGCGCCGCCGGACTGCGGCGACTCGAGGATCTGGTTGTTGCCCAGGTACATGGCGACGTGCTGCGTGCCGCCGGGACCGCGGAAGACCATGTCGCCGCGCTTGAGCTGGCTGATCGGGACCTTGTTGCCGGTCGTGTACTGGTACCCGGAGTACTTGGGCAGCGCTATGCCGACGGCCGCGTACATGTAGGCCATCAGGCCGGAGCAGTCGAAGCCGACGCGGTTGAAGTCCCCGTAGCTGTCGGCGACGCCGCCGTCGCGGACGCCCTTCGTCGCGCCGTTCCAGCTGCCGCCGCCCCAGGCGTACTGCACGCCGATGACCGACATGCCCCGCTGGATCACGGTCTCGATCATCTGCGCGCCGCTCTGGCCGGCTGCGCTGGTGGCCGCCTGTACGGCGGGTGCTGCAGCGGCCGGGGTCGCCTGCCCCGTCACGGCGCCGAACGGGTTGGTGAACAACGACGATGCCTGGCCGACGATGCCCTGTGCGAAAGTCCGAGCCGCGGCCAGCGGATCCGCGGAGTCGACGGTGCCCGCCTGCGCGGGAGCCGCTGCGGCCGGCGCGGCCTGGGCCGCGGGTGCCGCCGCCGCGGCGGGAGCCGCGATCTGCTGAGTCTGCTGCTCGTCGACGACGTACTGCGCGTAGATCTTCTGCTGCGCGGCGCGGTCGTCGGCGCGCTTGGCCTCGTCGAGAGCCCGCTGCGCGAGAGTGCGCTGGGCCGTGAGCCTTGCCTGCTCCTGCTCCTGGGTGCCGAGCGCAGCCACCGTCGTGGTGATCGAGTCCTCGGCGGTCTTCTTCCGCTCGACCGCGGCAGCGGCGGCGGAGTCGGCCTGCACCTTGGCGGCTCGGGCGGCGGTACGGGAAGCCTCGGCGCGGACCTTCGCGGCCTGCAGGTCGCCCAGCGCGACACGCTGCTTGTCCGCCACGATCCGCAGGGTCGTCGCGCGGTCCACGGCGACGCCGGGGTCGGCACCACCGAGCGTGTTGACCAGTGCGCCGGCGCTGTTGCCCTGCTCGTACGCCGCGCGCACGACGGTGTCGAACGTGTCCTGGGCCGTCTTGATCCGCGTGTTCGACTCCGTCACCGCGGTCTCGGACACCTTCACGGCGCCGGTGGCGGCACGCGCGGCGTCCTGCGCGGACTGCAGGTCCACGACGGCGCGATTGACGGACTGCCGCTTGGTCGCGACATCTCCACGCAGGTCGGCGATGCGCTGGTCGGCCTGCGCGATGCGGTCGACCAGGGCGGCGACGACGTTCGCGGGGTTCGCGTTGTCGCCGCCGGGCTCGGCCATGGCGGAGCCGGTGGCCGCAACGGTCCCGACCATCAGCGAACCGGTGGCGACGACCGCGAGCAGCGACCGCGCAGCGATGTTCGTGGCGGGGTGTGCCGTACGCCTCAAGGTGTCTCCCTCAACTCAAGACTCGTTCAGACCCGATGAGTACGCGTGTGCAACACGCACAACATTGGCTTCAGACGTACCGTACGGCACTTTCACAACAATAGAAAACAGTAATCACAAACTACACACGTGTGACTTCCCGGAAAGCAGCACTGAACTGCATCGATGATGCAATCGATGAACTATTTCGAATCGGACACCGGCCGCGAATCACACAGCTGGAATTTCGAATGAATGTGCGCTATTCGTTCGACGGAGCGGCCGCGGCGCCATTCTTTTCGACGGTGCTCACCACTGCGGCCGGCGCTGCAGCGGCCCGGCGGGCGGCGTCGACCGCGCGGCTGCGGGTGCGAGTCACGGACCGGGCCACTCCGGCGAGCGCCGCGACGAACACGATGAGGGCGACCGTGACGGCCGTCCACGGAAAGGTGGCGTCGTGCGCGACGTCCACGAAGTCCTGCGTGGCCTTGGGCGGATTGTTGAGCGCGAGGCGGCCGGTGTGGCCGTCCTGCCCCTTCTCGATCTGGAACCGGCTCAGCTGCGTCGAGTACCCGGCCACCTGATTGGGCGACATCACCAGGATCGTCATCGCGTCCTCGCCCTTGGCCTTCATGTCCTTGCCGACCTGGGTTCCGAGGTCGCGCAGCGAGGTGTCCGGGTCGTAGTCGTGCGCGAGGACGACCACCTTGAAGTTCTCGATGCCCTTGGCCCGGGCGTCACGGACGACGGCGACGAGCGCGGGCACCGAGTCCTGGTGGGCCGGACTGAGGACGGCGACGCCGTCGTGCGCGAGGTCCGCCTCGAGGGCCGACAGGTCGACGTCGGCGGGTACTGCGGTGATGATCGGCACGGGCCCCATGGCCCTCACAGTACGACACGCCCACGGCCGCGCCCGGAACGAGGCAGAATGAGCTGCGTCCCGCGAGGTTCAGCCCAATGACCTCTCACAGGACAAGCGTACTGTATTATCGGTTTCAGGCACCGACACAGCCCGTCGGTGCACACCACAAACGTTGAGTGGAGCTGACGTGAGCAAGAGCATCGATTCCTTCTCGTCGCGCGGCACGCTCGAGGTGGGCGATCAGTCGTACGAGATCTTCCGCCTCAGCGCCGTGCCCGGCACCGAGAAGCTGCCCTACGCCTTGAAGGTCCTCGCAGAGAACCTGCTGCGGACCGAGGACGGCGCGAACATCACTACCGATCACATCAACGCCCTGGCGAACTGGGATCCCTCGGCCGAGCCGAGCGTCGAGATCCAGTTCACGCCGGCGCGCGTGATCATGCAGGACTTCACGGGTGTCCCGTGCATCGTCGACCTCGCCACCATGCGCGAGGCCGTCACGGCGCTCGGCGGCGACCCGAACAAGGTCAACCCGCTCTCCCCCGCCGACATGGTCATCGACCACTCGGTGATCCTCGACGTCTTCGGCACGGCCGACGCGCTGGAGCGCAACGTCGACCTCGAGTACCAGCGCAACGGCGAGCGCTACCAGTTCCTGCGCTGGGGCCAGGGCGCCTTCGACGACTTCAAGGTCGTCCCCCCGGGCATGGGCATCGTCCACCAGGTCAACATCGAGTACCTCGCGCCGGTCGTCATGACCCGCAACGGCCAGGCCTACCCGGACACCTGCGTCGGCACCGACTCCCACACCACGATGGAGAACGGCCTGGGCGTCCTGGGCTGGGGCGTCGGCGGCATCGAGGCCGAGGCGGCCATGCTGGGCCAGCCGGTCTCCATGCTCATCCCGCGCGTCGTCGGCTTCAAGCTCACCGGTGAGATCCAGCCGGGCGTCACCGCGACCGACGTGGTGCTCACGGTCACCGACATGCTGCGTCAGCACGGCGTCGTCGGCAAGTTCGTCGAGTTCTACGGCAAGGGCGTCGCCGAGGTTCCGCTGGCCAACCGCGCCACGCTGGGCAACATGAGCCCCGAGTTCGGCTCCACCGCCGCGATCTTCCCGATCGACGGCGAGACCATCAACTACCTGCGCCTGACCGGCCGCACCGACGAGCAGCTCGCGCTCGTCGAGGCGTACGCCAAGGAGCAGGGCATGTGGCACGACGCCGACCGCGAGCCCGCGTACTCGGAGTACCTCGAGCTCGACCTCGGCACCGTCGTCCCGTCGATCGCCGGCCCGAAGCGTCCGCAGGACCGCATCCTGCTGTCGGAGTCGAAGACGGCCTTCCGCAAGGACATCCACAACTACGTCGAGCAGAACAACCCGGCGCCGCACACCCAGCTCGACGAGGCCATCGAGGAGTCCTTCCCGGCCTCGGATCCCGCCAAGCTCAGCTTCGCGGACGACGGTGCCGTCAACGTCCAGTCGGCCGCCAACGGCGCCGAGGGCCGTCCCTCCAAGCCGGTGACCGTGACCGGTGAGCGCGGCACGTTCGTGCTCGATCACGGCGCGGTCGCGGTCGCGGGCATCACCTCCTGCACCAACACCTCGAACCCGTCGGTCATGCTCGGCGCGGCGCTGCTCGCACGTAACGCCGTCAACAAGGGCCTGACCACCAAGCCCTGGGTCAAGACCAACATGGCTCCCGGCTCGCAGGTCGTCACCGACTACTACGAGAAGGCCGGCCTGTGGCCGTACCTCGAGAAGCTCGGCTACTACCTGGGCGGCTACGGCTGCACCACCTGCATCGGCAACACCGGCCCGCTGCCGGACGAGATCAGCAAGGCCGTCAACGACGAGGACCTGACCGTGGTCGCGGTGCTCTCGGGCAACCGCAACTTCGAGGGTCGCATCTCCCCCGACGTCAAGATGAACTACCTGGCCTCGCCGCCCCTGGTCATCGCGTACGGCCTCGCCGGCACGATGGACTTCGACTTCGAGACCGATTCGCTGGGCAAGGACAACGACGGCAACGACGTCTACCTCAAGGACATCTGGCCCTCGGCGCAGGAGATCGACGACACGATCAAGAACGCCATCAGCCAGGACATGTTCCGCAAGTCCTACTCGACCATCTTCGCCGGTGATCACCGCTGGCAGAACCTGGACACCCCCGAGGGCGACACCTTCCAGTGGGACGAGGACTCGACCTACGTCCGCAAGGCGCCGTACTTCGACGGCATGACGATGGAGCCCGCGCCGGTCACCGACATCTCGGGCGCCCGCGTCATGGCGCTGCTGGGCGATTCGGTCACCACCGACCACATCTCCCCCGCCGGCCCGATCAAGCCCGGCACCCCGGCGGCGCAGTACCTCGACTCGCACGGCGTGGCCCGCAAGGACTACAACTCGCTGGGCAGCCGGCGCGGTAACCACGAGGTGATGATCCGCGGCACGTTCGCGAACATCCGCCTGCAGAACCGCGTCCTGGACACGATCGGCCTCGAGGGCACGCAGGGCGGCTACACCCGCGACTTCACCCAGGAGGGCGGCCCGCAGTCGTTCATCTACGACGCGTCGCAGAACTACCAGGCCGCCGGCATCCCGCTGGTCGTCCTGGGCGGCAAGGAGTACGGCTCGGGCAGCTCGCGCGACTGGGCGGCCAAGGGTACGAGCCTGTTGGGCGTCAAGGCCGTCATCGTCGAGTCCTTCGAGCGCATCCACCGCTCGAACCTGATCGGCATGGGCGTCGTCCCGCTGCAGTTCCCGCAGGGCGAGTCCTGGAAGACCCTCGGCCTCGACGGCACCGAGACCTTCGACATCGCGGGCATCACCGAGCTGAACAACGGTGTCACCCCGAAGACGGTCCACGTGACGGCCACCAAGCTGGACGGCACCAAGGTCGAGTTCGACGCGGACGTCCGCATCGACACCCCCGGTGAGGCGGACTACTACCGCAACGGCGGCATCCTGCAGTACGTGCTGCGGAACATGGTCAACAGCTGATCGAAGATCGTCGACCACGAGTGACGGCGGGTCCGGCCCCTGCGGCCGGGCCCGCCGTCCCCGTTCCATCAGGAGCATCCATATGCCCAAGGTGAGCGATGACCACCTCGCCGCGCGCCGCCGTCAGATCCTCGACGGTGCGCGGACCTGCTTCGCCGAGTACGGCTACGACGGCGCCACGGTGCGCCGCCTCGAGGCCGCGACCGGACTGTCGCGGGGCGCGATCTTCCATCATTTCCGCGACAAGGACGCGCTGTTCCTGGCGCTGGCCCGCGAGGACGCGGAGCGGATGGCCGACATCGCGGCCGAGCAGGGCCTGGTCCAGGTCATGCGCGACATGCTGGTCCACCCCGAACGTTTCGACTGGCTCGGGACCCGGCTCGAGATCGCACGGCGACTGAAGAACGACAACGACTTCCGCGCCGAGTGGACCGAGCGCAGCGCCGAGCTGACCGACGCGACGCTGCGGCGCCTGGAGCGGCAGAAGCAACGCGGCCGGCTGCGCGACGACCTGCCCACCGACGTGATCCTCGCCTACCTGGACCTGGTGCTCGACGGCCTGGTGACGCACCTCGCGTCCGGCCGGCCGACGGCGGGCCTGGAGGCCGTGCTCGACCTGGTCGAGGAGAGCGTGCGCCGGACTGAGCCGTAGCCTCGGCCCGCCACCGCGTCCCGGACGGCCACCGTCCTCCGGCCCGCTACCGCCCTCCGGCGGCCTACCGCCCTGCGGGCGGGGTGGCGAACAGGAACACCGCGCCGCCGGGATCCGTGGCCGATCCCATCGTTCCCCACGGCGTCACCTCCGCCGCCCGCAGGATCTGCCCGCCTGCGTCGATGATGCGCTTCGCCGCGGCGTCGGTGTCCTCGACGGTGATGTAGACCTGCCAGAACGACGGCGTACCGTCGCCGAACACGCCCGAGTCGAACAGCGGTGCCGCGTCCATGATCCCGGCGACGCCCTCCTGCGCGCCGGCGGGACCGGCGAGCACCTGGCTGTACCGGTCGGGACCGAACGAGCCCTCCTTGCCGCCGCTGCCGATCTCCTCCAGCGTCCACCCGAAGACCTTGCGGTAGAAGGAGAGCGACGCGTCGTAGCTGCGGCTCATGCAGTCGAACCAGTAGGGCGTGCCGGGGACGCCGCGCTCGACGAAGCCGGCGTGGGTGCCGGGTTCCCAGACGCCGATCGCCGCACCGACGGGGTCGATGACGAAGCCGAACCGACCGAGATCACCGACATCCGATGCGGGGACGATCACGGACGCGCCCGCCTCAACGGCCGCGTCGAGCGAGGCCGCCGCGTCATCGGTGCGCAGGTAGGTGGACCACATGTCGCCCGGCCCGTCCCCGCCGTCCCTCGCGCCCATCAGGCCCGCGACGCGGTTGCCGTTCACGCGGAAGTTCCGGTACCCGCCGAACTCCGGGTTGGGCGGCTCGGCCTCCCAACCGAACACCGCGCGGTAGAACGCCGCCGCGGCATCGACATCGTGGGTCATCAGGTCGATCCAGACGGGTGCGCCCACCGGCGCCGTGTACTCGGTCATGAGGTCAACGCTTGCACACGGGACCGACAAGTTCCAGAACCGCCGAGAAACCTTGCACTCGCACAGGGCGCGTCAGATCTTGGCCACGCCTCGCGCGTCCCGGTACACCGCGGCCACGCCGCTGGTGGACATCGGCGCGGACTGGATCTTGGCGTCCGAGGCGACGACGGCTTGCAGCGTGATACCGGCGACGAGGAAGTCCGCGACCGACCGACGGGTGTGATCAGCGGAGGTCACGAGTACCGCTCCGTTGCCGAAGCCGTTCTGCCGCATGAGCGCCGCCGTGTTGATCGCATTGGCCTGCGTGGAGCCGGCACTCTCCTCGGTGTAGATCCGCGTGCCGGACACACCCTGCTCGAGCAGCCACTCCTTCATCGCGGCCGCCTCGGTCTTGCCCGCCTTCGGGGCGCCGCCCGTGACGACGATGGGGAACGCCGGGTACGCCTGGGCGACCGCGAGCCCCTTCGTCAGCCGCTCGACGAGGATCGGCCGCATCGCGCCGTTGTCCTCGAGGCCGAAGCCGAGGATCACGATGGCGGTGCCGGCCGCGACGCCACCCGGGACCTGATCGGTCAGCGGGAAGGTGAGCGCCTTGTTCACATTCGTCATCACGGCGACGACCTTCTGCACCTGATCGACGGGCATCTGATTGATGGCCGCCTGCGCGCCGGCGGTGTCGCCGGCCGCCTGCCGCTCGAACGCCTGGTTCGTCAGGGACGTCGTCGACGCTGTCGACGTCGACGGTGCCGCCCCCGCCGGCCCGGTGGCCAGGGTGGCGGCCACAGCGACGGCGGCCGTCAGCGAAACGATCGAACGAAAGAAACCAGAGACACGCATGTTGCCCTCCGTGACAAATGAGTCTACCGGTGGGAAACTACACTACTGAGGTGTGTGATGCACATGTGAATAGGAGATCTGTGACCTCCTGCGCCTCGCTACTTGACCGACCAGTCGTCGGTGCCGTCCATCGAGCCGACCTTGAGAGTCAGCGTGCCCGTGGATCCGTTGGCACCCTTGACCGGGCAGGTGAACGACGCACCCGGCTCGACCGCCTTCAAGCCCGTACCGCAATCGATCGTCACGGACTGCTTGACCTGCTGGGTCACCTGCGGCGCGAGCTGCGTTCCGACCGTCGCGAGGTTGTAGAGCTTCTTCGTCGTGACGAAATCGACGTTCATGTCCTTGTCCTTGACGGTGACCTTGACCGGCACCGTGACCTCGCCGAGCTTCGCGTCGCACGTGAACGTCGCGCCGGGCTTCGGCTTGTCGTCCGACTTGTCGCACGTCACCGAGTCGACCTTCTGCCCCAGCTTCGAGTACTCGGTGTTCAACTTGTCGGCGATCTTCGACTCCAGCTTCCCGAAGTCCATCTTCGTCCCGAACATCGAACAGCCCACCATCAACGGTGCGACAGCGGCAAGAGTGACTACACCAGCGATCTTCGTCTTCATGAACCGGACACTAGTCGACCTGAACCCGTCCCGTACACAAGTCCACGCGCGTGCCGCGCGACGTGGCACCGCCCGCGGATCTGTGCTTGAGTGAATCCTGTGGGGGTGGATCGCTGGACGCGTGATCAGGTGTTGGAGCTCGCGCCGGACGTCTCGTCGGCTCGGGCGGGTGAGAAACTGAGCGCGCCCGCGCCCTGGTCGGGCATCGGAACCACGCCGACCGCGGTCTGGGGGCAGTGTCAGGGCAGCGGCAAGCGGCCCTACCAGACCGTCGTGGAGCTCGCGGAACCCGCGTACAAGTGCTCGTGCCCGTCGCGCAAGTTCCCGTGCAAGCATGCCCTCGGCCTCCTGCTGCTCTGGGCCGACGGCGGCGTTCCGGACGCGCAGGAACCCGCTGACTTCGCCGCGACGTGGCTCGATTCCCGCAGCGAACGCCGCGCGCAGGCCGTCGATCGGGCCGCGGCACCGAAGGATCCCGAACGTTCCGCCCGCACGGCGGCCCAGCGCACCGAGACCGTCGCCGGCGGCATCGCGGAACTGCGACTCTGGCTGCTCGACCAGGTGCACGCCGGGCTCTCGGGAATGGACGGTGACGCGTATTCGCGCGTGGATCCCCTGGCCCGCCGACTCGTCGACGCGAAGGCCCCCGGGCTGGCCACCCGGGTGCGGCGCCTGCCGCAGACCGTCGTCGGCGCGGGCTGGCCGGACCGGCTCCTGCGGGAGCTCGGGCTGCTCTGGATGCTCGCCGAGGCCCACACCCGCTTGGACGCACTCCCCGACGAGATCGCCGCCACCGTCCGGCGCCACGTCGGATATCCCGTGGCCTCCGCCGATGTCCTCGCCGGTCCCGCGATCGACGACGCGTGGACGGCGTTGGGGCGCACCGAGACCGTCGAGGAGAACGTTACGACCCGGCGGACCTGGCTGCACGGCCAGGAGACCGGCCGGTGGGCCGTGATCCTCGACTTCAAGGTCCGCGGCGGTCCGTCGCTCCCCCGCCGCCCCGCTGTCGGCGCCACGGAGGTCGGGCCACTCGCCTTCCACCCGGACGGCCTGCGCGCGCTCGTCGCCGGGGACATGGCGGGCCGTCGGCCGGCGGTGGTTCGAGCCGGGGTCACCTGCGAGCGGGCCCGCGCGGATCGCGCCCGACGGTGCGCCGCCGACCCGTGGGTCGTGGACCACCCGGTGCTCCTGGCCGGAACTCCCGCCCACTCGGACACTCCGCACCTGGTCGATCGCGACGGCCTCGCGGTCCCGCTGCGCGTCACGGACGAGGCGTGGTGGACGCTGCTCGCCGTGTCCGGCGGGTCCGAGGTGGTCGTCGCGGGCCTCCTCGACGCGACGGCGTTCGTCCCACTGTCGGTCCTGGCGCACGACAAGGTGGTCGCGCTGTGACCGCCGAACACTGGCCGGCAACTGTGTCCGCGGCGCTGCTCGGCACCGGGACCCGCCGGACGGAGCGCACGGGCGCCGACCCCGTGATCTCCGGCGCCCTCGCCCGTGTTCCCGCGGACGCACCGCCGAACATCCTGGTCCTGCACACCGCCGCCCTGACCGCGACCGCACTCAATGCCGAAGGCGCCGCACCGATCCGGGGGCTCACGCCGCTCCCGGCCGCCGACGAGGACCCGCGCCCGCCCATGCCACGCGCGCTGGCCGGCACCGTCGTCTCCGCATTGCGCTATCCCGATAGCGAGACCTGGTGCCTCGGCCGCGTCGCCGAGGCCGGGCTGCGCGCGCCGACCGACCTCATCCCCCGCCTCCTGCGCTTCACGGCCGAGCGTCCCGGCGCAGCGGCGCCTGTGAGTACCCTCGTCGGGCCCCGCGGCGCCTGGCTCGCGGCGGCGGCACCGTCGATCGGTGCCCGACTCGACGGGGATCGCCCCGACCCAGCGGACTGGGAAGACGGTTCCGACGAAGCGCGGGCGCGTTACGTGCGTTCCGTCCGCCGGACCGATCCGGCGGCCGCGACCGAGTTGGTCGACGCCGCCTGGAAGGACACGCGGGTGGCCGGCCGCGCCGCGCTGCTGCGCGCGCTGGCGGTGATCCCCGCCGGCCCCGGCGACGACGCACTGCTCGAGCGTGCGCTCGACGACCGGAGCAAGGAGGTCCGTGCGGCGGCGCAGGAGGCGCTGGCCGGTGGTGTCGGCACCTCGTACCACCGACGGATGCGCGACCGGGCGCGCGAGCACGTCTCGCTGAGCCGCGGGCTCCTCGGGGGCCTCAAGCTCACGGTCCGCACCCCGGACGGTCTCGACGCGGCGGACACGCGGGACGGCATCGTCGGGCATCGATCCGGGATGGGGCGCACGTGGCGCAGGCAGTGGGCCGACCAGATCACCGCGGCGCTGCCGCTGGCGGACTGGGAGGACCTGCTCGGCGCCGCACCGTCGGATCTTGTGACGGCGCGCGACGACCGGGACGACCTGCTGCCGGGCTGGATCGCCGCCGCCGCGCGGCGCCCCGACCCGCGCTGGACAGCCGCCCTCGCCTCGACGGGCGCACCCGGCGCTCTCGCACTCCTTCCCGGCCCATGGCCGCCCGACCTCGCGGATCGCGTGGGCACGATCCTGTACAGGGCTGCGCAGGGCACCGACTGGCAGCTCGACGAGGGCGTCGACGTGCTGCTCGACGCCGCTGCCGCCCGGCTCCCCGTGGGCCCGGCATCGCCGTGGCCCGACCGGGCCGCACAGATCCTCGCCGCGGCGTCGCCCGTGCGCGCTCGATACTTCGCCGCACTGCCCGAGATCCTCCGCCTGCGCACCGCCATCGAACAGGAGCTGCCATGACTGCCACCCCCACAGGCGACACCGCCGATCTGCTGCGGCCGCACGCCGAGCAGGTGTACTCCGCCGAACTCGCGGCGCTCGCCCAGCAGGATTCGGCGGCGCGGCCCGCCCACTGGCGTCTGTCGCCGTCCGCTGTTGTCGACTACCTCTGCGGGACGACGCTTCCCGACGGTGCCGTCGTCACGCCCAAGTACATCGGCCCACGGCGCCTGATGGAGGTCGCCGTCGCGACGCTGGCCACCGACCGGGCCCTGCTTCTCCTCGGCGTGCCGGGTACCGCGAAGACGTGGGTGTCGGAGCACCTCGCCGCGGCGATCAGCGGCGACTCGACGCTGCTCGTCCAGGGCACCGCGGGCACCCCGGAGGAGGCGATCCGGTACGGCTGGAATTACGCCCGGCTCATCGCCGAGGGGCCCAGCCGGGAGGCGCTCGTCCCCTCGCCCATCATGACCGCGATGGCCGAGGGGCGCGTCGCGCGCCTCGAGGAGCTCACCCGCATCCCGTCGGACGTGCAGGACGCTCTCATCACGGTGCTCTCGGAGAAGACGCTCCCCGTCCCGGAGCTGGGAATGGAAGTGCAAGCCGCGAAGGGGTTCTCGCTGATCGCGACCGCGAACGACCGGGACCGCGGCGTCAACGAGCTGTCGTCCGCGCTGCGCCGCCGGTTCAACACCGTGGTCCTCCCCCTGCCCGCGACGGCCGACGACGAGGTGCGGATCGTCTCGCAGCGGGTGGCCTCGCTCGGCCGCGCGCTCGATCTCCCCGAGCTCCCCGCCGCGGCGGACGAGATCCGCCGGGTCGTCACCGTGTTCCGCGAGCTGCGATCGGGGCTCACCGAGGACGGACGGACGAAGGTCAAGCAGCCCAGCGGCACGCTCTCCACCGCGGAGGCGATCTCGGTCATCACCCACGGCACGGCGATGGCGGCCCACTTCGGCGACGGGGTCCTCCGGCCGGACGACGTCGCCGCGTCGATCCGGGGCGCCGTCGTCAAGGATCCGGTCGCCGATGCCGTCGCCTGGACCGAGTACCTCGAGTCGGTCGTCCGGGAGCGGCCGGGCTGGTCGGACTTCTACCGCGCGGCGCGCGAGACACACTGATCCATGACGTCCGCGGCGCAGGAGGCGCAGGTCCACGTCCTCGGGATCCGGCACCACGGCCCCGGCTCCGCGCGGGCCGTCGTGGCGGAACTCGAACGGCTCCGTCCGGACGCGGTACTGATCGAGGGTCCGTCGGACGCCTCGGAGCTGCTCGCGCACGTCGTCGATCCCGACCTCGTTCCGCCCGTAGCGCTGCTGGGGTACGTGGCCGACGATCCCGCGACGGCCGCATTCTGGCCCTTCGGCGTGTTCTCGCCGGAGTGGCAGGCCGCCCGCTGGGCCGTGGGGCACGACGTCCCCGTCGAGTTCTGCGACCTGCCGGCCGCGCAGTCGCTCGCCGCCCTCGGCGCACCGGTACCGGCGGCCGAGTCCGAGCCGGACGGTGCCGCAACGGAACCCGACGACACGAAGCCGGAGCGGGCACCGTCGGACGAGGATGACCTCCGCACCGACCCCATCGCCGCACTCGCAGCGGCTGCGGGCTACGACGACCCGGAGCGCTGGTGGGACGACGTCATCGAATCCCGGGGCGAGGGTGACGTCTTCGAGTCTCTCGCCGAGGCGATGCGCGCGGTCCGCGAGCACGTGGAGGCCGCGCCGGCCGACGGTGCCGAGCCGACCCGCGAGCAGCGGCGCGAGGCGTTCAT
Source organism: Tsukamurella pseudospumae (assembly GCF_001575205.1). Classification (GTDB taxonomy): domain Bacteria; phylum Actinomycetota; class Actinomycetes; order Mycobacteriales; family Mycobacteriaceae; genus Tsukamurella; species Tsukamurella pseudospumae. The sequence goes on from NZ_LSRE01000001.1 coordinate 241,491, forward strand.
GCGCAAGTGCCTGCGTGCAGCCCTGAAACGCGACGGGGTGCGCACGGTCGTGGTGGTCTGCGGCGCCTGGCACGTCCCCGCGCTGACGGGCACTCTGCCGACGGCTGCCGCCGACAACCGGATCCTCGCCGGAGCGCCCAAGGTGCGCGCGCGGTCCGCGTGGGTGCCGTGGTCGTACTCGCGCCTGTCCACGGCGTCGGGCTACGGCGCCGGCGTCACGTCCCCGGGCTGGTACCACCACCTGTTCACCACCGAACCCGACGAGGTCGTGGTCCGGTGGCTGACGCTCGTCGCGGAACTCCTGCGCGCGGAGGACGTCCCCGTCTCGTCGGCGCACATCATCGAGGGCGTCCGGCTCGCCGAGACCCTCGCAACGCTGCGCCGCCGGCCGCTCGCGGGCCTCGCCGAGGTCGACGAGGCCACTCTCGCGGTCCTGTGCGACGGTGCGCCGTCCCTCGCCGAGCTGGTCCGGGAGCGGGCCGTCGTCGGCGAGCGGCTGGGCGCGGTGCCCGAGCACCTGCCGGTCGTGCCGCTGCAGGCCGACCTGGACGCGACCGCGCGCACGCTGCGGCTCAAGCCGGACGCCGCGGTCAAGCAGCTCGTGCTCGACCTGCGCAAGTCGAACGACGTGGCGAAATCCCATCTACTGCATCGCCTCCGCATCCTCGGCGTCGAGTGGGGCGATCCGGCGGAGACCACCGGCAAGGGCACCTTCAAGGAGGGCTGGTCGCTGCAGTGGCGGCCGGAGCTCGCGGTGGACGTGGTAGTCGCGTCCATCTGGGGCACGACGGTGCCCGACGCCGCCGTCCGACGCCTTGAGGCACTGGCGGAGGAGGCGACGACGCTCGCCGAGGTCACGGGTGCGCTGGAGATCGCGCTCGTGGCAGACCTCCCGCCCGCCGTGACCCGCCTGCTCCGGGCAATCTCGGACCGCGCGGCGGTCGCGCACGACGTCGACGCGCTGCTGGCCGCACTGCCCGCGCTCGGCCGGACCCAGCGCTACGGCGATGTCCGCGGCACCGACACCGCCGCGCTCGCCGAGGTGTCCTCGGGGCTCCTGCTCCGCGCCTGCGTGGGTCTGCCGTCCGCGGTCACGGGGCTCGGCGACGAGGCCGCCGGCGTCCTGGCGGGACGGGTGGATCAGGTGGAGGAGGTGATCGGGCTTCTCGGCGACACCGACCGGGACCGTTGGTACGCAGCGCTGCTCACGGTCGCCGACCGCCCCGACGTCCACGGCTCCGTCGTCGGCCGCGTGACCCGGCTGCTGCTCGACAGCGGTGCGATCTCCGGCGAGGACGCCGCGCTGCGCCTGCACCGAGCGTTGTCCGCAGGCGCGGACACGACGGCGAAGGCCGCCTGGATCTCCGGCTTCCTCGGCGGCAGCGGCATCGTCCTCGTGCACGATCCTGCGCTCCTCGCCGTGCTCGACGGCTGGCTGCTCTCGCTCGGCGAGCAGGAGTTCGTCGACGTCCTGCCCCTGCTACGGCGGACCTTCGGCGACTTCGACGCCGGTGTGCGGCGCAACCTCGGCGACCGCGTCGTGCGGCTCGGGGACGACCCGGGCACCGTCGACCCCGAGGCCGCGACGCTCGATGCTCGACTGGCCGGACCCGCCGTCGCGACCGCGGCGCTGCTCCTGGGACTGGCGGAGGTGCCCGCATGAACGAACGGGAACGGCGCTGGCGGCTGCTGCTGGGCGCGTCCGCGTCCGGGTTGCCCACGCCGTCCGGGACGGATGCGCGGATCGACAAGGCGCTCGGTGCGCTCTACGACAACGACGGCCGCCGTGGCGGTCTCGGTGCCTCCGCACCGTCCGTCGTGCGCTGGCTCGGCGACATCCGGGAGTACTTCCCCTCGACGGTGGTGCAGGTCGTCCAGCACGACGCGGTCGAGCGGCTGGGTCTGCATCAGCTGTTGCTCGAGCCCGAGCTGATGGAGGCCGTGGAGCCGAACATCGACCTCGTCACCACCCTCATCACGCTGGGCCGCGCGATCCCCGAGACCTCCAAGGCCACGGCCCGCGCCGTGGTGCGCAAGGTGGTCGAGGAGGTGGAGAAGCGGATCGCCGACCGGACCCGCGCCACCGTCGGCGGCGCCCTGAACCGGGCCGCGCGCACCCACCGGCCGCGCCTGCGCGATGTCGACTGGAACCGGACGATCGCCGCGAACCTGAAGAACTACCTGCCGGAGCAGCGGACCGTCGTGCCCGAGCGGCTCGTCGGCTACGGCCGGCGGTCCCAGGCCGTGTCGAAGGACATCGTGCTGGCGATCGACCAGTCGGGCTCGATGGCCGCATCGGTGGTCTACTCCGCGGTGTTCGGGGCGGTGCTCGCATCGATGCGGTCGGTGCGGACCTCGCTCGTGGTCTTCGACACCGAGGTCGTCGACCTCACCGAGCAGCTCGACGATCCCGTCGACGTCCTGTTCGGCACCCAGCTCGGCGGCGGCACCGACATCAACCGCGCGATCGCTTACTGCCAGGGCCTGATCACCCGGCCGCAGGAGAGCATCTTCGTGCTCATCTCCGACCTCTACGAGGGCGGCGTGCGGGAGGAGATGCTCACCCGGGTCGCGCAGATGCAGGCCGCCGGGATCCAGGTGGTGGTGCTCCTCGCGCTGTCCGACGAGGGCGCGCCCTCCTTCGACCGGGAGATCGCGGCGGCGCTGTCCGACATGGGGATCCCCGCCTTCGCCTGCACCCCCGACGCCTTCCCCGACCTCCTCGCCGTCGCCCTGAACCGGGGCGACATCATCCGGTGGGCGGACCGCAACGAGCTCAGCAAGCGTGGAATGTCGGATTGACGGCGGCTCTACGACGCATCGGGCAGGGCGATCCCCAGCTCACGGAACACGGCACGGGCACGATCCGGGTAGTCCGTGATCAGGCCGTCCACGCCGTCGCCCAGCAGGGCGCGCATGGTGGCGGGGTCGTTGACGGTCCACGGAACGACCTTCAGCCCGTGCTCGTGCGCGCGCCGGATCAGGGTCGGCGTAGTGAAGCGTATGAAGTCCGCGTCGCCGATGCCGCCGTCCTGCGGGTCGCCCTGCACGGGTGACACGGCGGTGAGGCCCGGGATCGTCTCCTTCGCGGCGCGAATCCAGTCGCCGCCGTAGGTGTCGACGTCCAGACCGAGCCAGGGCGATGCGCCGGGCATCCCGGTCTGCAGGAACTGCTCTCCGTTGGTGAGCGCGATCAGGCCGACTCCTGTCAACTCCGGGCAGCAACGGGCCGATCTCCCGCAGCGCGGTCCAGTCGAAGCTCTGGATCGTGACCTGACGGGACAAGCCGGAGCGGGTGATCTCCCCCGCGACCGCTCGCACGAACTCGCCGCGCGGCGCCGTCTCCGACGGTGCCCCCGCCTCCACCTTGGTCTCGATGTTCATCCGCACCTGCGAGCGTCGCGCGCGGACGAGGTCGAAGAGCTCGTGCAGTTCGGGTATCCGCGCGCCGCTCACGACCCGCTGCGTCGCCGCGACCTTCTCGTATCCGCAGTTCATGGTGCGGATCTGAGCGTAGGTCAGGTCGCGCACGTACTTGCCGACGTACGGGTACTGCGGATCGCCCGGGGTCGCCGGCGCGGTGTCGACGCACTTGCGCGAGTCCACCTTCCGGTCGTGCGTGATCACGACCTTCCGGTCCTTCGTCACCTGCGTGTCCAGCTCCAGGGTCGTGACACCGAGCCGCATGGCCGCGGAGAAGCCCTCCAGCGTGGACTCCGTCTGCAGGCCGAGCCCTCCCCGGTGCGCCTGCAGGTCGACGGTGCGCGGCGCCGCCGGCGTGGAACCCGCCGGCGCGGCGCCTGTCAGCAACGCGAGGGACAGAGACACAACGGACAGGCGGCGCAGGTTCATGCACCGCACGGTAAGCGGCCGCGGTGAACCGGAACTGGCCACTGCGTTACGGGCCGATCAGCCCGACTCTTCGTCAACGTTTCGAGCGGCACCGACGGAGCGATGTGCCACCCGCTCCTGTGCATCTCGATAGATCTGCGTGATCCGGCGCTGCAGTTCCTCCTTCGGAGGTAGGGCCGTCCAATACTCGGCCACGACGATGCCGCCCTTGTGCATCTCGAGCAGTTCGACCTGTTCCCGGCTCGCTTCGGTGCAGAGGATCAGGCCGAGTGGCGCCTCCTCGTCGTCTCGGCGCTCGTAGCGGTTGAGCCACTTGAGGTACAGGTCCATCTGGCCCTTGAACGCCGGACGGAACTTTCCGACCTTGAGTTCGACCGCGATCAGCCGGCGGAGCGGGCGGGAGTAGAAGAGCAGGTCCAGCGTGAAGTCGTCTTCACCGACCGTCATCCGCTTCTGGCGGGCGACGAAGGTCCACCCGGTTGCCGACCTCAAGGAGGAAGGTCTCCATCTCGCGGATGAGCGCCTCTTCCAGATCCCGTTCGGCGTGGACGTCCTTGAGGCCGAGGAAGTCGAGCAGGTACGGATCCCGGAAGCTGTCCAGCGGCACCGCGGACCCGCCAGGGGTCTGGGCGTTCGCGATCTCTCGGCGCTCGTACCCCTGCCTCCCGATCAGCTCCCGGAGCGCGCGGACACTGAGTCGCGCGTCGAGCGCCTGCTGGACGTAGAAGGCTCTCGCCTCAGCCGAGTACACGGGCAGGAGCACCTTGAAGTGGCTCCAGCTCAATTGTTGCCCCAGCGTGGCCACAATCTGACGGTCTGGAAACACCTGGTAGAAGCGCACCATCCGATGGAGGCTTGACTTGTCGAACCCACGGCCGAAACGCTCCGTCAATTGTGGCGACAGTGTGGCCACAATCTCCTGAGCGTATTCGGCCCGTTCACCGGCGAGGACCTCCGTCCCGACGAGACAACCGATCTGCCAATTCATCAGCGTCAGAGCTACGTTCGCCTGCGCCGCGACCGCAGTGCGCGTCTCCTCGATCAATACCGAGACCTGCTCGAACAGGTCGCCCGAGCCCCTCGCCGCTACCAACTCTCCCATGTCCCCGTCCCTCCGCTGCCGTCCTACGGACGACGCTATCGGGGACGTATGACAGGTTTTGCCCGATCCTGGTGTGTCAGTCGATCTTGATGAACGTGACGGTGGTGGCCCTGGCCCGACGGAACTCCTGGAAGCGATGCCGGAGGTCGAACCTACCGGAGCCGCTGTACGGCTGGAAGATGTCGAGCCCACGCCCGAGCATGATCCGCCAGCCGGTATCCGTGGTGATCTGGCGGTCGTGGATGCCCAGCCGGAACTCGACGTCGAATTCCACACCGCCCTCGGCCACGGCATTCTTGATCTCCAGCAGCCCGATGAGCTGGGCCCTGTTCCGATCCTCGCTCGTCTTCTCCTCCGCGGTTACCAGCTTGACGGACACCGTGTCCTCCGCGACCTTCGCGCCGATGACCTCGAGCAGGAGATCGTAGAGGTTGCGCAGTTGGTAGGGCGCGCGGATGTACGGATCGATGATCTCGATCTTCGTCGCGCCGACCAGATGTGGCAGAAGCAGATTCGCGTAGGAATGCCCGATCGAGTCGTCGGGTACGTCGATGACCCCGGTGAACAGTTCCTCCACGTACGGGCCGTCGGCAGCGGCCACGGTGGTCCCGCCGAGCGGCACCCTCCCGCCCGCGCTGTCCGACGATGCCTCGCCCAGATCCGCGGCATCGCCGGCTGCGACCGCCGCATCGCGGTGGTACAGACGCGGATAGTCGAGTTCCTCGCGGGTCGCGACATCGTGCCATGCGCCGCGGGCGTCCGTGTACCCGAAGGTCACGTCGTCCATCGTCGAATCGATGCGGAGGATCTGGTCCTTGACGCGCTTACGGCCCTCGATGGCGAACCGCAAGAGCGTTTCGATCTCGGCCGGCTGCGCTTCGCCTCCCGGGTGGATCAGCTTCATCAGACCGGAGAAGGTCTTGCGCACGCCGTCGCGGTCGCGCTGCGAGATCTGCTCACTCAGGGTGAACCCGCCGGCGTACCGATCGGAGAAGTCGAGCGCGCGCAGATGCCGCAACGCCTCCGCCAGGTAATCCACGACGAATCCGTACCCGCTGGTGAACAATTCACGGCGGATGATCTCGACCTCCCAACCGGGGAGGTAGTGATGGATCCGGTCGAGGTACGCGGCATCGTGATACGACTCCGGCAACGCTTCGAACAGGTCGGAATGCGCGAGCATCGTCGGGACCGGGCGAGAGGTGTTGCCGATGAACACCATCGACGCCTCGGCGGTCTGCGTGTCGGTGCCGCGCGAGAACGACTTGTTCGCCATGTAGTTCTTCATGATGTCGACAAGAGTCTTGTCGACGCGCTTCTGGCCCGCGAACTCGTCGAACGCGACCACGTCCCAGTAGCCCACGAGGCCGATCGACTTGCTCGCGTTGTTCACGAACAGCTTCGCCGCAGTTACCTCTCCGCCAGAAATGAGGGTCCCGTGCGGCGAGAACTCCGAGTACACATGCGATTTGCCGGTGCCCTTCGGACCGAGCTCGACGAGGTTGTAGTTGCGCTCCACGAACGGCACCAGCCGCACCAGCTGCAGCAGTTTCGCCCGGGACGACAGTTTCGACGGTTCGAATCCGATCGTGCTGACCAACAGGTCGATCCACTCGTCGGTGGTGAACGATTCCCGCGCGGCGATGTACCTCGTGGCATCGAACTGACCCAGTTGGATGGGCCGCAGCGCCGCGATCATCCATCGATCGTCCGTCGCCTCCCCGCCGAGGTACTCGACGTCGACCATGCACCACACGCCCCCGGTGAGCAGCTTCCGGTTGTTCCGGACGGTGCCGTCATCGATCGGCACACCGCGTAACCCGAGGTTGCCGAACGAGGCTGTGTGCTTGTCCCGCTTCTCGTCGAGCACCACCGAGATCTTGTCGATCACCCGGTGCTTCCCGCGGTCCCTGATCGTCGACTTGATCAGCTCCGCCTCGCCGCGGTGCACGTAGTGCTTAGCGAGGATGTCCCGCACGGCTTCGATCCCGGACTCTATCGTCGCCGGATCGTCGGTCGCGCAGTACTGCGCGAGGAGGAACTCGAGCACGTAGCCCGGCACGACCGCGTTGCCCTTGATCCGGCCGACCAGGTCCTTGCGCACCACGAAGCCGGGGAACTGCACGTTCGCCTTCGCGTCCAGTTCACTCGTGTCGGTGATGCCCGCATCGGGTTCCGCCGAAGGATCGTCGTCGATCGGAGCGTCGCTCACCAGATCGCCGTCACTCTCAGAAAGCGTCATTGAAACCTCCGAAACCGCGCTGCAGTGTCGCGGTGGTGCTCTGGTAGGGAGTGGTATGACCGTTGATCCGCTCCTCCGCGCGGATCGTGATCACCTGGCCGTTGTACCGGTCTGCCTCCTCGTTCAGCACGAGTTCGACGGTGCGGCCCCGGTCGCGGATGTCCTGCGCCTCGCTCGCCACATCGACCGTCCGCTCCCCGGATAGCAGCGCACCGTCGGGCGCGTACACACCGATAACGAGCTCACGGCCGCGTGTCTTGCCCTGCACCGGGTCGCGTTGCAGCAGGGTGACCATGACGGTGCTCGTCGTGATTGTGGGAGTGCTGACGTTGACGTCCACCGTCACCTTGCTCACCGCGGAGTTGCGCCCGCGAATGAGCGTCACGAGTGGCACGACCACCTCCTGCAGCGACGCCCCGCCGTGCACGTACTGGTAGCCGGCTCCCTGCTTGCGCAGCCTGTGCAATCCGCGCGGAATCTGCACTTCGTCTCCGCTGTCGTAGCCGAGCGCCTGCGGCGTCCACGTGCGGAAGGCGGCTTGGTCCTTGAGTCCGTCGCCGATCACGTGGCGGCGTCCGAACGCCACCACTTCACCCTGCGGCGTCTCGCTCAAGTACTCGGTGGGTTCGAGGTCCGAACGCTGATAGAGGAACCCGTGGTCCGCCGTGACCAGGACGCGACTAGCGCGCATCTTCCCACTGCCGAAGCTCTTGATGATCCGCAGCAGATCGCCCACCGCGGTCGCGCAGGCGTCAGGGACCTGGTGCGGCGCCTTGTGGCCGGCCTTATCAATCGTGTCGTGGTAGACGACGAGCGCATCATTGCTCTGCCACAATGCGTTCCGGTCCGCCGGACTCATCGACATCACGTCGTCGAAGTCGATCGCCGTGGCGTGCACCTTGGCCCACAGCGTGTTCCGAGCGGGCAGTCCGGAGGTGGAGGCACCGTCGACCCGGACGGACTCCCCGTGCAGGCTGAGCCTGCTGTGGGGCAGCATCGCCGCCATCCCCGCGAAGGTCAAGGAGGGAAGGGGTGCGAGCCGCGGTTCGACGATGGCGTCGAACCAGTCGTTCTCCCGGTTCGCGCGCTGCGCGAGCTCGAGACCCACCTCGTAGCGGAACGCATCGGAGATGACGACGAGAGTCTTCGCCTTGGCCGGCAGGTCGTGGGCTGCGAATCCGCGCAGCGGCTCGACTCCTGGCACTGCCCACTCCGTCAGCGCGTCGACCTGCTCCTGCCATGCGGCGGCAAGCGGGCGCTGGTATTTGAGGAGGTACTGCTTCTCGACCTTGTCCGCCAATTCCGTGGGCAACTCGGTCTCGGCGGTCGCGAAGTAGTTGCGGAATCTCCGGTACGCACCGTCGATGGGAGCCCACGACGAGGCATAGCTGCGGACACCGTCCGTGGCGTCGGCCATCACGGGGAGGAACGCTTCGATCCGGGTGAGGCACTCCGCAGCTGCCTCGAGCGCGGCGTAGGAGTTCTGCTGGTCGATGAACCACGTGGTGCTGCGCCGCTTCGCGAGGATCTCTCGTACCGCATCGGGCGCGAGTTCACGCCGGTGGATGGCGGCCGCAAGCCTGCCGATGACGACCTCGTCGACGACCGGGAAGACGTTGCCTGCGGCCAGTTCGTCGAGCGGGTGGCCGGCACCGCGCAGGCGGTCGATGATGTTCAGGTCACGCTCGGCGGTCCGCGCCAGATACGTGAATAGCTGGTCGTACTGACGGCCGTCGCGCAGCCGCTCGAAGTCGATCCGTGCCGGGTTGCGGGCGTCGGGCCATTGCCGCCAGGCCTGGTCGAACAACCATGTCACCAGGCCGGCTACGCTCGGTGAGTCGGTTCGGTAACCGTAGATATCGGCGCATCCGCTCCACAGGAAGTCCGTCAGGTCCGCGTCCGCCAGTGTCTGGTACCCGGTGTCCTCGTCGTCGGCGTAATCCACGAACAGCGCGGTCACGATGTCCTGCAGCCGATGGCTGTCCTTCCCCTCCAGCCCCAGGACCTCCGCCGAGAGGAACGCCAGTACCTTGGCGGCGAGATCCTTCGGTGGAAGTGTTGGATCGACGTCGGCCAGCCGCGCGCGTACCGCGGCAATCCGGCCCGGTACTGCGAACGCGAACGAATGCCGCTCCACGACCGGGTCGACGTCGCGGTCGGTCAGCCCCAGTTCGTGGACCAAGATTGCCGCCGTGTCGGCCGTGAACACGCCGTACCCGGCTTCCAGGTCGAGGAGCCAGTTGTCCGGCCGCGAAGGCCTCTCCCCGGTGCGGTACACGAGGTGCCGGCGCCGCCTGTCGCGCACCGGGTCGTCGAGGTCCGCGTAAACCCGCGTCTTGATCCCCAGCTCATTGCCCTCGACCCGATGCACGACCACGTCGTAGGCCCCAGCGCCGAGGACGCCGACGATCTCGTCGAGACCTGCGGAGTACTCCCCCGAAACGTCGATCCAGGTGATGACCGGGCTGCTGGCGAACCGTTCCGCCAGCAGCTCGCCAATCCGGTTCGACGGTGCTGCCGTCACGACAGACCCTTCACGTACTTCAGGACCGCGCCGAGCTTCGGGTAGTTCTGCTTGACGCCGTCGTCGAGGTCGAGCGCGATCTCCGCGGTGGACAACGGGAACAGCGTGGTGGTCACCCAGTCCTGCACCTCGCGCCGCACCCGAGTCAGCTCGTCCTGCTCCTTGATGAGATCCCTCGCCTCAGACTTGTCAGCGGTGTCGAGGGCGTGCGCGATGGTCGTGAGACGGGCCTCTTGCTTATCCAGCATGTCATTCGCGTAGTTCTCGCGGACGATGCCGAGCGTCGTCGGCGTGTACCGGTGCAGGTAGACCAGCGCGCTGAAGCCCTTGTTGGGTTGCTTCGAATTCGACGACACCTGCCAGTAAATCGGGCGGTTCGAGTACATCTTGAGGTGATCGGCGTAGAAGTCCTTGAGAAAGTACTGCCGCAGATCTTTCCGCTTACCCAATCCGAGCGCGTGTTCGATCCAACTCACGTTTGCGGTGAGATTCTCTTCGCCGAACGCGACGGATAGGAATTCCCGAATACGCGAGAGGATATCGTCCGGGAAATACTCATTCTCCGTGATCGGTACGATCCCGTCATCGTCCGGTCGAAACCGCGAGTTCGGTACCTTGACCTCAAAATCTGCGATGGTCGAACCCGCATCCGCCAAAATCAGACCAGGTTCATCCAAGCTGTACCGGCCCATGATGCACCCGACGGCGTATGACAGGAGCTCCCGAGCAAGGTCTTGATCGAATAACGCGCGGTATTCCTCTTCGCGCCTGGAGCGCGAATTGCTCGGACGGTACCTGAAGTGCGGATTAAGAGTCACCGACACCTTATCGATGGATACGGCGACAGGAACCTCCGCCTGCAGGCCATACGCACGTGCGAATAGTTCGTTATTTCTCTGCTCGAGCGAGCGAGCCTCTTCCGCAATAGCGATCGAGTTTCCCCACAGGATTCCCGAGGCCTCAACCAGATCCGAGCAACCCAGACCAATCGTCGGATGTGAAACAAAATCCCACGAACACTCCCGAGCATTCCAATCCGATCGAAATATCGAGACCAAACGATCTACGCACTCACATACATCGTCAAGCACGTCAGCAATCACCGGTAGATTCCTGACCTGGCCCGCTTCGACGTTGATAGTCGGCGACAGAGCCGCGACCGTTTCACTCGCGCAGGTAGAGTTCAGATACCCAAGAAGGTGGGAGAACGAGATCCCCTGCTCCGGGAATATCGACATTCCAGCAACGTCAAATACGAATCCGGGCGGAAAGTATCTAAACGAGGTATCGCCGGTACCGACCTTCGACCACGAAATCGACGGACGGAAGTAGAAGGAGCGAGACCTGGGAAACGAGTGGCCGAAGCTCTCAATTCTCCTACCCGCATCTTGCCAGTCCACAACTTCAGACATGTTACCGAACCACCGACGAAACTGCCCACCCTTATTGTAGGGAAACCAACGAAATTCAACATTTCGAGAATCCTCTTCGGAGAGGCATTTCGAAGTAAAGCGCGAGATTGCCACTTCATGCCATTGGCGAACGAACCGTTCATTCTTACCAGTGGTGAGACCATTGACCACGTTCGCTACACTCCCAAGCAGCGAGTGACTGTGAAAGGACGACCGCAATCCGTCGGACAACCAATACACGATCGGAGACTCGGGCACTGCCTCAAATTCGTTCATTGAACTGACGAAACGAATTCGCGCGTCACCTTGTGCGTTATTCGCCTGAACTAGACAGGATCGTTTTTCCTCTTCGGATCGACCTTCGACAAGTCGAAAGAATTGCCCGTTTCCAGTCCGCCGGGATGCGATATCAACAACGAATGCGGTGGTCTGCACGACTTCGCCGCCGATCGAGTCGAATCCCCTCGCTCCCAGATGTGCCATGGTCACGATGTGCCCCCACTCTGGCAGCCGCGCGCGGAACTTGCGGTACGAGGTCAGGAACATCCACGACTGCATCGTCACCATTGCGACCGAGCCGGACGGACGAGCGAGCTCCGCGTTCCGCTCGATGAACATCGCATAGAGGTCGGCCTTGGTTTCGGGGAACCGTGCCTTCGCGAAGTCGCTGAGCTGCCCGCCCATGTTGCCGCTGCCCAAGTAGGGCGGGTTGGCAACGACGACGTGGTACTGATCGTCCTCCAGCGCATCTGCCTGCCGGTACAGGCGGCGCGCCCGGACGAGGACCTCGCGACGGGCCTCGAAGGTGGTGTCGGCACCGTCGGACTGCTCGGCGTCGGTGAGGATACGGCGCAGGACGGCCATGCCGACCGGGTCGACGCGGATCAGCGAGCCGAAGGTGTCCGCGTACACGAACGCCTGCAGCAGCGATTCCAGCGCTGCGCGGTCATCGCGACAGAGGCCCCGCGCCAGCAATTCCACATCGTCTCCGTCGAAGGTCAGAGGCTCGATCCGAACGATGTCCGGGCGGACGGGGGCACCGTCGACCTTGCGGGTGAGGAACCTACGGTCCTTCTCCCGAGCCTTCATGGCAAGCGCGAACGACGCGAGCTGCGCGGCGCGCGAGTCGATCTCAAGGCCACGAAGGTTGTGGGTGAGGATCTTCTGCGGAATCTCGGTGCGCGCGTAGCCCGCTTCCTCGTAGATGTGGAAGAGCAGGTCGAAGGCGTAGGTGAGCATGTGGCCGGAGCCGCAGGCCGGGTCGACCAGGCGGATCTCCTCGGGCGATTCGACGGTGATGCCCGTGTCGGGTTGGCCCTCGATCGGCTCGACGAAGTACGGCATGTGCTCGCGCAGAGCGCTGTTCGGGCGAGAGCGAAGCCACAGCCGCCCCAGGGAGTTCTCGACCAGGTACCGCACGATCCAGTGCGGCGTGAACAGCTGGGTGACGGCGGGAAGTTCCGCTGCGTCGATCGGCACCTTGGCCTTGTTGATCTCGTCCTTGAGATCGGAGTTGTAGAACTGATACAGCCAGCCCACCACTTCAACGGTCGCGCAGGCATCGTCGTCCATCACGGTGACGGCCCGCTCGCGAACGGAGGTCGGCGCGAGCAGGTCGGCCGGCACCAGTAGGCGGATCCAGTCGGCCGGGCCGGTGAACACCTCCGGCATCGACGGGTACCAGGCCACGAACATCGCGCGTAACAGGAGCGCGTACGCCTCGAGTTCGGGATTCTCCGAGGTGCGCCGTCCGCTGAGCAACGCGGACACCTCGGTGCGCGTGCGCTCAGGAACCTCATCGCCGAACTCGCCGGACTGAGCCCGGAGGAGGATCTCGGGCAGGTTCGACGCGGAATCCGCCGCGGGCGAGACCACACGGTAGAGCCCGGAGAACCCGCGCACGTCCATGAACCGGGCCGCAGTGAGACGGTTGAACCAGGTGTGGGCGGCGGTGTCCGCGACCCAGGTCTCGCCGTGCTCGGCGACCGCGGCGCGCAGTCCTGCGACGTCGTTCGGGTACTCGGCGGCGATCTTCGGATCGTTCAGCGCCTGGGTCACCAGGCCCGCCATCTGATCGAGGAGGGTGACGCGAGCCGCGGTGGCGAACTTCTCCAGCTTCGACGAATCCATCAGAGGATCACCGTCTTCCCGGCCTCGACCGCAGCGCGCAGAGCACCACCCACCCGTTCGAGGTAGCGGTCAACATCGGCGGAGGTGCGCAGAGTTGCCTGCGAACCATGCACTTCGAGTTCCGAAATGTTGACCGTCTCCGGCTCTGGCTTCGGCGGCTTGCCGCCGCCTCCGTCGGTCCCACGTCCTCCTGAACCGTCCGAATCGAGGTCTTCCGGTTCAGCTCGCCCCGCCACGAGTGCCTTGATGGCGTCGCGGAACGCCGCGTCGAAAGACTGCCGCGCCAGTGCCACTGCGCCGCGAGTGGAGTGTGTTGCCACTGCGTTGCGCATGGTCTGCAGTGCGGTCACCGCGTGTTCCCGCGCCGCTGGGCTCGCGTCCAGGTACTCCTGCGTCGCCCGCAATGCGGCGATACGCTCATCGATCGCCGTGGCTAGTGTGTCGCGGTCGTGCGCCACGGCACCGTCGACGTGCGAGAGCAGGCGCTCGTGGACCCGCTTGATCCGCGGCACGACCTCGCCGCGCAGGAAGTCGGGGTCGCCGAGGTCACCTGTGAGCTGCGCGAGATCGTCGGCGTCCGCGTCGTGCAGCTCGGCTTCCCGGTCCTGCAGGAACCGCTTCGCCGCAGCGATCACGGCCGGCTGCTGACCGTTGAGGAACCCCCGAATCGGATCGAGAGTGTCCTCCTTGAGATCCAGCAGGTCGTCTGCGTCGTCGAGGAACTCACTGAGGTACCACTCGGCCGGACGCCCGTCCACCAGCGCGCGCAGCCGGGCGGCCGCTGCCTGGACCTTCTCGGTGAAGGGGTACGGCTCGCCGGCCCACCGCGCCACCTCGTCGGCGGTGCCGGCCAGCTCGGTCCGCACCTTCTCGATCAGGTCGTCGGTGTTCGAGAACGTGTCGCTGCTGTCGGCGAAGTCCGCGAGGAATCGCTGCAGCTTGCGCACCTTGGCGGGGTCGTGCGCGCGCACCTCGTCCACATGAATCTGACGGTGCTTGTGCCGGTTCGTCAGCTCGCCGGCGATCTCGCTGCGGACGAGGGTCCGCGAGTCGAGCCGCAGGCGCACCCGCCCTGCGACCACGGCATGCGCGATGACGGCGAGCACCGACGTCGTGGACCATCCGAACGGCGGCTTCGCGAAATGCTCCACGAGATGACCGACGGTCGCATCCACCTGACGCGTCTTCGCGTACTGCACCTCGTTGACCACCGTGCGTGCCAGTTCGTCGAGCGACGAGGTCACGTCGAGGTCGAGAGTGTTCTCCTCGCGCAGGATGCGGCCGACGTCGCCGTCCGTGAGACTCGAGGCGGCGCGTGCCTCGTTGATCCGCAGGTACAGCGATTCGATCGCCACCTGCAACCCGGCGTTGACCCGATCCTTCGCGCTGCCGCCGCCGACCTGGATGATCGTCCCGTTGTGGACCAGATCGGCGTTCGCGACGGCACGCGCCACCTCCGCACGTACGGCGCGCCCGCGCTCGACGTTCGCGCGGCCGTGTGAGGCCAGGATTCGCTGGCGCGACTCGGGCAACGTCGACTTCATCTGCAGCTGCACATAGCTGTTGGTGCGGACGAAGAGCTCGATGTCGTCCCTCGTGCGGTCCGTGAGGTCCAGCACCACGAACAGCGCGCCCGCCGCCCCGATCGACTGCTGCTTCACATCGTCGACGGTGCGGTACCCGTACGGGGTGATGAACCGGACGCTCAGCGGCTCGGTTCGCCCCTGCCGCTCGTCGTCGAGCCATCGCTCGAGCCCCAGATCCACACCTGTGGCGTCGTGCCGGATCTTGCCCCCGACACCCGTGGCGGCCACGATCTCGTCGTTGAGGAGCTTCTTGACGTCGGCGTCGTTGCGGGCGTGGTTCTTGATCGCCTTCTCGACGTCCTGTTCCTCGTTCGTCAGGTACGAGTAGGCGTTGCCGGAACGCTGCACATAGGTAGCCCGCTCGAGTTCCTTGAGCGCACGCTCCACGTCGGTGTGCAGGGCTGCGATGTTCGCGTCGATCTCAGGGGTCAGCAGCACCGACAGCGACTGCGGCGTGGCCTCGAACCAGTCGACGTACTTCGTCATGAGCAGCGCCTTGAGCAGCCGCAACTGCAGGTCTCGATCGGGTCCGGTGATGTTGCGCGACGCGCTGATCACGTTCTGCTTGATGTCGGAGTTGAGCGACTTCTCGATGCCGTCGAAGAACATGTCGAACGTGGCGAGCTCGCCCACGCCGGCCGACTTCATCGACGAGCCGATGTCCTTGGTGACCCCCAGCAGCGAACGCTCACCCACCGACGAGTGCTTCCCCGTGAATGCATTGAAATCCGAAAGGCCGCGCATCGCGTCGTGGAACAGCTCGAACTGGTAGTCCACGAACGGGTAGGTGTTCACGAAGTCGGACTCGTTCGCGTAGCTGCTCAACGGGCGCTGGCTCTGCAGCGCGAACAGCGAACGGAACCGCTCGTGCTTGCTCTCATAGGTCCCGGACAGCAGCTCCACGCCGTCCGGCGTCTTCTCCAGTAGGCGCCGCGAGACCACGTCCTTGACGTTGCGAGAATCGAGTTTGAGCGCAACGGCGAAGCGCGCCTGGATCTTCGAGAAGTCCTGCTGCTGCTCCTTCGTCCGGTCCCCCAGGATCGATTCGAGCACCTCCTGTGAGGTCACGAACACCCAGGCGCGACCACGACACCGCGTGTGCAGCGACTCTGTGATGGTCTGAAGGCTCAGCATGAGTTGGGTGTTCTGCCCGATGAACTGCCCGATCTCGTCTACGAAGAAGGCCAGACGGTGCCCGGCCGGTTGCGCATCGAGCCACTGCGCCACTTCCTCGGTGAACGCCTCGATCGACGTGGCACTGTGCGTCTGCCGATAGGTGGCGAGCGGCGCCGAGATCGATTGCCCGGTCACCTCGGCGTAGGCTTTTTCCGCCGCGGCATCGGCGAACACCGCGAGTTCGCGGCCCTGTTCCCACGGCTTGCCGTAGTGCCGCTCGAAGGCGCCCTTGAACTGGTCGAGCACGCCCTGCGCCGCCAGGTCGCGCTCGAACCGCGCGATGTACGGGCTCTTCCCGTACAGCCCGGCCGCGTCGTAGAAGACCTGCACGAACACGTCGAGCAGCGCGCCCGGCTCGTCCTTGTTGTTCTTGTCGACCTTCTCGTCGATGTTGAACAGCAAAGAGGTTGCGGGGATCGCCGCAGCGCGCCCCAGAGCGCCGCGGACGATCGCGTCCTCGGCCGGCAGCTTCGCCTGGAAGTCCGGGACCACGTCCGAGCGGGAGAGCTCCGCTCCCGGCACGTCACCAAGGAGGTAGGCGAGCATCTTGAGCAGATGCGATTTGCCCGAGCCGAAGAACCCGGCGATCCACACCCCGTTCGACGGCGCCTCGCCCGGGAAGGTGTACGCCTCCAACAGGTCCCGCAGGTGATCGGCCACCTCCGCGGTGATCACGTACTCGCGCACCTCTTCGCGCAACTTCCCCGAGCTGGACGCCTTGACCACGCCGTCCAGTGGACGGTCGATGTCCTTCGCCAGGATCTGTTCCAGATTCGTCACGGGTTCCCCAGTTTCAGCAGGTCGAATGCGCGGTAGTAGTCGTCGTCGAGGAGTTGCCCGAACAGCACGAGAGACGCTCCCTGCGTGGGCGATTGCCGGTACTCGCCCGGGAAGACGAGCACCACGGGCAGATCGGACAGCAGTGGCTGCAGGGTGTTGAGGATGGTGTGCGCCCGGACCAGCGGGTACAGCCGCCCGACGTGGGTCAGCACCACCAACTGGGGTGTGGGCTCCTGCGCGCGGACGATGGACGTGATACGCGGCGACAGGTACTTCTGCGGCGAGATCACGTTCCCCACGTCCGCGAACGAATCCTTGGGCAGCGCGGACTCCTGCTCGAGGATCGCGTCCCACTGGCCGGTCTCGGCCCACATCGCCCGCGCGAGGGCCCAGAGGTCCACCTCGCACACCTCGATGCCGTCCGCGCGGAGCCGGCCCACGAGGCGCTTGACCTGCGCACCCACTTCCGGCTCGTCCGCGGCGGGATGCCCGAGGATGAAGTACGGCACTTCGCCGAGCTGCCCCCGCATGTGCAGGAAGTCGTCCGAGCGCATCACCGCGTACGCGCGGTCGAACCGCTCGGCCGGCGACAGATCCTCGTGGATCGGCTCAGTCATGACGGCCCCCTACCTCGGCTCCGATGCCCGCCAGCTGCCCGTCGTGGAGCGGAAGACTCATCACCAGTGACGCGTCCAGCTCGGAGATCACGTGTGCCGTGTCCGACGTCAGCGCCGCCGCGACGACCCGACCGGCTTCGTCCAGGAACCCGGCATCCCGAGCCATCCGGAAGGTGGTCTGGCGGAGTTTCACCCGGGTCGACGGTGCCGCGTCCCGCAGCGCGTCCACCCACGCGGACTGCACGTTCCAGAACGTCTCGAAATCATCGGGTTCGACGAGCGGGCGCTCCGCAAGAAGACGATCTCGGAGCACCTCGCGGCCGAAGTCCCGCAGTAGCCGGTAGCGAGCGCACGCCGCGACCCACAGCAGGATTCGCGACTGCGTGCCAGGGCCGTCAGCGATGATCCGCAGGCCGGCCCGAGGCATCACGGCGAGGCGCTGCACGGCTTCGCTCGTGACGCGGACCGTCGACCTCCGCATCCGCTGCTGGACGACATTCCGTTCCACCGCGACAGACCGTGCGCGCGACGCATCGCCTTCGGACAACAGGAGCCCTGCCACCGCAGCGGACTCAGTCACCATCAATCCACCGGTGGTGAAGGACAGGCGATAGGGCTCCCCAGCCATTGACCCTCACCCCCATGCAAGCACTCGAACCGGACGATTTTCCCATGTATACATGGTGGCTCCGACAATCGGCCGACCGCACCCTTGACCAGTGCCGAAGTCCCCGATCGAGGAAGAGCTGTCGCACCGGCTCGGAACCGAGATCGGACGGCTGCGCGTGGATCGCGGACTCAGTCAGGAAGCGCTGGCCGCCGAGGTCGGGATCAGCACCAACCACCTCCAACTTTTGGAGAGCGGACTATCGGATCGCCGCAAGGGCACGCCGGCGAACCCGCGGTTCACAACCCTCGTCGCACTCAGCAACGCCCTCGGCGTGAACCTCTCGGACCTGATCCGCCGGATCGCCGAGTAGCCATTTCCCGTTGAGAAGCGCCGGTCCGAACCGGACAGAATCGGAGAGTCGTCGTCCAGCGAACGCCCTCCCTCGCAGCCTCCGACATCCCCGATACACTGGACCGTCGCTGACGACCTATCGAACGGGAGGTGCACGATGGCGCAGTCTGCTGCGCAGCTGTACGCCGCGTTCACGGACAACGCCGACAACGACGTCGCGCTCAGGCTCCTCCGTTCCCCCCACGCCGTCGCCTACCTCGCGCTCATGGCTGCCCGGCTGGGAACCGGCCCCGTCGACGCGGAGGAGCTGGGGGACGCGCTCACCGTCGACCTGCAGTCCCTCCAGAACCACTTCACGGAACGCGCGCGCCCCGTCCCCGCCGGCCCGGACGTACTGGACCAGTGGGTGAAGCACGGCTACGTGTCCCGAACCCTCGACGAGGACGACCGTGAGGTCATCCAGCTCACCCGCGGCGCCACCACCGCGCTCGGCCAGGTGCAGGCGGTCTCGCTGGACCGCAACGTCGCCACCGAGACCGCGCTCGAGCTGGTCACGGCGCGGCTCTCTGCGGTCGCGGTCACCGTCAGCGCCGACCCGGACGATCACCTGCGCGCCCTCGACGAGCAGATCGCCGAGCTCACCCGGCGCCGCGAGGCTCTGCGCCAGGGCCTGATCCCCGAGTACGACCGCGACAAGGTGGTCGACGACCTCAAGATCGTCAGCTCCCTCGCCGAGCGCATGCCCGCCGACATCCTCGGCTACGGCGAGAAGCTCCGCGAGCACACCCGCGCCCTCCTCACCCACGGCCTCGACGCCTCCGAGTCCAGCGAGGCCGAGGCGTACGCCAAGACGCTGCAGCGCCTCTTCGACGGCCATGACGAGCTCGCGAACACCCCCGAGGGCAAGGCCTTCGACGCCTTCTACACGCTGCTGTCCGACCACCGCCTGCGCCGGCAGCTCGAGACCTCGGTCGCCTCGGTCGTCCACGAGATCGACCTCCCGGACGACCTCAAAGACTCCCTCACCGGCTTCCTCGACCGCATGTGGATGCAAGTCCAGCGCGTCGACGAGATCCGCGGGCAGGTGTACCGCCGCATCAACACCTTCGTCAAGGACGGCGACTTCCTCCAGTACCAGTCACTGCGCGCCCGGATCACCGAGGCGCAGCGCGCGGCCGTCGACGCCTTCGACACCGTCTCCGCGAGCCGGGACACCGGCCTCGCCGTCCCGATGACCGCCGTCGATACCAGTTCCGTCGGCGCCCTGCGCTTCCACGACGGCATCGTCACCCTGCCGCCCGAGGTCCGCGAGACCTCCGGAGAGTTCACCATCGACCCGGCCCGGCTCGTCGGCCGCGAGGCCATCGACTGGGACTCCCTCGCGTCCGCCATCAATGCGCAGGTCGGCATGTCCGACGGTGCCACCCTCGCCGAGGTCCTCGCCGCCATCGAGGCGCCCCGCGCGGGCGATGTCGTGGGCATCTGGTCGCTCGGCGCGCGGTACGGCACCGTCGACGCGGACCGTCCGGTCACCGTCGTCGCGCACACGGCCCGCGGGCCCCGCGAGCTGACGGTGCCGCACGTCGAGTTCGCCGCCGCGCTCCCGCCCCTGACCCCCGCCTCGGCCGCGCCCGAGCCCACCACACTCTTCGAGCAGGAGGCCTGATGTCGGACGAAGCCCTGGACATCGAGACGCTGGACGTGCCCGCCGACGACGTACTTCCCGAGATCGACCTCGCGGACTTCAGCATCGCCGACGAGGACGCGATCAAGTCCCTGCGCGGCGCCGATACCGCGCCGCGCTTCGACGGCGACACCTCGCAGCTCCCGAACTCCGTCTGCTACGCCCTGCAGGAGCTGATCGCTGCGCCCCACGTGTCCGCCAAGTCGAAGAACTGGGCCGTGATCGAGGCCGAGGAGACGCTGCTCCGCTCCCGCCTGTCGGAGCTGAACCTGCTGCTCGAGATCAACCGCGAGACCAAGCACGCCTTCACCCGGCAGGTCAGCGAGAACGATCCGCGACAGCGCAATCTGCTGCGCGCGCAGAGCCTCTCGCTCGCCGCATCGGTCCTCGCGCTGTTCCTGCGGCTCAAGCACCTGTCCAGCCCGGACGAGACGGCCGTCGTCGAGCGGCAGGAGATGCTCGACCACCTTCTGACCTTCCGCCCCGCACGCGACACCGACGAGGCCGGCTTCGTGAAGAAGGCCGACGCCGCGATCAACCAGCTGGAGACACGCCGCCTGATCCGCCGCGTGGGCACCAGCGACCGGTACGCCGTGCACTCGGTGATCGCCTCGCTGCTCACCCCCGAGCAGGTGGACCTCTACACCGCGGCGTACCGCGATCTCGCCAGCACCGACCAGGATCTGGGCGAGGCCGCGGCCCCCGTCGACGGCGCGGACGGCGACGGCACCGTCGACCTCGATGACCAGGAGGCGCAGGCGTGAGCGCGCATAGCACCCGAAAGCACTTGGGCCAGTACCGCCTGACCCGCCTGCAGGTGGTCAACTGGGGCACCTTCGACGGCTACAAGGACTTCCCCATCGACGAGCGGGGCGTGATCCTCACCGGCCCTTCCGGTTCCGGCAAGTCCTCGCTGATGGACGCGCACTCGGTGGTGCTGCTGCCCACCTACGACCAGTCCTTCAACGCATCGGCCGACATGACCGCGAAGGGCGCCAAGCGCGCCGCCCGCTCCATGGCGGACTACGTGCGCGGCGCGTGGTCGGTCAACGACGACGAGCATCAGCAGTCCAAAGTCCAGTACCTGCGCGGGGATTCGGCCACCTGGTCCGCGGTCGCCGCGACGTACGACAACGGCGCCGGCAACGTGACGACCGCCGTCGCCGTGAAGTGGTTCCCCGGCAGCGGGACCGACGGTGCCTCCCTCAAGTCGTGGTACCAGATCCACTCCGGCGCCTTCGATCTCCTCGACCTGCAGGACTGGGCCACAGCGGGATTCGACACCCGCGGCTGGCGGTCCCGGCACAGCGGCGTCGAGTCCTTCGACACCCAGGCCGCGTACCAGGACGCGCTCCGCAGGCGAGTGGGCATCGGCACCTCGAGCGCCGCGCTGGCGCTGCTCGGCAAGGCCAAGGCGATGAAGAACGTCGGCGACCTCGACGCCTTCATCCGCACCTACATGCTCGACCGGCCGCAGACCTACGCGCGCGCGGAACGCCTGGTGGAGAACTTCACCCAGCTCGACGAGGCCTACCGGGCCGCGGCGCGGGCCGAGGCGCAGGAGAAGGTCCTCCGGCCGATGCCGGAGGCGTACGAGCGGTACCGGTCGGCCACCGTCGGGACGACCCGCGCGGCGGACCTGCTCGGCGCCCCCGTGCGCTCCTACCTGCGCGGCCACAAGCTGCGCCTGCTGCAGGAGCAGATGGACCGGATCGAGGGTGAGCGAGCCGGCATGGACGCGCAGATCGCCCGCTGGGAGAACCGCGCCGAGGAGCGCAAGATGCGGTACAACGACCTGCTGCACCGGCTCCGGCAGGAGCAGGGCGAGGTCGGCGTGCTCGAGGCCGAGCTGCAGTCCCGCGAGCTGCAGACCCAGGCCCGCCAGCGCGCCTACGAGCGCTTCGCCGCGGCGGTGGAGAAGCTCGGCGAGCGTGCGCCGGAATCCGCGGAGGAGTTCGCCGCGCTACGCGAACAGGTTCCGGGCATCCGCGACCGCGCCACCGAGGCCGCCGAGGCGCTCGCGGGTCGGGTGCACTCCGCGTACACGGACGAATCCGACGCCCGTCGCGCCGTCGAGTCTGTCGACGACGAGCTGTCCGTCCTGGACCGCCGCGCGTCGCTCCTCCCGCCCGCGCTGCTGGACCAGCGCGACGCGATCGCCCGCGCCACCGGCGTTCCCGCCGAGGAGCTTCCGTACGCCGCGGAGCTGATCGACGTGCGGCCCGCGGAGCAGGCGACGTGGGCCGCCGCGGCCGAGCGCGTCCTGCGGCCGCTCGCCACCACGCTGCTCGTGCCGGCGGAGCATCAGCGCGCCGTCGCCGACCACGTCAACGCGGTGCGCGTCCAGGGCGTGCTCACCTACCAGGTGGTCGACGGTGCCGACGGCACCCGCCCGGATCCGGGTTCCCTGGCGGAGAAGCTCGTCGTCGACGAGAGCACCAAGACGGGTCGCTGGCTGGCCGGCGCCGTGGCCCGCGCCGCCCGGCACATCTGCGTCGACTCCCCCGCCGAGCTGGAGCGGCACGAGCAGGCCGTCACCCCGGAGGGCCTGGTCAAGAGCGCGGGCGGACGGTTCCGCAAGGACGACCGACGTTCCGTCGCCGACCGCTCGCAGTGGGTCCTCGGCACGAACACCGGGTCCAAGCGCGAGGCACTGCAGCGTCGTCGCGATGAGCTGGCCGCGGTGCACGCCAAGGCCGCGGACGCATCGGCCACGCTGCGCGACGACCTGGCCGAGCACAAGGCCGTCGCCGACAGTGCCGCAGGGGTTCTCGGCTACACCTCGTGGGGCGAACTCGACCACTGGGCGGCCAAGGCCGAGGCGGAGGAACTCGCGGACCGGATCTCCGACGCCAGGTCCGGCAACGCCGACCTGGGCGAACTGGAGCTGCAGGCCGACAACGCCTACGGCGAGCTGGCCGAGGCGCAGACCCGCATCGGCGGTCTCACCGAGACGATGAACCGCGCCGGCACCGAATTCGATGACCTCCTGGCCGAATTCGAGAAGATCGACGGCGAGAGCGCGCCGAAGCTCTCGGAGCCCGACGAGGACTTCCTCGCCACCGCACTCTGGCACCTGCTCACGGCCGACGAGGCCAAGCCGCGCCGGCTCACCCTCGATACCTTCGGCGAGGTCCGCGCCGACCTGCGTGCCGAGCTGGAGCGCCAGCAGAACGCGGCGACCGCCGAGCGCGACGCCGCCGAGGCGCGGATCGTCCGCACCGCGGAGCAGTTCCTGCGCGAGTGGCCGGACGCCTCGACGGAGCTGTCCGCCGAGGCCGCTTCCGCTCCGGACTTCGTTGCGGTGCACGAGAACCTCGTGGCGCACGGACTCGCGGCGGCGACGGAGAAGTTCCGGCGGCTCATCACCACCGATGTCAGCCACTCCGTGTCGAACCTGTTCAAGGAGGTCGACGACACGCACCGCGCGATCACGCGCGGCATCGCCGATGTCAACGCCGGGCTGCGCCGTGTCGAGTTCAACGAGGGCACGTACCTGCAGATCGCGTACGCCGCCCGGCCCACGCCGGAGGCCACCGAGTTCGCGAAGCTGGTCGACGAGATGGTCCGCGACGCCCCCGCGGCCAAGCGCGCCGAGCCCGCGGCGATGGCCGCCCAGTTCAAGCGGATCCGCGGCCTGGTGCTGCGCCTCACGGGCGACGACCCCGAGTCGCGCCGCTGGACCGAGAACGTGCTGGACGTCCGCACCGGATACTCCTTCTACGGCCGGGAGAACGCGGTCGGCGCCGAGCCCGATGCACCCGCGGTAGTCACCTACCGCAACACTGCGACGAACTCGGGCGGCGAGCAGGAGAAGCTGGTCGCCTTCTGCCTCGCGGCGGCGCTGAGCTTCGCGCTCGGGTCGCACGGCATCGACGGGTCCAACGAGCCGGCCTTCGCGCCGCTCATGCTCGACGAGGCCTTCAGCAAGTCCGACGAGCGCTTCTCCGCGCAGTCGCTGCGGGCCTTCGAGCAGTTCGGTTTCCAGCTCATCATCGCCGCGCCGATCCGCATGGTCGGCATCGTCGAGCCCTTCATCGGGCAGGTGATCCTCGTCGACAAGCAGGTCACTCCCGACGGTGCCCGCTCCGACGCCCGGTACGCCACCTTCGGCGAGCTCACGACCAGCCGCTGACCCGATTGAACACTGTTATGGAGAGCGTTTCTGCAGGTCGCGAACTCCATAACAGTGTTCAATCGGTGATATACAGGTGAGCATGGGCACCGTCGTCGCGCTGAACGCTCACCCGGACGATGAGTCGATCTTCATGGGCGGCACGCTGACGAAGCTGGCGGCCGCCGGGCATCGAGTGGTGGTGGTCGTCGCCACCGACGGCATGATGCGCGGCGACGACGAGCCCGATCCGACGCAGCGCCTGCGCGAGCTGGATGCCGCTGCCACCGAGCTCGGTGTCTCGGAGGTCCGTTGGCTGGGATACGCGGACAGCGGGCACGGGCGTGACCTCTACCCCGATCCTCCGGGCCGGGTGCGCCTGGTGCGGGCCGACCCGGACGAGCCCGCCGAGGCACTGGCCGCCGTCCTCCGCGAGACGGCCGCCGACCTCCTGATCGGATACGACCCCGCGGGCGGCTACGGCCACCGCGACCACATCGCCGTCCACCGCATCGCGCGCCGCGCCGCGGAGCTGACGGGTGTGCGTCTGGTGGAGGCGACGGTGCCGCGCGAGGTCGCCGTCCGCCTGCTCACGGTGACTACGCGGCTACGGCTCACCCGCGGCCACGACCTGGAGGCGGCGCGCACCTGGTTCACCCCGGCCGCGGACATCACGCACCGGATCGATGTGCGGCCGTTCGTGGCGGCGAAGCAGCGCGCGCTCGGCGCACACCGCTCCGAGATCAACGGGCCCGGCCGCGTCGCCCGTCTGATGCGGATCCTCCGCCGGCTCCCGGCGTGGCTGATCGCGCCGGTGGTCCGGACGGAGCACTTCATCGAGCCCGGCTCCACGACACAGTCCGACCGTCTCCTGTAGCTGTTATAGATCACGTGATCTATAGTTAGATCATGCGATCTACCGAGACCTTCACCGAACAGGCGCGCCGCGCACAGATCGCCGGGTGCGCGATCGACACCATTGCCGAGCTCGGCTACGGGAAGGCGTCCGTGCGCAAGATCGCGGACCGGGCGGGCGTCGCGATGAGCGTGGTGCTGTACCACTTCGGCGACAAGGACAGCCTGATCGCAGCAGTGGTACACGAGTCCTACTCCACCCTGCTCGCCGAGATGGTGCCCGCGGTCGAGGCCGCTCCCACGGCCGCGGCGAAGCTCGAGGCGCACATCCGCACGCACCTGCGGTACATGCGCACGCACCGCAACCACCAGCTGGCGCTCATGGAGATCGCCGGCGGCTTCCGCACCAAGGACGGCGGCCGCCTCCAGGACGTCTCCGTCGACGCGAGCCACGACGACGCGCGCGGCCGGGTCGAACTCGACGTGATCCTGGCGAGCGGCGTCGACTCCGGCGAGTTCCGCCCACTGAACGTCGCCTCGATGGCGACCGCGATCCGCGGCGCCGTCGGCTCCGCGATGCACACCACGCTCGCCGACCCCGAGTTCGACCTCGACGCGTACGCCGACGACCTCGTCGACGCCTTCACCCGCGCCACCCGCGCCGACCAGGAGAACTGATGGCCCACATCCTCATCGCCACCTACGGCTCCCGCGGCGACACGATGCCGCTCGCGGGCGTGGGGCTCCGGCTCCAGGAGGCCGGCCACACCGTCACGATCACCACCAACCACGAGCTCGACGGCGAGACAGCAGAACTGGGCCTCGACGCCCGCCCGATCCCCCTCGACCTCGGCGAACCGGACGGCGAGCCCTCCCTCGCCGACGCGCTGAAGCTGGTCAAACCCGCAGGGATCCGGCAGCTGAGCCGGGGCCTCCTCGACGCCGTCGCCGATGTCTCCGCCGACGTCGTGCTCGCCACGCCCTTCGCCGAACCGGCGATGCACGCCCTCGCCGAGGCCCGCGGAATCCCGATCATCGGCGCCCGACTGCAGCCGCTGTCCGCGACCCGCGAGTACCCGCCCAGCCTGCTCGGCGCGTGGTCGGCCGGCGGCGCGATCAACCGGGCCGCCGGACGGTTCGCCGAGGGCACCGTCGACCGGATGTACGGCGGGGTGGTCGCCGAGCTGCGCCGCGACCTCGGCCTGCCGAAGCGGTCTGCCCGCGCGCTCCGTCACGACCGCTCACACGCGCAGTGGCCGATCCTGTGCGGATGGTCGCCCAGCGTGCTCCCCCGCCCGGCGGACTGGCGCCCGGGCATCGAGGTCGTCGGCAGCTGGTGGTCGCCCACGCCGCGGAACTGGTCGCCCTCGCCCGACCTGGAGGCCTTCCTCGCCGACGGTCCGCCACCCGTCCTCGTCGGCCTCGGCTCGCTCATGGTGCCGGCGCAGGAACGGGACCGCCTGTCCTCGATCATCGACGAGGCCCTGGCCGTCGCCGGTGTCCGTGGCATCGTGCAATCCGGTGGTGCCGGCCTTCGGGTTCCGGACCGCGACGGCGTCCTGAACATCGACACCGTCCCCTACGAGCACGTCCTCCCCCGAGTCGCGGCGGTAGCGCACTCCTGCGGCGCGGGCACCACCGCGGCCGCCCTCCGCGCGGGTATCCCGACGGTGCCCCTCCCCTCTCCCGGCGGCGACCAGCCGTTCTGGGCCCGGCGGCTGCACGCGCTCGGGGCCGGCACCGCGCCGATCGCTCGGACGAAGGTCATGGTTTCCTCCCTCGCGGAGGCGATACGTGCCGCGGTGGGCGATACCCGGTATCGGACGGCCGCGGGCGTCCTGAGCAGCGCGATCGGCCGCGAGGACGGAGCCGCGGCGGTCGTCCGCGCCGTCGCGGGGCAATAACGATCTCGTAACACGGCTAACGGATTCCGTCCCTCCTCCCGATCTTCCTCGTGTCGAACGACATCGCCATGGGGGAACGAAAAGAGGAGGACGCGATGACAAACGCGACCAGGAACCGAATCCGACGCGCGCTGGTGCTACCGGTCGCGCTGGTGTCGATGATGGGACTGCTGCCCGCAGTCGCGGGCGCCGAGCCGACCACGCCGCCCACGGCACCCACGACCACGACATCCCCGGCGCCGGCACCCGCCACGCCGACGACCACGGTCGCGCCGACCACGACGACGCCGGCGACCACCACACCCGCCACCTCGACGGTGCCGACCACGACGACCCAGGCACCGTCGACCACGACGACGGTGCCGCCGCAGGGCCCGCCCGGACGGCTGACCGTCGGGGCGGTGCGCATCGTCGACCCGAGCGGCGCGAGCGTGCCGGGCGCGACGGTGCACGTCCAGGGCTGTAAGGGCGGCCCGGGGGCCTCGCTCGCCGACGGTGGCGCGACCACGGTCACCGGCCCCTGCGTCAGCGCCCGGATGGATCACACGCCGACCAACTGGCGACTGCTCTCGCCCGTCGTGCAGACGATCACCACGGACTCCGGCCGGGCCGAGTTCAGGTTCGTGCTCGAGCGCGGCGGCATCGTCCCGCCGACCTCGACGACCCCGCCGCCGAACAAGAACGTGCGCTTCACGATCACCGCCCGGGACCAGAACGGGAACGGCGTCGCGTCCGAGTACGCGGTCGCCGAGTGCGACACCTGGCGTCCGCTGGGCGGCGCCCGCACCGACAGCGCCGGCAACGGCGGCGGCGCGTTCCCGCGTGGATGCGTCAGCGTGGTGCCCACTGCCTGGCCGTCGTCGTGCGTACTGGTCGGCCCGAACGCGTACGCCCGGGTGGAGGGCAACGCCGTGAACCGCCTCGCGTTCCGATTCCGCTGCGGCGTCACGATCCCGCCCGGCGAGGTCGAGACGAACGGCACCCTCGTCAAGACCGACCGGATCACCGGCGCCCCGTTGGCCGGCGCGTCGTTCCTGATCTCCCGATGCGGCAGCGACGAGGCCGTCCGCGCGGTCACGACGGGTGCGAACGGCATCGCAGCCTTCTCGCTTCCGTCGGGCTGCTACAAGGCGACCGAGACCGCCGCACCCGCCGGCTACGTCCGCGATGCCGCTGCAGTCGCGTTCGAGGTGCGCCTGACCCCGCAGTTCCAGGTCCGGGTGACGAACTCGAAGATCGACGCCGGGCCCGTGGTCCGCAACCCCGGCGTCCGCGTCCCGATCGCCTCGATCCCGTCGGGCAGGACCTTCTGATGCGCCGCGCGGCCGCACTCGTCGTCTCCGCCGCGGCGGTGCTGTCCCTCGTCGGGTGTGGCAGCACAGTCGACGGGACGGCGAGCGCACCGTCGTCGAATCCGTCTGCGCAGAGCGACCTCCGGCCACCGGTCACGGCGACGGCGAGCGAGCCCACGACGCCGGTCACGGTCACCGTCGGTGACGCTGACGCGCCGGTCGACGCCGTCGCGACGGACTCGCAGGGCGCCCTGTACCCACCGACCGACGTGAGACGCCTCGGCTGGTGGGTCGACTCGGCGCTCCCGGGCGCAGGCGCCGGATCGGTGGTGATCACCGGGCACGTCGACGACGCCCGGCAGGGCACCGGGTACGCCAAGCGGATCTCGACCCTGAAGCAGGGCGATCGGGTGGAGCTCACCGGCAAGGACGGTGCTCGGATCGCCTACCGGGTCACCCGCACCGCCTCGGTCAACAAGGGCGTGCTGCCCACCGACGACCTGAACCGGCTCGACGGGCCGGAGACGCTCATCATGGTCACCTGCGGCGGGAACTTCGTCGGCCCGCCGATGGGCTATGAGAACAACGATCTCGTCTACGCGGAGCGCGCCTGACCGGACCGCGGTTAGGGTCGAGAG
This sequence comes from Tsukamurella pseudospumae, assembly GCF_001575205.1. Taxonomy (GTDB): domain Bacteria; phylum Actinomycetota; class Actinomycetes; order Mycobacteriales; family Mycobacteriaceae; genus Tsukamurella; species Tsukamurella pseudospumae. The sequence continues at coordinate 270,360 of NZ_LSRE01000001.1, forward strand.
CATGCGTATCGACCTGAGCGGGCGGACCGCCCTCGTGACCGGATCGACCCAGGGCATCGGCCTCGCCATCGCCGCGGGACTCGCACAGGCGGGGGCGCGGGTGGGGATCAACGGCCGATCGGAGGGCCGCGTCACGGCGGCCATCACCGCCCTTGGCCGGCAGGTCCCCGGAGCGGATCTGATCCCCGTCGTCGCGGACGTCACCGTCGAGGTCGAGGCCGAGCACGCGATCTCCGAACTCGGCCCCGTCGACGTCCTGGTCAACAACCTGGGCGTCTTCGGCGCCGAGGATCCGCTCGAGGTCTCCGATGACGAGTGGCGCCGCTACTTCGACGTGAACGTGCTTGCGGCCGTGCGCCTCACGCGTCTGGTGCTGCCGGACATGATGGACCGCGGGTGGGGCCGGGTACTCAACATCGCGAGCGACTCCGCCATCGTCATCCCGGCCGAGATGATCCACTACGGCGTGTCCAAGACGGCGCTGCTGGGTGTCTCGCGGGGTTTCGCCAAGGCGGCCGCCGGGACGGGCGTGACGGTGAACTCGGTGATCGCCGGGCCCACGCACACCGGCGGCGTCGAGGACTTCGTCTACCAGTTGGTGGACACGAACCTGGCGTGGGACGAGGCGCAGCGCGAGTTCATGCGCCTGCACCGCCCGCAGTCCCTCATCCAGCGGCTCATCGAGCCGGAGGAGATCGCCAACATGGTGGTCTACCTGAGTTCCCCGCTCGCCTCCGCCACGACCGGCGCGGCCGTCCGGGTCGACGGTGGCTACGTGGACTCGATCCTTCCGTAGACCGTCCGCCGGTAGCATCACCGCAATGATCGACGGTCCGCTCGCGCCGCGACGGTCGGCCTGGTCGCGGGCACGGTATCGGATGCGCCGTACGTCGTCGCCCCGGAGTTGGGCCGTCGACGCGAACGACGGCATCATCGGCACCGCCGGACTCCTCGAGGGCTTCGCGGGAGCGGGTGCCGGCGACTCGGTGCTGATGACCGCCGCCTGCGCGGCGACGATCGCCGGCTCGCTCGCCGTCGGGGGCGCGAAGTGGGCGGAGGACGCCGCCGAACGCGATGCCGAGACGCACATCATCGACGAGGAGCGCGCTCAGCTCGCCGCCGCACCTGACGACGAGCTGGCGGAACTGGCGGCCTACTGGGAGACGAAGGGCCTGGACCCCGCAACCGCAGCGGCCGCTGCGGCGCAGCTCAGCGCGCGCGACGCGCTGGCGGCGCAGCTGGAGTACGAGCACGGCATCGTCCGGCCGATCCCCGCCTGGCACCCGGCGTGGGCAGGGCTGTCCTCGTCCCTCGCCTACGTCAGCGGCGCGATCGTCCCGCTGGTGCTGACGGTGTCGGTGCCGGTGGGCGTCGAGGTGTGGGCGATCGCCATCGCCGTGATCGCGTCGTTGGTCCTGACCTCGGTGATCGCCGGTCGGCGCAGCCACATCTCGGTGCGCCGGCTCATCGTGCGCACCGTCCTCGTCGGAGCCGCGACCATGCTGATCAGCTACCTGGTCGGGGCGCTGCTCCTGTGACCTCGAACGGGATCACGCCAGCTCGATGAGCTCCTGGTATTCGGCGTTCCAGTGGTCCTCGGTGCCGTCGGGCAGCAGGATGACACGCTCGGGATTGAGCGCCTCCGCGGCGCCCGGGTCGTGCGTCACCAGGACGACGGCACCCTCGTACGAGCGCAGCGCCTCGAGCACCTGCTCGCGGCTCACCGGGTCCAGGTTGTTCGTCGGCTCGTCGAGCAGCAGGACGTTCGCGGCGGAGGAGACGAGGCCCGCCAGCGCGAGGCGGGTCTTCTCACCGCCGGAGAGCGTGCCCGCGGGCTGCTCCAACTGCGGACCCGTGAACATGAACGCGCCCAACAGGCTCCGCAGATCCTGCTCCCCCGCGTCCGGCGAGGCGTGCCGGATGTTGTCCCACACGGACGCCGCGTCGTCGAGGGTGTCGTGCTCCTGCGCGAAGTAGCCGATCTTCAGGCCGCGGCCGGGCTCGAGGCCGCCCGTATCGGGCGTCTCGACGCCCGCGAGCAGCTTGAGCAGCGTTGTCTTGCCCGCGCCGTTGAGCCCGAGGACCACCACGCGCGAGCCCTTGTCGATGGCGAAGTCGACGCCGGTGAAGATCTCCAGCGACCCGTAGGTCTTGGTGAGGTTCTTGACCATGAGCGGGGTCTTGCTGCAGGGCGCCGGCGCGGGAAACTTGATCCGCGCCGTCTTGTCCTCGACGCGCACGTCGTCGAGCTCGCTCATCATCCGCTCGGCACGGCGCAGCATGTTCTGCGCAGCCACGGCCTTGGTCGCCTTGGCGCCCATCTTCGCGGCCTGCACGCGGAGCGCGCCGGCCTTCTTCTCGGCGTTGGCGCGCTCGCGACGACGGCGCTGCTCGTCGGTGGCGCGGGCGTCGATGTACTTCTTCCAGCCCATGTTGTAGACATCCGCCTCGCCGCGCACGGCGTCGAGGAACCAGACGCGGTTCACGACGTCGGCGAGCAGGTCCACGTCGTGGCTGATCACGATGAGTCCGCCGTCGTGGTTCTGCAGGAAGGTGCGCAGCCAGCCGATGGAGTCGGCGTCGAGGTGGTTGGTGGGCTCGTCGAGGAGCAGCGTGGTGTCCGATTTGCCACCCGACCCGTCGGACGCGGCGAACAGGATGCGCGCCAGCTCCACGCGGCGGCGCTGGCCGCCCGAGAGCGTTCGCAGCGGCTGCTCGAGCACCCGGTCCGGCAGGGCCAGGCTGTTGCAGATCCGCGCGGCCTCGGACTCGGCGGCGTAACCGCCCAGCGAGGAGAAGCGCTCCTCGAGGTTGCCGTACTTGCGCACCGCGGTGTCGAGCTCGTCGCCGACGAGTTCGGCCATCCGGACCTGCTGCTTCGCCATCTGCGCGACGATCTGATCGAGGCCGCGGGCCGAGAGCACCCGGTCCTTGGCCAGCACGTCGAGGTCGCCCTCGCGGGGGTCCTGCGGCAGGTAGCCCACGTCGCCGGACGAGATGATCTTGCCGGCGTAGGGCTCGCCCTCCCCGGCGAGGATGCGCATCGTGGTGGTCTTGCCGGCGCCGTTGCGGCCGACGAGGCCGATCCGGTCGCCCGCCTGCACGCGCAACTGGTCGCCGGGTGCGGTCAGCAGGGTGCGGACGCCGGCGCGCACTTCGAGATCGGTCGCGGTAATCACAACGGTCCAGCTTACCGGTCCGAGGGTCCGATTCTCACCTCCGATTCCCTGCGGTGACGGCGCTCACTCCTCCTCGCCGCTCTGCTGACGCACGACGAGCCGCACCGACCGATCGCCCTTCGCCGCGTAGAGCGCCCGGTCCGCCTCGGCGACCACCCGGGCGAGCTCGTCCGCGGCGAGCGGCCCGCGCACCACCACGCCCGCGCTACCCACGATCGCGGGCGGCGCACCGTCGGCGAGGAGACCCCGCAAGCGGTCGACGAGGGCCGTGGTCTCCGCCCGGGAGGGACGCACCGCCACGACGAGGAACTCGTCGCCGCCCATCCTGGCGACGAGCGCTCCGGGCAGGCCGCCACGCAGCGTGCGCCCGACCTCCACGAGCCGTTGATCGCCGGCCAGGTGACCGTGCCGGTCGTTGTACTGCTTGAACCCGTCGAGGTCCACCATCGCCACGAACGCGGCGCCGTGCTCCCTCCGGGCGAGCACCCGGAGTGCGGCCTGCAGCCCGAACCGGTTGTAGACGCCGGTCAGCGGATCACGGTTGCGTTCGGTGACGACCACGCCGATGCCGCGCCGACCGGACTCCACCACGAACTGGACCATCATCGGCAAGGCGAAGACGATGGCCAGAGCGGGAGCGAGCGTGGCGTAGAGCTCGCCGAGGGTGGCCCCGTCGACCACCATCGTCGTCACGGTGGTGGCCACGACAGCGACGACGGACAACATGCAGTGCAGCAGCAGGATCCGCCAGCCGAGAAGGAACGCCGTGAGCATCGCCAACATGCCCAGGTACGTGGTGCCGCTGATGCGGGCGGCACCCGACTGCGCCAGGCAGCCCGCGAACAGGCACACGTCCGCGACCGCGACGAATCGGATCGCATCGCGTGCAGACGGACGACGAAGTCGGAGCCACCACACGCCGAGCACTGCGCTGCCGCTGGAGCTCACGACGAACACGGCCATCGCGATCGGCGTGCTCGGCCGTGCGTCTGAGAAGAGGACGCCGATGCACAGCGGAACCATCATCAGCGCGAGCCCGCCGACGGCGACCCGGAGCGCGAGACCTCCGCCCTGGACCTTGAGCCACGACGACGCCGAGGCGTACTCCGCGGTGCCCGCCCGCCGCCACGCCTCACGGTCGGCGAGGCGGTGCACCGTCGACCTGAGTACCGCCCCTGCGTTCACCGCGCTGCCGGGGTCAGGTCGTGGACGACCACGGAGGTCTCCGTCGACCGCTTGGCCTCGTACAGCGCCGCATCGGCGGTGGTGGCGAGGTCGTCGAGGGGATCGTTGACCCCCGCGGCGGCGATGATCGCTCCGGCACTGGCCACGAGCCCCGTCGAGGGGTCTCCGCGGACGGCGATCAGTGCCCGCAGGTCCTCGACCAGGCGCCGCGCGTCGGCGTGCGTGCGCCGGATCGCGAAGACGCCGAACTCGTCGCCGCCGTTGCGCGCCACCAGCACGTCGTCGCCGAGACTCTGCAAGGTCCGAGCGACCTCCCGCAGCAGTTCATCGCCGGCGAAGTGGCCGTGAGTGTCGTTGTACTTCTTGAAGCCGTCGAGGTCGATCATGCCGACGACGTACACGCCCAGCGCCGCGGCCCGCGTGACGGAACGCATGACGGCCAGCTTCATCCCGCGTCGGTTGAAGCCACCGGTCAGCTCGTCGATGTGCCACTCGGCCACGACCCGGGTCATACTGCGACGCCCCATCTCCACGATCACCTGGATGACGACGGGCAGGCCGACGACCGTAGCGATCGCAGGAGTCGTGAAGATGTACAGGTCCATCAGCGTGCGGCCCTCGAACCAGATCGCGTACTGCGTGTATCCGGCGATGAGCAGCAGCGTGTACCCGCAGTGCAGCACCAGGATGCGCCAGCCCAGGAGGAATGCGGCGTACATGCCGAGCATGGCGAGGTGGATCGTCCCGCAGATACGGGCCTCCGGGGCGCTGAGCACGGTCAGCGCGACGCCGAAGGCCAGATCCGAGAGGACGAGGAACCAGATGGCCCCGCGCGCCGTCGGCCACGGGCGCAACAGCCACCAGACGCCCAGCGCCACGGCCGCGACGTTCGACCCCAGGTGCAGAGTCCGCGCCAGGACGCCGTGCGGCCCGACGGGATTGAACTGCATCACGAGGCCCATCGGCAGCATCGAGATCGCCAGCCCGGCGATCACCAGACGGAACGCGTTCTGGCTGCGCTGCCAGACGATGGCCTGCGTCGCGAACGCGAACTCCTTGCGCCCGGCTTCCTTCCACCCGCGCTTGTAGGTCAGCGCTCGCCAGACCCGATGGGCGGCACGACGGGGCCCACGGCCGCGGCGTCGTTGCGACGCGGCCTTGTCCGGCTCGGTGGAATCAGCGGCCAGCTCGCACCCCTTCGGCCAGTTCCGCGGTGAGGGTCCGCACCGCGTCCAACGACTCGCCCGCAGCGCTCACCAGAGCGGAGCCGACGATGACCGCGTCCGCGTACGAGGCGATCTCGGCGGCCTGCTCGCGCGAACGCACGCCGAGGCCCACGCCTACCGGGATGTCCGACACCGCACGCACCCGAGCCACGAGCTCGGGCGCGACATTGTCGACGGCGTCCCGCGCACCGGTGACGCCCATCGTCGAGGCGACGTACAGGAACCCCGACGACGCGTCGGCCGTCATCGCGAGCCGCTCGGGGGTCGACGACGGCGCGACCAGGAAGATCTTGTCGAGCCCGTACCGATCGGCCGCCGCGATCCACTCCTCGGCCTCCTCGGGGATGAGGTTCGGCGTGATCAGGCCCCTACCACCCGCCGCGGCGAGGTCGCGGGCGAAGGCCTCGACGCCGTACTTGAGCACGGGGTTCCAGTACGCCATCACGACCGGCGCGGCGCCCGCGCCGGCGACCGCCTCCGCGTAGGCGAAGATGTCGCGCACCCGGATGCCGCCGCGCAAGGCGTCGTCGGCGGCGCGCTGGATGACGGGGCCGTCCATCACGGGATCGCTGTAGGCGACGCCCAGCTCGACGATGTCGGCGCCGGACTCCGCCATCGCGACCACGGTGTCGATGCCGCCCTGCTTGGACGGGTACCCGCAGGGCAGGTAGGTCACCAGTGCTGCGCGGTTCTCCGCGCGGCACTGCTCGAAGACCGGTGCCAGTGCACTCACTTGTTCTCCCCCTCGAACTCCGCGTTGCGCAGCTCCGTGTTCAGTTCCGCGCCGATCACCTTCTGGCCGACGACATCTCCCTGCTCGTCGAGCAGTCCGAACCACTTCCCGGCGGTATCGACGTCCTTATCGCCACGGCCGGAGAGGTTGACCACGATCACCGCGCCCGGGCCGAGCTCGCGCCCCAGTTCGAGCGCGCCCGCGACGGCGTGCGCCGACTCGATCGCGGGGATGATCCCCTCGGTGCGGCACAGCAGCGCGAACGCGTCCATCGCCTGAGTGTCGGTGATCGGGACGTACTCCGCGCGGCCGTCCTCCTTGAGTTGCGCGTGCTCCGGGCCGACGCCCGGGTAGTCCAGCCCGGCCGAGATCGAGTGCGACTCGATGGTCTGGCCGTCCTCGTCCTGCAGCAGGTACGAATACGCGCCCTGGAAGGCGCCGGGGCTGCCGCCGGTGAAGGTCGCGGCGTGGCGGCCGGTCTCGACCCCGTCGCCGGCGGCCTCGCAGCCGACGAGCCGCACCCCCGCGTCGCCGATGAACGGGTGGAAGATGCCGATCGCGTTCGACCCGCCGCCCACGCAGGCGACCACGGCATCCGGCAGGCGCCCCGCCGCGTCGAGCACCTGCGCGCGCGCCTCCATGCCGACGATGCGCTGCAGGTCGCGAACCATGAGCGGGAACGGGTGCGGGCCCGCCGCGGTGCCGAAGCAGTAGTACGTCGTGTCGGCGTTGCTCACCCAGTCGCGCAGCGCTTCGTTGATCGCGTCCTTGAGCGATGCGGAACCGGACGCGACGGCGATCACCTCGGCGCCGAGCAGCCGCATCCGCGCGACGTTGAGCGCCTGGCGGTCCGTGTCGACCTTGCCCATGTAGACGACGCACTCGATCCCGAGCAGCGCGCAGGCGGTCGCGGTCGCGACGCCGTGCTGGCCCGCACCGGTCTCCGCGATCACCCGCGGCTTGCCCATGCGCTTGGCCAGCAGCACCTGTCCGAGCACGTTGTTGATCTTGTGGCTGCCGGTGTGATTGAGATCCTCGCGCTTGAGGTACAGCTGTGCGCCGCCCGCGTGCTCGTTCAGGCGCACGCACGGGTACAGCGGTGACGGACGGCCGGTGTACTGGCGCTGGAGGCGGTCCAGCTCGTCGAGGAAGCCGTCGTCGCTGCGGATCTTCTCGAACTCGGCGGTGACCTCCTCGATCACGGCCATCAGCGCCTCGGGCACGTGCCGACCTCCCCAGGCGCCCCAATGACCGGTCCCGTCCGGCTCATAGGCCGATCGCTGGGACAGTCCGGTACTCGCTTCTGGGAGGCTCACACGACGATTATCCCCATCCCGTCAAAGTGGAATCACGGCGACGCCAAACATTCCGCGAATCCCTCTGCCCGACGAATGTTTCCGGGCATGACCACCACTCTCGGCCACGTCCTCGACGATCCCGTCCGGGCCTCCCTCCGCGGCGCGCACGCCCGCTTCCGCCTCGGTGACGGTGCCGTGGTCCGCTACCGGCCGGACGTCGCGCGGTTCGTCGGGCATCCGGTCCGGCCGAACCCCGAGGAGTTCGACGCCCTGGCCCGGCTCGCCGTGCCCGGCATCCCGCTGTCCCTGCGCGGCGTGCGGGAGCCGCTCCCCGCGGGGTGGCGGGTGGTCGGCGAGGTCCCGTTGGTCCAGTACGACGGTGCCGCCCTCGCCACCGCTCCGGACGACGACGCCGAGGTGCTCGGTCCGCGGAACGCCGACGAGATCCTCGATCTCGTCGCCCGCACGCGTCCCGGTCCGTTCGAACGGCGCACCGTCGAACTGGGGCTCTACCTGGGACTGCGCGACGAACGCGGCAGGTTGATCGCCGCGGCCGGGGAGCGCCTCCACCCGCCCGGGTGGACCGAGATCAGCGCGGTCTGCACGGACCCCGCGCACCGCGGCCGGGGCCTCGCGACCCGTCTCGTCCGCGCGGTCGGTCACCACATCCGGCAGCGGGGCGACACCCCGTTCCTGCACACCTCCGCCGAGAACACCAGCGCCCGCGCGCTCTACGAAGGGCTCGGCTTCGAACTACGCGCCGCGATCCCTCTGCTCCTCGTCCATCCGCCCGCCACCGAACCCTCCGGAGCGTCATGACCCTCGCCCTCACCCGGCCGCACGCGATCACCACCGACCCCGAGCTCGCCGAACTCGCCGCGCTGCCCGTACGTCACCGCGCGCAGTGGGGCCGCTGGCTCGCAGTCGCGGTCGCCGTCGTGCTGTTCGCGCAACTGGCCGTCTCCGCCGTGACCAACCCGCGCTTCGACTGGCCCACGTTCGGCGCCTACCTGTTCAGCCCGACGATCCTGGAGGCCCTCTGGTTCACGGTGCAGCTCACCGCGATCGGCGCGGTGTTCGGCTTCCTGTTCGGCGGCGTGCTGGCGCTGGCCCGCCTGTCCGGCAACCGCGTCCTCACGGCGTTCGGCTTCGCGTTCATCTGGCTGTTCCGCTCGATCCCGCTCATCGTGCAGATCCTGTTCTGGGGCTACCTCGGCGCGCTCTATCCGACGATCGGACTGGGAATCCCGTTCGGCCCCACGTTCGTCGACGCGCCGACCAAGGACCTGCTCTCGCCGTACACCGCGGCCGTCATCGGCATCGTCCTGCATCAGGCCGCGTACGGCTCCGAGATCGTGCGCGCCGGGATCCTCGGCGTCGCGGACGGCCAGCACGACGCCGCCCGCGCCCTCGGCATCCCGCCGGCCGCGCACCTGCTGCGGATCACGCTCCCCCAGGCGTTGCGGACGATCGTCCCGCCCGCCGCCAACGAGGTGATCGGCCTGCTCAAGGGCACGACGGCCGTCTTCATCCTGGCGCTACCGGACCTGTTCTACCAGGTCCAGGTGATCTACGGCCGCAACGGCCGGATCATCCCGCTGCTGCTCGTGGCCGTCGCCTGGTACGCGCTGCTGACCACGGTGCTGTCGATCGGCCAGCACTACCTCGAGAAGCGTCTCGCGCGGGGCCACGGGGCCTCGACGAGTTCGACGAAGGAGAACGCCGCATGACCGCCATCGATCCGCGTCCGCGCCTCGAGGCCGTGGGACTCACCAAGCGCTTCGGGCACGACGACGTGCTGCGCGGCGTCGATCTGACCGTCGCACCCGGCGAAGTGGTCTCGATCATCGGACCGTCGGGCTCCGGGAAGTCGACGCTACTCCGGCTGCTCAACCATCTGGAGGAACCGAACTCGGGCGTCGTCCGCGTCGACGGCGAGCTCGTCGGCGTCCGTCGACGCGGCGATCACCTCGTCGCCCTGCGCGAACGCGAACTGCGGCGCCAGCGCGCGCGGATCGGCTTCGTCTTCCAGCAGTTCAACCTGTTCCCCCACCTCACGGCGGCCGAGAACGTCGCGCGCCCCCAACGTCTGACACTGGGGCGGAACCGCTCCGAGGCGGACGGCCGTGCGCGCGAGCTGCTGGACCGCGTCGGCCTCGGCGGGCACGCCGGCCACTACCCCGGGCAGCTCTCCGGCGGCCAGCAGCAGCGCGTCGCGATCGCTCGCGCCCTCGCGCTCGACCCGGACCTCATCCTGTTCGACGAGCCGACCTCCGCCCTCGACCCCGAGCTCGTCGGCGAGGTGAACGCCGTGATCGCGGAGCTCGCCGCCGAGGGCCGGACCCTGGTCGTGGTCACCCATGAGCTGGCTTTCGCCCGCCGCATCTCCGACCGGATCGTCTTCCTCGACCGTGGCCGCGTGGTCGCGGTCGGTTCGCCATCGGCCGTACTCGATCGTCCCGCCACCGACCGCACCCGCACCTTTCTCGCCCACTGGACCGCCAAGGAGACCGCATGACCACCCGAACGACGACCCGACACAGACTCCCCGCGCTCGTCGCGGCGATCGCCCTCGCAGGCTCGGTGCTCGCGGGCTGCGGCGGAGCGACCACGGAGTCGACGACCGCGAGCGTGACCGGTGCCGCGGGCCAACAGCTCAACCTCACCAGCAAGCAGAACCGCATCGTCCCGGCGAAGAACGAAGCCGCGGCCTCGCTACTCCCCCAGGCGATCCGCGACCGCGGGACCCTCCGCGTGGCTCACGGATCAGGTGCGGGCAATGCGCCGTTCTACTTCCCCGCGACCGACGACGAGCGCGTGTTCATCGGCGACGAGTCGGACATCGCCCACCTCATCGCGGGCGCGTTGGGCCTGAAGCTCGAGGAGTCCAACACCTCGTGGGAGGGTCTCTTCCTGGGCATCGACAGCGGTCAGTTCGACCTGGGCGTCTCGAACGTCACCGTCACGGAGGCGCGCAAGCAGAAGTACGACTTCGCCACCTATCGCAAGGACGATCTCGCCGTCGAGGTCCAGGATTCGTCGACCTTCACGTTCACCGACGGGAACTCCTTCTCCGGGAAGACGGTGGCTGTCGGATCGGGTACCAACCAGGAGCGGATCCTGCAGCGCTACGACACCGACCTGCGCGCCGCCGGGAAGCCGGGGATCACCATCAAGAACTACCAGGACAACACCGGCGTCTACGCCGCGCTCGCATCCGGCCAGATCGACGCCTACTTCGGCCCGAACCCGATATCGGCGTTCCATGTGGCGCAGACCAGGGGCACGCCGAACGCCACGAAGATCGTCGGCCGGGTATCGGGCGCGGGTTCCACGCTGCAGGGCCTGATCGGCGCGACCACTCGCAAGGACAGCGGGATCATCCGTGCGGTGCAGGCGGCGCTGGAATCGACGATCCGCAGCGGCGACTACGCGAAGGTGCTGCAGCGCTGGGGCCTTGAGGCCGAGGCCGTGCCCGCTTCGGAGATCAACCCGCCGGGGCTGCCGATCACCGACAAGTGAGGCCCCGACCCCACACCACCGTCAGCTCGCAGCGGGTTCGGCCGCGACGCCCGTCGTCGCGGTCGGACTCGTCGCACGGGCCACGAATTTGAACCGGTCCCCCCGGTAGACGCTGCGCGTCCACTCGAGGGCCACACCGTCCACCCCGCGCCCCAGGCGGTGGACCATGAGCATCGGATGCCCCGTCGGCACCGCCAGCAGCTCCGCCTCGTCCGGAGACGCCAGCGCCGTCTCCACCGTGTCCTCCACCGCTGCGATCTCCCGCGAGTAGTGCACGCGCAGCGCCTCGTACAGCGAGGCACCGTCCTCCGCCAACCGCCCCGCGAGCCCGCGCAGCGGTCCGCGCAGGTGGGCGATCTCGATGGCGAGCGGCTCGTCGTCGACGATGCGCAGCCGCGTCACCCGGTACACGCGCGCCCCGCGCGACAGCTCGAGCGCGGCCTGCGTCTCCGCGTCCGCCGGGACGTGGTCGCACGCCAGCACCCGCGAATCGACCGTCTTGCCGTCGACGCCGACATCCTCGCTCAACGAGGTCAGTTGACGCACCCGCACCACCTTCGGCGGCGCGACGTACGTCCCGCTGCCGTGTTCGCGGCGCAACACGCCTTCCGCGGACAGCTCGGCGAGGGCCTTTCGGAGCGTCGTGCGCGAGACGCCGAGCTCCTCGGCGAGCCTGCGCTCGGCCGGCAGCGTGTCGCCGTGCCCCAAATCGCCGATCCGTCGTTGCAGTTCCATCTTCGCGCGAAAATAACGGGGCGGCTCGGTGTGCCTCGTGCGAGGGATCGTCATGTGTTCCACACTACCCCTTGACGGTACAAGTGGTCTATGCCACTCTTGATCAACCCCAAGTGGTGTAGACCACTTGGGCGGACCTCAAGGAGAGAGCATGAGCGGTAGGCAGGCTGCCAAGTCCAGCGCAGTCCTCGTCGGCGTCGCAGCAGCGAGCCTCGGCGTCATCTACGGATACGACACGTCGAACATCGCCGCGGCGAAGGACTTCATCGCCACGGACTTCCATCTCGGTGACACTGCCACGCAGGCACTGGTCACCGTGGTCATCGTGGGCGAGATCCTCGGCGCCATCGTCGGCGGCTGGTTCGCCAACAAGGTGGGCCGCAAGAAGGCGATGGTCTCCGTCGCCGCCGGCTACACCGTGTTCGCCCTGCTCGGGGCGCTGTCGCCGTGGCTCGTGACGCTGTACGCCGCCCGGTTCCTCCTCGGACTGACCGTCGGCATCTCAGTGGTGGTCGTGCCGGTCTTCGTGGCGGAATCCGCACCGGCGAAACGGCGCGGTGCGATGCTCGTGACCTATCAGTTCGCCACGATCTTCGGCATCATCCTGGGCTACGTCTTCGGCTTCCTCCTCGCCGACCAGCAGCACGCGTGGCAGTGGATGCTCGGTATCGCCGCGGTTCCCGCGATTCTGGTCGGCCTGGTCCTGCTCCGCCTGCCCGACACCGCTCGCTGGTACATGACCCGCGGCCGCGAGGCGGAGGCACGCACCACTCTCGCCGCTGTCGAACCCACCGCCTCCGCCGCGGAGATCGACGCCGAGATCGCCGAGATGCGCGCGCAACTGTCGGACGAGTCCGGCGGCAAGCTCAGCCAGCTGTTCCGCCAGCCCTATCTCCGGGCCACGTTCTTCGTCGTCGTGCTCGGCTTCTTCATCCAGATCACCGGCATCAACGCGATCGTCAACTACAGCCCCGACATCTTCAAGTCGATGGGATTCAAGGACAACTTCGGCACGTACATGCTGCCCGCCTTCGTGCAGCTCTTCGGCCTGCTCGCCGTGATCATCTCGATCTTCACCATCGACCGCTTCGGTCGTCGCCCCATCCTGCTCGGCGGCATCGGCACGATGATCCTGGCGTTCGTCGTGATGATCACCGCGTATCAGATGGCGGACGGAGATTTCGAGACCCATAAGTCCGCCAGCGTGGTGGGCTTCGCCGGCCTCGTACTCGTGACCATCGGCTTCTCGTTCGGCTTCGGCTCGCTCGTCTGGGTGTACGCCGGCGAGGCCTTCCCCGCTCGCCTGCGCGCCTACGGCTCGTCGGCCATGCTCACCTCCGACCTGGTCGCGAACGCGATCGTCGCCCAGCTCACCCTGACGATGCTGCACAGCAAGCTGCTCGGCGGCACCGGCACCTTCGCGTTGTTCGGCGTCATGTCGGTCCTCGCCTTCCTGTTCGTGCTCAAGTTCGCCCCGGAGACGAAGGGCCGCAAGCTCGAGGACATCCAGCACTACTGGGAGAACGGCGGCAAGTGGCCGACCACGACCGGCGAGCCCGGTGCCGGTCAGGCGGAGGTCGCGGTCAAGTGAACACCGCGGTGATCGGCCTCGACATCGGAGGCTCGAAGACGCAGGCGGTCCGCGCGGAGAACGGCGTGGTCGTGGCCGAGGCCCTCGCGGGGAGCGCGAACATCGCGTCGGTGGGCCAGGCCGAGGCCGGTCGCCAGCTCGACATCGCGCTCGCCCGGCTCGGCGTCGAGGGCGTGGGCGCCGTGTGCGCCGGCGCCGCCGGCGTCGAGACACCGGCGGGGGCGGCCACGCTGACCCGGCTGCTCGCGGACCGGATCCCCGGCGCCCGCGTCCGCGTTGTGCACGACAGCCAGCTCATCCTCGCCGCAGCGGGCGTCCGCGACGGCATCGCGGTGATCTCCGGTACGGGCGCCGTAGCGTGGGGCCGGGCGGGCGACAAGCACGCCCGCGCCGGCGGCTGGGGTTACCTGCTCGGGGACGAGGGCAGCGGCTACTGGGTGGCCAAGGAGGCGGTGCGCCGCACTCTCATCCGGATCGATCGGGAGGAGCCCGCGGATCACCTCGGCCAGCAGCTCGCGGCCGATTGCGGCCTGCAGGACACCGACGAGCTGCTCGACCACTTCTACGCGCAGCCCGAGCGACGCTACTGGGCCGGACGCGCCCGGGTCGTCTTCGAGCTGGCGCAGTCGGGCGACCCGGTGAGCACGGACATCGTGGACCAGGCGGCGATCGCCCTGACCGACATCGCGCTGTCCGTCGCGGATCGCATCGGCTCGGCGGGCCCCGTCGTCCTGGCGGGCGGCCTCGCCGTGCACCAGCCCGCACTGCAGCGCCGTGTTCGGCACCACCTGGGGATGCGGGGCGTCTCCGACCTGCGGGTGCTCACCGTCGACCCCGTCCGCGGCGCCATCCAGATCGCCCTGCGCGAGCTCGAGCGTCGCAACTCCGCGAAGACCTGAGTCCGTGCGGCTGCCCCGCGTCAGCGCATCATCGCGCGGGGCGCGGGCAGCTGGGGTGCGAGCCCGCGGTGGCGAGGTCGGCGACCGCGGTCCGCGGGTCGCCCGCCGTCACCAGTCCCTCGCCGACCAGCACGCCGTCGGCGCCCTGGCCCGCGTAGGTGAGGAGGTCGTGGCTGTCGCGCACGCCCGACTCGGCGATCTTGATCACCGACGAGGGCAGGCCGGGCGCGATGCGGCCGAAGGTCTCGGGGTCGACGTCGAGGGACTTGAGGTTGCGGGCGTTGACGCCGATCACGGTGGCACCCGCCTCGAGCGCGCGGTCGGCCTCGTCCTCCGTGTGCACCTCGACGAGGGCCGTCATGCCGAGCGACTCCACGCGGTCGAGCAGCGACACGAGCACGGGCTGTTCCAGCGCCGCGACGATGAGCAGCACCAGATCCGCACCGTGGGCACGAGCCTCGTGGATCTGATACGGGCACACGATGAAATCCTTGCGCAGCACAGGGATCCGGACCCGGTCGCGCACCGCGTCCAGATCGGCCAGCGAGCCCTTGAACCGGCGCTCCTCGGTGAGCACGCTGATCGCACGCGCTCCCCCGGCCTCGTACTCCGACGCCAACGCGGCGGGATTCGCGATGCCCGCGAGCTCGCCCTTCGACGGGCTGGCCCGCTTGACCTCCGCGATGACCGCGATACCGGGCGCGCGCAGCGCGGCGGTGGCGTCGAGCGCGGGTTCCGCGGCCTTCGCGGCGGCCTTCACGGCGGCGAGGTCGAGGAGGGCTTCACGGGCCGCCACGTCCGCGCGCACACCCTCGATGATCGAGTCGAGAACAGTGGGTGATGTCACGGCAGCGGGCCTTTCGTGGAGCGTGCAGCGTGGTCCAAGATTAGCCCTCCGTCCGCGGGCGGTCGGGCGCGGCCCCCTCGCGTGACGAGCTCTCCACTCGACCCGCCTCGGCGGCGCCGGTGGTCGTCGGGTCCTCGCCACCGTCGAGGGCGTCCCAGAGGTCCCGCTCCGACGCCTCCTCCACCGCGGCATCGTCGAACACCCGCTGCTCCAGCTGGGCGCGACGCGCCGCGGGCGAGACGTACTTCGACCCCATCCCGCCGGCGCGGAGGCCGCGCACCAACAGCGCCGCGGCGACGACGGCGAGGAGACCCGCGACCAGCGCCACGGACGGGCCCCCCGCGGTCTTGGCGACCGCGGAGATATAGTCCTTGTTGCCCATCACCGCGTCGCCGCGCAGGATCTTCTCCAGGTAGCCGATGTCGGGCTCCTGGGTCAGCACCGTCAGCGCGGGATACGCCGTGCCGATCGCGGCCGCCGCGACGATCAGCGCCACCAGCGCCCGAGCCCACGTCTTGAGCGCCAGCCCGGCCGCGATGGCCGCGAGGAAGACCAGCCACAGCGCGGACAGCGCGGGCGCCCAGGTGTGCCCTGCGACCTCCATCGTTCGTGCGTCCGTCAGCCCGTCCGTCAGGGTGACGCCCATCCACGACATCCGGCCCGCGCCCCACGCGGCGCCCGCTGCGCCGGCCAGCAGGAGCGCGACCAGTGCCAGGTTCCGTTTCGCGTTCATCGTGCCTCCTCCGAGACCGCGCGCATGGTGTTCGCCGCCGCCACCGCCTTGAGCGCGGCGAGCGCCTTGTTGCGCGACTCGTTGTACTCGTACTCACCCACCGAGTCGGCGACGACGCCGCCACCCGCCTGCACGTACGCCGTCCCGTCCTTGAGGACCGCGGTGCGAATGGCGATCGCCGTGTCCGCGTCGCCGGCGAAGTCGAGGTACCCGACGATGCCACCGTACAGACCGCGGCGGGTGATCTCGGCCTCGTCGATGAGCTCCATGGCCCGGACCTTCGGCGCACCGGTGAGGGTGCCCGCCGGGAAGCACGCCGCGACCGCGTCGAGGGCCTGCCTGCCGTCCGCGAGGTCACCGGACACCGTCGAGACCAGGTGCATGACATGGCTGTACCGCTCGATCCGGCGGTAGTCGGTGACCCGGACGGTGCCCGGCGTGCAGACACGGCCGAGGTCGTTGCGGCCGAGATCCACGAGCATCAGGTGCTCGCTGTTCTCCTTCTCGTCGGCCTGCAGGTCCTTCTCCAGCAGCAGGTCCTCCTCCGCGGTCGCACCGCGCCAGCGGGTCCCCGCGATCGGGTGCGTGGTGGCGACACCGTCGGACACCGTGACCAGCGCCTCCGGACTCGACCCGACGATGGAGAACGCGAGCGAGCCGTCCGGCGCCGGGACCTGCACCAGGTACATGTACGGGCTCGGATTCGAGGCGCGCAGCACGCGGTAGACGTCGATCGGGTCGGCCTCCGAGGGCACGGAGAAGCGCTGCGAGGGCACCACCTGGAACGCCTCGCCGGCCTCGATGTCGCCGACGAGCTTCTCGACGATCGCGCTGTACTCCTCGACGGTCCGCTGGGCCGTCACGTCCGGCTCGGGCCGGGTGAACGACGCGACCGACGAGGCCAGGGGCGCCGCGAGCGCCGCCTCCATGGCGTCGAGCCGGTGGACGGCGTCCGCGTACGCCTCGTCGACCCGGTCCGCGGAGCCGTCCCAGTTCACCGCGTTGGCGATGAGCGTGATCGTGCCCTCGTGATGGTCGATCGCCGCGAGATCGGTGGCCAGCAGCCACACCATCTCGGGCAGGTGCAGGTCGTCGACCGTGGTGTCGGGCAGCCGCTCCAGGCGCCGCACGGCGTCGTAGGCGAGGTAGCCGACCATGCCGCCGTTCAGCGGTGGCAATCCCTCGATCCGCTCGGAACTCAGGAGCCGCAGCACCTCGCCCAGGGCCTCGATCGGATCGCCGCCCGACGGTGCGCCGGCCGGCGCCTTCCCGATCCAGGTGGCGGCACCGTCGACGACGGTCAGCGCGGACGGCGCCGGCGCCCCGACGAACGACCATCGGCTCCAGGACTGCCCCGCCGCGGCGGACTCCAGCAGGAAGGTGCCGGGACGGCCCCCGGCGAGCTTGCGATACGCCGACAACGGGGTCTCCGCGTCGGCGAGGACCGTACGGATCACGGGCACCACGCGGTGCCGGTCCGCGAGCGCGCGGAACTCGTCCGCGCTGGTGGTCGCGCCGTCGGGCTGCAGGTTCGGCTGCTGTGCGGTACTCATCGCCTGCCAGTATCCCAGCGCCGGTAGGTTCGTGGCCATGCGCATAGGCCAGCAGGCCCCCGAGTTCGCACTCCCCGACCGCACCGGCACCGTCCGCACCCTGTCCGAGCTCCGCGGCGACGGCCGCGCCGCGGTCTTCTTCTACCTCACGGCGGGTTCGCCCGTCTGCGTCGCCGAGGTCGATCGGTTCCGCGCGGCGGGCGAGGAGTTCGACCGGCGCGGCACGGCGCGGATCGGCATCAGCATGGACCCGGCGGCCCGGACGCAGGCCTTCGCCGACGTCATGGAGCCCGGCTTCCCGTTGCTCACCGACGCCGACGGTGCCGTCGCGGCCGAGTACGACGTCCTGCGGGGGCGGTACGCTGTGGCCCCCGTCAAGCGGCGGACCTTCCTCATCGACACCGACGGGACCGTGCTGCACATCGTGATCGGCGAGCTGCGGGCGGTGGCGCACGTCGAGGAGACGCTCGCCTTCCTCCGCACGCTCAGCGCGTAGCTCTCACTCCCGACCGAGCAAAAGATCGCCGTCGAAACAGGTGTGCGTGCCGGTGTGGCAGGCCGGCCCCGTCTGCCGGACGGTGAGGAGGACGGTGTCCCCGTCGCAGTCGAGCCGGACGTCGCGGACCTCCTGCACATGGCCCGAGGTCTCGCCCTTGACCCACAGCTGCTTCCGGGATCGCGAGTAGTAGGTGCCCTTGCGGGTGGCGAGGGTGAGCGCGAGCGCCTCGTCGTTCATCCACGCCATCATGAGCACGTCGCCCGTGCCCTCCTCCTGGGCGATGGCGGCGACGAGCCCGTCGGCGTTGCGCTTGAGCCGTGCGGCGATCTCCCCGTCGAGCGCGGTCACCGTCGGACCACCAGACCGTGCGTGGCCATCTCGGCCTTGACCTGCCCGATCGTCATGTCCCCGAAGTGGAAGACGCTGGCAGCGAGCACCGCGTCGGCGCCGGCCTCGACGGCGGGGGCGAAGTGGTCGACCGCGCCGGCGCCGCCGGAGGCGATGACGGGGATGTGCACCGCTGCGCGGGCCGCGCCGATCATCCGCAGGTCGAATCCCGCCTTGGTGCCGTCGGCGTCCATGGAGTTGAGGAGGATCTCCCCGACGCCGAGTTCCTCACCGCGGCGGGCCCATTCGATGGCGTCGAGACCGGTGCCCTTGCGCCCGCCGTGCGTGGTCACCTCCCAGCCCGACGGTGTCGGCTCCTCCCCCTCCGGCACGGTGCGCGCGTCGACGGAGAGCACGATGCACTGGCTGCCGAACCGGTTCGACAGCTCTTTGAGCAGTTCGGGCCGATTGATCGCGGCGGTGTTGACGGACACTTTGTCGGCGCCGGCGCGGAGCAGGGTGTCGACGTCCTCGACGGAGCGCACGCCGCCGCCGACGGTGAGCGGGATGAACACCTGCTCCGCGGTACGACGCACGACCTCCAGCATCGTCCCGCGGCCCGAGCTCGACGCGGTGACGTCGAGGAAGGTCAGCTCGTCGGCGCCCTGCGCGTCGTACGCGGCCGCGAGCTCAACGGGATCGCCCGCGTCGCGCAGGTTCTGGAAGTTGACGCCCTTGACGACGCGCCCGTCGTCGACGTCCAGGCACGGGATCACGCGCACGGCCACCGTCATCGGTTCCGCCTCCTTCGAAAGTGGTTCAGTAGCTGAGGGTTCCGGAGTGCCCCGGGTCGCCGCGGTAGTCCGACGGTGCGCCGACCGAGCGGACGACGGCCAGCAGCTCGTCGTGGACGACGGGCGACCCGGCGAGCACCGAATCTGCACCGACGTGCCACTCCTCGCCCGCGAGGTCGGTCACGCGACCGCCGCCCGCGAGCACCAGGGCGGCACCGGCGGCGTTGTCCCAGGGATGGTGCCCGAACACGACGGCACCCCCGAGCACGCCCGCCGCGGTGTAGGCGAGGTCGACGCCCGTCGACCCGAACTGCCGGACCCGCGCAACCCGGCGTGACACCTCGCCGAGGATGGCGTAGCGGTAGTCGCCCGGGAAGTGCCCGTTGCTGCCTCGACTGAAGCTGCCGACCGCGATCATCGCGTCGTCGAGCCCACCATCGCCCAGTGGCGGCACGTCCTTGCCTCGGTTGCGGACCGGGCCCTGCACATGACCGGAGAAGGAGTCCCCGACCAGGGGGAACCAGGCGAGCCCGGCGACCGGTCTCCCGTCGTGCAGCAGGCCGAGCAGCGTCCCGGTGGCCGGGTAGCCGGCGGAGTAGTTGAACGTTCCGTCGATCGGGTCGAGCACCCAGACGGTGCCCTCGTCGACCGCCGGGCCGCCGTACTCCTCGCCGTGCACAGGCACCCCGGTGGACTCGGCGACGGCGCCCGCGATCCGGCGTTCGAGTTCGAGGTCGAGGTCGGTGGCGAAATCGGCCGGGCCCTTGGCGACCGAGGCGGGAGCTCCCACACCCTCGACGAATCGGGGCGCGGCCGCGTCGAGCGCCTCGCCCGCCAGCGCCAGGAGCCGATCCGGGTCGCCGAAGAAGCCTGCGGGGAATCCGGCCACTAGCGCGACACCGCCGCCAGGGCCTCGGGCAGGGTGAAGCGGCCCGCGTACAGGGCCTTGCCGATGATTGCGGAGTCGACACCCGCGTCGACGAGCGTCGCGATCGCGGTGAGGTCCTCGAGCGCGGAGATGCCGCCGGACGCGACGACGGGCGCATCGGTGGCGCTCGCGACGGCCGACAACAGATCGAGGTTGGGACCGGTGAGCGTGCCGTCCTTCGAGACATCGGTGACGACGTAGCGGCTGCAGCCGTCCTCGTCGAGGCGCGCGAGCACCTCCCAGAGGTCGCCGCCGTCGGTGACCCAGCCGCGTCCGCGCAGGCGCCACTGACCGTCGATCTGCTTGACGTCGAGGCCGACGGCGATCCTGTCGCCGTACCGGGCGATCGCACTGGCGCACCACTGCGGGTTCTCGATCGCCGCGGTGCCGAGGTTGACGCGGGCGCATCCGGTGGCGAGGGCCGCGGCGAGGGAGTCGTCGTCGCGGATGCCGCCGGACAGCTCCACCTTGACGTCCAGCTCGCCGATCACGCCGGCCAGAAGCTCGCGGTTCGAGCCCTTCCCGAAGGCCGCGTCGAGGTCGACGAGGTGCACCCATTCGGCCCCGTCGTTCTGCCAGGCGAGGGCCGCATCGCGGGGCGATCCGTAGGCCGTCTCGCTGCCGGCCTCCCCCTGAACCAGGCGGACGGCCTGACCGTCGGCGACATCGACTGCGGGAAGAAGTACCAGACTCACGTCTCCAGCCTAGTGTGTCGGGTCATCCCGATCGTCGTCGTCCTGCCCGGCCGTCGCCCGCCCGACCATGCGATGGGAGACGACGCCCATCGCGGCGACCGCCCCGACCAGCCCGGCGGCGACGATGAGCAGCGCGATCGGAGGACTCGGGCGCAGCACGTTCAGCAGAACGACGGACAGCGCGAGCACCGCCACCGCCGCACCGAGCGAGAACAGCGCGAGCCGCCCCAGGGACAGGCCGCGCCTACCGGTCACAGGGTGTCCACCCAGTTCTTCAGGAGGATCGCGCCGGCGTCGCCACTCTTCTCCGGGTGGAACTGGGTGGCCCACAGGGGCCCGTTCTCGACGGCCGCCACGAACCGGCCGCCGTGGTCCGCCCAGGTGACCTTGGGCGCGCGGATGTGGTCGGCGATGTCGAGTTCCCACTGCTGCACGGCGTACGAGTGCACGAAGTAGAACCGGGTGTCGGCATCGGTGCCCGCGAACAGGCGCGAGCCCTGCGGGGCCTCGACGGTGTTCCACCCCATGTGCGGCACGACCTCCGCCTGCAGCCGTTCGACGGTGCCGGGCCACTCCCCGCAGCCGTCGGTCTCGACACCGAACTCGATGCCCTTGTCGAACAGGATCTGCATGCCCACGCAGATCCCCATGACCGGCCGGCCCCCCGCGAGACGCTCGCCGATGATCCGGTCGCCCTGCACCGACTTCAGGCCCGCCATGCACGCCTCGTACGCACCCACTCCGGGAACCAGGAGCCCGTCCGCGGTGAGGGCGATCTTCGGATCGGCGGTGACGGTGACCTCCGCCCCGGCCCGCTCCATCGCGCGATGCGCGGACCGGATGTTGCCGGAGCCGTAGTCGAGGATCGCCACCTTCTTCATGTCTTCCAGCCTAATCGGCGCGCGCCGCGGCCCGCACCGGAGTATCCGGTCACCCGGTCACCCGGTCACCCGGTCACGGTATGAGGATGAACTTCCCGCTGGCGTGCGACGCCGCGAGCTCGGTGTGCGCCCGCGCGGCCTCGGCCAGCGGGAAGGTCTTCGCGATCACGGTCACCACGGTGCCGGCGTCCGCGAGCTCCAACAGCGGAATCCGCGCCGACTCGCGGATTCGTGCGCTCTCAGGATCGGGCCCACCGATCGCCACGAAGCCGTCCCGAGCGGCGCGCTCGAACCCCGCAATCGTCACGACGCGCTGCTTCTCCGGAACGAGCTCGAGCGAGACGTCCGCGGCCTCATCGGTCCCGACGGTGTCGATCGCCGCATCGACCCCTCCCGGGGCAGCCTCGCGGACGCGCTCGACCAGTCCGTGTCCGTACACGACCGGGGTCGCGCCGAGGCTCCGGAGGTAGTCGTGGTTGACCTCGCGTGCAGTGCCGATCACGGTGGCGCCGCGCGCCTTCGCGAGCTGCACCGCGAGAAGGCCGACGCCACCGGCCGCGCCGTGGATCACGACGGTCTCGCCCTCCTGCAGCCGGATTCGCTCCAGCGCGTCCCACGCCGTGAGGCCGGTGGCCAGTATGCCCGCCGCGTGCTCCCAGACCAGGCCTGCGGGCTTGGGAAGCACCGCGGCAGCGGGAACGACGACGGCCGAGGCGTAGACGCCCGGGGCGTAGACCACCACCTCATCGCCCACGGTGATCGGCCCCTGAGGCCCCACTGCGTCGGGACCCACGGCTGTCACCACACCCGACGCCTCCAGTCCGAGCCGCTGGGGCAGTGTCGACGGATCGTCGCCGAACGCCCCGCTGTACCGCTTGTAGTCGATCGGGTTCACCCCGACGGCACGCACCTCGACGACCACCTGCCCCACCCCGGGCGCGGGGAGCTGCTCATCGATCACCTCGAGGACCTCGGGTCCTCCGAACGCCGTGGCCACCACTGCTGTCGTCATGCTGTGCTCAACGGGTGACAGGCGGGCGCCATTCCGTCACGACTCACTGTGATCGGAAGGTCTGGTGCAGGGACCATCCGCGGGGCGTCCGGATCAGAACTCGCGGGCGCCGATCAGCGCATCGGAGATGATGGCGGTGGCGCGCTGCAGCGCGGGGATGGCGCGCTCCTCGAAGCCCTCACCCAGGCGCGACACCGGGCCCGAGATGCCGACGGCCATCGGGGTGGGCGCGCCGGGCACGGCCATGGCGAAGCAGCGGACGCCGACCTCCTGCTCCTCGTCGTCGATCGAGTAGCCGCGCGCTCGGACGGTCTCGACCTCCGCGAACACACCCGACAGGGTGCTGACGCTGTGCGGCGTCGGGGCGGGGATGCCCGCCTGACCGACGAGCTTGACGATCCGCGCGTCGTCGAGCTCGGCGAGCACCGCCTTGCCGACCCCGCTGTTGTGCAGGTTCACGCGGCGACCCGCCTCGTTGTTGGTGCGCATGCTGTGGGGTGAGGGCACCTGCCCCGTGTAGATGACCATGTCACCGTCGAGGACCGCGAGACTCGCGGTCTCCTCCAGCTCGTCGACGAGCGACTGCAGGACCGGCACGGCGACCGCGCCGAGCTGACGGTTCGCGACCTCGCCGAGCCGGATCAGGCGCGGCCCCAGTGCGTACCGTCGGTTGGGCAGCTGCCGGACGTACCCGATCCCGACGAGGGTGCGCAGCAGCCGGTGGATGGTCGGCGGCGGGAGAGGCGTGCCGGCCGAGAGTTCACTCAATGAGCACTCGCCGCCCGCTCGCCCCATGAGCTCGAGCAACTCGAAGGCGCGCTCGACGGACTGCACTCCGGTCGTGGACTTCCCCGCCATGCGCTCCCCCTACCGTGCGATGCACCGTGCAAAACCTACTGTTCCGTATCGAGACTACCCACATTCATTCCGTTCAATGTTCCGTATCGCGGTATCGGTTTCCGATCGCGCACCTGACCATCACCTCGACCACATCTCCCCTGCGGAACCGTTGGTCCGCATCCCGGAACCGCTCCGTCCGCATTCACTGCCGCGACGCGGGCTCGACTCCGCAGCGATGGCGGCACCCGTTGTCGCACCGCACATGTCACACCAACTCTTCCCTGAACATGTTCTTGACAGCCCCGCGACGGCGTGTTTCACTCGACGTGACCGGAATCACAATTCCGGAAGGCGGAACCGCATTCTGCGCCGCCCGACGATCGTCTTCGATCGACTTCCAGCATCTTCGCCGCTCCGCCGGAGCATCTGCGCCGACGGGTGCCACTCCCCCGTTTCGGACCGAGAGGACCATCATGACCAGCTCACAGAAGGACGCGGCCGACGAACGCGTCGAACCGCCGACCACCGGCTCGCCCGGCACCGGCGTTCTGGACAGATTCTTCGAGATCACCCGTCGCGGGTCGACCGTTCCGCGGGAGATCCGCGGCGGCCTGGTCACCTTCGTCGCGATGGCCTACATCGTCGTGCTCAACCCCTTGATCCTCAGCAGCTCGGCCGACGCCGCCCAGGGCACACTGGGATTCGTCCAGGTCACCGCCGTGACCGGCCTGACTGCGGGCGTCATCACCATCCTGTTCGGCCTGGTCGCTCGCCTGCCCTTCGCCCTGGCAGCGGGCCTCGGCATGAACTCCTTCCTCGCGGTGGCGGTGGTCAAAGACGTGACCTGGCCGGAGGCGATGGGGCTCGTGATCATCAACGGCGTGATCATCGTGGTCCTCGGCGCCACCGGTATCCGGACCGCGATCTTCCGCGCGGTTCCGGCGGAGCTGAAGACGGCGATCACCGTCGGAATCGGCCTGTTCATCGCCTTCATCGGCTTCGTGAACTCGGGTTTCGTGACCCGGACGCCCGCCGGCCCGCCGGTGCAGCTCGGCCACGACGGATCGATCGACGCTCTGCCGACCGCGGTCTTCATCTTCGCGCTGCTGCTCATCGCGGTCCTGGTCGCTCGGCGGATCCCCGGAGCGATCCTCATCGGCATGATCGTCGCGACGTTGGTCGCGATCGTGGTGCAGCACTTCGCGAAGCTCGGCACCGTCGGCGACCCTCATCACCCCGACCCCAAGGGCTGGAATCTGAGCGCACCGGAGCTCCCGAGCCATGTCGTCGCCCTCCCCGATTTCGGTCTGATCGGCCAGTTCGACCTGGTCGGAGCCTTCGAGCGGATCGGCGCCCTCTCGGCGACCATGCTGGTCTTCACCCTGGTGTTCACCAACTTCTTCGACGCCATGGGCTCGATGACCGGCCTCGCACGGCAGGCGGGGCTCGGGCAGCCCGACGGGACCTTCCCCCGCATCCGATCCGCCTTCGTCGTCGAGGGCCTCGGCGCGGTCGCCGGCGGCGCGTCGTCCGGCTCGTCGAACACCGTCTTCGTCGATTCCGCCGCGGGCATCGCGGAGGGCGCACGCACCGGCCTCGCGGCCTGCGTGACCGGCGCGTTGTTCCTGGCCTCGATGTTCTTCGCGCCGGTCATCGGGGTGATCCCGATGGAAGTCGGCGCGGCGGCACTCGTCGTCGTCGGCTCGATGATGGTCGCCCAGATCCGCGAGATCGACTTCACACACTTCTCGGTAGCCCTGCCGGCGTTCCTGACGATCGTGACCATGCCGCTGACCTACTCGATCGCGAACGGCATCGGCGTCGGCTTCATCACCTGGGCCCTGCTCAGCGTGCTCAGCGGCCGCGGCCAGAAGGCGCATTGGCTCCTGTGGGCCGTCTCGGTCGGGTTCATCCTGTACTTCGTCCGCGGACCCATCACGGCCCTGATAGGCGGCTGACGTGCACATATGCACCGACGTCGCCACGCCGTAGGTCGACCGAGTCCGGGATGCGGAAACAAAATTCCGAAACACTCTTCCCACTGTGACTCGCGTCACCTATGATCAAGCTCTGGACCCTGTTCGCATGGAAAACCAGCGGTCCAGCTCAGCTACACGAACCATGCCTGACGGAACCCGTCCCCGGGTTCAGTAGGGATGCAGCGGTGATCGAAACGCTGACCGGATGTCGTGTGACAGTCAACGGCGAACCCCACGCCTTCACGGGACCCGCCCACACGAGCACACTCGATTGGCTCCGTGACCAGGGCCTGACCGGCGCCAAGGAGGGCTGCGCGGAGGGCGAGTGCGGAGCGTGTTCCATCCTCGTCGCCCGTCCCGGCGACCCCGACGAACCCGGGGATAGGACCAGGTGGACGGCCATCAACGCCTGCCTGACCCCCGCTGCGGCACTGGCCGACCAGGAGATCATCACCTCTGAGGGGCTCGGATCCCCCGACCTGTTGCACCCCGTCCAGCAGGCCATGGCACTGCGCGGCGGATCGCAATGCGGCTACTGCACACCGGGATTCATCTGCAGCATGGCGGCGGAGTACTACCGGCCGGATCGCGCCTGCGAAAGCTCCTCCGCACCGCAGGGATCCAACGACTGCCCCGCGCACGACGAGGAACACGGCCCCAACGGCTTCGACCTGCACGCCCTGTCCGGAAACCTCTGCCGCTGCACGGGATACCGCCCGATCCGCGATGCGGCGTACGGACTTCCCGCAGAACCCGCCGACGACGACCCACTGGCCGCTCGGCGGGCCGAACCCGCACCGGAGCCGCAACCGACCGAGATCCACAGCGCGCACGGGCGATTCCTCCGTCCCGCCTCCTTCGACGATGTGCTCGACCTGCTGGCCGCGGACGAATCCCCGGTGCTGGTGGCGGGTTCCACCGATTTCGGCGTCGACGTGAACCTCAAAGGTCGCCGAGAACCACTCGTCGTGGCGATCGACCGCCTTCCCGAACTGCGCGAGCTGAACGTCTACGCCGACGCCGTCGAGATCGGCGCCGCACTCACGCTCTCGGAGATCGAACGACGGCTGGACGGCCGGATCCCACTCCTGGCGAAGGTCTTCCCGCAGTTCGCGTCGCGGCTCATCCGCAACGCCGCCACGCTCGGCGGCAACCTCGGCACCGGTTCGCCCATCGGCGACACTCCACCGGCGTTGCTCGCCCTCGAGGCGCAGCTGATCCTCGCGTCGCGGTCCGGGGAGCGCTCGGTCCCGCTGTCGGAGTACTTCACCGGCTACCGGCAGACGGTGCGCCGCCCCGACGAACTGATCAAGGCGGTGCGGATTCCGGTGCCGCTCAGTCCGGTCACGGCGTTCCACAAGATCGCCAAACGCCGCTTCGACGACATCTCCAGCGTCGCCGTCGCGTTCGCGCTGACGATCGACGACGGCACGATCACCCGAGCCGCGATCGGCCTCGGCGGTGTCGCTGCCACCCCACTACGCGCCACTGCTACCGAACAGGCACTGATCGGACGCCCGTGGTCGCACGACACGGTGCTCGCCGCCGCCGAGATCCTCCGCGCGGAGGGCACCCCGATGGACGACCACCGCGCATCCGGGCGGTACCGCGCCGCGATGCTCGGCCGCTCCCTCGAGAAGCTCCACGCCGAGTCCACCGTGTCGACCGGCACCGTCGCCCGGGGAGAGCTGTCATGAGCCACCTGTCCGAGCGCCCCGCGAACGCCGTCGTCGGCCAGGACGTGCCGCACGAGAGCGCCGTCCTGCACGTGACGGGCGCCGCCCTGTACACCGACGACCTCGTCGGGCGCACCCGCGACGTGCTGCACGCCCACCCGGTCCAGTCCGATTGCGCCCACGCCCGGATCGTCGCACTGAACACCGAGCCGGCCCTGCGTGTTCCCGGCGTCGTCCGCGTGCTGACCGCGGCCGACGTCCCCGGGGTCAACGATGCCGGCATCAAACACGACGAGCCGTTGTTCCCAGAGGACGAGGTGATGTTCTACGGACACGCCGTCTGCTGGGTGCTCGGCGAGACGCTGGAGGCCGCGCGCCTCGGCGCCGCTGCCGTCGAGCTCGAACTCGAGCCGCTCCCGTCGCTGATCACCATCGGCGATGCGATCGCCGCGGAGAGCTTCCACGGCGCCCGGCCGACGGTGCGCCGCGGCGATCCGGAGGCCGGGTTCGCGCACGCCGCGCGCACCTTCTCCGGCGAGTTCGAGTTCGCCGGGCAGGAGCACTTCTACCTCGAGACCCATGCCTCGCTCGCACAGGTCGACGAGGCCGGCCAGATCTTCGTGCAGTCCAGTACGCAGCACCCGTCCGAGACGCAGGACATCGTCGCGCACGTCCTCGGGCTGCCGAGCAACGCCGTCACGGTGCAATGTCTCCGGATGGGAGGGGCGTTCGGCGGCAAGGAGATGCAGCCACACGGCTTCGCCGCGATCGCCGCCCTCGGGGCGACCCTGACCGGGCGCCCGGTCCGGTTGCGGCTCGACCGCACCCAGGACATGACGATGTCCGGCAAGCGGCACGGCTTCCACGCCACGTGGCGGGTGGGCTTCGACGACGACGGCCAGATCACCGCCCTGGAGTCGACGCTCACCGCCGACGGCGGCTGGAGCCTCGACCTCTCCGAGCCCGTCCTCGCCCGGGCGCTGTGCCACATCGACAACGCGTACTGGATCCCGAACATCGCGGTGCACGGACGGATCGCCCAGTGCCACAAGACCTCACAGACGGCGTTCCGCGGGTTCGGCGGACCGCAGGGCATGCTGGTCATCGAGGACATCCTCGGTGCCTGCGCGCCCCGGCTGGGCCTGTCCGCACGGGAACTGCGGCGCCGCAACTTCTACGGCGACGGCCAGAGCACCCCCTACGGCCAGCCGGTCCGGCACGCCGACCGAGTCCGGACCGCGTGGGAACAGGTCATCGCATCCGGCGATGTCGAGGCGCGCGAGGCCGAGATCGACGCGTTCAACGCGGCGCACCCGCACACCAAACGCGCGCTCGCCCTCACGCCGGTCAAGTTCGGCATCTCGTTCAACCTCACCGCGTTCAATCAGGCCGGCGCGCTCGTCCTCGTCTACAAGGACGGCTCCGTCCTGATCAATCACGGCGGGACCGAGATGGGCCAGGGGCTGCACACGAAGATGCTCCAGGTCGCCGCCACCACGCTCGGCGTACCGCTGTCGCGGGTCCGGCTCGCCCCGACGCGCACCGACAAGGTGCCCAACACCTCGGCGACCGCGGCCAGCTCCGGCGCCGACCTCAACGGCGGTGCGGTCAAGAACGCCTGCGAGCAGATCCGCGACCGGCTCGCGACGGTGTCCGCCGGACTCCTCGGCACGAATCCGTCCGACGTGCGCTTCCACGACGGCGTGATCAGCGGGCTGGGCGCGTCCTCGGCGAAGCTCACCTGGGAGGAGGTCGTGCACGCCGCGTACTTCCAGCGGGTACAGCTCTCGGCCTCCGGCTACTACCGCACCGAGGGCCTGCACTGGGACGCGAAGGCCATGCAGGGTGAGCCCTTCAAGTACTTCGCCTACGGTGTGGCAGCGAGCGAGGTCGAGGTCGACGGCTTCACCGGCGCGTACCGGCTCCGCCGCGTGGACATCGTCCACGACGTCGGCGATTCCCTGTCCCCGCTCATCGACCTCGGCCAGATCGAGGGCGGGTTCGTGCAGGGCGCGGGCTGGCTGACACTGGAGGACCTCCGGTGGGACGAGAGCGACCGGCCCACCCGCGGACGGCTGCTCACGCAGTCCGCCAGTACCTACAAGCTGCCGAGCTTCTCCGAGATGCCGCCTGATTTCCGGGTCGCGCTACTGGACAAGGCCCACGAGGACGGTGCGGTCTACGGCTCGAAGGCCGTCGGCGAGCCGCCGCTCATGCTGGCCTTCTCCGTCCGGGAGGCGCTCCGTCAGGCGGCGGCCGCGTTCGGCCCTCCGGGAACGAGCGTCGAACTCGCCTCGCCCGCCACACCGGAGGCCGTGTACTGGGCGGTCGAGAACGCGCGCACCGCCGGACCGGAGCGGAACGGTCACCGTCGGGATGCGGTCCCGAACGCGGTCGCCGCGCGTGCCCCGGCCCCCGCGGCGCTCGGCTGAGGTCGACATGACCTGGCTGGGCGACGCCGCCCGCCTCCGCCGCGACC
This sequence comes from Tsukamurella pseudospumae, assembly GCF_001575205.1. Taxonomy (GTDB): domain Bacteria; phylum Actinomycetota; class Actinomycetes; order Mycobacteriales; family Mycobacteriaceae; genus Tsukamurella; species Tsukamurella pseudospumae. Next base: position 299,971 of record NZ_LSRE01000001.1, read on the forward strand.
GGCGACCCGCTGTGCTGATCACCCAGATCGGCGTCCGCGGCCACGCCCCGCGGGAGGCCGGCGCGAAGATGATCGCCTCTGCGGACGGCGAGTTCGGCACGATCGGCGGCGGCAATCTCGAACTGACCGCGATCGATCGCGCCCGGACCATGATCCGTGGCGGGGTCACGGTGCCGGAGACCCTGACGCTCCGGCTCAACGACAAGGCCCGGACCGAACACGGGCGACAGTGCTGCGGAGGCGAGGTGGTCATCATGCTCGAACCGTTGCCGGTGGTGCCGGCGGTGGCGATCTTCGGAATCGGCCACGTGGGACTGGAACTCGCGCGGATCCTGTCCCGGCAGGACATCGAGCTCCACCTCACCGACTCCCGCCCCGAACAGCTCACGGCGGCGGCACAGATCGAGCCGGGCGAGGCCACCGTGCACCTCCGGCACTCGATGCTCCCGGAATCGGTGCTGGAGGAAGTGCCGGTCGGCACCCACGTCCTCATCATGACCCACGACCACGCCGAGGATTTCAACCTCTGCGACCAGGCCCTCCGCACACCCGGACTGGGCAGCATCGGACTCATCGGCTCCTCCGCGAAGTGGAGTCGATTCCGGACCCTGCTGGCCGAAGCCGGCCACGACGCCGAGGCCATCGACACCATCCAATCCCCCATCGGGCTGAGCACACTCGTCGGCAAGCACCCCGCGACCATCGCGGTCAGCGTGGCGGCCGACCTCCTCGCCAGGTTCCCGATATCCGTTCCAGGAGAACACTCATGATCATCTACCGCAGCCGCGTCCTCGACACCCCCGACGATCCGTTCACAGGTGGAGCCCTCCGTGCGGACGACGACGCGGGCATCGCCGTCGAGGCCGGCGTGATCGTCGATCGCGGAGGCTTCCGGGGTGTCGCCGAACGCCACCCCGCGGCGGAGGTCGCCGACCTCCGGGACGGCGTGCTCCTGCCCGGCATGGTCGACACCCACGTCCACTACCCGCAGATCCGCGCGATCGGCGGGCTCGGCATGCCCCTCCTGGACTGGCTGGACCAGTGCGCACTCCCCGAGGAGTGCCGCCTCGAGGACCCCGGGTACGCCCGCACGGTGGCCAGGGAGTTCCTCACCGGGCTGGCCTCGGCCGGCACCACCACGGCGCTCGTCTTCGGCTCCCACTTCCACGACGCCGTCGACGCGCTCTTCGCAGAGGCCGAACAGGTGGGCGTCCGGATGACCGCGGGGCTCGTCACGAGCGACCACAATCTGCCCGAGCCCCTGCTGAGCACCCCGGAACGGTCCTACAAGGAGGGCCGCGACCTCGCCGACAGATGGCACGGCCGAGGCCGGCTCCGATACGCGGTGACGCCGCGGTTCTCGTACTCGACGACGCCGGACATGCTGGCGAGCGGCGCCGCCCTCATGGAGGACGTGCCCGGGCTGTGGTTCACCTCCCACATGAACGAGAACCCCGCGGAGATCGCCGCCGTCGCCGGGCTCTTCCCCGGATCGGCGCACTACCTCGACACGTACCACCGGCACGGGCTCATCACCGAACGTTCCGTCCTCGCCCACAACGCCCATCCGACGGACGCGGAACTCACTCTCCTGGCGGGCGCCGGGGCGTCGGTCGCGCACTGCCCCACTTCCAATTCGGCGCTCGCGAGCGGATCCTTCCCGCTGCGCCGCCACCTCGACCACGGCGTCCGGGTGGCTCTGGGCACCGATGTCGGTGCCGGGAGCGGGTTCTCGCTGTTCAAGGAGGGGCTGCAGGCGTACTTCATGCAGCAGTTGCTCATGGGCGACGGTGTCCCCCTCACGGCTGCGCACCTCCTGCACCTCGCGACGCGTGCGGGCGCGCAGGCCCTCGGCCTCGACGACGTCGGCGACCTGTCGGTGGGGAGGCAGTTCGATGCGATCCTCGTCCGTCCCGCAGCGGGACAACCGCTCGACGTCTGCCTGCGACAGGCCGCGACGGCGGACAACGCACTCGCGAAGATCTTCTCGCTCGGCACCGCCGCGGACGTCGCGCGCGTGTGGATCGGCGGCGAGGCACCGGTGATCCCGGCCGCGATCCCGGCCGGATAGCGCACCGTCCACCGCGCGAGCGCAACGGGCCCGCGCGACGTGCGCGGCGGAACCTCCGAAACCCTTGTGTGACCACACGGATCGGCGTATTCTCCACCATACGGAATTAATTTTCCATTTACTGACCGGAGGTCCCATGCCCACTCGATCGCTCACCGACGACGCTCTGGCCGCGATCGAGGGGCGGCTGGCGGAGACCGATGCGCTGTTGGCGCACGGCTACCCGGGCGACGACGGCCGCCGGCAGCCGGTCCAGACCGCGTACATCCCGGCGGACCGGTTCGCCCCCGACACCGCCTGCACGTGGGGCGTCGCCGCGATCGCCGCGGCCGAGGAGGCCGGTGGCGTCGCGGCGGTGGCGGAGATCGTGGGCCTGGCCGGCGATCCCGCGCTCGCCGACCTGGTCCGGCACAAGCTCAGCACGGAGCCGATCGAGGACCTGCGCCTGGACTTCGAGGACGGCTACGGCGATCGCGGCGACGAGGCCGAGGACGCGGACGTCCTCACCGCCGCTGCGGCCGTGTCGAAGTCGGTCGCCGACGGCGTCGCCCCGCCGTTCATCGGGATCCGGTTCAAATGCTTCGAGGCGCCCACCCGGGCGCGCGGCCTTCGCACGCTGGACCTGTTCCTCGGTGCGCTCGTCGAGGCCGGCCCGCTCCCCGAGGGGTTGACCCTGACGCTGCCGAAGGTCACCACCGTCGGCCAGGTCGAGGCGATGGTGGACGTCGCGGGCCGGCTGGAGCAGTCCCTCGGCCTGCCCGACGGCCGCCTGCGCTTCGAGGTGCAGGTCGAGACGCCGCAGGTCATCCTCGGCGCGGACGGCACGGCCCCGGTGGCCCGGCTCATCCACGCCGGACAGGGCCGCGTCAGCTCGCTGCACTACGGCACCTACGACTACTCGGCCTCGCTCGGCATCGCCGCGCAGTACCAGTCGATGGAGCACCCCGCAGCGGACCACGCGAAGAACGTCATGCAGCTCGCCGTCGCGGGCACCGGGGTCCACTTGTCCGACGGGTCGACGAACATCCTCCCGATCGGCGACCCCGCCCACGTCGCGGACGCCTGGCGCCTGCACGCGCGCCTGGTCCGGCGCCACCTCGAGCGCGGGATCTACCAGGGCTGGGACCTGCATCCCGCGCAGCTCGTCACCCGCTACCTCGCTACCTATGCGTTCTACCGCGAGGGCTTCGACGCCGCCGCGACCCGACTGCGCAACTACGTGCACAAGATCGATTCCGCCATCCTCGACGAGCCCGCGACGGCCCGCGCGCTGGCGTCCTTCATCCATCGCGGCGTGACCTGCGGGGCGGTCACCGCCGCCGAGGTCGCCTCCGCCGCAGAGGTCACGGTCGACACCGTGCGCGACCTCGCCCTGAACCGTCCCATCCAGAACCAGGAGAACCGATGAGCGCCACCGAGCCCTTCTACTACTCGCCGCAGGGCGGGCACCCGCCGCAGACCGATCTGCTCACCGACCGCGCCATCGTGACCGAGGCGTACACGGTGATCCCCCGCGGCGTCATGCGCGACATCGTCACCTCGGTGTTCCCGGGCTGGACGAACACCCGCGCGTGGGTCCTCAACCGCCCTGTCGCCGGCGGTTCCACCACGTTCGCGCAGTCCATCGTCGAGGTCTCCCCCGGCGGCGGCTCCGACGCTCCGGAGCCCCAGCCCGAGGTCGAGAGCTTCCTCCTGCTCACGCAGGGCGAGCTCGACGTGACCATCGACGGCAGCGCCCACGCGCTCACCTCCGGCGGCTACGCGTACATCCCTGCCGGAACGGCCTGGTCCGTCGCCAACAAGGCCGACGGTGCCGCCGTCTTCCAGTGGATCCGCAAGCGGTACGAGCCGCTCGCCGGCCACACCCCGAAGGTCGCCGTCGGCAACGAGCGCGACATCGAGCCCTCCGCGATGCCCGGCACCGACAACAAGTGGCGCACGACGCGGATCCTCGACCCGCAGGACCTCGCGTACGACATGCACTGCAACATCGTGACCTTCGAGCCCGGCGCGTCGATCCCGTTCGCTGAGACGCACGTCATGGAGCACGGCCTCTTCGTCCTCGAGGGCAAGGCGGTCTACCGCCTCAACGGTGACTGGGTGGAGGTGCAGGAGGGCGACTACATGTCGCTGCGCGCCTTCTGCCCCCAGGCCTGCTACGCCGGCGGACCGTCGAACTTCCGCTACCTCCTCTACAAGGACGTCAACCGCCAGATCGCCCTGTAACGCACGCCAGTACGACGGTGCCGCCTCCCGGGACTCCGGGAGGCGGCACCGTCGTACGCGGAAACCGGTCAGGACAGCGCGGCCGCCGCCCGGACGAGGGCCTCTCGCAGGCGCATCGTGTTCGCGTCGAGGGTCCGCTCCACCTGCTCCTGGCTGACCGGCCACGGCGTCTCGGCGATGACGTCGTGGTCCGTCACCAACGCGACGCAGGCGTAGCCCATGCCGAGCTCGCGGGCGAGGACCGACTCCGGATAGGGCGTCGTCGAGACCACGTCCCAGCCCTGCGCGGCGTACCACCGGGACTCCGCGGTCGTCGAGAACCGCGGGCCGCGGATCGCGACGACCACGCCGCCGTCGGCCACCACCCAGCGTTGCTCGCGCAGCGCCGAGATCGCCGCCTCGCGCGTGTCCGCGGCGAAGGGCTCCGCGAAGGACACGCGGACGTCCTCGTCGTCGTGGAAGGTGTCGTCGGTGACGCCGGTCCGGTCGACGAGCTGATCGGGAACCACGACGGTGCCCACGCCGATCGACGGATCGAACGCCCCCGCGGGGGTGGCGCCGAAGATGTGCCGTACCCCGAGGTGGTGCAGCGCCCAGATGTTGGCGCGGTGGTTGATCCGGTGCGGCGGGATGTTCCGCTCGCGCCCGGACCGCGTCAGATACGCCACGCGTCGACCGTGTGCGGTGCCGATGACGACGTCGTCCGACGGGCGACCGTACGGCGTGTCGACCGGGTAGGAGCGCGCGTCGTCCAACAGTCCGTAGTAGCCCCAGCTGCCGAGGATGGCGACCGTTGCACCCTCTGCGTGCGCGGCGGTGGACTCAGACATTCTTCGCTCCTTCGGGATCGGTGACGCCATCGGCGACGGTCACCGCGTCGGCGCGCGGCGGGAACGCCGCGGTGCCGTGACCGGGGTGTGCACGGACGTCATCGGGATCGTCGACGACCAGCGTGCCCTCGAGGACCGCCTTCATCTTCTCGGTGTCGAGGAGGCCCTCCCAGCGCGCGATCACGAAGGTCGCGAGACAGTTCCCCAGGAGGTTCGTCGCGACGCGCATGGAATCCATCAGACGGTCCGCACCGAGCAGCAGCGCCACCGCCGCGACCGGGAATGCTCCGACGGCTGCGGCGGTCGCCGACAACGCGACGAACGCCGAACCCGGAACGCCGGCCATCCCCTTGGAGCTGAGGATCAGGATTCCCATGATCGCGATCTGCTGCCCCACACTGAGATCCGCGCCGACGGCCTGGGCGAGGAACATCATCGACAGCGACAGGTAGATCGCGGCGCCGTCGAGGTTGAACGAGTAGCCGGTCGGGATCACCAGGCCGACGACCGAGCGGTCGCAGCCGGCGGCGTCGAGCTTCTTGATCACAGACGGCATCACGGCCTCGGACGAGCCGGTGCCGAGCGCGAGCATGAACTCCTCGCGGCAGTACTTGAGGAACTTCCACGTACTCACGCCGGTGATGAGCCGCACCGCGACGGAGAGGATGAGGATGAACACGATCGCCGCGCCGTAGCAGGCCACGACCAGCATGCCGAACGACGCCAGCGAACTCGCGCCGTAGTTGCCCACTGTGAACGCCATCGCGCCGAAGGCGCCGATCGGGGCCAGGTACATGATGTAGCTGACGATGCGGAAGATCACGTGCATCGCCTGATCGATCACCTCGAGCAGGATCGGCTGCACCTTCTCGCTGATCGCGGCCAGGGCGACACCGAAGAGTACTGCGAACAGGAGCACCTGCAGCAGGTTGTTCTTCGCGAACGCGTCGACGACCGACGTCGGAATGATGTTCATGACGAAGTCGACGCCGCCGGGCAGCTTCTCACCGTGCGTCTGCGCATCGATGGCGCTCGCATCGAGCGTCGCCGGGTCGATGTGCAGTCCGGCACCGGGCCGCACCACGTTGCCTACGAGCAGGCCCAACGCGAGCGCGAAGGTCGTGCACACCGTGAACCAGAGCAGCGCCTTCGCGCCGATCTTGCCGAGGGCCGCCATGCTGCCGACCTTCGCGATACCCGTCACCACGACGAGGAAGATCAGCGGCGAGACGAGCATCTTGATGAGCTTGATGAAGCCCTGGCCCAGCGGAGCCAGGTGGTGGGAGAAGTCCGGGAAGAAGATGCCGGTGCTGATGCCCGCGGCGATGCCGATGAGCACCTGCACGAACAACGATCTGTACCAGGGCTTCTTGGTCGGCGCAGCAGTCGTGCTCATGGTCGTTCCCTTCGTGTCGGGCATGGGGTCTGTGTCAACTCTGAATCGGCCAGCCGGTCACGACCTTCGGTCGCGGGGTGGCGTACGTCCGGACCTTCGAGGTGCGCAGTCCCATGCGGACCAACCCCTCCGCGATCGTGACGGCCGAGCGGACACCGTCGACGATGGGGACTCCCGTTGCGGCCGACACCTTCTCCTCGAGCTCGGCCATGCCTCCGCAGCCGAGGCAGATGACCTCGGCGTGGTCGCGCTCGACCGCCTCGCGGGCCTGGGAGACGATCGCCTCGACGGCGCGCTCGGGCTCGGACTCGAGTTCGAGCACGCCGAGACCCGAGGCCCGGACCGAGGCGCACCGTGCGTCGAGACCGGCCAGCTTGAGCCGGTCCTCGATGAGCGGGACGGTGCGGTCGAGGGTGGTGACCACGGAGTACTTGTGCCCCAGGTACATCGCGGTCGACGCCGCGGCCTCGGTGATGTCGACGACCGGAACCTCGAGCAGCTCCTGCAGGCCCTCGCGGCCGTGCTCGCCGTAGCCCGCCTGAATGACGGCGTCGTACGGGCCCTCGTACCGGGTGATCGCATCCATGACGGCGATCGCCGCGAGGTAGGACTCGAAGTTCCCTTCGCAGGAGTCCGCGCCGAATCGCGGTGTGATGCCGATGATCTCGGTCCCCGGGGACGCGGCGGACCGGGCGGATTCCGCGATGGCCGCGGTCATGGACTCGGTGGTGTTGACGTTGGCGACGAGAATGCGCATGGCGGGTGCTCCTAGTGCTTGCTGGGAACGGCGATCGGCTCGCCGGAGACGTCGACGAACGGGCCCTCGCGGTCGGCCACGAGCAGGTAGACGATCGCGCCGAGCGCGGCTCCGATGAACCACGAGTAGTTCGAGACGACGTGGAACGCGGGAACGAATGCCATGAGGAGCGCCGCACCGGCGGTGGGGATCAGGGCGATCACGGCGCGCGGGTTGACGCCGCCGCGGTAGTAGTACGGCGCGTCGGGCAGGTCGCAGTACAGGTCCGGCACGTTAACCTTGGACTTGCGGATCAGCCAGTAGTCGGCCATGACGATGCCGAAGAGCGGGCCCAGAAGAGCGCCGAGGCCGCCCAGGAAGTAGGTGATCACCGCGGGCGAGTCGTAGAGGTTCCACGGCAGGATGACGATGCCGATGACTCCGGAGATGAGGCCGGCGCGCCGGAAGTTCAGCTGCTTCGGGAAGAGGTTGTTGAGCGCGTAGATCGGCGCGACGAAGTTCGCCATGAGATTGACCGCGACGGTCAGCACGAGCAGCGCCAGGCACGCGAGGACCAGCAGCAGCGTGTTCGGGACGGTCTTGACGATGTCCGCCGGCGACTCGATGACCTGGCCGTTGATCTTGAACTGCGCCCCGGCGAGGGTGATCACGATGCCACCGAAGAGCAGCATGTTGAGGGGGATGCCGAAGAAGTTGCCGCGCACGATGGACTTCTTGGACTTCGCATTACGGGTGAAGTCGCAGAAGTTGAGGACGAAGGTGCCGTAGATGGCGACCCACAGGCTCGCGCCACCGACGATCTGCAGCCACATGTCGAGGCCGGTCTTCGACTCGGGCGTGGTCCACGCGATCGACCAGCCCGCCTTGCCGAACATCCAGATGGCCAGGGCCGCCATCGTGATGAGGATTACGGGGCCGGCGAAGGCCTCGTATTTGCGGATCATCTCCATGCCGTAGCTCACGATCACCAACTGGATCACCCAGAGCACGACGAATGCGATCCACCCCAGTGTCGAGAGACCGAGGAAGCGGTTGTGATCGAGCGTGTCGGCGCTCGGAATCACGGCGACGATCATGATGCGCAGGACGACCGACGCGAGATAGGTCTGGATGCCGAACCAGGCGATCGCGACGACTCCGCGGATGAGCGCGGGTATCTGCGCGCCGCGGATGCCGAAGGAGATGCGGCTCATGACCGGGAAGGGCACACCCGTCTTCTCGCCCATGAACCCGGACAGATTCAGCAGGAGGAAGAGGAACACGCCGCCGAGGCCGAGCGCGAGGAGGATCTGCCATCCTCCGAGGCCGAGCGCGAACAGGCCGATCGCGAAGGCGTAGTTCCCGAGGCTGTGCACGTCGTTCGCCCACAGGGTGAAGATGTTGTAGCCACCCCAGGTACGACCGGTACGTTTCGTGGGAGCGAGATCCCGGTTGTAGAGGCCGTCGCTGAGCCGGTTCAGCGCGTCCACGTCCGGGAGGTCGGTGACCGCGGCGTCCCCGAGTCGGATCGGATTCGCCTCCGGCGCGCCTGCGCGGGGGGTGAGTTCTTCTGTCATGCTGGGCCTTCGTTCCTGCTGGCTGACCGCTCGAATTCATTCCGTTGTGCGGAACTGTTCTTCCACTGGTAGCGATAAGTAAGACCTATACCAGCGGCTCTGTCAAGAGGGATGTCGCATGTCGGAATAAGATCCTCACACGGCGGAAACTTGGATCTTGACTAGTGGCGCAGGTCACACCTAGTGTGGCCCCAGGATCGAGACGAAATTCCGCGACACGGAATTTCCAGCGAAGGAGAACCTGCATGAGCACGGACAGTGCCGAGTACGACCTGGTGGTCCGCGGCCGCCGCATCGTGACCACCGCCGGGACGGTCGCCCGCGAGGTCGGGATCCGCGACGGCCGCGTCGTCGCCATCGAGCCGCTCGGAAACGGCCTCACGGGCCGGGAGGTCATCGAACTGCGCGACGACCAGGTGATGATCCCCGGACTCGTCGACACCCATGTGCACGTGAACGAGCCCGGTCGTACCGACTGGGAGGGCTTCGAGTCCGCGACCAAGGCAGCCGCCGCCGGTGGCGTCACCACCCTCGTCGACATGCCGCTCAACTCGATCCCGCCCACCGTCGACCGCGAGGCCCTGCGCCTCAAGCGCGAGGTGGCCGGGCCCAAGGCCCACATCGACGTGGGCTTCTGGGGCGGTGCCGTGCCGGGCAACAAGGACCAGCTGCGCGGCCTGCACGACGACGGCGTGTTCGGCTTCAAGTGCTTCCTGCTGCACTCGGGCGTCGACGAGTTCCCGGCGCTCACGGTGGACGAGATGCAGGAGGACATGGCCGAACTGGCCACCTTCGACTCCCTGATGATCGTGCACGCGGAGGACGCGTGCTCGATCGACCACGCCCCCGAGCCCACCGGAGCCGAGTACGCGGGCTTCCTCGCCTCCCGCCCGCGCGGGGCCGAGAACAAGGCGATCGCCGACGTGATCGAGCGCGCCCGTTGGACCGGCGCCCGCGCGCACGTGCTGCACCTGTCCTCGTCGGACGCACTGCCGATGATCGCGAGCGCGCGGCGCGACGGGGTCAAGCTCACCGTCGAGACCTGCCCGCACTACCTCACGCTGCTGGCGGAGGAGATCCCCAACGGCGCGACGGCGTTCAAGTGCTGCCCGCCGATCCGCGAGGCGTCGAACCGCGAGCTGCTGTGGGAGGGACTGCAGAACGGCACGATCGACTGCATCGTCTCCGACCACTCCCCCTCGACGATCGACCTCAAGGACGTCGAGAACGGCGACTTCGGTGTCGCGTGGGGCGGCGTCGCCTCGCTGCAGCTCGGTCTGTCCCTGATCTGGACCGAGGCCAAGCGCCGCGGTATCGGCCTCGAGCAGGTGCTCGAGTGGATGTCCGCGAACCCCGCCAAGCTGGCCGGCATGACGCGCAAGGGCCGGATCGCCCTGGGCTTCGACGCGGACTTCGCGATCTTCGAGCCCGAGGCCGCGCAGGTCGTGGACGTCCACCACCTGCATCACAAGAACGCCATCTCGCCGTACGACGGCAAGGCTCTCGCCGGCGTCGTGAAGGACACGTGGCTGCGCGGACAGAAGGTCGACTTCGAGACCCCGCACGGCAACCTGATCCGGCGCGGCGAGGCCTAGTAGGCCGACGCGTCCCGGGGCCGGCGGCGCACCGTCTGCCCCCGGGAACGTGGGGTTAGAGCGTTCCCTTGGTCGACGGTACGCCCGTGACCCGCGGGTCGGGCTCGACGGCCGCGCGGAGGGCGCGGGCCACGGCCTTGAACTCGGCCTCGGTGATGTGGTGCGGGTCGCGACCGTAGAGCACCCGCACGTGCAGCGCGATGCGCGCGTTCATGGCGAGCGACTCGAAGACGTGGCGGTTGATCACCGTCGAGTACGGGACCCCCGGGTAGCCGCCGATCACCGAGCTGACCAGGTACTCGGGCTCGCCCGTGTGCACCGCGTAGGGCCGGCCGGAGACGTCCACCGACGCGTGCGCGAGCGTCTCGTCCATCGGGATGAAGCAGTCGCCGAACCGGCGGATGCCGCGCTTGTCGCCGAGCGCCTCCGCGAACGCCTGACCGAGCACGATGGAGGTGTCCTCCACCGTGTGATGCGCGTCGATCTCGATGTCGCCCTTGGCCTGCACGGTCAGATCGAAGCTGCCGTGCTGGCCGAACGCCGTGAGCATGTGGTCGAAGAAGGGCACGCCCGTGGAGATCTCGGTCTTCCCGGTGCCATCGAGGTTCAGCTCGACGACGATGGACGATTCGCGCGTCGTGCGCTCGATACGGGCGATGCGATCGGTCATGAGCGGTCTCCGTCGTTCTTCGGTGCCAGCTTCTCGCTGATCGCGAGGAAGGCGTCGTTCTCGTGGTCCAGGCCCACCGTCACGCGGAGGAACCCGGGGATGTGCATGTCGCGCACCAGGACTCCCCCATCGAGGTAGGTACGCCAGGCGGCGGCCTCGTCGGCGAAGCCGCCGTAGAGGATGAAGTTCGCGTGCGATTCGATGACCTGGTAGCCCAGGGCCCGCAGCCGCGCCGCGATCCGGTCGCGTTCGGCGGACAGGTGCGCGACGGACGCGAGGGTCTCCGCGCGATGATCGATCGCGGCGATCGCGGCGGCCTGCGTGAACACGGACAGGTGATACGGAAGGCGCACCAGCTGGATGGCGTCCACGATCGCAGGCGCCGCAACGAGGTAACCCACCCGGCCGCCCGCGAAGGCGAAGGCCTTGCTCATCGTGCGGCTGACGATCAGCTTGCCGCCGAAGCGGTCCAGCAGGCGCACCGCGGACGGCCCCGAGCTGAACTCCCCGTAGGCCTCGTCGACGATGACGATGCCCGGCGCAGCCTCGATCATCCGGATCAGGTCATCCTCGGCGATGAGGTGCCCGGTCGGGTTGTTGGGGTTGGTCAGGAACAGCACGTCGGGCCGCAGCTCGTCGATGGCACCGACGGCGTAGTCCACGTCGAGCGCGAAGTCCGCGGTCCGCTTTCCCGGGATCCAGTGCGTGTCGGTGCCGTCCGAGATGATCGGGTGCATCGAATAGCTGGGCACGAATCCCATCGCCGTACGACCGGGACCGCCGAACACCTGCAGCACCTGCTGCAGGATCTCGTTGGAGCCGTTCGCCGCCCACACGTTCTGCGGACCGACGACGGTGCCCGTCCGCTCGGTCACGTACTCCGCCAACCGGTTCCGCAGCGCGGCCAGGTCGCGGTCGGGATACCGGTTCATCGCGGCGGCGGCCTCGCCGACGGCCTTCGCGATGTCCGCGACGAGCGCGGGACTCGGCGCATGCGGGTTCTCGTTGGTGTTCATCGCGGCGGCCACCGGCAGCTGCGGCGCCCCGTAGGGCTCCTTGCCGCGCAGCGTGTCGCGGATCGGCAGCTGGTCCAGCGTCACCGATTCACCGGGAAGCGGGGTCACGCGTTCCCACCCTTCAGCGACTCGAAGCGCAGCCGCACGGCCTCGCCGTGCGCCGGCAGGTCCTCGGAGTTCGCGAGGGTGATGACGGTGCCCGCGATGTCCTTGAGCGCGGCCTCGTCGTACTCGACGACGTGCACTCCCCGCAGGAAGGTCTGCACCGACAGCCCCGAGCTGTGCCGGGCGCAACCGGCGGTGGGCAGGACGTGGTTGCTGCCCGCGGCGTAGTCGCCGAGGCTCACCGGCGAGTGCGGGCCGACGAAGATCGCGCCGGCGGCACGGACGCGGCCGGCGACCGCGCGCGCCTCCGCGGTCTGGATCTCGAGGTGCTCCGCGGCGTAGGCGTTGACCACGTCGAGGCCCTCGTCGATGCCGTCCACGAGGACGGTGCCGGACTGCGGGCCGCGCAGTGCGGTGTCCACGCGCTCGCGGTGGCGCGTGACCTCGAGTTGGGCGGACAGCGCCTCGTCGACGCGGTCGGCGAGCTCGGACGACGTGGTGACCAGCACGGACGCGGCCATGACGTCGTGCTCGGCCTGGCTGATCAGGTCGGCCGCGACGTGCACCGGATCGGCGGTGTTGTCCGCGAGGATCGCGATCTCCGTGGGCCCGGCCTCCGCGTCGATGCCGACGAGACCGCGGCAGAGCCGCTTCGCGGCCGTCACGTAGATGTTGCCGGGACCGGTGATGAGGTCGACGGGGGCGAGTTCGGCGCCGTCGAGATCAGTGCCGCCGTGCGCGGCCAGCGCGATGCCCTGGGCGCCGCCGGTGGCCCACACCTCGTCGACGCCGAGCAGCGCGCAGGCGGCGAGGATCGTGGGGTGCGGCAGACCGTCGAAGTCCTTCTGCGCGGGCGAGAGCACGACGAGCGAGCCGACGCCGGCGATCTGGGCCGGCACGACGTTCATGACGACGGACGACGGGTACACGGCGTTGCCACCGGGTACGTACAGTCCGACGCGGTCGACCGGGATCCACCGCTCGGTGACGGTGCCTCCGGGCACCACCTCGGTCACGGTATCGACGCGACGCTGATCGGAGTGCACCTTCCGGACCCGCTCGATCGCGGTCTCCAACGCCGCACGGATCGCCGGATCCAGCTGCGCGAGCGAACGCTCCAGCGCCGCCGCGGGAACGCGGACCGTGGGCGGGCGGACACCGTCGAACGTCTCACCGAACTCGAGGGCGGCGTCGGCGCCGCGCTCGGCCACCGCGTCCACGATCGGGCGGACCTGCGGCACCACGGCGTCGACGTCGACGCCGCCGCGCGGAAGCGCCGCGCGCAACTCGGTGAGCGACGGGCGGCGACCACGCAGGTCGAGACGGGTCAGCTGCAGATCAGGCATGACACCATTCTATGGGTCCCGCGCCAGCCCGTTTCCGCCCAGGGCGTCGGGCGCTGCGGCGCCCGTCACAGCCGGGACCGACGGTCCGCGCACCACCTGACTGTCCGGTAAGTTGTCGGCCATGGCTGAGAGCAACCACGGCGACCAGGGACTGCTGTACTGGCTGGTCAAGCACGTCTCGGTGGGACCGACGATCCGCGTGATCAACCGGCCCGTCGTCGAAGGGCTCGAGAACATCCCCGTCGACGGTCCGGCTCTGCTGGCCGGAAATCACCTGTCGATCGCGGACTGGCTGTTCGTGCCCCTGGTGGTGCCGCGCCGCATCTCCTACCTCGCCAAGAGCGACTACTTCACCGCGCCCGGCATCTCCGGGAAGCTACAGAAGTTCTTCTACACGCAGACCGGGCAGGTGCCGATCGACCGCACCGGCGGCGACGCGGCGACGGCGGCGCTGAACACCGCGAAGAAGCTGCTCGCCGAGGGGCGCCTCGTCGGGATGTACCCCGAGGGCACGCGGTCCCCCGACGGCCGGCTCTACCGCGGCCGCACCGGCCTCGTGCGGATCGCGTTCGAAGCGAACGTGCCGATCATCCCCGTCGGCGTCGTCGGCACCGACAAGGTCTCCCCGCCCGGCCCCTTCAGCTGGCACGCGGAGCGCGTGCAGGTGAAGATCGCCAAGCCGATCGAGCCGATCGAGTACGACATCCCGTCGGATCCGGACGAGCGGCACGCGCTCGAGCGGTCCGTGACGGACCGGCTGATGCAGGAGATCCAGGCGCTGACGGGTCAGGAGTACGTCGATGAGTACGCCAAGAAGTGGCGCCCGCAGTCCTGACCCCGCGCAGCGCGCCCGCGATCTCGCGGTACTGCGCCGCGTACGGGACCGGATCGACCGGGAGTTCGCGCAGCCGCTGAACGTTGAGGAGCTCGCGCGGGGCGCGCACCTGTCCGCCGGGCACCTCAGCCGCGAGTTCCGCCGCGTCTACGGCGAATCGCCGTACTCGTACCTGATGACCCGCCGGATCGAGCGGGCGATGATGCTGCTCCGCCGGGGCGACATGTCCGTCACCGACGCGTGTTTCGAGGTCGGCAGCTCATCGCTAGGCACCTTCAGCACCCGGTTCACCGAGTTGGTCGGCGTGCCGCCGAGCGTGTACAAGCGCGACCACAGCGCGGCCGCGGAGGGCATCCCCGCCTGCCTCGCGCGGCAGGTGATGAGACCGGTCAGGAATCGAGAAGCGCCGCCCGCCGCGCCGCAATAGCCTGTGGGGCATGGACATCACGATCTCGCTCGCCTACCTGCCCCACACCGATGCGGAGGCCGCGCTCGGCTTCTACCGCGATACGCTCGGATTCGAGGTCCGCAAGGACGTCGGCTACCAGGACATGCGCTGGCTCACCGTCGGACCGGTCGGGCAGCCGCAGACCTCGATCCTCCTGCACCCGCCGGCCATGGACCCCGGCCTGACCGAGGACGAGAAGACCACCGTGCTCGACATCATCGCCAAAGGCGCCTACACGGCGATCACGCTCTCGACGGACGACCTGGACGGCCTGTTCGAGCGCGTCGCCGGTGCGGGGGCCGACGTGGTGCAAGAGCCGATGGATCAGGACTACGGCGTGCGGGACTGCGCCTTCCGCGATCCGGCGGGCAACCTGATCCGCATCAATCAGCTGTAGCGAGACCGCGTATGCAGTGCTTCCCCAACGGGGTTTCGCGTCCCAGGACCGCGCATGCTGGCAGCGGAGAGGGCAGGTGCATGCCGAAAGGGCATGCACACGGTGCATACCCACGAAATTACAGGTCAGATGGCCTTTCGAAGAGGAGGGGTATGCGGGAAACGCATACCCCTCCTCCGACCAGTGGCGTAGAGCGCTTCGCGGCCGCTATGTGAACTGAGCGGGGGTATGCACCTCATGCATATCCCCGCCTCCGAAAAACGTCCCTGAGCTGGGAAAACAATGGGTATGCGTGGCGCGCATAGCCTTTCCGAACGACACGTGCGCCCCGCGCGGCCGGCGCTAACCGAGCGTCGCGGTGTCGATCACGAAGCGGTACCGCACGTCCGAGGCGATCACACGCTCGTAGGCCTCATTGATCTGATCCGCGGAGATCAGCTCGATCTCGGAGCCGATGCCGTGCTCGGCGCAGAAATCGAGCATCTCCTGGGTCTGCGCGATGCCGCCGATCATCGAACCGGCGAAGCTGCGGCGGTTGCGGGTCAGGTCGAAGACGTTGACCGGGACCGGGTTCTCGGGCAGGCCGACCTCGACCAGGGTGCCGTCCACAGCCAGCATGCCGAAGTACTGGTGCATGTCGAGGTTCGCCGACACCGTGTTGATGATGACGTCGAACGTGTTGCGCAGCACCTTGAAGGTGTCCGGATCGGACGTCGCGTAGTAGTGCGCGGCGCCGAGGCGGAGCCCGTCCTCCATCTTCTTCAGCGACTGGCTGAGCACCGTGACCTCGGCGCCCATCGCGGCGGCGAGCTTGACGCCCATGTGCCCGAGGCCGCCCAGACCGATGATCGCGACCTTGGTGCCCGGCCCCACTTTCCAGTGCCGCAGCGGGCTGAACAAGGTGATCCCCGCGCAGAGCAGCGGAGCCGCCGCGGCGTAGTCGATGCTCTCCGGGACGCGCAGCACGTAGTTCTCGTCGACGACGATGCCCGTCGAGTAGCCGCCCTGCGTGGGCTGCCCGTCCCGGCCCTTGGCGTTGTACGTGCCGACCATGCCGCGCTCGCAGTACTGCTCCTCGCCGCGCAGGCACGCCGCGCACTCGCGGCAGGAGTCGACGAAACAGCCGACGCCCACGCGGTCGCCGACGGCGAACTTCGTGACCTCGGAACCGACCGCGGTGACCTCACCGGCGATCTCGTGTCCCGGCACCACGGGGTACCGCGCCGGCCCCCACTCGCTGCGCACGGTGTGGATGTCGCTGTGACAGATGCCCGCGTAGCGCACGGCGATCTGGACGTCGTGCGGGCCGGGATCGCGCCGCTCGACGGTCATCGGCTCCAGCGGTTCGGTGGCGGACACGGCCCCATATGCGTTGACGATCATGGGTCCCATTGTGCGCTCTCCGAAGTACCGCCCGCCTCGTGACCCTCGCTACATGTCCAGCCCCAGGTCGAGAGCCCTCACCGAGTGCGTGAGGGCACCGACGGCGAGGTAGTCGACGCCGGTGCGCGCGTAGTCCCGCGCCACGTCGAGGTGCAGCCCACCGGACGACTCGAGCTTGGTCCGCGGGGCCGTCTTGTTCCGGCGCTGCACCGCGGACTGCGTCATCCACAGCGGCATGTTGTCCAGCAGAACGAGATCGACGCCGAGCGCGAAGGCCTCGTCGAGCTGCTCGAGCGAGTCGACCTCGACCTCGAGCGGCACCCCCGGTGCACGACGACGCACCGCCTCCACCGCCGCCGTCACCGAACCGGCCGCGACCACGTGGTTGTCCTTGATGAGTGCGGCGTCGCCGAGCCCCATCCGGTGGTTGACTCCCCCGCCGGCGCGGACCGCGTACTTCTGCAGCGCGCGCAGGCCCGGCAGCGTCTTGCGGCTGTCGCGGATCTTCGTCTCCGTGCCGTCGACCTCCTCGACCCAGGCCGCGGTCGCCGTCGCGATGCCCGACAGATGCGTCAGCACGTTGAGCATCGTGCGCTCGGCGGTGAGCAGGGCGCGGGTCGGTGCCTCGATCGCCATCGCGACGTCGCCGGGCGCGATGACGGTGCCGTCGGCGATCTTCGCGGGCACCCGGTAGTTGCCGGGGCCGACCACCTCGTCGAGCACCCATTCCGCGACGGGCACGCCGGCCAGCACCCCGTGCTCCCGGCTGATCACCTTCGCGAGGGTGGTGGCACCGTCGGGCACCGTGGCCTCGCTGGTCACGTCCGGGCCGTACCGGAGGTCCTCGTCGAGCGCCGTGCGGATGAGCCGCACCACCTCGGCGCGGTCGGGCTCGAGCGTCAGTTCCGTCATCGGGTCGCCTCCAGCGCCTCGGTCGTGGTCTCCTGGCGGGCCAGCGCCTGCGCCGCCATCAGTCGTGCGACGGTGGCGAGCACGCCGTCCTCGTGATCGCGCGGGGTGGCCGCGGGCACGTCGACGACGAACCCCGGGTCGGCGAGCAGCGCGCCGAGCTCCTCCAGGCCGTCGACGGTGCGCCGGACCCCGCAGAAGCGCGTCATGGCGTCCTGGAGCTCGGGGCGCTCCGCGCGCGCGGTCGACGGCGAGATCGGGCGCACGGCACCGTCGGGCAGCGCGGGGGCGACCTGCGCCGCGGACGCGACCCGCAGGCCCATGACCAGTGCCTCGAGCAGGCTGTTGGAGGCCAGGCGGTTCGCGCCGTGCAGGCCGGTGTGCGCGACCTCGCCGGCCGCGTACAGGCCCGGCGCGGTCGTCGCGCCGTGGAGATCGGTGACCACGCCGCCGCACAGGTAGTGCGCGCCGGGGACGACGGGGACGAGGTCCGTCTGCGGGTCCAGGCCTGCGGCCCGGACGGCTTCCGTCACCGTCGGGAAACGTTGCGCGACATCGGGGATCATCGTGGCGTCGAGGTACACGCACGGCGCGCCGGTGCGTTCCATCGCGTCGGTGACGGCGCGGGCCACGACGTCGCGCGGCGCGAGGTCGCCCATCGGATGCACGCCGGCCATGACCGCATCGCCGTTCGCGTCCTGCAGGTGCGCGCCCTCGCCGCGGACGGCCTCCGAGATCAGCGGTCGCCGACCGCGCGCGCCCGGCGTGTACAGCATCGTCGGATGGAACTGGACGTACTCCAGCTCGCGGACGTCCGCGCCGACGGCGGCCGCGAGCGCGATGCCGTCGCCCGTCGCACCGAGCGGATTCGTCGTGCTGGCGAACAGGTGCCCCGCGCCGCCCGTGGCGAGGAGCACCGTCCGGCCGAAGACGTCACCGTCGGGCGTGCGCACGCCGACGATCCGGTCGCCGTTCGCGAGCAGGGCGTACGCCTGGCCGGGCCGCGCGGTCAGCGTCGTGCGGGTCTTCGCGGCCGCGGTCAGGGCGCGCTGGACCTCCGCACCGGTGGCGTCGCCCCCGGCATGGATGATGCGGGACAGGCAGTGCCCACCCTCGCGGGTTCGCTTGAGCGTGCCATCGGGGCGGCGGTCGAACTGCGCACCCCAGGAGATGAGCCGGTCCACCGCTGCCGGACCGTCGGCCAGGATCGACCGGGCCGCTTCGACGTCCACGAGCGGGCCGCCCGCCGCGACGGTGTCCGCGACGTGCCGCTCGACGGAGTCCTCCGGGTCGTTCACGTCGACGACCGCGATGCCTCCCTGCGCGTACGCCGTCGAGGTCGACGGTGCGCCGCCCACCGAGGGCTTGAACAGCACCGTCACCGTCAGGCCCGCATCGGCCGCCGCGATCGCGGCGGTGAGCCCCGCAACGCCCGCGCCGACGACGAGCAGGTCGGCAGCTTCGGGCCGCTCGGCCCCGGTCGTCATTCCCCGCCGCCGGGCTGCCCGATGCCGATCATGCGGGTCACGGCCTTGCGGCCGGCGTCGGCCATCGCGGCGTCCACGAACACCTCGTCCTTGCCCTCGACCAGGCACCGCAGAAGCGCGGCCGGCGTGATCATCTTCATGTACTTGCACGACGCGCGGTCGTTGACGGCGCGGAAGTCCACCCCGGGCGCCGCCATGCGCAGTTGGTGCAGCATGCCGACCTCGGTGGCCACGAGGACCTCCTTCTTGCCGGTGGCGCGCGCCTCGTCGAGCATGCCGCCGGTCGAGAGGATCTTGACCCGGTCGTCGGGGACGGCGCCCTCGCCGGCCAGGTACAGCGCGGAGGTGGCGCAACCGCACTCCGGGTGCACGTAGAGGTCGGCATCCGGGTGGGCCTTGGCCTGCGCGGCGAGCTCGTCGCCGTTGATGCCCGCGTGCACATGGCACTCGCCCGCCCAGATGTGCATGTTCTGCCGGCCCGTGACGCGCTTGACGTGCGCGCCGAGGAACTGATCCGGCAGGAACAGGATCTCGGTGTCCTCGGGGATCGACTGCACCACCTCGACCGCGTTCGACGACGTGCAGCAGATGTCGGTGAGCGCCTTCACCTCGGCGGTGGTGTTGACGTAGGAGACGACGACGGCACCCGGGTGCTCGTCCTTCCACTCCTGCAGTTCGACGGCCTTGATCGAGTCGGCGAGCGAGCAGCCGGCGCGCTGGTCCGGGATGAGGACCGTCTTCTCCGGGCTGAGGATCTTCGCCGTCTCCGCCATGAAGTGGACGCCGCAGAAGACGATCGTCGAGGTCGAGACGTCGGCGGCGATGCGCGAGAGCGCGAGCGAGTCCCCGACGAAGTCGGCGACGTCCTGAATGGCGGGCAGCTCGTAGTTGTGCGCGAGGATCGTGGCATCGCGGAGCTTCGCGAGTCGCTTGACCTCGGCGGCCCACTCCCGGTCGCCGTCGACGCCGGTGTACATGCCACCGCCCTCGACGATCCGGTCGTAGAGGGGCGAGCTGAATGCGGTGGCGGCGGACGTGGCTGTGGTCATCGCGGCGCCTCCCTTTCTGTCGGACTATTTATCGACCTATGATCGATATATGGCCGATGCTAGCACCGCTCCCCCGCACCGGGTCGCGCACGAGGTCCTCTCCGCTGTGTTCCGGGTCACTCCCTCGTCGGGGCCGGCGGGACCATCGGGCGTCCTCGAGGTCCTGCTGTGGCAGCGCGCGATGGCCCCGGACCAGGGCGCCTGGTCGCTCCCCGGCGGCCTGCTCGATCCGCGCGAGGACCTCCCCACGAGCGCGCGCCGGCTGCTCGCGGAGAAGGTCGACCTCACCGAGGTCGCCCACCTCGAGCAGTTCGCCGAGTTCTCCGACCCCCATCGCGTGCCCGCGAACGAGGACGCCGATCGCACCCTGGCGTCCACCTTCCTCGGCCTCGTCCGGTCCGGCACCGACCCACGACTGCCCGACGACACCACCTGGCACCCCGTCGAGGCCCTCCCCACGATGGCCTTCGACCACGCCGCGATGGTGCACCGCGCCCGCGCGCGCCTCGCGGCGCGCCTGTCGTACTCGAACATCGGCTTCGCACTGGCGCCGCGCGCGTTCCCGGTCTCGCAGCTCCGCGATGTGTACGTCGCCGTGCTCGGCTACCCCGTGGACGCGACGAACCTGCTGCGCATCCTCTCGCGACGCTCGGTGATCACGGCGACCGGCGAGACGGGGCAGGCCACGCGCGGGCGCCCGCCCGCGCTGTACCGGTTCACCGATTCCTACCTGCGCATCACCGACGAGTTCGCGACGCTGCGCCCGCCGGGCTGACGGCACCCTGCCGGGTGCGGCGCACCGTCGGACCCGCGGAGATCAGGCGGACTTCCGGGCGGCCCGGGCCCGTTCCCGCTCCACGGCACGGGCGCGACTCTCCTCGAACCGCACCACGTCGGCCTCGAGTTTCTCCAGGTAGCGGCCCAGCTCGTCGCGGTACTGCTCGCCCGCGGCCGAGACATCGGTCCGGTCGAACAGCCCCCAGATCGTGAAGATGGGTTTGAGCACATCGTCGAGGTGCTGCCGCAGATCGTAGATGCCGTGTTTGACCATGAGCACGCCGTTGCGGCGGAAGTCCGGCTTGCCCTCGCCGGGCATGACGAAGTTGGTGGTCACCTTGACGATGGACTTCAGCACCTGATCGGGCGCGATGTCGAGCGCCGCGGCCGTGAGGTTCCGGTAGAAGACCATGTGCAGGTTCTCGTCGGTGGCGATGCGCTTGAGCAGCGCGTCCGCGACCGGCTCGTCGCACACGCGGGCGGTCTGACGGTGACTGACCCGCGTCGCGAGTTCCTGGATGGTCACGTACACGACCTGGTCGAGGACGCCTCCGTACTGCTCCGGGGCCTCCACCCCGAGCTCCAGGTGCGTCATCCGGTCACGCTCGAGCTTGACCGGGTCGACGGAGCGGGTCACCAGGAGGTAGTCGCGCATCGCGATGCTGTGCCGGTTCTCCTCCGCGGTCCAGCGGCCCACCCAGGTGCCCCAGGCACCGTCGAGGGAGAAGTTGTCGGCGATCGTGCGGTGGTACGACGGGAGGTTGTCCTCGGTGAGGAGGTTGGTGATCATCGCGACGCGTGCGACCTCGGAGAGCGGCGACTGCCCCGGCTCCCAGTCCTCCCCTCCGAGCGCGGCGAAGTTCCGGCCGTCTCCGAACGGCACGTAGTCGTGCGGGCTCCACGGCTTCGCCACGCGGAGGTGACGATTGATGTTGTCCTCCACCACGGGCTCGAGTTCGGTCAGCAGTTGCAGGTCGGTCATCGTCGACATGGTCAGCGCCTCCGTCGTTCCGGACGATCCGATGGTAGGACGCCACGGGGCGACGGTGCAGCCGAACTTGCGGTACAAAAACGACGACCACCGCCGCTCCGTCACGCGGGCTACCGTGGCCACATGGGTCACCCGCGCAATGTCGATCTGGTCCTGGAAGGCGGCGGGATCCGCGGCATCGCGCTGCTCGGCGCCATCACGGAGCTGTCCGCCGCCGGCTACCGGTTCCCGCGGATCGGTGGCACCAGCTGCGGTGCGGTGGTCGGAGCGCTCGTCGCCGCGTACCAGCGCGCCGGCCGCCCGATCGAGGATCTCGTGGACGCGATGCACGAAGTCGACTACCGGAGGTTCGCGGACGAGTCCCGCGCGCAGCGCGCGTTCGGCCCGCTCGGCGACGGTGCGGCAGTCCTCCTGCACGACGGGATGCATTCGGGTGACCACCTCCTCGATTGGCTCACGCCCCTCCTCGCCGATGCGGGCGTGCGCACCTTCGAGGACCTGCGGATCGTCGACGACCCGGGGTGCGGCCTGGCGGATTACCAGCGCTACTCGCTGGTCGTGAACGTCTCGGACGTCAGTCGGCGGGTTCTGGTCCGGCTGCCCTGGGACTACGACCAGTACGGCCTACGGGCCGACGAACAATCGGTCGCCGCGGCCGTGCGCGCCTCGATGTCGGTGCCCTTCTACTTCCGGCCGGTGCGGGTGAACACCGACCGGGGCGCGGTGACCTGGGTCGACGGCGCACTCCTCTCCGCCTTCCCTGTGCGGATGTTCGACAGGTCCGACGGACGCGTCGAGCGCTGGCCCACGTGGGGCATGAAGCTGTCGGCGCGTCCGAGCGTGCACGCACCGGACGCGCCACTCGACGGTCCGCTGCAGCTCGCCGTCGGGTGTCTGCGCACCGCGCTGGACCAGGACTCGAACCGGTACCGCCTCGCCGACGAGGGGATCACCAACCGCACCGTCTACATCGACACCGGCGCCGTCGGGAGCCTCGACTTCGATCTCGACACCGCGGCGCGTGAGGGGCTGCTCGACGCCGGACGGCGCGCTGCGCGAGAATTCCTGACGACCCAGACACCCGAGCCGGGAGCGCCATGACCAGCACGTCCGAGGGCCCGTCGGAGGAGTCGTCCGCCGAGATCGCCGCCGACGAGACCGGCGACGTCGCACGCGGCCTGAGCATCGGCGCCGGCGCGGCCGTCCTGTTCCTCCTGCTGCGACTGCTGGCCGTGGCGGACTGGGACTGGAACACCGCGACGGCGATCATGGCGGTGACCGACGTCAACGACGCGCTGACCATGTTCTTCGGGACTCTGATGGGGGACGCGGCGTTCACGGGAGCTCTCGTGGCCCTACTGCTGCCGATCACGCTGCTCAAACTGGTGTGGCCGATCCGCGGCACTCGCACGGGTGTCGTAGGCACCAGCCTCACGCTCGCGCTGCTGATCGCCGCCGCGGTCGCCCTGTCGGCGACCTATCGGTACGTCTGGGTGCCGATCAGCGCCGTGGTCGTCGGGCTCCTCGTCGTCGCGATGCGGCTGTTCTGGCGGCACGGCGTGCTCCGCCGGTTCACGGAGTTCGTGTTCCGGCGCGCCACTCTGATCGCGGGGATCGGCCTGCTCGCGATCGCCGGCCTCGTCGAGACGCCGTGGGTGCCGCTCGAGGACGTCGTGACGAAGACGGGGACCGTGCACGGCTACGTCCTCAAGGCGGAGCCGGGATTCCTGACGGTGCTCACCGAACCGGACCGGCAGGTGCGCGTCCTCACCACTGCCGACGTGCTCGAACGGCGCTGATCACCCTCGGGAACACAATCGGACCACGGTCCGTTACAGTTCTCGATGGGCCCGATGGAGGCCCGAACGGGAAGGATCGACATGCAGTTCGGAATCTTCAGCGTCGGCGACGTCACCGCGGACCCGACCACCGGCACCACCATCAGCGAGCACGACCGCATCGAGATGATGACGAAGATCGCGATCAAGGCCGAGGAAGTGGGCCTCGACGTCTTCGCGACGGGCGAGCACCACAACCCGCCCTTCGTGCCCAGTTCCCCCACCACGATGCTCGGCTGGATCGCCGCCCGCACCGAGAAGCTGCGCCTCTCCACGGCCACCACGCTGATCACCACCAACGACCCGGTGAAGATCGCCGAGGACTACGCGATGCTGCAGCACCTCGCGAACGGGCGGGTCGATCTCACGCTCGGCCGCGGCAACACCGGCCCCGTCTACCCGTGGTTCGGCAAGGACATCCGCCAGGGCATCCCGCTGGCCATCGAGAACTACCACCTGCTGCGCCGCCTGTGGCGCGAGAGCGTCGTCGACTGGGAGGGCGAATTCCGCACGCCCCTGCAGAGCTACACCTCGACGCCGGCGCCGCTGGACGGCACGCCGCCGTTCGTGTGGCACGGCTCGATCCGCTCGCCCGAGATCGCCGAGCAGGCCGCCTTCTACGGCGACGGCTTCTTCCACAACAACATCTTCTGGAACAAGGAACACACCGAGCAGATGGTGCGCCTGTACCGGCAGCGCTTCGAGCACTACGGACACGGCTCCGCGGACCAGGCGATCGTCGGGCTCGGCGGTCAGGTCTTCATGGCCGGGACCGAGGCCGAGGCCAAGCGCCGGTTCCGCCCCTACTTCGACAACGCGCCCGTCTACGGCCACGGCCCGTCGTTGGAGGACTTCGAGAAGATGACCCCGCTCACCGTCGGCACCCCCGAGCAGGTGATCGAGAAGACGCTCGGCTTCGCCGCCTACGCGGGCGATTACCAGCGCCAGCTGTTCCTCGTCGACCACGCCGGCCTGCCGCTCGAGCAGGCGCTCGAGCAGGTCGAGATCCTCGGCACCCAGGTGGTTCCCGTGCTGCGCAAGGAGTTCGAGCTGCGCCGCCCCGCCCACGTCCCCTCGAATCCGCCGACGCACGAGTCGCTGGTCGCGGCCGGTCCCGACTCGCCGCATCACGACGTGGTGCCGTCCGCCGCCCTGCTCGCCGGACAGGAGGCCTGACGATGTCGCGTTCCCTCGTCGTCGTCACGGCCGGCGTGTCCGAGCCGTCGTCCACCCGACTGCTCGCGGACCAGCTGGCGGATGCCGTCCTGGCCGGGGTCTCGGCCCGGGGTGAGGCGCTGGAGGTCACCGTCATCGAGGTCCGGGAGCTCGCGCGCGACCTCGCGACGGTGATGACCACGGGCGTTCCCACCCCCGCACTGACCGCGGCGCAGGATGCGCTCGCTGCGGCCGACGGCGTCATCGCCGTCTCGCCGGTGTTCACCGCCAGCTACAGCGGGCTGTTCAAGATGTTCTTCGACGCGCTCGACCCGAATTCACTGACCGGGGTGCCCGTGCTCATCGCCGCCACCGCCGGCACGCCGCGACACTCGTTGGTGCTGGACCACGCGCTCCGGCCGCTGTTCGGCTACTTGCGCGCCCGGACCCTCCCGACCGGCGTGTTCGCCGCCACCGAGGACTTCGGCTCGTCCGAGCTCGCGGCCCGGATCTCACGGGCCGGGGGTGAGCTCGCCGGCGCCCTGATCACGTCCGACGGTGCCGTGGCCGGCTTCGGCGGACCGTCGGACCTGGGCGCCCCACGGCGCTCCGGGAAGGGCACCGACCTCGGCCCCGTCACCGACTTCGCCGACCTGCTCCGCGGGCACACCGGCTAGACGGTCGTCCGCCAACCGGCCGAACAGAGCGATCACCATGCACCACAGGGCTGCGACGCCCGGCCACACCATGACCAGCACCCACGACGCGAGGTCCGCGATCGTGCCGCCGGAGTGATCGGCCGGGGCGAGAAGATTGGCACCGTCGAGGCGGATCGACGGGGCTGCGGTGAAGTCCGAGCCGGCGGCGACCGGTCCAGTGAACCGGGCGTTCACCACCGCCTGGCCGAGGAGGACGGCGACCACCACGCCGATCACCGCCGCACCGAGCGTGATCCCGACACCGCGCGGCGTTCGGCGCGCGCCGCGGAACAGCGCCGCACCGGTCAGCAGCCCGCCGACCGTCGACACCGCCGCGAACGCGGCCGTCGCGACGAAGAAATTGTCCAGGTAGTCCGTGCGCAGCACGGTCTGCCCGGACGAGAGCACCACCCCGCGCACGCCCGGCACCGTCGTTCCCCAGACGAGGGCGGCGGCGGCCCCGAGGACCGCACCGACCACGATCGGCACCACGACGTGGGAGGTCGCGCTGGGCGCGGTTCGAATAGCCATCAGGGTAAGCGTATCGACCGTTCCTGTGCGGCCGGCGTCAGCGCTCGCGGCTCTTCGAGTCCAGCTCGCCGTGCCGGGAGCAGCGGGCGGTCCAGCCGTCGGGGCTGACCTGCACGATCATCCGGCGCGCACAGTAGGCGCAGTAGCGCGGCGGCTCGAGGCCGAGGAGCGCCGCCGCGAAGACGGGCGCCCCCTCGGCGAGCGGCTTGCCGGTGAACTCGTTGTACACCGGCTCCTTGTCGGCCACGACCGTCACAGCGTCTCGTTCAGGGCCTTGATCGGCATCTTCAGCTCGCCGAGCAGGTCGAGATCGGTCTCAGCGGGCCGACCCAGAGTGGTGAGGTAGTTGCCGACGATGACGGCGTTGATCCCGCCGAGGATGCCCTTCTCGGCGCCCAGGTCACCGAGGGTGATCTCGCGGCCGCCGGCGAAGCGCAGGATCGTGCGCGGCAGCGCCAGCCGGAACGCGGCGATGGACCGGAGCGCCTCGTTCGGCTCGAGCACGTCCAGGTCGCCGAAGGGGGTGCCGGGGCGCGGGTTGAGGAAGTTGAGCGGCACCTCGTCGGGCTCGAGCTCGGCCAGGTTCGCGGCGAACTCGGCGCGCTGCTCCAGCGTCTCGCCCATACCCAGGATACCGCCGCAGCAGACCTCCATGCCGGCCTCGCGCACCATCTGCAGGGTGCCCCAGCGCTCCTCCCACGAGTGGGTGGTCACGACCTTCGGGAAGTGCGAGCGCGAGGTCTCCAGGTTGTGGTTGTAGCGGTGCACGCCCATCGCCTTGAGCTCGTCGACCTGCTCCTGGGTGAGCATGCCGAGGCTGCACGCGATCTGGATGTCGACCTCGTTGCGGATGGCCTCGATGCCGGCGGCCACCTGGCTCATCAGGCGCTTGTCCGGGCCTCGGACGGCGGCGACGATGCAGAACTCCGTCGCGCCGGTCTTGGCGGTCTGCTTGGCGGCCTCGACCAGCGACGGGATGTCGATCCACGCCGAGCGCACGGGCGACTCGAACAGGCCCGACTGGCTGCAGAAATGACAGTCCTCGGGGCAGCCACCGGTCTTGAGGCTGATGATGCCCTCGACCTCGACCTCGGGGCCGCACCACTTCATGCGCACCTCGTGGGCGAGCTGGAGGACCTCGTCGAGCTTCTCGTCGGGCAACTGCAGCACGGCCAGGACCTGCTCCTGGCTCAGTCCCTCGCCGCGCTCGAGCACCTGCTCGCGTGCGACCTCGATGATGTCGGCCAGGACCCCGGTCATGTAGATCTCCCTCGTCGGCTGTGCGCTGTCGGCTGTGGTGTGCGACACCGTGGCGTCGCGGTTACCGAGCACTGTACAGCGTTCAATTCATGAACGGTGTTCAAGGGCCGTCGGTCACAGTCGGGCGAGTCCGGCCAGCCACTCCCGGTCGAACCACGACGCGGCCTGCGCACCGAACCGCGCCGGCGCGAGCGCGGGGGCACCGTCGGGCACCCTGCCCACGATCGGCACTCCGGTGAGCTCGGGAAGGTCGACGAGGTTGCAACGTTCCGCCAGGCCCGGGGCCTCGGGCCAGCGGGAGAGCACGATCCCCGCGCAGGCGACCCCGCCGGCCTCCAGCGCCCGGACGGTGAGCTCGGTGTGGTTGAGCGTGCCGAGGGCGGGATCGGCCACCACCACGACCGCCGCGCCGAGTTCCCGGGCCAGGTCGATGAGTGTGAACGGTGTTCGAGTTCCGTCGAGGCCGAGGCGCACCAGGACGCCGCCGGCCCCCTCCACGAGGACCGTCCCCTCCACACGCCGCACGATCTCGGCCGCCTCGTCGAGGCCCAGGGGCGCCAGACCCGCGCGGCGGGCCGCGGTGAGCGGCGCGAGGGGCTCCGGGTACCGCCGGTGCTCGACCGTCTCCACCCCGGGAACCAGCCGCGCGACCTCGGCCGCGTCCGACAGCGCACCGTCGGCGTCGCGATCGGCACCGTCGGGCAGTCCGGTCTGGGCGGGCTTGACGACGGTGACCGGCCCCGCGGTCCGCAGCGCCGCGGCGAGGGCGGCCGTGGCCACCGTCTTACCGACACCGGTGGACGTGCCGGTCACGCCGAGGATCATGCGACCGCCCGCCGGATCACTGCGACGGCGGCGTCGACCTCGGCGTCCGTGAGATCGGCGCGGACGGTGATCCGCAGCCGCGAGGTCCCTTCTGGCACCGACGGGGGCCGGAAGCAACCGACGTGCACGCCCTGCGCCGCGCAGGCGTCGCGGGCGGCGACGGCCCGCTCCGGCTCGCCGAGGACGAGCGAGACCACCGCCGATGTCGGCTCGGGCGCGCCGATGCCGGAGGCCACGGCGCGGGCGCGGTCGAGGACTCGGTTCGCGAGCGCGGGGTCGGCCCGCAGTTCGGCGAGGGCGGCGGCCGCGGCCGCGACGGCCACGGGGGCGAGGCCCGTGTCGAAGATGAACGGACGCGCCGCGTCGATGAGGTGCGCGCGCACCCTCTGAGGTCCGAGGACGACGCCCCCCTGGGAGCCGAGGGCCTTGGACATGGTGGCCGTGACGACGAGGTCGGGCGCGCCGGCAAGGCCGAGTTCGTGGACGAGACCGCGCCCGCCGTCGCCTCGGACCCCCAGGCCGTGCGCCTCGTCGACGACGAGGACCGCGCCGTGCGCGCGGGCGGCGGCGTAGAGGCCCGCGACGGGGGCGAGCATGCCGTCCGCGCTGTAGACCGAGTCGGTGAGGACGAGCGCGCGGACCTCGGTGCGCGCGGCGAGGGCCTCCCGAACGGCGTTCACGTCTCCTCGCGGGGTGACGACGATGCGCGCGCGGGAGAGGCGGCAGGCGTCGACGAGCGAGGCGTGCGAGCCGCCGTCAGAGACGACCAGGGCACCGCGGCCCGCGAGCGCGGTCACGACACCGAGGTTCGCGAGATATCCCGACGAGAAGCACAGCGCCGCCTCCGCGCCCAGGAATTCCGCGAGGCCGCGCTCGAAGGACTCGTGCAGTTCGGTGGTGCCGGTGACCAGCCTCGATCCGGTGGCGCCGGCTCCCCAGACGCGCAGGGCGTCGGCGGCGGCCGCGAGCACGCGCGGGTGCCGACTCAGGCCCAGGTAATCGTTCGACGCGAGGTCGAGCCCGGGTTCGTCGGGGCGGCGCGCCGTCAGCGTGCGACGCAGGCCGGCCTCGGCGCGGTCCGCGGCGTAGCCGTCGAGCCACCCCAGCGCATCTACTTGAACACCGTTCACCCGATCACTGTAGCGCCGCGCGGACCGCGGCCGAGACCCCTCCGCAGATCGCGGCCACATCCGCGGGCGTGCTGATGAACGGCGGCATCGTGTAGACGAGGTCGCGGAAGGGTCGCAGCCAGACCCCGGCGGCGACGGTCGCCTCAGTGGCGACGGTCATGTCGACCGGCCGGTCGAGCTGCACCACGCCGATGGCGCCCAACACGCGCACGTCGACGACGCCGGGCATTGCGCGCAGCGGCGCCAGCCCGTCCCGCAGTCCCCGCTCGATGGCACCCACCCGCGCCGCCCAGTTCTGCGACAGCAGCAGTTCCGTACTGGCCACGGCGATCGCGCAGGCGAGCGGGTTCGCCATGAACGTCGGTCCGTGCATGAGCGCACCCTGGTCGGAGTTCGAGATGGTCAGCGCGACCTCGTCGGTGCAGAGCATCGCGGCCAGCGTGAGGTATCCCCCGGTCAGGGCCTTGCCGACGCAGAGGATGTCCGGTGTGACTCCGGCGGCGTCGCACGCGAACAGCGTCCCGGTGCGCCCGAATCCGGTCGCGATCTCGTCGCAGATCAGCAGCACCCCGTGCCGGGCCGTGATGTCGCGCAGGGCCGCGACGTACGCGGGCGGGTGGAAGCGCATGCCGCCCGCGCCCTGGACGACCGGCTCGATGATGACGGCCGCGAGCTCGTGGGCGTGTTCGCCGACGAGGCGATCCAGCTCGGCGACATAGTCCTCGTCGTACTCCGCGGGCGGCGCCGGCGCGAAGACCTGCGTCGCCAGGACGTCCGACCACAGGGAGTGCATGCCACCGTCGGGGTCGCACACGCTCATCGGCGTGAAGGTGTCGCCGTGGTAGCCGCCGCGCCAGGTCAGCAGCCGGTTCCGGCCACTGATCCCCCGGGCGCGCCAGTACTGCAGCGCGGTCTTCACGGCGACCTCGATCGACACCGAGCCACTGTCGGCGAGGAAGACCCGGTCCAGACCGTCCGGCGTGATCCGGACCAGGAGCTCGCCCAGCCGCGCGGCGCTCTCATGAGTCAGCCCGCCGAACATGACGTGCGACATCGTGTCGAGCTGCGCCTTCGCCGCGGCGTCGAGCACCGGGTTGCGGTAGCCGTGGATCGCGGCCCACCAAGAGCTCATCCCGTCGATGACCTGCGATCCGTCGCCGAGAGTCAGGCGCACGCCCTCCGCCGAGGTGACCACCCGGGCCCCGGTACCACCCACCGCGCTGTACGGGTGCCAGAGGGTGCGGGCGTCCAGGGCGAGGATCTCATCGGGCGTCATGTCGGGCCACCATAGCCGCGTTACTCTGGCCGGGTGCACGGCACGAGCGGGTTGGGCCCGAAGGAACGTCGGGTGGGTTCGACCTACCGCCTGCAGCTCTCCCCTGCCTTCACGTTCGACGACGCCGCAGCTCAGGTGCCCTACCTGGCGGATCTCGGCGTGACCCACCTGTACCTGTCGCCGGTGCTGGAAGCGGTGCGCGGTTCCATGCACGGATACGACGTCGTCGACCCGACGACGGTGCGCGGCGAGCTGGGCGGCCGCAAGGGCCTCGAGCGGCTCGCGGACTCGGCGCACGTCGACGGCCTCGGCCTGGTGATCGACATCGTGCCGAATCATCTCGGCGTGGGCCGCCCGGAGCAGAACCCGTGGTGGTGGGATGTACTGCGCCTCGGCCGGATGTCCGCGTTCGCGCACGTCTTCGACATCGACTGGGACCCGCGCAACGGGGCCGGGGGCAAGCTCGCGATCCCGGTCCTGGCCTCCGAGGAGGACGCGGCGGCGCTCGCCGTCGACCGTACGGGGCCCGAGCCCGTGCTCCGCTACCACGACCGCACGTTCCCGATCGGTCGCGACGTGGGCGGCCTCGACGCGGAGCGACTGCATTACGCGCAGCCCTACCGGCTGGTGCCCTGGCGGTCCCCGGTGCGCTCCTACCGGCGGTTCTTCACGGTCGACGACCTTGCCGGCGTCCGCGTCGAGGACCCCGAGGTGTTCGCCGCGACGCACGCCGAGATCGGCTCCTGGTTCGCGGACGGGATCGCCGACGGCTTGCGCGTCGACCACCCCGACGGCCTGGCGGATCCGATCGACTACCTGCGCCGGCTGCGCGAGCTCGTCGGACCCGACGCCTGGATCGTGGTCGAGAAGATCCTCGAGCCGGACGAGCCGCTCGATCCGGATCTCCCCGTCGCCGGAACGGCGGGCTACGACGCGCTCCGCGAGCTCGGTCACGCCCTGCTCGACCCCGCCGGGGAGCCGGGCCTGACGGATCTCCACACACGCTGGACCGGGGACGACGGTGCCGTGCGGTGGAACTCCAGCTCGGTCCTCCGACTCCGAGACGAGCTCGCCGCCCGCGATCTGCGCCCCGAGTTCCTCCGGCTGGCCCGGTCGGTCCGTGAGGAGACCGGTACGTCCGTCCCCATCGATGCGCTCGCGGAGGCCGCGCTGGCGTGGATGAACGAGATCCCCTACTACCGCGACGACTACCCGGTCCTGCACGTCCCCGCCGCGAACACGGGAACCTATGCGCACTATCGGTCGACCTTCGGCGAGGCCGTGCCCGGGCAGGCGACCGCGACCGAGGCCGTGGCGGCCGCGCGCTCCCTCGGCCGGGACAGCGCGCACCGGTTCGCCCAGCTCACCGGGGCGCTCACGGCGAAGTCCCTCGAGGACACCTCCTATTACCGCGCCGCCCGGCTGATCTCCCTGCAGGAGGTGGGCGGCGCACCGTCGGACTTCGGGCCCGAGGATCCCCACCCGGCCCTGTCCCGCCGCGCCGTCGAGTGGCCCGCGGCGATGACCACCCTCTCGACCCACGACACCAAGCGCGGTGAGGACGTCCGGGCCCGGATCGGGGTGCTCGGCCAGTGCTCCGGCGACTGGGCGACGGCGGTGGAGCGGTGGCTGCCCGAGCTGCCCTCCGCACCCGATCCGGTCACAGGATTGTTCCTGCTCCAGACGGTGTTCGGCGTCCTGCCCGACGACGGCGCGGTCACCGACGACCTGCGGGGCCGGCTGCACGCGTACGCCGAGAAGGCCATGCGGGAGGCCCGGATCGGCACCTCCTGGACCTCGCCCGACGGTGCCTTCGAGGCCGCCGGTCACACGTTTCTCGACGCGGTGCTGGGCGGTCCGGTCGGTACGGAGATGGCGGAGCTGGTCGCCGGACTCGCTCCGCACGGCCGTTCCGACTCCCTCGCGCAGAAGCTGCTGCAGCTCGCCGGGCCGGGCGTGCCCGACATCTACCAGGGCACGGAGCGATGGGAGGACTCGCTCGTGGATCCCGACAACCGCCGCCCCGTCGACTGGACGGCGCTGCGGGACGACTCGCACCCCAAGCGGGCAGTGGTGCGCGCAGCGCTGCGGCTGCGCCGCGAGCGCCCGGACAGCTTCGTCGGCGGCTCCTACACTCCGCTCCGCGCGGACGGCCCCGGTGCCGATCACCTGCTCGGGTTCCACCGCGGCCCGCAAGGCGGATCGTCCGACGTGGCCGCCCTCGCGACGCGCCGCTCCCTGGTCCTCGACCGCGCCGGGGGCTGGCGCGGCACACGCGTGGACCTCGGCGGGGGCGCATGGACGGATCGTCTCACGGGGAACGTCTTCGCAGGTCGGGCGACACTCGCCGAGGTTCTCCTCGAACATCCTGTCGCCCTGCTGGTGCGCGAGTAGAAAACTTGTCAGTGGGTCCGCGCACACTCGTGAACATGAACAGCGAAACCCCGCGGCCGCTTCGGACGGCACTCGCCCAGTCCGCCACCGCGCGCGCCGGCGTCAGCGGCGCTCGGATCCGCGCCTCGTCGCTGGCACGGGTGGCGGAATCGCTCCGGGAGCACGGCCTCCCCGCCGATCTGCTGCCCACGGGTCGGCTGGTGATGACGGTCGCCACGTCGCGGCTCACGGCCCAATCCCTGCCCGGCGGCGCGATCGAGGTGCGGGCGTTGCGCGAGGGCCGCAACTCGATCCTCGGGCTGCTGGAGGATCCGGAGGAGGTGGCGCACCTCCTCATCCGCTGTGCCGGCATGTCCACTGCCTGGGAGCTCACGGCGGACATCTACGACAGGCTGGTGCTGGACGGGGCGCGGTCGGTGCTCAGTGAGGTCCCGATGGGCGACACGCTGTACGTCCGGCTCGGGGAGCGCACCTTCGGGGAGCTCTTCGCGGAGGACGGGAACGCCTGCCTCGGTGTGCCCGCGGTGGTCACGCTCACCACCCACATCTGTGCCGATTCTCTCGACGAGATGTGGCGGTTCCGTCTGCTGGACCAGCACGAGTTCCGGTCCGTCGGGTGCATCTCCGGTGGTCGGCACGAATCCGTCGAGTCGGCGGTGGCAGCGCTGGCGCTGCACCGCGCACGCACCCCGGAGTGGGAGGCGTTGCACTGACGCTATCGTTCTTCACCGATGTCCATGCCGCCCCCTTCTCTCGCCGATCATCGGTTCGAGGTGTGGGCGCCGCGCCCGGATCGGGTGCGTCTCTGGCTCGACGGCGCGGTGCACCCGATGCGGGCCGACCCCGGCGGTTGGTGGCGCACCACGGCACCGGCCCGCGAGGGAGCGCGGTACGGCTACCTGCTCGACGATGACGGCACCGTACTCCCCGATCCGCGGTCACCGCGCCAACCCGACGGAGTGCACGCACCGTCGGCCCTGATCCCGGAGGTCGCGCCGCCGCGCTGGGAGGGCCGGGAGCTGCGCGGCGCCGTCGTGTACGAGTTGCACATCGGCACGTTCACCTCCGAGGGCACTTTCGACGCGGCCGTCGAGCGGCTCCCGTACCTCGTGGAACTGGGCGTCGGTTTCGTCCAGGTCATGCCGGTCAACGCCTTCAACGGCACGCACGGTTGGGGCTACGACGGTGTCGGTTGGTTCGCCGTGCACGAGCCCTACGGCGGGCCGGCGGGCCTGGAGCGGTTCGTCGCCGCCGCGCACCAGGTCGGGCTGGGCGTGCTGCTCGACGTGGTGCACAACCACCTCGGCCCGTCCGGCAACTACCTCGGGCGGTTCGGCCCGTACGAGACCGACGGCGCGAACACCTGGGGCCGGACGATCAACCTGGACGGCGCGGGCAGTGCCGAGGTGCGGCGCTTCATCCTCGACGACATGGCGTGGTGGCTGCGCCGCTACGGGGTCGACGGGCTGCGGCTCGACGCGGTGCACGCCCTCGTGGACGATCCCGACCGACACCTGCTGGCCGACGCCGCGGCGCTGGCCACCGAGCTGTCCGCGGAGCTCGGTCGGCCACTGGCGCTGATCGCGGAGTCCGATCTCAACGATCCGCGCCTGGTCACGGCCGCGGACCGCGGCGGTTACGGGCTCGCGGCGCAGTGGAACGACGACGTGCACCACGCGATCCACACCTACGTCTCCGGCGAGCGGCAGGGCTACTACGCCGACTTCGGCAGCCCGGAGTGCCTGGCGACGGTGCTCACCGAGGGCTTCTTCCACGCCGGCACCTTCAGCTCCTTCCGCGGGCGGGTGCACGGCGAGCGGATCGACCCGGCGGTGGTGGCACCGTCGCAGCTCCTGGCCTATACCTGCACGCACGACCAGGTGGGCAACCGCGCCCGGGGCGACCGGCCGTCCGAGTACCTGTCCCCCGGTCGGCTCGCGATCAAGGCCGCGCTGGTCCTGTTCTCCGCCTTCACTCCGATGCTGTTCATGGGCGAGGAGTGGGGCGCGCGCACGCCCTTCCGGTTCTTCACCAGTCACCCGGAGCCGGAGCTGGCCCGCGCGACGGTCGAGGGTCGCACGGCGGAGTTCGCCGCGCACGGTTGGCCGCCGGGCGAGGTGCCCGACCCGCAGGACCCGGCCACCTTTGCGGCGTCCCATCTGGACTGGACCGAGCGGGAACACCCCGAGCACGCCCGGCTGCTGCGCAGCTATCGCGCGCTCATCGCGCTGCGCGACGACCCGGCGCTCGCCGTCGACGATCTGCGCGCGGTCACCGTCGACCACCCCGGCGAGGCCACCTGGTTCGCGGTGCACCGCGGCGACCTCACGCTGATCGTCAACGTCTCCGACCCGCCGGTCACGGCGCCGTTCGGGGGCACCCCCGTGCTGGAGTGGGCGGCACCGTCGGTCCAGGGCGGCGCGACGACCGTGCCGGGCGAATCCTTCGTCGTCCTGCGCCGCGCACTATGAAGTCACTTTTCCTGCCACCCTGTTGCTAAGCGATCGCTTTGTGAGAACCTTGCCCGTATGCGAATCGGATTGGGCATCAACTACACGGACGGGTTCAAGGCCACGGCCGACGAGGTCCTCGACCTGGAGCGGGCGGGGCTGGACATCGTCTTCGTCCCCGAGGCGTACTCGTTCGACGCCGTCAGCGCGCTCGGCTACCTCGCCGCGAAGACCGAGCGCATCAAGCTCGCGTCCGGCATCCTGCAGATCTACACCCGCACGCCCACGCTGACCGCGATGACCGCCGCCGGACTCGACAACGTCTCCGACGGCCGGTTCATCCTCGGCCTCGGCGCATCGGGCCCGCAGGTGATCGAGGGCTTCCACGGCGTGAAGTACGACGCCCCGATCGGCCGTACCCGCGAGATCATCGAGATCTGCCGCAAGGTCTGGAGCCGCGAGCGGCTCGAGCACCGCGGCAAGTACTACACGATGCCGCTCACCGAGGAGGACGGCGGCACCGGCCTGGGCAAGCCGCTCAAGCTGATCAACCACCCTGTGCGCGACCGTATCCCGGTCCTGCTTGCCGCACTCGGACAGAAGAACGTGGCGCTGGCCGCCGAGGTCGCCGAGGGCTGGCAGCCCATCTTCTTCCTGCCCGAGAAGGCCAAGGACGTGTGGGGCGATGCGGTGGCGGAAGGCAAGGCCAAGCGCGATCCCGCGCTCGGCGAGCTCGACGTCTACGCCGGGCCGGCGCTCGCGATCGGCGAGAACGTCGATCACCTGCTCGGCTTCGTCAAGCCGCACCTCGCGCTGTACATCGGCGGCATGGGTGCCAAGGGCAAGAACTTCTACCACACGCTGGCCACCAACTACGGCTACGGCGCCGAGGCGGACCGGATCCAGGAGCTCTACCTCGCGGGCGACAAGGCCGCCGCCGTCGAGGCCGTGCCCGACGAGCTGGCACGCAATGTCTCGCTGATCGGCCCGAAGGGCTTCGTCAAGGAGCGGATCGCGGCCTTCGAGGAAGCGGGCGCCACGGTGCTCAACGTAGTGCCGATCGCGGAGGACGCGGCGGGCCGCGTACAGCAGGTCGAGCTGCTGCGCGGGCTCCTGTAGCGTCCGACACAGTCCGATAGGGGGCGGTCCGGGAAGATTTCCGGACCGCCCCCGGTTGTCTCTTCTGTGACCGAAGCTTCCTTCCCCCGCCCCCGCCTGTCCCTCCTCGAGCTGGCCCCCGTCGTCGACGGTGCCTCCTTCGGCGACGCACTCCGCGACACGATCGCGACCGCGCAGGAGGCGGAACGACTCGGGTACGAGCGGGTCTGGGTCGCCGAGCACCACTCGATGCCCGGTATCGCGAGCTCCGCCCCGGCCGTCCTCATCGGCCAGATCGCGGCCGCCACCGACTCGATCCGCGTCGGCTCGGGCGGAGTCATGCTGCCCAACCACCAGCCCCTCGTCGTCGCCGAGCAGTTCGGCACGCTCGACGCACTGTTCCCGAACCGCATCGACCTCGGCATCGGGCGCGCGCCCGGAACGGACCAGCTCACCGCGCACGCGCTGCGTGGCGGCAAGGTCAGCGAGTCGGTCGACGACTTCCCGCAGGCGCTCGCGCACCTCCGCGCCTTCCTCCGCGACGACTTCCCCGCCGACCACCCGTACGCCGCGATCACCGCCACTCCGGGCACCGGTTCGAACCCCGAGATGTGGCTGCTCGGCTCATCGACGTTCAGTGCAAAGCTCGCGGGCCTGCTCGGCCTGGGCTTCGCCTTCGCCCGGCACTTCGCGCCGCAGGCCACGCTGCCCGCCCTCACCGAGTACCGCGAGAACTTCCGCCCCGGCGACATCGACTCCCCCAACGCCATGCTGACGGTGACCGTGATCGCCGCCGACACCGACGAGCAGGCCCAGCGGATCGCCGGACCCGCGAAGGCGTCGATGTACCGGGTGCGCACCGGCAACCCCGGCCGGATGTTGACCTTCGATCAGGCCGCCGCGCAGCCACTGACGGCCGATCAGGAGCAGGCGATCGCGCCCACCACTGCCGCCTGGATCGTCGGTTCGCAGGACACCGTGCGCGACGAACTGCGCTCGCTGCTGGAGCGCACGCAGCCGCAGGAGCTCATGATCGCCGGGATGATCCCCGGGCGCGACGAGCGCGTGCACAGCCTCGAGCTGATCAAGGGCGCGGTCGACCAATTGGGCTGAGCCCTACGCCGTGACGTCCCCGTTGAACAGCACCCGGGTCGGGCGGACTCGCACCACGACCTCCTCGGGGACGGCGTTGCGCCGCCCGAATTCCTCGCCACGCTCGGCGCCCATGTACCGGACTCCGCAGGCCGTGCAGATCTGGAGCAGGTAGTCGGGATCGTCGACGAACTCGGCGATGCCCTGCACCTGCGCGAAGGCGTACGGCGGTTCCTGCAGGTCGACCGACACCGCGACCCGCGGGTCCTTCGCCAGCAACCGCCCCTTCGGCGTGCCCCGTCCCGTGGCGAAGACGAGGGCACCGTCGTCGATGACGAACCAGACCGGCGTCGTGAGCGGGCGCCCGTCGGTCGCGAGGTAGGCGAGGTGCCCCGTCCGCGTTCCGGCGGAGAGGAACTCGACGGCGGCCGGGGTCAGGGACTGCGTGATCTGCATGGGTCGAGGCTACGTCTCCACCCGGATCTCCACCCGTCGGTCGATCCGGCTCCGCGCTGATCGCGGAAGAGTCTGCGGTATGAACTCAGCGACCACCGCCGTCATCGCCGTCATCGCCATCGGCTGGATCTTCTACCGCCAGTTGCAGGCCCGTCCGCTCAAGGAGAAGACCTCCCGTATCGCGCTCGTCCTGGCCGCAGTCGGTCTCGTCCAGACGGTGCAGTACGTCTCGCACGGCGGTCCGGTGGGCGCCGGGCACGTGATCGCGGCGGTGATCGGCCTCGCCATCGCCGTCGCGCTCGCCTACCCACGGGCCCTGACCACCAAGGTCTTCCCCGGCCCCGACGGCGCCTACCTCCGGCAGGGCACCGCCGCCACGATCGGGCTGTGGATCGTCGCGATCGGCCTGCACGTGGCCGTGGACTTCGTCGTTCCCGCCACGATGGGCGACCACACCGGCCACGGCTTCGCCGGCGTGACCACGATGCTGTTCATCGGCGTCACCCTCTTCGCCCAGAACTGGTTCCTCCAGCAGCGCGTCGCCGCGCACCGGGCTCAGCAGCCCGTGGTCCCGGTCGGCTGATCCGTCCCGTTGTCCCTGCCCGACGGTGACCGCTCACCGTCGGGTTCTCGTGCCGAGCACCTGCGCCGTTACGACGTCCACGGGTCGACGATCGCGACGCCGAGCGGCTCGAAATGCTTCACGTTCCTCGTGGCAACCGTCATTCCGTGAGCCTTCGCTACCGCCGCGAGAAGCGCGTCGTCCAGCGGAGCGTGTTCGGGAACCCTGAATTTGGCGAGTTCCCGCGCCGCGGGCAAGTCCAAGGCGAGGACCCGTCCCGTGAATGCCGGGAGCACTCGGGACGCAAACCACTCCCGTAGAACTGCGCCCTGATCGGGGTCTTCGCGCTCCTTCGACTTCACGCCCCGCTCAATCTCCGCGATCGTGGTTGCGGCGAGGTACTGGTCCGCCACCTCAATGCCAGAAATCCACCTCTCCACGGCGGGGTTGCGTCCGCGAACACGCAGTGCAGACACCACGTTAGTGTCGAGGACGTACTTCATAGCTCGGGTGTTCGCGCGGTCGTGCCGAGCGGAGCAGGCTCGAAGTCGATGTCCGCCCCCTCATCCATACTCAGCAGATCGACCATCGTCACGAGGCGCCGTTCGAGCGCTTCCTCGAAGATCGACCGCGCCTCTGCCTCCACCGAGCGATGGTTACGCTCCGCGCGTGCGCGTAGTGCCGCCTTCGTCCCCGTCGGCAGATTCCGAATCAACAATTGCTCCATAGCCACCTCCGCTTGATATCACTACAACGATATCACCAGGCCGACCGTGGCGTTTAGACGTGGCGAGCCTCGCGCGCTTCCGTGGCGCCGGCCTGCCCGTCACCGAACAGCGTAATCACGAGGTCGGATACTGACATCTCAAGACCGCCCGCGATCGCGATGAGCGTGTTGAGCTTCGGATGAACGGGCTGCCAGTCTTGTAGTCACTCATGCCGTTCTCGTAGCCGCCGTACGTCTTCGGGTCGATCCCCGTCGCCGCCGCGATCGATTCCTGCGTGAATCCGCGATCCTCTCGCAGTCGCCTCAGCCGCAGACCCAGGCGTCTCGCCAGGTCCTTCTCGATCGGCGAGGCAGGCACTCGCTCAACCTTTCCGGCCCTACACCTGCACTCCCACCGGGTAAACCCCGGGATACCCGACATTGCGCCCACCCCCGGCTTGTAGGGTCGGGCCGATCCGGGGTTTACCCGGTGTACCTCTGGGATGCGAGTGGGTACGGGCATGGTCGACGCTGGAGCAGGCGTTCGCGCGGCGCGGACGGAGTTCTCCGGCGCGCCCGGATCGGTCGTGGTCGTCCGCGATCAGGAGTGGCTGGTCACCGTCGTAGAGCCCCGCGCCGACGGCGCGTTCGTGCACGTCACCGGTCTCTCTGAGCTCGTCCGTGAGACCTCGGCAGTCTTCTCGAGCGCTCTGGACCGGATCACCGTGGTCGACCCGACCGACGTCGGTGTCATCGCCGATCCGTCGGACCGGTTCCGGCGCAGCCGCCTGTGGTTGGAGTCGATGCTCCGTAAGACTCCGGTCGCCGTCACCGACCCGAGCCTCGAGACAGCCCGCGGCGGGCTTGCACGGCCGCTCGACTACCAACTGAGGGCCGTCGCGAAGGCCCTCGATCCCGACAAGCTGCGACCCCGCATCCTGCTGGCGGACGCGGTGGGGCTGGGCAAGACCATCGAGATCGGCATGATCCTCTCCGAACTCGTCCGAAGGGGCCGGGGCGACCGAATCCTCATCGTCACCCCGAAGCACGTGCTCGAGCAGATGCAGATGGAGCTGTGGACCCGCTTCGCGCTCCCCTTCGTCCGCCTGGATTCGTCCGGCATTCAACGGATCCGGCAGATCCTCCCGGCCAGCAGGAACCCGTTCACCTACTACAAGCGCGTCATCATCTCGATCGACACGCTCAAGAGCGACAGGTACGTGGCCCACCTGCGCAAGCAGCGCTGGGACGCCGTCGTCATCGACGAGTCGCACAACGTTACGAACAGCTCGTCGCAGAACAACCGCCTCGCCACGATGCTCGCCGCGAACACCGACGCGCTGGTGCTCGCGTCGGCAACGCCGCACAACGGCAAGGCCGAGTCGTTCGCCGAGCTGATCCGCATGCTGGACCCGAGCGCCGTCTCCCCCACGGGCGACCTCGACCTCGCGGAAGTCGCCAAGCTGGTGATCCGGCGGCATCGGCATCACCCGGACGTGGCCGGCGAGGTGGGCGACGAATGGGCGGAGCGGCAGCCGCCGAACAACATCGCCGTCCCCGCCACCGCCGCGGAAGACGCGGTCGCCCGGGAGCTGGAGGACGTCTGGCTCTGGCCCGACGGCGCCACGCCGTACTCCGGGAAGAACTCGTCGCTGTTCCCGTGGACCCTCGCCAAGGCGTATCTCTCCTCGCCGGCCGCCCTGGCCCAGTCGATCCGGGAACGACTCCGTCGCCTGGATCCGACGGTGCCGGCCGACGCGGCAGAGCGCTCGGCTCTCACCCGCCTGGGCGAGTTGACCGACGCCGTCCCGATCACCGCTTCCGCCAAGTACCTCGCCCTGCGGGAACAGCTCTCCACCATCGGCGTCAGCAGGACCGGCGACACCCGCGTCGTCGTGTTCGCCGAGCGCGTCGCCACCCTGACCGCTCTCGCCGAGGCGCTGTCCGCGGACTTGAAGATGAGCCGTACCAAGGGCGACGATCTGGGGCAGGTCACCGTCCTGCACGGTGGTCTCAGCGACACCGAGCAGACCGCGATCGTCGAGTCCTTCAAGCTCGAGTCCTCACCGATCCGCATCTTGGTGACGGGCGATGTGGCCTCGGAGGGCGTGAACCTCCACTCACAGTGCCACCACCTGATCCACTACGACATCCCGTGGAGCCTCATCCGGATCGAGCAGCGCAACGGCCGCATCGATCGCTACGGGCAGCGCCACCGCCCGCAGATCAGCACCCTGCTCCTCACCCCGTCCACCGAGCACTTCGCCGGCGATATCAAGGTGCTCACCCGCCTGCTGGAGCGCGAACACGAGGCGCACGGCGCGCTCGGTGAATCCTCCTCGCTCATCGGCAAATACGACGTGAAGGCAGAAGAAGAGGCGATCCGTCAGGTCCTCGCGGGTCAAAAGGAACTCGACGAGGTGGTCCGGTCCGTCGACGAGGTGGTCGACGCCGGGGGCATCGACGCGCTGTTCGCCGAGCTCGCCCTCGGCGACATCGACCAGGACGAGCCTGTGGAGGCTGTGGGAGCGCCGAACGCCTCGTCCGGCGTGTACGGGTCCGAGTTCGAGTTCCTCGCCGACGCTCTGCTGGAGTTCCTCGAGACGCCGCAGCTGGCCCCTCCCAGCGGCGCCGACTGGACCGTCCACAAGCAGCATTCGATCGCCAGCCTCACTCCCACGCCGGACCTGATCCAGAGGCTCGAAGTCCTTCCGCAGGACTACCTGAAAGCACGACGGGTCAAGACCACCTACAAGCTGGCATACACCCGCGCCCGCGGAGAACACGAGCTGCTGCAGGCCCGCTCGGGCGAATCGACGTCGACCTGGCCGGAGGCGCACTACCTCGCCCCGCTCCACCCCGTCGTCGACTGGGCCGCGGACCGCGCGCTCGCCGCACTCGGACGATCGCAGATCTACGCGGTCCGCGGGGACGTGCCGTTCCCGACGGTGCTCGTCCAGGTCACGCAGACCAACACGCGCGGCCAAGTCGTCGCCGCCGGGTACTTCACCGTCGGATTTCCCGACCCGGCGGACCCGTCGGGCAACTGGGTCACGACCCACCCGAATCCGCTCGACGCGGTGCAGGCGCTCTCGCTTGCCGACGTCAACGGAGGCGATCTCACCCCCGCCGACGCCGCCGGGCTGCAGCCCCTCGTCGCGGCCGCTGTCCGCGCCGTCGACGAACCCGCAGAGCTCCAGGCGGCGGCAGTCCGCACGGAGACCACCGCACGGGTCGAGGCGTGGATCGCGCGCGCGGACGCATGGCAGGCCGAGGCGGGCGCGCTGATCCAACGCGGCGACGTCCTGGACCGCCGGGAACGAATCACGCAGGAGCAGAAGCACGCCCGGGCGATGAACCCGGAGCGTCGGCTCACCCGCCCGCTGATGATCGCCGTCCCCGCCGACTACACCGGAACGGAGTCCTGACAATGCCCTCCCCTTCCGACGCGTTGATCGTGGGCGACGAGTTCGTCAGCGAGCACTTCTTCACCACGGATGCCAAGTCGCAGTCCTTCC
Organism: Tsukamurella pseudospumae; assembly: GCF_001575205.1. GTDB lineage: Bacteria > Actinomycetota > Actinomycetes > Mycobacteriales > Mycobacteriaceae > Tsukamurella > Tsukamurella pseudospumae. The sequence continues at coordinate 342,804 of NZ_LSRE01000001.1, forward strand.
AGGCGAAGGTCCTCGAGCGCCGCAAGCAGTGGGACGAGGCGAAGGCCGACGGTGCCTCCACCGCGCGGTCCCGGTACTCCGAGGCCCGTGGCCGGCTTGGCGGCGTGCTCAACGGCCTCGCCGAGGCCGCCGACGCCGAGACGCTCGACCAGCTGTACGGCGACCTCCGCACGATCCTCGGCTACGACAACGGAGTCCGCTGGGAGTCGCGCCGATACGGCGGCGCCGACGAAGGGACCGGACCCGTCATCGGCTTCCGCACCCGCGGCCTCACCGGCCCGGAACCGTTCGTGCTCATCGAGGCGCAGGGCGGACTCGAACTCGAGGACCTGCTCGCGAAGAACGAGAAGACGCTACTGCGCGGCTTCCACACCGATTCCGACGAGATCGGCTCGGTCGCTCGACTCCTCTCCCACCTGTTCGTCAGCGACGACGGTCCGCGGTTCGCGCTCGTGCTCGCGGGTGGCACGGCGCTGGTCACGGAGCGGGAGCGCTGGCTGGAGGGCCGGTACCTCGCCGTCGACTTGCAGCTGATCGGCGACCGCAACGACGACAAGCGCGGCGGCGAGATCGACCGTGCCCTCGCGTGTATCGAGGCCGATTCGCTCGCACCGGATGCCGACGGCGACATCTGGTGGTCCGGGGTTCTCGACGAGTCTGTCAAGCACACCGTCGGCGTGTCGAAGGACCTCCGCGAGGGCGTGCGCCTCTCCATCGAGATCATCGCCAACGAAGTGGTGGCCCGGCGGAAGGCGCAGGGTCTCCCTCCCCTTCCGGACGATCAGGCGCAGGTCCTGGCCGGCCAGTCGCTGCGCTTCCTCTACCGTGTGCTGTTCCTCCTGTACGCGGAGGCGACGCCCGAGCTGGGGGTTCTACCCGCGGGCGATCCGACGTACGAGCGCGGCTACAGCCTGGACCGGCTGCGCGAGCTACTGCCCGTGTCGATCACGAATCAAGTCGCGAAGTCGAACACCTATTTCTACGACTCGCTCAGCGTGCTCTTCGAGCTGGTCGACAGTGGCCACGACGGCGGCGCCGCCGACAACCCGGAGGCGTATGCGGAGGGCCTCGTCTTCCAGCCGCTCCGCGCGGATCTGTTCCGCCCCGAGGCCATTTCGCACATCTCCGACGTGAAGTTGGGCGACGAGCAGCTACAGAAGGTACTTCAGCTTCTACTGCAAACCAAGGAGAAGCGCGGCCAGGAGCGCGGTTACGTCTCGTACGCCGAACTGGGGATCAACCAGCTCGGAGCGGTCTACGAGGGCCTGATGAGCTACACCGGATTCTTCGCCCATGAGGATCTGTACGAGGTCGCCAAGCACGGTGATCCGAAGGACGGTTCGTGGGTCGTGCCGGAGGCGCGGATCGAGTCGATCGACACCAAGGACTTCGTGCGCGCCCCCGATGCGAACGGCGAGCTGCAGCCCGTCATCCATTCGCGCGGCAGCTTCGTGTTCCGGCTCGCTGGCCGCGAACGCCAGCAGTCCGCGTCCTACTACACGCCGGAGGTGCTGACCCGGTTCACCGTGGGCCAGGCCCTCGAGGAACTGCTCGACCAAGACGGCACCACGACGACGGCCGACGAAATCCTCGAGCTCAGCGTCTGCGAGCCCGCAATGGGCTCCGGTGCGTTCGCCATCGAGGCCGTGCGGCAGCTGGCCGAGCAGTACCTCAAGCGCAAGCAGGACGAGCTGCGCGAGCGGATCGATCCCGAGAACTACGCGGTCGAACTGCAGCGGGTGAAGTCCTACATCGCGCTGCACAACGTCTACGGAGTGGACCTCAACGCGACCGCCGTGGAGTTCGCCGAGATCACGCTCTGGCTCGACACCATGGGCCCCGGCCTTGCCGCCCCGTGGTTCGGTCTGCACCTGCGCCGCGGCAACTCGCTGATCGGCGCCCGGCACACGGTGATTCCCGCAGGCCAGGTCACGGAGCGTGGCTACCTGGAGGCGACGCCCGTCGACGTGCCGCTCACCGATGGGCTCGCCAACCACCACAACGCCGTGCACCACTTCCTGCTGCCAACCACCGGGTGGGGTTCGACGGTCGACGCCAAGGAGGCGAAGAACCTCGCCCCCGAGACCACAGCGAAGCTCAAGGACTGGCGCAAGACCTTCCGCAAGAAGCTGACTCAGGCGCAAGTCCGACGCGTCCGTGACCTGGCGATCCGCACAGACGTTCTGTGGGGCTTCGCTCTGCGGCGCCTACAGATCGCCGAGTCCGAGATCCGCCGTGATATCCCGCTCTGGGGCCGTAACTTCACCCCCACCGGCGGCGCCGTCTCGCGCGAGCAGATCGAGGACTCGCTCGCCGACCAGAACGGCGCCTACCGACGGCTGCGACGCGTCATGGACGCCTGGTGCGCCCTCTGGTTCTGGCCCCTGACCGACGGTGACCGCACCGTGAACGGCGCGATCGTCGAGCCGCCCAGCCTCGACGAGTGGATCGACACCCTCACTGACCTCCTCGGCACCATTCCGAAGTCCGGCAAGTTCGAGAAGTTCGGCCAGGGCAACCTGTACGACGTCTCCACCTGGTCCGAGCTGACCGATGCCGAGGAATCGGACCTGCTGTTCGCGCAGGCCAAACCGGTCGAAGGCGCCCTCGCCGCCCACCCGTGGCTTGTGGTCGCCGAGCGCATCGCGCAGCGCCAGGGCTTCTTCCACTGGGAACTCGACTTCGCCCCCGTCTTCGCCCGCGGCGGCTTCGACCTGCAGGTCGGCAACCCGCCCTGGGTCCGCCCCCGCTCCGACGTCGACGCCCTCCTCGCCGAAGGCGACCCCTGGTTCCAACTCGCGGTCAAGCCGACGCAGACCCAGGTCAAGGAGAAGCGCGCCGCGGCACTGGCCCTGCCCGGCGTCGAAGACCTCGTCCTTGACGGCACCGCCGACATAGCCGCGACCGCCGCCTTCGTCGGCGACGCCCGCATGTTCCCCCACCTTGCCGGGCTACAACCCGACCTCTACCGCTGCTTCATGGAACAAGTATGGCGCTGCTCTTCGCCTCGCGGCATGTCCGTGCTGATTCACCTTGAGTCTCACTTCACGGATGAGAAGGCTGGCGGACTGCGGCGAGCCACCTACCGCCGTCTACGACGCCATTGGCAGTTTATCAATGAACTACTTCTATTCGAGGAAATCGAAGACCACAAGACGTACGGGATCAACGTGTACGGACTGGAACGTGAACCTCGATTTGCGCACGCAGTTTCGCTCTATCACCCCGACACCATCCTCCGTTCGTATTCCCATAATGGCGATGGACCTGAGCCAGGAATCAAAGACCCGAGAGGGGACTGGGATCAGCGGCCACACGCAGGCCGCCTGGTCAACGTGACCGAATCTACTCTCGAGGACTGGTCTGAGATTCTCGACGACTCAGGGGCATCGACCGACTGTACACCCATGGTTTACACGGTGAATAATTCTGTCGCGCAGGTACTATCCGCGCTTTCCGACGCGCCCCGCATGGGCAGTTTGCCGCTCCAGTTCTCGGCTGGTTGGCATGAGAAGAGCGACCGCATGAAAGGGCGCTTTGATGCGGCATGGGGAATCCCCTCGTCATGGGACGACGCAATATTGCAAGGCCCTCACATCTCCGTATCGACGCCGCTGGTCAAGACGCCGAATACGACGATGCGCAACAATCAAGACTGGTCAGCGACCGATTTCGAGGCGCTCGACGCAACTCTGATCCCAGCGACCGCATACCAGCCGGTCGGGAATCGCGAAGTCTACGACGCGCAGTACACGTCATGGAGCGTCGTCGGCGCCGATTATATCGGGCATCTCGTGCGGGCTCGATCCTGCTACCGTGCCGCATGGAGAGTGATGGCTGCGAACACTGGCGAACGCACACTCATACCTGCAATCATCCCGCCGGGCGCCGCACATGTCGATGGAATATTCGCTCTCGCAGTTCCGCAATTGTCGCCGCTCACCCTAGCTACAATCATCGCAACCCTGTCATCGCTGACGGCAGATTTTGCAGTCCGCGCCGCTCCGAAGTCGGCGATCCGCTCTGGCGTCGCGCGGCGGCTACCTTTTGTGCATAGGACACCAATTCAGGACGAGCTCAGCCTCCGCGCGTTGCGACTCAATTGCGTTACGGGTGCGTACGCTCCCTTGTGGAATTCATGCTTTGACACGAAAAGAATCCTGAGTAGCTGGGCGGGCGGGTTCGAACACCGTCGGAGGAAGCCACTCGACAATGTCGGACCCGAGTGGACACCGGACACTCCCCTAAGGATCGCGGCGGACCGTCGACAGGCGTTGGTGGAGATCGACGCACTGGTGGCCCTGGGTCTCGGCATCACTGCCGACGAACTGTGCACCGTCTACCGCACGCAGTTCCCTGTGCTCTACGGGTACGACCGGAACAAGTACCTCTACGACATGAACGGCCGACTGGTGCCGCAGGAGGTGCTGGTCCGCTGGCGGAAGAAGGGCGACGACCTCACTGAGGAAGAGCGCACGGCGACGAACGCGTCGGGCAACACGTACACCTATGAGCTGCCGTTCCAGTTCCTGGACCGCGAGAAGGACATGCGGGAGGCGTACGCCGAGTTCGAGCGCCGTCTGGCGGAGAAGGGCGAGCTCTGATGGCGGAACTGCTCCCGCTCGCGCAGGCCGAGACGATCAAGGACAGCCTGCTCGATTACCTCGGCACCACGTTTGCGCTCGCGGATCCGGACGCCAAGCAGGTGCTCGACGCGTTCCTGCAGAACCCGGACACCGGCATGTTCCGCGGACCGTACATTCGCACCCGCCTGCCCTTCCGGCCCGCCGCAGACGGCTGGCGCGAGAGCCTGGAGTGGTACGAAGGATTTACGCCGTACGGCCACCAGGCCGCGGCGTTCGCGCGCCTGTCGAGCTACGACCTCGGGCCCGAGAAGCCGCGCCCACAGCCGACCCTCGTCACCACGGGCACCGGATCGGGCAAGACCGAGACCTTCCTCTACCCGATCCTCGATCACGTCCAGCGCGCGAAACGGGGCGGCCAGACCGGGACCAAAGCGCTCATCCTCTACCCGATGAACGCCCTCGCGAACGATCAGGCCTCGCGCCTCACCGAGTTCCTCACCTCGAACGCGGCGCTGGGCGGCATCACCGCCGCCATCTACACCGGCGAGGCCGGCCCGAAGCGCAGCCGCGTCACCAAAGACGGGCTGATCACCGACCGGGACATCATCCGGGACACCGCGCCGGACATCCTGCTCACCAACTACAAGATGCTCGACCAGCTGCTACTCCGCCCGTCCGACGCGGCGATCTGGAAGCAGAGCGCCACCAGCCTCCAGTACCTCGTCCTCGACGAATTCCACACCTACGACGGTGCCCAGGGCACCGACGTCTCCATGCTCCTGCGTCGCCTCGGCCAGACCCTCAAGAGCTACTGGACCGCCGACGAACCCGGCATCACCGACGCCGACCGCGCCCGCCCGCTCGGCCGCATCACGCCGGTCGCCACCTCCGCCACCCTGGGCGACGGCAACGATCCGACGACCATGCTCGAGTTCGCGCACACCGTCTTCGGCGACGAGTTCACCGCTGAAGCCGTGGTCACCGAGTCGCGCCTTACCATCGAGGAATGGTCGGCCGGCTCCAGATCCCGCGTCGCAGCATCAGGATTCACACCGCAAGACGTGGACGCGAGCACACTCGCCGCGGTCGCCGTCCCGGAGGACGACCCGGTCAAGGCAACGACTGTCGTGCTCGGCACCCTGTACGCGAAGGCACCGTCGGCGATCGCGCGCGCGACGGACGCCAACGAATCGCTCCTGCTCGACCTGCTCCGCGCCCACCCGATCGTCCACGAGCTCGTCGGCCGCACCACGTCGGCGGTAACGGTCGAATCCCTCGGCGGTCCCGGCACCGTCGGCGGATTGCTGACCGCCCTGAGCCACGTCCGTGCCACAGTCGGACGATCCGCTGCCTCGGTCGAGGTTCACTTGTGGATCCGTGAACTCACCCGCGTGGATCGCGCCCTCTCCGGTTCACCGCACTTCATCTGGGCCGACGACGGCGTGGTCGTCGATCAGGATGCCGCAGACGCCTTCCCGGCTCCGTACCTGCCGTCGGTCTACTGCCGGCACTGCAACCGCTCCGGGTGGGGAATCACCCTGGCGCCCACCGGCGCCGATCTCGACGCCGACGACACCACGATCCGCCGCCGCGCGATGAACCACGACGACCGCTTCCGCGCGCTGATCCACGCCCCACAAGAGGCCCTGGACGCCGAAACCGTCGCCACGCCACAGGATGACGCGGGCCTCGCCTGGCTGATGGTCGAGGAACGTCGGATCGCTTATCAGCGCCCGTCCGAGCTGCACATCGCCGAGGGGCTGGCACTGCCGGTCCTGATGAACATGGGCGACGACGCCGGCAGCGACTCGACCAAAGACGTGTGCCCGTCCTGCCGGCAGCCCGAGGGCATCCGCTTCCTAGGCTCCGCCATCGCGACGATGCTGTCCGTCTCGCTGTCCACACTGTTCGGCACACCCCAGCTCGATGGCCGCGAGAAGCGCGCCCTCGTGTTCACCGACAGCGTCCAGGACGCCGCGCACCGAGCGGGGTTCGTGCAGGCCCGCTCGCACGCACTCACCCTGCGCACACTCATCCGGCAAGCGTTGTCCGACGGTGCCTCCGACCTCGACGCGCTCACCCACCGTGTGCTCGCGCTCGCCGGCGACGATCAGGCCGCCCGGTACCGCCTGCTCCCGCCGGAACTGGCCGAGCGCAGCGACTTCGCCAAGTTCTGGACGGCGAAGCACGCGAGCCGCGTGCCCCCGAAGATGCGCAGCGCCGTGACCCACCGGCTCCTGCTGGACACGTCGCTGGAGCTGGGGCTCCGTTCCGGAGTCGGCCGCACCCTCGAACGCACCGGAACCGCACTCACCTACGTCGATGTCCCCGCCGTGAAGCTGCTCTCCATCGCCCGGGAAGTGCTCGACTCCCCGGACGTGCAGATCACTCTCGACCTGCCGTCCGACGACGACGTTCATCGCTGGGTGCAGGGAGTGCTGATCCACATGCGCCAGCGCGGCGCCATCGGACATCCGTGGTTCGTCCGCTACCGCGAGGAGGACGGGAACCGATGGTGGATCACCGGCGGCCGCAAGCGCGGCGAGGGGATGCCGGGCTTCGGCCGCGGCTCGTCGGCCCCCGCGTTCCCCGTGACGGGGAAGGTCAAGGACACCGACCTCGAACCGATCGCCTCGCCCCGCGGTTGGTACGCGAACTGGACCGCGAAAGCGCTCGGCCTCACCGCGATCGAGGGCGGCGCGCTCGCCCGCCTCCTGTTCGAGCGACTACACCATCGCGACGTTCTCGGACGGATCACGTCGCAGAGCGGCGCGCACACCTTCGACCTGCCACCGACGTCCGTCGTCGCCCGGCTGGTTTCGCCGGCCGAGCTGGCCGGGAACGTCGTCTCCCTGCTCTGCACGACCTGCCGGGCGCCGCTGTACACCTCCCCTGAGGTCGTCGACGCGATGCGCGGCGCTCCGTGCCTCGTCCTGCGGTGTGACGGCACCCTCCAGCAGCATCACATCGACGACAATTTCTACCGGCACATGTACGCCGCCACCGACATTCGCCGGGTCGTCGCGCGCGAACACACCAGTCTCCTGCCCGACGAGAAGCGACTCGAGTACGAGGACCGGTTCAAGATGGCCGATCCCCCGCCGGACGCACCGAATGTCCTCGTCGCAACGCCGACCTTGGAGATGGGCATCGACATCGGCGACCTCTCCGCCGTCATGCTGTCCTCCCTGCCTCGAACCGTCGCCTCCTATCTGCAGCGCGTCGGACGTGCGGGCCGCCTGACCGGCAACGCCCTCGCGCTCGCGTACGTGACGGCGAGGGGCGATCAGCTTCCCCGGTTCACCCGTCCCGACGAGACGATCAACGGCTCGGTGCGGCCGCCGGCTACCTACCTCGACGCGGAGGAGATCCTGCGGCGGCAGTTCACCGCGTCCGTGGCCGACATCCTCGCCCGCCGCCCCGATACGCCGCACCCGAGGACCACCCCGGACGCGCTCCGCTCGACGAAGCCGAACACCTACCTCGGGCACCTCATCACGGAGGCCGAGACCCGCGCGGGCGAACTGGTGGACGAGTTCATCGCGGCCTTCCCGCCGCTCGGCGATGACGTCGTCGAGCGGCTCCGGCGCTTCCCGGCACCGTCGGACGGACCGGGCACGAGCCCGCTGGCCAAACGGTGCCACCGCGCATCATTCGAGTGGAACAAGCGCATCGAGCTCCTGCAGAACCGGCTCGCCGCCGTGCAGAAGTTGCTGCCCGACCTTCAGGCCAAGGCGGCATCGCCGGCGAGCACCTCAGAGGACGTCGCCGAGCAGCGCACGGCTGAGGCGACGATCCGTCTCATCGGCAAGCAGCTCAGCAACCTCAACGCCGAATTCTGGATCAGCGCCTTGGAGACCTTCGGGCTGTTCCCCAACTACACGCTGCTCGACGACACCGTCACGCTGTCGGTCTCCGTGAACTGGCGCGATCCCGAATCCGACCAGTTCGAGACGGACGATTTCGAGCTCGGTCGCGGCTCCGCCCAGGCCCTGCGGGACTTCGCCCCCGGATCCACGTTCTATGCCAACGGCTTCGAGATCCAGATCGACGCTGTCGACCTCGGGCTCGAGAGCGAGGACGTGCACGACTGGGCGTGCTGCGCACGGTGCGGGTACATCGAGGACCTGTCACAGGACGCCGGGCAGAAGGCACCGTCGACGTGTCCACGGTGTGCGTCGAAGACCATCGGCGATGCCGGTCAGCGGTTGCCGGTGGTCGAGATGAAGAACGTCTCCTCGGTCATCCGCCGGGAGGAGGCTGCGATCGGCGACGCTCACGACGAGCGTGCCCGGCAGTTCTACACGGTGGTCACCGCTGCCGACATCGATCCTGCGGAGATCAATTCGCGATGGTTCGTCGACGGACTCGGCTTGGGCGTGACGCACGTGCGGCGGCTTCGGATGCGGTGGCTGAACATGGGGACCGCGATGAGCGCGGGGAACTCGCGCCTGATCGCCGGCTTCGACGTCGAGTCCTCGCTGTTCCGCGTATGCCGGGAGTGCGGGAAGCTCGATCGCTCATCTCGCACGAATCGTCCGGCGGAGCACCGCCCGTGGTGCCCCCTGCGATCCGAGCTCGACGAGGACTCCGTTTCCGTCGCGCTCGCCCGGACCATGACCACCGAGGGCCTCGTCATCCGCCTCCCGGTCACGATCACCCTCGGCGACTCGTTCGCCGTACCGTCCTTGGCTGCTGCTCTCCTCCTGGGTCTTCGAGAGCGTCTGGGAGGCGCACCCGATCACCTGCACGTGACGTCGATCGTCGAGCCGTCGGGCGAGGACACCGAACGGCCCGCCCTACTGCTCCACGACACCGTTCCCGGCGGCACCGGCTACCTCGCCGACCTCGCCGGTCCCGACGCGGTCTGGGACCTGCTGCATCGCGCCTGGGACGTGGTGCGGAACTGCGACTGCGGCGCCGACGGCAAGCTCGCCTGCGATCGCTGCCTGCTCCCGTTCGCCGCCCTGCCCGACATCCGATACACCTCACGCACCGCCGCCGAGCGGCACCTCACGACCCTGCTGACCGGACGCGAACACGGACCCGACGATTCCGCCGACGTTCCCGCAGCCAAGCCGTGGCACGTAACCGAGGACGAGCCGCTGATCGATGATGGCGAGTCCGACCTCGAGAAGAGGTTCCGCGTGGCGTTCCGTGATCGCCTGGAGAAGCTGGGCGCCACCATCGCCGAGAAGCCCACCGATCGGGGCGTGGTCTGGAACATCGCTCTCGGCCCGTTGAACCGGTGGACCCTGCAACCGCAGGAGAACGTCCTGGGCAGCAAGCCCGACTTCGTGCTCACCTCCGCCCGGGCCGGAGTGCCGCCGACCGCGATCTTCACCGACGGCTGGTTCTTCCATGCCAGCTCGACGCACAACCGCGTGGCCGACGACGCGGAGAAGCGCCGTAACCTGCGCGACGGCGGGTACCAGGTGATCGCGGTGACCCGTGACGACGTGGACGGAGAGGTCCTGCAGCCACGGACCTTCCGAGAGCAGGCGAAGCCGAAGGTACTCAAGGCGGCGGGCGACGGCCTCTCCAGCAGCGCACTGCATCTGGCCTTCGGGAACGCACTCGACCTTCTCATCGCATGGGTCCAGGACCCCTCGTATGCGGCACGGAAGCAACTCGCGCACTGGCTTCCGATGCTCGCCGTGTACAGCCTCGGAGCGCAGGCTATGCGCGCGGAGAACACCTCTGCGGTGGAGGCGGCTCTTGAGGCTTTGACCGGCGAGATCGCCGGATCGTCGAAGAGCGGCGACCTCGTCGTCGGTTCCACGACCGACCTGGCGCTGTCGATGCGACTGCGGTCCGGCGCGGGTGGAATCGATGTCTCCGATGTCGCACTCGTGCTCAACGATTCGAATGATGCGCTCTCCAGTGATCGGAAGGACTCCTGGCGGGAGTGGCTGCACTGGTCGAACCTGCTCAACTTCCGGAGCCTCGGCGCCGACGTCACTACACGTCGGCACATCGGGAAGACCGGCGCGACCGGATCTTTCGCGACGGGTCAGTACCCGATCACCCCCGCCGCTCCGTCCGCCGAGCTCACGGGACCGTGGCTCGAGGCGTACGAGTCGACGATCGAGAAAGACTTGGTGCTAGCGCTGGCCGCCGCCGGCGTTCCGGTACCCGCTGTCGGAGACGAGGCCGATGGCGGCATTCCTCTTGAGATCTCCTGGCCGAGCGTGCGGGTCGCGCTCGACATCGACCTCTCGGACGAGGACCGAGCGGACCTCGGCGCAGCCGGCTGGACAGTGACTCCCGCTGACCTCGACACCGTCCGAACAACCTTGACCGCGAAAGGTGCCTGATGCCCCAGATCATTCTCGGCCCCGGCTTGAACAAGATCGACGGCAGTCTCCAGAAGGCCACCTATGCCTTCTTGCAGAAGCTGACGAAGAGCGATGAGGCTCCCGGACTGCACATCGAGCCGATCAACAACTCCGCCGACTCGCGGGTTCGGACGGGGCGTGTCGACATCAGCAACCGCGCGGTCCTGTTCAAGATCCAGGGCAGCGGGAACGAGGCGGCGTACGTCTTCGCAGGCACGTACCCGCACGACGAGGCCATCGCGGTCGCCCAGAAGTTCCGGATGGACATCAATCCGCGCAACGGCATCGCGGAGCTCATCGCCGTCGGCGGGCCGGAAGCCACCACCGAACGGTCCCCCAAGATCGCGCCCCGCCCGACGCCCGAACTGCAACCTGAGCCGGCTACCGATTCCAGGGCCAGGTCTCTCCGGGACCGGGAGTACACCGTCGAGTACCTCGCGGACCTCGGCTTCGCCCCCGGCTTCGCCGAGGGGGCGCTCGATCTCACCGACTCGGCGGAGCTGTTGGAGTACGCGGAATCCGCGCCGGCAACGTGGCAAGGACACGCGCTCCTAGACCTGTTCACTGGCGAGAGCGTCTCGGAGGTCCGCGAACGCTACGGTCTCGACCGAAATGCTCCCGCCGACGGCACCGACGACGACAAGCTCCTGGAAGCTCTGCAGCATCCTGCCGCCCAAATGGAGTTCGCCTTCGTCGAGGACGACGAAGAACTCCGAAAGGCCATCGAGGATGCGAGCTTCAACGCGTGGCGGGTGTTCCTGCACCCCGAACAGCGTGCGTTGACCACCAGGAACTTCACGGGATCGGCCCGCATCACCGGCGGGGCCGGAACCGGGAAGACCGTCGTGCTCATCCACCGCGCCCGCGAGCTGTGGCGTCGGAACCCGCAGGCGCGAATCGTTCTCACCACGTTCAACCGCACCCTCGCGGAGAGCCTGCAGGACCAGATCCGCTTGCTCGACCCTCAGATCGCATTCGCGGACGAACTCGGCGCACCCGGGGTCTACATCGGCAGTGTCGACCAGATCGCACATCGCGTGGTTGCTAACGCCGGCGATCTCGGCGGGCACGACGGCGCCCCCGGCCCCGTTGTCGAGGTTCTCGGTCCCCGCACCGCGCAACTCAGGTCGACGCGCGCCGGACGGTGGCAGGCGGCCGCCGACCAAGCCGGCGGCGGACTCCCTCCAGATCTCACGACGGCCGGCTTCCTCGAAGCCGAGTACGCGATGGTGGTACTTCCCAACGGAATCACGACCGAGAACGAGTACCTGCGCGTCCGACGGCCGGGGCGCGGAGTCTCGCTCAACCGTGCCCGACGTCAAGGCGTCTGGCACATCATCTCCGCCTACCGGGCCGCTGCAGCGGCCGAGGCGAGCGTCGACTACGAGGAGAAGGCGGCGATCGCAGCCCGGATCCTGTCCGCCAGTACGCCTCTCGCAGATCATGTCCTCGTCGACGAGGGGCAGGACCTCACCCCGGTGCGGTTCCAGTTGCTGCGTGCATTGGTGGCGGCGGGGCCGAACGACTTGTTCATCGCCGAGGACGGACACCAACGTATCTACGGCCAGAAGCTGGTCCTCAGCCATTTCGGGATCAACATCCGCGGTCGGGCCTCGGCGCGCCTGACGCTGAACTACCGCACCACCGAACAGAACCTCCGGTTCGCGCTCGGAATCCTCGAAGGGCAGGACTTCACCGACATCACCGGCGAGGTCGACTCCATCGAGCAGTACCGATCCGCGCGAACCGGCCCAGCGCCGGAGCTGATCGCCGTCGACTCGCTCGCCGAGGAGTACCGGCATGTAGCGGAGACCGTTTCCGCGTGGCTCTCCGACTCGAAGGTTTCGCCGGAGTCGATCGGTCTTCTCGTGGCCACCCGCAAGGAGGCTGAAGGCCTTGTCCGCGCGCTCGGCGAGCACGATCTGCGCGTCTCCTTCGTCGATCGCGACGCCGGTGGTCGCGCCGGCCTGCCCCAGGTGATGACGATGCATCGCAGCAAGGGGATGGAGTTCAGCCGCGCGATTCTCGTCGGTGTCGGTGCCGCGAACGTCCCGCGCAAGTACGTCATCGACGCGCTCCCCGAGGGAGACCGTGAGGACGCCCTCCAGCGCGAACGCTCCCTGCTCTACGTCGCCGCCACCCGCGCCCGCGACCAGCTGGTCGTGATGTGGACGGGCGAACGCAGCACGCTCCTTGATTCGTACGAACTGTAAGGGTGCAATATGAAGATTGCCGAAGTGACCGTTCAGAACTATCGATCGATCGAGAGGCTGACTCGATTCAAGGTTGACGATCTAACCACCCTCGTGGGCCCAAACAACGAAGGGAAGTCAAACCTCCTTCGCGCACTTGCGCTCGGCATGACATTGATTGAGCGTTGGGGAAATCTACCTGACAGACTCACGAAACAGAAAGAAATCGTCGGCATAGATGCGGTGTCACTATTTAGAAGCCGGAGCGGAAGAAATCGCGAAGATGGCATCGCATTCAAATGGTCTGACGACTACCCCAGAGCAAAACAGGAGCGCAACCGGATACCCCCCACGGTGCTGCGACTTACCTTCAGCCTCACGGAGAACGAGCGAACAGAGTTTGCGAAAATCACCGGAATATCCAACAACGGTCAACTGCCGGTGGAGTTGACCCTGCGCAAGCGTTCAGCATCGCTAGGCATCAAGAAGCAGGGCCCCGGAGCCGCCACACATCAAGCAAAAGCCCAAGAGATCGCGAAATTCATCTCGACCCGAATTAGCATCGTGTCAATCCCCGCGATCCGAACCGTCGATCACGCTCGTCAACTGATCAACGACCTCGTCCGACTACAAATGTTTGAACTTGCGCAGTCGAAGCAGTATCAAACCTTGATCAGCCAGCTGAACGCTCTGCGAGCGCAGGCGGTGAACGGGGTTTCCGAAGATCTCCTGACCGCGATTCAACGCTATCTTCCCCGCGTCAATCATATCGAAATACTTCCACGAGATTATGCCAGCTCGGAAGCAATCGAGGACGTTCTAATCGAAGACGGCTCCCTCACGTCGGTCACCAGCAAGGGAGACGGTGTCAAAAGCCTCGTCACTTTGGCGTTGATCCAGGAATTCGCCGCGCGACGCGAATCGGGCCACAGCTTCATTCTGGCAGTAGATGAGCCCGAGGCTCATCTGCATTCGAGCGCGGTGCACCAACTTCAAGAACTCTTTGTTCAACTTTCAGCAACTCAGCAGGTGATTGTTGCTTCTCACAACCCAATATTTGTGAATCGAGATCGTCCAGCGTCAAACATTCTTGTTCGCGACAACGAGGCACGCTCCGCGACATCCGTTCCCAACATCCGCGACGCCCTCGGCGTACAACTACAAGATAACCTATCATCTGCAGAAGTGGTCGTTCTAACAGAGGGACATACGGACGCGAAGGTCCTCCCTGAATTGCTCCGCGAGGTTGATCCAACATGCTCGAGTGATATCGATTCGAATCGCGTTGTCTTCAAAGGCATTACTGGCGCCGGAAAGGCGCGCCGTTCAATCGCTCTCGAAAAGTCTACCGCTTGCCGCATCATAGTTGTCCTGGACGACGATGATGCCGGCCGAGAAGAAGCGGCGAGAATTATCGAAGATCACACACTTGCAGCGGAATGCGTTTTCCTGCTCCATCTTCCAGATCGTCGGAATTCCGAGATGGAGAATCTTCTCTCGCTCCATTCATATGAACCCATACTGAACGAAACATTCGGGCGGAAATTCCATATCGCCAACTTCCTCAACGACCGCAAGAAATGGTCCGAGATACTGATTCGAACTTCAAAAACTCTGGGAATTGCATATTCAGATCACGAAATTGAGGTCAAAGCAAAAACTGCGATCGCCGATGGGATCAGAAATTCGTCTCACCCACTGCTGACCTCGGACTCCCACATCCTTATGACATCGTTGCGCGATGTCATATGGAATGCTCACGGAAACTGACTAAACTATGTCAAGTAGCGGTACGCCGGCGACCCGGGCTCGAGCCGCTCGCAGTGCAGCCGTGACTCGTTCATCCGCTCCAGTAGCGCCCCGAGATCGCCGGCGCGCCCCAACTCCACGCCCACGAGAGCCTCGCCGGTATCGCGGTTGTTGCGCTTGACGTACTCGAACAGCGTGATGTCGTCGTCGGGACCGAGCACCTCGTCGAGGAACCGACGCAGCGCACCGGGCTCCTGCGGGAAGGCCACGAGGAAGTAGTGCTTGAGGCCCTTGTGCACCAGCGAGCGCTCGATGACCTCGTTGTAGCGCGACACGTCGTTGTTGCCGCCGGACAGCAGGCACACCACGGTCGCGCCGGGCTCGAACCGCAACTGCGCCAACGCCGCCACCGACAGCGCGCCCGCGGGCTCGGCGATGACACCCTCGTTCTGGTAAAGGTCCAGCATCGCCGTGCAGATGGCGCCCTCGTCCACCTCGATGATGCCGAGCTCCCCCGCCGCGACATCGCGGATCTCGTGCGCGGGCCAGACGGCGCCGCCCTCGGCGACGGCGACGTCGTAGCCGATCCGGCCGATCTTCTTGACGGCGGCACCGTCGACGAACGGATCGATCGAGGCCAGCTCGACCGGACCGCCCGCCTCGATCGCCCGGGCCAACGACGGTGCGCCGGCGGGCTCCGCGCCCACGATGGTCACCGTCGGCGACTGCGAGCGGAGGTAGCGGGTGACACCGGCGAAGCAGCCTGCGCCGCCGACGGGCATCACGGTCACGTCGGGGACGACGCCGCCGAGCTGCTCGACGAGCTCGACCCCGATGGTGCCCTGACCCGCCGTGGTGCGGGGATCGTCGAAGGCGTGCACCCAGGTGGCACCCGTGGCCGCGACGTCCTCCAACGCAGCCCCTGCAGCGGCGTCGTAGGTCTCGCCGGTGGCGATCAGCTCCACGTAGCGTCCGCCGTGCGCGCGGATCCGGTCCCGCTTCTGCTTCGGCGTGGTCGTGGGCACGTAGATCCGGCCGTGCACCTCCATGGCCCGGCACGCGAACGCCACGCCCTGGGCATGATTGCCGGCCGATGCCGCCACCACGCCCGCAGCCTTCTCGGCGTCGGTCAGCTGAGCCATGAGGTTGTACGCGCCGCGGATCTTGTAGGAGCGGACCACCTGCAGGTCCTCGCGCTTGAGGTAGACCTTCGCTCCGGTCAGCGCGGACAGCCGCTCACACGGCTGCAGCGGACTCATCGAGACCACCCCCGCGAGCCGCGCGCGGGCATCGATGATCGAGTGCACCGTCAGGTCGGCGGCGGCACTGGACATCGATGACGTAGACATGCGGGCCATTTTCCCACTCGCCCCGCGACGCTCCGCACCCCGCCCTGGTCAGCCCCACGGGTTCGACGCGCGCGCCCCGTCCGAGGCCCGTCCGCGCCGCCGTACGGCACGCACGGCCTGATCCGCGCCGAACACGAGCGCGAGCCAGCCCGTCAGCCCGGTCGTGCCGCCCACCAGCAGGAAGAACAGCCCGGCCAGCCACAGGCCGGTGGTGTCCTGCGACGCCCACCACGCCCACGGCACCGCGAATCCGATCACCGCGACCACGGGAATCACCACGAGCAGCCAGAGCCGCCGGAGGACGAGGAACACGACCGTCGACGCCAGCACGATCGCCGCACCGCACGCGATCACCTGCCAGGGCCTGTACGGACCCTGCGCCACACCGTCGACCTCGTAGTACTCGTGGTCCCACCCGAGAAACGCGCCCCACATCGCCCCGCAGAAGACCGCAAGGACGATCAGCCACACCATCACGCGCATGCATTCGATGTTAGCCATCACGGACCAAACCAGCCCGGGTTCCGGCGCGGGGCCGGGGCGCCCGACGCGATCGCGTGCCATCATGGCCAGGTGCTGGAGGGTTACCGAATGCGGATCGCGATCCTCGTCGCGCTGGCCGGCGTAGTGGCCGCTGCCGCCACCCTGGACTTCCATCGCGACGTGCCATGGACCGTCGTGTTGTTCGTGCCGGTGGCGGTCGTCGTCGGCGTGCGATGCGTACCCGCGCGGCGGCTCGGCCTCGCGCCCCGGGTTGCCGCCGAGGTGGTGTCCGCAGTCGCGGTCGGCCTGTTGTTCAGCATCCAACCGAACGCCGCCGTCGGCGTGCTGCTCTACGTCTCCGCCGTGTACGCGGGCGGCGAGTTCCCGATCCGCGCCTCGCTCCCACTCGCCCTGCTGACCGGCGGCAGCGTCACGACCACCGCGCTCCTCACCGGGCCCGCGGATTTCAACGCCCTCTGGATCGGCGGGTCCGTCATGGTCACCGTCTGGGCGGGCATCGCGGGCCGGACACGGCGGGAACGAACGCGCGCGCTGGAACAACTCGTGGAGCAGACCCGCCTCACCGCGGAGTCGGAGGCGCGCAGCGGCGCGCTCGCCGAGCGCGCCCGCATCGCGCGCGACCTGCACGACGTCCTCGCGCACACCCTCTCGGGCGCTGGTATGCAGCTCGAACTCGCCGACGCGCTGCTCGAGGCCGGCCGTCCCGACGATGCCCGCGCCGCCGTCCAGCGCGCCCGTGACGCCATCGCCGACGGCGTCACCGAGGCCCGCGGCGCCGTCCACGCGCTGCGCGAGGACACCGTCGACCTGCCGACCACCCTCGCCGCGCTCGCGGACGGCCCGGAGGAGAGCGTCGAGACCGAGCCGGTCGAGCTGACCGATCCCCAGGTCCGCGCGGTACTGCGCGTCGCGCAGGAGGCGTTCACCAACGCCCGACGGTACGCGCCCGGCGCTCCCGTCAGGGCCCGCCTGGTCCGGATACCCGACGGTGCCGAGCTCACCGTCGTCAACGGTCCGGGCCGTCCCGCCGACGGCGTGCGCGGCTCGGGCATGGGCCTGATCGGGATGCGCGAGCGCGCGGCGGAGATCGGTGGCACGCTGCAAGCGGGTCCGAACGACGACGGCGGGTGGACGGTACGCCTGAGCGTCCCGCCGCCCACCGTTCCGACGAAGGAGCTCTGAGTGAACGACATTCGCGTGGTCGTGGCCGACGACCAGGCCGCCGTCCGCGAGGCGCTGGCCGCGATGCTCGACCTCACGGCGGGCATCGAGGTCGTGGGGGCCGCAGCCGACGGCGTCGAGGCCGTCTCGCTCGTCCGCGAGCACCGCCCGGATGTGCTCCTCACCGACCTCCGGATGCCGAACCTCGACGGTGCCGGGGCCACCGAGCGCGTGCTCGCCGACGCTCCTGACACCGCCGTCGTCCTGCTCACCACCTACGACGACGAGGAGTCCATCCTCCTCGGCCTCCAGGCGGGAGCCCGCGGATATCTGACGAAGAACGCGGGGCGCGCCGAGATCGCAGCGGCGATCACGGCCGCCGCGGCCGGGCAGTCGGTGCTCGACCCGCAGGTGCAGCAGCGGCTCGTCGCCTCCGCGACGGGCGGCGCGAGCGCACGTCCGGCACCGTCGGGCCGCGCGGCGGCGCCCGCCCCGGATCTGACGCCCCGCGAGCGGGAGGTGCTGCGCCTCATCGCCGACGGTCTGACGAACCGGGACATCGCGGGCCGGCTGTTCGTGAGCGAGTCGACGGTGAAGACGCACATCAACAACCTGTTCGCCAAGGCCCACCTCCGCGACCGCGCGCACGCCGTGCGGTACGCCTTCGAGACCGGGGTCGCGGCATCCGGTCAGGCCGATTGAAACCCTTCTCCACTGCACGCCACCGGCTTACGGTCGGACATCATGGCGACAACGATCATCTCCCCGACACGCGCCGTGTCGACCACAGCGCAGTCGGGCGCGACATCCGTTCCGGTGCGGCTCGTCCCGCGCCGACGGCCCGGACGATGGGCGGCCGCGGCCGTCGTCGCGGTGCTCGGCGCGATGCTGGTCAACACGCTGCTCACCAACCAGCGCTTCGAATGGCCCATCGTGGCCCACTACTTCACCCAGGCGGCGGTCCTGAAAGGGCTGTGGCTCACCCTGTGGTTGACCGCGGTCACGTTCGCGGCGGGTTTCGTCCTGGGCATCGGGCTGGCGGCGATGCGGCTGTGGGGAGGACCACTGCTGCGGGCGGTGTCCTTCGGCTTCGTCTGGCTCGTGCGGTCGGTACCGCCACTCGTGCTCCTCCTGTTCTGGTTCCAGCTCGCTTCCCTGTATCCACGCCTGTCGCTGGGGATCCCGTTCGGCCCTGAGTTCGTCACCGTCGACACCACGCACCTGATCAGTGGGATCGTGGCCGCGATCATCGCGCTCACGCTGGACGTGGCCGCGTTCGCCGCGGAGATCGTGCGCGGCGGCCTGGTCTCGGTGCCGCCGGGGCAGACCGAGGCCGCCCGGTCGCTGGGGCTCGGCCCGCGCCGCATCTTCCGGCGGATCGTGCTGCCCCAGGCGATGCCCGCGATCATCCCGGGCTCCGGCAATCTGCTGATCGGCCTGCTCAAGTCGACCTCGTTGGTCAGCGTGATCGCGGTGACCGACGTGCTCTACTCGGTGCAGCTGGTCTACAACCAGAACTTCAAGGTGATGCCGCTGCTGCTGGTCGCGACCACCTGGTACGTCGTGATCACCTCGGTCCTCGCAGTGGGCCAGTACTTCGTGGAGCGGCGGTTCAGCCGGGGTCGACGGGACGCCCGCCCCTTCCGCGAGATCCTCCGCGACGCCGCACGCCTGCGGCCGCGACTCCCCCGCACCACTGCGCCCCCGACGGTGCCGGTATCGGCGGACTCGGCAGGTGAGCGCCGATGAGCGCCATCGAGATCCGCGGCCTGCGCAAATCCTTCGGCGGCCGCGAGGTACTGCGCGACGTGGACCTCGACGTCGCCCCCGGCGAGGTGGTCGTCATCCTCGGCCCCTCCGGCTCCGGAAAGTCGACACTGCTCCGCTGCATCAACCACCTCGAGCGACCCGACAACGGCTACGTCCGCGTCGGCGGCGACCTCATCGGGTACGGCGAGGGCGGCGCTCGCCGCGGCGAGACGGTCCTGCGTGAACTCCACCCGCGGGACGTCGCGCGCCAGCGCCGCCACATCGGCATGGTCTTCCAGCAGTTCAACCTGTTTCCGCACTTCACTGTCCTGGAGAACCTCACCGAGGGACAGCACGCCGACGGCGTTCCGGCCGACGAGGCCGCCCGCCGCGGCCGGGAGCTGCTGGCGCGCGTCGGCCTGGCGGGGAGGGAGGACTCGTATCCGTCGCAGCTCTCCGGCGGGCAGCAGCAGCGCGTGGCGATCGCGCGCACCCTGGCGATGCGTCCCGACGTGGTGCTCTTCGATGAGCCCACCTCCGCGCTCGATCCGGAGCTCGTCGGCGAGGTCCTCGCGGTGATCCGGGATCTCGCCGAGTCGGGCATGACGCTGGTCGTCGTCACCCACGAGATCGGCTTCGCCCGAGACGTCGCGGACACCGTCATCTTCATGGACGACGGCCGGATCGTCGAGACCGGCCGGCCCGCGACGATCTTCTCCGACGCCGAACACCCTCGCACCCGCGAATTCCTCGCGGCGGTCCGCTGATCCACCACCTCCAACCATCCGATCCCCCTGCACCAGGAGACATCCATGCGCAGCCGCGCCCTGTTCGCCACCGTCGCCGTCACCGCCGCCACCGTGCTCGCGGCGTGCGGCGGACCGTCGGACCCGTCCACCGGGAGTTCCGCGTACCCCGTGCCCACCCAGGATCTCGTGTCGGGCATCGCCGTCGATCCCGCCGCGCGGGCCCTGCTTCCCGAGGGAACGACGGAACTCACGCTGGGCCTCACCCGACAGCCCGGCATCAACAACCTCCCCCACGCCGGCGAGGTACCCGAGGGCACCCCCGTGGGCCTCGACGTGGACCTGCGAGAGGCTGTGGCGAAAGCCCTGGGCGTCACGTGGAAGCAGGAGATCGGCACGTTCTCCACGATCATTCCGGGAGTGCAGAACGGCCGGTACCAGGTGGGGCAGGGCAACTTCGGCGTCACCAAACCGCGCCTCGAGGTCGTGGACTTCGCGACCTACCTGAACGACGGGCAGGCCTTCGTGGGGGCGTCGAAATCCGGTCTCACGAGCGTGAAGACGCTCGAGGACCTGTGCGGCAAGAAGATCGTGACGGGGTCGGGCACCACCTTCCAGCAGATCCTGGAGAAGGGCACCGGGCAGTGCACGTCGAAGGGGAAGCCCGCGTACACCGTGCAGTACCTCGACGACCAGGGCGCGATCGTGCTCAACCTGCAGAACAACCGCGTCGACGCCTATTTCGGACCAACGCTCTCGCTCCGGTACCTCGTCGACAAGGTGCCCGGCACGACCTTCCTCGGCGAGTACTCCACCACCGTCGTCGGATTCGTGACGGCGAAGGGCTCGCCGATCGCCCCGGCGATCTCCCACGCGATCAACACGCTCATCGCCCGCGGCGAGTACCAGAAGCTGTTCGAGAAATGGAAGGTGCCGACCTCGGCACTGCCGAAGTCCGAGGTCAACCCGACCGCGGGGTTCTGATGGGGATCGAGTCCCTCGCCTTCCTCACGCCCGGCAACTACGCCGACGACGACCCCGCAGCCGGCCTCGACGACACCTTGCGCCTCATCGCCTTCGGCGAGGAGCTCGGCTACCGCGGCGCCTGGGTGCGCCAGCGTCACCTGGAGCACGGGATCTCCTCCGCGGCGGTGTTCCTCGGCGCCGCCTCCCAGCGCACCACGACGATCGAGCTCGGCACCGCGGTGATCCCCATCGGCTACGAGAACCCCTTCCGGCTCGCGGAGGATCTGTCGCTCGCGGACGCCCTGTCGCGCGGACGCGTCCAGGCCGGGTTCTCGACGGGGATGCCGCATGCGGACCTGCTCACGGACCTCGTCTTCGACCACCGCCCGACCGAGTCCGGGCACGCGCGGGTGGCGCGCACCGTCGAGCATCTGCGCGGCGCGTACCTCGGCGACGAGGGCACCCGGATCGAGTCGCCCGGCAACGTACAGCGGCCGCGGCTGCAGCCGCACTCCCCCGGTCTGGCGGACCGGTCCTGGTACGGCGGAACCTCGCTCGGCTCGTCGCGGTGGACCGGCGAGACCGGATTGCACCTGCTGACCGGCAACATCGTCTCGGCGGCGGGCGTCGACTCCGACGACTTCGGGACCGTGCAGGCCCGGCTCATCGACGCGTTCCGGCGGTCCGGAGGCGACCGCAAGCGGGTCGCCGTCGGGCGGGTGATCGTGCCGACGGACAGCGCCGACCGCTCCACCGCGGACCGGTACCGCGCGTACGCGCGCTCACGGTACGAACGCACCCGAACCGCCCACGGGGACAGGCGGACCCTGTTCGCCGAGGACCTCGTCGGGCCCGTCGCGGAGATCGCCGAGCGACTCGCCGCAGACCCCGCCTTCGCGCCGGAGACCGGACCGGTCACCGAATTCCGCCTCGAGCTGCCCTACGAGTTCGACGTGCGGGACTACGAGCAGATCCTCACCGATGCACTCGGACTACTCCCGGCGCTCGCCTCCGCCGCCTAGGTATGCGTCTCCCGCAGAGTGCGGACGAGGTTCTTCTGGATCTTGCCGGTGGCGGTCTTCGGGAGGGCGTCGACGAAGACGATCTCCTTGGGCGCCTTGAAGCCCGCCAGGTTGTCCTTGGCGTACGCGAGGAGCGCGTCGACGTCGCGCTCGCCCGACGGTGCCGCGACCACGAACGCCGTGACGGCCTCGCCCCAGTGCTCGTGCGGGGTACCGACGACCGCGACCTCGGCGACGGTGTCGTGGCCGAGCAGGACTCGTTCGACCTCGACGGAGGAGACGTTCTCGCCGCCGGACTTGATGATGTCCTTGGCGCGGTCGGTGAAGAAGACGACGCCCTCGTCGTCGAGGTAGCCGATGTCGCCGCCGTGGAACCAGCCGTGCGCGAAGGACTCCGCGTTCGCGGCGGCGTTGTTCCAGTAGCCCTCCATGAGCTGCGGTGAGCGGTAGACGATCTCGCCGACCTCACCGGGCGGGAGGAGGGCACCGTCGGCGCCCATGATCGCGACGTCGGTGGACACCGTGGCGGGACCCCAGGAGTCGTCCTTGACGCCCTGATGGCCGGCCCACTGCAGCTCCGAGGCGGGCGTGGTCTCGGTCTGCCCGGATCCGAGAACGATGGCGGCGGAGGCGAACCGCGCCCGCAGCGCGGCGAGCAGCTCGGCCGGCATCGGCGCCATCGCGTACATCCCGGCGACCAGCGACGCGGTGTTCTCGTCGTCCAGCTCGGGCTGGGCGAGCAGCGCCGCCCACATCATGGGCAGCAGCGTGATGTGCGTGACCCGATGGTCGACGAAGGCCCGCGCCAGCTTCTCGGGATCGAATCCCCGCAGCAGCACGGCGGTTCCGCCGGTGATGAGAGTGGGCATGAGGAGCGCGTCGAGCGCGGTGACGTGGAAGAGCGGCAGCGCGATCGGCTGGACCACGGGCTGCACGTCCGGCCGCAGACCCAGGCCGAGCGCGGAGGACAGCGCCGAGATGTGCACCGCCACATGGCTGGTGACCACACCCTTCGGGCGGGCCGTGGTGCCGGAGGTGTACAGGCAGTGGAGCACGTCCCGGTCCTCGACGATCGTCTCGACCACGGAGCCGTCGGGATCGAGGACCTCCGGGAAGGCGGTCGACGGTACGCCGCCCACCTCGGCCGGGATCTCCCCCGCGCCGTTCGACACCACGTACACCGCCTCCACCACGTTCTCCGCGGCGCCGAGGGCGGCGGTCAGCGCGGGGACGAAGACGTCCTCGGTGATGACGGCGCGGACACCGCTGTCCCCGAGCTGGTAGGCGACATCGCCGGGCGCGAGCAGCAGGTTCAGCGGCATCGCCACCACCCCGAGCTTCGCGCACGCGAACAGCGACACGGCGAACTCCCAGCGGTTCTGCATCTGCAGGGCGATCGCGTCGCCCCGCCCGTAGCCGCGCGCCTGCAGGCCGCGGGCGAGCGCGTTGGACCGGCTCTCCAGCTCCCGGTAGCTGACCACGTGCTCGCCGTCGACGATCGCGATCCGATCGCCGAAGGTCCGGGCGCCCCGGGTGGGCAGGTCGCCCACGCAGACGCGGTGGGTGAGGTTCACCGCCAGCGGGTCGATACCGGACATATCGGGGCGCATCGCTCGACTCATGGCGGCACCGTAGCCCGTCCACGGCGGACGCGCGCGACGAACGGGTGAAGAGGCGCTAACCGACGCGGCGGGCGGCCCCGCCGACTTCCCGAACCGGAAGCCCGAGGTGCTCACGGAGCGTCGTGGCGCCGTACTCGGATCGGAACGCCCCGCGCTCCTGCAGCAGCGGAACCACCTGGGCGATGAAGTCGTCGAGACCGGTCGGAGTGAGGTGCGGCACGAGGATGAAGCCGTCGGCGGCGTCGGCCTGGACGTAGGTGTCGATCTCGTCCGCGACCTGCTGCGCGGTCCCCACGAATTGCGGCCGTGTGTTGAGCTCGATCACCAACTCCCGGATGGACAGCCCGCCCGCCTCGGCGCGCGCACGGTACGTGGCCACGATCTCGCGCGGGTCCGCATGCAGGACACGCCCCTTCACCGCCTGGGCCTCGAAGACCGGCTCGACGTCGGGCAGCGGTCCGTCGGGATCGAAGGACTGGAGTTCGCGCCCCCAGACCTGCTCGAGGAAGTTGAGCGCGGTCTGCGGGCCGACCTGGCTGCGGCGGATCTCGCGGGCCTTCTCCGCCGCCTCGTCGGCGGTGGCCCCGATGACCGCGGCCGCGCCGGGGAAGACCTTGAGGTGGTCCGGGTTGCGGCCGCGATCCGCGGCGCGCCGCTTGACGTCGGCGTAGAAGGTCCGGCCGCTCTCGAACGAGCCGTGCCGCGTGAAGATCGCGTCGGCCTGGGCCGCAGCGAAGTCGCGTCCCTCCCCGGAATCGCCGGCCTGCAACAGGACCGGGTGTCCCTGCGGCGACGGCGGGAGCGGCGCGCTGCCCCGGACATCGAACTGCGTTCCGTGATGCACGATCTGATCGCCGCCCCAGCCGTCCCAGAACTTCCGGGCGACGGTGACGAATTCGTCGGCGCGCCGATACCGGTCGGCGTGCGCCAGGTAGCCGCCCCGCCGGAAGTTCTCACCGGTGAAGGCGTCGGAACTGGTGACCATGTTCCAGGCCGCCCGGCCGTCGCTGAGATGGTCGAGCGTCGCGAACTGCCGTGCCACGTCGAAGGGCTCGTTGAAGGTCGTGTTGATCGTGCCCGCGAGCCCGATGCGCTCGGTGACGGCCGCCAGCGCAGCGAGCACGGTGAACGTGTCGGGGCGGCCGACGACATCGAGGTCGTGAATGCGCCCCAGATGCTCGCGCAGGCGCAGCCCCTCCGCGAGGAAGAAGAAGTCGAACTTCCCGCGCTCCGCGGCGCGGGCGAGATGGACGAACGAGTCGAACTCCACCTGGCTCCGCGCGGCGGGATCCGACCAGACGGTGTTGTGGTTCACGCCCGGGAAATGCGCGGCGAGGTGGATCTGCTTGCGGTGCGCGCCTTCGCGCACCGGAACGCCCTCGTATCCGGTGGTCACAGGAGTCCCCATTCCTTCGCCAGGAGTTCGTGGCTGCGCAGGCGCGCGGCGTGGTCGTGGGTGACCGAGGTGATGACGATCTCGTCGGCCCCGGTGCGTTCGGCCAGGGTGCGCAGGCCGTCGGCCACGCGCCCCGGCTCGCCCACGAACTGCGTCTCGGTACGGTCGGCGACCGCCGCCCGCTCGGCATCGGTGAGGGCTGCGCTGTCCCGCGGGTAGGCGATCGCGCCGGCGCCGTACCGGATCGAATGCACCCACGCGGGGAAGCCCGCGGCGAGTTCCCGGGCCTGCGCGTCGGTGTCGCCGACCACGACATCGGCGCTGACGACGAGGCGGGGCGCCGCCAGCCGATCGGACGGACGGAACGCCTCGCGGTAGGCGCGGACCGCGTCGAGAGTCGTTGCGGGGCTGACGTGGTAGTTCGCGACGAAGGGCAGCCCACGGCCGCCGGCGACCTGTGCGCTCTCCCCGCCGCTGCTGCCGAAGAGCCAGACCGGCGCGTCGTGGGCGGCCTCGGCGACGGGCGACCGCAACGGACGCCCGTCGGCGGTGAAGGTGCCGCCGATCAGCGCCAGGACGTCGTCGACCTGCTCCGCGAAGCCGGGCGGCTGCGCGTGCGGGTGGTAGAGGGTCTCGTAACCCGCGACGATCGCCGGATTCGGCCCCGGCGCACCGGGCGGCGGCGTGCGGAGCCGCTGCCCCGTGCGGCCCAGTCCGATGTCTACGCGGCCCGGATGCAACGCCGCGAGCACACCGAAGGCGTCGGCGACCGTGGGCGCGGTGGTGAAGCCCACGAGCACCGCCGCCGACCCGACACGGATCCGGTTCGTAGCGGCGAGGATCTCGCCGATCAGCACGGCCGGGGCGGCGCTGGCGACGTGTGCGAAGTGGTGCTCGGCGACCCAGTAGCGGCCGTACCCCCAGTCCTCGGCACGGCGCGCGAGCTCGAGGGTGTTGCGGAGCGCCGCCGCGGGATTCGATCCGTCGGCGATCGGCGCAAGGTCGAGAACGTTCAGCGAGGTCATCAGGCACCCTTCACGGCGACGAAACGGTTGACGGCCGGCGCGAGGCCGAGGATGTCGCGCAGTGTGCCCGCCCGCGGGGAGCCCGGCAGGAGTGGCGCGA
This sequence comes from Tsukamurella pseudospumae, assembly GCF_001575205.1. Classification (GTDB taxonomy): domain Bacteria; phylum Actinomycetota; class Actinomycetes; order Mycobacteriales; family Mycobacteriaceae; genus Tsukamurella; species Tsukamurella pseudospumae. Next base: position 369,309 of record NZ_LSRE01000001.1, read on the forward strand.
AGGCGGATCGCAGGCGGGGAAGGTCGACGGCGTTGACGCCGGGGCGCAGGCGGGCACCGTCGAAGCCGAGCGCCTGCCATCCGGAGACCGTACGGGCGAGAGACTCCCCCGTGCCGGCGAACACCACGGTGTCGTCGTCCGCCGGCTCGCGGCGGTCCAACTTCTCGATGCGGCGCAGCGCCGTCCGTTCGGAATCGGCGAGGTGGACGGTGACGTCGACGAGGATGCGCGCCACGCCCGCGGCGCGGAGCCGGGAGGCCGTCGCCGCCAGGGCCTCCTCGGCCGCGGCGGGCACGATCGCCACGTCCGCACGGGCGGCGACCGTCTCCGTCTCGGCGCCGGTGACGCGGACGATCACCGGCGGGCTCCCCTGCGGCGGCCGCGGCGTGATCGACGGGCCCTTGACGGAGAAGTTCTCGCCCTGGAAATCGATGTAGTGCAGGCGGTCCCGGTCGATGAAGCGGCCGGTGGCACGGTCCTTGACGATCGCGTCGTGCTCCCAGCTGTCCCACAGGTCGCGCAGAACCTCGATGTACTCGCGCGCCTCCTCGGCGAGGGACGCCGGTGCCTGCGGGTTCTTGCGGCCGAAGAGCGCCGCGTCGGCGGCGGCGCCCGTGGTGGCGGGGAGCACGCCCGCGCGGCCACCGCTCACGTAGTCGAGCGTCGCGACCGCCTTGGAGGCGTGGAAGGGTTCGGTGTGCGTGGCGGTCACGGTCGGCACCAGCCCGATCCGTGGCACCGACGGCGCCAGGCGCGCCGCCAGCAGCGTCGCGTCGAACCGCCCGGTCAGCCGGTCACGGGCGGTGAGCGTGAACGAGTCCTCGAAGGTCACGAGGTCGGCGGCGGCCACCTCCGCGGAGCGGGCCAGCCCAACCCAGTGCTCCGCGGAGGTGGCCTCCAGTGGGTCCGCGCCGACCTCCGCGAACGCTGCGGGATGCCAGCCGAACGGCTCCAGGGCGATCCCGAGGACAGGGCGAGAGGTAGGCGCGGTCACGGATTCGACGGTAGGCCGCGGGGATTCGTCTGTGACCCCTTGCGCTCAGCGTGGATCGAAGGGAATCGAACCGCGCTCGGCCCCGCCCGGGCCGCCTGCCCTACCTGCAGGCGGTCCCGTCGTTCATGCGCCGGCAGATCCGACGGGGCCTCCTCGCCCTCCGGGAGCGGATCCGGAGGAAGCCCGGAAGCTGCCCCCTCTGCCGCCGTGACCCCGCTCAGCTCCGGGCGCGTTCGCGCCAGACGGGGCTGTCGACGAAATGATTGTCGTACTCCTCCTTGGCGGCGACGAGCTCCGACGGAGCAGCGGCACCCGACGCGATGTCGCGCAGCAGCCGGAAGTAGCCGAACCGCTCCACGCCGGGTGTGAGCACGATCAATGCGCTCGTGGCCACGGCCGGACCGGCCGCGAAGGCGTGCACCGTGTTCGGTGGGATCACCGCAAGGGAGCCGACCCCGACGACTGTGATGTCCTCGTCGATGAGCATCTCCAGCGCACCCTCGAGCACGTAGAAGATCTCCGTCGATCGAGTGTGGAAGTGCGGCGAGGCGCCGTCGACGCCGGCCGGGAGCCGCACTCGCTGCACGCTCGCCGCCCCGTCGGTGGCGGAAGCATCGGCGAACAGGTCGATCTGCGGGCCGCCCCCTTCGCCGACAATCTCCGTGTTCCGAATGATCATGACGCCTCCAAGTAGTTCGATGACTAACTACTAAGATGATTAACCATCTAACGATGTCCGTCAAGGCGTAGTCTCGGCGCGTGCACGACGTCGACGCCGCGATGGCCCAATGGCATGCCGAATACCCCGGTCTGGACACCCTGCCCATGAGCATCATCGGCAGGCTCGCCCATCTCGAGGCGGCCGCCCGTGCCGCGATCGAGGCTCCCCTCGAAGCTGAGGGGCTGCGCAGGGGCGAGTTCGACGTGCTTGCGACACTCCGCCGATCGGGCACGCCCTTCGCTCTGAACCCCGCGACCCTGGCGGATCAACTCCTCATCACCCGAGCGGGACTGACCGCCCGAGTCGACCGGCTCGAAGCGGCCGGATTCGTCACCCGCACCCCCGACCCCAGCGACGGACGAGGGAAGAGCGTGACGCTCACAGCCGAGGGCCGACACCTCATCGAACGCCTGCTACCCGGCCACATCCAGCGCGAACGGGATCTTCTGTCCCCCCTGAGCCGCGAACAGCAGCAGGCATTCGACACCCTCCTTCGCGATCTCACGACCTGAAGCCCGGGCCTCCCGGAACGGACGCCGCCCCGAGGCCCCCTCGGACGTGTCGTCGCCCCGACACCGGATCAACGGCCGTTCATCGTGTCCTCGATCCGCTGGACCACCGCGTGCGGCAGGTCCGACGCGAGGATGTCGCGCCACAGCCACACCGCGTCCGGACCGAAGGAGTGACCGAACCCGTTCGGCACATCGGCGGAGAACACCATGTCCATCGTGACCTGCCAGAAGGTCACGACCGGCAGCCAGCGCATCAGCGGATCGACGTCCGGCCCGAGCGGCTCCCGCAACCAGTCCGGCCGTTGGTACGCCAGCTCCCTGTTCCACCACGTGATCGGGTCGCCGGCGTGCTGCCAGTACACGACCCGCGGGAACGACCACGCCGTCGCCGGTTGGTGCACGTCCTGGATCCGCGACGCGAACCGGATGTTGCGACCACCGTCGACCACCGGCAACCGCTCCGGCGAACCCTGGTCCCGGGCTTCAGTGAGCCCGCGCCACGGCTGCGCGAAGTTGGGAGTGCCGACCAGGAGCGCACCGTCGACCTGTGCCAGCATGTCCGGCGCGTCGCGGAAGGCGCCCTGACCGCCGTAGCTCCCGAGACTCTCGCCGAAGACCACGAGCTTCGGCCGGGCGTCCGCGGGCAACCGCGACCAGCGCTCGCGCACCGCGGTGAACAGCGCCTTCCCCGCGTCGAGCGGCGGCTGCCGGTCCGCGACGAAGGACAGGGCGCTCGGCAGGAACGAGTACTGCATCGCCGCGATCGCGGTGTCTCCGCCGTTGATGTACTCGAACGACGACGCCACGTTCGGATTGATCCAGCCCCGCCCGGTCGTCGTGACGACGGCGAGCACCTTGCGCTCGAAGGCGTGCGTGCGCTCCAGTTCGGCGACCACCCGCTTCGCGACCCCGTCCACGGAATCGGCCGACACCCGCCCCGCGTACACCCGGATCGGCGTCTTGGCCGGCGCGCCCAGGACCTGCGCGATCCGCTCGGCCGACGGTCCGCCCGCGACGAACGTGCGCCCCTCACGCCCGAGGGAATCCCATGCCTCCGCCGACGCCGGCGATCCACTCCGTTCGGGGACGCTCGGCTGCTCCACGCCCGGCGCGGTGCTCTTGTCCGTGAGTTCTGCGGTGGCCGCCGCCGTACCGATGATCCCGCGGTCGACGACCCCCGAGACGGCCAGCACGAGCACGACCGCCACCACGACGACGGTCGCGGCACCGGCGACGAGCGGCGGCAGTACCCGAAGGAGGCCCCGGCGCACCCATCGCGCCAGTACCAGGATCCCCCTGCCGATCTGCACCACGAACAGCGCGACGACCAGGGACAGCAGGACGACGACCGAATAGAGCGGAGCCGGCTCCCTCGGCACCCCCATGAGGTCACGTACCACCTGCTGCCAGTGGTGGCCCAGCACGGTGAACACCGGGATCACGAGCACCGCGGCCACCGCGAGCGCCCACCATCCGGTGCGGCGCAACCGGTCCGAGTACGCCGGACGGAAGCCGCCCACGCGCACGAGTGCGGCAAGACCGGCCCCGATCCCGTAGCCGACCGCGACGGACAGGCCGGTCGCCGCGGACTGCAGGAACCACGGGCGCGGCAGCAGCGACGGGGTCATCGACCCCGCGAAGAACGCGAGCGCGACGACCAGCCCCGTCGCGGAGAATCGACCGACCCACCGTCGGACCGCCGCCACCGCCCGATTGCGAGTGGCCGCATCGACACGATCGACGTCCATCATCATCACTCACCCCACGGCTCGAGCGCAGACGCCGGAACACCCGGAGTCGGAAAGGCGAACGGTAGCACGTCGGCGGGTCGCCACAGAATGGCGGACAATGAATTCCGAGCCCGGAGTTCCCTCATTTCCGGCGACGCCATCGGGCCGCTCCCGAGTTTTCTCGATTCATCGGCACGGTAACGCCCTGAATGGTCGATAATCGACCGATGGACGAACCACGGACGACCGCCGATGTCAGCTCCGCCGTCGGCCGGGCGGCACGCAAGCGAGTACCGCGGAGCACCATCGGAGACTGGAACCCGACATCGCGGGGTCACGACGCGCTCGAAACCATCCTCGCGCAGAACGACATCCGCGACGAACGACTCCTCCCCCTCCGGCACGGGCGCATGGCCGCCACGCCGTGGACCTACTACCGCGGCGCCGCGGCGGTGATGGCGGCGGACCTCGCGTCGGCGCCGCACACCGACCTCACCGTGCAACTGTGCGGAGACGCGCACGTGCTGAACTTCGGATTGTGGCGCAGCCCCGAACGGAATCTTCTCTTCGATCTCCGAGATTTCGACGAAACACTACCCGGTCCTTTCGAATGGGATCTCAAACGATTCCTCGCGAGCCTCGTCATTCTTGCCGAAACGAATGGGCTGCCGCCCGCAACCACGGCCGACGCCGTGCGGAGCGGGTTCCGCGGCTACCGCGACTGGATCGCACGCTACTCGACCTGGCCCGAGCTCGACATCTGGTACGACAGCGTCGACATGACGCAACTGATGAACTACGTGGCTCCGGACGACGAGCAGCGTCTCGAACGGTACATCGAGAAGCGCGCCGCCAAGCGCTCCCAGCGCGGCGCTCTCCGGAAGTTCACCCAGGTGGTCGACGGCGACCGCCAGCTCACGGAGGCACCGCCCTACCGCACCCACGCGCTGAGCCACTACGCCGAGCAACTCGACACCGTCTTCCGGCAGTACCGCGACAGCGTCGCGGACCACGTCGCGCACCTCTGGTCGCGCTACGACCTGGTGGACGCCGTGCAACAGGTCGTCGGCGTCGGCAGCGTGGGCATGCGCGTCTTCCTCACCCTGAGCGAGGAACGGCGAACGGGCGACGCGCTGCTCCTGCAGGTCAAGCAGGCCGGTCCGTCCGTGTACGAGCAGTTCCTCGGCCCCAGCCGCTACTCGGCACACGGGGAGCGGGTCGTCCAGGGACAGCGACTCATCCAGGCCGCCACCGACATGTTCGTGGGCTGGACCTCCATCGACGGCATGGACTACTACGTCCGGCAGTTCCGCGACGGCAAGGTCATCCCCGACGGGGACCTCGTCGCGCCGCGCCTGCCGTCGTTCGCCGAGGCCTGCGGGCACGTCCTGGCCCGCGCCCACGCCCGCAGCGGCGACGCGACGAAGATCGACGGCTACCTCGGCGGAGCCGCGCGGGTCGAGGACGGCTTCGTCGACTTCGCCTTCGCGTACGCCGAGCAGAACCGCCGCGACCACGCGCAACTGGTGGCCGCGGTCGATGCCGGATCCGTGCCCGCGGCGCCCGGATGGCCCTGATCCGCAACGGATCTCACCCGAGACCGATACCGAGAGCGAGCGGGAGCCCGACCACGCACCACGCGGCGCCGATCATCGCCGGACCGTGCGGCACCGTCCGACCACGAGCGACCAGCGCCCACACCACGGTGATCGCCTGCGCGGCGAGGACCGCGACGAGAACCGCCGGTACCCCGCCCGCTCCCCCGACGACGGCACCGAGCGTGGGCGCCAGTTTCACATCGCCCGCGCCCATGCCGCGGGCGAGGAAGGCCGCGCCGTTCACCACGGTCCAGAGCGCCGCACCGAGGAGCGCGGAGGGCGCACCGTCGAACGCCTGCCAGAGGGCGACGGCGAGTGCCGCCGCCGCGGCGGGCAGGGTCAGGACGTTCGGCAGGCGTCGCTCGCGCACGTCGAACCGGCACAGCGCGACGCACCACGCGACGAACGGCGCCAGGGCGAATCCCCCGAAGAGCCCCCACTCCACACCGGGAGTGTGTCAGGACAGGAGTACGTTCCGCAGCAGATCGGGGACCGGGACCGATCCCGACCCGTCGGTCGCGATCACCGCGTGCACGACCCGGCCCGACACGGCGTCGGTGGGGACCTCGGCGTCGAGGTCCGTGCGGAACACGAACTCGAGGGTGAAGCTCTTGTTCCCGATCCGCCCGGTCCGCAGGACCAGCTCGACATCGCGATCGTCGGTCAGGCCCGCGGCGTAGTCCATCTCCACGTGCACGACCTGGGTGTCGAATCCGGCCGCCAGCAGCGCCTCGTAGCCGTCCCCGCGGTCGGCGTAGAACTCCGTCACCGCCGTGTCGACGTAGCCCAGGTACCACATGTTGAACATCACGCCCTGGCGGTCGATCTCGTAGTACCGCGGCCGGAATCGATACCGGAAGTCCGTCATCGTTCCGCCCTCGCGGCGGCCAACGCGGCCGCCATCGCGGCGCGCGGCGCCGGCCGGCCGGTGAACCATTCGGCCTGGCGGTACGCCTGCGCGAGCAGCATCGTCAGGCCGCCGGCGGTCCGGGCGCCCTTCGACTCGGCCGCCGCCACGAGTAGCGTGGGCCAGGGATCGTAGGCGACGTCCGCGACGGCGGGCGCCGCCGACGACAGCGCGTCCACGAGCGGGAAGTCTTCGGACTGGGCCGATCCCGGCACCGTCGACACCACGACGTCCGCCGTCGGCACGGAGTCCGCCGCGAGCGGTGCCCACGACGCGGTGAGGCCGAAGGACGCGGCGCACAGCAGGGCGTCCTGCGCCCGCGACTCCGAGCGGGCGAGCACCGTCGCCCTGCGGAAGCCGCGGTCGGCGAGCGCGGCGAACACCGGGCGGGCCGTGCCGCCGGCACCGACGACGACCGCCGACTCCCCCGCCGCGCCGCACTCGTCCAGGAGGCCGGCGGCACCGTCGACGTCCGTGCAGTCGGCCAGCCACCCGGCCTCGGTGCGCACCAGCGTGTTCGCGGACCCGACGGTGACCGCGCGCTCCGTACGCTCGTCGGCGAACGCCAGGGCCGCGAACTTCCCGGGCATCGTGACGGACAGGCCCACCCACTCCGACCCCAGGCCGGCGACCAGGCCCGGCAGAGCATCGGCGTCGCACTCGATCCGCTCGTAGGTCCAGTCCAGACCCAACGCGCGGAACGCGGCGTTGTGGAGCACCGGGGACAGCGAATGCGCGATCGGCTTCCCCAGGACCGCCGCGCGTCGCGATCCGGTCACCGACCGCAGCCCGCAGTCAGGAACTTCGTGTCGCAGGCCTTCTGCCGGTTGCGCTCGTGCTGCGCGAAGTCGTCGGTGAACAGCGTCGTGCCCTGGCTGTCGACCGTGACGAAGTACAGCCACGGCCCCGGTGCGGGGTTCTCCGTCGCGACCAGCGCCGGGATCCCCACCGCGCCGATCGGCGTCGCCGGCAGACCCGTCTTGGCGTAGGTGTTCCACTCGGTCTTCTTGAGCAGCTGCTCGCCCACCACGTCGATGCCGGTGACGGCCTCGGTGTAGTTGACGGTCGAATCCATCTCGAGCTTCTGGTTCTTCGCGAGCCGGTTGAGGATCACCCGCGCGACCTTCGGGTAGTCGTCGGCCTGGTTCACCTCGCGCTCGACGATCGACGCGGACACCAGCACCTGGTACGGCGCGAGCTTCGCCGCGGACGTGCGGCTCGCGTCGAGCAGGCCCTGCGCCTCGTACTGCTTGGCCGACGCCGTGATGAGCTCCTTGAGGATCGACACCGGCGTGCCCGACGGGTCGATCTGGTCCCACACGCCCGGCGCGATGAGCCCCTCGATGCGGCGGTGATCCCCCTTGAGCCGGTTCACGGTGGCGGCCGCCCAGTCGGGGACCCCGAGATCGGCGACACTCGCCGTGGAGGCCACCTTGACGAAATCCGCCTTGGCCGTCTGCTTCTTCACGCCGCCGTCCGTATGGGCCGTGGCCGCGGACAGCTGACTGAAGATCCCCGGCGCGACCTTGTTGTCCTTGTTGCGCTTGTCGTCGAGGACCGCACCGGGCGAGACGTTGAGCATGCCCACGCGGTGCGTCCGCGCCGGGTCCACCAGCATGGTGACGACCTCGGACGCGGGCAGGGTCATGCGGAGCTCGTAGTAGCCCGCGGAGATCGGCTTGTCGCCCGCGGCCCGGTTGAACGCGCCGACCGACTTGACCACCCCGGCGTCCACGAGGTTCTGCGCGAAGTCCGAGTTGTTCTCACCGGTGATGTGCACGACGACCTCGGCACCCGACTGACCCGACGCGAAGTCCTCCGGAGCAGCCCCGCCCCCGAACAACGAACCGCGCACCGTCCACAGCACCGCGCCGACCGCCACGAGGAAGACCACCAGGATCGACAGCAGAGCGATGCGGCGGCGGCGCTTCACCTGCGCCTGTCGCGCGGCCCTGCGTCGGTCCGCCCGGGTGGTCCGCTGCTCGCCGACCGCGACCGGTTCCGCGCGGTGCCTGTTCCACCCGTCGCTCACTCGCCGACCTCCTCGGGGCCGGGCACCGGCCTCTGCTCGTCGAGCCATCCCTGCAGGATGGCCACCGCGGCGGCCTGATCGATCACCGCTCGCTGCTCCTTCGCCCGCACCCCGTTCTCGCGCAGCGCACGCTGCGCGGTGACCGTGGTGAAGCGCTCGTCAGAAAAACATACCCGTGGCGGCGTTGCCTGTGAGGTACGCAGGACCCCGGCGAGCCGTCGCGCGAAGCCCTCGGCCATCTTCGCCGAGGCCCCACGTTCGCCGCGCAGGGTGCGGGGCATCCCGACGACGATCTCGATCGGCTCGTAGTCGACCACCAGTTGCGCGATCCGCCGCAGGTCGGAGCCGTCCTTCGCGGCGCGGACCGTCTCCACCGGCGTGGCGAGGATCCCGTCGGGATCCGAGACGGCCACGCCGATGCGGGCCTTCCCCACGTCCAGGGCGAGCCGACGGCCGCGCTCCCACGCGGGCTGCGCGCCGCTCACCGTCAGGCGCCCACCGTCCGCGTGACCTCGGCCCGGACCGCGGCGATACCGCCGTCGATGCCCGAGGCGTCCGATCCGGCACCCTGGGCCATGTCGGCCTTGCCGCCGCCGCGCCCGCCGACCGACGGGGCCGCGGCCTTGACCACGTCGCCGGCCTTGACGCCCAGTTCCTGCGCGGCGTCGTTGGCCGCGACCACGAAGGGCACCTTGTCGCCGTCGACCGCGAACAGGGCGATGACGGCCGGCTCAGCGCCGAGGCGGCCCTTGAGCTGCATGACCAGACCGCGGAGCTCACCGGCGGTGACGCCCTGCGGCGCCTTCGCGGCGACCAGCCGGACGGCGCCCACCCGCTCGGGGGCGGACGCCAGCTCCGCCAGCGCGGACAGCGCCGCCTGCGCCCGCAGCTTCTCCAGTTCCTTCTCGGCGTCCTTGAGCCGGGTGACCAGCGACTCGACGCGCGCCGGCACCTCCTCCGAGGGCACCTTGAGCGAGCTCGACAACGCGGATACGAGGGCGTGCTCCTTCGCGAGGTACTGCTGCGAGTCGAGGCCCACGTAGGCCTCGACGCGACGCACGCCCGAGCCGACGGAGCTCTCCCCGAGCAGGGTGACGGGGCCGACCAGACCCGAGCTGGCGACGTGCGTACCGCCGCACAGCTCCATCGAGAAGGGCCCGCCGATCTCGACGACGCGCACCCGCTCGCCGTAGTTCTCGCCGAACAGCGCCATCGCGCCGCTCTTCTTCGCGGTCTCCAGGTCGGTGACCTGGGTGTGCACCGCGTAGTCGGCCTGCACGGCCTCGTTGGTCACCCGCTCGATGTCGGCGCGCTGCTGCTCGTTCAGGCCGCCCGACCAGCGGAAGTCGAAGCGCAGGTAGCCGGGCTTGTTGAGCGAGCCCGCCTGCACGGCATTGGGGCCGAGCACCTGGTGCAGCGCGGCGTGCACCAGGTGGGTCCCCGAATGCCCCTGGGTGCTGCCGTGCCGGTGCGACGGGTCGACCGCGACGGTGACGGTGTCGCCCTCGGCGACCTCGCCGGCGGCGACGGTGCCCTGGTGGCGCCACACGGTCTTCGCGACGCGCTGCACGTCGGTCACGACGATCTGCGCGCCGGCGGCGGTGGTGATCGTGCCGATGTCGGCGAGCTGACCGCCGGCCTCCGCGTAGAGCGGGCTGCGGTCCAGCACGATCTCGATGTCGTCGCCCTGGTGCGCGACGGGTACGCGGACGCCGTCCTTGATCAGGCCGAGCACCTGCGCGTCGGAGACCAGCTCGTCGAAGCCGGTGAACTCCGTGGGTCCGCGGTCCACGAACTCGCGGAACACCGACAGGTCGGCCAGCGCCGACTTGCGCGAGTTCGCGTCGTCCTTGGCGCGCTGGCGCTGCTCGGCCATGAGCGCGCGGAAGCCGTCCTCGTCGACCGAGAGGCCGGCCTCGGAGGCCATCTCCAGCGTGAGGTCGATCGGGAAGCCGTAGGTGTCGTGCAGTGTGAAGGCGTCGTCGCCCGAGAGCACCGTCCGGCCCGAGGACTTGGTCGAGTCCACGGCATTGCCGAACAGCGTGGTGCCCTGTTCGAGAGTCTTGAGGAAGGCCTGCTCCTCGCCGGTGGCGATGTTCCGGATGCGCTCGGCGTCGTCGGCGAGCGAAGGGTACGACAGGGTCATCGTCGAGATGACGGTGTCGACGAAGGCGCCCATCGTCTCGCCGGTCGCGCCGAGGAGGCGGGCCGAGCGCACCACGCGGCGCAGGAGGCGGCGCAGCACGTAGCCACGGCCGTCGTTGCCGGGGTTCACGCCGTCCTCGATGAGCATCACCGCGGTGCGGGTGTGGTCGGCGATGACGCGGAAGAGCCGGTCGTGCTCCGGGTTGGATTCAGGTCGCCGGCCGTACACCTGCCCCGTGAGCTCCTGGGCGCGGTCGATGACGGGACGCAGCAGGTCGGTGTCGTAGACGTTGTCGACGCCCTGCAGCAGGAAGGCGACGCGCTCGACGCCCATGCCGGTGTCGATGTTCTTCTTCGGCAGCTCGCCGAGGATCTCGAAGTTCTCCTTGCCGCCGCCCTGGCCCCGCTCGTTCTGCATGAAGACGAGGTTCCAGATCTCGATGTAGCGGTCCTCGTCGGCCTCCGGGCCGCCCTCGACGCCGTACTCGGGGCCGCGGTCGTAGAAGATCTCCGAGCACGGGCCCGCGGGTCCGGGGATGCCCATGGACCAGTAGTTGTCCTTCATACCGCGGCGCTGGATGCGCTCGGGCACCTGGCCGACCTCGAGCCACAGGTCGCGGGCCTCGTCGTCGTCGAGGTACACGGTGGACCACAGGCGCTCGGGATCCATCCCGAATCCGCCCTCGTCGACGGGGTTCGTCAGCAGCGACCAGGCGAAGCGGATGGCCTCGCGCTTGAAGTAGTCGCCGAAGCTGAAGTTGCCGGCCATCTGGAAGAAGGTGTTGTGGCGCGTGGTGATGCCCACCTCCTCGATGTCGAGGGTGCGCACGCACTTCTGGATCGACGTCGCCCGGTCGTAGGGCGGCGTCTGCTGGCCCAGGAAGTACGGCACGAAGGGCACCATGCCGGCGATCACGAACAGCTGATTCGGGTCGTTCAGGACCAGCGACGCACTCGGCACCTGGGTGTGTCCGGCCTTGACGAAGTGGTCCGTGAACCGCTTCCGAATCTCATGGGTCTGCACAACGATCCTTCGCGTAAAAGATTTCGATCTCGACCTACGAACCTTACCGGCGACGCAGGATCCCGCGCAGCCGCGTTACCCGCGGGCCGATCTCCCGCTCGAAGCCGTGATCGGTGGGGGCGTAGTAGTCGACGCCCACCAGGTCGTCCGGCGGGTACTGCTGCGCGGCGACACCGCCCGGCACGCCGTGCGGGTACACGTAGCCCTGCGCGTTGCCCAATTTCTCCGCGCCCGCGTAGTGGCCGTCCCGCAGGTGCGGCGGCACCGCCCCCGCCTTGCCTGCGCCGATGTCGCCCATGGCCGCGCCGATCGCGGAGACCACCCCGTCGGACTTGGGGGCCGTGGCCAGGTGGATCGTGGCCTGTGCCAGGGCGAGCCGCGCCTCCGGCATGCCGATCAATTGGACCGCCTGCGCCGCCGCAGTGGCTACGAGCAGGGCCTGCGGGTCGGCCATGCCGATGTCCTCGGACGCGTGCACGACGAGTCGCCGGGCGATGAACCGCGGGTCCTCCCCCGCGGAGATCATCCGCGCCAGGTAGTGCAGCGCCGCATCGACATCGGAGCCGCGGATCGACTTGATGAAGGCGCTGATGACGTCGTAGTGCTGGTCTCCGGCGCGGTCGTACCGCACGGCCGCGGTGTCGATCGACGACTCGACGATCTCCAGGCTGATCTCGTCGACCTGCTCCCCGAGCGCGACGTCCGCGGCGGCCTCGAGCGCCGTCAGCGAGCGCCGCGCGTCCCCTCCGGCCAGCCGCACCAGGTGCTCCCGGGCCTCGTCGGAGATGGTCAGCGCGCCGTCGTAGCCCCGGGCGTCCGTGAGAGCGCGGTCGATCAGCTCCGAGATGTGCTCGGGCTCCAGCGGCCTCAGCTGCAGGATGAGCGAGCGCGAAAGCAGCGGCGAGACGACGGAGAAGCTCGGGTTCTCGGTGGTCGCCGCGACGAGCAGCACGACGCGGTTCTCGACCGCCGCCAGCAGCGCGTCCTGCTGTGCCTTGGAGAACCGGTGGACCTCGTCGATGAACAGCACCGTCTGCTCGTCGACCAGCAGCCGGCGGCGCGCCACCTCGATGACCGCGCGCACGTCCTTGACGCCCGCGGACAGCGCGGAGAGGGCCTCGAACCGACGCCCCGTGGCGCCGGAGATCAGCGAGGCGATCGTCGTCTTGCCCGTACCGGGCGGGCCGTAGAGGATCACGCTGGCGGCGCCCGCACCGTCGATCAGCCTGCGCAGCGGCGTGCCGGGGCCGAGCAGGTGCTCCTGGCCGAGGACCTCCTCGAGGCCTCGGGGCCGGAGGCGGACGGCGAGGGGCGTGCCCGCGTGCGTGGGGACGAACTCGACCGGACCGCGGGCCGACGGTGCCTCCGGTGGCGCTCCGAGGTCCCCGTCGTCGCCGAACAGGGAGCCGGTCACAGCGCGCGGACCTCCGCGGCGGCGGCGACCGCGATGTCGCGCAGCCGCGGGTCCGCGGCGGCGAGGCGGTCCCACCGGGCGGCGAGATCGTCGTTCGACCAGGCCGGCAGGCTGTCGAGGTGGCCGGCGTCGATCCGGCTCGCGGAGTCCAGACCCAGCGCCCAGTAGGTGGCGAGCGTGAGCCAGGCGAGCTTCGCGGTGGTCACGTGCCGGCGCAGGGCGACATCGTCGGCCAGCCTGGGCCACAGCCGCACCACCTCGGACCGCCAGGCCTCGACGATCGCGATGTCGTGCTCGGTCGAGTGGCCGTCCGCGGTGCAGTCGGGATAGGTCAGCAGGACGTAGGCCACGTCGAGCGCGCCGTCACGGAAGCCGGCCCACTCGTAGTCGAGGAAGCGCACCGCGCCGCCGACCACGTGCGTGTTGTCGGGACCGACGTCGGACGGGCTGAACGCGCGGAAGGGCCCCTCGGTGAACATCGCGACCGCGGCGTCCAGGACCGACCGGGCACCGTCGTCGATACCGCCGATGGCGCGCGGCACCGCGAGCGCGGCGCGCGCGGCCTCTCCCGCGACCGGGTCGTTGCGGGAATCGGTGTGTTCGCGCCTCGCCAGCACGGACAGGTCGCGTTCGCGTCCGTAGGTACCCGCGTGCATGCGCCCGAGCGCCTGGGCCCACGCGGAGAGCACCGTCGCCGCGCCGGACGACGGGGTGCGGCGCAACCGGTCCGCCATCGTCTCGCCCTCGCCGAGATCCTGCAGCACGAGGATCTTCGCGTCCGGGTCCGAGGCGAGCAGTTGCGGGCCCGGACGGGCGTCGACCGGCAGCGCCGTCGCGAACTTGTAGGCGGCGCCCTCCCGGGCGAAGGCCTCGGAATGATCGGCGTCCGAGTGATCGGGGGCCCGGAGCTGCTTGATCACGACGGTGCGCGGCAACAGCGGGTTGTTGTGCAGGACCCGCACGCGCATCACCAGCGTGCGGCCCGAGCCGCCCAGATCCTCCGGCTCGCCCAGCTCGACGGGTGCGCCGACCCGACGTCCCAGCAGACCCTCCACCGCGGTGAGGGCCGCCCCCGTCGTCTCGTACCCCAGCGCGGCAACCATCGCTTCCAACCTACCTCAGTCCGGCAGGGGCGCGACGTCCACGGAGACATGGATCTTCGACCCCTTCGATTCGGTGTAGATGACGCCGCGCAGGGGTGGAACGTCCTCGTAATCGCGGCCCCATGCCACGGTCACGTGCCGCTCGTCGACGAACTTGTTGTTGGTCGGGTCGAAGGGCAGCCAGACATCGCCGGGCAGCCGCACCGCGGCCCACGCGTGGGTCGCCCCGGCGCCGACGACCCGGTCCTGGCCGGGGGGCGGCTCGGTGGCGAGGTAGCCCGACACGTACCGGGCCGCGAGGCCCTTCGACCGCAGGCACGCGATCGCGACCCGCGCGAAGTCCTGGCACACGCCCTGACGGCGCTCCATCACCGTCCCGACCCGGGTCGAGACATTGGTCGCGCCGGACGTGTACGCGAAGTCCGTGTAGATCCGCGTCGTCAGCTCCTCGATCGCCTCGACCAGCGGCTTGCCGGGCGTGAAGACCGCGTCGGCGTAGGCGCGGACGGCGTCGTCGATCTCCGGCGGGCGCTGGTCCAGGCGGTACTGCACGGCCACCGCGCCGGCCTCGCCGACCGGCCGCGCGAGTTCCCACGGCGCGAGCGCGGCGCCCTCGTCGGTGACGGCCCGGTCCAGCGGGTCGACCACCACGAGCGACTCCCCGCGGACCGTGAGTTGCGTGTGCGGGGTCGTGACGTGGAAGTAGGTGTCGGTGTTGCCGAAGGCGTCGACGCCCTCCGACCGGTCGGTCGGCTCGGGCCCGATCGTGATCGCGTGCTCGTCGACGCGCTGATCGGACAGCTCCCGCGGCGACAGGTAGCAGCGGCCGAAGCTCGACGTGACCTCGGCGTCGTAGGTGTAGGTGGTCTCGTGCACCACGCGGTAGCGGCGCGACCGGGAGTCCTCGGTCCGCCGGGAGAAGCTCAGCCCCACGACTGCACCCCCACCCAGATCGGGCGCGCCGCGGCCGGCAGTGCGAAACGGGTTCGTTCGAGCACGTCGGAGACCTCGCGGAGCGCCTCGTCGACGGCGTCCAGCAGGCCCTCCAGCTCGGCGCGCCGGCCGTCCACGACGGTCTCGACCTCGTCCGGATCGAACCGGTGGAGCCGGGTCAGGGCCTCGCCGACGGTGCGCTCGCAGGTCGGGCTGCGCAGCTCGTCGGGCAGCTGCGCCAGGCCCTCTGCCAGCGCCCCGAGCGCGGCCACGAGCGACCGCGGGTTGGTGGCGTCGAGGAACATCAGGTCGACCGCGGCGCTCGCCCGGAGCACGGCCCGGTGCCTGCGCCGGTACGTGACCGCGGACTCGCACGTCACCAGGTAGGCCTCGAGCATGCCCGCGTCGACGTCGGCCGCCGCGGTCGGCACGACCATCGCCCGGGTCACGGCGCTGAGCTGCAGCGATCGCTCGATCCGGCGGCCGGCGTCCATCATCAGCCAGGCCGGGTCCTGCACGAGGGACTCACGGGCGAGCCCGGAGAACGCGAGCAGCGAGACCAGGACCTCGCCGAGCGTCTGATCGAGCTGCTCGCCGCCGTCGTCCGGGTCGGCCGCGAGGCGCGCCAACGACCGCTCGGCGCCGCTGAGCACCAGCCAGGTGTCGGTGGACATCTGGTCGCGCACCGCCCGCAGGCAGGCGCGCAGCCGCACGCCCGAATGCACGACGGTGCCGGGCACGTCCGCGTCGAGCGTGAGCCGGCGCAGCCGGGCCGTGACATCGGACTGTTCGGCGCCCTCGACGACGATCCGCCCCAACTGGTCGGTGACCGACGCCGCGACCACCGCGTCGAGCAGGGGCTGCAGTACCGCGGAGCCGGCCTGCCAGGGCCGGTGCCGGAACTCGCGGCTGCGGTCGTGCGCGACCGACACCAGCCGGACGGTCGCCTCGGCGCGCTCGGCGTACCGGCCGATCCAGAATTGGTCGGACAGCACGCGGGCGGTCGCGATCGGCCCGCTCGGCGCCGCGCCGACCCGCCCGGACCGGGGTGCGGTGGCCACGCGGGCCGGGGCTCGCAGGTCCTCGGACGTCGGCACCCAGACATCACGCGCCGCCGACGAGTTGAGCAGGGACCCGGCGGCACCGTCGAGCAGGACCTGGCCGAGCCCGCCCGGCAGCACCGAGTACCCGGATTCCTGGGCGAGGGAGAAGGCACGCAGCGCGAAGCCGCGCTCGACGACGGTGCCGCGGTCGATCGCGGGGCGGCCGGTCGCGGGGACGAGGGTCTTG
The DNA here is from genome assembly GCF_001575205.1 of Tsukamurella pseudospumae. Classification (GTDB taxonomy): domain Bacteria; phylum Actinomycetota; class Actinomycetes; order Mycobacteriales; family Mycobacteriaceae; genus Tsukamurella; species Tsukamurella pseudospumae. Next base: position 385,712 of record NZ_LSRE01000001.1, read on the forward strand.
ACGCACCAGACGGACGGGTCCGCGGCGACGCGGGCGCGCAGGTCGTCCGCCGCGCCCGCGGACAGGGCGTCGCCGACGACGCGCTCCCCCGTGGCGAAGTCGATGACGAGCATCTCGTCGAGCGGACCGTCCAGGGTGGCACGCCCGGCCGGGGTGGCGGCGTGCAGGGTGGGCGTGGACGCGAGCAGGAGGTCCTCGTCGAGCAGCGCGCGGCACAGCTGCGGCAGGAACGCGTGCAGCGCGGGGTTCTCGAGCACGCCCGAGCCGAGCGTGTTGACGACGGTGACCGCCCCGCGGGTCATCATCTCGACCAGCCCGACGACGCCGAGCTGCGAGTCGGTCCGCAGGTCGAGGGGGTCGGAGAACTCGGAGTCGACGCGGCGCAAGATGACGTCGATCCGCTTCATCCGCCCCAGGGCGCGCATGAAGACGCCGCCGTCGCGGACCGTCAGATCCGCGGCCTCGACCAGCGGGAAGCCCAGCACCGAGGCGAGGTAGGCCTGGTCGAAAGCGGTCTCCGAGAAGGCGCCGGGGCTCAGCACCACGACGGTCGGGTCGTCGGCGCCCGGCGGGGCCGCCTCGATCAGCTGCACCCGCAGGGCGGCCGCGAACGACGAGACGGGGCGCGGGGTCTCGGTGCGGAACTCGCGCGGGAGGGCGCGGGAGGTCACCCGGCGGTCGGCCAGCGCGTAGCCCACGCCCGACGGGGCCTGGGTCCGGTCCGCGACGGCGACGTATCCGCGCGCGGCACCGTCGGCGCCGGCGGTCTCGGTGAGGTCCACGCCGTGCAGGAACAGGGACCGCGGGCCGGGCGACGGTACGCCGACGGCCCGCCGGATGTACCCGGGGTGCGCGAAGAGCACCTCGGGCGGCACCAGGCCGGTCCGGACGGTGCGCTGCTCGCCGTAGAAGTCCTTCAGGACCGCGTCGAACAGCAGGGACCGCTGGGCGACGCCGCGGGCGAGGTGATCCCATTCCTCGCTGCCGAGCAGCACCGGCAGCGGGTCGAGCCGCCAGGGACCGGGTTCGACCGGGTCGTTCGTCGTCGGGAGCGCGTCGAGGGCGTTGTAGGTGATGCCCTCGTCGTCGATGAGCCCCCGGACGCGGGTGCTCAGTCGGCGCAGGCCCTCGCGGTCGAGTGCGCGCAGCGCGTCGATGCTCACAGTCCCACCTGCTCCCGCATGTCGCGCCAGGCCGCCGGACGCAGTGCCAGCACGAGGAATCCCGCGACGACGATCCCCACCAGGTTGACTCCCAACTGCGCGGTCGACTCCAGCGCCCGGTGCCAGTCGCCGACCGTCGCGGCGACCACGGCGTACCCGGCGGCCGGCACCGTCGTGACCGAGATGAACACCCCGACCAGCGCCGCGGACTTCGCGGTCACCATCGAGATCATGCCCGCCGCGCCGGCCAGCAGCGCGACGATCAGCGAGAACGGGCCGACGCGGTAGATGAAGTCGACCTGCGCCGCCGACGCCAGCACGTCCTCCGGGTACAGATCGGCGGCGAGCGCGAGCTCGGCCCCGATCCACGTGCACGCCATCGCCACGGGGAAGCCGACGAGCAGCGCGATCGACGGGCGCAGCGCGAAGTGCGGGCGCCGCGTCGCGAGGGCCACCGCGATCGCGGCGAGCGGACCGAACTCCGGGCCGACGACCATCGCGCCGACCACCGTGACCGGCGAGTTCGTGACCACGCCGACCGCGGCGAGCATGACCGCGAGGACCAGGAACGCCAGGAAGGTGACGTTGAGCGTCGACTCCTCGCGGGTCCGGGCCGTCAGTTCCTCCCAGACCACCGCGTCCGACGGGTCGCCGGGCACTGCGCGCTCGGCCTCGTCCGCGGCGGCGGACAGGACCGTGTCGAGCGAGGCGACGGTGACGGCACCGTCGGCCGGGATACCGAGGGCCTCCAGGCCCTGCAGGACCCGGTGCGCCGCCTCCCGCGTGACGTCCGCGCCGATCACGTCGCCCGAGGGCTCGATCGAGCCGCCGGGCGCGAGCGTGATGTGGGTGACGCCCGGCCGGGATCGCAGGATGTCGAGCACCGCGGCGGTGCGCTCCGGCGGGCTGATCACCCGGATGTGGCGCACGGGCTACTTCTGCTCGGCGACCTGGTCCGCGGCGGCCGGCTCCGGCTTCTTGGGCTTGGCGTCCATGCCCGACTCGCGGCGCTGCTGCACCGTGATCGGGGCGGGCGCCTCGGTCAGCGGATCGACGCCACCGCCCGACTTCGGGAACGCGATGACCTCGCGGATCGACGGCGCGCCGGCGAGCAGCGAGACCACGCGGTCCCAGCCGAAGGCGATGCCGCCGTGCGGCGGGGCGCCGTAGGAGAAGGCGTCGAGGAGGAAGCCGAACTTCTCGCGCGCCTGCTCCTCGTCGATGCCCATGATCGCGAAGACGCGTTCCTGCACGTCCTTGCGATGGATACGGATCGAACCGCCGCCGATCTCGTTGCCGTTGCAGACGATGTCGTAGGCGTACGCTAGGGCGCTGCCCGGGTCGGTGTCGAACGTGTCCACCGACTCCGGCTTGGGGCTGGTGAAGGCGTGGTGGACGGCCGTCCAGGCGCCGTCGCCCACGGCGACATCGCCGGAGGCGGTGGCATCGTCGGCGGGCTCGAACAGCGGCGCGTCGACGACCCAGGTGAAGGCCCAGTCGCCGTCCTTGATCAGGCCGAGCTTGTCGGCGATCTCGCCGCGCGCCGCGCCCAGCAGGGCGCGCATCTGCTTCGTGGCACCGGCGGCGAAGAACACGCAGTCGCCCGGCTGCGCGTGCACGTGCGCGGCCAGGCCCGCCCGCTCGTCGTCGGAGAGGTTCTTGGCGACGGGGCCCGTCAGCTCGCCGTCCTCACCGATCAGCACGTAGGCGAGGCCGCGGGCGCCGCGCTGCTTGGCCCACTCCTGCCAGGCGTCGAGCTGGCGTCGGGGCTGGCTCGCCCCGCCCGGCATCACGACCGCGCCCACGTATTGCGACTGGAAGACGCGGAAGGGCGTGTCCTTGAAGTACTCGGTGCACTCGACCAGCTCGAGGCCGAAGCGCAGGTCCGGCTTGTCCGAGCCGAAGCGACGCATCGCCTCCGCGTAGGTCAGACGCGGGATCGGGGTGGGGATCTCGTGGCCGATGAGCGACCAGAGAGCCTTGACGATCTGCTCGCCGAGCGCGATCACGTCCTCCTGGTCCACGAAGCTCATCTCGATGTCGAGCTGAGTGAACTCGGGCTGGCGGTCGGCGCGGAAGTCCTCATCGCGGTAGCAGCGGGCGATCTGGTAGTACCGCTCCATGCCGGCCACCATGAGCAGCTGCTTGAACAGCTGGGGGCTCTGCGGCAGGGCGTAGAAGGTGCCGGGACGCAGGCGGGCCGGAACCAGGAAGTCGCGCGCGCCCTCCGGGGTGGAGCGAGTGAGCGTGGGCGTCTCGATCTCGGTGAAATCGTTGAGCGCGAGGATGTTGCGCGCCACGGCGTTCGCCTGACTGCGCAGCTTGATCGCGGCGGCGGGGCCCTCGCGGCGCAGGTCCAGGTAGCGGTACTTCAGGCGCGCCTCCTCGCCCGGCTCTTCGTCGAGCTGGAAGGGCAGCGGCGCGGACTCGTTGAGCACGACGAGCTCACTGACGTTGACCTCGATCGCGCCCGACGGGAGGTTCGGGTTCTCGCTGCCCTCGGGCCGCTTCTCGACGGTGCCGGTCACCAGCACGCAGTACTCGGAGCGCAGGCGGTGGGCCTGCTCGGCGACGTCCGACTCGCGGAACACCACCTGGGCGACGCCGGAGCTGTCGCGCAGGTCGATGAAGATGACACCGCCGTGGTCACGCCGGCGGGCGACCCAACCCGCGAGGGTGACGACGGTGCCGGCATCCTCCGCCCGCAACGATCCGGCCAGGTGGGTGCGCAGCACTTCGGGGTGTCCTTTCGACGGAAAACTCGACCCTGGACATGCTACGGGGAACTGTTGCACCCGCGGACACCCGTCTCATGGAATGCTGTTGCGCATGACCTTCCAGGGCAATGGACCGCTTGAGGGCGGAAACGTCGGTGCGGGCGGCGGCGGCGGCGGCATGGGCCGCGGCATGATGATCGGTGGCGGCGGCCTCGGCGCCGTGGTCGTCGTCGTGCTCGGCCTGATCTTCGGTGTCGACCTCACGGGCGGCGGATCGTCGAACAATGCGCAGCAGGGCGGTCAGGGAGGTAACGCGGGCGTCTCGCAGGCGGACGCGGAGATGCAGAAACACCTCGACTCCTGCACGATCGAACTGGCGAACAGCGACACGGCGTGCCGGATCAAGGCGACCACGATCTCGCTGAACAAGGTCTGGCCGACGGTGCTGCAGGGCTACCGGGCACCGAAGGGCAAGACGCTGATCATGCCCGCGGGCGCGACCTCGATCAACACCGCGTGCGGCGTGGCCAGCGCCGATACCGGGCCGTTCTACTGCCCCAGCGACGAGGTCTCGGTGTTCCAGATCGACTTCATGGACCGCGTGATCAAGCGCATGGGCGGCTCCGCCGAGGCCTTCTCGCAGGAGTACATCGTCGCCCACGAGTTCGGGCATCACGTCCAGAAGCTGATCGGCACGATCAACAAGTCGCGGGAGGGTACGGGCGCGCAGAGCGGCTCGGTCCGCGTCGAGCTGCAGGCGGACTGCTTCGCCGGGGTGTGGGCCGCACATGCGGACAAGGGAGCGAACGCGATGCTCAAGCCCTTGACCCGGGACCAGATCACGACCGCGATCACCACCGCGCAGGCCATCGGCGACGACACGATCCAGCGCAACGCCGGCCGCAACCCGAACCCGGAGTCGTTCTCGCACGGCACCTCCGCGCAGCGTGTGAAGTGGTTCTCGCAGGGCTACCAGACCGGCGACCCGAACCAGTGCAACACCTTCGCGGGCACCGTCTGATCGCGTGCTCGAGACGCTGATCCGCTGGGCCGCGTTCTTCGGCGGGTGGCTGCTCGTCGCGGGGCCGCTGGTGCAGTCGAGGCTCGAGCTCGACGCTGAAGCGTCGGAGCTCAGCGGTATCCGAGCCACCGTCGAGGCGACGGCCCCGCCGTCCCGGCTGTCACGGTGGTGGTGGTTGTTCCCGCCAGTGGCGGTGTACCTGACGCGGCGCCGTCAGGCGGCGTACGTCGCGACTCTGCGCGAGGTGCTGACCGCGGAACAGATGAGCAAGCTCGCACACTTCTTCGCCGTCGCGCGGGCGTGGCTGCTCGTCGCGAGCGGCGCGGCTCTCATCGCGCTCAAGGAGACCTACGAGCTCTCCCATCACCAACACTGGGAGCCGTGGGGTTTCTGGGCGTTGACGGCCTTCGCCGTCATCGCGATCGGCGGGCTCAACACGGCCACGTGGAAACGGCCGGACAGCAGGACCTGACCCACGCGGGGCCCGGCGCGAACATAGGGTGGGTCCATGGCTGAGAACACTCCTGCGGGCACCCCGATCGACGCACTGGCGGACCGTCTGGCCCGGCGACTCGCGGAGGCGGACCCGATCGAGGCCACCGCGGTCGGGATCACCGATTTCGACGACCGTCTCACCGACTTCTCCCCCGCCGGCGTCGCCGCGCGTGCCGCGGTGGCCCGCGAGACCCTCACGGAGCTGGCCGGGCTCGCGCCCGAGAACGACGCGGACCGGGTGACCGCGGCCGCGCTCCGCGAGCGGCTCGGCGTGGCGGTCGAGATCGCCGACGCGGGCCACGACATCGGCGATCTCAACGTGATCGCCTCTCCCCTGCAGGCGATCCGGGACGTCTTCGACCTCATGCCCGACGGTGACCCGCGGCTCGCGGCCCGGCTCGCGGCCGTCCCGTCGGCGGTCGAGTCGGCGATCTCCGGCCTGCGTGCACGCCTCGCCGACGGGTCCTGGCCCTTCCCCGAGCTCCAGGTCCGCGAGGTACTCGCGCAGGCCCGGGAGGCCGGCGACCAGGTCGCGGCGAACGCGGACCGCCTCGCCGACCCGGCACCGTCGGGACTGACGGACGCGATCCGGGCGGCCTTCGCACGGTTCGCGGAGGTCCTCGAGACCGAGATCGCGCCGTCCGCGATACCGGTGGACCGGCCCGGCGGCCTCGGAGTGGGGCGGGCGGCCTACCCGCTGTACTCGCGCCTGTTCCTCGGCACCGAGGTCGACCTCGAGGAGACCTACGCGTGGGGGCAGGAGCTGTTGGCGGCGATCGTCGCGGAGCAGCGGGAGGTCGCCGGCCGGCTGTACCCCGGCGCGACGGTCGCGGAGACCCTCGCGCGGCTCGACACCGAGCCGCGGTACGCGCTGCACGGCACGGACGCGCTGCGGGAGTGGATGCAGCGGACGTCGGACGCGTCGGTGGCGGCGCTCGCGGGCACCCACTTCGACATCCCCGCCGAACTGCACCACCTCGACTGCCGGATCGCGCCGAGCAGCAGCGGCGGCATCTACTACACCGGCCCCTCCGCGGACCTGACCCGGCCCGGCGCGATGTGGTGGTCGGTTCCCAAGGGAGTCACCGAGTTCCACACCTGGCAGGAGAAGACGACCGTCTATCACGAGGGGGTGCCCGGCCACCATCTGCAGATCGGGCAGGCCGTGATCGCGCCGCTCAACCGGTGGCGCAAGCTGTACTCCTTCACGTCGGGCCACGGCGAGGGGTGGGCCCTGTACGCGGAGCGACTCATGCGCGACCTGGGCTTCCTGGACGACGACGGCGACCTCATGGGCATGCTCGATTCGCAGCGGCTGCGGGCGGCGCGGGTGGTCCTGGACATCGGCGTGCACTGCGGCTTCGAGGCACCCGCCGAGGTCGGCGGGGGCGAGTGGACCTACGACAAGGGCTGGGCCTTCCTCCGCTCGCACGTCGCGATGGCCGACGAGCAGTTGCGCTTCGAGTACCACCGCTACCTGGGGTGGCCCGGGCAGGCACCGTCGTACTCGGTGGGCCAGCGGGTGTGGGAGCAGACCCGCGACGCCCACCTCGCCGCGCACCCCGGGTCGACGCTCAAGGACTTCCACCGCGACGCCCTCGCCCTCGGCGGTATGGGCCTGGACACCCTCCGCGCCGCAATCGTCTGAATCGCGCCGCGTATAGCGTCCGGACGGCCCGCGGTCAAGACCCACGATCGTGGTTCGCGCAACGGTGAGGTTTGCGATACGAATTACTTAGCCTCCAGAACATGGAAACGAGATCCGCAGCGCGGCTGTGGCTGATCCGCGTCTTGGAGGGACAGCTCGGGCTGTCGTCGATGCTCGCCGCCAGGGGTGACGTCAAGCTGCTCGCGACCTGGCTCGCGATCGCGGCGCAGCTCGACAAGGACATCGACGGCCTCTGCGGCAACCCCGACCCCGAGGCCGCGCGGCGCCTGTTCTTCACCTCCCAGGCCCTGATGGAGAAGTTCGTCATCGAGCGGATCTCCTACGACACGATCGAGGACTGGACCGAGCACAGCGCGCGAATCCACCGGCAGCTCACCGCGATGGACGATCCTCGCACCGAGTTCCCCGCCCGGCTGCACGCACAGCTCGATCTCTACGACTCGGCGGTACACAGCGACGACGGCCGGGTGACCGTCGACCGCTGCGGAATCTGGACCTATCGGGAGCAGCGCCGCGCCGCCGGCACTCCGATAACGCTGACGAGTCCGTGCGAGTTCTGCACGCGCTCGGTGTCGGCGAACGCGCGCCACCAGAAGCTGGCGGCCACCGTCCGCCTGCGCGAGCGCGGCTGCGATTGGACCTTCGCGTGAGTACCCCGACCGTGCTCGCCCCCGCACGCCCGCGGGTCGCCGGGGCGTACCTGCTGCTGTTCCTGATCGGCGCCGAGACCTTCCTCATCTCGCCGCTGCTGCCCACCATCACAGCGGCACTGCACACCTCCGTCGCGGTCGCTGCGAACGCGACCACCGCCTACGTGCTGGTCTACGCGGTCGCCTCTCCCCTCCTCGGCTCGGTGTCCGACCGGATCGGCAGGCGCACACCGCTGCTCGTGGGCGCCGCACTGTTCCTCGTCGCGAACCTCGGCTGCGCGCTGGCGCCGGATGTCGCCGTGCTGATCGCCGCCCGCGCGGTCGGCGGGCTCGGCGCTGCGCTCGCCGGACCCAGCATCTGGGCCTACCTCGCCGACAGCGCGCCCGATCCGGAATCGATCGGGCGGTACATGAGCCGCGGCATGGCCTTCTTCTCCTCGGGCCAGGTCATCGGCATCCCGGTCGGCGCCGGGCTGGCCGCGGCTCTGGGTTGGCAGTTCAGCTTCGTCGCCCTGGCCGCCGGCACGGCGGCGGCGATCGCCGTGCTCGCCCGCGCCGTTCCCCGTGCCCGGCCGGGCGGGACGGCACCGTCACTCCAGGAGGGCCTGCGCGTCGCGCTCGACCGACGCGTCGGCCCGATCCTCGCGCTGACCTTCGTGGTCCAGGCGTTCAGCCTGGGCGCGTACGCCTACGCCGGCCAGATCCTGCACGAGCGGCTCGGCTGGAGCGCGGGCGCCTTGGGCCTGGTGGGCGTGCTGGTGGGGCTCGGCAGCGTGACCGGCGCGTTGCTCGGCGGCCGACTCACGCGCTCCGGGCTGCCACTCGCCGCGCGCCTGACCGTGTGGATCGCGGTGATCGGCGTCGGGCTCGGCGCGTTCGCGCTGTCGCACGGCGCGGCACCGGCGCTCATCGCGCTCCTGGTCTGGTTCGTCGGCAGCGGCGGATTCGTCACGGAACAGCAGACCGCGCTCGCGCTCGCGGCGGGCGACCGGCGAGCATCGGCCAGCGCCTGGAACACCAGCGCGATGCACGCGGGCACCGCGATCGGCGTTCTGCTGCTCGGGGCGATCGTGACCGGGGCGCGCGGATGACCGCCGGCGTCCAGCACGACGACCGGATGGCGGGCTACGCCGATCACAGCAGGCTGCGGCAGACGCCGGACGCGCTGCGGGTCGTCGCCGCGCTCGGCGAGCGGCTCGCGCGAGCGCGGTCGGTCGTCGACCTGGGCTGCGGCACGGGCGCGCTGATCGACGCGCTCGCCGGCGCGGCACCGTCGGCGGCGATCACCGGGCTCGACGCCGCGGTGCCCCGCATCGCGGAGCTGCGGGCGCGGCACGCGGGCGATGTCCGGGTGCGCTTCGCGGTCCACGACCTCCGCGAGCCGCTCTCCGCGCTCGTGCCGAACGGTTCGGCGGACGTCATCACGATGACCGCGGTGCTGCACTGGCTGCATCCGGGCGAGAGCGCCGTCGTGCGCCGCATCGCCACGGCGCTCACCACCGGCGGCGCGGCGGTGCTCACCACTTACCATCCGGTCCTCGAGGCCTCCGGTCTCGGTGGCACGGACGCGGTGATCGCCGAGGCCGCCGGCGCCACCGCCGCGCAGTTCGACGGTGCCGGGGTCGTCCCGGTTTCGCGCCGCACGCTCCCGGCGGTCGCGCTCGAGCGGACTCTGCGCGGCGCATTCGGCGAGGTCGAGTCGGTCGAGCACACCGCCCGGACCGCACCCGCGGACGGCACCGCCTTCGCCGACTACGTCGACAGCACCTTCGGCGACTACTACCAGGGCCTGTTCCCGGACCACGCCACGCAGCGCGCAGCGGTCGCCGCGGCCGCCCAGCGCAGGCTGGACGCGACGGGCGCCGTCACCTCGATGCCGATCCGCACCTGGCTGTGCACCGCGCCCGACGCCGACCAGGGGATCCGGGCATGAGCCGGATCCACCTGGTCGTCGAGGCCGTCGGCGCCCAGTTGCCCGAGCTCGCCGAACGGGCCCGACGGGGCGGCCCCCGCGTCGCGAGCCCGGACGACTTCCTCGACTTCGCGGCGCGCGCGGAGGACGCAGGCGTGGACGCGCTCTTCTACGCCGACTTCCTGGGCAAACCGCGCGCGCAGTTCGCGGCGCGCCCGCTCATCCCGTTCGAGCCGCTCACGGCACTGTCCGCGATCGCGGCCCGCACGTCGTCGATCGGGCTGATCGCGACGGCGTCGACGACCTTCTCGGAGCCGTACACGCTCGCCCGGCAGATCGCGTCGCTGGACAACCTCAGCGGCGGGCGCGCGGGATGGAACATCGTGACCTCGATCCAGGGCGCGGGCAACTACGGGCAGGACCTCGCGGCCAAGGACGAGCGGTACGCCCGCGCCGCCGAGGTCACCGACGCGGTGTTGGCCCTGTGGGCGTCCTGGGATCCCGCGTACCGGCGGCCGCGCGGCGGCTTCGTCGACACCGATGCCATCGCCGACGTGCACTTCTCCGGTGCGCACGTCACCCTCGACGGTTGGCTCGACGTCCCGTCGGACCGGCAGGGCAGGCCCGTGCTGTTCCAGGCGGGGTCCTCCGCTGCGGGCCTGACATTCGCGGCGCGGTACGCCGACGCGGTCTTCGGGATCAACCCGAGCCGGTCCGGCGCGATCCGGACGCGCACGCGGTTGCGCGAGCTCGCCGCCGCGCAGGGCCGCGATCCCGGTGCCGTGAAGTACCTGCCGGGCGTGCGCCTGTTCGTCGACGACGAACTGGACACCGTCGAGAGCCCCGGCCTGCGCGACGCCGTCGGCGCGCTGCTCGGGGTCCCGCTCGGCGGGCTCGACCTCGACGCGCCGCTCCCCGACCGGATCCTCGCCGCCCGCGGCCGCGTCGACACGCAGTCCGCGCCGATCACCGGCACCGTCGAGGGCCTGTGGGACCTTGCGGCCGAGCCCGGGACCACGCTCCGCGAGCTCCTCGGCGTGTACCGCAACGGATCCGGATTCCTCTCCCTCGCGGGGAGCGCACGGTCCATCGCAGACACCCTGCTCGGCTGGGTCGACGACGGTGCCGCCGACGGTTTCGTCCTCGGCGCGGGCGGGTCCGTCGACGAGGTCTACCGGCAGGTGATCCCCCTGCTCCGGGCCGCCGGACGGTACCGCGACCATTACGCGGGGAGCACCCTGCGCGACCACCTGGAGGTGCCCTGACATGTCCGGACGACGCCCGCTGCAGGGCTGGCGGAAGGTCGCCGCGCTCGGCGCCGGCAACGCGCTCGAGTGGTTCGACTGGGGTGTGTACAGCGCGATGCTCCCCTTTTTCGGCGTGTACGTCTTCGGCATGCCCGTGGCGGAGTCGCTGCTGGCGGGGCTGGCGGTGTTCGCCGCGGCCTACATCGCCCGGCCCCTGGGCGGACTCGTGTTCGGCGTCATCGCGGACCGGTACGGCCGCACCACGTCGCTGTCGCTGACGATCGCGTGCGTCGCCACCGGCTGCCTGGGCGTGGCGTTCCTGCCCGGCCACGCACAGATCGGTGCCGCCGCAGGCGTGATCCTGCTGCTCCTGCGGTTGCTGCAGGGATTCGGGCAGGGCGGCGAACTGCCCAGCCTGCAGGTGTACATCGCCGAGAACGCACCCCGCCAGCACCTCGGCCGGTGGTCGAGCCTGTCTACGTTTCCGGCAACATCGGAGTGATCGCCGGGATGGCCCTGGGTGCGACGATGGCCTCGGTGCTCGGCGCCGACGACCTGCGGCAGTGGGGATGGCGCATCCCGTTCGCCGTCGGCGGGGCGCTGGGGCTCGCGGCACTCGGGCTCCGTGCGTACCTCCGCGAGCCGGTGCCCGACGACGACCGCCGAGCTCTGCCGGTGCGGTACCACGTCGGCTCGCTGCGTCGTGATCGCCGTGCGTTGATCGCGGTCGCCGCCGTCGTGGCCGGTTCGACGGTGGCGATCTACGCGTGGGGGAACTCGGCCTCGGCGTTCGCGATCACCTTCGGCGGGATGTCCAAGTCCGCGGCGCTGTGGGCCGCGGTCGCCGCGTACGCCACCGCGGCCGCACTGATCCCCGTCTGGGGCGAGATCGCGGACCGGGTGGGACACCGCACCGTCATGCTCGCCGGGACGATCGTCGTCACCCTCGGCAGCCTGCCGGTGAGCGCCGCGATCAGTGGCGGTCCCCTGAACCTGTACCTGTGCATGACGGCGATGATGGTGCCGATCGGGGCGATCCTGTCGGTCGAGCCCGTGTACATCGCGCGACTGGTGCCGGCGGCGTCGCGGACCACCGCGATCGGCGTCACGTACTCCCTGGTGGCGGCCGTGCTCGGTGGGACCGCGCCGTACATCCGTGCCTGGATGCACCTGCACATCAGCGATACCGCGTTCGCCGTGTACGTGACCGCGCTGGCTGCGGTGTCGGTCGTGGCGCTGCTCCTCGTGCGGCCGCCGGACGACGACGCCACTCCCGGTAGGCCGCACTCCGACGGTCCGGGATCGGTGGCGGGCGGACCTGATCGCCCAGAGCTTGCCGCAGCGGTACCTCGGCCGGGGCCCGATGCGAGCTAACAGCCGCTGATGCGGGTCGGGATCGGCGCCTTCGATCCAGCCGTAGTCGATGAGGTGGATGCCGCATTCGCCGGATCACTCCAGCGGAACACCTCAGCGAGCGCCGCGCGCACGCGCTCGGGAGCACCGTCGTCCTGTGGACCGAGCGAGACGTAGAACTGATGGAACTCCCCCATGCAGAAGAGTGTATTCCCGTTGGGCCCTGCCCCTGCGATGCACATCATTCGAAGCGTTCTGCGACGGAAACCGCGATCCGAGTCGCAGAACGCTTCGAATGATGTTGTCCCCCATTGCACGCCGCCCGCGACACAGAGGTGATGCACGGCGCGCATCACCTCGCGACAGGCCCCACATCCCCTCGCCTCGGAGCGAACAGTCAGCGTGACACGAGCACCGGCAGCACGGCCTTGCGGATCCGAACGGTGACGGGCAGTTCCTGCAGGTAGTCGCCGTCGGCGTGGACGGGGATCGGGCGGTCGGCGGACACGGTGATCTCCTGACCGCTGAAGGTGAGCACCTCGGCCCGCGCGACATGGGCGCCGGTCTTCGCCTCGCCCATCGCGCCGAGGAGCCGCATCAGGTTCGCAGCACCGTCGACCGCGAGCACGTCGACGCGCCCGCTGTCCGCCGCGGCCGCGGGAACCATGTGCAAGCCACTGCCGTACCAGCCCGAGTTCGCGACGACCACCATGTGCACCGGACCGGAGAAGACGGCACCGTCGACCTCGATCCGGAAGTCCGCGGGCTTCCAGCGCAGGGCGGCGATGGCGGGGGCGAGCCGGTACGCGAGCGGGCCCATCCAGCGCAGTCGGTTGATCAGCTCGGTCGCCACCGAGTCGAGGCCCACGTAGACATTGCCGACGGCGATCTCGTCGCCGATGGTGAGCACGTCCAGATCGCGCCGGAAGCCGTCGCAGAGCACGTCCGCGATGGCGGCCGGATCGTCGGGGAGCCGCAGGTGCCGAGCCATGTCGTTGCCGCGTCCGGCGGTGACTACGCCCATGGGCGCCCCGGGGACGCGGAGCACGCCGGCCGCGACCTCGCGGATCTGGCCGTCCCCGCCGACGGCGACGGTCAACGCGCCCGCCGCGGCGGCCTCCTCGGCGAGCCGGCGGGCGTCGGCACCGGACGCGGACTCCTCGACGCGCGTCGTGACGTCCCGGCGGGCCAGCTCCTCCGCCACCGCTGCCCAGCGGACCCGGGCGGCCCCACCGCCGGAGATCGGGTTGAGGACCGCGATGACATCGGCGCCGGTCACGGGAGCAGGATCCCGGGGTTGAGCACGCCCTGCGGGTCGAGTGCGGCCTTGACGGCGCGGAGCGCGGTCACCTGGACCTCACCGATCTCCTCCACATAGGTGGAGCGGTGGTCGGTGCCGACGGCGTGGTGGTGCGTGATCGACGCGCCGGCCGCGCGGATCGCGGCGTTCGCCGCGGCCTTGGCGGCGCCCCACTGCGCGAGTGGGTCCTCCAGCGCCTTCGAGATCACCGTGAAGTACAGCGACGCACCGGTCGAGTAGACGTGCGAGATGTGGCACATCACCACGGCGGGAGTGCCCTGGTCGCCCAGCGCAGCGGTCAACGCCGCCGTCACATCGGCCTTGAGCCGCTCGATGTTCGACCAGAAGGTGACCGTCTCGAGCGTCTCGACCAGCGCGCCCGCGTCGAGGAGCGGATCGCGCAGGTACGGACCGCGGAACCGGCCGACGCGCCAGGCCTCCCCCGGCTCCTCGCCGAGGAACTGACCGCCCAGCTCGGCGAGGCGGGCGGAGACGTAGCCGTCGCGGCAGTCGACATCGGGCTCGTCGCCCTCGAAGCCGACGATCATCATGACGCCACCCGCGGCGGCCTTGCCCGCGGCGCTGGGGTCGGCCAGGTTGAGCGCGGTCTCCACCTCGTCGGAGAGGCGCAGCACCGTCGGGCGGACCGACCCCTGCGCGAGCACCCGCATGGCACGGGCCCCGGCCGCGAAGTCCGCGAAGTGCCAGCCGTAGAAGCGGCGCACCGTCGGGACGGGGTGCACGCGGACGCGCACGGCCGTGACCACACCGAACGCGCCCTCCGAGCCGAGGAAGAGCTGCCGCAGGTCCGGTCCCGCGGCCGACTTCGGCGCGGTCCCGATCTCGGCGACGCCCTGCGGAGTCGCGACGGTGAGCCCCACGACCATCTCGTCGAACCGGCCGTAGCCGATGGAGGACTGCCCGGCGGAGCGGGTGACGGCGCAGCCGCCGACGGTCGCGCCCTCGTAGGACTGCGGGAAGTGGCCCAGTTCGAAGCCCTGCTCGGCGAGCAGCCGCTCGGCCTCGGGCAGCCGCGTTCCGGCGGCCAGCGTCGCGACCTGCGAGACCGCGTCGAGCGCGATCAGGCCGGTCAGTGCGCGCAGGTCCAGGGCGACGACGGGGCGGGCGCGCTCGGGCGCGAGGCCGCCGGTCACCGACGTGCCGCCGGCGAACGGGCTCAGAGTGAGGTCCTTCGCCGCGCACACGGCCAGCACCTCGGCGACCTGCTCGGCGGTCGCCGGGGTGACCACGGCGTCCGGCGCATCGGAGGTGTCGCCGACGCGGTACTTGAGCAGGTCCGGCGTGGAGTAGCCGCGAAGGTGGGCCAGACGCGTACCGTCGTCGACAGCGACCGCGGCGCCCGTCTTCTGCAGGGCCGACAGCGCCCGGCCGGAGACCCGGGACGGCATGAGGAAGAGCTCCGCGCCGGGCCCGGGTCCGCCCTCGATGCCGAGCATCGTGAGCGCGCCGAGCACCGACTCGGACAGGTGCATCGGCGCGCCGGGGTCGCCCCAGCGACCGGGCTCGAAGGCGACGACGGGCAGAACCACCTCAGACGATGTCATGATACATTTGTACACATGGTGTCGCAGGATCTCAATTCTCGGAGTGCAACCGCACGGGGCCCCGCCAACGCAGTCGACGACGAGACGATCCTCGACGCGGCGCGCGACCTCATGTCCACCATCGGGATCCGCCGCACCACCATGGCCGATGTCGCGCGCACCGCGCAGGTCTCCCGCGCCACGCTGTACCGCCGCTACCCCAACGTGCAGGCCCTCGCCGCCGCTGTCACGACGCGCGAGTTCGTCGCGGCGCTGACCACCGTCGGGCTGTTCGACGGTGCCACGGGTCGCGAGACCATCGCCCGCACCGTGGCCCACGTGACCTCCGCCGCCCGGTCGCATCCGCTGCTGCGCCGGATCGTCGAGCTCGATCCCGAATTCCTCATGCCGTACCTGCTGCACCGCACCGGCCGCACGTCCCGAGCCCAGCTCGAGGCGTTGACCAGCGGGATCGCCGCGGGCCAGGCCGATGGGAGCATCCGCTCCGGCGACCCGGCCGAGCACGCCGCGGTCGTCCTGCAGCTGGCGTGGTCCTCGGCGCTCACCGGACCGGTGTTCACCGAGTCCGCCGATCTGCTCGACGCGCAGCTCTTCGATCTCATCGAGAGGTACCTGCGCCCGTGACCGTCGAACCCCTCGCGCACGTCGCGCCCGCTTCCCGCCTCTCGGCAGCCCGACGGTCCGCCGATCTCGCCGCCCTCGCCGCCGATCCGTCCGTCGACCTGCTGGTGATCGGCGGCGGCGTCACCGGGACCGGGGTCGCCCTCGACGCCGCGAGCCGCGGCCTGCGCGTCGCCCTCGTCGAGAAGCACGACCTCGCGTTCGGCACCAGCCGCTGGTCCAGCAAGCTCGTACACGGCGGCCTGCGCTATCTCGCGTCCGGCGCCGTCGGCATCGCCTACGAGAGCGCCGTCGAGCGCGACGCGCTGATCCGCGTGATCGCGCCGCACCTGACCCGCCCCCTGCCCCAGGTGGTGCCCCTCCTCGACGACGTCTCCCGCAAGGACGCCGCGCTGACCCGCGTCGGCTTCCTCGCCGGCGACGCACTGCGGATCGCGGCCCGCACCCCGGGATCCGAGCTCGCCCGGTCCCGGCGCGTCTCCCCCGCCGAGGTGATCGCGATGGCGCCCACCGTGAAGCGGACGGGACTGCGCGGCGGCCTGCTGAACTGGGACGGCCGGCTCACCGACGACGCGCGACTGACCATGGGCATCGCCCGCACCGCCGCCGCACACGGCGCGACGATCCTCACGCACTGCGCCGCGTCGCAGGTCACGGGCACCGCGGCCGTCCTCGCCGACGAGCTGTCCGGGCACTCGTTCACCCTGCGCGCCAAGGCCGTCGTCAACGCGACCGGCGTGTGGTCCGGCACGGTCGACAGCGCGGTCGTCCTGCGCCCCAGCCGCGGCACCCACCTGGTGTTCCGGCAGGAGAGCTTCGGCGGACTCACCGCGGGCCTGACGGTGCCCGTCCCGGGCTCGTTCGGCCGGTACGTCTTCGCCCTGCCGCAGCCCGATGGGCGCGTGTACGTGGGCCTCACGGACGAGGAGGCCGACGGTCCGCTGCCCGACGTCCCGACGCCGTCGGACGACGAGATCGACTTCCTGCTCGCGACCGTCAGCCTCGCCCTCGGTACCCCGCTCACCCGGGCCGACATCGTCGGGACGTTCGCCGGCCTGCGGCCACTCCTCGACTCGGGCGCAGGGCAGACGGCGGACGTCTCGCGCAAGCACGCGGTCCTCACCCGCGACGACGGCCTCGTGACCGTGGTCGGCGGCAAGCTCACCACCTACCGGCGGATGGCGGAGGACGCCGTCGACGCCGCGCTCGCCGCATCCGGCCTGCCCGCCGGTCCGTGCGCGACCCGGACGCTACCGCTCGTCGGCGCGGCCCCGCGGGAGAACCTGCGGCGCATCGACGCGCCCGAGCGGCTCGTCCGCGCCTACGGCACCGAGGCGACTGCCGTCGTGGCCCTCGGCGAGGCCGACCCCGCGCTGACCCTTCCGGTGGCGGACGGCACGGAGGTCACGGGCGCGGAACTCGTCTTCGGCGCGCTCGCCGAGGGGGCGGTCACGGCCGCCGATCTGCTCGAGCGCCGCACGCGCCTGTCGCTGATCCCCACCGTCGCCGAGGCGGCCGGGGACGCCGCGAGGTCGGCCCTCGATCGTCAATGACGGTGCGCCGGCACGTTCCACGCCGGTAGCCGGTCCGGGTAGTCCACCCATGCCGCCGGGCCCTCGGCGACCTCGTCGTCGGTGAGCAGCGCGCGGTCGAGCAGCCCGTGCATCGTCGCGGCGTCGAGGCGGACGCCGATGAACACCAACTCCTGCTGTGGCGCACCGTCGACCTGCGACCAGTAGGCGGCGGGCTCGATGGTGAGGTTCGGGCCCGCCTGCGACCAGACCCCGACGAGGCCGGGCCGGCTCGCGATCCAGCAGAAACCCTTGCTGCGCAGCACCGCCCGAACCTCGGCCAGGGATTCGAGGAGCCGCTGCGGGTGGAAGGGGCGGTCGGCGCGGTAGGTCGTCGACGAGATCCCGTACTCCTCGGTCTCCGGAGTGTGGCCGCCGATCACCTCGTCGTCCCAACCCGCGACCGACGCCGCGGCGTCGTGGTCGAACAGGCCCGTCCCGATCACCTCGGAGACCGCGATCCGGCCCCGCGGCAGTGGACTCACGCGGGCACGCGGGTTGAGCCTGCGCACGGCGGCTTCGACCGCACCGCCGGCGGCTGCGGACACCAGGTCGAGCTTGCTGATGAGCACGACGTCGGCGAATTCGACCTGGTCGATGAGTAGGTCGGCGATGGACCGCTCGTCGCCCGCGGCGGCGCCGAGGCCGCGCTGTGCGAGGCTCGTGCCCCGGGCGATCTCGCCGAGGAACGTGCTGGCGTCGACGACGGTGACCATGGTGTCGAGGGCGGCGAGGTCGCCGAGACGGCTGCCGTCGTCGAAGGTCCAGTCGAAGGTCGCGGCCACGGGCATCGGCTCGGAGATGCCGGTGGACTCGATCACCAGGTGGTCGAAGCGCGGGTCGCCCTCGGGCGTCCGCTGGCGCGCGATGGCGCCGACGGCGTCGACGAGATCCTCGCGCAGGGTGCAGCAGATGCAGCCGTTGCTGAGCTCGACGAGCTTCTCCTCGGTGCGGTCGAACCCGCCGAGGTCGACCAGCGCAGCGTCGACGTTGACCTCGCTCATGTCGTTGACGATCACCGCGATGCGCAGGCCTTCGCGATTGCCGAGGAGATGGTTGAGCAGCGTGGTCTTGCCGGCGCCGAGGAAGCCGGAGAGGACCGTGACGGGCAACGGGGCTGAGATGGTCATGCCACTAATAGTAACCATTGCCATTAGTGGCGCCCGGCGTCGGGCGTCAGGCACCGCCGTAGTGGGCCGACATCTCCGGGAAGTAGTCGTCGAAATCCGGTGCTGCACGGCCGTTCTCAGCGGCAACGAGGGCGTCGAGGTAGTACTCCCAGCCGGGCCCCACCTCCGCGGCGTTCGCCGCGGCGTCGAGATGGTGGACGAAGGTCAACCGGGTGCGGTCACCGTCCCGCTCGACGAGCGCCTCGAGGTTCCACTCGCCGTACTCGTCCTGGGAATGCACACCGAGCCGCCGCGGCGGCTCGCACGCCGTGATGGTCATCGGCATGACGGGAGCCCCCTCCTCGAAGCCCATCGTCACCCGCACGACGGAGCCGACTCCGGGCTCACCCGTCCAGGGGCCGAACAACCGTGCCGTCCGCTCCGACTCCGTGATCGAGGCCCAGACGTCGTCGACGCCCGCATCGAAGTACCGCTCGAGGATCAGGTCGCGCCCACCGTCGGTGATCACCACGCGCCCGGTCGCCTGCTTGGTCATGCCGTTCCCCGTTCTCGTGTTCCATCGATCTCCGTGACACCCGCAGCGTCCGCCGCGCGGGCGTTGTCGCGCCGCGTGCGACGCACCTCCGTGTCCAACGCGGGCGAGGCCAGCAGGCCCGCGAGCCCGGCAGAGCCGCGGACCCGCGCCAGCCAGCCGTCGATCTCGTCGAGCGCCTCGAGCCGCAGCGCGTACGTCCGCTCGCGCCCGTCCCCGCCCGACGGTCCGCCCTCGACGACACCCGCATCGCGGAGCACGCGCAGATGCCGACTGACGGCCGGTCGGCTGATGTCGAACTCGGAGGCGACCTGCCCCGCGGTCATCGGAGCCCTACTCAGCAGCACCACGATCCGGCGCCGCACCGGGTCGGCGATGGCTGCGAAGACGCTCACCCCAAAAACGTAACACATCAGTTACGCACTCGTCTAGAAGAGCGACTCCTGCAGGTCCGGAGCAGCGGAGCCGTGGACCCGAGGAGTACGTGCCGCGCGCTGCGGCGGGCTCCCATAGGGATCCTCCAGGCGCAGCAGCCCGAACTCCTCGAGCATCGGCGTGACGCGGGCGCGCAGGTGCGTGCGGTAGTCGGCCGAGACCCGGCCGGTGGAGCCGTACAGCTGGCGGTAGCGCCGCACCAGCATCGGATGGTTCTCGGACAGCCAGCCGAGGAACCAGTCCCGGTAGCGGCCCGTCAGGTTCAACGCCATGACCGAGGCCGTGGTCGCGCCCGCGTCGGCGAGGGCCTCGAACAGCGCGCGCAGCGAGGCCGTGTCGTCGGTGAGGTAGGGCACGACCGGCGCGACCATCACGTGGCAGTCGAAGCCGGCGTCGGCGACCGCGCGGATCAGGTCGAGCCGCGCCGCGGGCTTCGGCGCACCGGGCTCGAGAGACTGTTGCAGAACCGGATCCAGCAGCGCCAGCGACACCGACAACTGCACGGGCACCGTGGTCGCGGCGGTGACCAGCAGCGGCAGGTCGCGCCGCAGCAGTGTGCCCTTGGTGAGGATCGAGATCGGCGAACCCGCGCCCGCGAGCGCCCCGATGACGCCCGGCATGAGCCGGTACCGCCCCTCCGCCCGCTGATACGGATCCGTGTTCGTCCCGAGCGCGACCGGATCGCCGTGCCACGAGGCCCGGCGGAGCTCCTTCTTGAGCACTGACACCAGATTGGTCTTCACGACGATCTGACTGTCGAAGTCACCACCCGCGTCGAACTCGAGGTACTCGTGACTCGAGCGCGCGAAGCAGTACGTGCACGCGTGCGTGCACCCGCGGTACGGGTTGATCGTCCAGGTGAAGGGCATCGCGGAGGACTCGGGAAGCTTGTTCAACGCGCTCTTGCACAGCACCTCGTGAAAGGTGATCCCCTCGAACTCCGGCGTGGTGACCGTGCGTCCGTAGCCCTCCAGGCCCGGCAGCGCCCGCACCCCCGACCCCGCTTCGGCGGAGCCGTCGCCCAACAACTGACCATTCCATCGCACACCGACAGTCGAACACGTCGTTCGAGTCGAGTCAAGTATTCGAACAGCGCGTCGCTACCAGAGCGGGCGGGCGATCTCCTCGACCTCGTCGGTGGAGAACACCAGCTCCTCGCCGCCGCCGAGCTCCCGCGCGATCCCCGCGGCGCGGAACAGCGGCCGGTCCCGCATCGGCATCGACGTCGACTGGGCCCGCGCCTGCTCCGCGAGCACCCGCGCGATGTCGCCGACCTCCGGCCGGCGATTGCGTTCCAGCGCCTCCGCGAGCCGGCGAGTGCCCAGCATCGGCAGCTCGCGGCCGCGCACGCGACCCCGCCCCGAGCCCTCGTACAGGGCGATGGGGAGGCGCACCGTCGTCCTCCCCTGGCGCAGCCGGAGCGAGACCTGCGCGAACCGGGCCACCTCCGCGACCAGGTCGACCTCGTCGGCGTCCATGAGATTCATCCGCTGTGTCCGCAGTGTCCGGCGGGTCAGCACGCGGTGATCGAGCACGACCCGGCGCCGAGCGACGCCCAGGTAACCACCGACACCGGGCGCGGCACCGGCGACCAGCACGGCGATGCCCCACGGGGCGCCCACCAGCACCGTCACGATCACGCCGACGATCACCGTCGCGATGAGGCCGATCGCCAGGGCGCGACGTACCTTCGGCAGCATCAGCCGCGGCGGGATGAGGTCCACGTCGACGGCGTCCTCCGCGCTCAGCTCCCGCGGGTCGCGGGCGCCGGGCTCGGCAGGACTGGACGACACGAGGGCTACTCCGCGCTTTCCGGCGCCTCGGCGCTCTCGGTCACGATCACGTCCACGACGGTATCGATCGGCACGGCCCGCTGCTCGCCCTTCGCCAGATCCTTGAGCATCACGACGCCCTGGTCGAGCTCGGAATCACCCAGGATCAGGGCGAAACGGGCACCTGACCGGTCCGCGGCCTTCATCGCGCCCTTCATGGCGCGGTTGCCGTAGGCCATGTCGGACCGCACGCCGGCGGCCCGCAGGCGTCCCAGCAGCGGCACCATCGCGTCCCGTGCCGCGTCGCCGAGCGGCACGCCGAAGGCCGTGACCCGCGGCGCCGACGGTGCGCGCTTGCCCTCCGCGGCCAGCGCCAGGAGCGTGCGGTCGACGCCGAGCCCGAAGCCCACGCCCGTCACGCCCTCCCGGCCGCCCAACTGCTCGACGAGGCCGTCGTACCGGCCCCCGCCGCCGATGCCGGACTGCGCACCCAGGCCGTCGTGGACGAACTCGAAGCAGGTCTTGGTGTAGTAGTCGAGTCCGCGCACGAGCCGGGGGTTCACGACGTACGGCACACCGAGCGCATCGAGGTAGCCGAGCACCTTCTCGAAGTGCTCGCGGGCATCGTCGGACAGCGAGTCGACCATGAGCGGCGCATCGGCCGTCATGGCCTTGACCTCGGGACGTTTGTCGTCGAGCACGCGCAGCGGGTTGATCTCGGCGCGGCGCCGCGTCTCGTCGTCCAGGTCGAGCGCGAACAGGAACTCCTGCAGCTTCTCCCGGTACTGCGGCCGGCACGTGGCGTCGCCCAGCGACGAGATCTCCAGTCGGAAGCCGTCGAGCCCGACGCTGCGATAGGCGCGGTCGGCGACGGCGATCACCTCGGCGTCGAGCGCCGGGTCGTCGACGCCGATGGCCTCGATGCCCACCTGCTGCAACTGCCGGTAGCGGCCCTCCTGAGGACGCTCGTACCGGAAGAACGGTCCCGCGTACGCGGCCTTGACCGGCAGTTGGCCGCGGTCGAGGCCGTGCTGCAGGACGGCGCGCACGACGCCCGCCGTGCCCTCGGGGCGCAGCGTGACCGACCGGTCGCCACGGTCGGCGAAGGTGTACATCTCCTTCGCCACCACGTCGGTCGACTCGCCCACGCCCCGCGCGAACAGGGTCGTGTCCTCGAAGATCGGCAGCTCGATGTAGCCGTAGCCGGCCTCGGCCGTCGCGGTCAGCAGAGCACTGCGCACCGCCAGGAAGTCGGCGGAGCTGTTCTTCTCCCCCGACGGCACCGGGATGTAGTCGGGAATTCCCTTGGGAGCCTGGAAGCTACCGGCGCTCACAGTCCGTATCGTCCTTTCCGCTCCGCGGGCGTCTGCGTGCCCGTGAGCCCCTGCAGGAACGGGTTCATCGCCCGCTCCCGTCCGATGGTGGTGGCCGGGCCGTGCCCGGGCAGGACGACGGTGTCGTCCCGCAGGGGCAGCAGCTTCTCGGCGATCGAGCGCAGGAGGCGCTCGTGGCTGCCGCCCGGCAGATCCGTGCGCCCGATGGAACTCTGGAAGAGCACGTCGCCGTCGAAGGCGACGGTGACCGTCTCCCCCTCGACGGGGGCACCGTCACCGTCGACCGCGGGGGCCGCGACGGTGAAGACGATCGAGCCCGGGGAATGGCCCGGCGCGTGGTCGACGCCGAAGGTGATCCCGGCCAGCTCCACCGGCTCGCCGTCGACGAGCTCGACGACCTTCTGCGGCTCGACGAACACCTGGTCCCCGATCATCGCGCCGAGGGCGGCGCCGATCCCGACGGCCGGATCGGCGAGCATCGGCCGGTCGGCGTCGTGGATGTGGACGGGGATCCCGTACTCGTCGGCGAAGGGCTGCGCCGTCCAGGTGTGGTCGAGGTGACCGTGGGTGAGCAGCACCGCGACGGGGTTCAGCCGGTGCTCGGCCAGGAGCTGCTTGAGAGGCTCGACGGCGTCCTGACCGGGGTCGATGACGACGGCGTCGGAGCCCGGACCCGCTGCGACGACGTAGCAGTTGGTCTGGAACACCCCCGCGGGGAATCCGGTGATCAGCATCCGACCATTGTGGCACCAGACCCGGTGGCGGCGTCCATCAGGTTTAACTGGCAGACTTGGCGATCAGTTGTGCCCGCCGGATGTCGGTAATGAGGAGGTCGTCACACCGTGCCGAGCAATGAGGAACGCCGTCAGGCAGCGCGCGAGAAGCTCGCGAAGCAGAACGAGCGGCGTGAAGCAGACGCGCGCAAGCGCAAGATCAAGGCCGGTGCGATCGCCGGTGTGGTCGTGGTCGCGCTCGTCGCCGCCGGTTGCTACATCTGGCTGCCGCAGGGTCCGCGCGCGCCCCTGCGCGTGGCGGCCGAGAACAAGTTCAAGTCGGAGCACGTCACCTGTGACTTCCAGGACCGCGATCCCGTCGCCGACACGCACAAGAACCTGCCTGCGCAGAAGCAGCAGATCGCGGCGCGGCGCACGCAGGTGACCGACGCGCAGAAGCAGCTCGCCACCATGACCGGCGATCAGAAGACCGCCGGCGAGGCGCAGATCAAGGCGTTCTCAGAGCAGACCGACAAGCTCGAGCGCCAGATCGCTCGGACCGAGAAGGCGCTCCCCGCGATCGACAAGCTGACCGAGCGCAACAAGACCGTCAGCAAGCCGAGCGGGAAGGATGTGCCGAACTCCGGCACCCTGACCGGTACCTTGACCACGAACTCCGGTCCGATCGGATTCGAGCTGGACCGCTCGAAGGCGCCGTGCAACGTGGAGACCTTCGCCACGCTCATCGCGGCCAAGTACTTCGACAACACCCCGTGCATCCGCGAGACCGGCGGCGCCCCGACGGCCGCCAGTGGGCTGTACGTGCTGCAGTGCGGTGACCCCTCGGGCTCCGGTGTCGGTGGTCCGGGCTGGACCTCGCCCGACGAGAACCCTGCGTTCCTCAAGGCCGCGTCGCCCGCGAACCCCATGACGGGCGGCTCGGGCACGTCGATCTACCCGGCGGGGACGATCGCCGTCGCGAACGCCAACCAGCAGGCGGATCCCCAGTCCGGTTCGGCCGGCGTGTCGAACACCGGCGCCAGCCAGTTCTTCCTCGTCTACAAGGACTCGACGCTGCCGCCCAACTACGCCGTCATCGGCAAGATCGACGACGCCGGCCTGACACTGCTCAAGCAGATCGCCGCCAAGGGCATCGCACCCAACGACGGTGAGCCGGCCGCCACCCCCGCCGCGCCGGTGACCGACGGCAAGCCCAAGGAGCCGGTGACCATCACCAGCATGGCGCTCGCCTCCTGACATGACGGAGCGGCCGTCCGGGTCCGCCGACCCGCTGGCCACCATCGGCGGTTACACCGTCCTGCGCCGGCTGGGCGCGGGTGGCATGGGCGAGGTGTACCTCGTCCAGCACCCGCGCCTCCCGCGGCAGGATGCGCTGAAGCTGCTCGGGAGCGGGGTGGTCGGCGATGCGGACGCCAAGGCCCGCTTCCTCCGGGAGGCCGACGTCCTCTCCGGGCTGAGCCACCCGAACATCGTCCATCTCTACGACCGGGGCGAGGACGACGGCAGGCTCTGGCTGACGATGGAGTACATCGGCGGGGCCGACGCCGCGCAACTGCTCCGCGAGTACGGGCCGATGCCCGCCGACCTCGCGCTCCGCGTGGTCGACGGGGTCGGATCGGCCCTCGACTACGGCCGCCGGACACGCGGAGTCACGCACCGGGACGTCAAGCCGGCGAACATCCTGATCGGCTTCGAGGACGGCGCGCCCGCGTCGGTGAAGCTCACCGACTTCGGCATCGCCAAGGCCCTCGAGGACGCGGTCCGCGTCACGTCCACCGGGCTGACCATCGGCACCATGTCCTACCTCGCCCCGGAGGCGATCGAGGGCGGCTCCGTCGACCACCGATCCGATCAGTACTCGTTGGCCTGCACGGCTTTCGAGCTGCTCTCCGGCGTCGGGCCCTATCCGCGCGAGTCGGCGCGGGCCGTGGCCGCCGCGCACCTGACCGCACCGGTGCCGCTGCTGTCCGAGCGCGCCCCGCACCTCGGGCGGGCCGCGGACGCCGTCTTCGCCCGGGCGCTCGCCAAGGAACCGGGCGACCGCTATCCCGACAACGCCGAGTTCGTCGCCGACCTGCGCGCCGCACTCGCCTCGGCTCCCCGGCGCGCGCCCGTTCCGCCGACGATGCCCCCTCCCGCGCCACCCACCGCGCCCGCGTTCCAGTACGCGCCCACGCACGTTCCCGCTCCGGCTCCGGCACCGGCGGCGGCCGGTCCCAGTGCGACCGGTCCCAGTGCGGCCGGTCCGGCGGGCGCGAGAAGGTCGCGCCGGGGCGTGCTCATCGGCGGCGCGGTCGCGGCGATCGTCGTCATCGCCGCCGTGGCGGGAGCGGTGGTCCTCGCCCGGGGCGACGGTTCTTCGGCCGCCGCCGGGCCGTCGAACGCCGCCGGCGCGACGGTGACCTGCGACTTCGCCGACCGCCCCGACCAGGCCGCTGCGACCCGGACCGCCATCGCGAGCTCCCGGTCGCAGATCGACAAGGTCAAGGCCACGCTGAGCGGTCTGTCCGGCGACGAGCGAAGCGCCGTGCAGGCACAGATCGACTCGGCCGAGCAACGGAACGCGACCATGGAGAAATCGCTTCCCGCGCTCGAGGCCCTCACCGTCAAGAACAAGGCCATCGGCAAGCCCGGCGGAACCGCGGTGCCGAGCACCGGTTCGCTGTTCGGTTCGATCGCCACCAGCGCGGGCACCCTGTCGATCGAGCTCGACCGCGCGAAGGCGCCCTGCAACGTCCGGACCTTCGAGACTCTGATCGCCGCGAAGTACTTCGACGGCACCACGTGCCATCGCGAGACGAACGCACCGTCGACCGGCGGCCGGGGCGGCCTGTACGTGCTGCAGTGCGGCGACCCGTCCGGCTCCGGGATGGGCGGCGCCGGATGGACCTCCCCCGACGAGGCTCCCACGTTCCTGACGTCCTCCACCACACCGTCGACGAGCCAGGCCGGCTCCGAGCCGAC
Organism: Tsukamurella pseudospumae; assembly: GCF_001575205.1. Taxonomy (GTDB): domain Bacteria; phylum Actinomycetota; class Actinomycetes; order Mycobacteriales; family Mycobacteriaceae; genus Tsukamurella; species Tsukamurella pseudospumae. The sequence goes on from NZ_LSRE01000001.1 coordinate 411,897, forward strand.
CGTGGTCTACCCCGCGGGCACGATCGCCGTCGCGAACGCGAACGGCGGCTCCGACCACGACACCGGATCATCGCAGTTCTTCCTGGTGTACCGGGACACCGCGCTGCCGGCCACCTACAGCGTGATCGGGCGGACGAACAGCAGCGGGATCACGACGCTGGTGGACATCGCGAAGAAGGGCATCACCGCGAACGGCACCGTGCCCGCCTCCTCGGCCGGCACCGTCACCGACGGCAAACCCACTGTCCCGGTGGATATCTCCACGATGACGCTGGAATCCTGAGATGGCCGAGCCGGGGTCGCGCCTCCAGCCGGGAGAGGTCGTCGCGGGGTACGAGGTGATCCGTGTGCTCGGGGCGGGCGGGATGGGCACCGTCTACCTCGCACGTCACCCCCGCCTGCCCCGGAACCAGGCGCTGAAGGTGCTCGCCCCCGGCCTGGTCGTCGATCCCGCCTTCCGGCAGCGGTTCGGAAGGGAGGCGGACCTCGCCGCGCAGTTGGACCACCCGAACATCGTCGCGGTGCAGGACGCCGGGGCCGACGGCGACCTGATGTGGATCGCGATGCAGTACATCGAGGGCACCGACGCCGCCGCGCTGGTCCGGAAGCGGGGCCCGCTGCCCGCGCGGCAGGCGGTGGACATCATCGGCCAGGTCGCGGCCGGGCTCGACTTCGCGCACGGCAAGGGGATGCTGCACCGCGACGTCAAGCCGGCGAACATGCTCCTCACGTCGGGCTGGGCCGACGGCGCCGGTGACCGGCGGGCCCTGATCGCGGATTTCGGGATCGCGCGGTCGGTCGCCGAGGCGACGACGCTGACCAGTACCGGGGCCATGGTCGGCACGCTGGCGTACGCGGCACCCGAGCTCCTCGCCGGGGTCACGCCGACGGCGTCCGTCGACGTGTACGCGCTGGGCTGTTCGCTGTACGAACTGCTGACGGGCGAGCGGGTGTACCCGCGACCGGACAACATCTCGATGATGCACGCGAACGCGACCGCGACGGCGCCGCGCGTCACCGACGCGCGCCCCGAGCTGCCGCACGCGCTCGACGCGGTGCTCGCCCGCGCGCTGGCGAAGTCGCCCCGCGATCGGTTCCCGACGTGCGGGTCGTTGGCGTCCGCCGCGGCGAGCGCCCTGGCCGGCGATCCCACGCAAGCCCGTCCCGCGGCCCACCGTCCGCCCGAGCCGGCGCCGGAAGCCGCGCGCGTCCCGCAGCCGTGGGGCCCCACCGGACCGCCCGGCGAGCGCACCTGGGTGACCCCCGCGTCGCCCGCGGTTCCGCCGGCGCAGGCGGCGCAGGCACCGTCGACGCCGGGGAAGCGGCGGTCGGCGGCGGTCCCGGCGATGCTCGTCCTCGCGGTCGTGCTGGTCGCCGTTCTCGCGACGGTGGCCGTCCTGTACCTGAGGGGCTCCGAGACGTCCTCCACCACGACGACGGGGGCCGGCCCCACCACGACCACGGGAAGCATTCCGAGCGGGGCGAGTCGGACGCCGGTGACACGCTCACTGGTGGGCACCTGGACCGGCACGGTCGTCGGCGACCAGGCCGGCTTCACGGTGTCGGCGGACATCCTGGCCGTGGGGCCGATGTCGGCGACGGTGAGCTACCCGCAGTTGGGCTGCTCGGGACGGTGGAGCGAGCGGTCCACGAGCGGGGCCGTGACCGCCCTGGTCGAGACGATCGACGTCGGCACGTGCGTGACCTCCAACATCGAACTCGTCGCGAACGCCGACGACACGATCGGCTTCACCTCGACGTACTACTCGACGTCGCAGGGGCGCACCATGACGATCACGGCGACGCTGCGCCGCAACTGACCGACGTCGGCCGACCGCGTCAGTTGACCGGCACGTCGACGATCGCGCGCTGCACGCCCGCGCCGGGCCCGTCGAAGTGCCACCACTCACCGGCGTAGGCGGACAGTCCGCCGGCCGCCATCGCCGCCCGCAGCCGCGCGCGATTCGCCTGCTGCGCCGCGGTGACGCCGGAGGTCGCGTGCGCGGCCGCCTGCGGGGTGAACGCGTCGAAGTCGGTTCCCATGTCCACGAGGCCGTGTCCGGACGTGAGCGTCACGTCGACCGAGCGGCCCGTCTCGTGGCTCCGCGAGTAGGCGCCGGGCGCGGCGACCCAGGCCGGATTCGGCACCTTCTCGAACATCGTGACCTGGACCGAGTGCGGGCGGTAGCAGTCCCAGAACACGATCCGCTCGCCGCGCTCACGCAGAATCGCGGCGGCGGTCGTCAGGCCCACCCGCATCGACTCGTGCACCAGGCATTTCGCCCCCGCGGGATAGAGCCGCACCCCGACGAAGTTGTCGGCGGTGGCGTACCGCAGGTCGATCACCGCGTCGGGCAGGAACGTCGTCACGTCGATCAGTCCGGCGCGACGCGCCCCGTCGGACGGGGCCGTGGTGCCGTTGGACGGCACCACCGCGCTCGGCGTGCCCGACGGTGACGGGGGCACCGTCGGCGATGGTCCCGGGCCGCCCGGCGTCGCTGCGGCGCACCCCGTGTTCACGGTGCACGCGATGATCACCGCCACCGGTAGAGCTCGCCACCCGTGCGGAGCACGCCCTCTCATCCGATCCGTCCGCTCCTACTGCGCCGAGGTCACCCGATAGACGTCGTAGACGCCCTCGACGTTCCGGACCACGTTGAGCACGTGCCCGAGGTGCTTCGGGTCGCCCATCTCGAAGGTGAAGCGCGACACCGCGACCCGGTCGCGCGAGGTGGTGACCGACGCGGAGAGGATGTTCACCTTCTCGTCGGCGAGCACCTTCGTCACGTCCGAGAGCAGACGGTGCCGGTCCAGCGCCTCCACCTGGATCGCCACGAGGAACACCGACGACGCGGACGGCGCCCACTTCACGTCGAGGAAGCGTTCCGGTTCCTTGCGCAGCTCCGCCACGTTGGTGCAATCGGTGCGATGCACGCTCACCCCGCCCCCGCGAGTGACGAAGCCGACGATCTCGTCGCCCGGCACCGGCGTGCAGCACTTGGCGAGCTTCGCGAGCACGCCCGGCTGACCGGTGACCAGCACACCGACGTCGGAGGCCGCCGTCGGGCCCGCGAAGGTCGACGGGGTGTTCCGCTCGGCCAGCTCCTCGGTGGCCTCCTCGATCCCGCCGAGCTGCTCCAGCATCCGCTGCACGACGGTGTGCGCGGACACCTGGTGCTCACCCACCGCCGTGTACAGCGCGGAGACGTCCGCGTACCGCAACTCCTTGGCGATGCCGGCCATCGACTCGGCGTTGGTGAGGCGCTGCAGCGGCAGGCCCGAGCGGCGCACCTCCTTGGCGATGGCGTCGCGGCCGTTCTCCAGCGCCTCCTCGCGGCGCTCCTTGGCGAACCACTGCCGGATCTTGGCCTTCGCCCGCGGGGAGACCACGAAGGTCTGCCAGTCGCGCGACGGTCCCGCGTTCTCGGCCTTGCTGGTGAACACCTCGACGACCTCGCCGTTCTCGAGCTTGCGCTCCAGTGCGACGAGGCGGCCGTTGACCCTGGCACCGATGCACCGGTGTCCCACCTCGGTGTGCACCGCGTAGGCGAAGTCGACCGGCGTCGACCCGGCCGGGAGGGTGATCACATCGCCCTTCGGAGTGAAGACGAAGATCTCCTTGACCGCGAGGTCGTACCGGAGCGATTCGAGGAACTCCCCCGGGTCCGCCGCCTCCCGCTGCCAGTCGAGCAGCTGGCGCATCCACGCCATGTCGTCGACCTCGGCCAGGTCCGAGCCCTTCGCGCCACCCGCGCTGCGGCCCTTGGTCTCCTTGTAGCGCCAGTGCGCGGCGATGCCGAACTCGGCGGTCCGGTGCATCTCGCGGGTGCGGATCTGCACCTCCAGGGGCTTGCCCTCGGGCCCGATCACCGTGGTGTGCAGCGACTGGTACACGCCGTACCGCGGCTGCGCGATGTAGTCCTTGAACCGGCCCGCCATCGGCTGCCACAGCGAATGCACCACGCCGACGGCGGCGTAGCAGTCCCGCACCTCGTCGCAGAGGATCCGCACGCCGACCAGGTCGTGGATGTCGTCGAAGTCGCGGCCCTTGACGATCATCTTCTGATAGATCGACCAGTAGTGCTTGGGCCGTCCCTGCACATCGGCGACGATCCGCTGCGCGGTCAGGGCGCCGTTGATCTCCGCGCGCACGGCCGCCAGGTACGTGTCCCTCGACGGTGCCCGATCGGCGACGAGCCGCACGATCTCGTCGTACTTCTTGGGATGGAGGATGGCGAACGCGAGGTCCTCGAGCTCCCACTTCACCGTGGCCATGCCGAGCCGGTGCGCGAGCGGTGCGATCACCTCGAGCGTCTCGCGGGCCTTGCGCGCCTGCTTCTCCGGCGGGAGGAAGCGCATGGTGCGCATGTTGTGCAGGCGGTCCGCGACCTTGATCACCAGCACGCGCGGGTCGCGGGCCATGGCGATGATCATCTTGCGGATGGTCTCCGCCTCGGCGGCGTTACCGAGGGCCACCTTGTCGAGCTTGGTGACGCCGTCCACCAGGTGCGCGACCTCGGAACCGAAATCCGCGGTGAGCTGTTCGAGGCTGTAGCCGGTGTCCTCGACCGTGTCGTGCAGCAGCGCGGCGACGATCGTCGTGGTGTCCATGCCCAGTTCGGCGAGGATCGTCGCGACCGCCAGCGGGTGCGTGATGTACGGGTCGCCCGACTTGCGCATCTGGTCCGCGTGCCGCTGCTCCGCCACGTCGTAGGCGCGTTCGATGAGCGCGACGTCCGCCTTCGGGTACACCTCGCGGTGCAGCGCCACCAGCGGCTCGAGCACGGGCCGCACGTGGTTGCGGGTCCCCGTCATCCTGCGTGCCAGACGGGCGCGCACGCGGCGCGTGGTGGACCCCGTCGTCTCCGCGGCGGGCGGGCCGCCGGCGGGCCGCCCCGGCTCCGCGGTGGGGGTGCGCGCGGCGTCGGGCCCCTGAGACTGCAGCGACATGGTGCCTCCCCGTGGTCCTCGTCGTGAGTGGACTAGGGATTCAGCCTACCGAGATCGTCGACACCGCGATGGGTCCGCCGGGCAATTGGCCCAGCCGCGCGCGTCCGCCGAGCGCCTCGAGCTCCAGGACGACGGACACCCGCTCGACGAGCGCGCCCGCGCACCGCAGCAGGGCCACGGCACCGGACACCGTGCCGCCGGTGGCGAGCACATCGTCGACGATGAGGATCCGTTTGCCCTGCAACGCGATCCCCTCGGCGGGGATCTCCAGCGCGGCGGTGCCGTACTCGAGCTCGTACTCCTCGTGCAGCACCGGCGGCGGCAGCTTGCCCGCCTTGCGCACCGCGAGGGTGCCCACTCCCAGCGCCAGCGCGACGCCCGACCCCAGGAGGAAGCCGCGCGCGTCGAGGCCCGCCACGAGGTCGACGGTGACCGCACCGTCGGAACCCCGGCCGGCGTCGGCCAGGCCGTCGATGACGGCGGCGAGGGCGGCACCGTCGGCGAACACGGGCGTGAGGTCGGCGAAGACGACCCCGGGCGCCGGGAAGTCCGCGACGTGACGGGTGTGCTCGGCGACGGCGCGCGCCGCCTCGGCGCGGCCGGGCGTGTCAGTCACGACGCCGGGCCCGCTTGGTCTGCGGCCGCGCCGGCGCCTTGTCGAGCTGAACCGCCGCCGCCCCCTCGGGAGCGAGATCCTCGCCGGCGGCGATCTTCGCCCGCCGGGCCAGCACCTTGGCGGTGTGCGCCTTGTACTCGGGCCGCCGCTCCTTGAGCGAGACGAGCAGCGGGGACGCGAAGAAGACGGACGAGTACGCGCCGACCACGACGCCGACCAGCTGGATCAGGCCCAGGTCCATCAGCGTGCCGACGCCCAGCAGCCAGGCCGCGACCACCATCAGCGAGATGATCGGCAGTGCCGAGATCACGGTGGTGTTGATCGAGCGCATCAGGGTCTGGTTCACGGCGAGGTTCGCCTGCTCGCCGTACGTGCGCCGGTTGGTGTGCAGCACTCCGCGTACGTTCTCGTCGACCTTGTCGAACACGACCACCGTGTCGTAGAGGGAGAAGCCGAGGATCGTGAGCAGGCCGATGACGGTGGCCGGGCTCACCTCGAAGCCGGACCAGGCGTAGAAGCCCGCGGTGACGATCACGTCGAAGAACAGCGACGCGAGCGCGGCGAGCGCCATGTCCCACTCGCGGAACCGGACCGCGATGTAGATGGTGACGATCACCAGGAACACCACGAGTGCGAGCAGGCCGCGCTGGGTGATCTGGTCGCCCCAGGTGGAGCTGACGCCCGAGAAGCTGATGCTGTTCGGGGACGGCGCGCCGTCGCGGCCCGGCGGATGGAAGGTCTGGAACAGCGCCTCGCGGGCCTTGGTGATCTGGTCGTTGTCCAGTTCGGACAGTGAGACCTGGTAGGTCGCGGCGGCACCCGTGCCGGCGGTCTGCACGGCCGAGGGCTCGACGCCCGTCGCGCTGCGGACGGTCTCGCGGACCTTCGCCGTGTCGACGTGCGCGCTGCCGACGGGGAACGACACCTGCGTGCCGCCCTCGAAGTCGATGCTGAACTTGAAGCCCGGGATCAGGATGCCCAGGATCGCGACGACGATGATCAGACCGGTCGCGAGGTAGTACTTGCGCCGGTGTCCGACGATGTCGAACGCGCCGGTGCCGGTGTAGAGCTTGCTGAAGAAGGAGGCCTTCTTCTCGTTCTCCGTGACGATGTCGGTCATGCTCACGCCTCCCCTGTGGTTGCGGCGGCGCGCTTGCGCTCACGGCCGATCGCGGCGACGGCGCCGAGGCCGTTCATCGACGGCTTCGCGAAGAACTCCGTCTTCGACGCGTAGTGCACGAGCGGATGGGTCAGGAGGAACACGATCACGATGTCGAGCGCGGTCGAGAGCCCGAGTGTGAAGGCGAAGCCCCGCACGTCGCCGACGGCGAGCGCGTACAGCACGACGGCCGAGAGCAGCGAGACGGCGTTACCGGTCCAGATCGTGCGCCGCGCACTGGCCCAGCCGCGCGGCACCGCGGACCGGAAACTTCGACCCTCGCGGATCTCGTCCTTGATGCGCTCGAAGTAGACGACGAAGGAGTCCGCGGTCATGCCGATGCCGATGATGATGCCGGCGATACCGGACAGATCCAGCGAGTACCCGATCCACCGGCCCAGCAGCACGAGGAGCCCGTAGATCAGCGCGATGGACATGGTGAGCGACAGCCCGACCAGGACGCCGAGCGCGCGGTAGTACACGAGCGCGTACACCAGCACCAGTGCGAGGCCGATCAGGCCGGCGATGAGACCGGCCCGCAGCGACTCGAAGCCGAGTGTGGCGCTGACGGTCTGCGCGGTGCCCGCCTTGAAGGACAACGGCAGCGAGCCGTACTTGAGGACGCCGGCCAGCTCGGCGGCGCTCTTCTGAGTGAACGATCCTGAGATCTGGGTCTGTCCGCCGGTGATCGGCTCGTTGATCTGCGGCGAGGTGATCACCTGCGAGTCGAGCACGAACGCGGCCTGCTTGCCGCGGTTGTTAGACGTGAACTCCGCCCACACCTTCGACGCGTCGCCGGTGAAGTCCAGCGTGACCACGTACTGCGCGCTCTTGTCCGGGATCCCGGAGGAGGCGTTCTTGATCGACTGGCCGTCGATGATCGCGGGGCCGAGGGTGTACACCATGCGCGCCTTGGTCGGGTCCGCAGGATCCGGGCGGTCGCAGGTGATCAGCGGCTTGGTGGGGTCGTCGTTGCCGGCGATCGGGTCGGACGGCCATGCGCAGTTCAGCGCGGCGATGGCCTTCTTCTGCACCTCGGGGTCGGTCGACTGCCGCGTCGCCTTCGCCTCGTCGATCGCCTTCTTCGCGGCGGCGGGGTCGGCGAGATCCGGGACCGGGGTGTTCACCGCGGCCGCGGGTTGCGGCGTGCCCAGCACCGGGCGCACCTTGAGCTGTGCGGTCTGACCGAGGGTGCGCGCCTGGTCACCGTCGGTGCCGGGCACCGTGATGACCAGGTTGCTGCCGTTGATCTTCACCTCGGAGCCGGACACGCCGAGCCCGTTGACGCGCTTGTTGAGGATGTCGCGCGCCTGCTCCATCTGGTCGGACTTCGGCGGCTGCCCGTCCGGCGTGACGGCCTGCAGGGTCACCGTGGTGCCGCCCTGCAGATCGATGCCGAGCTTGGGCGTGGGCTTGTGGTCGCCGGTGAAGAACACCAGCCCGAAGACCACGAGCAAGATCGCGCCGAAGGCGATGAGGAGCCGCGACTCGTTGCTGTCGCTGCTCGATGTTTTCCTGGCCACGGGCGGTTACGACTCCTCGGCGTGGTGAAAGCCTCCGGCGCTCGGCGCCGGAGACCTTCGTCGGTGGTGACGGATGCGGGTCAGCGGTCCTCGGAGCGCTTGTCCAGGTCGATCTCGGCCTCGTCGGCGATGGTCTCGATCGAGGGCGCGTCGAGCTCCTCGGGGGTCAGGACCTTGGCGACGGCGCGGCGCACCCAGGTGGTGGTGACGCCGGGGGCGATCTCCAGATCGATCGTGTCCTCACCGAGGCCGACGACGGTGCCGTACAGGCCCGTACTGGTCATGACCTTGGTACCGGTGGTGAGGCTCTCCTGCATCGCCGCGGTCTCGCTCATCTGCTTCTTCTGCTTCCGGAACTGGAAGAACATGAAGACGAGCATGAGGACTAGCAGGAGGGGCAGCAGCAGTTGGCCCATGGTTGATCGATCCTTCGGGTCGGGTTCGCGGACGCTCCGCGGCGGCGGCCGCCCGGGTCGCGGACAGCACTCAGTGTTCCAGTGTTCCATATCTCGGCGCGGTCAGGCGGGACGGTGCACCACCAGCGGCAGGACGACGGCCGCTCCGGCCTCCCGCAACCGGGCGGCCGCGACGGTGACCGCCCAGCCGGTCCCCGACTCGTCGACGACGAGCAGCACCGACCTTCCGCGCACCGCGCCCGCCGCGGCACCGACGACCGTGATCGCATCGAGCCAGTGCGCGGCCTCCTGCGCCCCCGACGCGTCCCGGCCCGGCGCCGGGCCCCGAGGCACCGGCAGGGTGACGCGGTCGAGCCGGCCCACCTCGGCGATCCGGTCGGCCACGGGTTCGACCGGCGCCGGGCGGTCGGTGAGCTGCAGCGACGCGACGATCTCGGGCCGCGCCCGCCATTGCTCCCGCCACCGCGACAGCGCTGCGACGGCCGCACCGGCGAGGTCGTCGATCGCCTGCGCATCCCCCGCACGCGCCGCCCCGACGGTGCCCGCCCACTCCGGCGCGTCCGCGAACACGAGGACGCGCCCGGGCTCCGCGGCGAGATCGGGCTGGATCCGTCCCTTGCGCCCCGCGGCGCCGCCGGGCCACATCTTCCGCGGCTCGAGGACCTGGCTCTGGGATCGCAGCGCGCCCGCCACCGCGCGGGCCGTGTCCGGCGGGACCGGCTCCCCCAGACCGTCGGGGACGTGCCCCAGGCACACCGAGCAGCGGCCGCACGGCGCCGCCTCGGGGTCGTCCAGGGATTCGGTGAGCAGCTGCATCAGGCACCGCTCGCCGCGGGTGTAGGCCCGCATGATGTCGGCCTCGCGGCGCCGGGTCGCGACGATCCCGTCGTAGTGGGCACCGTCGTAGTGCCACGGCGCACCGGTCGCGCGGTAGCCCCCGTCGACGCGCTCCACCGCACCGTCGACCGCGAGTTGCTTGAGCATGAGGTCGATGCGGGTGCGACGGATGCCGGTGGCGGCCTCCAGGGCGATCGCCGACCGACCCTCCCCCGCCTGGTCGTCGGCCAGCGCATCGAGCACCCGATCCATCTGTTGCGGGTCCGGGATCGTCGCCGTGGCGAAGTAGTCCCACACGCCGGCATCGGATTCCGACGGCAGCAGCGCGACGACGGCGTGGTCGATCGCGCGCCCGGCACGACCCACCTGCTGGTAGTACGAGACGGGTGACGGCGGCGAGCCGACGTGCACGACGAAGCCCAGATCGGGTTTGTCGAATCCCATGCCGAGCGCGGAGGTGGCGATGAGGGCCTTGATCTCGTTGGCGCGCAGCGCGTCCTCGAGCCGGGCCCGGGTGTCCGGATCGAGCTTGCCCGTGTACGCGGCCACCGGGTACCCCGGGCCGTGCACCGCGCGGACGCCGTCCACCAGACGCTCCGCATCGGCGACCGTCAGCGCGTAGACGATGCCCGAGCCGGGCAGGTCCGGCAGGTGCCGGGCGACCCAGGCGTACCGGGTGATCGGCGCGAGCGCCGGAAGCACGTTGAGCTGCAGCGACCGCCGCGCCAACGGGCCGCGCAGGACGAGCGTGGCGCTGCCGAGCTGCGCCGCCACGTCCGCGGTCACGCGGGCGTTCGCGGTGGCGGTGGTCGCGAGCACCGGGGTCTCCGGGTGGAGCCGTGTCAACACGTCGGAGACGCGGCGGTAGTCGGGCCGGAAGTCGTGGCCCCAGTCCGACACGGCGTGCGCCTCGTCGATCACCAGCAGACCGAGCGATCCCTCCAGCGCGGAGAGGACACGGCGCCCGAACGACGGGTTCGCCAGCCGTTCCGGCGAGACGAGCAGCACGTCGATCTCACCCGCCGTGAGCGCCGCCTCGATGGTGTTCCACTCCTCGAAGTTCGACGAGTTCAGGGTGGCGGCGCGCAGCCCCGCCCGCTCGGCCGCCGCCACCTGATCGCGCATCAGGGACAGCAGCGGCGAGACGATGAGCGCGGGCCCCGCGCCCTCCGCCCGGCGCAGCGCGGTGGCGACCCAGTACACCGCCGACTTGCCCCAGCCCGTGGCCTGCACGACGAGGACCCGCGCCGCGGGTTCCAGCAGCGCCGCGACCGCCGTCTCCTGGTCGGCGCGCAGCGCCGCCCCGGGCCCCGCGAGGGCCTCGATCACCCGCCGCGCCCGGTCTTCCCGCGCGCCCCTGAGCCTGGTCTCCGTCATCGCATCCGCCCCCTGATCGGTCGTCCTCCCGAACCCTATCGGGACCGACTGACAACGATCGGCGGGCGAACCCGTCGCCGCAGGTCACCGCGACGACGATTGCGGTCGCAGAGCCGTCACCACCGTGCGTTATCCTTCGCGGATCGAACAAGGGGAGGTCCGGGGAGAATGTTCAGGTTGTTGTTCCTCGTCGTGCTCGGAGCGGGCGTGTTCTCGTTCCTCGCGTTCCAGAAGGGCGGGTACGTCCCCGGCGTGATCCTGGCGGTCGTCGCCGTCGCGCCGCTGGTGTGGCTCATCGCGTCCGCGCGTCGCAGGAAGGCGAACGGCGGTTCTCCGGCGCCCTACTCGCCGACCGCGAAACGCGCGATCGGCGCGGCGGCGCTCGTCCTGGTGCTCGGGGTCGCCTACTCGGCGTACTGGATGTTCTGGGTGCCGAAGGCCGCCACGAAGGAATTGACGGCTACCTACCAGCTGCGGGACCTGTGCGATTCGACGCCGACCTTCTACCGCGACGCCGCGCCCTTCGACGGTGCCGCCCCGCACCCGGTGGTCGTGTTCGCGAAGGGCGACGACGTGGGCCTCGACGAGGTGCGCGTCGACTACTCCGCGCCGGCCCAGTGGCAGCCGCGCGACGCCAAAACGGTCCAGCTCGTGGCCTGCCTCGACGAGGTCGAGTCGGGGCCGAAACTGGCGGACTGCTCCTTCTCCGACGGCTCGCTCCCGCTGTACCAGGGCCGGTTCACCGGCACCCTGTACGAGGCCGCCACCGGGAAGAAGGTCGCGTCGATCTCCGCGAACGGGGCCGGCACCCCGAAGTGCCCCGGTGCCGCGCTGACGCAGAGCGACAACCCGAGGCTGCATTCCGTGCCCGACCTCGCCGGCTTGCGCGCCGCGATCGGCGACCGCGTGGAGCGCTGACGGGGGCGTCCCGTCCGTCGGACACGTCTCGCGAGCGCCCGACGGTCCGCCGGGACGTCCATCCCGAACACCCGATGCCGAGCCTGGGACGTCCGTCCCGGATCAGCCGCTCGGGCTCGCCACGCCGCGAGGCGCCTCCGTAGGATCACCGACGTGAACGCCGTCGCCGCCGCACTGACCTTCGTCTGGCTCGGGATGATCCTCGCCATCTCGTTCCTCGAGGCCCCGATCAAGTTCCGCGCCCCCGGGATCACGGTCCCGCTCGGCGTGGGGATCGGCCGGCTGGTGTTCCGCGCCCTCAACGCGTGCGAGGCGGTGCTGGCCCTCGGCGTCGCGATCGCGCTCGCCGTGGGCCCGCACCGCCCCGTCACCGTCGTCCTGTTCGTGCTGGCGGCGCTCGACCTCCTGGCCTGCGTGACGCTGCGCCGCGTCATGGACCGCCGGGTGATCGGCGAGAGCGCGACCCACGCCATCTCCGAGGAGATGCCCAAGCACAACCTGCACGTCGCCTACATCGGCGTCGAGGTGGTCAAGGTCGGCCTGCTGATCGCGCTGGGCGTCACCGCACTGTCCTGAGTCCCTCACCCGGCACTCGGGACAGGGCGGTCACTGCGACCGTCCGGCCATCTCCTCCATGAGGATCGGTGCGCCGACGTTGATCGAGTGCACCCCCACCGTGGTCGCCAGCTTGAGCACCTCGAGAATCTCCCGAGGCTCGACGCCGAGGTCGAGCGCCGCCCGCATGTGCCGCCGGACGCCCGGCGCGTACAGGTGGGTGCAGGCCGCGTCGACGGCGATGCACAGCAGCTCCACCACCTGCGGGGTCAGGACGCCGCCCCGGTAGGTGCTCATCGTCGTCCGCATGAAGGACTCGGTCCACTCCGGGTCGAGCTCGGCCACGCCGTCCCACAGCGGATTCCAATGCCCCGCACCGCGCATCGTCCCCACCACGGACGCGTCCGCCCCGGTCACGGCGCGGTCTCCGACGGTGCCCGAACCGCCAGTTCGGCGAGGAGCTCGTCGAGCAGCGGCCACTCGCCGTACCCGGATGCCGGATTGAGGTGCCCGGCATCGCCGAGATCGACGAGCCGACTCCCCCACGCCTCGGCGAGACCGGCGGTGGTCCGGTACCGCGCGAGCGGATCGCTCCGGCTCGCGGCCACGATCGACGGGAAGGGCAGGCGGCGGCGCGGGATCGGCTCCCACCCGGCGGCCGACAGCTCCGCCGGTCGCGGATGCGGCTCGGGCCAGTGCACCCCGAAATCCGGCGGGGTCGCGAGCAGCGCTCCGACCACCTTGTCGAGCGCGGAGGCACCGTCGGCCAGCGATCGGATCCAGTGGACCGTCGCGAGCACCCCGGCGCTGTGCGCCACCAGGATCACGGGCCCCTCGATCGCGGCCACGGTCTCGCCCAGCAGGCGGGTCCGCTCCTCGATCGAGTGCCGCAGCGACTCCTCCGGGAAGGGCACCGTGACGGCGCCCCCCGTCCGGGCCGCGAACAGCTCCTGCCAGTGCGACGGTGCGCTCCCCCGCAGGCCCGGCACGACCACGAACGTGGGTGTGCTCACGTCGCCACCTCCGTGTTGAGGGCCTGCAGCTTGGCCAGCCCGCGCGGATGCAGCCGCCTGCCGAAGATCATGAAGAGCACGGCGGGCACGTACACCAGCGGCGCGAGCTGCAGCGCCTCGATCAGTCCCAGGCGATCGGCGAGCGCGCCGATCAGGATGGGCGCCAGGGCGAGGCCGAGCAGGTTGTTCGCCAGCGTGAGCGTGCCCATCGCCGACGCCTGCACCGAACGGTGCGTGAGCGAAGCGACCATGGCGGCCGCCGTGCCCGAGCTGCCCGCCGCGAAGAAGGCGCCGACGCCGAGCAGCACCAGCTGCGGTGTGCCCGTGGGTATCCGGAACGCGACCATGAGGGCGACGAAGGCGATCACGCAGTACGCGATGCCGGCCGTCCACTTGCGGGTGCCGTCGCTGAGGCTGTAGCGGTCCGCGAGGAACCCGCACACGATCATGCCGGAGCCGACGAGCAGGACGAACAGCGCCGCGGCGCCGCCGGCCTTGTCGACCGAGAGGTGGTACGCCTCCTTGAAGTACGTCGGCAGCCACGTGAGCATGACCGCGGCCATGAACATCTGCAGGCCGCTGCCGATGTACGCGCAGAGCACGGGCGAGTTGGTGAACAGGCTCGAGAGCGGTGCCCGCCCGGCCCGGATCGGCTCGGCGTTCTCCCACGACGGTGCCGCGCCGGCATCGTCGACCTGGTTGCGCCTGACGCGCGCCTCGGTGACCACGAGCTTGAACGCGGCGACCAGCAGCAGCCCGAGGACGGCCATCGCGCCGAGCGACCAGCGCCAGCCGAAGTGCACGGCGATGAGGCCGCCGACGCCGGTGCCGACCATCGTGCCGAACGAACCGCCCGCCATGAAGGAGGCGGAGAGAGCGGCGTGGACGCGGGGCGCGAACAGGCTGAGCACCAACGCGATCCCGACGCTGCCGTACGCGGCCTCGCCGACGCCGACGACGAACCGGGCCGCGAGCAGCTGCTCGTAGCTCTGCGCGAACGCGCACGCCAGGGTGGCGATCGACCACAGCACCGCCATGAGCACGAGACTGCGGACCCGGCCCCACCGGTCGGCCAGGATGGACACCGGCAGGGTCAGGACGCCGACCATGAGGGCGACCACCGAGATCAAGGAGCCCTGCTGGGCCTTGTCGAGGTGCAGTTCCTGTCCCAGTGGGACGAAGACTGCGGCGAGCACCTGGCGCGACATGTAATCGGACAGGAGCAGTGCGAAGGCGAGTCCGAAGACGACCCACGGATAGATCCGCCGACGGGACCGGACAGGTCCCGCCGGCGTACCGTCGGCGTCCTCGATGTCACCCGAACGGGTGGTCATGAGCGCCATTGTCATTCATCCGTTCACGCGTGCTGGGTGAAACCGAGCTGGCCGGCGACGCGGTTCGGCGCGTAGCCCAGCTTCGCCAGGGTCTCGTCGACGGAGTTGTACTGCTCGCCGATGCGGTAGATGTCGCGGGCCTCCTTGCCGGTGGCGACGTCGCGGCCCAGCTCGTGGCTGATCCGCACCAGCTGCTTGACCTGATCGACGGACTTGATCTTCTCGCCCGGCTTGCCCCAGATCGTGTCCTCGTTGCCGCAGCGGGTGTGCAGCCCCAGCGCGATCGCCAAGGTGTTCACCGGAAGCACCGAGCGCATGAGCGTCTCGAGGGTGAGGATCGCACCGTCCGGGACCCGGTTGATGAAGTTCATGATGTTGTACGGGTTGGGGCCGTCGAAGCCGCCGCCGATGCCCACCCAGGTGAGATTCAGCGGGCCCATGTACTTGCCGCGGCGGATCAGGCGCTCGACGGTCTCCAGCTGCGGGATCGACGAGAGCTGGAAGTGCGGCTGAATGCCGTTGGCGGTCAGGCGACGCAGGTGCTCCTCCACCCACTCGGGGCCGGCGGGGACCGTCATCTCGCGGTAGGTGTCGTACAGCTCGGGACGCTGCATCGAGGTGCCCTCGATGTCGCCCTCGGTCATCAGCTCCATGATGTTCATCTGGCTGGTGTTGATGGCGATCGTGACCTGGTCGGGCTTCGGATCGAGCTCGGCCAGCATGTGGCGGGTGTCATCGGAGAGCCACTTGGCGTCGGCGCCGTCGCCCTCGGGGGCGAACGAGATCGAGCCGCCGACCTGCAGGATCATGTCCGGCACGGCCTCGCGCAGGCCGGAGAGCAGCTCGTTGAACTTGCTCAGCCGCTTGCTGCCGTGGCCGTCTTCCTCGCGGACGTGGATGTGGAGCACCGTCGCACCGGCCTCGTAGCAGTCCACGGCCTGCTGGACGTGCTGTTCCATGGTGAGCGGGAGGTCCTCGCGGAAGTCGTCGAGTTCCCACTCGGGGCCGTACGGGGCGACCGTGATGACCTGCTTCTCCTGGACCTCGGGGAACAGGGCGTCGTCGTGGAAATGCATGGTGGTTCTCCTTGTGCGTGGTTGTGGGGCTGATTGATTCGAGAGCGTTCGGGGTTACGGGGGTTCGTTCAGTACGGGCGGTCGCCGACGATGCCGGCGCGTTCCATCCGGCGCACGGCCGGCCAGTAGTCCTGCACCGCGTAGTGCTGGGTACAGCGGTTGTCCCAGATGGCGAAGCTGTCCGGCGTCCAGCGCCAGCGGACCTGGAACTCCGGCACCGCGGCCTGGCGCTGCAGGTACTGCAGGAGGTCGCCGGCGCCGGGCGCGTAGTCGAAGCCGAAGCGGATGTTCGCGTCGTTGTGGAAGTTGGTCAGGTGCGTGGCGAAGGCGTTGACGAACAGGATCTTCTCGCCGGTGTCCGGGTGGGTGCGCACGACGGGGTGCTCCGCGTCGGGGAACTTCGCGTGCAGCGCGTGGCGCTGTTCGATCGGCAGGCGCGCACCGAAACTGGCCTCGATGGAGTGCCGGGCGCGCAGGTCCGCGATCCGGTCCTTCACGTCCTGGGGCAGGGCGTTGTACGCGGCCACCATGTCGACCCAGATGGTGTCGCCACCCACGTCGGGGCCCTCGACGCAGCGCAGTACCGAGCCGAAGGGCGGGCACTCGCGCCAGGTGGCGTCGCAGTGGAAGGCGTTCTCGTAGGCCTCGCGGTCGCTGTCGAGGTCCTTGTAGATGCGGACCAGGCCGGGATGGTCGGGGTCGCTGCCCAGGACGGGGTGGCTCTCGAGCTCGCCGAACCGGCGGGCCAGCGCGACGTGGTCCGCCCGGCTGATGGGCTGATCGCGGAAGAAGAGCACCTTGTGTTGGATCAGCAGAGCGCGGAGCTCGGCGAAGAGGTTGTCGTCGTGGGCGACCTGTGCGAGGTCCACGTCGGTGACCTGGGCGCCGATGTGGGCGGTCAGGCGCTCGGCGCGCATCGTGGCGGTGGGCTGGGTGGTGATGACGGTCATGGTGCTGCCTGTGCTTCTGTGTGGCCGGGTCGGATCAGGGGATGAGGATCGAGGAGCCGGTGAGGGCGCCGGACTCGAGCTCCTTGTGAGCACGCGCCGCGTCGGCGAGCGGGTAGGTCTGCCCCACCTGGATCGTGACCCGGCCGGCGGCGATGTGGCCGAACAGCTCGCCGGCCAACTCGGCGCGCTCTTCCGGGTCGGCGATGTAGTCGGCGAGGCCGGGGCGCGTGACGAACAGCGAGCCCTTGATCGCGAGCTGCATCGGATCGATCGGCGGGATCGGGCCCGACGACGTGCCGAAACAGACGAGCAGGCCGCGCTTGGCGAGGCTGTTCATCGACGCCTCGACGGTGGCGGCGCCGATACTGTCGAGCACCACCGGCACGCCCTTGCCGTCCGTGAGCTCGCGGACGCGCTGGGCGGTGTCCTCGCGGCGGTAGTAGATGATGTGGTCGACGCCGTTGGCGCGGGCGACCTCGGCCTTCTCCTCGGTGGAGACGGTGCCGATCACCTTCAGGCCCAGGAGCTTCGCCCACTGCGCGACGATCAGGCCCACTCCGCCGGCGGCCGCGTGCAGCAGGATGGTGTCGCCCTCGCGGTACGGATGGATGCGGCGCAGGAGGTACGAGGCGGTGAGTCCGCGCATCGTGCAGGCCGCGGCGGTGGTGAAGTCCACGCCGTCGGGCAGGTGGATCAGATGCTTGGCCGGGAGCACGAACTGGGTGCTGTACGCGCCGAGCGGGGTGCCGGTGTAGGTGTACGTGACGCGGTCGCCGGGCGCGAAGTCCTCGACGCCGGGACCGACCTCCTCCACGACGCCCGCGGCCTCGACGCCCATGCCGTTCGGCAGGGGAACCGGGTACAGGCCGGTGCGGTAGTAGATGTCCGCGAAGTTCAGGCCGATCGCGTGGTGCCGGATCCGGACCTCGCCGGCGCCGGGTGCACCCACCTCGACCTCCTCCAGCTGGAGCACCTCGGGTCCGCCGGTCTCGTGGAAACGGATCGCGTTCGCCATGTCGGGGAGTTCCTCTCGTCGGTTCGCATCGGAATGTGATGCAGAGAACATTAAGAGCCGATCGAGCGCTAAACTGTTCTTCTCGGGACGCTGAACTATTCACATCGGGACGAGGTGGTGATGATGGTCACAGCGAAGAAGCCGCTCGCCCGCTACGCGTCGCTCGCGAACTACGCCGAACTCACCCGGTCACTCGGTGGCGATCCGCAGCAGCTGCTCCGCGCCGCAGGCCTGGATCCACGCGGAATGGCGGTCCAGGACCGGTGGGTGCCGGCGGCCGCCGTCAACGACCTGCTCGAGCGCACCGCCCAGGTCACCGGACGCGACGACCTCGGCCTGCGACTGGCCGAACTACGACGCCTCTCGCACCTCGGCCCGCTCAGCCTGGTGCTGCGCGAGGAGCCCGACGTGCGCAGCGCTCTCGAGATCCTCATCCGGCACGAGCGCATGTACAACGAGGCGCTGCACACCCGGCTCGCGGTGTCCGACGGTGTCGCCACCCTCCGCGTGGAGCTCGACCTCGACCGCCCCGCACCGGACCGGCAGGCGATCGACCTCGCCGTCGGCGTCCTCTACGGCCTGCTGCGCGAGCTCCTGGGCGGCGACTGGTCGCCGCTGTCGGTGTCGTTCGGTCATCCCCCGCCGCGGAACGCCGACATCGTCCGCCGGATGTTCGGCGGCGCACTGCATTTCGACGCCGACCTCAACGGGATCACGCTCTACGAGCGGGACCTCGACCGCCCCACCGCGACCGCCGACCCGCAGCTGCGGATGTACACCCGGCGTCTGCTCGACGGCGAGCCGGGCTCCGGCCAGGAGGCCACGGGCCGGATCCGCGAACTGGTCGACCTCCTGCTGCCCACCGGACGGTGCTCCGCGGAGCAGGTGGCGCGCAGCCTCGGAGTGGACCGGCGCACCGTCCACCGCTGGCTCGCGGCCGAGGGCACGACGTTCACCGAACTCGTCGACGATGTCCGGGCCGGGCTGGCACGACACCTCGTGGCCGGCAGGCGGTACTCGTTCACCGAGATCGCCGAGATCCTCGCGTTCTCCAGCCCCTCCAACTTCTCGCGGTGGTTCCGCGGCCGGTTCGACACCACGCCCCGCGCCTGGCGGCGGAACGCGGGCGACCCTCGATGACCCCGCGGCGCCCTACCGCGTGCGAATCCGGCCCCACCAGAACATGAACAGCCCGTAGCCGAGCAGCGCCAGCGAGATCAGGCACACCCAGCCGGGCGCGAGGGTCGAGCGGAGTGCGACGGCGAACGCCGCCGTGACGCCCGCCCAGAGCGCGATGCACAGCAGGACGACACCCACCACTGCGGCCAGCGTCCATCGATTCGTCCGCGTCCACCGGCGCTCCCAGCCGTGCGGTTCGAGGGCGCCGCGGACGAACCCGTCGATCCGGCCGGAAGGGTCCGCCAGCCATTGCCGAGTCCTCGGGTCGTACGTGAGGCTCACCCCGCCGGTCCACCGCTTCCCCACGAACCCGCCCGCCGCGACCTGAGGACCGGGCCCCACCTGCGACCAGCTCTCGTGCACCACACCGGAATCCGCCGTCATCGGCAGGGGTGCCTCGAGCCGATAGGTCCGCCGCCCCCGGTCCGGCACGACCACGACGCCGGCGTCGCCCGCGCTGCTCACGACACTGATGGAGCCGTCGTCGAGCTCGGCCACGTCGAAGCCGGCGCCGTGCGCCGCCTCGGAGAGTCTCCCCACCACCTCGTCCATGGTCACGAATCTAACCCGCTCGCAGCGACCCCACAGATTCAGGACAGGATCACGGCAGCGCGGCATTCGAAACTCAGTGCCATGACAACCGAGATCGCATCGGGCCCCAGGGCCACGGACGACCCCGAGAGCGCCGACATGGGCGCCTCCTCCGCCTCGACGGGCGCCGCACCCGTCCTCGACATCGTGATCCCCGTGTACAACGAGGCCCACACCCTCGCGCACTGCGTGGAGACCCTCCACGCCTACCTCGACCGCGCACTGGGCATCCCGGCCCGGATCACCATCGCAGACAACGCCAGCACCGATGACACCCTGTCCGTCGCCCGTGCCCTCGCCGGTGCGATCGACGGGGTGCGGGTGGTTCACCTCGACGCCAAGGGGCGTGGCCGCGCACTGCGCCGGGTCTGGGCGGAGTCCGACGCCCACGTCCTGGTGTACATGGACGTCGACCTCTCGACCGACCTCAAGGCCCTGTACCCGTTGGTCGCTCCCCTGCTGTCCGGCCACAGCGACCTTGCGATCGGCACCCGCCTGGGACGCGGCGCGAAGGTGGTCCGCGGCCCCAAGCGCGAGTTCATCTCCCGCGGGTACAACCTGTTGCTGCACACCGCGCTGCGCGTGCGCTTCTCCGACGCCCAGTGCGGCTTCAAAGCGATCCGGACCGATGTCGCGCGGGAACTGCTCCCCCTCGTCGAGGACGGCGAATGGTTCTTCGACACCGAACTGCTCGTGCTCGCCGAGCGCGCGGGCCTGCGCATCCACGAGGTCCCCGTCGACTGGACGGACGACCCCGACAGCCGGGTCGACATCGTCGACACCGTGAAGAAGGACCTGCGGGGCGTGATCCGCGTGGGGCGCGGTCTGGCCACCGGCAGCCTCCCCCTCGACGATGTCCGCCGCGCCCTCGGGCGGGAGGAACCACAGGTCGACGGGGTGCCCCGCGGCATGGTCGGCCAGCTCGCCCGGTTCGCGGTGGTCGGCGTCGCGAGCACCGTCGCCTACGCGCTGTTGTACCTGCTGCTGCACCCCGTGATCGGGGCGCAGGCCGCCAACTTCACCGCGCTGCTCATCACCGCGGTCGGGAACATCGCCGCGAACCGCTCCTTCACCTTCGGCGTGACCGGCCGCGAGGGCGCGGCGCGGCACCACGCACAGGGACTCGTCGTCTTCCTGGTCACGTGGGCACTGACCGCGGGCAGTCTCGTCGCACTCGCGCACGTCGCGCCCCACGCGAGCCGGGAACTCCAACTGGCGGTGCTCGTGGTCGCGAATCTCGTCGCGACGGTGACCCGATTCCTGGGCATGCGTGTGATCTTCCGCTCCGCGGGCGGCGCCCCGTGACCAGGACTGCGGAACGCTGCGCGCTGGCCGTCCTCCTCGTGGGGACGGCCGTCGCCTACCTCTGGGGCCTGGGCCGGGCGGGCTGGGCGAACTCCTTCTACTCCGCGGCGGTGCAGGCCGGCACGGAGAGCTGGAAGGCGATGTTCTTCGGCAGTTCCGACGCCGCGAACTCGATCACCGTGGACAAGCCGCCCGCCTCGCTGTGGGTCATGGAGTTCTCCACCCGGATCTTCGGCGTGAACTCGTGGGCGATGCTGGTACCCCAGGTCCTCCTCGGCGTCGCGTCGGTCGCGCTGCTGTACGCGACGGTGCGCCGGCGGTTCGGGCCCGTCGCCGGGCTCCTCGCGGGACTCCTACTGGCCGTGACCCCCGTTGCGGCCCTGATGTTCCGGTTCAACAACCCCGACGCCCTCCTGGTGCTGCTGATGATCGCCGCGACCTGGGCGATGCTCCGCGCGGTCGAGGACGGCCGTTGGCGTTGACTGATCGCCTGCGGCGTCCTCGTCGGGTTCGGCTTCCTCACCAAACAGCTCGCGGTGATGCTGATCGTCCCCGGACTCGCGCTCACCTACCTCGTCGCCGGTCCGCCGCGGATCGGCACGCGGATCGCGCAGCTGTTCGCCGCGGGCGCCGCGATGGTCGTCGGTGCGGGCTGGTGGCTGCTCACCGTCGAGCTGTGGCCCGCCGCGTCGCGGCCCTGGATCGGTGGCTCGCAGAACAACTCGATCCTCGAGCTGACTCTGGGCTACAACGGCCTCGGCCGGCTCAACGGCAACGAGAAGGGCAGCGTCGTGCCGGGCCGCGGCGTGGACGCATCGTCGTACCTGCCGGGCGGAACCGAGCTGCCCTCCGGGTTCGAATTCCCCGGCGGCGGCAAGGGCGGCGGCATGTGGGGCGACCCGAGCATCCTGCGGATGTTCCAGCCCGAGCAGGCCGGACAGATCGCCTGGCTCCTCCCCGCGGCGCTTCTCGCCCTTGTGCTGGTCCTCGTGCTGCGCGGCCGCGCGCCGCGGATCGATGGCGACCGCGCCGCCGTGATCGCCTGGGGCGGATGGCTGCTGGTCACGGGCATCACCTTCAGCCTCATGGCGGGCATCTTCCACGCGTACTACACGGTCGCATTGGCACCCGCGATAGCGGCGCTGGTCGCGATCGGCGTCGCCGTGGGATGGCGCGAGCGCGCGCGGCCGTGGGTCCGGGTGGCCGGCGCCCTCGCCGTCGCGGCGACCGGAGCGACCGGCTGGTACATCCTCGTCCAGACGCCGAGCTGGAATCCGTGGCTGCGCTGGCTGATCGCGGCCGCCGCGGCGATCGGGACGGTCGCGCTGCTCGCTACGCTCGTGCCCGCGGTCCGACAGGCACGGGGCCTGGTCGGCGCCATCACCCTCGCGGCCCTCGTCACCGGGACCGCTGGGCAGGTCGCCTTCGCCGCCGAGACGATCGCGACGCCCCGGCAGGGCGCGATCGTCTCCGCCGGACCGTCGAGCGGCCACGGCTTCGGCCCGGGACGAGGCGGGAAGGACATGCCCGAGTTCGTGAAACGGTTCGCCGAGCGGTCCGGTCCGGGCGCCGACGGTGAGCGGGGGCGCGGCGGACCGTCGTTCCTGATGGGCAGTGAGCCGAGCGCGGCCCTCAAGGCCCTCCTCCTGCAGGATGCGGACCGCTACACCTGGATCGCGGCGACCGTCGGCGCGAACAGCGCGGCCGGCCCGCAGCTGGCGACGGGCAGGCCGGTCATGCCGATCGGCGGGTTCAACGGCACCGACCCGTCGCCGACGCTCGCGCAGTTCCAGCAGTACGTGGCGGACGGGAGGATTCACTACTTCCTCGCGGAGTCCGGCGGGTTCGGCTTCGGCGGTAGCGGTTCCGGTACCGCCGCGGAGATCCGGGCGTGGGTGGAGAAGACCTTCACCGCGCACACCGTCGACGGAACGACCGTCTACGACCTGACCGCACCGAGGTAGAACACGGCTCGTCGCCGCTCAGAACAGGCGCTCGTCGCCGGTGTCGAAGTCCCCGCGGACCTCGATGCCGGAGGCGAGCGCCCCGGCTGGCGGAGTCAGGCCCAGGTGGTGCCACGCGGCCATGGTCGCCACGCGGCCGCGCGGCGTGCGGGCCAGCATGCCGGCGCGCACGAGGAAGGGCTCGCACACCTCCTCGACGGTGCCCGGCTCCTCGCCGACCGCGACGGCCAGGGTCGAAACACCCACGGGCCCACCGCCGAAGCTGCGGATCAGTGCTCCGAGCACCGCGCGGTCGAGGCGGTCGAGGCCGAGCTCGTCGACGTCGTAGACCTTGAGCGCCCCGCGCGCCACCTCGACGGTGACGACACCGTCGGCGCGGACATCGGCGAAGTCGCGGACGCGGCGCAGGAGGCGGTTCGCGATGCGGGGCGTGCCGCGGCTGCGGCTGCCGATCTCCGCCGCGGCCTCCCGCTCGATCGTGATGCCGAGGATCTTCGCGCTCCGCTCGATGACCTGGATCAGGTCGGCCGTCTCGTAGAAGTCCATGTGCGCGGTGAAACCGAACCGGTCGCGCAGCGGACCGGTGAGCGCGCCGGACCGGGTGGTGGCGCCGACCAGGGTGAACGGCGCGACGTCGAGCGGGATGGACGTAGCGCCCGGCCCCTTGCCGACCACGACGTCCACGCGGAAGTCCTCCATGGCGAGGTAGAGCATCTCCTCGGCGGGCCGCGCCATGCGGTGGATCTCGTCGATGAACAGCACATCGCCCTCGACCAGGTTGGAGAGCATCGCCGCCAGGTCTCCCGCGCGCTCGAGCGCCGGTCCCGAGGTGACCCGCAGGGCGGTGCCGAGCTCGGCGGCGATGATCATCGCGAGGCTGGTCTTGCCCAGGCCGGGCGGGCCGGAGAGCAGGATGTGATCCGGGGTGCCGCCGCGCAGCTTCGCGCCGTGCAGCACGAGCTGCAGCTGCTCGCGGACCTTCGGCTGGCCGATGAACTCGTCGAGGGACTTCGGCCGCAGCGACTCGGTGTCGTCCCCCGCGAGCGCCGACGGGCCCATGACGCCCTCGACATCGTCGAACTCGCTGCCGAACTCGCCGTCGACGCCCTCGTCGTACTGCACGTCAGCCGCGTCCCAGCGACTTCAGCGCGTCGCGCAGCAGCTCGGAGACCGGCTTGCCCGCGCCCGCCTCGACCGCGGCCGCCACCGCCGGCTCGGCCTGCTTCGGCGTGAAGCCGAGCCCCTCGAGCGCGTCGATCAGCTGCTGCGCGACGCCGCCGACCGGCACCGTCGACCCCGCCGGGCCGGAGCCGTCCGACGGTGCCGCGGAGACCTTGTCCTTGAGCTCGATGTGGATCCGCTCGGCGACCCGCTTGCCGATACCGGGGATCAGGCACAGCGTCTTGAGATCGCCGGACGCGATCGCCGTCTGCATCTGCGCCGGGTCCAACACGGCGATCGCCGCCATGGCGAGCCGGGGGCCGACCCCCTGCACCGTCTGGAGCAGGTGGAACAGCTCCTGCTGCGGGCCGTCGGTGAAGCCGTACAAGGTCTGCGAGTCCTCGCGGACCACCATCGACGTGAGCAGGAAGCCCTCACTCCCCCTGGTCAGCGTGCCGGCCGTGTTCGGGGCGACGAGGACCTTGTAGCCCACGCCGCCGCACTCGATCACGACGTGGTCCAGACCGATGTGCCGTACCTCGCCGCGCAGCGACGCGATCATCGCACTCCCCCCGTCACCTTCTTGGCCGCACGACGCTGCGCCGCGAGCCGCTGTTCGAACACCTTCTTCTGCTCCGCCGCCTTGCGCTCGGCCTCCGCCATCCGCGCGATCATCGGCGCCCGCCAGCTGTGGCAGACCGCCAGCGCGAGCGCGTCGGCTGCGTCCGCGGGCTCCGGCGCCTTCTGCAGGCCGAGGATCCGCGTGATCATCGCCGTGACCTGGGCCTTGCCCGCGTTGCCGTTGCCCGTGACGGCCGCCTTGACCTCCGACGGAGTGTGGAAGTGCACGTCGATCCCCCGGCGCGCGGCCGCCAGCGCGACGACGCCACCCGCCTGCGCCGTCCCCATCGCGGTGGAGACGTTGTGCTGCGCGAACACGCGCTCGACCGCGATCACGTCCGGCTCGTGGGTGTCCATCCAGAACTCCGCGGCGGTCCACACCGCGAGCAGGCGCTCCGGCAGCGGCATCGTGGGCGGCGTGCGCACCACGTCGACGTCGAGCGCGGTGACCTTGCGGCCCAGTCCCGACTCGACCACCGACAGGCCGCAGCGCGTGAGCCCGGGGTCCACCCCCATCACCCGCATGACCGCACCTCCGCGCACCGTCGAACACTCAAACCTTTGTTCGAGAGTATACCCCGCGCCCAGTACGCCGGTCCGCACCAACACGCTTCCCCGATTGAACACCGTTATGGAGAGCAAACCCGCAGGTCGGATTCTCCATAACGGTGTTCAATTCGGCTGGGGTCACTCGCAGATGACGGTGGGCACCGGGTCGTACTTGACGGTGCGGGTGTGGCGCGAGATCACGCTCCCGGACCGGGCGTCCGTGATCGTCCGGGTGTTGCTCGTGGTGAAGCCCGGCTGGCCGGTGCTGGCGACGCAGTGCGGGCCCTTCGGCAGCCGGATGGTCGACGGCTGGGTCGCCAGGCTGCGCGAGCCGGTGCTCGAGGACACCTCTCGGGTCTTGGTGCTCCACATCCGCACCGACACCGACGACGCGCCGCCGCTCGCCTCGATGACGATGCCGTACGGCGTGTTGTTCGTGAATTGCAGATCGATCGCGCCCTCGAAGACCGTGGCCTCCCGCGCCTCGGGGTACCGCGAGATGTAGTAGCTGTGCTCGGTGTGGCCGGCGTCCTCGAGGCCGGCGAAGTACGCGGCGTTGTACAACGTGGTCGCGAACTGCGAGATGCCGCCGCCCACGGCCTTGTCGGGGCGCCCGTTGTTGATGATGCCCGACTCGACGTAGCCCTGCGCCGTGCCGCGAGGACCGGTGTACCCGTTCAGCGAGAAGGTCTCCCCGGGCAGGACGACCGCGCCGTTCACCTGCTGGGCGACCCGCCGGATGTTCACGCCGGACGCGTCGCTGAATCCGCCGGTCGAGAACTCGCTGACGACCTCCCGCACGCCGAGCTCCTTCGCGCGCGCCGTGGTGAGCTTGGGCTCGACGGTCTTGAACTGCGCCGTCGCCGTGCGGCCCTGCGTGGACTGCTCGACGACGGCCTTGGACACCGCGTCGATCGTGGGGTCCCACACCACCTCGCGACCCGGGACCGCGTCGGTCACCGTCGGCGTGCCACCCGAGACGCTGAACCCCGCGTCCTTCGGCTTCGCGACCGCCGACTCGAGCCGCGTGCCGAGCAGCTTCTTCGCGGCCTCCCGGTCGACCTTCGGCGCGAGGTTGCCGGCACCGTCGGGCCGGAAGGACAGGAACGTGCCGATGTCCGCACCGGACACGCGCCCGACGGTGCCCGCGGGCGTCTGCCCGGAGCCGTCCCGACGGAGCACGACCTCGGCGGCGACGGCCTGCGCCGCCGCTCCGGTCGCGACCTTGTGCACGGTGTCCGAGGACACGGTCGGGGTCACCTTCTCCGTGGGGAGCACGATGTCGGTGCTGTCCGGCCAGGCGGCGGCGACGGCCGCCGCGGCGTGCGCCGGGTCGATCCGGTCGCCGGCCTTGGGCTCGACGGCGACGGGCCTGCCGGACCGGTAGACGACGGCACCGTCGGCGGCCGCCTCCGTGAGCGGGCCGCCCACCTTGGCCAGCGCCGCGTCGAACACCGCGCGGTCGATCGTGGAGGCCGGGTGCACGTGCCGCGCGCTGACGAGCCCGACCAGGTCGCGCAGCGGCGATCGCTGGTCGATCGCGCGCTGCACCGTGCCGGGCACGTCCATGGTCAGCCCGAGCTCCGCGGGCGTGAGTCGGACGGTGCCCTTGTCGGTGCGCAGCGTCACCGGCTCGGCATCCGCGCGGCGGGCCGCCTCCGTCAGACGGGCGGCCGCATCGTCCCGGCCCAGGGCGCCGAAGCCGACGCCGATGGCCGTGGCCCCGTGCACCGTCTCCGCGCGGCCCGTCTCCCAGACGGCGGCCCCGCCCGCGCCGAGCAGCAGGGCGGCCACCAGGGCGAGTGCCGGGGCACGGCGCAGCGCCGTTCGGGTGCGAGTCACAACCTGAGAATATCCTGACGCATTATTACCGGACAGTAGACCCGATGCGATACGTCAATCCTGTGCCCGCGGCGAGGACGATCAGTCCTCCTCGAGCTCCGCCAGGACCTCGTCCGAGATGTCGACATTGGTGTAGACGTTCTGCACGTCGTCGCTGTCCTCCAGCGCGTCGACCAGCTTGAACACCTTGCGCGCGCCGTCCACGTCGACGGGCACCTCGACCGAGGCGCGGAAGCCCGACTCCGCGGAGTCGTAATCGAAACCGGCCTCCTGCAGCGCGGTGCGCACGGCGACCAGATCGGTGGGCTCGGCGATGATCTCGAACTGCTCGCCCAGGTCGCTGATCTCCTCGGCGCCCGCGTCCAGCACAGCCATGAGCACGTCGTCCTCGGACTGGTCGTTCTTGTCGAGCGTGACGATGCCCTTGCGCGCGAACAGGTACGACACCGAGCCCGGATCGGCCATGTTGCCGCCGTTGCGGGTCATCGCGACCCGGACCTCGCCCGCGGCGCGGTTGCGGTTGTCGGTGAGGCACTCGATGAGGACGGCCACGCCGTTGGGCCCGTAGCCCTCGTACATGATCGTCTGCCAATCGGCGCCGCCCGCCTCCTCGCCGCCGCCGCGCTTGCGGGCGCGCTCGATGTTGTCGTTGGGGACCGACGACTTCTTCGCCTTCTGAATGGCGTCGAACAGGGTGGGGTTGCCCCCGGGATCGCTACCGCCGGTGCGCGCCGCGACCTCGATGTTCTTGATCAACTTGGCGAACAGCTTGCCGCGCTTGGCGTCGATCCCCGCCTTCTTGTGCTTGGTGGTGGCCCATTTGGAATGGCCGCTCATCGATCCCTCGATTCCGTTCGGGTGCGCTGCATCAACCCTGCGAGTTTACGTGAACGCCCGCTCCAGCTCAGCCAGCGCGTCTTCGAGGTGGTGGATGATCCGCTGCACGTGCGGCACCGACGTGCGGCACGCGGTGATCCCGAACTCGAGGTTCCGGTTGTTGGTGCAGATCGTGATGTTCACCGCCTGCCCCTCCCACGGAATCGATGCGGGGTACACGCCGTCCAGATGGGCGCCGTTCCAGTACATCGCCTCCCGCGGCCCCGGGACGTTGGAGATGATGAGATTGAACGGGGGCCGGGTGCGGCCGGTG
The DNA here is from genome assembly GCF_001575205.1 of Tsukamurella pseudospumae. Taxonomy (GTDB): domain Bacteria; phylum Actinomycetota; class Actinomycetes; order Mycobacteriales; family Mycobacteriaceae; genus Tsukamurella; species Tsukamurella pseudospumae. The sequence continues at coordinate 439,998 of NZ_LSRE01000001.1, forward strand.
TAGTTCGGCAGGAAGCCGGGCGCCAAGCCCGCGATGTTCGCGCCGCTGAGCGCCAGGACCTGCAGCGGCGACAGCTCGCCCATCACCTTGCGGGCCGAGATCACCGATTCGCGGATCACCTCGAGCCGCTCGGACGCCTCCGGCAGATCCGTACCCAGCGTCGCGATGACCGCGCCGACGGCGTTGGAGGACTCCACGTCATCGGCGTCCTTGCGCAGCGAGACGGGGACCATCGCGGTCAGCGAGCGGTCGGGCAGCTCGCCGAGCTCCGCCAGGTACGCGCGCAGGGCGCCGCCGCACATCGCGAGCACCACGTCGTTGACGGTCGCGCCGGCGGCCTTGCGGACCGCGTCGATGCGATCGAGCGAGTAGGACTGGGCCACGAACCGGCGGGCACCGCCGATCGGCACGTTGAAGATCGTGTGCGGCGCCTGGAACGGGGCCGTGTAATCGTGGTCGCGGAACGCACTGCCCGCCACCTTGAGCGACGCCGGGAGCATGCCCAGCACCTCGCCCGTCAGCCCGCCGACCTGCTTGACCGTGTCCAGCGGGTTGAACGGCAACAGGCCACCGCTCTTCTCCGTCGCGGGCGCGGTCGCCTTCTTGCGCCGGCCCAGGCCGGGCTGCCACACGACCCGGCCCTCCATGTCGTTCGGGTCGTTCGACAGCGCGAGCGTCATGTAGCGGAGAGCGGAGACACCGTCGACCAGGGAGTGGTGCACCTTCGAGAACACGGCGTACCGGCCGTCCTCGAGGCCCTCGACCACGTGCACCTCCCACATCGGACGGTGCCGGTCGAGCAGCGTCTCGTGCCACAACGACACCTGCTGGAACAGTTCGCGGATGCGCCCCGGCTTCGGCAGGGCGGAGTGCCGGACGTAGTAGTCCATGTCCAGGTCGCCCACCGACGACCACCACGTGTTGCCGAGGATCCCCACCGGATCCGCGGGCCGGCGGCCGAACTTCTCGCTGATCTCGGTGCGCCCGCGCATCGTCTCGACGACGGACCGCACGAAATCCGGACCGGCGCCCTCGGGAGGGGTGAAGAGCTGGAGCCCGCCCACGTGCATCGGATGCTCGCGGGACTCCGCCAGCAGGAACATCGAATCGGTCACCGGCATGTAGCTCACGAAGCCACTCCCCTTGCTCCTACGGCGGCGTTGTCACGCGCCCCGGACGACGTCCACGAAGCGCCGGTGGATCCGCAGATCGCCGGTGACCTCGGGATGGAAGGATGTGGCCATCGTCACACCCTGCTGAACAGCGACCACCGTACCCGCCGACTCCCCGGCACCGTCGGGCACCCTGGCCAGCACCTGGACCCCCGGCCCGACCCGCTCCACCCACGGCGCACGGATGAACACGGCACGCACCGGGTCACCGTCGATCCCGGCGACCTCGAGGTCCGTCTCGAACGAGTCCACCTGCCGCCCGAAGGCGTTCCGGCGCACCGTCATGTCGATCGCGCCGAGGCAGCGCGCGTCGGGTCGGGTGTCGAGCACCTCGGAGGCGAGCATGATCATTCCGGCGCACGAGCCGTACGCGGGCAGGCCGCCGGCGAGCGCGTCGTGGAGCGGGTCGAACAGGTCGAAGACGCCGAGCAGCCGGCTCATGGTGGTCGACTCGCCGCCCGGGATCACGATGCCGTCGACGGCCGCGAGGTCCGCCGCCGTACGCACCACGGCCGTGCGCGCCCCCACCGCCTCGAGCGCCTGACGGTGCTCGCGCACGTCACCCTGGAGAGCCAGTACCCCGATCCGCACAGTCACGGGGCACCAGCCTATTCGGCTACTCCCGGAAGCGGTGCAGGCCCTCCTGGATGACGACGGCCACGAGGTTGCCGTCCTGCGCGTAGATCCGTCCGGCGGTCAGCGCGCGCCCGCCACCGGCCGACGGTGACGTCTGGTCGTAGAGCAGCCATTCGTCGGCCCGGAACGGGCGCAGGAACCACATGGCGTGGTCCAAGGAGGCCACCTGCGTGTCGACGCCCGGATGGGCGACGCGCGCCGATCCGAGCAGCGTCATGTCGCTCATGTAGGCGAGCGCGCTGGTGTGCACGTTCTGATCGTCGGGCAGGCGGCCGATGTGCCGGAACCAGACCTGCTGGTGCACCGCGCGACCCGCGTAGGGCGCGGTCTCGTCCTGCGGCACGATGCGGATGTCCCAGTCGCTCCACTCCTCGAACAGGCCGAGGCTCTCGCGGGTGGCGTTCGGATCCTCGCGGGGGCTGGGCACCGACTCGGGGGCGGGCGTCGGCGGCATCTCGTCGCTGTGCTCGATGCCGGCCTGCCCCGGAAGCTGGAACGACGCCGACATGGAGAAGATCGCCTCGCCGTTCTGCACGCCGTTCACGCGCCGCGTGCAGAAGGACCTGCCGTCGCGGATCCGGTCGACGAGGAAGACCGTGTCGGCATCCGGGTTACCGGGCCGCAGGAAGTAGCCGTGCAGCGAATGCACCTGCATCGCATCCGGGACCGTCTCGATCGCCGAACGCAACGCCTGGCCGGCCACCTGGCCGCCGAAGGTGCGCACCAGGATCGAGGGTGCGTGAATACCGCGGAAGATGTCGCGGTCGATCTGTTCGAGACTCAGCAGCGCTTCGATGTCAGCCACGAGGAAGGACTCTACTCAGGTCACCAGTCCGGATCGGTCTGTTCCGTGGTGGCGTCCACCACGATCACGGTGACGTTGTCGCGACCGCCCGCGTTCAGGGCCGCGGCCACGAGCTGATCGGCGCACTCGTCGATCGGCGCGTCCGAGTCGAGGATCTGCCGGATCTCGTCGTCGGTGAGCTCGCCGTTGAGACCGTCCGAACAGACCAGCAGCTTCTCGTGCGGCTGCGCCGGCACGATCCAGAAGTCCGCGTCGGGCTCCATCCCGGCGCCCAGGGCGCGGGTGATCACGTTGCGCCGCGGGTCCACCCGCGCCTGTTCCGGGCTGAGGAAGCCGCCGTTGATCAGCTCCTGGACCTGGGAGTGGTCGACGGTGAGCTGCTCGAAGTAGCCCTCCGCGAGCCGGTAGGTCCGCGAGTCGCCGATGTTGACGACCAACCAGTGGGGAACGCCCTCGTAGGTGGTCAGGAGCAGGCCGGTCACCGTGGTTCCGGCGCGCTTGCCGGTCTCGGAGTCGATGGCCTCGATCGCCGCGTGCGCGTCGCGCAGCCGGTCGACGACCTGCTCCATGACGACCTGCGCCTCCGCCGGCTCCGGCCCGAAGACCTCGGCGAGCGCCTCGAGGGCGGCGGCCGAGGCCACCTCGCCCGCGTCGTGCCCGCCCATGCCGTCGGCGAGCAGGAACATGCCCGGGCCGGTGAGCGCACCGTCCTCGTTGGTCAGGCGCACCCGCCCCGGATTGCTGATGGCGACCCACTTCATGGACACGCCGCCCTGCGCCCCGTAGACGATCTCGGAGCGCGCCTCCCCCGCGTCCGTCGTCATCCGCCGAACACCTTGAAACTCCGCTGACCCATGTGCACGACGCTGCCCTTCTCCACGGCGTACCTGATTCCCTTGGTGAGCTCGGTCCACGAATCACCGAAGGCGATCGCGGACCCGTTGGTCGAGCCCACGTCCTCCACCCACAGTTCACCGCGGGTGATGCCGAACAGCAGGTGCGTCTTGGACACCGACGCGGTGTCGTCGACCAGCACGTGCTTGGTGACCGTGGACGAGTCCGCGCCCGCGGGCAGCACCGGCTCGCGGCCGATGATGCCGTCGCCGCGCACGTCCACCGAGTGACCGTCGTCGAAGCGCAGCACGATCGGTACGCCGCCCGACTGGATCGGGGTCGGTGCGGCGGGGCGCGGCGGCTGCGGCATCGGACGGCCGGCGGGCGCCGGACGTCCGCCTCCCGGGAAACCGGGGCCGACCGGACCCGAAGGGCCGACGGGGCCGGGCGGGAACTGCTGGCCCGGACGCTGCTGCGGACCGGGGCCCTGGGGTGCCTGCGGCGGCGGGGTCTGCTGGGGTGCCTGCGGCGGCGGGGTCTGCTGGGGTGCCTGCGGCGGCGGCGCGAAGGCCGCGGCGGGCGGGAACGCGGCGGTCTGCTCGTCGCCGTCGGTGGGGGGCGGACCGAAGCGCGGCGGGATCGGGCGCAGGCCCGGGACGTCGTCGGGCAGCGGAGGCAGCTCGGGCGGGGCCATGCGCTCGCGCGGCTCCTCGACCTCGACGACCTCGGTCGCCGCCTCGGCGCCGATCGGGTCGATCCTGGTCTCCTCGGGCAGCGGGGTCGGGATGCGCTGCAATCCCCGGTCCGGTTCGCCGGTCACCAGGCCGCCCAGCGGGCCCGACGGTGCCGGGGCCGGTGCGCGGACGACCGTCGCGACGTCGGCCTCGTCGACCGTGGTCGTACGGGAGGCCTTCTCGTGGATGCCGCGCCGGGCACCGTCGGCCAGTACGGACCAGCCCGGGAGGTAGACGAGCGGGGCCAGGACGTTGAACACCACCGAGCGGATGGCCGCGGCCGGGAATCCGACGGTGCGGTGCGAGTCCGCGTCGACGACCCTGAGCCCGGCGAGGATCTTGCCGGGGCTGGCGCCGAACACACCGTGCAGCACGATGGACGCGACGATCGCGATCGCCGCTCCGACGCCGACGAGGATCCAGCCCATCTCGAGACCGGCGGCCACGTCGACGATCAGGGCGAGCGCGACCACGGTGGACGCGACGCACAGGTCCGCGATGTACGCGAGCACGCGCAGCGCGATCGGCGCCGACTCGACCCGTGATCGTCCCGGGGACACGGAGGACTGAGCCCCGTATCCCTCGGTGGCCGTTGCTTGGTCTGACATCCTCCGCCTCACTGATTTCACGATTTTCCGGTGTCACCCGACACACGCAGCATCGACGCTAGCGCGAATCGGGCGACACCGGCGGGCGACATGCCGTTACCAGCCGCGTTCCGCGAGGCGGTGCGGCTGCGGGATGTCGTCGACGTTGATGCCGACCATCGCCTCGCCGAGTCCGCGCGAGACCTCGGCGAGCTTGGCGGGGTCGTCGTAGAACGTGGTCGCGGCCACGATGGCCTTGGCCCGCTGCTCGGGGTTGCCCGACTTGAAGATGCCCGAGCCCACGAAGACGCCCTCGGCGCCCAGCTGCATCATCATCGCCGCATCGGCCGGGGTCGCGATGCCGCCGGCGGTGAACAGGGTGACCGGCAGCTTGCCGTTCTTGGCGACCTCGACGACGAGGTCGTACGGCGCCTGCAGCTCCTTGGCCGCGACGTACAGCTCGTCCTCGGGCAGCGAGGTCAGGCGGCGGATCTCGTCGCGGATCTTGCGCATGTGCGTGGTGGCGTTCGACACGTCGCCGGTGCCCGCCTCGCCCTTGCTGCGGATCATCGCGGCGCCCTCGGTGATGCGACGCAGCGCTTCACCCAGGTTGGTCGCGCCGCAGACGAAGGGCACCGTGAAGGCGAACTTGTCGATGTGGTTGGCGTAGTCGGCCGGGGTGAGCACCTCGGACTCGTCGATGTAGTCGACGCCGAGCGCCTGCAGGATCTGCGCCTCGACGAAGTGGCCGATGCGGGCCTTCGCCATCACGGGGATGCTGACGGCCTCGATGATGCCGTCGATCATGTCCGGGTCGGACATGCGGCTCACGCCGCCCTGCGCGCGGATGTCGGCCGGGACGCGCTCGAGGGCCATGACGGCCACGGCGCCCGCGTCCTCGGCGATCTTCGCCTGCTCGGGGGTGACCACGTCCATGATCACGCCGCCCTTCAACATCTCGGCCATGCCGCGCTTGACGCGCGCGGTGCCGGTGACGGGTGCGGTCTGGGGATCAGTGGACACTGACGGATCTCCTCGTAGCTGGGACATGCGGGGCTCCAGTATTCCCGATGACGGTGCGCGGTTTTCAGCCCGGGTCGCCGGGCCGTCCAACCCTCCCCCCGATTCATTGCAGCCCCACCGGAACGCCGGCCGTTTCGGTGGGGCTACGACGAATCGGAGGGGGCTGTGGCGTTTCAGTGGGGAGACAACGAATTGGGGGTCAGCGGGTCCAGACGGACCGGGCGGGCTCGGACGCCACCGACCGACCGTCGCCGCGGGTGATGACCAACCCGCCGGCGCTCACGGTGTAGATCGTGTCGTTGCGGGCCTCGCCCTTCACATCCGGGTTCCGCGCGCGGTACGAACCGGATCCCGCGGACGACGCAGGCAGGGTCAGGCCGCTGTTGTCGCCCGACGCGCGGGCGCCCCGATACGTGTACGCACCACCGGAACTGCAGATCACGATCCGTGACCCCGATCCGGCGCCGGAGGTGAGCATCGCGAGCTCGAGGGTCTCGCCGCCCGCGCACCGGGCGGGGCTGCCGATGAAGCCGTAGGCGTCGGTGCCGGGCACCGTCGGGACCCGTGCGCTCGTCGTCGCTTCGGAGGTCGACGGTGCCTCCGTCGCCCCGCCCGTCGCCCCGCGCGTCGCCCCACCGGGCGGCGCGGTGGCGGTCACCGTCGGGGCCGGCGCATCGGGACCCGAGCGGCCGAACGCGAGGTACCCGACGGCCGCCAGCGCGACGACCAGCACGGCGACCAGGGCCGCGAGGCCGATGACCCGGCCGTTCCCCTGCGCGGGCGGCGCGGGCGCCGGGGTGGGCGGCGCCGTGAACGCCGGAATCGGGGTGGGCGGCGGGGTCGGGCGGATCGTCGTGGCCGGCGCGGGCATCGGAGGCCGGTGCGGCGACGTCGGCCCGACGGTGGGCCGTCCGTCCGGCCGCGCGGCGACGAGCGCGGCCCGGAAGGCGCGGGCGAACTCGGCGTTGTCGGCGTAGCGGTCCCGCGGCTGCTTCGCCATCGCCCGCGCGAAGACCGCGGCCAGCCCCGGCGGCAGCCCGGCGAGCCTCGACGCCGGATCCGGCACCGGGGCGCTCAGGTGCGCCATCATCACCGAGCTGGGCGACCCGGGCCCGAACGGCGGGCCACCGGTGAGCAGCTCGAAGGCCGTGCACGCCAGCGAGTACTCATCGGCGCGGTTGTCGAGCGGCTTGCCCTCGATCACCTCGGGCGCGAGGTAGGCCATTGTGCCCACGGCGACGCCGGTCGCGGTCAGCGAGCTCGCCTCGTCACTGGCCTTGGCGATGCCGAAGTCGACCAGCTTCACCACCGGCGGCCGCCCCGATCGGGACGGTTCGAGCAGGATGTTGCCGGGCTTGACGTCGCGGTGCGTCAGCTTGCGTTCGGTCCAGGCCCAGTCCAGCGCACTGCCCACCTGGTCGAGCACGTCCGCGACCGTCGACGGCGGCAGCGGCCCGCGCGTGCGCAGGTACTGCGCCGCGTCCTCGCCCTCGACGTACTCCATCGCCAGCCACAGCCGGTCCTCGAACTCGCCGCGGTCGTAGATCGTGACGATGTTGGGGTGCCGGAGCCCGGCGAGGATGTCGGCCTCCCGCAGGAACCGCGCCGCGAAGTTGGGATCCCCGCCGAACTGCGGACCGAGCAGTTTCAGTGCATCCTGACGCGGCAGCCGCGGGTGCTCGACGAGGAAGACCTCGCCCATCCCTCCGGCACCGAGGCGGCGCAGCACCCGGTACCCGGAGATCTCCTTCGGCGACATCGCTCCCCCTACTCGACGCGCGCCGGAACGTCCGGCGCCGAGCCGGCGGCCAGCGCGGCCCGCACGTCGGGGACGAGGTCGGCGAGGCGCGCGGGGTAGACGGGGTCGGCGAGCGACCGGATCTCCTCCGCGCTGCACCAGCGCAACTCGTCCAGCGTGCGCCGCTCCAGGTCGGTCCAGCCCGACGGTGCCGGCTCGAACCGTTCGCAGGCGACGGCGAAGAAGTACTCGACCGAGTCGAAGACCTCGCCGTCGAAGGTGAACACCGCCTCCCGGCGGTACAGGGGGCCGACGAAGGCGGACGGCGGGAGCGCCCGCCCTGTCTCCTCGAGCAGCTCCCGGGTCGCGGCCGCGCGCAGGTCCTCGCCCCGCTCGACGCCGCCGCCGACCGTGAACCACCAGTGGCCGGGCGGGGATTCGCCCTCCGGAACGGGCTCGTGGCCGCGGACGAGGAGGACGGCGCCGTCGGAGTCGACGACGATGACCCGCGCGGACACGCGGCGTTCGTCGGTCTCCGCGAGCAGCGCGGCGGGGAGCACACCGCCCCGGTCGACGATGTCGAAGTACTGCGGCATGGGCGCCGTACCGCCGAGGTACAGCCAGCGGACGAAGCGACGGCCACGCAGCGCCCGGGTGTCGCGGACGGCGTCGTTGTGGAACCTGCGGGCCATGGTGACGCGGGTGTCGGCGTCGGCGATCTCGGCGACGAGCGAGCGGGGCAGGGTCTCGATGTCGATGGCGCCGATGGCGGCCGAGAGCTGGTTCTCCCGCGGCTCTCGATCCTCGGGCGCGGCGTTCTCCGCGCGGTCCGCGGCCCCGCGGAGCGCCCGGGCGGCGTCCTCGGGGATCGACGCCGCGACGGCGCGGGCCACGGCGGACCGTCGGGCCAGTGCGGCGTCGAGGGCCTGCATCGACAGGTCGACGCGCACGTGCAGGCGGTCCAGACGGTGCGCGGTCTGGTACGCCAGCGCCGCGACGATGAGCACCGCGACGACGATCAGCCCGATGACGAGCACGGTGGTGGCGGTCAGGTTCAGCACGGGTGCCCTCTCAGTCGTCGATGGTCACGACCACGCCGGGCACGGCGACGGTCTCGTACACGCGGATCACCTGTTGGGCGACCACCGACCAGTCGAACCGCCACACGACCTCGGACGCGTGCGTGACGAGCTCCGCGCGGCGCAGGTCGTCGGACAGCAGGCCGGCGATGGCGGAGCCGAGCGCGGCACCGTCGCCGACGGGGACCAGCACGCCGGCCTCTCCCCCGTCCAGGACGCGCTCGAAGGCGTTGAGGTCGCTGGCGACGACGGCGGTGCCGGCGGCCATGGCCTCGACGAGGACGATGCCGAAGCTCTCGCCGCCGAGGTTCGGCGCGACGTAGACGTCGGCGGACCGCAGTGCGGCGGCCTTCTCCTCGTCGGTGACGGCGCCGAGCAGCCGCAGGTGCTTCGCGTAGGGGCCGGCCTCACGGAGCAGTTTCTCGTCGTCGCCGCGGCCGATGACGAGGACCTCGACGTCGGGGTGCTCCTCCGCGATCGTGGGGAGCGCCTCGAGGAAGACGGCCATGCCCTTGCGCGGCTCGTCGTAGCGACCGAGGAAGAGCACCGTCTTCCCCGGGCGCGGATAGCCGGGCAGGAGATCGCCGTTCGCGAAGTGCGAGACCTCGACGCCGTTGGGGATCTCGATCGCGTCCGAGCCGAGCGATTCCATCTGCCACCGCCGGGCGAGCTCGGAGACGGCGATCTTGCCGCGGATCTTCTCGTGCGAGGGGCGCAGCACGCTCTGGAACACCGAGAGCACCAGCGACTTCTCGGTGGACGTGTGGAAGGTCGCGACGATCGGACCGTCGGCGATCGCCAGCGCGAGCATCCCGAGGCTGGGCGCGTTGGGCTCGTGCACGTGCAGCACGTCGAAATCACCCTTGCGGATCCACTTCCGCAGCCGACCGAAGGCCTTGGGCCCGAACGAGAGCCGGGACACCGAGCCGTTGTACGGGATCGCGACGGCCTTGCCCGACGAGACGGCGAAGTCCGGCAGCACCGTCTCCTTCGACGAGGGCGTCAGCACCGACACCTCGTGCCCCATCTCGATGAGCACGCGCGCCAGGTCGACGACGTGCGCCTGCACCCCGCCCGCGACGTCGAACGAGTACGGGCAGATCATCCCGATCCGCATCAGCGCACCTCGGGGCCCTCATCGGGCGCATCGGGCCCGACGGTGCCCAGGATCCGGTCCCGGCGCGCCTGCGACCAGTCGGCCTCCCACAGGGGCTGCAGCATGTGCCAGTCGGCGGGATGCGCCGCGATGTTCCGCTCGAAGGCGTGGGCCAGCTGCTGCGTCGCGTCCTCGATGCCCTTGGACACGTCGATCGGGTCCTCGGACGTGAAGCCCCAGGCGTCGCCCTCGAACCAGCAGTGCACGGGCAGCAGCGGCGCGCCGGTGTCGATGGCCAGCTTGGCCGGGCCAGCGGGCATGCGGGTGGGCTCGCCGAAGAAGGTCACGGGCACGCCGTGGCGCGCCAGGTCCCGCTCGCCGAGCAGGCAGATCGGCCGTCCCTCGTGCAGACGCTGCGCCAGCGCCTGCATGGGCGGCTGCTCGCCCCCGGACAGGGGGAAGATCTCGAAACCCAGGGATTCGCGGTACTCCACGAACCGCCGGAACAGCGATTCGGGCTTGAGTCGTTCAGCGACGGTGGCGAACCGGCCGTACTTCTGCGCCAGCCACACGCCGGCCATGTCCCAGTTGCCGCTGTGCGGGAGAGCCAGCACCGCACCGGTTCCCGCGTCCATCGCCTCGTGCAGGCTCGGGGTGTCGACGTACTGGTCCAGGGTCGCGCCGAGCTCGACGAGGTCCATCGACGGCAGCCGGAAGGACTCGCGCCAGTACCTCGCGTAGGACCGCGAGGACTCCTCGATCAGGCTCTGCGGCACCGCGTCCGGCGTCGTCCCCAGCACCCGGGCCAGGTTCTTGCGCAGTTGCGTGTTGTCGCCGCGGGCGCCGATGCGGCCGCCCACGTCGTCGATGAGGAACTTCGCCGCGAACTCCGGCATCCGCTTGGTCAGGGCCCAGCCGGCGCGATACGCGAGGTCGGCGGCCTCTTCCCGGGGGTCGATCACGCGCCCTCCTCACCCTGCGTCGTGGTCGCCGCCGGGAGCGGCAGCAGCTCGGTGGCGCCCGGCGAGTGGCGCACGGTCAGCGCGCGCTGCACGACGGTGACGACACTCGTCACCGCGAGCACCCACATCGCGACGTGGATCGCCCACCACACGCCGAGGCCGGTGAAGCCGGCCCCGACGAGCACGATGATGAGACGTTCGGGACGCTCGATCCAGCCACCGTCGCCCTTGAGACCCGAGGCCTCGGCCCGGGCCTTGGCGTAGCTGATCACCTGGGAGGTGACCAGGCAGATCAGGGTGGGGATGAGCAGGTTGTAGCGGTTGTCCTCGGTGAACACGGCCCACCAGGCGAGGCCGGCGAAGATCGCGCCGTCCGCGACCCGGTCGCAGGTGGCGTCGAGCCAGGCCCCGAACCGCGTGCCGCCCCCGCGCACGCGGGCCATCGCACCGTCGAGCATGTCGAACATGACGAAGAACCAGATGATCATGGTTCCCCAGAACAGGTGGTCCGCGGGGAACAGCCACACGGCGGCGCCGACGGAGCAGACCGTGCCGAACAGCGTCACCACGTCCGGCGTGAGACCGGTCCTGATCAGGACTCTCGCGATCGGGTGCGTGACCTTGGAGACCGCTTCCCGGCTGAAGATCGCCGACACTCCTAGACCTCCTCCCAGGCCTTCGCCATCAGCGCCCGGGTCTGTCCGAGGAGCTGCGGCATCACCTTAGTGCCCGAGAGCACGGTGATGTAGTTCGCATCGCCGGGCCAGCGGGGCACGATGTGCTGGTGCAGGTGCTCGGCGATCGAGCCGCCGCCGGACCGGCCCAGGTTGAAGCCCACGTTGAACGCCGCCGGCCGCGAGATCCGCTTGATCACCCGGATCGTCTTCTGGGTGAGCTTGATCAGCTCGAAGGCCTCATCGTCGGTGAGGTCCTCCAGCTCGGCCACCTGCCGGTACGGCACCACCATGCAGTGCCCCGGGTTGTACGGGAACAGGTTGAGCACGACGTAGCAGTGCTCGCCCCGAGCCACGATCAGCCCGTCCTCGTCCGCGAGCTTGGGAATCTCGAGGAACGCCGTGCTCCCCTCCGGGACGGGAGGAGAATCGACGAGGTAACGCATCCGATAGGGCGTCCAGAGCCGCTCGATGGTCTCGTCACCGTCGCCGACCCCGAAGTCCGTGTGCGCGCCGCCGTCCGTGGCGTCCGTCATCGATTCCTCTCCCCGTCTCGTCCGTCGGTCCGGTCAGGCGGTCCCGACGGTGCTCTCCGCCGGGCCCAGCAGCTCGGCCGTCGGGGACTCGTTGCGGCGCGCGTGCACCCAGTCGACGATCCGCTGCACGGCGTCGTCGACCGGCACCTCGTTGACCTGGGTGCCGTCGCGGAACCGGAAACTGACCGCTCCGGCGTCGCGGTCGTGCTCGCCCGCGAGCAGCATGAACGGCACCTTCTGCGTGGTGTGGTTGCGGATCTTCTTCTGCATCCGGTCGTCGCTGTGGTCGACCTGGGCGCGGATCCCGTGCTTCTTCAGGGCACGGATGACCGTCTCCAGGTGGTCGCCGAACTGTTCCGCAACGGGGATGCCGACGACCTGCACCGGTGCGAGCCACGCGGGGAACGCTCCCGCGTAATGCTCGGTGAGCACGCCGAAGAAGCGCTCCATCGAGCCGAACAGTGCGCGGTGCAGCATGACGGGTCGGTGCTTCTGGCCGTCGCTGCCGGTGTACTCGAGGTCGAACCGATCGGGCAGCATGAGGTCGACCTGGATGGTTGACATCTGCCAGCTGCGGCCGAGCGCGTCCTTGACCTGCACCGAGATCTTCGGCGCGTAGAAGGCGGCGCCGCCCGGGTCGGCGACGAGCTCCACGCCGAAGCTGCTCGCGGCCTCGCGCAGCGCCTCGGTCGCCTCCTCCCACGCCTCGTCCGAGCCGATCGACTTCTCCGGGTTGCGGGTCGACAGCTCGAGGTAGAAGTCGTCGAGGCCGTAGTCCCGCAGCAGGTCGATCACGAACTGCAGCAGGTCCCGGATCTCCCCCGCCATTTGCTCGCGGGTGCAGTAGATGTGCGCGTCGTCCTGGGTGAACCCGCGAGCGCGGGTGAGACCGTGCACGACGCCGGACTTCTCGTACCGGTAGACGGTGCCGAACTCGAACAGCCGCAGCGGCAGCTCGCGGTAGGAGCGGCCGCGGGAGTCGAAGATGAGGTTGTGCATGGGGCAGTTCATCGGCTTGAGGTAGTAGTCGACGGCCTGCCGGGTCACCTGGCCCTCGGCGTTGCGCTCCTCGTCGAGCTGCATGGGCGGGTACATCCCGTCCGAGTACCAGTCCAGGTGTCCCGACTTCTCGAACAGTTCCCCCTTGGTGGCGTGGGGGGTGTAGACGAACTCGTACCCCGCCTCGGCGTGCCGGAGGCGGGAGTAGTCCTCGAGCTCCTTGCGGATGATGCCGCCGTTGGGGTGGAACACGGGCAAGCCGGAGCCGATCTCGTCGGGGAAGCTGAACAGGTCCAGCTCCGCGCCGAGCTTGCGGTGGTCGCGCTTCTCCGCCTCGGCGAGCAGCTCGAGGTACTCGTCCATCGCCTCGGGCGACTCCCACGCGGTGCCGTACACGCGCTGCAGGTCGGCGTTGTTCTGGTCGCCGCGCCAGTACGCCGCGGAGCTACGGGTCAGCTTCACCGCGGGGATGTACTTGGTGGTCGGCACGTGCGGGCCGCGGCACAGATCGCCCCAGATCCGGTCGCCGGTACGGGGATTGAGGTTGTCGTAGGCGGTGAGCTCGGCGCCGCCGACCTCCATGACCTCGCTGTCGTCGGCCGCACCCTTGTCGTCGATGAGCTCGAGCTTGTACGGCTCGTTCGCGAGCTCCGCCCGCGCCTCGTCCTTGCTCTCGTACACGCGGCGCGAGAACCGCTGCCCCGCCTTGATGATCTGCTTCATCTTCTTCTCGAGGCCCTTGAGGTCCTCGGGGGTGAAGGGCTCGGCGACGTCGAAGTCGTAGTAGAAGCCGTCCTTGATGGGCGGACCGATGCCCAGCTTGGTGCCCGGGAAGCCGTCCTGGACCGCCTGCGCCAGTACGTGCGCCGCCGAATGGCGGATCACGCTGCGCCCGTCCTCCGTGTTCGCCGCGACGGATTCGACCTCGGTGTCGGTCTCGGGGATCCAGCTCAGGTCCTTGAGGGTGCCGTCGGCGGTCTTGACGACCACGACCGCCTCGGGGCCCTTGTTCGGCAGATCCAGGTCGCGCATGGCTGCCCCGGCCGCGATTCCGGCGGGGACGACGAAGGTGGTGCTCACGGTGCTCCTAGTCATGTAGCGGGCGGCATACCTGGCCGCACGCGGTTGTCAGTCCGGTCGATCCTATCGGTCTCGGGCGGCCGGTCGCCGCGCGAGGCGACGCTCACGCGAGCCGCGCACCCCGCTCCTGCGGCGTCTGCCGGGGGCAGCTGAGGCACTTGCTCATGCCGGGGCACAGGTAGAGCAGGCAACAGGAGCCCCGCCGGACGACGGTGCCGCGCCCCGGGACCTCGTCGAACCGCGCCGCCGGGGCGTCCGGCCCGCACGCCTGCAGCATCCGATCGGCGACGGTGCGCGGTTCCCCCGTCGCGAGCGCCGCCCCGGCGATCGAGTCCGTCCCGATCGCCCAGAGCGAGCGTTCCGTCGCGCCGCAGGCCTGCGCGATCTCGGGGATCAGCCGGTGGAAGGCACGCGCCAGGGCGCCGGTCGGGTCGTCCGACGGTGCCGCCTCCCCCACCTCCGGCCATCCGCCGGCCCCGGTCCGGACGGGCGCGTCGGCACCGTCGAACCCCGCAGCGGCGAGCCGAGTCAGCGCCCCGGACAGGGCGTACCAGTAGAGAACTCCCGCCACCCGCCGGTCCGGTGCCGCCGTTCCGCGGCGGAGTGCGTCGATCGGGTCGCGGTCCACAGGTCAGCCGAAGATCGGGCTCGCGAGCCAGGGCCAGTGGATGTCGAACCAGCCGCCGATCATGGCCGCGGCGCCGAGCAACCAGAGCGTGGCGAGCACGATCGCGCAGGTGCCCAGCGCGAACGCGCCCTTGACGAGGATGTTCTGCCGCGAGAGCCACGCTGCGAACCGGTCGTAGCGGGCGCGGGCGAAACGCAGAAGCCGGTGGGCCCACTCGAATTCGGTGGCGAGGATGCCGAGCCCGGCGAACACGATCAGCCATCCCGGACCGGGATACGGAATGGCGACGATGCCGCACGCCAGGACGATGCCGCCGATCACGCCCACCGCGATCCGCCAGACCAGCGCACCGTGCCGGGTGGAACGGATGCGCGCGCGGAACGCGCGCGGCCCCGCGAGGGTTTCGGTGCTCCGATCGTCCATCACTCCACCGTACCGACTGAAATCGCGGGAATCACAGCCCGACATTCTCCCCGTGTTGCGATCGCCATTCCGGAACCCGCCCACGTAAACCATCACATCAATTGCGGAGCCACTTTTGATCGCAAACGCCTGGAACGAGTTCCATTAGAAGACAGTCGCTTTCGCTACTGCGAGGTAACCAAATTGGTTCGAACAAAGGACGCCGAAAACCATTGGGATCGCTGGGGAATGGTGATAACTTCAGAACTCCCAGGACATCCACAGGCAGGCTTCAGACACTCATCCCGAGTGTCGGCGCCGAGCCTCCGGCGGTGTCATAGCGTCGTAGCAACAGCCCTGGTAGACCGGGGTGGTGCGACGATACGGGGCTGATGTGCGGCGGATGTTGACGGTGGAGGATCGGGTTGAGATCTCGACGGGGTTGAAGGCCGGCTGGTCGATTCGGACGATTGCGGTGCACCTGGGGAGGGCGCCGTCGGTGATCTCGCGGGAGATTCACCGGAACTCCACGAAGACCGGCGGGTATCGGTGTGCCACCGCGGATAAGACTGCACGGCAGTCTCGTTCGCGTCCGCAGGAGCGTGTGATCGACCGTGATCCGATCCTCAGAGCGCGGGTCCTCGCGGACTTGAAGTCCTCGTGCACGCCGCGGCAGATCGCGGGCAGGTTGCGGTTGGAGGCGCAGGATCCCAGTGTGGAGCTCATGGAACGTTCTGTTGATGCTCAGGGCCGGACCGTCTCGCATGAGGCGATCTACCGGTGGCTGTACGTGTTGCCGAAAGGTGAGCTT
>NZ_LSRE01000002.1 GCF_001575205.1 Tsukamurella pseudospumae
GACCTGGCCCATCACCTGTGGTTGGGTGCGGAGCTGATCGAGGTCGGCCAGGCAGTCCCCGCCCGCCGCGATCGACACCGCCAGATCAAGCACCGTCTTCCCCGGATCGTGGATCGCGTTCGGCTTGCGCCACGGCATCAACGCACTGGTCAGAGCCGCGGTCAGACCGACCGTCTCGGCGGTACGAAGCAACAGCACTGTCCCGGCATGCGAGACGAGGTTCGTTCCGGCCGCGTCGACCGACACCTTCGGGTAGCAGGACGTAGACTGACTCACCAGAAAGGTGCTCCTTCGAGACTGGAAATAGGTTGGTGTGGTAACCCCTATTCTTCCAGCTCAGAGCACCTTTCTTCATGTCCGACACGACCTCACCCGCGAAAGGCCGAGGCTAGACGTCTCCTTGGCCGTCGGTCGTGTGGCGAGATGATGCGTCCGGCGCATCACCTCGCTATGAAGACCCTCCTCACCTGCGAAAATGTATCGATGCGTCATGTGCATCGCCTCGCGGAACCTCTCCCACCTGGACGCTTGACGGCGCTCCGATCGCGGATCTACGCTGAGACTCGTATCGAACAGAAGTTCTAGTCACACCTTCCCTGTGACTCTGCTTCCGAACGTGGATCAGAACGTAGGGGAGGGGTGTGACAGGTGTCCGCACGTGTTCAAGCGATGGGCGGCAACCGCGAGGAGAAGCTCGCGGAGCTGCGCAAAAGGCTCGCGGCGCTGCCGGAGAAGCATCGTCCGGGGAAGGCTCAGGCGCCGCAGGGGCCGCCGCTGCAGGAGGAATCCGCGCAGCTCGGTGCCGTTCCCGCCGCAGGTGTGCTCCCGGTGCACGAGGAACTCGCCGCGCTGCTCCCGGGCGGCGGCCTGCCCCGCGGGAGCATCGCCACACTCGAGGGTGCGGGCTCGCTCGCGGTCTCGCTGGTGGCCACGGTCTCGCGGGCCGGCGCCCGCGTCGCGCTGTGCGGGGCGCAGGGCTTCGGCATGGCCGCGGCACTCGAACAGGGGGCCGATCCGGAGCGGATCGCGCTCATCGAGGGGCCACTGGGGGATCCGGTGGCCGTCGCGTCGATCCTGCTCGACGGTGCCGATGTGGTGCTGTGCGAGCTCGGTGGCATCGCGGTGCCGCCCAGCCGTGGCCGGGCGATCGCCGCCCGCGCCCGTTCTCGGGGCTCGGTGCTGCTGGTCACCGGTGGCACGTGGGAGGGCGCCTCGCTGCACCTCGGCGCACGCGTCCAGGGCTACACCGGCCTCGGCGCCCGCCCCGGTCGCGGGCGGATCCGCGGGATCGACCTGGTCTTCTCCGCGCGCGGCCGCGGCTGCCGCAACCCCTACCGGGGCGCGGCGGGCACGGCACCGTCGGACACCGGGCTGGCGGTGGCCCGATGACCGCCCCGCAGCAGGCGCTGCAGACCCTGCCGCAGCCGAGGGCTCAGCGCATCCTCGCCCTGTGGTGCCCCGACTGGCCGGCGGCCGCGGCGGCGGCCGATGCCGATCTCGCGCCCGATCGCCCCGTGGCGGTGCTACACGGGAACCGGGTGGTGGCGTGCAACGCCGCGGCCCGTGCGGACGGGGTGCGGCGCGGCATGAAGCGCCGCGAATCGCAGGCCCGCTGCCCGGACCTGCACGTCGCGCAGGCCGATGAGGGCCGGGACGCGCGGATCTTCGAGCCCGTCGCGGGTGCCGTGGCCGCGCTGATCCCGCTCATCGAGGTCCTGCGCCCGGGGCTCGTGGTGATCCCCGCGCGCGGCGCAGCCCGGTTCTTCGGCGGCGAGGAACAGGCGGCGGAACGCCTCGTGGACGCCGCCTCGTCCGTGGGCGCGGAGTCGCTCGCCGGCATCGCCGACGAGGTGTTCACCGCGGCCCTGGCCGCCCGCCGCGGCGTCGTTGTGCCGCCGGGGGAATCGGCGGCCTTCCTGGCCCCGCTGGCCATCGCCGAACTGGGGGCCGAGCCGGCGCTCGCCACGGAGGACCGCGCCGACCTCATCGACCTGCTGCGCAGGCTGGGGCTGCGCACCCTCGGCGTCTTCGCGGCGCTCTCCGCGACTGACGTGGCCACCCGCTTCGGAGTCGACGCGATCGCCGCGCACCGTCAGGCCCGGGCGGTGGCGGACAGGCCCCCGTCCACCGCGGTGCTGCCGCCCGGGCTGGAGGCGGAACTGCGGCCGGACCCGCCGATCGGCCGCGTCGACGCCGCTGCCTTCGCCGGCCGCGCCCTGGCCTCGGAGCTGCACGAGAAGTTGTCCGCGGCGGGGATGGCGTGCCTGCGGTTGGAGGTGTCCGCGATCGCGGAGAACGGCGAGCGGCACACCCGCATCTGGCGCTGCGCCGAGCCGCTCACCCCCGACGGCACCGCGGACCGGGTGCGCTGGCAGATCGACGGCTGGCTCACCGGAGGCCGAGGTAGGCAGGGCGGCCCGGGCGCCCCGATCGTCCTGCTGCGGCTCGAACCCGTCGAGGTGGTGGACGCCGGGGCGCTGCAGGCCGGCATGTGGGGCGACGAGGGCGACGGTGCCGCCCGCTTCCGTCGCGCCCTGGTCCGGGTACAGGGCCTCCTCGGCGGCGAATCGGTACGGATGGGGGTGCGCAGCGGCGGCCGCGGCCCCGCTGAGCGGGTCACCTGGGTGCCGCTGGGCGACGAGACGGTCCCGGCTCGCGACCCGGACGCGCCGTGGCCGGGCCGGATGCCGGAACCTGCGCCGGCGGTGCTGATCACGGGCGCGGCGGTCACCATGACCGACGCCGCGGGCGACGCCGTCCGGGTCACCGAACGCGGCGGCTTCACCGGCGAACCCACGCATCTCACCTGGGGATCGCGGGATTGGGTGCTCAGCTGGTGGGCGGGACCGTGGCTGGTCGACGAACGCTGGTGGGCACCCGACGCCGCCGCCGAACCCCGCGCCCGTGCGCAGGTGCTGCTCGAGCCCGCACCCGGCCGCGACGACGGCCGGGCCCTGCTGCTGCAGTACGCCGGCGGATGGGAGGTGGAGGGCGTGTACGAGTAGCGCGCCTAGCCCGCGCTGCCCGAGAAGGCCACCGAGAGATACGGATTGGTGTCGTCGGAGGGCGCGGGCCGGAAGCGGTTCCGACGGTGCTTGGCCGGCTTCCCCGGCAACGCTGCGGTGTCCTCGGCCGACGGTGCCGTGCCCGACGGTGCCGCGGCCGCGTCGTCGTCCGTGGCGGCGGTTGCAGCAACGTCGTCGGTCTCGGCGAGGTCCTCGGCCGGAGGCAGGACGCGGTGGTGCCCGGTGGCGGGGACTTCGATGACGTCCGCCGCAGGCTCGACCGATGTCTCTGCTGCAGCCGCAGCCGGGGCCTGCGCCGCGGCCGCCTCCCGGCGGCGCAGCCGGTGCGCGACGCTGAGCGCGACGAGATAGGTGACGGTGCCTGCCGCACCGCCCGCGACGAGCGCCCAGGCTAGGGGACGGGCGATGCCGGGGTCGGGCGCCGGTGCGGGTGCGCTGGTCACCGAGCGCAGGCGGGTCTGGGTGAGGGCGAGCTGGCCGTCGATGGCGCCCAGCGCCGTCTTCAGTTGTCCTACACCGGTGGTCAGGTTGGTGATGGAGGTGTTCACGTCCTTGCGGGCGGAGGCCAGCTTGGTCAGGCCGTCCCGCAGCTGCCGGGCCGCGCTGCGTGCGGAGGTCAGCGAGGCATCGGCGTTGGCGGAGGCGCTGCTCAGGCTGCTCGTCATGCCTGCGAGCGTGCTGCGCAGTCCGGCGACGTCATCGAGGGCGCCCACGCCCTTCGAGCCCGACAGCGCGCGGTCGAGCTGCGCGACCGCCTCGGCGGAACCGGGAGACGGGTGCTCCACGAGCCGTCCGCGCAGCGCGACGAGCGCCGCACGGGTGCCCGCCGCCACCTGCTGCAGGCCCTGCGTCCGCTCGAGCGCGCCGCCGAGGGTGGCGGTGGCGCGGTTCACCTGCGCCAGTGCGGCGGACAGTGACGACGCCTCGTCCAGTCCCGAGACCAATTGCTGGGAACCGGTTTTCGCAGTGTCGATGCTGTCGAAGATCTGCGGTACCGAGCCCGCCGAGGTGTTCAGGCCGTTGCCGGCGGAGACCACGGCGCTCGACAGCAGGCCGAACAGGGTGCGCGATTCGTCGGCGGCCTTGAGGGCGACGCGCGTGTTCTCGGCGTTCTCCCGTTCCTGCGCCGGAGCCGGCGGAGTGGTCCCGGCGGCCACGAGGAAGACGGCGCCGCCCGCGACGAGCGCGACCATGACGGCGAGCAGCGCGGTGCCCGTGAGGGCCCATGCCGAACGGGCCGCCGCGCGGAGCGGGCGGGGGAGCTTCGAGGTCATGCCTCAACCTTAACGTGAAGTCGAGACTTTGGTTGAAACCGCAACCGGCATCACGGTTTTGACATCGCAAGTCGTACGCGTACGGTGGGCGTCGACCAGGAAGCGGGAGTCAGGAGCCCGGTCGGTCGACGGTGCCCATGATCAACGGGAGTCCGGTCGCGGTGTCCACCACCGCGTACGCGAAGGCGCGGTCCACCGCGAACGGGGCGGGCCCGGGGCCGGTTTCCGGTGCGGTCGCGGTCGCGGTGTCCGACGCGGTGCCCTTCTCGCCCACGGTGAACACGGCGGCGGCACGAGCGTCGGCCACCGTCGGTGATCCGGGCGCGATGCCGTCGAGGCCGGGCCCGGCGAACAGCCCCGTCAGGCCCGCGTCGCGGAGCGGGTCGACGAGCGGGGTCCAGGACGTCGAACGCCACTTCGGAAGGCTCACCTCGTGCGGGACCGACGGTGCCGCCGCGAGCGCGATCCGAGCGGCCGTGAACCGGCCCTCGCTCGCGGCATCGGCGACCGGCGTGCCGGGCGCGGGTAGCACGATCTGCAGCGCCAGCGTGGTGCCGTAGTCGAGCTGCAGCGCGGAGAAGCCCTCGCCGGCGGCCACCCGCGCGGGCACCGTGCCGCGCAGGGTCGGCGGATCGACCACGGCACCGTCGGCGGCTGTGAACGGCGACGGTCGCGTCCGGGCGGCATCGAACGGGAAGCGCCACGCCGCAGCGAGATACGCGGTGGACGCAGCGGCCAGCCGGGTGTCGGTGCCGGTCTTCAGCGGCGCTGAAGTGAGCGTGCTGCCGGTGTTCACCGCGACCCATTCCCCGAGCGGCTCGCCCACGTCCTGGCGGAAGTCCACGGGGTAGACGCCGGTGCCGTAGGAGGCGGACAGCGCGTCCAGGTACGCCGGCCGCACCCGGCGGTCCTCGGGCTCCTTCGCCGTCAGCAGCGCCACCTGCGACTGGAACAGCGGCGACGCCGGCGGCGAGGTGGCGGGCACCGTGCCGGGATCGCCCGCCCACTGCGCGGTCTGGCCCGTCAGGGCCGCCATCGCCCGCGGGAGGTCCTTCGCGGCACCGAGCCCGGCACCGTCGAGCTGCGCGGCGGTCTCGCCCTCCGCGCCGGCCCGCAGCATGCCCAGGAGGCTCAGCACGGACCACGGGGAGACGGCGGTGCTCGCGGCGCGGGTGTCGCGGGCCGCCAGCTGCGCGCCGAGGCGGGTCGCGGTCGCGACGAGCGCCGTCACGTCATCGCGGGTCTCGTCGATCCCGACCTGCTCGAACTCCGTCTTCGAGCGGTCGAGCGACAGCGCCTTCGGCGACGACGGAGCGCCGCCGCACGCCGCGAGGGTCCCCGCGACGATCAGCGCCAGCGCGGCCCGTCGGATCTGCATGAGGGCCATCGTAACGACCGCTGCATCGACAGCCGTTCAGTCGCCCGCGCGCTCCAGCAGGGCGCGGCCGTTGTGCCACAGCACCTTGCGCATCCAGTCGTCGCCGAGGCCCAGGCGTGCCAGCCCGAAGAGCTGGTGCGCGTAGGGGTACGGGATGTTCGGGAAGTCGCTGCCGAGCACCACCTTGTCGGCGAGGGCTCCGAGTCGCTCGACGTAGCCCGGAGGCATGGGGGCGGTTCGCAGGGTGAAATCGGTGGCGGCCATGGTGGTGTCGAGGTACACGTGGGGGAACTGCTCGGCGAGATCGGCGAACCGCTCGTACTCGGGCATGCCGAGGTGGGCGATCACCAGCGTGAGGTCGGGGTGGCGCCGCAGCACCTCCGCGACCCGGTCGGGCCCGGTGTAGGGGCCCTCCACCGGACCGGACCCGGCGTGGATGACGACGGGGATCCGCGCGGCGGACAGGACCTGCCACGCGGGATCGAGCAGCGGATCGTCCGGCGCGAAGACGCCCACCTGGACGTGCATCTTGAACAACCGCGCACCGTCGGCGATCGCGGCCGCGACGTACTCCCCGACCCCGGGCTCGGGGTAGAGGGTGGCGCAGGGGATCGCGTCGGGCACGCGCCGTGCGAACTCGGCGCACCAGTCGTTGAGCCAGACCGCCATGCCCGGCTTGTGCGGGTACGTGAGCGCGGGGATCGCGCGGACGCCCATGCCGCGGATGAGCTCCAGGCGGGTGGCCTCGTCGAAGCGGTAGGCGATGGGCCACTCGCGCCCGTACTCGGCGCTCGCGCGGTCGAAGAAGTCCCACACCTTGACCAGCATGGGCTCGGGCAGGAAGTGCACGTGGATGTCCGAGAGGCCGGGGAGGCCGAGCGCCTCGAGATAGGCGGGGATGTCCGCGTCCGAGGAGGGGCCCGGCGTCGTGCTCGGTCGGCTCATGCGAACCGACTCTACCGACTCGGTGATGGACCGTTCACTGGAATCGGCAGCCGCTAAACTGCAGCGACGATGTGATGTTTCGGGGGTGCGACATGAAGGCGGACGCGGGGAGTACCCGGTGGTTGTCCGATGAGGAGATGAGGGCGTGGCTGCCGCTCATCAACGTCGCCATGCGGCTGCCCGCGAAGCTGGACACACAGCTCCGCGTCGACGCGGGCATCACCCACTACGAGTTCATGGTGCTGGCCCAGCTGTCGCAGGCGCCGGACCGCACACTGGGGCTCTCTGCGCTCGCGGAGGCCGCCAACTCGTCGCCCTCGCGCCTGTCGCACGTACTGCGCAAGCTGGGCGAGCGCGGCTGGCTGGTGCGGCGCGCCGAGGGGCGTTCAGCGTACGCCGAGCTCACCGACGCGGGCTTCGCCGCGCTCGACGGTGTCGCCCGCGGCCACGTCGAGGAGGTGCGCCGGCTGGTCTTCGACCACCTGACGGACCGGGACGTCGCCGCGGTGCGGGTCGCCCTCGCCAAGCTCACCCCCGGCCTCGCCGACGGGGCCTGAACGCGTTCTACTTCGAACGTAGTATCGGGTACAGTTCTCGCCCATGGGCAGGCGCGACGAGGTGTTGAACGGGGCGATCGAGGTGCTCGGCACGCTCGGTCTCCGGGGACTGACGCACCGCGCGGTCGACAGCGCCGCGGGCGTGCCCGCCGGGACGGCGTCCAACTACTTCCGCTCGCGCGCCGCGCTGGTGCGCGGGATCGTCGATCACATGGTCGAGGAGGATCTCACCTTCTGGGCGGCCTTCGAGGGCGTCGAGAAGTCCACGCTCGAGGAGGTCGCCGAACGGCTGGCGGAGTTCGTCCGCTGGTCGATCGACGGAGGCCGGACGCGGGGTGTCGCCCGGCTCAACCTGTTCGCCGCCGCGTCGGTCGAGCCGGACCTGCGGGAACCGCTACGGCGCGGGCGTCGCGCGGTGGAGGAGGTCGGCGAGAAGATCGGCGCCTCCATCGGCCTCGGCATCACCGAATCCGCGCTGGTGATGGATGCCACCGACGCCCTGGTCACCCGGCAGCTCGCCATGCCGATCGAGGGTTATGACCCACTTCCGGCGCTGAAGGTGCTCCTCACGCGTCTGCGGTGACTCCTTCGTGTTCGAGCATATTGAACACATCGAACACGTGAGCGTATTGTTGAGGTGTGGGTTGGGGTAGCGGGCCGCGGAGCTGGTCGGAGATGGAGCGGGTGCTCTCCGGTCGGGCTCCGGTGCGTCGCGCGGAGGAACCCCCGGGCGACGGTGGCGATGCGCCGGCGTGGTCCCGTAAGCGCGAGGCCTACGTCCCGGCCGGCGGTGCCCCAGGGTTCTCCCGCGTGCCGTACGCCGAGCTGCACGCGCATACCGCGTTCAGCTTCCTCGACGGGGCGGCGCAGCCCGAGGAGATGGTGGAGCAGGCCCACGCGCTGGGCCTGAAGGCGCTCGCCGTCACCGATCACAACGGCTTCTACGGCGTGATCCGGTTCGCCGAGGCGGCACGAGAACTCGGCGTTCCCACGGTGTTCGGAGCCGAGCTGTCGCTGGAGCACGATGCCGAGCGCACCGGTTCCGAGGATCCGTCGGGCGAGCATCTGCTCGTGCTGGCCCGCGGGCAGGAGGGCTACCGCCGGCTGTCGCGGGCGATGGCCGAGGCGCACATGGAGGCGGGGGAGAAGGGGCTCCTGCGCTTCCATCCGGATCGGCTCGCCGAATGGTCGGGCGGCCACTGGCACATCCTCACGGGATGCCGCAAGGGTGCTGTTCGCAGGGGGCTGCAGGTCTCCGGGCCCGACGGTGCCGCCGCCGCCCTCGCGCGGCTCGTCGACCGGTTCGGCCAGGACCGGGTGAGCATGGAGCTCACCGTGCACGGCGTCCCCGAGGACGACGAGCGCAACCACCTCCTGGCCGGGGTCGCCGCCCGGATGGGGGTGGGCACCGTCGCCACCACGGGGGCGCACTTCGCGAGACCGGACCAGCGCCGCCTCGCGTCCGCGCTCGCGGCCATCCGGGCCCGCCGCAGCCTCGACGAACTGGACGGATGGCTGCCGGCCACGGGCGGCGCGCACCTGCGCTCGGGCGATGAGATGGCGCTGTTGCTGCCGGAGCACCCCGGTGCGATCGCCGGTGCTGCGGAGTTGGGGGCGGAATGCGCGTTCGAGATCGCGTTGATCGCGCCGAACCTCCCGCCCTTCGACGTTCCATCCGGACACACCGAGGCCACCTGGCTGCGCGAGCTGACCCGGCGCGGCGCACTGGAGCGCTACGGTCCGCCGGAGCGGAACCCGAAGGCCTACCGGCAGATCGAGCACGAACTGAACGTGATCGAGACGCTCACCTTCCCGGGGTACTTCCTCATCGTGCACAGCATCGTGCGCTTCTGCCGCGAGAAGGACATCCTGTGCCAGGGGCGGGGGAGCGCTGCCAACTCGGCGGTGTGCTTCGCGCTCGGCATCACCGCGGTCGACCCGATCGCGAACGAGCTGCTGTTCGAGAGGTTCCTGGCGCCGGAACGCGACGGTCCGCCCGACATCGACGTCGACATCGAGTCCGATCGCCGTGAGGAGGCGATCCAGTTCGTCTACACGAAGTACGGCCGCGAGTACGCCGCGCAGGTGGCCAACGTCATCACCTACCGCGGTCGGTCCGCGGTGCGCGATACCGCACGAGCGCTGGGCTATTCGCAGGGGCAGCAGGACGCGTGGAGCAAACAGATCTCCAGTTGGGGCTGGCGGAAGGATCCGGTGCCCGAGGGCATCCCGGACCGCGTGGTCGAGTTGGCGGCGCAGATCGCCGATCTGCCGCGACACCTGGGCATCCACTCCGGTGGGATGGTGATCTGCGACCGTCCCATCGCCGATGTGTGCCCCACCGAGTGGGCCCGCATGGAGGACCGCAGCGTGCTCCAGTGGGACAAGGAGGACTGCGCCAACATCAAGCTGGTGAAGTTCGATCTGCTGGGGCTCGGCATGCTCAGCGCGTTGCACTACATGCAGGGCCTCCTCGAGGAGCACAAGGGTATCGAGGTCGATTTCGCGAAGCTGGACCTGAAGGATCCGAACGTGTACGAGATGCTCTGCCGCGCGGACTCGGTCGGTGTCTTCCAGGTGGAGTCGCGGGCGCAGATGGCGACCCTGCCCCGGTTGAAGCCGCGGAACTTCTACGACCTGGTGGTCGAGGTCGCGCTGATCCGGCCCGGCCCCATCCAGGGCGGCTCGGTGCATCCGTACATCCGCCGCCGCAACGAGCAGGAGGAACCCACGGTCGAGCACCCGTCGATGTGGAAGGCGCTGAAACGCACCCTGGGGGTGCCGCTCTTCCAGGAGCAGCTCATGCAGCTCGCCGTCGACGTGGCCGGGTTCAGTCCCGCGGAGGCGGATCAGTTGCGCCGAGCGATGGGCTCCAAACGCTCCGTCGACCGGATGGAGCGATTGCGCGATCTGTTCCGCGCGGGCGCGAAGGAGCGGCACGGCATCGAGGAGGATGTGGCAGACCGGATCTTCGAGAAACTGGTGGCGTTCGCCAATTTCGGTTTCCCCGAGAGTCATTCGCAGTCATTTGCGTCACTGGTCTTCTACTCGTCGTGGTTCAAGTGCTATCACCCCGCGGCCTTCTGCGCGGCGCTGCTGCGCGCGCAGCCGATGGGCTTCTACTCGCCGCAGTCCCTCGTCGCCGATGCGCGCCGGCACGGTGTCGTGGTGCACGGGCCGGACGTGAACGCCAGCCTGGTGTGGGCGAACCTGGAGAATGCGGGGCTCGAGGTGCGGCTCGGCCTCGGTGCGATCCGCACCATCGGTGACGAGCTCGCCGAGCGCATCGTCGCCGAGCGGGACGCGTGCGGTCCGTATGCGAACCTGGTGGATCTCACATCGCGAGTGGAGCTCACTGTGGCGCAGGCCGAGGCGCTGGCCACGGCGGGGGCGCTGGACTGCTTCGGTCGCGGCCGGCGGCGAGAGCTCTGGGAGGCAGGGGCAGCGGCGAGGGAACGCCCGGATCGGCTGCCCGGCACTGCGACTGCAGGGGCTCCGCCGACGCTACCCGGCATGAGCGAGTCAGCGCTCGCCGCTGCGGACGTGTGGGCGATGTCCGTCACTCCGGGGAAGTACCCGACGGAGTTCCTCCGTCCCACGCTCGATGCGCTCGGGGTCGTCGTCGCCGACAGACTCCTGTCGCTGCCCGACGGTGACCGCGTCCTGGTGGGCGGGGCCGTCACGCACCGGCAGCGGCCGGCCACCGCGGGCGGCGTCACCTTCCTCAACCTCGAGGACGAGACGGGCATGGTCAACGTGGTGTGCAGCCCCGGGCTGTGGGCGCGGTACCGGCGCCTCGCGCAGTCGGCGCCCGCGCTGCTGGTGCGGGGGAAGCTGCAGAACGCGGAGGGGGCGGTCACCGTCGTCGCCGACAGGCTGCAGCGCATGGACCTGTCCGTGCCCTCTCGCTCCCGCGATTGGCAGTGAGGCTAGCCTCAGAGGAGTGATGGAGGAGGCGTACGAACCCGACCGCGGCACCGCCCCGCGCCTGCGGGGAGTTCTCGAGGAACTGCGCCGCCGTGAGCCCCTCTTCCACGGCCCGGCGTGGAGCACCCTCGCGGACTTCGATGATGCCGTCGCACCGGACTTCTGGGAGGTCGGCGCGTCGGGACGGCGGTACAGCCGCGAGTACGTCCGGGAGGTGATCGAGCAGCGGTTGATCTCGCCGCCGGACGAATCCGACTGGGAGACCAGCGAGTTCCAGGTCCGCGCTCTGGGCGCTTCCGTCTACCTGCTCACGTACACGCTGGCGCAGGGCGACCGGGTCACCCGCAGGCTCACCGTGTGGCGGCGCCGGGAGAACCGCTGGTCCGTCATGTTCCACCAGGGCACGCCGGTCGCCTGCGGAGATGAGTCACCGACTCGTCATGGTGCCCAGGCGGATCGGGCGCACGGATGAGACGGCCAGGTCACGCACGCGGGTGAGATCCGACCACATGGTCCGACCGCCGCGGAGCCGTGCGAGCGGCCCGACGATCGCCCGGAACCGCTCCGCCTCGTCCGGGGCGGCGCGCCGGCTGGGACCGACGGTGCTCGTCAATTGCACCCCCGGCGTGCGGTCGAAGTGCCCGCGCACCAGGGCACGACCCCATCTGATCGGTCCGGAATCGACGGCCAGAATCGTGATGCGGGGATCGGCGGTCACATTGCGGGCGAGGTGGACGTTGAAGACGTCGATGTAGAGACCGGTGTGACTGCGCGTGTCCAGCAGAACCGATCCGATCGGCGTCACGTGCGGCGAACCGTCGGGGTTGAGAGACGCGACGGCGCAGTGGAAGGACGAGAGCCGCGCGCGACGCACCGTGTCGAGCGCGAGCGCCCAGTCCGCATCGGTGATCTGCGCGTTCACGCGGCGGCGCCCCGGGGTGAGGTGGCGAAGACCGTGCCCCGCGCGATCGCGCAGAGGGCGGCCGCGCCGGACCCGCCGTTCTCGTTCCGGATCTCGACTGTGACCACGGCGTGCGACCGGGCGCGGTGCACGACGGACGCCCGCGCCCGCAGTCGTCCCGATCTCGCCGCTCGCAGGTAGCTCACGTCCATGCCGCCGGTGAGTACGTCGGCGCCCAGGACCGACCCGGCGGCGAACGTGAGGACGTTGTCGGCGAGATACGCCAGTACGCCGCCGTGTGCGACTCCGAACTGCTGGCGGTGCCGGTCCTCGATGTCGAGGACGAGTTCCGCCTCGCCCTCGCCGAATCGGGTGATGCGAGCGCCCACCAGATCGTTGAAGGGCTGGGCCGCCAGGATCGCGGCTGCCGTATCGAGGGTGATCCGAGCGGTGCCCGTCATCGGTCCTCCTGTTTTAGTGATTACTCTCTAAAACAGGTCTAGCATAGGATCTACGGCCATGGGAAGGCCGAGGATGCACGACCCGGACGAGCTGCTCGACGCCGCCGTACGGCTGTTCGCGCGGGACGGAACGCGGGGCCTGACGGTGGCCGCGGTCGCTCGGGAGGCCAAGTCCCCCAGTGGATCCGTGTACCACCTCTACCCCGGGCGCCCCGCGCTGCTCGCCGCCGTCTGGCTCCGCGCGGTCCGCCGGTTCCAGGACGCGTACACCGCAGCCTGGGGCGACATCGGGACCGCCGCGGAGGCGGCCGCGAGCGTGCACTGGGTCGTCGACCGGTGCCGCGCGGATCTCGGAGAGGCCCTCGTGCTGCAGGCGGGGCCGCAGGCCTTCGCGGTCGACGACTGGCCTCCCGCGACGGCGGAGGAGTGGGCGAGACTCAGCACCGAGCGGGCGGTCGCGACCGGCGCCATCGTGCGTCGCGTCTCCCGTGACTGCGGGTTGCCGCGCGCCGACGTGTTCTTCGCGATGTACGACGTGCCTCTCGCGGTGCTCCGCCGATACCTCCTGGCCGGCGAGCCGCCCCCCGCGAGCGCCGCCGACGTGGCGGAACGGCTCGCCGGCAGGCTGCTCGCCGGGTGACAGGCTCAGACGAGGGCTCGCAGGCCGTCGACCAGCGGTGTGGTGGGCCGGCCGATGAGCCGGGAGAGGCTGCCGTCGGTGCCGGCCAGCGCGCCGTTGCGGATGCCCGTGTCGATCGCGGCGACGAATCCCGCGGTCCCCGGGTCCAGTCCCGCGGCTTTCAGGCCCGTGACCCTGTCGTCGAGCGAGACGTCGCGGAACTCGACGGTGCGCCGCGTCACCTCGGTCATCGCAGCAGCGAGTTCGGTGTAGTCCCAGGCGGTGTCGCCGCCGAGCTCGTACACCGAGCCGAGGTGACCGTCATCGAGAAGGACCACCGCCGCCGCGTCCGCGAAATCGCGCCTGCTCGCCGAAGCCACTCGTCCGGCCCCCGTGCTCGCGGCGAGGACGCCGGTAGCGCGCGCCGCCTCCAGGTCGCTCGCGTAGTTCTCGGTGTACCAGTTGTTGCGCAGGATGACGGACGGCAGCCCCGAGGCGACTATGGCCTCCTCTGTCGCCTTGTGCTCGGGGGCGAGCACGAGGTCCGTCGTGGTGGCTCGGGGTGCGCTCGTGTAGACGAACTTCGAGACACCGGCGTTCCTCGCCGCATCGATGACACTCCGATGCTGCGCGATCCGGTGCCCCACTTCGGAGCTGGAGATCAGTAGCAGGGCGTCGACGCCCTCGACGGCCGCACGCACGGTGGCCGGGTCGTCGTAGTCGAGTCGGACGACGCGGACCCCGCGATCAGTGAGATCCGCGGCCTTCGCGGTATCGCGGGCTCCGGCGATGATGTCCGTCGGCGCCGCGCCGCGGTCGAGGAGGCCGTCGACGACGAGGCGTCCGAGCGCTCCAGTGGCTCCGGTCACGAGGATGGTCATGGTGTTCCTTCCGTAGGTGGTCGTCGACTACAACCGGACCTCGCATCCCTAACATTCCACATCATGGGTACCCACTTTCATGTAAGGTACGTACCTAATGGAAAGTTATGTCGATGACCTCGCCAAAGGCTCCCGGCTCTTCGACCAGGGGTGCAGCTCTCGGGTCGTTCTGGACCATGTGATGAGCAAGTGGGGCGTGCTCGTGCTGGCGAGTCTGACGGCGGGGACACTCCGCTGGGGCGAGTTGCGCCGAGCCGTCGACGGGATCAGCGAGAAGATGCTCGCTTCCACGCTGCGGACCTTCGTGGTGGACGGCCTGGTCCACCGCGAGTCGTTCCCGACGGTGCCGCCGCACGTCGAGTACAGCCTCACGCCGCTCGGCGTGGAGTTGATGGACCGCATGCTGCCCCTGCTCGCGTGGGTCGAGGGCCACGCCGACGCGATGATCGGAAGCTCGTCGCCCGAGCGGACTACGCGCGCAGGGCGGTGAGCGCGGCGTCGCGACCGAGCTCGACGGCGCGGGAGATCAGTGGACCGTCGTTCGAGAGGCGGCCGACGGCCGGGCTGCCCTCCGGAACCCAGATCTGCAGCACCTCGGCGGTGCCCGGCACGACGGGGCCGGGCGGAGGCGCGGCGCGCCGCGCGGTGAAATAGGCGTCCAGGATCCACTTCTCGGCCCGCGAGCCGCGGCGCGCGGCCTCGGCCGCCTCCTCGACGGTGCGCAGTACCACCAGGTGCGTGGCGCCCTGCTCGATCGGTGTGGCCAGGGGGACCTTCTCCGCGAGCCCGCCGTCGAGGAACTCCCGCCCGGCCAGGCGCACCGGGGGACCGGCGAGCAGCGGCAGCGCCGTCGTCGCGCGCAGCGCGGTCCGCACGGACGCCGCGTCGACGAGGTACGGGGACAGGTCGGCGACGCGTCGCGTGTGCGCGTCGACGGCCAAGGGGTGCAGGCTGATCGGGTTGTCGAGGATCGCCGCGAAATCCATGGGCGTCACGTCGGAGTACACCCGGTCCACCAGATGGCGGGTGTCCACGACGACGCCGCCGCGCAGGGCGCGCCGCGGGTGCACCACCCGCTCCGCGAGAACCGCGTCCCAGCCCCACGAGGGCAGCCACCGCAGGCCCTCCCCGGACAGGAGCCATGCCGCGTTGAGCCCGCCGCCGGAAGTGCCGTAGACCGCGTCGAAGGCGGGGAGCAGCCCCGACTCCTCAACGGCCATCGCCATTCCCGCCGAGTACGCCGATCGCGAGCCCCCGCCCTCGATGGACAGCGCGATCCGCAGCCCGTCCGAGCGTGCTCCCGGCGTGCTCCCGGCGGCGATCCGCGCCCGCAGCGCGTCGAGCACCGTCATCGGACGGGCACCCCGTACCCGACGATGCCGAACGTGTCCGCCACTCGGTAGGTCAGTGCGCTGATCCCGCCCGCCTGGTTGCCGCCCACCGTGGTGACCGTGTCACCGTCGACGGACACGACGATGTTCGTGTGCTGCCGCAGTTGCGGGTGTTCCGGTGCGTACAGCACCACGTCGCCGGGCTGCGGGCGGTACGGCGTCGCGGGCTCCAGCTTCCCTGCCTTCTGGAAGTACTCGGTGAGCGTGTACACGCCCGGAATCCGCCAGGTGCCGGAGTTCGGGTTGCGCAGGGGCAGGCCGGAATCGCGGAGCACCGTCGAGACGAAGTCGGCGCACCACGGCTCCTCGACGCCCTCCGAGTAGTACGTGCCGGGCCGGTTCGCGTCGAACTCCCGCCGCAGATTCTCGATGATGCGAATCCTTGACGGGTCGAGCCCCGCCGTGCTGACAGTGGGGAAGGTCCGCGGCTTCAGCTCGGCGGGGAGATGCCGCGAGAGCGGTGTCTCATGGGCCGTGGACCACCACACGACACCGCCCGCCAGCACCACCAGTACGGCGAGCGCCGCCGCGACGCTCAGCCCGATCCTCCGCATCCCCATGAATCCACTGTACTCAGTGGCGAACCTGACATCATGGACCGATGAGCCCGCACACTGTGACCTGCACGATCAAGCCGGGCAGCCGCAAGGGGCCCGTCGTCGAGGTCGGTGATGACGGCACGCTCACCCTGTTCGTTCGCGAACCCGCGACCGAGGGGAGGGCGAACACGGCGGCCGTCGCTCTGCTCGCCGCCCATCTCGGGTTGCCGAAGTCCCGGGTTCGCCTGATCGCCGGGCGGACGAGCCGGCTCAAGCGGTTCACCGTCGACGACTGATCCGGACGGGAGACGGCCGAGCCCGCTCCGGGCGTGCCGACGCACGGCAAGGATGCACGAAGTGGCATGCTGGAGACGCAGCTGGTCTGCCGCCCGAGGCCTCGGACGCGGCATCGAAGCGCGCGGTGCGCCGCGACGTGAAGAGGGAACCCGGTGGGAATCCGGGACTGTCCCGCAGCGGTGAGCAGGAACGAAAGTCGCGACGACGCACTGGGCCCCGGTCTGGGAAGCAGCGACCGGTAGGAACGAGTACGAGGCCTGCGAGTCCGAATACCTGCCCGCTGTACCGGACGCGCCGCGTCCGGTGGTGTGCCGCCTCGTGGAATGGGCGTGCGACCGCAGGAGGACGGGACGTCGACAGGCGGGCTCGTCGTCGTGCGTACGTGCGCCCGGACAGGCGGTCGCCGCCCGCTACGCACGAAAGGAACGGTCCACCTGTGACCGCACCGAACTTCACCCGCACCGTTCTCGGTGTTCCCCGCATCGGCCCCCGCCGCGAGCTCAAGCGCGCCATCGAGGGCTACTGGAAGGGCTCCGTGAGCCGCGCCGATCTCGAAACCACCGCCGCGGGCCTGCGGCGCGACGAGTGGGCCCGTCTGGCCGCCGCCGGACTGGATTCCGTGCCCACCAACACCTTCAGCTACTACGACCAGATCCTCGACACCGCCGAGCTGCTCGGCGCCTTGCCGCCCCGCGTTGCGGGCATCGAGGACCGGCTCGACCGCTGTTTCGCCGCCGCGCGCGGCACCGCGGAGGTCACCCCGCTCGAGATGACGAAGTGGTTCGACACGAACTACCACTACCTCGTGCCCGAGATCGGTCCGGACACCGTCTTCTCGCTGCATTCGGAGAAGGTCCTCGACGACCTCGATGAGGCCCTCGCGCAGGGCGTTCCGGCGCGCCCTGTCGTGGTCGGCCCCATCACCTTCCTCGCGCTGTCCAAGGCCGTCGACGGTGCCGGCGACCCGCTGGCCCGCATCGACGAGTTGCTGCCGCTCTACCGCGACCTGTTCGCGCGGCTCGCCACCGCGGGCGCGCAGTGGGTCCAGCTCGATGAGCCCGTGCTGGTCAGCGAGGCGGGCCTGGCCCTCGCCGACACCGCCGCGAAGGTCTACGGCGAGCTGGCGTCCGCCGTCGAGCGGCCGTCGATCGCGGTCGCCACCTACTTCGGCTCGCCGGGGCCCTCGCTCGCCGCGCTGGCAGGTACCGGAGTCGAGGCGATCGCCGTCGACCTGGTGACCGATCCCGCCGTCGTCGAACTCGTCGCGGGGACGCCGGCACTGGCGGGCAAGCTGCTGCTCGCGGGCGTCGTCGACGGACGTAATGTCTGGCGCACGGACCTGGAGGCGGCGCTCGCCACCCTGGGAACGCTGTCCGGGTCCGCCGCGGCGTTGGCCGTGAGCACGTCGTGCTCCCTGCTCCACGTCCCCTACACCGTCGCCGCCGAGACGGCACCCGAGCCCGCGGGCGCCGAGGGGGTGCGCGCCTGGCTGTCCTTCGCCGAGGAGAAGATCGGCGAGGTCGTCGTCCTGTCCCGTGCGCTCACCGAGGGCCGTCCCGTGGTGGCTGCCGAGTTCGCGGAGAGCGCCGCCGTGCGCGCCGCACGCGAGGCCGACGCCCGCCTGAACGACGGTGCCGTCCGCGACCGGCTCGCCGCACTGCGCGCCGCGGGCACCGGCCGGGCCGCCGCCGCGGAACGCGCGGTCGCACAGCGGGACCGACTGGGTCTCCCGCTCCTGCCGACGACCACCATCGGCTCCTACCCACAGACCGGTGCGATCCGTGTCGCGCGCGCGGATCTGCGCGCCGGGCGCATCGACGAGGCGGAGTACGTGCGCCGCATGCAGGCGGAGATCGCCGACGTGGTGAAGCTGCAGGAGGATCTCGGCATCGACGTCCTCGTGCACGGCGAGCCCGAGCGCAACGACATGGTGCAGTACTTCGCCGAGCGGCTCGAGGGCTTCCTCGCCACCGACAACGGCTGGGTGCAGTCCTACGGCACCCGCTGCGTGCGGCCTCCGATCCTGTACGGTGACGTGCGCCGCGCCGAGCCGATGACGGTCTCCTGGATCGCCTACGCGCAGACGCTGACCGAGCGGCCCGTCAAGGGCATGCTCACCGGCCCGGTCACGATCCTCGCGTGGTCCTTCGTGCGCGACGACCAGCCGCTCGCCGACTCCGCCGATCAGGTGGCGTTGGCCATCCGGGACGAGACGGTCGACCTCGAGCGGGCCGGCGTGAAGATCATCCAGGTGGACGAGCCCGCGTTGCGCGAGCTGCTGCCGCTGCGCGCCGCGGACCGTCCGGCCTACCTGGACTGGGCCACGGGCTCGTTCCGGCTGTCGACCTCGGGCGTCGTGGACGACACCCAGATCCACACGCACCTGTGCTATTCGGAGTTCGGCGACGTGATCGGCGCCATCGCCGATCTCGACGCGGACGTCACCTCGATCGAGGCGGCCCGCTCGCGCATGGAGATCCTGGACGACCTCAACGAGGCGGGCTTCGCCAACCAGGTGGGCCCCGGCGTCTACGACATCCACTCGCCCCGCGTGCCCGCGCAGGACGAGGTCGAGGCCTCGCTGCGCGCGGCGCTGGAAGCCGTTCCCGCGGAGCGCCTCTGGGTGAATCCGGACTGCGGCCTCAAGACCCGCGGCACGGAGGAGACCGTGGCCTCGCTGCGGAACCTGGTCGCCGCGGCGAAGGCCGTCCGCGCGACGCTGTAGTCCGGCGCTCGACGACGAGGGCCCGGCCGCGCGAACGCGGCCGGGCCCCTTGGTCTCTCCGGTGGCTCCTAGGCGTCGATGACGGCGACGAGATCGCCACCGTCGACCTGGGTGGGCCCGGCGAGGGCGACGCGGCTGACGGTGCCCGCGACGGGGGCCGTGATCGCGGCCTCCATCTTCATCGCCTCGATCGTGGCGATCTGATCGCCCACCTCCACCGTGGAGCCCGCGTGCACCGTCGGGGTGACGACGCCCGCGAAGGGCGCGGGGATGTGCCCGGGGTTGCTCTTGTCGGCGCGCTCCGCGGCGGGTACGTCCGCCTGAACGGCTCGGTCCCGCACGGAGACGGTGCGCAGCTGCCCGTTGAGGGTGCAGACCAGCGTGCGGTTGCCGTGCTCGTCCGGTTCACCGACGCCTTCGAGCTTGATGAGCAGTTCGACGCCGGTGGCGAGCTGGACGCGGTGCTCCTCGCCCTGCCGTAGCCCGTAGAGGAACTGGTTGGTCGAGAGCTTGGAGACATCGCCGAATTCGGCGAGGTGCTCGGTGAACTCGCGCATCGGCCCGGGGAACAGGAGCCGGCTCAGGGACGCCCGGCGCTGTTCCGAGGTGCCCTCGAGTTCGGTGGCCTCGTCGGCGGGGACGTCGCTGACCGGTGCGGCTTCGGCGCGGCCCTCGAGGGCGCGGGTGCGCAGCGGTTCGGGCCAGCCTCCGGGCGGGGTGCCGAGCTCGCCGCGGAGGAAGCCGATCACCGAGTCGGGGATGTCGTACTTGCCGGGGTCGGCGGCGAACTCGTCGGCGGAGACGCCGGTACCGACGAGGGCGAGGGCGAGATCGCCCACGACCTTCGACGACGGAGTGACCTTGACCAGCCGGCCGAGCATGCGGTCGGCCGAGGCGTAGGCGTTCTCGATGTCCTCGAATCGCTCGGCCAGGCCCAGCGCTCCGGCCTGCTGCCGCAGGTTCGACAGCTGCCCGCCGGGGATCTCGTGGTGGTAGACCCGCCCGGTGGGGGCCTTGAGTCCGGACTCGAACGGCGCGTACGCGCCCCGCACCGCCTCCCAGTAGGGCTCGAGCGCGCAGACCGCGTCGAGATCGATCCCCGTGTCCCGGTCGGTGTGTGCGGTGGCGGCGACGATAGAGGACAGCGAGGGCTGGCTCGTCGTCCCCGACAGCGGGGCGGCGGCACCGTCGACGGCGTCCGCGCCGGCCTGCCAGGCGGCGAGGTAGGTGGCCAGCTGCCCGCCGGGGGTGTCGTGGGTGTGCACGTGCACGGGGAGGTCGAACTCCTTGCGCAGCGCCGTGACCAGCTTCGTGGCGGCCGCGGGCCGCAGCAGGCCGGCCATGTCCTTGATGGCCAGGACGTGCGCGCCCGCCTTGACGATCTTCTCCGCGACACCCAGGTAGTAGTCGAGGGTGTAGAGGCTCTCGCCCGGGTTCGCGAGGTCGCCGGTGTAGGAGAGGGCGCCCTCCGCGATGGCCCTGTCCGTGGCGAGCACGGCCTCGATCGCGGGTCGCATCTGCTCGACGTCGTTGAGCGCGTCGAAGATCCGGAAGATGTCCACACCCGTGGCGGCGGCCTCGGCGACGAACGAGTCCGTCACCTGTTGCGGGTACGGGGTGTAGCCCACGGTGTTACGGCCGCGCAGCAGCATCTGCAGGCAGATGTTGGGCATGGCCTCCCGCAGCGTGGCCAGCCGCTCCCACGGGTCCTCGTGCAGGAACCGCAGCGCCACATCGTAGGTGGCGCCGCCCCATGCCTCGACGGAGAGCAGCTGCGGCATCATCCGTGACTCGTACGGGGCGATCGTCGCCAGCGCCGAGGTCCGCACACGTGTCGCCAGCAGTGACTGGTGCGCATCGCGGAAGGTCGTGTCGGTGACCGCGAGCGCGGTCTGCGCGCGCAGGTCCGCGGCGAACCCGGCGGGGCCGAGCTTCGTCAGGCGCTGCTTCGAGCCGTCCGGTGCCGGGGCGGTCAGGTCGATCGCGGGGACCTTGTCGGAGGCGTACACCTTGGTCGGGCGGGTGCCGTGCGGCTTGTTGACGGTGACGTCCGCCAGGTAGCGCAGGATCTTGCTCGCCGTGTCCGAGGAGCCCCGCGCGGTGAGGAGCTCCGGGCGCTGCTCGATGAAGGAGGTGGTGACCTCGCCCGCCACGAACGCGGGATCGGCCAGGACCGCCTGCAGGTACGGGATGTTCGTCGCCACGCCCCGAATGCGGAACTCCGCCAACGCCCGCCGGGCGCGGACGATGGCCGTGGCCCGGTCCCTGCCGCGAGTGGTCAGCTTGACCAGCATCGAATCGAAGTGCGGGCTGATCTCCGCGCCGACGGAGGTGCCACCGTCGAGGCGGATGCCCGCGCCGCCCGGCGTCCGGTACGCCGACACCCGGCCGGTGTCCGGGCGGAAGCCGTCCGTCGGGTCCTCCGTCGTGATGCGGCACTGCAGCGCGGCCCCGTTGAGGCGGATCGCATCCTGCGTCAGCCCCAGCTCGGGCAACGTGGAACCCGAGGCGACCTTGAGCTGTGCGGCCACCAGGTCGACGTCGGTGACCTCCTCGGTCACGGTGTGCTCCACCTGGATCCGCGGGTTCATCTC
This sequence comes from Tsukamurella pseudospumae, assembly GCF_001575205.1. Taxonomy (GTDB): domain Bacteria; phylum Actinomycetota; class Actinomycetes; order Mycobacteriales; family Mycobacteriaceae; genus Tsukamurella; species Tsukamurella pseudospumae. Next base: position 21,516 of record NZ_LSRE01000002.1, read on the forward strand.
GATGAACACGTGCCGGCCCTGCGGGTCGACGAGGAACTCGACGGTGCCCGCGCACGAGTAGCCGATCTGCGTGGCGAAGTTCACGGCGTCCGTGCACAGGCGTGTGCGCAGCTCCTCCGAGATGTTCGGCGCCGGCGCCATCTCGATGACCTTCTGGTGCCGGCGCTGCAGCGAGCAGTCCCGCTCGAACAGATGGATCACGTTGCCCGCGGTGTCGGCCAGGATCTGGACCTCGATGTGCCGCGGGTCGATCACCGCCTCCTCGAGGAACACCGTCGGATCGCCGAACGCCGATTCCGCTTCCCGCGAGGCGATCTCGATCGCGTCGCGCAGGTCCTCGATCACGGCGACGCGGCGCATGCCGCGCCCGCCGCCACCCGCGACCGCCTTGACGAAGACGGGGAAGTGCATGTCCTGCGCGGCGCGGAGCAGCTCGTCGACGTCCGAGGACGGCGCCGTCGAGGTCAGGACCGGCAGGCCCGCCTCGCGGGCCGCGGCGATCGCCCGGGCCTTGTTGCCGGTCAGTTCCAGCACCTCGGTCGGCGGACCCACGAACGTGATGCCGTTCTCCGCGCAGGCCGAGGCCAGGTCCGGGTTCTCCGACAGGAATCCGTATCCCGGGTAGACCGCGTCGGCACCGGCCTGCTTCGCGATCCGGATGATCTCGTCGACACTGAGGTACGCCCGGACGGGATGCCCCTCCGAACCGATCTGATACGCCTCGTCGGCCTTCTGCCGGTGCGGGGAGTTGCGGTCCTCGTACGGGTACACGGCGACGGTTCGCGCGCCGCTCTCCACCGCTGCGCGGAATCCGCGGATCGCGATCTCGCCTCGGTTGGCTACCAGGACTTTCTTGAACATGTTCACGCTCCACCGGTCTTCGTGGGACTTCGACGTCTTACCTCAACGCCCGGGGCGATGGCCCCGGGCGCTGTCGTACTCGATGATATGGGGCCTACGCCACCACCGGGCGCTGTTCCACCCCCACGTACTCGCTGAGCGGCCGGATGAGTGCGTTGGCCTCGGTCTGCTCGATGATGTGGGCCGTCCAGCCGGTGATCCGTGCCATCACGAAGATCGGTGTGAAGACCTCCGTGTCGAATCCCAGCAGGTGATACGCGGGCCCCGTCGGGAAGTCGAGGTTGGGCTTGATGCCCGTCGCATCGACCATCGTCTTCTCGAGGATGTCGTACATCTCGACGAAGCGAGCGCCGTCGGTCCGGTTCGCGATCTCGAGGAACGACTGCTTCATCGTGGGGACGCGCGAGTCGCCGTTCTTGTACACGCGATGCCCGAAGCCCATCACCTTCTCCTTGCGCTCGAGCTTGCCGCGCATCCAGGATTCGGCGGCGCAGGGATCGCCGATCTCCTCCATGTCGTGCATGACGGCCTCGTTCGCGCCGCCGTGCAGCGGACCCTTCAGCGCGCCGATGGCGGCGGTGACGGCGCTGTAGATGTCCGACATGGTGGACGTGACAACCCGGGCAGCGAAGGTCGAGGCGTTGAAGCTGTGCTCCGCATAGAGGATCAGCGAGACCTCGAAGGCCTTCACCAGCGCCGGCTCGGGGACCTCGCCGAAGCACATGTTCAGGAAGTTCGCCGCGAAGCCGAGCGTGTGGTCCGGCGCGATCGGCTCCAGGCCGCGTCGGCGCCGCTGATCCGCCGCGACGACCGTCGGGAGGACTGCGAGCAGGCGCAGCCCCTTGGCCTGGAGCGCGACGGGATCGCGGTTCCACTCGTCGGTGTCCTCTGCGCCGAGGTAGCTCACCGCAGTGCGGACGACGTCCATCGGATGGCAGGTCTCGGGGATCCGCGCCACCAGGCTCAGCAGCGACCGGTCGGCGCGGCGCGCCGCACGCTCCCGCTGCGTGAAGAGCGAGAGCTGCGCGTCGGTCGGGAGCTCGCCGTTCCACAGCAGGTAGGCCACCTGCTCGAAACCGCAGTGCTCGGCGAGGTCCTGCACCGCGTAGCCGCGATAGGTCAGGGAGTTGGTCTCCGGCACGACCTTCGAGACCGCCGTCGTATCGACGACGACGCCGGCGAGGCCCTTGCGGATGTCCGGCGGGCTGGAGGCCGAAGGCCGACCGGGGGAGGTTGCAGGTGTCATCACTGGTTTCCCTTCAGCTGGAAGTCGAAGATGCCGGAATCGAAGTCGTTGTAGCGCTCGTACTGCAGGAGCTCGTACAGGCGGCTGCGGTGCTGCATCCGGTAGAGGAGTTCCTTCTGGGTGCCCTGGGCTGCGATCTCGCGCAGGCCATCTTCAGCGGCGAACATCGCCAGGCGCAATGTGGTGACCGGGTAGATCACCGCGTTGTAGCCGATGGACTCGAGGGTGCCGGCGTCGATGAGGTCGGACTTGCCGAACTCGGTCATGTTGGCCAGCAACGGGATGTCGACGGCCGCACGGAAGCGCTCGAAATCGGCTGTGGTGTAGAGGGCCTCGGTGAAGATCAGGTCCGCGCCCGCGCCCGCGTAGGCCTTCGCCCGCTCGACGGCCGCGTCGATGCCCTCGATGCCCGCGGCATCGGTGCGTGCGCAGATCACGAAGTCCTGGTCCCGGCGGGCCGCGACCGCCGCACGGATGCGGCGGACGGCCTCGTCCGTCGGAACCACGGCCTTGCCGTCGAGGTGGCCGCACCGCTTCGGATTCACCTGGTCCTCCAGGTGCAGGCCGGCGAGGCCCGCGTCCTCGAGAACGGTGACGGTGCGGGCCGCGCTCATCGGCTCGCCGAAGCCGGTGTCGGCGTCGACGAGGGTGGGCAGCTCGGTGACGCGGGCGATCTGCTGGGCCCGCATCGCGACCTCGGTGAGCGTGGTGAGGCCGATGTCGGGCAGGGCGAGGTCGGCGGCGACCACGGCGCCGGAGACGTACACGCCCTCGAATCCGATCTCCTGGATCAGCCTGGCGGTCAGCGGATTGAAGGCGCCGGGCAGCCGCGCGATGCGGTCCGACGCCAGTGCGGCGCGGAAGGCCCTGCGCTTGTCGCTCGCCGAGGCTCGGGCGGTGAGCAGGCCACCGACGCCGGTGTCGCCGCCGCTCATCAGAAGAGCCCCGGGTTCAGCTTCGGGGTGCGGGCGAGCACCTCGTCGGAGACGGTGAACGTCAGCTGGTCGAGCTCGCCGGCCCCGAGGGACGGGGTGCGCTGCGCGGAGTCGAGGAAGCGGTCCTGCTCGGCCTTCTCGATGACGCCGTCGGCGAGGATGCGGAACTTCTCGATGTACTGTTCGCGAGCGAAGGGCCGCGCGCCCAGCGGGTGCGCATCGGCCACGGCCAGCTCGTCGACGATGATCGCGCCGTTCTTCAAGGTGATCTCGGCGCGGGCGCCGAAGGCCTTCTCGTCGGGGTCGGTCGAGTGGTACCGGCGGGTCCACTCGGGATCCTCGGCGGTGGAGATCTTGTTCCACAGCTCGACGGTGTCGGGCCGCTGCGCGCGCTCGGGGGCGTAGGACCGCTCGTGGTGCCAGCCGCCGTCCTGCAGAGCGACGGCGAAGATGTACATCACCGAGTGGTCGAGCGTCTCGCGCGACGCGTGCGGGTCGAACTTCTGCGGGTCGTTCGAGCCGGTGCCGATCACGTAGTGGGTGTGATGGCTGGTGTGCAGCACGATCTTCTCGATCTGCTCGAGATCGCCCACGCGCTCACGCATCCGGCGCGCGAGGTCGATCGGCGCCTGGCTCTGGTACTCCGCGGAGTGCTCCTTGGTGTACGAGTCCAGGATGGCGCGCTTGGCCTCGCCGGCGCCGGGCAGCGGCACCTCGTAGACGGCCTCGGGGCCGCCGAGCAGCCACGCGATCACGCCGTCCTCGCCCTCCCAGATCGGCGACGGTGCGCCCTCACCGCGCATCGCACGGTCGACGGACTCGACCGCCATCTTGCCCGCGAACGACGGGGCGTAGGCCTTCCAGCTGGAGATCTCGCCCTTGCGCGACTGCCGAGTGGCGGTGGTGGTGTGCAGCGCCTGTCCGACGGCCTGGTAGACCGTGTCGGTCGGCAGTCCGAGCAGGGTGCCGATGCCGGCGGCGGCCGAGGGACCGAGGTGTGCGACGTGGTCGATCTTGTGCTCGTGCAGGCAGATCGCGCGCACCAGGTCGATCTGGATCTCGTAGCCGGTGGCCAGGCCGCGGATCAGGTCGGCGCCGGTCGAGCCCCTGTGCTGGGCGGCGGCGAGGATCGGCGGGATGTTGTCGCCGGGATGGCTGTACTCGGCCGCGAGGAAGGTGTCGTGGAAGTCGAGCTCGCGGACGGCGGTGCCGTTGGCCCACGCCGCCCACTCGGGGGAGAACCGGCCGGGGACGCCGAAGACGGTGGCACCGGGCCCGTAGGGGTGGGCGAGCGCCTGCGCCCGAGCATTGGCGACGGGGCGGCGCGTGACGGACGCGGCGGCGACCGAGGCGTTGTCGATGATCCGGTTGATCACCATCTCGGCGGTGTCGTCCGGCACGGCGACGGGGTCGGCGGCGACCTCCGCGATCTTCCAGGCGAGGTGCTCCTCGCGGGGGAAGGACTCGGCTGAGCGGCGGGTGCGCACGGTGTGCGTCTGCACGATGGGCTCCTCTGGGAAGGGAACGGGGGATCGATTCACACGCTATGCATCGACATGGCGACGCGAAACCGCTTGCAGATGTGGATCTCTGCGAAGCCGGATCCGAGACTTTGCGAAGATTGTGGAAATCGTCGGTGCTAGATTTCCTCCATGCAGAGGCTGTACGCGGGCGGGCGCATCAAGCGGCTCCGGGAGGAGCGCGGCCTCACCCAGACGGCGCTCGCCAAGACCCTGGACCTGTCGGTCAGCTACGTCAACCAGTTGGAGAACGACCAGCGGCCGCTGTCCGTGCCCGTGCTCATGCGGCTGAACACCACCTTCGATCTCGACATGTCCTTCTTCGCGCCGGAGTCCGACGCCCGGCTCGTCGCCGACCTGCAGGACGCTCTCGTCGAGAGCGGCGAGGCGGGGGAGGTGAGCGCCGCCGAACTCGACGACATCGTGGCCCGCTCGCCCTCGGTCGCGCGAGCCGTGGTGGCGATGCACCGTCAGTTGCAGGGCGCTACCGAGCAGGTCGACCGGCTCTCCAGCGGCATCGCCGGCGGTGCCGGCGGGGCGGTCTCCACACCGTACGAGGACGTCCGCGACTTCTTCTACGACCGCCGCAATCACGTGGACTCGCTCGACCGCGCGGCCGAGGAGCTGTTCGACGGTGCGGGGCTCACCATCGGCGGGCTGGATCTGCAGCTGGCCCGGCTCCTGCGTGACGAGCACGGCGTCACCGTGCGGATCTCCGGCGGCGAACCGGATCGGCCCGGTCCCCGTCGGTCCTACGATCCGGACGCGCGTGTGCTCACGCTGGCGCGGCGCCTCGACCACGGCCAACGGGCGTTCCAGATCGCCACGCAGCTCGGCTTCCTCACGCAGGCGGCGGAGATCGACCGGATCGTCGCGGGGGAGACCTCGCTGCCCACGGGGTCGCGGGATCTCGCGCGTGTGGGGCTGGCGAACTACTTCGCGGGGGCGCTCGTGCTGCCCTACGAGCGGTTCCTGCGCGCCGCGGAGGAGCTCCGGTACGACATCGACCTGCTGTGTGCGCGGTTCGAGGTCGGTTTCGAGACGGTGTGCCACCGATTGTCGACGCTGCAACGGGCGGGGCGCCGCGGCGTGCCCTTCTTCTTCGTGCGCACGGATCGTGCCGGAAACATCTCGAAGCGCCAGTCCGCCACGGCCTTCCACTTCTCCCGGGCGGGCGGCGGCTGCCCGCTGTGGGTGGTGCACGACGCCTTCGCCACGCCGGGGCGGATCCGGACACAGGTGGCGCAGATGCCCGACGGTCGCAGCTACCTGTGGATCGCCCGGACGACGTCCGAGCGCACCGCGGGCGGATACCTGGGGCAGGGCCGGGACTTCGCGATCGGACTCGGATGCGACCTCGCCCACGCGCACCGCCTGGTCTACTCGCGGGGCCTGGCACTCGACGAGCCCGATTCCTTCGTGCCGATCGGCGCCGGGTGCAAGGTGTGCGACCGGCCGCGCTGCGCGCAGCGCGCCTTCCCGCAGATGGGCCGGCCGATCGCCGTCGATACGAACCGGGCCGAGCTCATCCCGTACACGTTCGCGGGCGCCGCCGATCCCGACGGGGCATGATCAGAGGTCGCAGCGCAATCGTGAAGGGGGAGGTCCGGGTGAGCGAGTCGGTCGAAGACGTGGCGGAGGAAGCCGCCGAGCAGTCGGTGCGGGTGCTGGACCGGTTACGGGACTGGTGGTCGCACCGCTACACCTTCACCGGGACCGCGGTGGGCCTGGTGTTCCTCTGGCTCTCACTGACCCCGTCGCTCCTGCCCCGCGGTCCGCTGTTCCAGAGCCTGGTGAGCGGTGGATCGGGTGCGATCGGCTACCTCATCGGTGTCGTCGCCGTGTGGCTGGTGCGCTTCATGCGCTCGAAGGAGAGCAGCCCGCCGGTGCCGAAGCAGGGCTGGTGGGTGCTCCTGGCGATCGGTGTCATCGGCACCGTCGGGATGGTCGTGTTCTTCGACACCTGGCAGACCGACCTGCGCGACCTCATGGGTGTGGCCTACCTGACCTTCGTCGACTACCTGCAGATCGGCGTGCTGTCGGTCGTCTTCCTCTACGCCTTCGTCGAGCTCGGCAAGGGTGTGCGATGGATCGTGCGGTGGCTCATCGCCCGTCTCAACCGGGTGTGCCCGCCGCGCGTCTCCGCGGTGATCGCCGTCGCGCTGGTGGTCTTCCTGAGTATCGAGATCGTCAACGGCGTCGTGGTGCGCGGCGCGATGGACGCGATGAACACGGCGTTCTCGAAGGCCAGCCGTGAGGGCGCTGCCGATCGCCCCGTACCCACGAGCGCCTTCCGCTCGGGCGGGCCCGGATCTCTGGTCGACTGGTCCTCGCTCGGTAAGCAGGGGCGGGTGTTCGTGTCGAACGCGCAGACCGTCGCGCATCTGACTGCGTTCAACGGCGCCCCGGCGGTGGAGCCGATCCGTGCCTACGCCGGCCTGGAGTCCTCCGACTCGGGGAACCCGAACCGGTACAAGGACATCGCGGAGAAAGCGGCGGCGGAACTCGAACGCACCGGCGGCCTGCACCGCAAGGTGGTCGCGGTCGCGGCGACCACCGGCACGGGGTGGATCAACGAGGCGGAAGCCGGTGCGCTCGAGTACATGTACAACGGCGATACGGCCATCGTCAGCATGCAGTACTCGTTCCTGCCGAGCTGGCTGTCCTTCCTCGTCGACAAGCAGAACGCCCTCGACGCCGGCCAGGCCCTGTTCGAGGCGGTCGACAAGCGCGTCAAGGCGCTGCCGGACGGGCAGCGGCCCAAGCTCGTCGTGTTCGGCGAGAGCCTCGGCTCGTTCGGGGGTGAGGCGCCCTTCCTGTCCCTCAACAACCTCGTCGCCAGGACCGACGGTGCGCTGTTCTCCGGCCCGACTTTCAACAACGAGATGTGGGTGCGATTGACGCAGCAGCGCGACGCGGGCTCGCCCGAGTGGCTGCCGGTGTACCAGCAGGGCGCCAACGTGCGGTTCGCCGCGCGTGCGGAGGATCTCGCGAACCCGGCGCAGCCGTGGTCCCATCCGCGCGCGGTGTACCTGCAGCACGCCTCCGACCCCATCGGCCGGTGGAGCCCGGATCTGCTGTTCAGTCAGCCGGACTGGCTCAAGGAGAAGCGCGGCCCCGACGTCCTGTCCTCGGTGTCGTGGATCCCGATCGTGACCTTCCTGCAGGTCTCCGCCGACCTGGCGGTCGCGGGGAGCGTGCCCGACGGGCACGGACACACGTACGTCAAGGCCGTCGTCGACGCGTGGGCGGCGATCCTGGAGCCCCCGGGCTGGACCGCCGAGAAGACCGCGCGCCTGCGTCCGATGCTCAACAGCCAGACGGGGTTCAACGAACCCGACGCGCGGCCGGCGGGTTAGCGCCGGGCGTCAGAGCGCACCGTCGAACCCGTTCTGCCGCCACGCCTCGTACGCGACGATGGCGGCGGAGTTGGCGAGGTTGAGGGAGCGTCGGCCGGCGAGCATGGGGATGCGCAGGGCCTCGGTGACATGCGGGTCGGCGAGCACCTCGGGAGGGAGCCCGGTGGGTTCGGGGCCGAAGAGCAGGACATCGCCGGGGTGGTAGCCCACCTCGTGGTGGTGGCGCGTCGCGTGCGCCGTGTAGGCGTACACCCGCTCGGGGGCGAGCGCCGCCCAAGCGGCCTCGAGGTCGGCGTGCACGCTCACGTGCGCGAGGTCGTGGTAGTCCAGACCGGCCCGACGGAGCTTGGGCTCGGAGAGGTCGAAGCCCAGCGGCTCGACCAGGTGCAGCTCGCACCCGGTGACGGCGGCGATGCGGATCGCGTTGCCCGTGTTGGGGGCGATCCGGGGTTCGAAGAAGAGAATGCGGAGCACGGGTGACGATCCTGTCACCCGTGCTCCGCATGTGCGAGAGGAGGTCCGATCAGCCGGCGTACTGCGAGGGCTGCTGGGCGCCGAACCGCTTCGCGGCGCTGCGCAGCTGCAGGGCGGTGATGATCTGGGTGATGCCGATGGCGACGGCCCAGATGCCGCCGACCCACACCAGAACGCCCACCGAGAACGGGCTGGAGACGAGCACCACGCCGCCGATCAGGGTGATGACGCCGAGGATCACGACCCAGACGCGGCCGGGCAGCAGCCGGTCACTCGCGGCCGTGACGATCTGGGTGATGCCGGCGAAGATCCACGCGACGCCGATCCAGATGCCGAGGATCGCGATCGAGGTGATGAAGTCGTCGCGGAAGCAGGCCACGCCGATCACGATCGACAGCGCGCCGCTGATCACCGAGAGCACGCGGTGCTGCGCCTCACCGATCAGCCCGGCGATCACCTGGAAGGCGCCGCTGATGAGCAGGTAGATGCCGAACAGGATCGCGATGGCGAGGGTCGTCGGACCCGGCCACACCGCGATGACGATGCCCATCAGGACGGAGAGGACGCCGAGGGCGAGGACGGCCTGCCAGGTGGCCTTGATGCCCTGCTGGATCCCTTGCTGGAATCCCTGCTGGAGGGGGTTCTGATCAGTCATGGGTTCAGTATCGGATGTAACTCGAACAACCGCGACTCGAACCGGGATAAATCGGCACGCTGAATCAGGGGGATAGGATATCGGCTGTGACGGCTGAGGTGTTGGACGGCAAGGCGACCCGCGACGAGCTCTTCGAGGTGTTCCGGGAGCGGGTGAGCGCGCTGCGCGCGCGGGGCGTGGCCCCGGGGCTCGGTACGGTCCTCGTCGGCGACGACCCGGGCTCGCGGTCCTACGTCAAGGGCAAGCACGCCGACTGCGCCAAGGTCGGCATCGAGTCGATCCGCCGCGATCTGCCCGCCGACATCTCGCAGGCCGCGCTCGAGGCCGTCATCGACGAGCTCAACGCCGATCCCGCGTGCACCGGATACATCGTGCAACTACCGCTGCCGAAACACCTGGACGAGAACGCGATCCTGGAGCGGATCGACCCCGCCAAGGATGCGGACGGCCTGCACCCGACCAACCTGGGCCGACTCGTGCTGGGCGCTCCCGGCCCGCTGCCGTGCACCCCGCACGGCATCCTGCATCTGTTGCGCCGCTACGACGTTCCGATCGCCGGGGCGCACGTCGTGGTCGTCGGTCGAGGGGTCACCGTCGGCCGGCCGATCGGCCTGCTGCTGACCAGGCGGTCCGAGAACGCCACGGTCACGCTGTGCCACACCGGAACCCGTGATCTCGCGGCCGAGGTCCGCCGCGCCGACATCGTGATCGCCGCCGCCGGCGTCCCCGGCCTGATCACCGCGGACATGGTCAAGCCCGGCGCCGCCGTGCTCGACGTGGGCGTCAGCCGGACCGACGAGGGCCTGCGCGGCGATGTCGCCGCGGGAGTCGCCGAGGTCGCCGGTCATCTCTCGCCCAACCCCGGCGGTGTCGGCCCGCTGACGCGAGCCTTCCTGCTGGGCAATGTGATCGAGGCCGCCGAGCGCGACCTCGCCCGCGCGGACGGAGCGTAGTGCCCGAGCCCGCGGTCGAGCAGTTCCGCCGTGCCCGGACGGTGCGCACGGTGATCGCGAACGCGGGGTACGTCGTGGTGGTGGCGATCCTCGCGGCGGGAATGGTGCTCGTCGGGCTCGAGTACTGGCGCCGCGGCCTCGTCGTGTTCGGGGCCGGGACGGGCTTCGCCGCCGTCCTGCGCGCCACCCTCCCCGAGCGGCGTCAGGGTCTGCTCCGCGTCCGCGGCCGGTGGTTCGACGTGTCGGTGCTGGCCGTGGCGGCGGTGGCGATCCTCGTCGTGTCGTGGGGGATCAGCCCGTTGGGCACCAAGTAACCCCAGTGATACAAACTTCAAATGTAGATTCCTGTATGTAACGTTTTGGCATCGGGTACGATGTGCTGAGGTAACGACTCGGTCAGCGGCTCGAACGGAGGTGCCATGGGGATCTCGTCCTTCGGCGCGTCCGTGGGTCCCGGACCCGTGCACTGCGTCCTCCTCGATCTCGAGGACGGGCGGATCGTCGGTCGGCAGGCCCGCACGATCGATCCCGGGCCGTACCGCCTCGGGCGGCGGGGCAACCTCCTCTCCTCGGGCTTCGACCTGCTGGCAAGCCATTCCGAGCGCACCGTCGACGCGTCGGCCGTGACCGTCGAGTCGCGCCGGGACCTGATGTCCGTGCGCTGCGGCGCGCGTGGCGGCGTCCGGTCCGCGGGAATCGTTCGTGAATCCGACGCGGTCCTCCGAGCGCTCGACGAGCGCGGTCTGATCGCGCGGTATCCGAGCGTGATGATCGCGAACCTGGGAGCGGGCGGCCTGCGGATCTACACCGTGAGCGACGGAGCCGTCACCGCCGAGCGCCGAGCGCGCGGCGTCGTCGTCGACGGCCCGGACGCGGGAGTCGGCGCAGCGCACGGGGTGGCGGAGTTCCTGCACGCCACGATCGGTCGCGCCGCGACGGCCCCGGAAGCAGTGGTTCTGGTGGGCAGCGGCGCGCAGAACGCCGGCGTCCGCGAGGCCGTCGCCGACATCGCCCGGGCCGCGGGCGCGGAGCCCCTGTCCGTCGAAGAGCCCGAGGCGATCGCCGCCACCGGCGCGGCGCTGCTCGCGGCGGACCGCCGGGCCGCGGGAACGGCACCGTCATCACTGGTGAGCAGTGGCCTCGGGGGCCTCGGCGGGCACAGCGTCCGCTTGACCGCCGCCGTGCTGCCGCTGCTGGTGCTCGCCGCACTGACCGGCGCGGTCCTCGCCACCGGCTACGCGACCGGCATCATCGGGCCGGCCGGCCAGACCACCGACCAGGTCGTTCCGACTTCGACGGAGGTGCGCTCGTCCGCCGAGACGGCGCCCAGCTCGGAGGTGGGGCCGCTGCCCACCTCCAGCGCCGCCTCGACCCTGCCGCCCGTGGACACTCTCGTGCCCACGTCGGTCCCACGGGACACCGGCCGGAACGAAGTGACGCCCACGATGACCACGTTCGCGCCGCCGCCCGTCCACCCGACCACGACACGGGCCCCCTGGCCGACTCCGACGCCGACCGTGCCCAGCACGCCGACCCGGACGCTTCCGACGACGATCCTGCCGTCCATCCCGACGGGCACGCCGTCCGGAACGCCGGTGCCGACGGAGCCGAGTGTCACGCCGCCCGCCGAGGGCTCCGGCCAGAATCCGCCGCCCGGGTCGGCAGTGCCCCCGTCCCGCGAGATCCTCCCGGGTAACGGGCTGGTCGGTCCTGGTGCGGGCGCCGGGGGAGGCGCCGCCCATCCCGACGGTGCCGCGTCCTCGGACGCATCACCCGATGCTGCCCGGCGCGTACCCGGGGCGACCGCATCCCAGACGGCGCCGGCGGCATCGTCGTCCTCCTCGGAGGCGCCGACGGTGACCACCCCGGCCCCGTAGATACCCCCTGTGACGCCCCGTCAGCGGCGCGCGATGTCCAGGGTGCGCGACAGTAGTTCCGAGACGGCGTCCATCTCGGTGAGGAAGCCGTCGTGGCCGTCGCGCGAGTGCACCACGACCAGTCCCTCGCAGCCCGGCAGCAGCTCGGCGATCTCCTCCTGCAGGCGCAGCGGGTACAGGCGATCGGAATCGATCCCGCCGACGACCACGGGGACCGGGCAACTGCGCAGCGCCGTCTCGACGCCGCCGCGGCCGCGGCCCACGTCGTGGTGGTTGAGCACCTCGGTGAGTACCACGTAGCTGCCGGCGTCGAACCGGTTGACCAGCTTCTCGGCCTGGTGGTCGAGATAGGAGGTGACGGCGTAGCGGCCGCCCGCGCGCGGCTCCTCGTCGCCCTGCGCATCGTTGCGGAACCGGCTGTCCAGCTCGATCTCGGTGCGGTAGGTCAGGTGCGCGATCCGGCGGGCGACGCCCAGGCCGGCGGTCGGCGCACCGTCGGTGTCGTGGTAGTCGCCGCCGTGCCAGTGCGGATCCGCCGTGATCGCCGCGATCTGCGTGGTCTGGGTGCCGATCTGATCGGCCGTCGCGCGGGCGCCCACGGCGAGGATCAGTGCCGAGCGCAGGAAGTCGCCGTACATGAGGGCCCATTCGAGGGCCCGCGCGCCGCCCATGGAGCCGCCGACGACCGACGCGATGTCGTGCACGTCGAGCGCGCGCAGCAGCGCCGCCTCGGCCTCCACCTGGTCGCGCACCGTGATGACGGGGAAGCGGGAGCCGTAGGGCCGCCCGTCGGGAGCGAGCGACGCCGGCCCCGTCGAACCTGAGCACCCGCCCAGGACGTTCGCGGAGACGACGCACCACTCGTCCGTGTCCACCGCCGCTCCGGGGCCGATCAGGCCGTCCCACCAGCCCGCTGAGCGGTGATCGGCGTCGGGCGGGCCGGTGACGTGCGAATCGCCCGTCAGGGCGTGCAGGGCCAGCAGGACGTTGCTGCAGTCGGCGTTCGGTCGGCCCCAGCGCTGGAAGGCCATCGTGACGTCCTCGAGGACGACACCGGATTCGAGCACCAGGGGGCCGAGTGACAGGGACTGCATCGCACCGTCCGGCACCCGGGCCCAGTCGCCCGGGGACCTGTCGATGGATCGACCTGTGCGGATGGTGATGGTCACCGAACCTCTCCTCGCGCTTGCCGCCCGACAGGGTTCGCCGGGAAACCAGGTCATCACCCGGGGCACCCCACCGCGGCGGAGGGTTGCCGGTCAGCAAGCCGGGGCTGCGCGCTGACACTCATGACCTCGTCTGCATCATAACGGACCGAATTCCCGTGAACGAGGTCACAGGACGAGGTGGGAAGGAGGGAACAGACCGGGGCGTTACATGGTCACGTGGATTCTTCTACCCGGACCAGGCTCGCGGTCGGCGCCATGGCGCTCGGCGGTTTCGGCATCGGCACCACCGAGTTCGCGGCCATGGGACTACTGCCCGGCATCGCGCAGGACCTCGAGGTCAGTGAGCCCGTCGCCGGGCACGTGATCTCCGCCTACGCGCTGGGCGTCGTCGTCGGCGCGCCGCTCATCGCGGCCGCGTTCGCCCGCGTGCCGCGCCGGCTGCTACTGATCGGGTTGATGGTCGCGTTCACCGCGGGCAACGCCCTGTCGGTGTTCGCTCCCAGTTACGGCACGCTCATGGCGGCCCGGTTCGTCGCCGGCCTGCCGCACGGCGCGTTCTTCGGCGTGGCGGCGCTCGTCGCGGCGCACCTGGCCGGACCGGCGGGGCGGGGCCGTGCGGTCGGACAGGTGCTCATGGGCCTGTCGGTGGCCAATGTGATCGGAGTGCCGCTGGTGACGTGGCTCGGCAATGCGTTCACCTGGCGGTACGCGATGGGCGTCGTCGTGGTGATCGGCGCCGTCACGGTCGCCGCGCTGCTGGCGTTCCTGCCGTCGGTGAGCATCCCGGTGACCAACCCGCTCACCGAGCTCGGTGCGCTCGCCCGGCCGCAGGTCTGGTTCGCGCTGCTCACGGGCATCGTCGGGTTCGGCGGGATGTTCGCCGTCTACACCTACATCGCCACCACGCTCACCTCGGTGTCCGGGCTGAGCGCGACCTCGGTGCCCATCGTGCTGGCCGTCTACGGCGTGGGCATGGTGATCGGCAACGCCGTGGGCGGTCGCGCCGCGGACCGCTCGGTGATCGGGTCGATCGCCGTCGCGCTCGCCGCTCTGGTGGTGCTGCAGGCACTGTTCTCCCTGTTCGCGCCGCAGCCCTTCGCGGCCGTGGCACTGTTCTTCCTCATCGGCCTCACCGCGTCGGCGCTGGTGCCCGCCCTGCAGACCCGGCTGATGGACGTCGCAGGTGAGGCGCAGACCCTCGCCGCCACGCTCAACCACTCCGCGCTGAACATCGCGAACGCACTGGGTGCACTGCTCGGCGGCGCGGTCATCGCCGCCGGTGGCGCGTACACCGCGCCGGCACTGGTCGGCAGCGGCCTCGCGGTCGCGGGCCTGCTCGTGTTCGTGGTCTGCGTGCTGGTCGCGCGACGGGGCGCTGAACCTGTCGGTGCCCGTCGGTAGGGTCTTGGGGCATGCGAAGGATTCTCGCTCTCTGCGCGATAGCCGTACTCGCCGTTTTCGGTCTCGTCGCCTGCGGCAAGTCGTCGGCACAGCCCGGTGCCACCGCGGCACCGGTCGCGTCGTCGTCCACGGTGAAGGGGTCGACGGTGACGGCCAAGCCCGGCCCGGCGCGCTCGTCGGCCGGGGCACCGTCGAACTCCGCGGTCCCGCAGCGAGTGCTCGCGACGCTCGCGCGGATCGACGCTGGCACCTGGCCCCCGAAGGACGGTTCGGGTACGCAGGGCGGCCGTAACTTCGGCAACTTCGAGAACCGGCTGCCGAAGACCGATTCGAAGGGCAAGGCCGCCAAGTACACCGAATGGGACGTCAACATCAAGAAGTCCGGCCGCGGGCGCGATGCGGAGCGGATCATCACGGGTGCCGACGGCGGCGCCTGGTACACCCTCGACCACTACGAGACCTTCACGAGGATCCGATGAGCACCCTTCCGCAGTTCCTCCAGTCCGGCTCCGGCGCAGCCCTGACCAGTGCCGATCTGGACTCCCTCAAGCGTCGTGATCGGCCCCGCGTGCTCGTGGCCCGCGGCAGCCGGATGCGCACCAAGGCGGCGCTGCTCAACGAGGTCTCGGCCGTCCTGCAGTTCCCGCTCGACTTCGGTGGCAACTGGGACGCGCTGGCCGACAGCCTCGGTGACCTCGATTGGCTCGGCGGGCAGGCGCTCGTGGTGCTCGGCGTGGCGGAGGCCGAGCAGGTCCTCGCCGATGACGACGGCGCCTTCGGCACCTTCGTCGCAGTCCTCGCGGACCGGGGCGTGCAGGTGCTGCTCGGGGTGTCCGACGATGCCGACGGCCCCGTCGTGCGGTCCGCGTGGGCCGCGGCCGGTCTCACCGTGGAGGCGCTCGCGTGATCATCACCTCGATCAATGTCAACGGCGTTCGTGCCGCGGTGAAGCAGCGGTCCGAGGAGAACCTCGGCATGCTGCCCTGGCTGCGCGAGACGAAGGCCGATGTGGTGCTGCTGCAGGAGGTACGCGCCACCCACAAGCAGACGCTCACCGCGCTCGCGCCCGCGTTGGAGGAGGGCTGGCATCTGGCGGCTGCGGAGTCCTCGACGGCGGGCCGCAACGGTGTGGCGGTGCTGTCCCGGAGCGAGCCCGACGCCGTGCGGATCGGTTTCGGCAGCGAGGAGTTCGACCACGCGGGCCGCTACATCGAGGCGGACTTCGAGGATCTCACGGTCGCTTCGCTCTACCTCCCGTCCGGTGACGTCGGTACCGAACGACAGGACGAGAAGGATCGCTTCCGTGCGGAGTTCGGCGCGTACCTGGCGAAGCTCGGCCGTCGGCGGCGCGAGGTCGTCGTGTGCGGCGACTGGAACATCGGCCACACCGAGCTGGACATCAAGAACTGGAAGGGCAACGTCAAGAACTCGGGGTTCCTCCCCGAGGAGCGGGCCTGGATGAGCGAGTACATCGGTGAAGGGCGCGCGTTCAAGGACGTCGTGCGCGACCTGCACCCCGGCGTGCCCGGTCCGTACGCCTGGTGGTCGTGGCGCGGCAAGGCCTTCGACAACGACTCCGGCTGGCGCATCGACCTGCAGATCGCCAACAACGCGTTGGCGAAGCGGGCGTCGTCGGCCGTGGTCGAGCGCGCGGATGCCTACAACCTGCGCTGGTCCGACCACGCGCCGGTCACCGTCGAATACGCCTGAGCGCTCGCCGCGCCTCGTCGTCGGCGGGCCGCTGTGAAACCCTGGCCGTCACGGTCATGAGGGTGGTCGACAGGTCGGCGACGATCGCCCCGACGAGCCCCCGCCCGACCGTGGCGGCCACGATGACAAGGGCGCCGGACCGGGGTGGGCACCGTCGGGCCCGATACTGGGGCGACGGGCCGGAGCGTGGCCGATAGACTCGTTCCCCGTGACGGAAACCGCCCCCACCCCCGCGAAGCGGCAGCGCGCGCTGTCGGGTATCCAGCCGACCTCGGACTCGTTCCATCTCGGCAACTACCTGGGTGCGGTGCGGCAGTGGGTGCAGCTGCAGGACGAGTTCGACACCTTCTACTTCATCCCGAACATGCACGGCATCACCACGCCGCACGATCCGAAGGCCCTGCGCGAGCGCACCGCCTTCGCGGCCGCGCAGCTGCTGGCGCTCGGCGTGGACCCCGAGCGGTCGACGATGTTCGTGCAGTCGCAGATCCACGAGCACGCCGAGCTGACCTGGGTCCTGTCCTGCATCACGGGTTTCGGCGAGGCCAGCCGGATGACGCAGTTCAAGGACAAGTCGGCGAAGAACGGCACGGACAGCTCGTCCGTGGGCCTGTTCACCTACCCGATCCTCATGGCCGCCGACATCCTGCTCTACCGACCGCAGCTGGTACCCGTCGGCGAGGACCAGCGGCAGCATCTCGAGCTCACTCGGAACCTGGCGCAGCGCTTCAACACCCGGTTCAAGAAGACCTTCGTGGTCCCTGAGGCGCACATCGTCTCCGACACCGCCAAGATCTACGACCTGCAGAACCCGACCGCCAAGATGAGCAAGTCGGCGGAGTCCGACGCCGGCCTGATCAGCATCCTCGACGACCCGAAGATCATCGCCAAGCGCGTGAAGTCGGCGGTCACCGACACGGAGCGGGAGATCCGCTTCGATCGGGAGCACAAGCCGGGCGTGTCGAACCTGCTGACCATCGAGTCGGCCTTCACCGGCACCCCGATCCCCGAGCTCGAGCGGGCGTACGAGGGTAAGGGCTACGGCGATCTGAAGACGCAGGTCGCGGACGTCCTCGTCGACTTCGCCGCGCCGCTGCGCGACCGCGTCAAGGGGTACCTCGACGATCGCGCGGAACTGGACAAGGTGCTGGCATCGGGACGGGAGCGCGCGCAGGAGATCGCGGCGCGCACCCTCGCGGACGTCTACGACAGGGTAGGGTTCCTGGCGCCCTAGCCGATGTGACGTAGCGAACACCCGCAGGAGGATTCCCGAATGCTCCAGAAGTACCGTGACAAATGGCCGTGGTTCGACCACGTGATGGCCGCCGCCATGCGGTACCAGGACAACAAGGGCGACTACTACGGCGCCGGGATCACCTACTTCAGCGTGTTCGCGCTGTTCCCGCTCGCGATGGTCGTGTTCTCGATCGGCGGCTACGTGCTGGTCAACGACGCCGAGCTGTTGGCGGAGATCAAGCAACGGATCAGCGACCTGATGTCGAACCAGGAGATGGCGACCACGGTCAACCAGCTCCTGGACCGAGCGATCTCCTCGCGCGGCACCGTCGGACTGATCGGCCTGCTCGGTGGCCTGTGGGCCGGCCTCGGCTGGGTGGGCAACGTGCGTGCCGCGCTCACCGAGATGTGGGACAGCGAGGAGCCCGAGCAGAACTTCGTCAGCAAGAAGCTGGGCGATCTGGCGGCACTCATCGGCCTCTTCGCCGCGATCGTGGTGTGCTCGGCGCTCATCGCCGTGGGCAGCAGCCCACTGACGAAGACCTTACTCACCGCCATCGGCTTGGATCACGTTCCCGGCCTGGCGATCCTGATCGCGTGCGTGACGCTGCTGGTCACGGTGTTCGCGACCTGGGTCCTGTGGACCTTCGTCATCGCGCGGATGCCGCGCGTCAGCTTCCCGTGGCGCAACGCCCTGCACGCCGGACTGCTGATGGCCGTCGTGTTCACCGTGTTCACGCAGTTCGCGACGCTGATCATCGGTGCCACACTGCGTAGTCCCGCCGGCGCGACCTTCGGCCCGATCCTCGGCATCATGCTGTTCATCTACTTCACCGCGCGGATGCTGTTGTTCGCCACCGCCTGGGCGGCCACCGATCCGCGCAATCAGCGCTACGTGATCCCGTCGGCACCCGATCCCGTGGTGATCGCGCCGGTCATCCGCCAGGAGTCCGATCCGGGTCGCGCTGCGATCGCCGGCGCCGCGGGTCTCGTCGCGGGCCTCGGCCTCGGCTCCCTGCTGCGCCGCAAGCGCTGACTCAGGCGTCCTCGGGCGCGCTGGCGCGCGGGAGCGTCCGGCCGCGGAAGAACGCGGGCCGCGTCACGGCGCACGCGATCATGAGCGGTACGCCGAGCACCAGCATCCCGATACCGATGACGAACACACCGCCGACCCCACCGATCACCGTCTGCCCGTAGTCGGGGGCGATCATGTCGGCGGCGCTCTGCACGAACGCCCAGATCATCGCCGCCCCGCCGAGCACGGGGCAGATCAGCCGCAGTACCAGGTTCCGCAGCGACCGCCGGACGGTCCGCCGGAAGTACCACGCGCAGGCGAACGCGGTGATCGCGTAGTAGAACGCGACCGCCAGTCCGAGCGAGCTGATCGAGTCCTCGAGGGTGTTGCGGCTCAGCAGCGCCAGCGTGAGATAGAAGGCGAGCGCGGAGGCGCCCATCACGACGGTGCCGAAGGACGGCGTCAGATACCTCGGGTGCACGCGGGCGAAGCGCTCGGGCACAGCCCGGTAGATCGCCATCGCGAGCGTCCCGCGGGCGGTGGGCAGCACCGTAGACTGCGTGGAGGCGAGCGCCGACAGCGCCACCGTGAGTACGAGCAGGCCCGCCAGTACTGCGCCGCCGACGGGACGGCCGAGCACCGTCAGGACGTCGTCGTGGTTGTCCGTGTTACCGAGCCCCAGGCCCGTCTGCCCGAAACCCGAATAGGCCTGGACCGCAACGGCCACCAGCACGTAGGTGCCCATCAGCACCACGGTCGCGAGCACCGCGGCACGGCCCGGGGTCGAGGAGGAGTCCCTGGTCTCCTCGCCGACGGCGAGGCACGCGTCCCAGCCCCAGTACAGGAAGATGCACAGGATCACGGCGGCCGCGATCTGCGAGGCGCTCAGGCCCGTCGGGTCCAGCCAGTCCCAGGTCGGTCGCACCGCCTGCGCTCCGGCCCGCCCGCTGTACACGGCCCACAGGGCGGCACCGGCCGCGACGGCGAGGACGGCGAACTGGATCGCCATCAGCACGTTCTGCATCCGCTCGGACACGACGATCCCGCGGTACGACACCCACGTCATCGCCACGATCAGCACGCAGCCGAAACCGACCACCGCGAGCCGGTCGTCGGCGAGGTCGCTCAGCCCGACGAAGCGCAGGAGATAGGTCGCAGAGATCTCCGCGACGTTCGCCAGGCAGATGATCGCCGACACCGCGAGGCCCCAGCCGCCCATCCAGCCGATCCACGGCCCGAACGCCCTACTGCCCCAGGTGAAGGTGGTCCCCGCGTCGGGGGTGTCGGCGGCGAGCTCCTTGTAGGCGAGGGCCACCAGCAGCATCGGCACGAAGGCCACCACGAACATCGCCGGCGCCTTGCCGTGCACGTGCGCGACGACGCCGCCGAGCGTCGCCGCGAGACTGTACGCGGGCGCCGTCGACGACAGCCCGATCGCCATGTTGCTGAGCAGCCCCAGGGAGTTCGGGCGAAGTCCCTTGTCGGGCACCGTCGCCGCCCCGACCGGCGCGGCGACCACGTCAGCGGCCCCGGTTCGTACGCATGGCCGCGCCGACGAGCGCCGCGATGACCGCGAGGCCGCCCAGACCGATCAGCAGCTTGGTCCCGTTCCCCATGCCCGACGGTCCGCTCTCGACCACCGCGTCGTGTCCCTCGTCGGGGCGGTGCTCCGGCGCACCGGATCCCGAGGCCGCGACGAGCGTGCCGACCGACTTGCCGCGCAGCGCGACGCCGTAGTCGAGCAGGCGGCGGTACTGGTCCCAGTAGGTGTTGCCCGTGTGGGTGAGGCCGAACATCTGGACGATCACGTAGCGATGACCGTCGCGGTCGACGGCGCCGGCGAAGGTCTTCTTCGCGTCGTCGGTGTAACCGTTCTTGCCCGCGACCGCGCCGGGGAAGTCGGTGAGCAACCGGTTCTCGTTGAGGATCGGGTACGGCGCAACGGATGTCGGCGCGGGCGGCGCGCTCGACCCCGGAGGCACGGGTGTGGGCGGTCCGGTCATCGGCACCGGCGGGTGGCCGGGGAAGGTGATCCGCGGGGTCGCGGCGATCTCCACGAACCGCTTGTCCTGCAGGGCCGCCCGCAGGATGAGGGCGAGGTCGTACGGGCTGGTGCTCATGCCGGGGCCGTCCAGGCCCGACGGGGTCGCGGCCCGCGTGTCGTGCGCCCCGAGTGAGGACGCCAGCTCGTTCATCTTCGCGACCGCGGCGTCCACGCCGCCTAGCTGCCGCGCGAGGGCGTGC
The DNA here is from genome assembly GCF_001575205.1 of Tsukamurella pseudospumae. Lineage (GTDB taxonomy): Bacteria > Actinomycetota > Actinomycetes > Mycobacteriales > Mycobacteriaceae > Tsukamurella > Tsukamurella pseudospumae. The sequence continues at coordinate 42,171 of NZ_LSRE01000002.1, forward strand.
GCGGCGTCGTTGCCCGAGATCAGCAGCAGGCCCTCGAGCAGGTCCTTGACGGTGTACCGGCCGCCGGGGGAGACGCCGGCGGCGTCTCCCTCCTGCGCGGCGTCCTCCGCGGTCCCCTCGACGACGGTGTCGAGCTTCAGGTCGCGGAGCGCGACCTGTGCCAGCAGCAGCTTGATCGTGCTCGCCGGGCGGTACCGGCCGTGCGGATCCTTCGCGGCGATCACCGTCCCGTCGGTGGCGTCGGCGACGAGCCAACCCGCGGAGTCGATACCGGGCGGGGCGGGCGGCGCACCGTCGGGCACGACGAGGCCGCACCCGCCCAGTTTCGCGCCACCCACGGGCGGGTCCGGAACGGCGAGCGGCGCGGGAGCGGGCGTGCCCGGCTTGGGCACCTCGGAGGCGTCGACGGCGGGCGGCGGGACGTGCTTGTGCGGGCAGGCGTCGGTCACCAGCGTGGCCACGGCCGGCCCGGGAGTGGGCGACGGTGCGGGAGCGGGCGTCGCGCCGGCCGGGGCGACGGCGAGCGTGCCGAGAAGGCCGACGACGGTTGCGGTTCTCAGGGCGCGCGCGATCATCGCGGCTCATGGTAGTCCGCTACGGTGGCGGTATGACGGAGCGTTGTTCGAGTTTCACGGACGAGCCGCTCCCCGGCACCGCGACGACGGAGACGGGCTGGCTCTGCATCGAGAACGAATCCGGCTGGGGCCGCGATCCGTTCTCCGGCGGAACCTTCGCTCCGGAGGTGGGGGCGGCCATCGAACGGTTCGCCGACCAGCGCGCCCTGCGGGTGCTGCTGATCCACCGGCCCGGGCGCGCGGGCGGGACCGGGCCGATGCGCGTGTTCGTCGCGGACTCGGTGCCCGGCCGGAGTTCGCTGCGGATGTTCACCGTCACCGACTACGCCGAGATCCCGCGCCTGCCCGTCGACGACCCGGCGGCCGGCGACCCCGCCGACCCGATCGCGCTCGTGTGCACCAACGGCAAGCGCGACGTGTGCTGCGCCGTTCTCGGCCGGCCGATCGCCGCGGAACTCGCCGCCCGCTACCCCGAGCCGGTGGTGTGGGAGTGCTCGCACACCGGCGGCCACCGGTTCGCCCCCGTGGTGATCGTCCTGCCCACCGGCTACACGTACGGCCGCATGTCGAGCGCGGAGGCCGGCGAGGCCCTCGACGCCGCGCGCGCAGGGGTGGTCTCCACGTCCGGGCTGCGCGGACGTTCGTCGATCCCGCCCGCCGAGCAGGCGGCGGAGGTCGCCGTCCGCGAGTTGCTCGGTCCCGTCGGGCCCGACGTCCTGCGCACCGCGTCCGACGGTGCGCCGCCCGCCGCGTTCCACGATGTCACCGTCGAGCACGAGGACGGGCGCGCGTGGGCGGTGACCGTGACCGCGGAGGACCTGCCGCCGCGGATGATGTCGTGCGGGAAGAAGCCGTCGGCGGCCCGGGCCTGGCGAATCTCCTCCGTCCATGCGGACGGAAACTGACACCAATACCCGCGACAGTGATGGGTATGACTGAGCAGACACCGGTACCGGGCTCCTACGACGACCCCGAGATGCCCTGGAACACGCTGACCGAGGAGGCCATCGGCGACTGGAACCGGAACGTGATCGCCGAGTTCCGGGCCAACGAGGGGGTGGTCGGCGGCGCGTACGCGGGCGGCTCCCTGCTCCTGCTGACCACGACGGGTGCACGGTCCGGGCGCCCGCACACCGTGCCCCTCGGGCCGCTGTTCCGGGGCGAGCAGCTGTACCTCAGCTCGTTCATCGAGAAGACCTACCCGGCGTGGTGGCACAACGCGCGGCGGCACCCGGCGGTCACCGTCGAGATCGGGGAGCGAACCGTCGCCGCCACGGCTCGGGTGCTCGTGGGCGATGAGTACGCCGAGTTCGCGGCGTGGGCGCTCGCGGACAACCCCGATCTCGCGGCCTTCCAAGCGACGATCGACCGGCCGATCCCGCTGGTCACGCTGACCTTCGCGTGATGTGAGCGGTGTCACGGAGCGGTTCCGCCCGGTTTGGGCGATCACCCCGCACTGCAATATTCCATCTGGAGTAATCGGGGCGTAGTGTTGCCGCCGGGCGCACGGATCGGAGGTGGGGGATGGCGCGGGAACGGGCACTGACCCCGCTGGCGATCGCCGCACTGGCGCTGCTCGTCGAGCGGGACATGCATCCCTACGAGATGTTCACCACGATGGTCGACCGGCGCGAGGACCTCGTGGTCAAGCTCCGGGCGGGTTCGCTCTACCACGCGGTGAACCGGCTGGCCGAGGACGGAATGGTCGGAGCCGTCGGTACGGAGCGCGACGGCAACCGACCCGAGCGCACCACGTACGCGATCACCGCCGCGGGCCGGGAACGGTTGCACGCGACGCTCGCCGACATGCTGGCCAGGCCGGCCGAGGAGTACCCCGCCTTCCCGCTGGCGGTGGCCGAGGCGCACAACCTGGACCGGGACACCGTCGTCGACCTGCTCCGCACCCGGCTCGACCGGGTGGACAACGACGTACGGGCCATGCGGGACGGGCTGGCCCGCGCGCTGCAACGGACCGTCGAGGTCCATCTGCTCGACATCGACTACCTCATCGCGATGCGCGCCGCAGAAGCGGACTGGCTGCGGCGCACCGTCGAACGACTCGACGACGACACCCTCGAATGGAAGGCCCCCTGTCATGGCGAATGACGCCACCACGGCACCGCAGTACGACCCGGGCGCGCTGCCCGGGCTCCCCTCGGGGTACCGCCCCTGGCCCGCCCTCTGGGCGCTGGTCGTGGGCTTCTTCATGATCCTCGTCGACTCCACGATCGTCTCGGTCGCGACCGATTCCATCTGGATCGACCTCACCCAGGGCAAGGACCTCAACGGTGTCATCTGGGTGACCAGCGGTTACCTGCTGGCGTACGTGGTGCCGTTGCTGCTGGCGGGGCGCCTGGGCGACATGTTCGGCCCGAAGCGGCTCTACCTCGTGGGCCTGACGATCTTCACGCTCTCGTCGGCGTGGTGCGGCCTGTCCGGGACGATCGGCATGCTCATCGCGGCCCGCGTCGTGCAGGGCATCGGCGCCGCGCTGATGACGCCGCAGACGATGGCCGTGATCACCCGTACGTTCCCGGCTGCCAAGCGCGGTACCGCGATGGCGCTGTGGGGTTCCGTCGCCGGTGTCGCGATCCTCGTCGGGCCGCTGGCCGGCGGCGTGCTCGTCGACCGGCTCGGCTGGGAGTGGGTGTTCTTCGTCAACGTGCCCGTGGGTATCGCAGCCTTCATCGCCGCGGTGATCCTGGTGCCGAACCTGCCCACGCACAAGCACAGGCTCGACATCCCGGGCATCCTGCTCAGTGCGGCCGGCCTGTTCCTGGTGACCTTCGGTCTGCAGGAGGGACAGAAGGAGGACTGGTCCGCAGAGATCTGGGCGATGATCGTCGCGGGCGTGGTGCTGCTGGTGGTCTTCGTGTGGTGGCAGTCCAAGGCCGCCGAGCCGCTGATGTCGCTGTCGCTGTTCAAGGATCGCAACTTCTCGCTGTCCAACGCGGCCATCGCGTGCATGGGCTTCTCGGTGACGGGCATGTCGATCCCGCTGATGCTGTTCGCGCAGAAGTCGATGGGCCTCACGCCCACCCGCTCGGCGCTGCTGCTCATCCCGCTCGCCGTGATCTCGGGCGCCCTGGCGGCGCCGTCGGGCAAGCTGGCCGACAAGGTGCACCCGCGCTACCTCACCGGATTCGGCTTCGCGGCCAACGCGATCGCGCTGTTCTGGCTGGCCTTCGTCGCACAGGACACCACGCCCGTGGTCGGCATCCTGCTGCCGATCGGGCTGATGGGCGTCGGTAACGCGTTCATCTGGGGACCGCTCGCGGCCACCGCGAACCGGAACCTGCCGCTGCAGCTCGCGGGCGCCGGCTCCGGCGTCTACAACATGACGCGCCAGGTGGGCGCCGTGCTCGGCAGCGCATCGGTCGGCGTGCTCATGCAGCACCAGATCGAGGAGAAGTTCGCCGCCGCCACGGGGCACGCCGCCGCAGGCGGGGGAGGCGGGGCGATGGCCACCGGCGCCCTGCCGGAGTTCCTCCGCGGCCCGTTCGCCGACGCGATGGGATCGACGATCATCCTGCCCGCGGCGGCGCTCGTGATCGCCTTCGTGGTGGTGCAGTTCTTCGCGACGCCCACGCACCAGAAGGACTGAGCGTCGGGTCGGCTCAGCGGACCCGGCGGCGATAGGCGAGCAGCGCGGCGCCGTAGGCGACGATCAGGATGCCCGCGCTCCAACCGACCGCGGAGGCGAGGTCGGCACCGTCGACGGGGCGCTGGGCGAGCAGGGCGGAGATCGTGTTGACGATCGAGGTGACGGGCTGGTGCTCGGCGAAGGCGCGCACCGGCCCGGGCATCGTGGCGGTCGGCACGAACGCCGAGCTGATGAAGGGCAGGAAGATGAGCGGGTACGAGAACCCGGTCGCGCCGTCCACCGACTTCGCGGTCAGACCGACCGCCACCGCGATCCAGGTGAGCGCCAGCGTGAACAGCGCCAGCATCCCGGCGACGCCGAGCCAGGCGAGCGGGCCGGCAGAGGAGCGGAAGCCCATGAGCAGCCCGACTCCGAGGATGATCACGACGGTGATCGCGTTCGCGACCATCGATGTGAGCACGTGTGCCCACAGCACCGACGAGCGCGCGATCGGCATCGACTGGAAGCGCTCGAAGATCCCACCCTGCATGTCGTTGAACAACCGCAGCGCCGTGTACGCGATGCCGGATGCGATGGCCATCAACAGGATTCCGGGCAGCAGGTAGTTCACATAGTTCGTGCCGCCGGTGCTGCCCTTGATCGCCCCGCCGAAGACATAGGCGAACAGCAGCATCATCGCGATCGGCGTGATCGCGGTGGTGATGATCGTGTCGGTGCTGCGGGTGATGTGTTTGAGTGATCGGCCCAGCAGCGCACCGGTGTCCGAGACTGCGTAGGTGGTCATGATCGGTCCTCCGTGGTGGGTTCGGTGCGAGATCCGGTGAGCGCGAGGAAGACCTCTTCGAGCGACGGCTGCTTCTCGACGTACTCGACCTTGGCCGCCGGCAGCAGTCGCTTGAGCTCGGCCAGGGTGCCGTTCGCGACGATCCGGCCGTCGCGCAGGATCGCGATGCGGTCGGCCAGTTGCTCGGCCTCCTCGAGGTACTGGGTGGTCAGCAGGAGCGTCGTGCCCTGTGCCGCCAGTTCTTTCACGATCTCCCACACGTCGATCCGGGCCTCCGGATCGAGGCCGGTGGTGGGCTCGTCGAGGAAGATCACCGCGGGGTCGCCGATGAGGCTCATGGCGATGTCGAGACGCCGCCGCATGCCGCCGGAATAGGTGCCGACGCGGCGTCCGCCCGCGTCCGTCAGGCGGAACCGTTCCAGGAGACCGTCGGCGACGGTGCCGGGGTCGCCCTGGTGGCGCAGCCGCGCCACGAGCACGAGGTTCTCCCGGCCCGTGAGGATCTCGTCGACGGCGGCGAACTGCCCGGTGAGGCTGATGGATTCGCGGACCCGCTGCGGCTCGGCGGTGACCTCGTAGCCGTGCACGGTCGCGCTGCCCGCGTCGGGGCGCAGCAGGGTCGACAGGATGCGGACCAGTGTGGTCTTGCCCGCGCCGTTCGCGCCGAGCAGGGCGAAGACGCTGCCGGGGGCGACGTCGAAGTCGACCCCGCGGAGCACCGGCAGGTCGCCGTAGCTCTTCTCGATACCACGGACCTCGATGGCCGCGGTGGTGGTCATGGTCATGATGTTCTCCTGACGAGGGATGCGCGCTCAGCGAGCGCGTCGGATGTCGATGTCGCCGAACTTCGCTCGCGCCCGCACGGAGACGTGCTCGCCCGCCGGTTCCGCGTCCGGCTCGCCTGTGTCCGGGAGGCCCTCCTCGAGACGATTGCGCACGCGTCCCTCCTTGGAGGACAGGTCGAGCCACGCCGGAACCCCCTCCGCCACACCGACGGTGAGCCGTCCGTAGCTGCTCTCGAGGTCGATCGTGCCGCCCGAGACCTCGGCCAGGGTGATGGCGCCGTACGCCGTCTTCGCCGCGACGGACGAGGTGGCGCGGTCGATGTCGAGGTCGCCGTAGGACAGGTTCGCCTCGACGCCGCCGGTCGTCTCCCCGATACGGACACTGCCGTGGGAGGCCTTGAGCACCGCGTCACCGGCGATGGACGCGATGCGGATCTGCCCGTGGTCGGCGGTGATCTCCGCGGAGCCCTCGACCGCGCCGGCCGTGGCGTTGCCGTGGCCCGCGCGGAGCCACAGGTCGCCCGTCGTCTCGAGCTCGACGGTGCCGGTGCTCGCCTTGATCCGCGTGGCGGCCAGCCTGCCCTCGGTGCGGACGCCGCCGACGGCGCTCTCGGCGGTGAACCGGGAGCCGGCGGGTAGCTCGACGGTGATGTCGACGGACTCGGAGGCGCCGATGAAGCTCATGAGCCCGAACTTCGGCTTGGGGCCCACGATGACGAGTCGGGCACCGTCGAACTCCACGCGGACGGCCTCGGCGCCGCGGCGGTCCGCGGCCTTGTTCGGGGAACTGGGGGAGATGGTGACGACGGTGTCGGTGCGGTCGGTCGCGACGACCTCGAGGTCGCCGACCTGCAGGTTGACGGCGAGGTCGATGGGCTCGGGGGTGGGGAAGACGGGCATGACGGGCCTTTCGAGGGTGTGCTCGACCGACCCCGCGGGGTGCGGGGGTTGTGCGTCGAGCTGTTGGACTCCGGGTTCAGGGAGTGGTCAGCGCGCCCAGCCGGCGAAGTCGTCGCCGGTGCGGAGCGCTCGCTGCGCGGATCGTCGTTTGCGGGGAGCCAATGCCGCCGCGACGGCGCGGACCAGCCACGTGTTGACCGATAAGCCTTCCGCGGCGGCGGCCTCGTCGACCCGGGTCTTGAGCGCGTCGGGCAGGCGCAGGGTGGTCCGGGAGGTGCTGGCGTCGTCGAAATCGACGCCGGAGGGGGTGGCCTCGTCGTCCGGTTCTGTGCGCGGCGCGGCGATGACGAAGTCCACCTCGCGGCCGCGCAGACGCAGGTCGACGGAGCCCGGCACCAGGTCGCGGGTGATCTCGGCCGCGGCTGCGGACAGCGCGTCGAGCAGGACCAGCCGAACGGCGGCGTCCAGGCCCGAGGCGAGCCGCTCCGCGCTCGCGCCGGCATCGTCGACGCCGTTGTCCCCGGCGTCGGCGAAGTCGCGCTCCGCCGCGGCGATGAGCTGGCGCTGGAGGTCGCTGACGAAGGGTGTGATGTCCATGGCGTCAACTATGACACCATCATGGTGTCACGTCAACGACTATCTGGTGTCATTCTGTTGCGATGCGCGTTTACGCTGGTCATCCACATCCTCGGTCAGTGCCGCCAGGGTGTCGAGGCGGATCGGCGATGCCGCCAGAGACGCCAGATCGTCGAGCATGGCGTCGAGTCGGCCGGCGCCGATCCGACGTGCCCATGCGTCGCGGACGGTCCCGAACGCCGTTGCGCTCGCCTGGAGCATCGCGCGTCCGCGGGGGGTGGGTGCGACGAGTCGTCGTCGACCGTCCTCCGGGTCGTGGCCGACGGCGACGTAATCCAGGTCGACGAGGCGGGCGATGGTCTTGGCGGCGGCCTGCTTCGACACTCCGAGTGTCGTGGCGATCTCGCCGGCGGTCGAGCCGTCGCCGATGGCCTGCATCGCGAATCCGTCCCGCGGGCGCGTCTCGGGGAAGCCCTGGTCGGCCAGGATGCGGTGCGCCTCATCGACGGCCTCGCGGAAGCCGCCGAGAAGGAGGAGCGGTAGCTCGTAGCCCGGTCTCGACACCGCGTCACCCCTTGTTTCGTCAACCGGATTGACTGTATCGTGACGCTAATCGTCAACTAAGTTGTCTAAAAGGGAGTGATCATGGTTTTCACGGTGCACACGGTCGACACGGCGCCGCCCGAGTCCCGCCCGGCCCTCGATGCGATCCGCGCGAAGTTCGGCGGAGTGCCGCGCGCCGCCGCGCTGCAGGCGGAGTCGCCGGCCCTGCTCAACGGATTCCTCGCGGCGAGCGCGGCGTTCGAGGCGGCGTCGCTGCCTCCCGTGGTCCGGGAGGCGGTGATCCTCGCCGTCGCCCACCGCAACGGCTGCGAGGTGTGCGTCCGGATCCACTCGGCGGAGCTGACCCGGATGGACCGGGCGGACGTGGTGCGCGACATCGCCGCCGGGCTGGGCTCCGACGACGCGGCCGTCGCCGCGACGGTCACGTTCGTCGGGCGGTTGTTCGACGGTGCCGGGCGGGTGGCGGACGCAGAACTCCAGGAGTTCTTCGACGCGGGATTCACGCCGCGCAATGCGCTCGAGGTCGTGTTCGGCGTCGGCGTCTACACGGTCTCGACCTTCGCCAACCGGCTCGTCGGCGCCTGAACGGCGGGGAGTCAGGAAGCGAAGGCGCCGCCCGCCCCGAAGGCGAGCTCGCCGAATCTCGCTCCGATCAGGGCGTGGGTGGCGGCGTCGGGGTGGAGTTCGTCCGGGAGGGGGAGGCGGGCGTAGTCGTCCGCGCCGTACAGGGCGCGCCCGTCGAGGAGGTGCAGGTGCGGGTCCTGCCCCGACCGGTCGGCCACGATGCGCTCGAGGGCGTCGCGGATGACGCTCAGCGTCAGCCTTCCCGCCGGGACCTCCGCCGGATCGCCGGTGGCCTCGAACCGCAGGCCCGTGGCCGACGGGACGGGCATCACCGGTCCGGGGGTGTCCTCCTGGATCGGGCACAGGATGGGCGAGACGAGCAGCAGCGGGGTGGTCGGGTGGCCGTCGCGGACGGTGTCCAGGAAGCCGTGGACGGCGGGGACGAACGCGCGCAGGCGCATCACGTCCATGTTGGTGAGGTTGATGCCGCTCTTGAGGCTGATCAGGTCGGCGGGGGTGTCGCGGATGGCGCGGGCGACGAACGGGTCGAGGAGTGCGCTGCCGCCGAACCCCAGGTTGACGAGGTCGACCCCGCCCGACGCAGCGGCGATCGCGGGCCAGGTCCCCGTCGGGTGCGTCGCACCCGAGCCGTGGCTGATCGAGCTGCCGTGGTGCAGCCAGACGCGCTCGCGTCGACCGGCCGGGACCACGGGCGCATCGACGCGCAGGGCGACCAGCTCCGTGATCTCGTTGTGGGGGAGCCAGATCTCGACGTGCTTCTCCCCGGCGGGCAGGTCGGCGAACCGGGCGATTCCCGACGGTCCCTCGGTACGCTCCGCCTCCTGCGTCACCATGTCGACGACGGTCTCGACGTTCCCGCCCGGCACCGTCGTCCGCGCGACGAGCCGGCCGTCCACGACGAGGTCGTAGACCCCGTCGGGTAGGGGCGGGAGGCCCGCGTACGCGCGTTTGGTCGGCAGGGTCTCGAGCTCGATGACGGTGGCCGCGGTCCGGAAGACCAGGCGCACGCCGGACGGTTGCGCCTCCGCGGAGGCGAGCCGCGCATCCGGGATGCGGCGGCGGGCCGCTGCGGGGAGGCGGTGCGGCAGGAGGCCGCGCGCCGTCGCCTCGAGGTCGAGGTGACCGCGCAGGAGTCCGTCGTCGATCGTGGTGCTGATCAGGTTCGCGGGCACGGTCGTCTCCTTCTCGAATGAGGAACGCCCCGGACCTCGGGTGAGGTCCGGGGCGTTCCGGGCTGCAGTAAAGGTTCTAGCGGCTGAACAGGAGGGCGCGCTTGACCTCCTGGATGGCCTTCGTCACCTGGATGCCGCGGGGGCACGCGTCGGTGCAGTTGAAGGTGGTGCGGCAGCGCCACACACCGTCGACGCCGTTGAGGATCTCGAGGCGCTCGGCGGCGCCCTCGTCGCGGCTGTCGAAGATGAAGCGGTGCGCGTTCACGATCGCCGCGGGGCCGAAGTACGAGCCGTCCATCCAGTACACCGGGCAGCTGGTGGTGCAGCAGGCGCAGAGGATGCACTTGGTGGTGTCATCGAAACGCTCACGGTCCGTGGGGGACTGGATGCGCTCGCGGGTCGGCTCGTTGCCCGAGGTCATCAGGAAGGGCTTCACGGCGCGGAAGGCGTCGAAGAAGGGCTCCATGTCGACGACGAGGTCCTTCTCGACGGGCAGGCCGCGGATCGGCTCGACCGTGATGGTCACGTCCTTGTCGCCGTGCAGGAAGTCCTTCATCAGCATCTTGCAGGCGAGGCGGTTGACGCCGTTGATGCGCATGGCATCGGAGCCGCACACGCCATGGGCGCAGGAACGACGGAAGGTCAGGGTGCCGTCGAGGTAGCCCTTGATGTACAGGAGCAGGTTCAAGAAGCGGTCCGAGGGGAGCGCGGGAACCCGGTAGCTCTGCCAGCCCGCCGCGTCGGGATCCTCCGGGTTGAACCGGTAGACCTTGATCGTGACCATCGTGGAGCCGGGCGGGACCGGCGGCTGCACGGAAGCGGGGGTGTCAACTGCGGCGGTCATCAGTACTTACGCTCCATCGGCTCGTAGCGGGTCTGCACGACGGGCTTGGTGTCGAGACGGATCCCGGACTCCAGGCCCTCGCCCTCCTTGTACGCCATGGTGTGCACCATGAAGTTCACGTCGTCGCGCGTCGGGTAGTCCTCGCGGGCGTGGCCGCCGCGGGTCTCCTTGCGGTTGAGCGCGCCCACGACGGTGACCTCGGCCAGCTCGAGCAGGAAGCCCAGCTCGATGGCCTCGAGCAGGTCGCTGTTGAACCGTGTGCCCTTGTCGGTGACGGTGACGTGCTCGTACCGCTTCTTGAGGGCGCGGACGTCGTCGAGTGCCTGCGTCAGGGTCTTCTCCGTGCGGAAGACGGCGGCGTTGTTGTCCATCGTCTGCTGCAACTCGGTGCGGATCGCCATGACGTTCTCGTTGCCGTGGTCGCTGAGCATCGACGCGACCCACTTCTCGACCATGTCGGCCGGGTTCTCGGGCAGCGGCACGAAGTCGTGCGTCTTGGCGTACTCCGCCGCGGCGATGCCGGAACGGCGGCCGAAGACGTTGATGTCGAGCAGCGAGTTGGTGCCCAGGCGGTTCGCGCCGTGCACGGACACGCACGCGCACTCGCCCGCGGCGTACAGGCCGGGGACGACGTGGTCGTTGTCGCGCAGCACCTCACCGTGGATGTTGGTGGGGATGCCGCCCATCACGTAGTGGCAGGTGGGGTACACGGGCACCAGCTCGGTGACGGGGTCGACGCCGAGGTAGGTGCGCGAGAACTCCATGATGTCCGGCAGCTTGGCCATCAGGGTCTCTTCCGGGATGTGCGTGACATCCAGGAGCACGTAGTCCTTGTTCGGGCCGGCGCCGCGGCCCTCGAGCACCTCGAGCACCATCGAGCGGGCGACGATGTCGCGCGGAGCGAGGTCCTTGATGGTGGGGGCGTAGCGCTCCATGAACCGCTCACCGTCGGCGTTGCGGAGGATGCCGCCCTCGCCGCGCACGCCCTCGGTGATGAGGATGCCCAGGCCCGCGAGGCCCGTCGGATGGAACTGGTGGAACTCCATGTCCTCGAGGGGCAGGCCCTTGCGGAAGACGATGCCCATGCCGTCGCCGGTCAGGGTGTGCGCGTTCGACGTGGTCTTGTACATGCGCCCCGAGCCGCCGGTGGCGAAGATGATCGCCTTGGCGTGGAAGACGTGCAGCTCGCCGGTGGCGAGCTCGTACGCGACGGCGCCGGTGGCGACGGGGCCGTCCTCGGTCTCCGTCAGCGCGATGTCGAGCACGTAGAACTCGTTGTAGAACTCCACGTCGTGCTTGACGCAGTTCTGATACAGGGTCTGCAGGATCATGTGACCGGTGCGGTCCGCGGCGTAGCAGGCGCGGCGCACGGGCGCCTTACCGTGATCGCGCGTGTGGCCGCCGAACCGGCGCTGGTCGATCTTGCCCTCGGGCGTGCGGTTGAAGGGCAGGCCCATCTTCTCCAGGTCGAGCACCGCGTCGATGGCCTCCTTGGCCATGATCTCCGCGGCGTCCTGGTCGACGATGTAGTCGCCGCCCTTGACCGTGTCGAAGGTGTGCCACTCCCAGTTGTCCTCCTCGACGTTGGCGAGGGAGGCGCACATGCCGCCCTGCGCCGCGCCGGTGTGGGAACGGGTGGGGTAGAGCTTCGTGAGCACCGCGGTGCGGGCGCGGGGGCCGGCCTCGATGGCCGCGCGCATACCGGCGCCGCCGGCACCGATGATCACCACGTCGTAACGATGTTCCTGCATGATGCGGGTGAGTCCTCTCGCGCGCTAGTTGGTAGCCGTATTGAAGGTGAGCAGCGCGTAGGTGCCGAGGACGACCACGAGGATCATCGACAGAGCCAGCAGCGTCTTGAGCCAGAACCGGGTGCGGTCCTTGCGGGCGTAGTCGTCGATGATCACGCGGAGGCCGTTGCCGCCGTGCAGCTGTGCGAGCCACAGCATCGTGATGTCCCAGACCTGCCAGTAGGGGCTGGCCCACCGCTTCGCGACGAAGGCCGCATCGATGCGGTGCACGCCGTTGTCGATGGCCAGCATGATGAAGACGTGCCCGAAGACGAGCACGAGCAGGGCCACGCCCGAGAAGCGCATGAACAGCCACGCCCACTTCTCGAAGTTGTTGCCCGCGGGGCGGTGCGGCGAGCGCGGCGCGTCGAGCGATGCGGGGCGGTCGTACTGCTTCATGAGGGTCTTGGCGAGCTTGGGTTCGTTCGCTGTAGTCATCTGTCGTTGCCCCTACCCGTGCGAGATCATGATGTAGAGCAGGCGCGCGGCCATTGCGGCGCCGGTGAGCAGGAAGACGGTCCACACCACGATGGACATCGCCTTCTGATACTGGACGCCCTTGCTCCAGAAATCGACGAGGATCACCCGGACGCCGTTGAGGGCGTGGAACAGGATGGCCATGACGAGACCGATCTCGAGCAGGCCGATGATCGGGGTCTTGTAGGTCTCGATGACCTTGTCGTAGGCCGTGGGGTCGACGCGGATCACCGCGGTGTCGAGCACGTGGACGAACAAGAAGAAGAAGATGGTGACGCCGCTGATGCGGTGCAGCACCCAGTTCAACATGCCCGGATCGCCCTTGTAGAGGGAGACGCGGCGCGGCTCCTCGGCGGCCGCCACCTCGGTAGTACTGCTCATCGAGCCCTGCCTTCGACATCGTTGTTGGATACGACGGGAGATCGGTCGACGGAGGGGTATCGAGCCCTCGCACCGGCGTCAGTCGCGACGTATACCTGAACCCACGCCTTGACCTTAAACCCACGGGAATGTGGAATCGAAACCACGGTCCCGATCCATTGGGGCCGAACAGATTTAGTTAGGTTTGCCTGACCGTAATTGATGAGGAATCAACAAGGCCTCGGAAGGGAGTGGTACGCAGTGCCCGATATCGACTGGGAGGTCTTGCGGCGCAGCGCCGTCAAGGCCATGGGGAACGCTTACGCGCCCTATTCGAACTATCCCGTCGGGGCGGCCGCACTGGTCGACGACGGGCGTGTGGTGACTGGCTGCAATGTGGAGAATGTCTCATACGGCCTGACCCTCTGCGCCGAGTGCGGACTCGTCGGCGCGCTCCGTACGACGGGCGGCGGACGGCTCGTCGCCTTCTCCTGCGCCAACGCGAACGGGGACGTCCTGCTCCCGTGCGGGAGGTGCCGCCAACTGCTCCACGAACACGGCGGCGGCGACCTGCTCATCGATCACCGCTCCGGCCCGATGCCGCTGAGCCGGCTCCTGCCCGACGCCTTCGGGCCCGACGACATGGAAGAGGTAGCACGATGACCGAGGTGTACGACGCCGTCTCCATCATCGCCGCCAAACGCGACGGCAGGATGCTGTCCGACGGCCAGATCGACTGGGTGATCAACGGGTTCACGACGGGAGTGGTGGCCGACTACCAGATGTCCGCGCTCGCGATGGCGATCTTCCTCAACGGGATGGACCGCCGTGAGATCGCCCGCTGGACCGCCGCGATGATCGGCACCGGCGAGCGGATGGACTTCTCGGGCCTGCGCCGCGACGGTGCCCCGTTGGCGACGACCGACAAGCACTCCACCGGCGGCGTCGGCGACAAGATCACACTTCCGCTCACTCCGCTGGTCGCGTCCTACGGGGTCGCGGTCCCGCAGCTGTCGGGTCGCGGCCTCGGCCACACCGGCGGCACGCTGGACAAGCTCGAGGCCGTTCCCGGCTGGCGTGCGGACCTGTCCAACGCGGAGATGTTCGACCAGCTGGAGAAGGTCGGCGGCGTCATCTGCGCCGCCGGATCCGGACTCGCGCCCGCCGACAAGAAGCTCTACGCGCTCCGCGATGTCACCAGCACCGTCGAGGCGATCCCGCTCATCGCCAGCTCGATCATGAGCAAGAAGATCGCCGAGGGCACGGCATCGCTCGTGCTCGACGTCAAGGTCGGCAAGGGCGCGTTCATGAAGACGCGCGAGCAGGCGCGCGAGCTCGCGGAGACGATGGTCGCGCTGGGCCACGACTCGGGCGTGCGGACCGTCGCGCTGCTCACCGACATGTCCACGCCGCTCGGTCGCAGTGCGGGCAATGCTCTCGAGGTCGCGGAGTCGCTCGAGGTCCTCGCGGGCGGCGGACCGTCGGACGTCGTGGAACTGACGCTGGCGCTCGCCCGCGAGATGCTCGCGCTGGCGGGCGTCGACGCCGACCCGGCCGAGCACCTCGCGAACGGTCGCGCGATGGACAGTTGGCGCGCGATGATCGCGGCGCAGGGCGGCGACCCGGACGCGGCGCTGCCCGTCGCGACGCACACACGGACCGTCGCCGCGCCGGAGTCCGGCGTGTTGACCGGCCTGGACGCGATGGGCGTCGGCATCGCGGCCTGGCGCCTCGGCGCGGGGCGCGAGCGGCAGGGCGAGCCGGTGCAGGCGGGAGCGGGCGTCACCTGGCACGCCGGGCTCGGTGACGAGGTGCGCGCGGGCGAGCCCCTGTTCACCCTGCACACCGACACCCCGGAGAAGTTCGACGGTGCGCTCGCCGCGCTCGACGGTGCCGCGACCATCGGCGGATCGGCGACGCCGCGCGGCTCCCTGGTGCTGGACCGCGTGACGGCCGAGTGATCAGGCCCCGGGCGGATTCATGACGCGGACGGGGGCGCCCGCGAGGTAGGCACGGACGTCCTCGGCCGCGTCGGTGTAGAAGGCGCGGTACTGCTGCTCGGTGACGTAGCCGACGTGCCCGGTGAGCACCGAGTTCGGCAGGTCCCGCAGCGGATCGTCGGCGGGCAGGGGCTCGGTGTCGAACACGTCGAGCGCCAGCCGGATGTCGCCGCGGCGCGCGGCGGCGGCCGCGGCCGGTGTGTCCAGCACGCCCGCGCGGGAGGTGTTGACGAGGAGTGCACCCGGCCGCATCCGGGCGATGTCGGCGGCGCCGACGATGCCGCGCGAGCGCTCGGAGAGCACGTAGTGGATCGTGACCACGTCGGAACGTTCGAACAGTTCCTCCTTGCTCACGACCGTCGCCCCCACCTCGGCCGCGCGGTCGGCGTCGATGTTGCTGGACCAGGCGATCACCTCCATACGGAAGGCGGTCGCCACGCGCGCCACGCGGCGCCCGAGCCCGCCCAGTCCGACGATGCCGATCGTGCTCTCGTGCAGTTCCTTCCCGACGGTGCTCTGCCAGCGCCCGGCCCGGATGTTCGCGTCCTCCTCGGGGATGTGCCGCAGCGCTCCGAGAATCAGCGCCCAGGTGTGCTCGGCGGCCGCGGCGGGCCGATAGCCGGTGTGGCACACCGTGATCCCCAGCTCGGATGCCGCGGCGAGGTCGATGGCGGCGTTGCGGCGCCCCGTCGACACCAGGAGCCGCAGGTCCGGGAGGGACCGCAGCACCTCCGCCTGGAAGCGGGTGCGTTCACGCATCGCCACGACCCCGTCGAACCCGGCGAGCTGCCCGGCCACGTCGGTGAGCGGCTCGGTGAACACGGTGACGTCGAGCCCGGAGAAGTCGCCGAACCGGCGGGAGACGTCCTGGTAGTCGTCGAGGATCGCGATGCGCATGAGATCACGCTAACCCCGCGCGGGGTAGTGCTGGCACCACCCCGGATCCTCCCGTCCGCGCCAGCGACTCGGGCGGGGCCGCGGCCCTAGCGTCTACGGCATGATCGACCATGTGACCTCGTCCCCGGCGCGCCGAGCGCAGCCGACCGCATCGCTCGCCGCGCCGCTGCGCGAGCCCCTTCGCTTCCTCACCACGTCCGCGCCGTGGCGTGGGCTGGCCTACTTCACGGTGTCGATGCTCGTCGGCTGGGTGGTGTTCTTCCTCTACGCCGTCATCGTGCTGCTGCCCTTCGCGCCGGCGTGGTCCTACGGGCTGGCGAAGCTGGAGCGGCTGCGCGTCACGTGGCTCGACGCGCCGGCGATCGGCGATCCGCATCCGCCCGTGACCGGGAACCTCTCGACCCGCGCGGGCGCTCGGATCGGGGAGCGGGCGACGTGGCGGGAGGTCGCGTACTCGCTGCTGTTGGCGGTGCTCACGCCGATCGTGTTCTTCGGCGCGGCGGTCGGCTGGATCCTGGGGCTGGGGCTGGTGTTCGGGCCGTTGCTCGCCGACGACATCAACGTCATGGGCACCCGTGTCGAGGGCTTCATCAGCCAGACCGTCTGGGCGATCGTCGGTCTCGCGATCTGCGCCGTCGGGCTCTACGTCACCTACGCGGTCTCCGTGACGCAGGCCGCCACCGCACGTCTGTTGCTCGGCCCCACCGAGGAGGAGCTGCAGCGCCGCGTGAACGCGCTGGAGACCTCGCGCGGCGTGCTGGTGGACTCCTTCGAGGGCGAGCGCCGCCGCATTGAGCGCAATCTGCACGACGGACCGCAGCAGGATCTGGCGAGCCTGTCGCTGCAGCTCGGCGAGTTGCAGCAGAGCCTGTCCGCGGAGTCGTCCGAGGACGTGCGCGCCCAGGTGGCCGAGGCACAGGCCCGGCTCGAACGCGCGATGGCGGGCCTGCGGGACACCGTCCGCGGGGTCCATCCGCAGGTGCTCGACGATGCCGGGGTCGAGGCCGCCTGCACCGAGCTCGGTGGGGCGATCCGGGTCGACGTGCACGCCGGCGAGGGGTGGGAGCCCGGACGCAGGCTGCCCGCCGAGATCGAGCAGGCGATGTACTACACCGCCAGCGAGGCCGTGACCAACGCGATCAAGCACGGCGGCGCGCGGCAGGTGTGGATCACCTTCGCGGCGGGTGTCCTGGGCGTCTCGATGACCGTCATGGACGACGGTGCCGGTGGCGCCGACCCGGCGCGCGGGACCGGCCTGGCGGGGCTCATCGAGCGGGCCGAGGCGATCGGCGCGACGCTGACGGTGCTCAGCCCGCCCGGAGGGCCCACCACGCTCTATTGGGCGAGGGCCGTGTCGTAATCTGCCTCGGATGCGGATAATAGGAGCTGAGGAGAGGGCACGTGGGGTCTGAGGGCGGCATGGGGACGATGCGCATCGTGTGAGCCGAGGAGAGGGCACGTGCGGACGGAAGGCGGATGGAAGTAGTGCGGATCGTGATCGCCGAAGATGCCGTCCTGCTCGCCGAGGGGCTGCAGCGGATCGTCGAACGGGCCGGCCACGAGGTGGTCGGCCTGCTCGGCGACGCCGATGCGCTCCGGGCGATCGACCCGGGCACCGTCGACCTGGTTGTGACGGACGTGCGGATGCCGCCCGGGCACGGGGACGACGGTCTGCGGGCCGCGCTCGAGCTGCGGTCGTCGCGGGCGGGCCTGCCGGTGCTGGTGCTCTCGCAGTACGTGGCCGCCGCGTACGCCCGACGACTCCTCGACTCCGGTGGCGGCGTGGGCTATCTGCTCAAGGAGCGGGTGGGGCGGGTCGACGACTTCCTGCGCGCCCTCGACACCGTCGCGTCCGGGGGAGTGGTGGTCGACCCGGAGGTCGTCTCCAAGCTGTTCACCCCGACGGTGCTCGATCGGCTCACGCCCCGGGAGGGGGAGGTTCTGGCGCTGATGGCGGAGGGACGAAGCAACTCCGACATCGCTGCGGCGCTGGTAGTCTCGGACGCCGCCGTGGCCAAGCACGTGGCCAACATCTTCGCCAAGCTCGACCTGCCGCCCGAGGAGGGGAACCGCCGCGTCCGCGCGATCCTCACCTATCTCACGGAGCGCTAGCGTCGCCGGGGTGTTACGCGCGGGTAGCCGGTAGCGTTGCCCTATGGCGAATCCCGTTGGACCCACCCCCATCGACCTGGCCTCCCTGAAGCGCGCACCCAAGGTGCTACTGCACGACCACCTCGACGGAGGGCTGCGGCCCGCCACCGTCCTCGAGCTGGCCGCGGAGACCGGTTACGCGAACCTGCCCGCCACCACCGAGCCCGAGCTGGCCGCGTGGTTCCGCGACGCCGCGGACTCCGGCTCGCTCGTGAAGTACCTCGAGACCTTCGAGCACACCGTGGGCGTGATGCAGACACCTGAGGCGCTGGCCCGGGTGGCGCGCGAGTGCGCCGAGGATCTGGCCGCCGACGGCGTGGTGTACGCGGAGGTGCGGTTCGCGCCCGAGCAGCACCTGCAGCGCGGGCTCTCGCTCGACGAGGTGATGGAGGCCGTGCTGGCCGGCTTCGCCTCGGGCGAGTCCGCGGCGCGCACCGCCGGGCGTCCGATCGTCGTGCGCTGCCTGGTGACCGCCATGCGGCACGCGGCGCGCTCGCGGGAGATCGCGGAGCTGACGGTGCGCTGGCGCGACCGCGGCGCCGTCGGCTTCGACATCGCGGGCGCCGAGGCCGGCTTCCCGCCCAGCAGGCACCTGGACGCCTTCGAGTACATGCGGGATCACTCGGCGCCCTTCACGATTCACGCAGGGGAGGCCTTCGGCCTGCCGTCCATCCACGAGGCGTTGGCCTTCTGCGGCTGCGACCGGTTGGGGCACGGCGTGCGCATCGTCGACGACATCGACGGCGTGGAGCCCGGATCCGCCGACTTCGCCGGTGCGCGGCTCGGCCGCGTCGCCGCGCGCGTGCGCGACGCCCGCATCCCGTTGGAGATGTGCCCGAGCTCCAACGTCCAGACCGGAGCCGTCGCGTCGCTCGAGGAGCACCCCTTCAACCTGTTGGCGCAGCTGCGTTTCCGCGTCACGGTGAACACGGACAACCGGCTCATGAGCGACACCACCATGAGCAAGGAGATGCTCAAGCTGGTGGAGACCTTCGGCTACGGCTGGACCGATCTGCAGCGCTTCACGATCAACGCCATGAAGTCGGCGTTCCTGCCCTTCGACGAGCGGCTGGCGATCATCGACGAGACGATCAAGCCCGGCTTCGCCGTGCTGATCGGCTGAGCCGCCGAGTCACTTGGAGGTGAGGCGGTCCTCGAAGTCGTGCTCGAGGGCCCGCCAGGCCTCAACCTCGTTGTCGAACGGGCCCGACGGTGCCAGCCGGCGCGGCTGCGGGTCGAGCGCGTAGGAGACGAAGAAGCCGAGCGGCGTCGTCGGGCGCAGGGCCTCCCGCACTGACGCGTCGTCGGCGAAGTCGGCGGAGTCCAGCAGCAGCTCGACCGCGAGGTCCAGCTGGTCGCGGTCGATGCGGCGAGGGCCGTCGGCGATGTCCTCGCTGATGCCGGGGAGCACGTAGACGTTGTCGTCGTACACCTCGACCTCCAGCGAACCGTCGGTGGCCGCGACCTGGACCTCCTGGTACGTGGACACGGTGGACAGGTCGGTGTCGTTGTCGTCCGCGAGGTACCGGGCCAGCGCACCCTCGGAGTCGAAGGCGAAGATCTTGCCCTTGCGGCCCAAGAAGATCGGATTGTCGTCCAGGTAGCAGCGCAGCGTGTAGTACTCGCCGGTCGAGGTGATGATCTTGATCGGGTCGATGCCGACCCGGCCCCAGAACGAGTCGTCGTCCTCGAACTCCTCGTCGTCCTCGACGGCGTCCACGGCCTCGTCGTCCGCCGCGTCGTCCTCGTCGAACTCGTCGTCGTCCTCATCGAGGTCGTCGGTGTCGAGACCGGGCACGTCGTCGAGGTCGTCATCGAGGTCCTCGGTGTCGGCGGCCAGCGCGGCGGCCTTCTCCTCGGCGGCCGCGAGCTCCTCCTCAGCCGCCTCGGTCAGCGTGGCCGACACCTTCGGGGCACTGACGACGCCCTCGATCGCGTCGATCACGTCGTCCCACTTGCGGCTGATGATCTGGCCCACCTTGTGCCACATCTCCGCGCCCTCACGGCCCTCGAAGTTGCGGGTGCCGATGCGCACGGTGCCCAGCACGGGGTTGCCGTTGAAGAACTTGGTGACGTCGATCAGCTCGCACACCTCGCCGATGAGGCCGACGATCTCGAGGGTGTCCTCGAGTTCGGCGATCACCTCGGGGGTGGGCTCCTCGGCGGCCAGTTCGGGCACGGAGATCACGTCGAAGCTGCGGTCGTCGCGCGGCACGAAGGCCTCTGCGGGGAGCGTGGTGAGCGCCTCCCATGCCGGGTGGTCGTCGAGGTCGTTCGGCTTGTCACTGCGCACGAAGGCGACGAGCTCCGCGACCGACGTGAAGCCGTACAGATCCTCGTCGAGGCCCAGGAAGGCCTCCCATTCGTCCTCCCCGTCACGCCACCGCGGTGCCCACAGGGTGTACACCGGGCCGTCGGTGAGGCCGAGCTCGATCGGGACGATGTCAGACGCCATGGCGCCCAGCGTAGTGCACTACGCCGGTTCGGCGTCGGCCAGAGGATCGGAGTGCTTCCTGAGCACCTTCAGTGCGCGCGGATCGGGCTTGCGGCCGTTCAGCAGCGCCGCTTTCGCGGCGATCTGCGCGAGCTTCAACTGCCCCTCGGGGGTGTACACCCAGCGCTGCTTCTCCGTCATGAACGCGCGTCCTCACTCGTGCTCCGGCTCACTCTCAGTATCCTCCCCGTGCGACAGGTCCGCCAGCGTGATCGCCCCGATGACTTCCCGTTCGGTCGCCCGTCGCCAGATCCGAGGTCAGGAGCGCCTCGACCGTCGCCGCGCCGATTCGTGAGGTGTAGGCGTCCTCGTCGGCGGTGCGCTCCACCGCCCACGCCATCCGCCGCCACCACTCGGCGCGGCGCTCGGAACCTCCTTCTGCCGGGTCGCGAAGGAGACGCCGGTCAGCGCCAGAGCGGCGGCGATGAACGGTGCCGCCGTCAGCCACAGCGTCGTGGAGATCATCGCTACCCCGTCGGGCGGAAGAAGCCGTGGAACTGCTGGCCGATGTTGTCGGTGCGGATCGAGGAGATCTGCACGGGGTCGCCCGCCTCAGGCAAGTGCATGAATAGGTTCAGATATGATGACCAGCATGGAAGCGGTGATCTACGCGCGGGTGTCACAGGATCACGGGACGCGGTCCGTGCAGGAGCAGGAGCGGGAGTGCCGCGAGTTCTGCGATCGTCAGGGCTGGAACGTGACCCGCGTCCTCACCGACAACGACATCGGCGCCAGCCGCTACAGCGGGAAGGACCGGCCCGCGTACCGCGAGCTGAAGGAGATCCTGCGGCCGGGCGACGTCCTCGTCACGTGGGAGGCCAGCCGAGCGCAACGCGACCTCGCTGCCTACGTGGAGCTGCGGAACCTGTGCGCGGACCGCGGCGTGAAGTGGGCCTACAACGGCCGCGTCTTCGACCTGTCCGACGGCGACGACCGGTTCGGTACTGGTCTCGACGCGCTGCTCGCGGAGAAGGAGGCCGAGCAGATCCGCGCCCGTGTGCTTCGTGGGAAGCGGTCGGCAGCGGCGGAGGGCCGGCCGTCGGGGAAGACCCCACCGGGCTACCGGCCGGTGCGTGATCCGCGCACGGGCCGCACGGTCACGTGGGAGCCCGACGAGGTCGCGCCGGTGATGCAGGAGGCTGCCCGCCGGATCCTCGAGGGCGAGACACTGCGGGAGGTGACCCGTTGGGCGAACGAGCAAGGAGTGACGGGCACGCACCGGCAGATGCGCGACCGGCTCCACCTCGCCTCGTATGCGGGCCTGCGTGTGCATCAGGGGAAGGTTGTGGGTGAGGCGAACTGGCCGGCGCTGTGGTCGCCGGAGCAGCGGGACCAGATCATCGCGGCGTTCGCCGACCCGGCCCGGCGTGCGAGCGGCGGTGGCGGCGTGCCTGTGCGGCACCTGCTGGCGGGCATCGCGAGGTGCGGCGTGTGCGGCGCGGGGATGCGGCACTACTGGCCGCCATCGGCGCAGAAGATCAGCGCGCCACCGGCGTACGTGTGCAGCGACGGGCTGCATGTGAGGCGGCAGGCGAAGCCTCTCGAGAAGGCCGTCGTGCGGGCGACGCTGGCCCGGATCCGGACGATCGACCGGGCACAGCTGGCTGACGACGGTGGCGCAGCAGCGGCAGCGGCGAGGAGGGAGGCGCAGGAACTGCAGGACCGTCTGGACGAGTTCACCGTCGCGGCGGCTGAGCCGGGCGGCCCGTCGCCGCGCGCGCTCGCCGCGATCGAGCAGAAACTGCAGCCGCAGATCGACGCGGCGCTCGCTCGAGCCCGCGCGTCATATCGGTCGCCGCTGATCGGCCGGCTCGCCGAGAACCCCGAGGACTGGACGGTGTTGACGGTGGTCGAGCGGCGCGAGGTGATCCGTTCAATGGTGACGGTGCGCGTGATGCCGACGCAGTCCCGCGGCGTGGCGGGCTTCCGCCGCGAGGACGTCGAGATCCATCCGGCCTAGCGGCCCCCGCGGGCCCTCCGCAGCCGCGCGACGGTGGCAGGCGCGTAGGCCACCGCTTCGGGGTCGTCCAGAGCGCGGGTTGAGGACCTGGTAGTAGCGGGTACTCGTGATTCCGAACCGGTCGCGGATCTGGTTCTCCTTCGCGCCGGCGGTGCGCCACCACGTTGCCGCGGTCTCGAAGTCGAGGATCGCGCGTTGCTGGTCGCTCAGCATGGTCGGTCCTCGACCCGGGCATCGACCCATGCCCGTTCGTCGTCGGTGAGTGCGCGGACGCGGGCGAGGAGCGTCGGCACGTCGACCCACAGCTCGTCGGCTACCTCGGTGGCGTGCCGGGCCCAGCGGAGCACGTCGACGAGGTCCTGCAGCTCGATGAGTCGCCGGGCAGCGATCTCGTGCACCGTGGTCTCCTCGCGGGCCCGCAGGACGGGGTCGCGGGGGTACACGCGGCGCTCGTCGTGGACGAGCTCGTGCGCGAGGGTGCACCGCCGCTCGGCCTGGGTGAGGTCGTCGGCCAGCTGTATCCGCCGCCCGTTGATGCACCCGGCGAGGGTGGCGTGCCCGACGTCCCCGAAGCGGATCTCCAGCCAGTTCCGGGCGCGGGCCTCCCTCCACGGGTGCCAGGTTCCTCGTTCGATCGTCATGCCCGATGTTGTACACGTACGGACCGACAGAAAACGCCCTGACCAGGAACTACACCGGTGTCATTCGTTCTTGTAGCCCTGAATCTCTGGAGCCTTGAGGTCCTTCCGGAGTCGCGTGACGTACGGGCCGACAGATCTGGCGGACATGTCGTCGAAGCCACGTGCGTACGGTCCTCTGCGCTTGAGCGTGTCCCGAAGTTGCGAAGCATTCATCAGGCCTGCGGCGCCAACGATCGCGATAAGCCCGAGATACGGTAGCCAGTCAACGCCTGATGCATGCTGAAGGCCGTAATAGCAGGCCATACCGATCGTAATTGCTGACGTCACAACTACCGCAGCCTGGGACGCGATCATCGTCTTGACGACGCGGTCATATCTGTCGCGCGTTTCGGACATTCCGATGCCGATGATGCGCATCCGCGCGTAGTGAGTAAGCCACGTTCGGAGGGGATCCTGCTCGTCGAGAAGCTCAGCGACCTCGAGGTCTAGTTTCACCGCTTCCATCTGGCCGTGTCGGGTTCGTGATGGTCGGGAGAGCCAGATGGTGACGAGCTGGGTCAGGAACGCTGCGGTGACCGCTCCGATCCCGGCCCAGGCGGTTGCGGTCACGCCCCGCCCTCCGGTCCCTCCGGATCGGGCAGCTCGCTGGCCTCGTCCTGCCGGCGTCGGATCTTCCGGCCGACCGGCTCGTCGCCGAGGTCGCGGGCGGCCAACTCGAAGTCAGCCTGATCGGCGTCCAGGACACCGCGGGCTCGCAGCCAGCGGCTGAACACGTTGTTGAAGAAGTTCGCCGAGTCCAGGTGAACGTCGTCGCCGTGGCGGTCACGCGCGGCTTCCTCGAGCTCGCCGATCGCTCTGCGGACGTCCTCGAACTGCTCAAGCTGGGGCCAGTCGATTCTCGATTCCCAGTCGTCACCGAGGGCTATGCGGACGCCCATCCCCGTCCCTTCGATGCCGAGCGACATGCCGAGTCGGAGTCTTTGGGTGGCGTACCGCTCGGAGTCCTGCCGAACACGTCCCTGGACCGACTCGAACTCGGGCCCGCTCACGATGTCGGAATATCGGGCGACCGAGTCGAGCAGGTCTCCGATGTACGGCATCTGGGATCGGACTCCGGCCTTTGACCATGGCTCAACCGCCGCTTCGGCGTGGTCGAGAATCTTCTCCGCCAGGTCCAGGTTCGCCGTCAGGAGTCGGTACTCCCGCGTCGGCCTAGCGACTCGCGCTGCCTGCTGGATGTACCCCGGGTTGATCTTGGAGGAGGGGAGAGTCAGCGAGTCCTCGTCGTGGTCGATCCCGACAGGGATCAGTGAGGCCAGGCCGTGTCCATCGAGCTCGCCGCTGAAGATCGCGGCAGCCCGGCCAGCGGGCCATTGGAGAGCGTTGTCGTACTTCGCGAGCGTTCGCGGGCCGACCTTGGTGGCAAGAGTGAGCTCGATCTTGGACTGCGTGGTGTCGGACGGGCCGCCCGCCGCGGCGACGTCGAGCTGACTTAGGCCCAGCGCGCCTCGACGTGCCTTGACGGCGCCGGCGAGTCGCGCGACACCTTCGTGCGGTTTGGTCATGCCCCAACTCTCTCAGAATTTTTTGGCAAACCTTGCTCCGGTTTGGCAAACATCACCATCGTAATTCACTCGCGGTAGCAATCACACCATTGTGTTTTCCCAGCTCCGCAAGTTTGCCGAAACTTGCTGGAGGCATGCGGAGACTGATTGCCAACGAGGTTAAACGTGCTAGCGTCGTGCTATGACGAAGCAGAACAAGGCTGAGGGGTATCGGCGCTACGGACCATCCCGCCCCCGCCGCACACCGCCCCATGTCTCGATCAAGATCCTCCGCATTGCTGCGAAGCTGACGCTCGACGACGTTGCCGAACGCATGGCGGAGTTCGGGGAAGCCCCAGCTCGCGGGACTCTCAGCGCGATCGAGAACGGCCACCGAGGCGCGAGCAAGGAGTTCCTCAACGCTCTGGAGCGTGCGCTCGGTGTACCCGAGGGCTCGATCACCACCGACTACGCGCCCCGCACGACCCCGACCGTCGCTTCGCCTGAGGCGGCGTCGGCATGAACGAGCTCGTCACCCTGATCGACGGCGAGGCCGTCACCACTTCCCTCGCGATCGCCGAGGGAACCGACAACGCTCACGCATCGGTGATCCGACTCGTCCGCAACAACTTGGCCGACCTGCAGGAGTTCGGAGGGGTTGCATTTGAGATCCGACCCTTCGAGACCGCTGGCGGCGTCCAGTCCCGCGAGATCGCGGTGCTGAACGAGCCGCAGTCGGCGTTGCTCATCACCTACATGCGGAACAACGACCGTGTCCGCGCCTTCAAGAAGCGGCTCATCGCAGCGTTCTTCGAACTGCGTGAGCGTCTGGCCGCCGGGCCGATCATGCCGCGGACGATGAGCGAGGCCCTGCGCCTCGCGGCCGACGAGTTCGATCGTGCCGAACGGATGAAGGCCCTCGCCGAATCCAACCAGGGCAAGGCCGACGCGTTCGACGCATTCCTCAATGGCAAGGGCGTGTACCTCGTTGACTCGGTCGCGAACCTGATCGGAGCGGGGCACCGCGCGCTCTGGAATCTCCTGTACACGGAGAGGGTCCTGATTTCCAAGGGAGCGCGTCGGCGTCAGCCCTATGCCAACCCGAAGACCGCGGGCTGGTTTGTCGTGAAGACCCACGACACCGAGCACACGAACGGTCACGCCGCGTGCACGACCTACGTCACGCCGTTCGGCGCCGAGCAGATCAGGCTCCTCGCGATCGCGCGGAACGTCATCGAGCCGCAGCTGCTTGGCCTTCCCAGTGGCGGTGCGTGATGACGCTATCTGATGACGAGCTGTTCGAGGACGATCCCGAGCTCGACGCCTACATCGAAGAACTCACACGCGACTGGCCGCCGCCCGACAGCCCCGCGCAGCTCGCAGTACTCCGCCGAGTCTTCGGCCCCCACCTCGCCAACCAGGAACCGGCAGCGGGCCACTCCGCCAAGAACAGCCCCGCCGCCGGCCGCCACACCTCCAGCAAGGGACATGCAGCGTGATCATCCTCGCACCCACCAGCCCGGCGTTCGGTCTCACCGCCGACGAGCTCACCGAGCGGCACGCCGAGTTGCCGCTGGTCGACCAGGTGCAGCGGCAGCGTGAGCTGAACGCCGCCGACGGTATCGCCGACCTGGTCCTGCCGCCCGCCGCGCTGGATCGGCTCGCCGCGCTCCGTGTCGGAGAGGCGGCGGCATGAACGGCCTCACCATCCTCGGCGTGATCGCGTTGATCGCGATCCTGTACCTGTCGGTGCTCGAGCTCGCGGACGCGGTGCGCGATGCCCGCGAACGCCGCATCGCGGCCGACCGGCGCCGGCATCCCTCCGTGTGCGCTCGTCGCCGGTTCGGCGGTGCGCGATGACGTGGTCGGAGACCTTCGCCTGGCACGACGGGCGCATGGTGGCCGCCGATACCGAGACCACCGGCGTCGGAGCGGATGCACGGATCGTGACCGCGTGCGTGATGCTCCCCGGCGAGCAGCCGCAGACGTGGCTCCTCGACCCGGGCATCCCGATCCCCGACGACGCCGCGAAGGTGCACGGCGTTACCACCGAGAAGGCGCAGGCCGACGGTATGGACTACCGGGCGGGCCTGCGGCAGATCGCCGACGCGATCGACCTCGCGACGCACGGGCGTGCGCTCGTCGGGTTCAACGTCAGCTTCGACCTGACCGTCCTCGCGCGGGAGTGTGAGCGCGTCGGCGTCGGGTTCACCGTGCCCGAGTGGATCGTCGACCCGTACGTTCTCGACCGCGCGATCGACCAGTACCGCAAGGGCTCGCGGCAGCTCGCCGCGACCGCGCAGGTCTACGGCGTCGACCTCGTCGACGCGCACACCGCTGACGCGGATGCTCGAGCGGCTGGCCGGATCGCGCAGGTGATGGCTCGCCGCGCTGCGGAGCAGCGACACGGTGATCCGTTCGGCGCCCTGCATGGGCTGACGTTCGAGCAGCTCCATGCGTGGCAGGCAGCGCAGCACCGTAAGCGGCAGGACAGCTTCCGCGCGTACCGGCAGGGCCGGGGCGAGTCGTGGGAGGACATCGACTCGGGCTGGCCTCTGCGTGAGCTGCTGCCGCCCGTCGTGCGCGAGGCGGTGCCCTCGTGAACGGCCTGGTGTGGTCCCCGCAGGATCCGGCGTTCCCGACGCCGTCGGGGGAGTGCTGCGAGGTGTGCGGGCGGTGGACGCCGGACGGTGACCTGTGCAAGGCGTGTGACCGCGAGGTGCACCGCGAGGTCAACCGGCTGGAGGTGCAGCCGTGATCGCCCCGAAGTTCGTGGCTGCGCTACCTGAGTCGTTGTTCGTGCCGGACTTCCTCGACTACGCGGCGGGTTTGGCTGAGCAGCCGGGCGTGTGGGCGGAGTGGCCTGGCGACGAGGTGGACGGTGTGCACGTGGCTCGGCCTGGCGACTTCGACGTGGTGGATCTTCACGGTGAGGGCCCGGGTGGCGCGGTCGAGTGGACCCGCCGCGCCGGTCTCCTGTTCGTGCGATGGGTCGCAGCGTGACCGCGGCGGTGCTCCCGGAGCGGGAGACGTTGATCGCGCCCGGCTCGGCGCGGTGGCGCGAGCTCATGACGGGCTCGAAGGTCGCGGCCGCGCTCGGCCTGCACCCCACCAGGTCGTCGCGCGCGGTCTGGCACGAGATGCGCGGCGACGTGCCGCCGGACCCGACCGAGCAGATCATGGAGGACGGGCACCACCTGGAGCCCGCGATCGCCGCGATGTGGCTGGATCGCAACCCCGGCGCGCGCCTGGTGCGTGGCGAGCACACCGTCGCCCGCGCGGACATGCCGTGGGCGGCCGCGAACCCCGACGGGCTCGCCGAACTCCCCGACGGCCGCCGCATCTACGTGGAGTACAAGACCGACCGCGACGGCCTGAACAAGTACGGCGACGCGTGGACCGACCAGGTGCCCGTGAACTACCTGGTGCAGTGCCTATGGCAGATGCTCCTCGGCGACTGCGACGAGACGTGGCTCGTGGTGCTCGGCGGCCGGAACCTCGACCTGACCCCGTACCGGATCGAGTTCGACGCGGAGACGGGGCGCGCGCTGGCGGCGAAGGCGTACGAGTTCTGGGAGTCGCTGCACCTCGGCACCCCGCTCGCGGAGCTCACGCCGCCGGCGTTGTCGGAGGACGTGTGCGAGCTGCCGATGCTGCGGAAGCTGCACCCCGATATCGACCCGGACCTCGAGGTGGAGCTGGACCAGCAGCTCGCTTTCGACCACCTCGAAGCCCTGGCCGCGTTGAAGGCCGCGGAGAAACGTGCCGATCACACGAAGGCCCGCGTGCTCGACGCGATGGGCCGGGCACGGCTCGCCACCTGGAACGCGCTCACCGTCGCTCGGCGGCAGCCGAACAGCCATGGCGGCGTGTCCCTGTACGCGCCCCGCAAGACCCCGATCATCCCCAATCCCACCAAGAAGGAGAACACCACCTCATGACCAGCATCGAGAAGTACGAGGCGGATACGCCCGCGCTGGCGCCGCTCGTTACCACCGCGCCGCTGTCGCCGCTGGAGAAGATGCGCGAGCAGGCCGAGTCCATGTCCGTCGCGTTCCAGCTCGCCGACGGGATCTGCCGGACGAGCATCTGCCCGCAGACGTTCCGCGGGAAGCCTGAGGACGGCGCGGTCGCGATCATGGCCGGCGCCACGTGGGGTCTCGACGCGATCGCCTCGCTGCAGAACATCTTCGTCGTGCACGGCACCCCGAGCACCTACGCGAAGGTGATGAAGGCCGTCACCCTCCGCGCCGGGCACAAGGTCGAGACCGTCGAGTCGTCCGACACCCGCGTGGTGGTTCGGGCGCAGCGCGCCGGATCGGACACATGGGAGGAGTCCGTGTGGACGATCGAGCGCGCGCAGAAGGCCGGGTACCTGTCGAACCAGAAGTACAAGACGGAGCCGGAGGCGATGTTGTACGCCCGCGCGACGGCGGAGGCCTGCCGTCGGATCGCTCCCGACGCGATCCTCGGGATGCCGTACAGCCGTGAGGAAATGGAGGACGTGGCCGCGCCGCGGTACGTCCAGACCACTGTGGGCGCGCCCGGCGTCGCGGGTCTCGCGGCCGCGCTCGGCGCCGCCCCGGTGGCCGAGGAGCTCGCGCCCACCCCGCCGGCCGAGCAGTCGGCCCCCGCCCAGCCGGAGCCGGAGCCGGTCGCGGAGGAGACGGCACCTGAACCCGCGCCCGCAGAGGAGCAGCCTGCGGCGCCGAAGAAGGCCACGGCCCGGCAGATCGCGGCCGTCAAGGCCCGGCTGGAGTCCGAGGGCTACGAGCCGAAGGACTGGAGCGACATGCTCACCGCCTGGACGGAGCGGGACATCAAGACGATCAACGACCTCACCGATCAGGACGTGGCCGCGATCGACGCAATTTTCAACGAAGGGAAGTAGATCATGGCCGAGGTTCACAACCAGCAGGGCGACGACGCGGCGACCGCCGCAGGGTTCTCCCGCTACCAGTTCAGCGGGAAGCCGGGCGACCAGTTCGAGTACACGCCGGAGATCGGCGAGAAGCGCGTCATGACCGTCACGGTCGAGTGCACCGCGCACGAGGAGAAGGCCACCGCGAACGAGGGCATCCAGAAGATCGTGAAGCTCAAGGTCGTCGAGGCCGAGGTCGGTTCGCTGGCCGCGAAGGCGCCGACGGATCCGACGCTGTTCGGCGACCCCGAGGACGCCGAGCCGCGCCCCGAGCTGGGCGACTACGTCCAGGGCGTCGACGAGGACTTCGCGCCGCCCGCCGCAGACGTGCTGCCCGAGCACGAGGACGAAGGCCGCGCGCCCGCGGGCATGTTCTCCGACGGCGCCTGACGGTCGGCCGTCACCCACGACCCGGGCGGCGGCGCGCAGTCCCACCAGCGGCCCGCGCCGTCGCCCGGTTCCACTCCAATCCCGAAGGACCCAAGCATGACCAGCACGATCACCGAGGCGGCTCCGCTCCGCGTCGTCCATCTCGAAGCCGAGAACTTCAAGCGCCTCCGCGCTGTCGAGATCACCCCCGACCCTGACCAGAATGTGGTCACCATCGCCGGACGCAACGCCCAGGGCAAGAGCAGCGTGATCGACGCGATCTGGGCGGCGCTCGCGAACACCGCCGCCGCGAAGGGCACCAACACCAGCCGCCCGATCCGCGACGGTGAGGACCGCGCCCGCGTGTCCGTCGACCTCGGTGGCCTCGTCGTCACCCGCACATGGGCCGGAGAGAAGACCACGCTCACCGTCACGTCCGCCGACGGCGCGAAGTACAACTCTCCGCAGCGGATGCTCGACGACCTCATCGGCAGCCTCTCGTTCGACCCGCTGGCGTTCGCAGGGCTCCCCGCGAAGGCGCAGCAGGCCGAACTCCTGGCGCTGGTGGACTTGCCGTTTGACCCTGACCGGCTGGCCGACGAGCGGGGCGCGGTGTTCGCGATGCGCACGGAGACGGGCCGCGCGGTCAAGCAGCTCCAGGGGCAGCTCGACGGGCTCCCCGCGCACGACCCCACGGCCCCGGCCGAGGAGGTGTCGGCGGCGGACCTGCTCGGGCGGATCAACGAGGCCCGCCACGCCGAGCGCGAGTGGGACGAGGCGTCGGACGCGGTGGAGGAAGCCGCGCATCGTGTCCGCGTGCTGAAAGTGGATCTGGAGGAGGCCGAGGACGAGCTGAAGGCCAGGAGCGCCGAGATGTCCGCGCTGACCGAGCCGGACGAGAACACCGTGCCGACGCTCGAGCGGCAGGTCGAGACCATCGACGCGACGAACGCCCGCGTGCGGGCGAACGCCGACCGCGCCCGCGTCGCCAACCTGCTCGAGCTGGAGCGGGCGCACTGGCAGGAGCAGACCGACGAGATCGCCGACCTCGACCGGCGGCGCGCCGACGGCCTCGCGGCGGCCGAGTTCCCCGTGCAGGGCCTCGGGTTCGACGACGGCGGCGTCACCTACCAGGGCGTGCCGTTCGGGCAGGCGTCCGCCGCCGAGCAGCTCCGCGTGTCCGTCGCCATCGCGATGGCGCTGAACCCGACGGTGCGCGTGATCCGCATCGCCGACGGGAGCCTCCTCGACGCCGACAACCTCGCGCTGATCGGCGAGATGGCGGCCGACCGCGGCTACCAGGTGTGGGTCGAGACGGTGCGGGACCGCGGCGTCGACGGCCCCGGCATCCTCATCGAGGACGGCCAGGTCGCTGGCGGTGCAGCATGACCGCCGGGTACACCAGCGCGGACGAAGTCGGCGCCCTCGCGGTGGAGCTGGCGTCCGAGCTCGAGTGCAACCCGGACCTGACCGCGGTCGCCGCGATGGCCGAGCAGCTGTGCGCCAGCACGCCGAACGTCGCCGCGCAGGTGATGCTCACGCTCGCGTCGTGGTTGCCGCTCACCGACACCCCGGAGGACCGCGAGCACCGCGCCCGCGTCCTCGCCGGCCTCCGCCTCGGCAGCGGCCTGCCCCTCCTCGCGGTTCCGGGTGCAGCATGATCCACAACCTGAAGATCGAGCGGCGCTGGCTGGACCGCATCGTCGCGCACGAGAAGACCGCAGAGGTGCGGATCAACGACCGCGACTTCCAGGCCGGCGACACCATCCAGTTCCACCGAGAGGACGTCGGTTACACCGGCGTGGTCCGCCGCATCACACACGTCCTCAGTGACGTGCCAGGCCTCGGTGCCGAGTACGTGGTCCTGTCCCTCGCGGACGGCCGGGTCGACGATGCGGAGCGACGCGCACGGAAGGAGGAGCGGGCGAACGCGCCGTTGCGCGGCACCATCACCCGCCTCACCCGCGAGCGCGACGAGGCCCGGGCGGAGGCGACCCGATCATGACCCGTGCCGAGAACGTGTACCGGATCGTGAACTGCCGCTCGTGCTCCGCGCGCGTCATCTGGACTGTCACCAACCCCGAGCTGAAGTCCGGGCACCCGATGATGGTCGACGCCGACCCGCACCCGAACGGCAACATCCTCCTGGCCCGCTACCCGAGCATCGAGCACGAGCCGGGCAAGCCCGTCCCGGTCCGCGCGACCGTGATGCGGCCCGGGCAGATCGCCGGAGCCCGCGCCGACGGGAACGTCCTCTACCGCAGCCACTTCGCGTCATGCCCCCACGCCGACCGCTGGCGCAAGACCAACGCCGCCCGCCACGCCAAGAACGGATCCCGCCGATGACCACCACCGAAGCCAGCCACGACGTCTACGTCGACGCCGTCCCTGTCGCCGAAATGTTCGTCGACCGCAGCTACCAGCGCGACCTCGAGGAGCGCCGCGCCCACCGGATCGGCGGCGCCTGGGACCGCCGCCTCGTCGGCGTCCTCGACGTCTCCGACCGCGGCCCCGAGCACCACCCGCGGTACGCGATCATCAACGGCCAGCACCGCTGGGCCGCTGCGTCGCACTCTGGCGCCGCCACTCACCTCGCCGCGAACGTCCACGTCGGCCTCACCGTCGCCGACGAAGCCGCTCTGTTCCGCGACATCGACCAGTCCACCAAGAAGCTGACCGTCTGGGACCGCTGGAAGGCCCGCCGCGCCGCAGGCGACATCGTCGTCACCGGCATCGACCAGATCGCGGAAGGCTTCGGCCTCAAGGTCGCGCAGGGCAGCGCGTCGAACTACATCGTGTGCCTGTCCGCGCTCGAATACTGCTACGGGGTCGACCCGCAGTACCTCGCGCGGACGCTCGAGTTCGTCGGCGACGTGTGGCCGGGCGACTCGGCCGGGCTGAAGCAC
Source organism: Tsukamurella pseudospumae (assembly GCF_001575205.1). GTDB lineage: Bacteria > Actinomycetota > Actinomycetes > Mycobacteriales > Mycobacteriaceae > Tsukamurella > Tsukamurella pseudospumae. Next base: position 75,070 of record NZ_LSRE01000002.1, read on the forward strand.
GGCGTCATCCGCGCGCTGTTCGAGATCCTGTGGTCCGAGGCCCTACCCGACACTGGACGTCTCGCCGACGCACTGTCCGAGCTCACACCGACTCAGGTGCACGCCCGGGCGGTCGAGTCGCGGAAGATCCACGACGGCCAGCACTGGCAGTGCACGATCCGCGTGATCGTCGAGGCCTACAACCGCGCCGGCCGCGGCAAGGTCGACCCGCAGACCGTTCTCCGGGCGGCGTCGTGATCCACCACAGGATCGGCACCGTCGTGCGCGTCCTCCGCCTCGACCCCGGTCAGGTCCAGCACATGCCCGCACCCGGCGTCGCCGTGTTCGGGATCGTCAAGGCCGGACCCGTGAACGGCCTCTACGCCGTGCTCCTCATGACCAACGAGGTCGTGCACATCCCCGCACAGCACCTCACCACCACGAAGGACTGAACATGCCTCAGCCGAAGGGCCTCCGCCTCGGCGACCCCGACGACCACGACCCGCTCGCCGTGCAGCGCGCGCTCACCGCCTACCGCGGGCCGCTGCGGCAGCCGTGCCTCGTCCACGTCACCAACCCGGCCGACCGCGCCCGCATCGTCCAGCTCGCCGCCGAAGGCGAACTCACCCGCACACAGGCCGCCCGGCTGCTCCACTGCTCCGGCAGCGCGATCAACGCCTACCTCACCGAACTCGCCCTCATCACCATGGAGACCGCAGCATGACGCCGCTGACGGCCGACCAGCTCACCGCGCTCCGGTGCTTCTCCAGCTTCACGGAGGCCGTCGCGCTCGTCGCCGACCCGACCGCCGCGGCGATCGCCACGATGAAGCCCGTCGACGGGTACTGGGTTGCCGGCGCGATGACCGGCGGCCACATCGGGCCACCGTCCCCGAGCTCCAGGCATGGTCGCGCGCCCTCCCGGACTGGGTCCGCACCGGCCCGCCCGGAGTCATCGACGACTCCCACCTGACGTTCTTCCACCAGTTCACGATGGCCCGGTGCGCCAACCCGACCCGGCCCGCGCGACACGCGCCCGGCACCGGCACCGGCTACATCCGAACGATCCGCATCTGCCGCACCCCATGGTCGAAGTACGCGTCGATCGAGAAGGCAATAGGCGGGATCATCAACGTCGGCATGGACTTCCCGTACCCGTGCCGCTGGTGCATGCGCTGGATCCTCTACCCCAACACCGACCCGAACCTCGTCGACGCCGCCGTCACCGAGCTCACCCGTCTCGGCGTGATCCTCGAGGATGCCCGTGTCGCGCCGGCCGAACCGGAGTACGTCGGACAAGGGGTGCTCTGGTGACACACAGTAAACGCGGAGCAAATGCAATTAGTCCACCGAGAAGCGATAGGCTGACTGCCGAAAGTGCCAAGTGAGGAGCGACCGATGAAGCTGACCCCGTGGGTGGTCGAAAGCCCCGAGGTGACCGCCCTTCCACACAGAGCTCGGTACGCCTACATCGTGCTCGCGGCGCACTCCGAAGCGCAGGGCGCGCCGGACGGCACCATCGACGACGCTACGTTCAGGCGTGTCCGCGGCCAGTACCGCAGCACCCTCCTTGAGGCCGGGCTCGTCGAGCCCGCGGGGGACCGCTGGCGCGTCCTCTCACCCCGCGTCCGACAGGAGGCGCAGCAACCGTGAGTCTCCCGTGGATCCGCCTGGACACGAACGTGTTCGACCACCCGAAGATCCTCAGCCTGCTCGAACTCGACGAGGACGACGACACAGCGCCCGGCCGGCGAGCCCTCGCACTGTACTTCTTCGGCCTCACCTACACCGGGAAGCACGAGCTCGACGGGTTCGTTCCCAGGTCCGCGCTTCGCCTCATCGGAGCGTCGAGGGCTGACGCGCGGAACCTCGTCGAAGTCGGCCTCTGGGTCGCCGACGGGACCGCCGGATGGAGCACGCATGGGTGGGCGGATCGGCAGGCGTCCACGGAGGAATCGAAGGCCCGTTCTGAGCGTGCGCGGAAGGCTGCACAGACCCGCTGGGCCAAGCAACGGGACAGCAAAATCGGGGAGGAATAGGACATGCTCAAACGATGCTCAGGAATGCTCGAGCATGTCCGTTTCTTATGCTCAAGCATGTCCGTTTCCGATGCTCAACCGATGCTAAACGGATGCTCGGAAAATGCTCCGAACAGGACTAATATGCTACGAGCAATGCACGTCGAATGCCTCGCGCGCGCGACGGACGGACGGACGGACGGACTAACGAACATGCTCTGGTCACCCTGAGTAGGAATCTCACTGCCCGGTAACGCGCGCGGGGGCTCCCGCCCCCACACCCCCGGCCCTCCCCGGCTCGCCACACACCACCCGATGGCCCCGACGCTCCGCGCCGAGCCGCAGCGAAACGAGACGCCATGACCGAACCCGAAAGCTTCCGCGAAATCCTCGAGCCCCTCGTGGACCTCATGGACACCCGGCGCGCCGAAGTCATCCGCACCAGCCAGACCGAAGAACGCGCACCCATCAGCGACGCCGCACGGCTCACAGTGCTCCGCCGCTGCCACTACCGCTGCGAATGGTGCGGATCCCGAACCCGCCTCGAACTCGACCACATCGTCCCCTGGAGCGCCGGCGGAAGCGACAACCCGAGCAACCTCCGCGCCCTCTGCCACACCTGCAACCAGGATCGCTCCAACTGGGTCAACGACGCCGACATGGTCATCGCACACCGCAACGCCACCATGCCCAGCGGAATGTGCCTACAGCACTACTCCGGCGACCCTGACACCTTCCAGCAAGTCGCCCACCACCGCGAGCGCGTGTTCTGCCTTCAATGCGGCTCCGTCGTTCTCGGCATCACCTTCGACTCGATGGTCAACGAGATCGACGACCTGAACCCCTGGTAGGTCGTGCGGATGCCGGGGACGGTGGTCTCGCCTTCCGTGTGAAAACTACGGTAAAGTTCAAACTAATCCGTCGATCGCGCTTCGATTCCATCCCCAGGAGACCCCAGATGAGCCCTCAGACGCTCGCAGACCTCGAATCCACACCCGAGGTCGCATCCGACCCCGAAAATCGCTCAGCGTCGCGTACAGGCGGCAGGAACGAGCACCCTCGTCTGGCGCAGACCCGCGAACTGATCGCTGGTCTCGTCGGACACGAGAACGCCGTCATCCGCACCGCCGTCCGCGTCGCCCTCGACGAACTCGACCGAGCGTCGTTCGCCGACGACCCGAGCGAACACGTCTCGCGTGCGATCGCCGTGCTGGACGCCGCGCTCAACCCGGTGGACGGAGCGGACCAGTGACCGCCGCGAACGGTGACCGGATCACCGTGCAGCGGGTGACGCAGACCGTGGCGGGGGAGTACCTCGAGTGGACCGTGACGGTCCGCCGGTCGTCCCCGGCCGGCGTCGGCGACCCGCTGAACGCGATGACGCCCGGTGCGCGGCAGCTACTGCCCGATGCGGTGCGGGCGGCGCTCGGCGACTGGCTCCAGGGCAGGCCGCTGGTCGCCGACGGTGCGCCGCTGCTCGTGGGCCGGGATTTCACCGTGGGGGATCGGAAGCCGCTGTTCCCGATCGACGAGCCCGCGCCCGCGGCCCCGTACGCGGGCCGCACCGCGCCGCGGCGCACCGCACCGCCGGAGGCCCCGGTGCGGCTGTGGAACCGCGAGCACACCGACCACCTCGACGTCATCGGGTGGGCGCACCGAACCCGCAGCTTCAACGACAGCAGCGACCAGATCCGCACCGACACCTTCGACAGCGTCCGAATCCGACTCGCCGACAAGCACGCCGACATCGCCCGCGTCTGGCTCACGGCGCAGGACTACCTCGAAGACGGCGGCGGGCAAGTATTCGTGGCGTGGCTCGACCGCGAGTGGACGCTGGCCGGGTACTCGTTCGGCGACAGGTCCGCGACCATCGACGTGCTGCCGCTCCCGAAGCCGCCGCGCGTCGACGAAGTGCTCGGGCGCCCGCCGTTCAGCGGCGAGACCACATTCAGCGGCAAGACCGCGCCGTGGCCTCACCTCGCGAAGGGCGACCGGATCGGCGTCGAGCACCCCGACGGCACCATCACCACCCACGAGTTCAGCGGCGACCCCGCGCATCCCGTCGCCGGAGACAGTGCCGCCCACCTCGGCGCGAAGCTCAGCACGATGCGCGGTGCGCTCTCCGCAGCCCTCGACGAGACGCCCAAGGAGTACAAGCTCCCCGACGGCGTCGGCCTCGGCACCGTCCCCGAGTACGGCCAGCCCGCCCGCGAGAACGACCGGTGCACGTCGAGCTTCGGCGGTCACCGCTGCATCAAGACCCTCGGCCACGACGCCCCGCACGCCGTCGCCGGCCCCGGCCGCGGAGCGTGGAAGGTGCCCGAGGACGCGACCCCCGACGGGTCCGGTGGCGGCGGAGTCGCATTCACCGGCCCCGTCGGCACCGTCACGTCCGGGCTCATCTACGCCCGGCCCGAGCCGACCACACGCCGCGACGCCCTCGCGCACGCCACCCGCGAGAGCGTCGACGAGGTGCTGCCGATGCCCGGCGGCCCCAACGACCGACTGGCCCACGGCGCGCGGCCCGCCATCCGGTTCCACACCGCCAACGCGGGCACCGGCACCAGGAACATCACCGACACCCACATCGGCGCCGACGGCCTGTTCGCGATGGTCCGCTTCGACGACGCCAACGCCCAACTGTTCCTCCGCCATCGACAGGACACGATCCGCGCGACCTGGAACGGCCGCGACTGGACCGTCCGCGACTACGAACTCCACAGCACCCGCGACACCACCGTCCACCTCGGCCCGCTCCCCGGCGACCCCGGCGCACCCGACCGGTTCACGCAGGTCATGAAACGCGCACTCACCGGCGACGTGGACGCCGCCCGCGAAGCTCAGCAGCTCCTCCGCGAGCAGAGCGCCGCACTCGGTCTCGACCAGGACAACACCATCGAGGTGACCCCCGGCGCCTACGCGGACCTGTACGCGCGACTCGACGACATCCACGACGCCACCGCCGACCCGTGCCCCGACTGCAACGGCGAAGGCTCCATCCCCCTCCCGCCCGACGGCACCCACGGCTCCGCCCCCTGCGGCACCTGCAACGGCACCGGCACCACCGACGAGGACGACCAGTGAGCGCCGCCGACGTCCGCCGCATGTTCGGCGTCAACTACAAGCGCGGAGAGCGGATCACCGTGGACGGCAAGCCCGGCGTGATCATCGGGTTCATCGGCCAATACCTCCAGGTGCAGTTCGACGGCGAGAAGCACAGCCGCCGAGCACATCCGACGTGGCGCGTGGAGCGTGCATCGTGATCGTCCTCCGCGTCCTCGCAGGCATCCTCGCCGCGCTCATCATCATCGCCGCCGGAATCACCATCTGGCGCAAGGCCGACGACGACGTGCGCTTCGCGATCAAGACGATGGCCTGCTGCCTCGCCGGCGTCGCCGGGTTCGCCGTGCTCGCCTGCCTCATCCAGTTCGCCGCCACCGGAACCCTCGGAGGCGCATCGTGACCACCGTCGTCGGCTGGGATTTGTCGTTGACCGGAACCGGCGTCGCCCGCATCACCACCGCACCCGGCTACAGCAGCGCGCTCGGCAACGTCGAAGACACCGAACCCCGAGTCACCCTGTCCCGCATCGCCTCCACCGGCAAGAAGGGCGCCACCCTCACCCAGCGCACCGACCGACTCATGCACCTGCGCAACGCGATCCTGTCCGCCACCCTCCGCGGCGGCGCACCCGACCTCGTGGTCGTCGAAGGCCCCGCGTTCGCCTCCCAAGTCGGGCAGATGTGGGACCGCGCCGCCCTCTGGCACCTCTGCATCATGGCCGCCTACCAGCAGGGCATCCCCGTCGCCGAGTGCGCCCCGGCGAAGCTCAAGAAGTTCATCACCGGCCGTGGGAACGCGGACAAGACCGCCGTCACGAGCGCGATCACGAAGATGTGGCCGCACACCGACATTCGCTCCGACGACGAAGCGGATGCGCTGGGCCTCGCCAGCATCGGCGCGATCCACCACCGGATGCCCGTCCCGTTCCTCGTCCTCGAACGGCACCGCGAAGCGATGGCCGGCCTCGACCTCCCCGAAAGGCCCACACGATGAGGTGCTACACGTCTGACCTGCACCTCGGGCACGCCCTGGTCGCCGAGACCCGGGGGTACCGACTCCACGCCGACTCGATCGCCGAACACGACACCGCGATCCTCGATGCGCTCCACGCTCTCAACCCGAAGGGCGACCAGCTGTACATCCTCGGCGACCTCTCCAGCGGATCGAAGCGCGGAACCGAACGCGCCCTCGAACTCCTCGCCGAAGTCCCCGTCACCAAGCACCTGATCCTCGGGAACCACGACCCCGCCCACCCGATGCACCGCGACGCCTGGAAGTGGCAGCGCCGCTACCTGGACGTGTTCGAGTCCATCCAGCCGTTCGCGCGGCAGCGGTTCACCGTCGACGACGTCCGGCACGAGGTGCTGCTCTCGCACTTCCCCTACGACGGCGACCACACCGAGGAGGCCCGGTACAGCCAGTACCGGCTCCGCAACTACGACCGCTGGCTCCTCCACGGCCACACCCACTCCGGGAAGCGCATTGCGGTCGGCACCCGCCAGATTCACGTCGGCTGGGACGCCTGGCGCCGCCCCGTCCCCGAAGACGACATCGCCGACCTCATCCGCGCCGGGACACCCGAGCCCAAGCCCCTCCAGGCGTCGCACGCCGAGTGGATGCGCGCCCACCCGCCGATCCCCGTACCCACCACCGTCCCCGAGCGCACCGCCGCCCGGTTCGCCGGCCCCACCATCACCCCCGAGGAGAACTGACATGCCCGACACCCGCACCGTCGTCACCGTCCACCCGAGCGTGAACAGCGTCGAAGCCCGCGTCGCCGTCCTGTACCCGCTGTGCGACACCATCGAAGTCGACCAGCAGGGCAACCTCAGCGTCTACACCGACGCCGACGGACAGTCCGGCGTCGTCCACGCCGTCTGGGCTCCCGGCACCTGGGAACGCGCCGAGGCGGCGGAAGCGTGACGACCTCGGCGCGCTGCTCGACTCCGTCACCGTGCCCGTCATCGTCCGCGCACCCGCCAGCACCAGCGCACAGATCAAGCACATACCGCCCACCCTCGGCGACCTCGTGGACGAACCGCTCGCCGACGTCCTCGCCATCGCCACCGACCCCCAGGAGACCCCCGTGACCACACCCGAACCGCCGCTCGACGAGCTCGACCAGACCGCCCGCGACTACCTCGCGCACCCCGGCGCCCAGCGTCAGACAGCGTGGCTCATCGTCGACCGGCTCAACCAGGAACGGAAGCGCCTCCACCGCGAGCTCGCCGAAGCGCAACTCGAACTCGCCGAAGCGAGGCGCCCCGTGCACTCGCCGGGCTGGTACCGCACGATGACCACCGACGCCGCCACCGAGCGGTACGGGTTCCCCGCTCCCGACTGCTACCCGCTGGAGCACACCGCCACCGACGGCTCGAAGTGGTTCCTCGACCAGGGCGGGAAGGGCTGGACGCTCAGCGAGTACATGGACGACGACACCCACCTCCTGAAGGTGTGGGAGCAGAACCTCCTCGACGGCGCGCGCGTGCTCGCCGGTGGGATGGAACAGGAGCGCACAGTCCTCACCCCCGACGGAATGCGCATCGTCGTCGTCACCGGCGACGAACTCGACCGCCTCGCTGCCGAGATCCGTGCCGAGGCCACCGTCGTCGATGCGCAGGTGCACGAGGACTGCTGCGGCGAGCACGGCACCCCGACGGGCCTGCGGTGGGCAGCCGACGAGGTCGAGCAGTCGATGCGCGACGAGTGGGAGAACGCCCCGCAGCTCGCAGCGGGCGACCGCGACCGCGACACAGGTCCGAGCAGTACTTCGCGGGCCGCTTCGACTCGAAGGGGACGCCGCACATCACGCATTCACGCTGCTCAGCAGCAACATTCGACCACGGAGGCACCCGTCCATGATACCCGCAGATGACGCCGGAACCGTGCGCGCCACAGGTGTACCGGGAGGTACCCGGTGACCGCGCTCCCGCCCTTCCCGGTCGATCCGGGCACGCTCGACGCGATCGAGGAGGCCGTGCACGCCACGTACGACAGCACGACGAACACCCTCGACGAACTGCTGGAGCTCCTGTCCCGCTGGACCCCCGAGGGCGACGAGACCATCCACGACGGCGCCGTGCACGTCGACGTCGGCCCGCTGTACTCGCGGGAGGACGTGATCCTCGCGCTCATCACCGAAGTGCGGGAGCTGCGCGACGGCGGCGTCGGCTGGTACCGCGCCGGCCCGGTGCGCGCGGTCGCGCCCGACGGTGCGGTCTGGGCCGAAGCGCGTGACGAGGCCGACGTCCGCGCCCGCGCGCGGCGCGGCGACCGCCTGGAGGTGCTGTGGTGCCACGAGCTGCATTACGAGTGGAGGCCCGCGTGACCGTCATCGAGTGCGCCGCCTGCTGGGCGGAGGCCAAGCGGCAGGTCCGGCCCCACCGCGGCGCGATCCTCCACCACACCTACCGCCTCCTGCTCGCCGCCCACGACCGCGCCGCCGACCGAGGAGAGGACACCACCGGCCATGAGTGACCACCGGCACGAACCACCCGCAGGGCTCCTCCCCGACGCGCGGCTCTACGACGGACCCTGGGGCGCCTGGTGGCTATCGGTCCGTGACGGCCGCGCGTACCTCAGCACCTACCGGCCGTGGGTCCGCACCGCGCTTCTGATCCTCGGCACCCACGCCTACGCCTTCGACACCGCCCGCGCACTGGAGGAACTACGCCATGCCCGAACCTGAACCGTCCATCCAGTTCTCCGGCGACCACGGCCGCACCTGGTACCACGCCGAGGGCCGCCTCGACGCCCACTTCGACACGCTCGCCAGCGAATACCCCGCGCGCACCATCCGCACCGACTGCAGCCACACCATCGAGTTCACCGTCCCCGCCGACCAAGCCGACCGGTTCTGGGAGATGTTCCACGGCATCCCGGGATGGCTCTACGACGCCTGGACCTGCGACCGCACCCCGCCCGTCTCCCGCGGCGCCGCGTGGCGCGACGGCACGTACGCCGCCTGCCAGCACCAGCTCACCGGGCCACCCGAGCCGCCACGCCCGCAGTTCCCGAGCTGGCAGACCGCGGTCTACCCGCACTGGTACCTCGACTGGATGGTCTGGCAGATGCGGCGCGCGCACGCCGAGCTGTTCGACCCCCGCGCCTGGCTCGACTGGAAGACCGAACACGACCAGCGCACCGTCGCCCGCGACTACCCGCCGCCGGCCGAACCCTGCCAGGAGTGCGTCCGCATGGCCGACCCCTGGCGGCACGTCGGCCTCGTCGCCGGGTTGCGCATCGACCACGACGAACTCTTCGGCCCGCGCACCGACTTCATGCCGCGCTACCCGAACGGAGGCCGCCGGTGACGAAACGCCAGACTCCCGACCAGAAACGCCGCGAACTCGCCATCAGCGACCGCCGCGCCCAAGCCCTCGAACTGTTCAGCACCGGCAAGACCTACCGGGAGATCGGCGAACAGCTCGGCACCAGCCCCGCCGTCGCCTACTCCGACGTCCGCGCCGAAGCCCAAGCCGCCGCGGAGCGTCGCGCCGAACTCGGCGACAGTGCCCTCGACATCCTCATCGAGCGCAGCGAACGGCTGTACGCCCGCATCTGGAAGGAAGTCGACCGCGGCAGCATCCGCGCGATGGAGGTCGCGGTGAAGCTCCTCGAGCGGCAGGCCAAGCTGTACCGCGTCGAAGAGACCCCCGCGCAGGTCAACAACACCGTGATCGTCGCGCACCGTGACCAGATCGACCGCGACATCGCCACCATCCGCGACCGCCTCGCGCAGCTGCAGCAGCAGCCCCCGGTCGTCGACGGCACCGTAGAGGAGATCCCATGACCAGCAAGGCCATCGACCGCCACGTCCAGGTCACCGACCTGGTGAACGGCGGCACCGAACTCATGACCGCCACCGCGTGGATCATCGACCATGCCGCACTGACCCGCGGGGTCCTCCGATACGTGAACCAGCATCCGGAGGCGAAGTACGAGATCGGCGGCACCGTCGACGCCGGGTCGCTGCAGCTCGACGAACCAGGAAAGCGGCTGCACCTCCAGTGGCGCACCGTCGAACGCCCGAAGGACGCCCTCACCGCGCCGCCCATCGACTAGAGCCCCCGCCGGTACACCGGCCGGGCGTCCGGGTCCTCCGGCGACGCGTACATCACGTGGCCGCAACACCCACACCGCCACAGACTGCACGGCGGCTGACGCAGATTGTCCCAACCTCGCATCACCCGGCCCGGCCCGAACGGATACCAGCACCGTTCACACCGCTGCGGCTCACCGTCGTCCATAGCCCTGGACCGTACGACCGGCCACCGACAAGTCGATCCGCGCTACGCGCGCCGTTCGATCCGCGGACCACCACCGCGGGCCTCACCGCGCCGGATCCCCGTCGGCGACGCGATCCGCGCCCCACCCGGCAGCGACGGCAGCAGCTCCGTCACCAGGTGCACGCTCGCGTCCAGCGCACCCGGCGACCACGTGCTCCCGGGCTCCCACATCGTGAACTCCGCCTTCAGTTGCTTCAGCTCGTGCGCATCGCCGAACCGGACTCGGCCGCCCTCGTCCGATCCGTCACGGCCCTTGATCGCCTGCGCGATCGGTTCCGCCCGCAGCACCTTGGACCGGCGCGCCGTCACCTCCTGAATCATCGGTGGCAGCCCCGCAGCCTTCCCATCGCGCACCAGGTTGTCCCACGCCTGCAGGATCAGCAGCCGCGCCATGTCGCCGCCGAAGTTCTTCTCCACCACGATCCGGTCAGCGCCGACATCCACCGCCAGCAGGCACGCCGCCGTCGCCCACCGATCGGACGTCATCCGACCGGTCCGGTTGTGCGTCAGGTACACCCGGCCGTCCACACCCAGCCCTCCCGCGACGAGCCCAGCGTCATCGCGGCCGCCGCCCGACGGGTCCACCGCCACCGCGATCCGCTTGAGGTCAGGGATCGCGTGGACTGTCGCCCGCTGCACATCCAAGTCGCTGAGCAGTGATCCCTCGGAATCGTGAGGCACCCCCTGATACAGAGCATTCCAGTCCTTTGTGGTGGTCGCGGCCCGCCGTTTCGTCCAGAACCGCATCAAGGCATCCCGGTCCCCGGCAGGGATCTTCGGGTGCGTCAGCGGCTCACCCGGCGCGCGACCAAGCGGGTCCGCGTAGAACCCGCGCTCCCGATCCTCCGCCACTGCGATCGCCGGCAGATGCACCACGTTCCACAGGCCGCCGTCCTCAACCCGGCCGTCCCGCTTCAACAAGCGCCCCGCGAGGTCGTCCTGGTGCCACGGAGTCATGATCACGACCTGCCGCGCATCGGGGCTCTGGCGAGACATGAACACCGACGAGTACCACTCCCACACCGCCTCACGGAACACCGGCGAATCCGCCTGCGCGCGGTCCGCGAATGGATCGTCGATGATCCCCAAGTCCATGGGGTTACCAACCAAGCCGCCGCGGACACCACGGGCACGCAGACCGCCGCCGGTGTTCAACGTCCAGTCGGTGCGGTTCGACTCGGTCGACGACAGCGACAGTCCGTACTCAGCGCCGAAGTCCGCGATCATGTCCCGGCACGCCGCGCTGTGCCCGGCCGCCAAGCTCGACGCGTACGACGTGAGCACCGCGCGGTCCAACGGTCGGCGCAGCAGCCACCAGAACGGCAGCCACCGCGACACCAGCGTCGACTTGCCGAGCTGCGGTCCGATCTTCACCATCAACCGGCCGCCCGGCTCGTCCACCAGCCGCACCAGCGCGTCGTCGATGACCTTGGTGTGCTCGCAGATCTTGAACAGCCGGTCGTGTCGCGCCGCCAAGGCGGCGGGGGAGGGGATGTCGGCGAGGGGCAGGCCATGTTCGGCGAGGACCTCGACGAGCCGCCGCAGCTCGTACCGCTTGTCCGCAGGCGACGCCAGCACTGGGACGGTCATGACTACCTCCATAAACAAGGGACTAGTTGCATTAGTTCCACGATTCGAGTTTACTGAGGAAGGTGACGAACACCAACCCTCTCGACCCCGAGACGCTCGGCCGACGGGCACTCCAAGCCGTCGAACTCGAAGAACGCCGAGAACAGATCCGGCAACTCAGCGCCGGCCTCCCCGAACCCGCAGACCCATCCCAGGACGAAGACGAAGGACCCACCGATGAAGAACTGGTCGACTCGCACATCGCTCGCAACGGCAACCGTCGTGCTCGCCGCGCCGCTGCTCGGCGTCTCGCCCGCCGCCACCGCTGACCCGGGCCACTACACGCGCGGCGGCACCGTCGCCGTCGTCCTCAACACCGACGGATGCGCCTCGATCACATGGCCGAAGGGCTACACGCATGTCGAGTGCGGGCAGACCACCGTCATCCAGGGGCCTGTGCACGCGGGCGACCGGTTCGGTGCGTCGATCCGCTCCGCGTCCGGGTGGGCCGTGTCGTGCCGTGTGTACGACGTGACCACCGGTGACCTCATCTGGTCGGACTGGGCGCCTGGCGGCAGCACCGCGAACTGCATCCGGAACGCCACGTGGTGACCGCCCCGACGACGCCGCGGGTACAGGTGATCTGCCCGACCTGCCGCCAGCGGATCCCCGTTCACCCCGACGGTGCGCTCATGGTTCACCGCGGCCACAGCGACAGTGCCTGCCCGGGACGGAGTGTGCGATGACCGTCATCAACCTGGCCCTGTTCGGCGCGGCTCTCTGGTGCGCCGCCGTCATCGGCGGCTGGGCCGCGGTCGGCACCAACACTGACCGGCCCACACGCACCGGCCTCGACGTCCTCGAGCAGCGAGGAGACGACGATGCCTGAACAGCAGACCCCGCGCACACTCTCTCCGGACCAGCTGTCGGAGATCGTCGACCACGTCAACGACACCGTGCTGTACCTGCAGGCCCGTGGCCAGAAGGCTGGCGCCGCCATCGGCAGTGAGCTCGCCGTCACGCACGACAACGTGTGGCAGATTCTCGACGTCCGCCTCGCCGGGCAGCTCCTCACCGCGTTCAAGCACCTCGCCCGGGTCCTCGGACACCTGCAGTCGATCACTGACGGCGTGGAAGCACCGGAGGCGTCCGCGCTGATCCTCGCCCACCTTGGCGGCCCGCCCGGACGGTGGCCGGCACCGTCGGATCACCAGCGGCGGGTCATCGAGCTGATCCGGCACGCCGACCCGCTGCAGCGCATGACCATCGCCAGCTCGCACCCTGCGCTTGTGCAGGCGTGGATGACGTACGAGGACCGCGGCACCGCGCCTCTGGTCGCGATGGCCGATAGCAACTAGCCATCCCATCTCGCAAGACGAAGGACATGATCATGAACAACACCCCGAACCCCGCCATTGACGCGCAGCCCGGTTGGCGTGGCACCGACCCCGACGGCGGCACATGGGTGCGGTGTCCGCACGGATTGCCTGGGCAGTGGGCGCACTTCACCGCGGACGGGAAGCTGGTGTTCCGCTCGCAGGAGGAGGCCGAGGCCGCGGGCCTGGAAGCCCTGCAGGCGGAGAGCGCGTGGGACCTGCGCCACGAGGTCGAGGCGTGGCTACTCGCCGAGGCGCGATGGAAACTGGCCGAGTCTCAGGACGCGGTGCGGTACTGGCGCGGTCTCTGGGAGGCCGAGAAGGACCGTGCCGCCGCTGCTCCCGCCCCGCTGGACCCGGGCAACCCCGAACACCTGCGGCAGGTCGCCCGGGTGCTGAATCACTTCACCTCGTTCGCTCATCGCCTCGGCGACGTTGAAGGGCAGCGCGCAGCGGTGATGCTCCTCCACCTGATCCGCTCCGAGGCAGATCGCCTGGACCGTGAACAGCGCGAGGCCGAGCAGGACGCCGCCGACCGCAAGCGGGCCGAGGAGTACGCCCGGACAGAGGCCGAGGGCGAGCACCGCGCGCTCGGCGGCTGGTCGGCGATGCGCGCCGACATCCGCGAATGGCACATCAGGCTCGCGCTCCGCGTGATCCGGGACGAGCGCGCCCGGGCCAGTAACTGAGTGAACGAACCGCGGCCCCCGACCTGTGAGAGGTCGGGGGCCGCGCGCTGTCCCATCCCAAGAACCGCGTCCCAACCATACCGGGAAACGCGGATATGATCGCACTAGTCCCTCGATCAAGGAGCTGGTGTGTCAACCCTCGTGCTGCTGCTCACCTTCGGACTCGTCGCCCGGGTGACGAGGCTGATCACCGACGACTACCTGCTCCGCCACCTGCGCGCCATGATCATCCGCCGGTTCGGCCCGAACCACGACCTGGCGTACCTGGTTACCTGCGCTTGGTGCATGAGCATCTGGGTCGGCGGCGGCCTGTTCACCGTCGCCTACTTCTACGGGCACACCGCGGCCTACCTGATCGTCGCGGCCGGTGGCACATCGTCGTACCTCTACGGTGCGGCCTCCACGTTCATCGAGGGCGGCCGAGATGCGTAGGCGCCCCGAATCCACCGCGCACCAGTACGTCCGCCCGGTGCGCACGCACGCGACCCGCTCCATCACCCGGCAAGACGGCACCTCCGTCGGCTACTTCACCTTCGACGACGGGTCACCCGGAACCACGCCGCACAGCCTGGTCGCCGCCGCGCACACCATGACCGGCGCCCGCGGGGAAGGCTACCGGCGGCCCGCCGCCGGGAAGTGGCAGTCCGAGGCGTTCGCCCTGTTCCGCGAGGTCGGCGAACTCCGCTACAGCGGGGAGCGTGTCGCCCGCGCCGCCAGCATGGCCCGCCTCATGATCGCCAAGCGCGCCACCGACAGTGACAGCGACCCCGAACCCGCCGACAACCCAGAGCTGGTCGCCCTCTCGCGGGACATGTTCGGCGACGGCGCCCACACCGCGCAGTCGATCCGCCGCTACGTGCAGCACATGATCTTCAACGGAGAGAGCAACATCCTCGTCTCCGACTCCGATCCCGACGAGGGCCTGACGTTCCGGCCCTACTCCGTGAAGGAGGTCACCGGCAAGAGCGGCGACTGGAAGCTCAACGACGGCAGCGGCACGCCCCGCCAGGTCGACGAGGAGACCGAAATCCTCATCCGGTCATGGACGCCCGACCCCGAGGTGTTCCAGTGGGCCGACTGCCCCGTCCGGTCCGTCCTGCCCGTCGCCCGCGAGCTCCGCGGCCTCGGGCAGCACGTATCCGCGCAGATCGACTCCCGGCTCGCCGGCGCCGGAATGCTCGTCGTCCCCGAGTCGATCAGCCTGATCCCCGGGCAGCGGCCCCCGCGCGTCGACGAGAACGGCGACCCCGTCGACGACGACCAGGGCGAGGACGCCGAGGACACCAACTTCTACACGGCGCTCCTCGAAGCGATGATGACCGCCATCGGCGACCGCGACGACGCCTCCGCGATCGTCCCGCTCATGGTGAAGGTCCGCGACGACCTCGTCGGCAAGGTCCAGCACATCAGCTTCGCGCAGCCCTTCGACGCGCAGGCGAAGGACCTCCGTGACGAGGCGATCCGCCGCATCGCGCTCGGCATGGACTCCGAACCCGAGACGCTGCTCGGCATGTCCGGCGCGAACCACTGGACCGGGTTCCTCGTCGATCAGAACGAGGTCCGCCTCGTCATCGCGCCGATGGTCGCGACCCTCTGCCATTCGCTGACGAACAGCTGGCTCCGCCCGTACCTCGAGGCGCTCGCCGCCGAGGGCACGTTCGTCGACGACCCGAGCGACTACCTCGTGTGGTTCGACGTGAGCCCGCTCGAGCTGCGCCCGGACCGATCGAAGGACGCGCAGGCGCTGCACCAGGCTGGCGCCGTGTCCGCCGAGACGCTGCGCCGCGAGTCCGGGTTCGGCGACGACGACGCACCGTCGGACGAGGAGAAGCGGGAGCGGGTCCTCATGCAGCTGCTCACCGCGCGTCCGGACCTCGCGGACCAGCTGCTGCCCGCCCTCGGGATCACCGACATCCAGCTGACCGTGCCCGGGGCTCCGGCAGGCGACGCGAGCGGCCCGCCCGGACCTGGCGCGGCC
This sequence comes from Tsukamurella pseudospumae, assembly GCF_001575205.1. GTDB lineage: Bacteria > Actinomycetota > Actinomycetes > Mycobacteriales > Mycobacteriaceae > Tsukamurella > Tsukamurella pseudospumae. The sequence continues at coordinate 91,029 of NZ_LSRE01000002.1, forward strand.
GCACCGGAACCCGGTCCGCTCCCCGGCGGGGATCCGAACCCCGCCGCGCCCGGCCAACCCGAACAGGCTCCACCCGAGGGGGCGATGTGACCCGCCCGGCCCCGTCGATGCTCGCCGCCGCCTGCTACGCCGCGCTGCTCCGCGCGCTCGAGACCGCGGGCCGCCGCAAGCTCGGCCGCCGCGCCCATCACCTCAACGTGCCCCGGCACCTCATGTACCGGGCCACCGTCATCGTCGACAGCGACGTCGCCCAGCTCCTCGACGGAGCCTGGGTCTATCTCGCCACCGCGCTTCGTGACCGACCCGACGTCGACCAGATCATCCGCACCGTCGACACCTACGCTCGCGGCCTGCTCACCTCCCGCGGGACACCGTCCCTCATCGACCTCGGCAACCGACTCGATCAGGCGCTGGCGGCCGCCGATGCGGCCCGATAGAGCAGCGGAACGCCGCTTCGCCGCCTGGAACCACAAGGTCACCGCCGAACGCGACCTCACCGCGGTCGTCCTCGCCGGGATGGATCTGTGGCGCACCGCCGTCTACGCCGCGATCACCGAGCAGCAGCCGAACCGCGAGCAGATCCTCGCCGGCGGTTTCTTCCAGCACCTGTGGCGCCTCGACAGCGCCGCCGCCGCGGCCCGCACGTGGCTGCGGTGGGTGGACGGTGCCGTCGCGCCGTCGATCTCCGCAGTGTTCGGGGAGGCGTTCAACACCGTGCGTAAGACCGCCACCGTCAGCCCGCAACCGTACGAGGCCGCGCATATGGCCGACGTGCACGACCGGCTCGTCATCTGGCCCGACGGCGCGTTCGAGGAACTCCGGCCCGAGCTGCAGGAGGCACTGTCCGAGGCCGAGTCGATCGGGCAGGTGCAGGACCGCGTCGGCGCCGTGCTCGGCATCGACAAGCAGACCCGCGAGCACCGCGCGCGGATCAACGAGATCAACCGCATCCTCGACGATCCCGACGCGGATCCCGCGGACCGGGCCGAGCTCCTCACGCAGAAGGCGCAGCTGTGGCGCGACCACGACGAGTCCCTGCAGGACTGGGAGTGGAAGGCCCGCCGCATCGCCCGCACCGAATGCCTACCGGCCGACACTCCGATCGAGGGCGGCAACATCACCGCGGTCTACCGCCGGCACTACGAGGGGGAGTGGATCGAGGTCGAGACGTGCTCGGGCCGCAAGATCGCCGGAACCCCGAACCACCCAGTGCTCACGATCGACGGGTGGAAGGGACTGGGTGAGCTGACGGAAGCGGACCGCTTGGTCTGCCACAGCATCAGCGTCGAGAAGGCGTGTGCGGCGGGAGATGAGCACGTACAGGACACTCCACCCACGATCGGTCAGATATTCGACGCGGTCGCGGCAGTAGTTGTCCCGGAACGGGAAGCTACTGCTGAGCCAGACTTCCACGGCGACGGGCGCGATGGCTATGTCGACGTTCTTCGTCCCGACTGGTTGCTGCGGGTTGGGCGATTCTCCGCGCTCACCGAGGGCGGATTCGATAGCGACCTCGCCCCATCCGACCATCGAGCGGTTGCTGCCGCGGCTGAGCGCCATTCGTTCAGTCGTGATGTCCCGGTTCCGTACGGCGTGAGCCTGCTTGAGGTCCCGGATTGGGACGCTCGCGCGGTTCAGTCGGGTTGCGATGGCTCGCTTGTTGACCCCGTAGCGCGCGGCGAGCGCCTTCTGCGATACGCCGGACATGTACAGGCGGACGAGTTCTTCGTCGTCGAGGCCGAGTCGATCATCGGGGAGACGGCGAGAGGTGAGCTTCCTGGACTCGGACATGCTGCGAATGGGAACCCTGCGCTCACGAAGAACGTCGTAGACGGTCGACTTGTTGCACCCAACCTCTCTGGCGATGCTGGTCGCACCCCAGCCGGACGAGTAGAGCTGGATGATGTTGTCCGCGTACATGTCGGACGGTTTGACGGCCACGTCTACAATCTTACCGCCGTCGAAGGGTACTTCGCCGGTCCGCAAGGTATCGTCACATCGAATACCCAAGGCGCTGTGGAGGCCGGCCAGTACGAGGCGGCCCGCGCGTCCGAGTCGCAGCTCGGGATCACCCTGTACAAGAGGTGGCTCGCGACGCCGGATACCCGCACCCGGCACTCGCACTGGCTCGCCGACGGGCAGGTCGTGAAGCTCGCCGAACGGTTCACCGTCGGCATTGCGCAGCTGCTCTACCCAGCAGACCCGTCGTCGGGGGTCGCGTCGGAGGTGATCTCGTGCCGGTGCTCCCTCATTTATCAGGAGATGGACGAGGTGCAGGCTGAGCTGCAGGGCCCGGACGGCAGCATCGGCGAGGTGGTGCCGCAGGGCGTGCGTCTCGGACCTGACGATCCTGCGGTCGTCGACGCGAAGATCGCCGAGCTCGAAGCCGCCGACGACGAGCACACCGACACCCGCGCCGAGGACTGGGCGCCGCCACTCAGCGCGCCGACCCCGGAGTCGAAGCTGCACGTCGACAACAACGCGCACCCGCACGGCCTACCGAAATGGCCTGAGGAGGAGCGCGCCCGGCGTCAGCTCGCGGCTGTGCCGGACTTCTTTCCCGGTGAGCCGCTGTACCAGCACGAGATCGAGTTCGTCGAACGGTTCAAGGCGCGCGGTGAAACAATGCAGTGGATTCCGAAGGCGCAATGGGATCCGATCACCCGAAATACACCGTCGACGAGCGACTTTCTGTGGCGCAACAACTTCAGTCTTCCCACGGAGGTGAAGTCCACACGCGCTAAATATCGTTCGATCCGCAACGCGATTCAGCGGGCCGTCGAAACGTCGATCGCGAATCCGGAGTCGCCGCGCAAGGAGAACTTCATCATCGACATCGGGCACGCCCAGTTGAACGAAGTGCTGCGTAATCAGGTCGGCAACTACAACCGGAGGAATCCGGGCCTGCAGATCAATCGTCTGTGGATCATGCACTCAGACGGCGCCGGATTCGACGAGATCCACCAGACATAAGTATGGGACGCATCCCGCCCGTTCAAGTGTCCTGTTATTTCAAGGATAAGGCGGGGTAGCGTCCCATACCTCGCACTATACGCGGATCGCGGCGCGGCGGCGATACCCTGTAACCAGCCGCTGCTGGCGTTGGGCCGGGCATGACCTTCCGAGGTGCCCGTGACCGCTCCCGCCGTCGATGCCCCGATCGTCCCCGACGACGCACTCCCGGCCCCCGCGGCACCGTCTGGCTGGCGCGGCCCGATCATGCCGATCAACGAGCGGTCCGGCGACGGCCGGATCATGGTCCTGGACGAGACCATCACCGACCCGCCGTGCCGGCCCCTCCCGCTGCCCCTCTCGGCGCAGAAGCATGTCGACGAAGGCCACGACGGTGCGATCGTCGTCGGCCTCATCCGCCGCGTCTGGCTGCAGGACGGGCACGTCTGGGCCGAAGGCACCTTCAACGACGACGAGGACGGCCGCGAGTGGGCGCAGCGCGTCGCCAACGGGCAGCGCTGGATCTCGGCGGACCTGTCCGACATCCAGGCCGAGGAGATCCCCCTCGACGAGCAGGGCGCCGAGCTCGACGTCGCGAGCGTGGAGGTGCTCGACCTCGAGATCGACTCGCTGATCCGGGTCACCGAGTGGAAGATCATGGGCGCCACCCTCGTCGCCGGGCCCGCGTTCGAGTCCGCGCACATCGAGGCCGCCACCGTCGAGCCGTCCGGGCTCACCGCGTCGCTGATCGCCGCCGGCATCGCCTACGACGCCGACGATTTCGCCGACCCGAAGCTGGGGGAGCTGACCGCGCTGCAGGTCACCGACGACGGCCGCGTATTCGGGCACCTCGCCGGTTGGCGCTCGTGCCACACCGGATTCGCTGGCGCCTGCGTCACCGCGCCGCGGTCGGCGTCGAACTACCGCTACTTCCACCAGGGCGCAGTGCGCCTCGCCGACGGCCGGGACCTGCCGGTCGGGAAGATCACCCTCGGCACCGGCCACGCGTCGACCCGGCCCGGCGTCGGCGCCACCGCGGCCGCCGCGCACTACGACAACACAGGCTCGGCGGTGGCGGTCGTCCGCTGTGGCGAGGACACCCACGGCGTGTGGGTCGCCGGCCGGACCCTGCCCGGGGTATCCGAGCAGCGGCTCGCCGAACTCCGCCGCTCCCCACTGTCCGGGGATTGGCGCACCGTCACCCCGGGCGGCGGGCTCGAGCTCGTCGCGGCGCTCGCCGTGAACGTGCCGGGCTTCCCGATCCCACGGACGCAGAGCATGGCGGCGTCGGGGGAGATGGCGCTCGTCGCCGCGGGGATCGTCACCCCGGCGACCGCGCGCGCCGTTGAAGCGAGCATCCGCAAGGCGCGCGCCGGCGTGCTCGCCCAGCGGATGAACGGGATCCGCACGCGCGATGTCCGGGCGCGGATGAGCGCACTGCGCGTCGCCGGGCTGACCCGGCGGATGTCGCTCGTCGCCGCGCCGGTCGAGGAGGACGGCACCCAGCTGCAGGGCGGCCAGCGGATCGTCCGCACGCAGGAGGGCGCGGACCGATACGGCGTCGAAGTCGGCCAGCCGATCCCCACCGGGACGGCACGCACCCAGGCCGTCGAGAAGGAGTGGGAGTCGATCAAGGCCGAGAACCCGGCGGGATCGAAGGAGGGCAAGGGGAGCGGCGGCAGCAAGGGCAGCAGCACGAAGAGCAAGGACACCACCACCAAGGGGCAGGTGCCGTCGGGCAGCAAGAAGCTCGGCAGCTCCACGGCGGCCCGCAAGTCCGGCGACAGCGCGTTCATGGAGGAAGACGAGTCGCCGGACCAGGGTGCGAAGGGCGGGAAGCTCACCAAGTTCGAGGCGGGCGTCGCGTACTACAGCGACGGCACCATGTCCGACGGTGCGAACTGGTACGAGCAGGGCGAGACGAAGGCGACCAGCTCGAAGTCGACGAAGAAGTCCGGGACGTCGACCAAGTCGAGCGACTCCACCACCTCGGGCACGAAGTCGTCGAGCGCGAAGACCAGCACGCCGGTCGATCCGATCAGCGCGTTCGTGCAGGCGCTCACTGAGATGCTCACCGGCAAGAAGGCCAGCACCTCGACGTCGTCTGACGATGGCGGGCAGAGCCTTCCCGCGGGGCCGGACCCGCAGGCGCAGGCCCAGCACGAGCGGCTCAACAGCCTGCTGGACCGGATGCAGCGCACCCTCGACGAGCGCGACCAGCGGGACCGGTCTCAGCGCGCGGTCGTTGCGTCGGGGCGGATGCAGGGGCTGCGCGTGACGGCGCTCCGACACCGGATGTCCACCCTCGGTGAACGCAAGCGTTGGCCGAAGGGCACACCCGGCGGACTGGGCGGCAAGTTCATGCCCGGGGAAGGGAGCCCGTCCGGCGGAAAGACGTCGAAGGCCAGCATCCGGGGGCGGGAGTCGAAGGCGGCGGCCGCGAAGCGCACCATCACCGAACTCGAAGATGCGGTCGCTGCGCTCTCCGACCCGTCGGACGAGAACATCGCCCGGTTCGAGAAGGCCGAAGCGGCCGCGCAGAAGGCCGCCGACGCCCACGCCGCGGAGAAGGCCCGCGCGCAGGCCCGCCGCGACAAGGACCGGCGGTCCAAGCAGGACGCGATGGACACGCTCATCGAGAAGGGCTACCAGCCCGACGAGGCAGAGGCCGAGGCGTTCGGCCGGCCCGTCGAGCGGATCCGCCGCCGCGAGGCGATCGCGACCGCCCGTGCCGAGGGGGCCACCGTCCGCGGGTTCGATGACGCTGTGCGCGCGCTTCACACCACCGCGATCGCGGAGCAGTACGATGCAACTGAGGGCGGCACCGTCCAGGGATACCGCCTCAAGTCGAAGTACCAGCACCTGTCCGAGATGGTCCTGTGGACCAGCAACGACGCCACGGCCCGCAAGTACATGACCGACGAGATGGCCGAGTGGTTCGACCAGAACGGCCGCATCACCCGCCAGGTCGTCCGCGACAGCTGGCTCGCCGGCCGCGGCGGGAACTTCGACACGACACAGCAGGGGTACTACCAATGACCACCATCGACATCCCGACGGTCACCAAGAACGTGCGCGAGGTGCTCGCGAACCGTCCGAGCACCCGCGGTACGGAACTCGCCGAGGCCTATGTCGCCGGTCTGAACGCCGGTCCGGGAGTGAAGAACCCGCACGCGGGGAAGGACGTCCTCCTCGCGCAGATGTGGCGCCGCGGCTGGGAGAAGGCGACCGCGCAGCGGATCCCCGGCTTCCAGGCACTGCTCGACGAGATCGGCGACCAGGCCGACGAGGACTACGACGAGGATCTCGACAATGGCGTGTAGTGCGTGCTCCGGCAACAAGAACGTCACCGAGTACCAGGTGCGGTGGCCCGCAACGGGCATCGTCCGCCGCTTCGCCACGGAGGCGGAAGCGCGAGCCGCCGCGCAGCACGACGGCGGCGTGTACGAGCAGGTACGACGCTGACACGCTGACCTGCGTTACAGTTGACCACGAAGATCCACACGTAGTGCTGCTGGCGTTGGGCCGGGCTTCTCCCCGAGGAGACCCCGGTGACCATCAAGCTGCAGGACCTCATCACCGCCGCAGAGCAGTCCGACGACCCCGCGGGTGCCGTCGGCCAGCTGATCGCGGACAACCCCGACACCGACCTGGCGGCGATCGCCGCTGAGGCTCAGGCGGAGTTCCAGGACAAGGTCAACGTCGAGAACCCGACCGACGAGGACCTCACCGTCATGGAGACGCTGGTGTCCATCGGCGAGTCCGTTCAGCAGGCAGCTGACGCTGCCGCAGCCGCGACTGCGGAGCGAGCCGCGACGCTCGCGTCCCTCTCCGACCGCATGGGTGCCGTCGGCGCCCGCGACGACGTCGACGAGGATCCGGCGGAGCCGCTCGAGGAGGATGAGGCCCCCGCCGACGAGGCGCCGGTCGACACCCCTGCCGAGCCGGTAGCGAAGGCCGCTGGTGTCGACGCGAAGAAGAAGGCGTCGACCGCTCAGACCGACACGCCCGCAGCGGGTGTCGACGCGCCCGTGCAGGAGGCCGCGCCGATCGCCGCCAGCGCAGGGGCGCGGCGCCGTGTCCCGCTGGGGTCGCTGCCCCGTAAGCAGGAGCCGACCCCGACGGAGACGCGCGGCGTCGCAATCGTCGCCGCCGCCAACGTCAAGGGCATCCCCGCCGGTTCCGAGCTCGACGGCCTCGACGGTCTCACCGCCGCCGTGCAGGCGAAGATCGAGGCGCTGCCGTCCGGGTACGTCCCGAACGCGGTGATCAAGGAGAACGTCGCGACCATCCGTCGCCCGTTCCCGAAGGAGCTCGTCGCGTCGGCTGACCGCCGCGACGACACCGACGTCCTGAACTACGCCGCCGACCACTCGCGGCTCGACGGCGGCAGCCTGGTCGCGGCCGGCGGCTGGTGCTCGCCGTCCCAGACCCTGTACGACCTGCCCGGCATCCTCGCCGACGCGAAGGCCGGCCTGATCGACGTCCCGGACATCCAGGTCAACCGCGGCGGCATCCGCTTCAACCGCGGCCTCGACTTCAAGAACATCTACGCGGGCGTCGGCTTCGCGCAGACCGAGACCCAGGCGATCGCCGGCCAGGAGAAGACGTTCTGGCACATCCCGTGCGTCGACCCGTGGATCGACGTCCGCTCCGACGTGGTCGGGTTCGGCCTGATCGCCGGTGTGCTGCAGCAGGACGCGTACCCGGAGGTAGGCCGCGAGGCCACCGCCGGCGCGCTGGCGGCCCACGCGCACAAGGTGAACGCGTCGACCATCTCCCGCATGGTCGCGGAGGCCACCAACGTCGGCACCGTCACCCTCGGCCCGTCGGTCACCACCGCGGTCCTCGGTGGCCTCGAACAGCAGGTTGTCGACGTCCGGTACGGCTACCGCGCGCCGGAGACGATGCTCCTCGAGTGCATCCTCCCGCTGTGGCTCAAGCCGCTCATCCGGCAGGACCTGTCGCTGCGCACCGGCATCGCGTTCGACCAGGTCGACGACGGTGCGATCACCGGCTACTTCGCGAAACGCGGTGTGCGCGTGCAGTTCGTGTACGACTGGCAGGACTCGTTCACCAGCGCGACGACTCCGTCGACCGGGTTCGGTGGCGCGGACGCGTACAAGGACTGGCCGGACACGGTGCAGGCGCTGATCTACCCCGCGGGCACGTACGTCCGCGGCCGCGGTGAGGTGCTGTCGCTGGACACGATCTACGACAGCACCAACCTGAAGATCAACGACTACATCCAGCTGTTCGTCGAGGAGAAGATGCTCGTCGCCCGCCGCGCGTACAGCGCGCGTCTGGTGACGTTCCCGACCCTCGTGAACGGCGTGACCAGCCAGCCCCGCGAGCTGGACGGCAACGGCGTGGTCGTCCCCGCCACCCCGTAGCAGTCCCCGTGGCCCGCACCCCTGCCTCGTTCCCCAAGGGGGCAGGGTGGCGGGCCACCTCAGCACCCGCGCCATCTAGGAGGACGACGTGACCACCCCGACCCCCGTGCGGCCCCTGCTGTACGTGCCCGCCCCGTCGGTCACCCCGACCCGGTTCGGGCTGCTGTCCGTCGCCGACCTCACACCACCGGAAGACGCCGCGCACTTCCAGTTCGGCGTCGAGTGGAAGGCCAACGCCCGCGGCGACGCCGTGCGCCTCGCCGCCGCCGAGTGTATGACCGACGAGCCGGCCCGCCAGTTCGACGAGGGCCTCGACTTCCCGCACGCGCTGGCCGTCACCCTGTACACCGGGTTCACCTGCAAGACCGTCGGACTCGACGAGGATTCGGTGCAGGCAGAAGCCGAAGCTCGGCTCACCGCAGGCGAGGGCGCGGCGCTCGAACGGACCATCTGGGCCGCCGCGACACCGTCGCTCACCGTCGACGCCACCGACCTCGGCACCGTCCCGGACATCACGGCGGCGGTCGGCGCGCTGGAGACCCACGCGTACCGCGCGTTCGCGGGCCGCGGGATCCTCCACGCGCCTCGTGCGCTCGGTGCTGTCGCCGCGGGCGCACAGCTCACCGTCCGTCAGAGCAACGCTCTGGCCACGCCGCTCGACACGGCGTGGTCGTTCGGCGACTACCCGCAGCCGAACCGCATCGCGGTGTCCGGCCCGATCACGGTGCGCCGCTCCGGCGTCAAGGTCCACCCGATGCAGTGGGCCGACGGCATCGACCTCACCACGAACGAGGTGTTCGTCCTCGCCCAGCGCACCGTCGTCGTCGCGTTCGACCCCGGCGGCGCAGTCATCACCATCGACTCGACCGACCCGACACCGTAGGAGGCCCATCATGCCGACGATCATCCCCAAGCCCGGGCAAGCCCCCGCGCTGGCCGCCCGACTGCTCAAGGCAGCAGGCGATCACCCGGAGCGCGTGCGGACCTCGACGCACGGCGGCGGCACCGCCTTCGACGTCGACGACGATCTCGCGGCCGCGATCGCCGAGCCGGAGCCCGAGCCGGAGCCCGAGCCGGAGCCGGTCAACAAGCCCGCCACCCGCAAGAGCAGGGCCAACACCGGCTCCGACAGCTGATCCCGCCCCGCCGAGCGGGATACCATCAACAACAGAACGAACTCGCTGCTGGCGTTGGGCCGGGCATCCTCACGAAGGAGCCCGCCGTGGCGACCATGAAGAGCATCCGAGGCAAGGCGCTCCGGATCACCAAGCTCGACGAGTGCGGCAACCCCATCGAGGTCGGCCCCGCCGTCGTCGTCACCAAGGGATTCGCCTCGATCCAGCTGTCCCCGCAGTACGTCGACGGCGAGGACACCGAGGAGCAGAACGCCAACGGCGACATCTGCATCCAGGACAAGGCGCCCGACAAGATCAAGAACATCGAGATCGAGGCCACCCTCTGCGAGGTCGACTTCGACATGGTCGAGATCATGACCGGCCAGAAGGTCCTCGTCGACGCCGCCGGGGAGTCCGTCGGCAACATGTTCGGCCAGGCCGAGGAGGTGTTCTTCGCGCTCGAGGTGTGGTCGGACATCCCCGGCGCGGTGTGCGGCAGCGGCGGGAAGCCGTTCCTGTACCACGTGCTGCCGTACATCGCTTCCGCGAAGCTCGGCGACTTCACCATCGAGAAGACCGCGGCCACGTTCACGTTCACCGCGAACACCCGCCCCGGAACCGCTTGGGGCCCGGGCCCGTACAACGTGCAGATGGCCGGCACGCCGACGCCGGTGGCGGCGCCGCTGATCACCCCGTTCGAGGACACCGACCACTACGCGTGGATCCGGTCCACGGTGCCCGTCCCCGCGGTCACCGACGGCCCGGTGACCCTGGCGCTGGCGCCCGGCTACCACACCCCGTAGCCGATGGTGACGTTCTGGCCTGTTACTGAACCGGTCTCGCCTGATCCGAAGTGGCTTGCGCTCACTCCGGAGATGCGGGGCCGGTTCACGGCTATCGCGGTCGAGCTGCTGTGGCGCCGCACCGGCCGGGTGTTCGGCCTCACCGCGCGCACTGTCCGCCCGTACCTCGCGTGCGACGGGCGGCCGAGCACGTACGAGGGTGAGGGCGGCGTCGACTGGTACCCGATCATCGGGTTCTGCGCGCCGTCCCGGCGCCGCGTCGCGCTACCCGGCCCTGTGCACGAGGTGCTCGAGGTGCGCGTCGACGGCGCCGCAGTGCTCACGCCCGCGTGGGAGATCCGCGAGCACCGGTGGCTGGTGCGCATCGACCCGGCGGGGGAATGGCCCGCGCCAGTCGAGCCGGGTCCGGGCTTCGAGATCGACTACGTGCGTGGTGTGCCCGTCCCGCTCGGCGGTCAGGAAGCTGCCGGCGCGCTCGCGCACGAACTGTGGAAGGCCGCCGACGGCCAGGACTGCGGCCTCCCGGAGAACGTGCGCACGGTGTCGCGGCAGGGCATGAGCATGGAGATGGTCGACATGGCTGCGCTGATCGGTGACCAGGCCACCGGCGTGCCGTCCGTTGATCGGTGGATCGCCTCGGTGAACCCGTTCCGCACCCTGACCCGCCCCGAGGTGTTCTCGCCGGACATCGCGCGGGGCGCGCGGGTGATGCGCTGATGGACCCGTACGAGCTCGCGGCCACACTGCGCGACGAACTCGTCGTGCAGCTCGAGCAGAGCCTCGCCGGGCCGGTGCGACTCGCCACCGTCCACCCGGGCGACATGGTGCCGGCCTACACGTCGTGCGCGATGGCCGCGGTGCGCATCGCGGCGATCACCCCACAGGACCCCGGGCTCGGGTGCGGCGCACCGTCGTCCTGGGATGTGACGCTCGACCTCGTCGTGAACCGCTGCTACCCCAACGATCCGTCGCGGACGCCCGACATGGACGTGCTCGCCGACCTGGCGCGCGAAGGCGTCTCGGATGCCGAGGCGATGATGCGGGCGATGTGCGTGGTCCCGGACGACTACCGGTGGACGCCGGGCGCGTGGCGGCCGGTCGGCCCTCAGGGCGACGTGTACGGCGGCGTCATGCAGGTCATCGTCCACGACCTTGACGCCCCATGCTGCCCCTGAGCGGTACGATTCGAGGGAAGTAGCAGCCGCTGGCGTTGGGCCGGGCCGTCCCGTAGAGGTGCGCCCACATGCCCGTTGACGTCCGATTCCACACCAAGGCCTTGCAGTACGAACGCGGGCAGGTGGTGCACGGCCTCACCCGCAGCCCGGTCCTCGATGGCTTGATCACCCGAGGCCTCGTCGAGGTATTAGCGGAGACCCCCGACCAGCCGATCGAGCTGGCGGCGCCCGAACATCCCTCCGACACCGAGCCTCCCGTGCAGGACGAGGCCGCAGAGCCGGTCCCCGCGCCCGCCGACGCGCCGCGCCGCGGCCGCAAGCGCGCCGAAGATGCCGACCAGTAGCAGCTACCAGTTCAACCACGGCGAGTCCGACCGTGTGATGGCCCAGGGCGCAGTGCAGTGGGGAAACCGTGTCGGCCGCGCCGTTGTGAACCAGGCGAAGAAGAACGCCCCGGTCGACGAGGGCCGCCTCCGATCGAGCATCAGCCACACCGTCGACGTGCGGCCCCGCGCGGTCACCGTCACCGTCGGCTCCCCACTCGAGTACGCCGCGTACCAGGAAGAGGGCACCGGCATCCACGGCCCCCGCAACGCGCTGATCTACCCCACCACGATGAAGGCCCTGAAGTTCCGGGCCTCGATGAAAGGCCCCGGCCAGCCCGCGAAGGGTAAGCGGCCGTGGGTGTTCGCCAAGTACGTGCGTGGCGTGGAGGCCACACACTTCCTGTCCCGCGCCCTGGAAACGGTGCTCGGGCAGGGGAATGTCCGCAGACGAGGAAGGTAACCATGGCAGGGCAGAAGCGTTTGACCGCACCGGATCCCGACGGAGAGTACGACGAGGACCTCGACGATGACAGCGAAGTGCTCGAGGGTGAGGTGCTCGACGATCCCGACCTCGACGAAGACGAAGACGACGACGAGGCGGACGAGGTAGAGGTCGACGAGGCCTTCGAGTTCGAATCCACGCAGTACACGCCGGAGCAGCTGGCGGCGCGGAAGGTCCGGCACTTCAAGCTCGACGGTGAGACGCTGCGCGCCGAGCAGCCCGACGACGCCGCGTACGCGCTGCTCTCGCAGGCTGTCGCGTCGGCAGCAACGAACTCCGACCGCACGCACGCCATCCTGAACTTCGCCTGGGGCTGCCTGGACGACCGGTCGAAGATGGTCATCCAGCACCGCCTGTACGACCGCACCGACGGGTTCGGTCTGGAGACGCTCGCGCAGATCGTCGACAAGTTGCTCGTCGACTTCTCCCCGGACCCCAAGTCCGCGGTGAACCGGGCCGCGCGCCGCAACGCTGCCAAGGCGAAGCAGCCCCGTCGCCCGCAGCCGCGTCGGCGCCGATAAGCATGTGGGGGACCACCCCCGTGATCCGCGTGGACGGTCGGGTGCTGCACGTCGCCGCACCCGACCGCACCGCCGGAGAGCTGGCGCCGCTGCTGCTCTGGGACGACCTGATCGTCGACAACCCGATCCCGTACCTGTTCGCCAGCGTCCCGCGCGCTGAGGACCGGGTGTGGCTCGCTGGCCGGATCCTCGACCGCCAGCACCCGCTGACTGTCGCTGTGCTGCACCGCATCACCGACGCCCTGGTCCTCGATCACACCCGGTGGAATCGGTGGGAGGCGAAGTTCCTGTGGACCTCCGCATTCGGGATGTGGCATGAGGTGGACGGCGACCTGCAGGCCCGAGGCGTGAATATCGCTGCAATGCCGCTCGCGCAGGCCACGAACGCGGTCTACGGCACCCTGCGCGGCTGGTACCAGAACCGAGAACGCAAGGACTACGACCAGTTCCAGCGGGACCTCCACCGGAAGCCGCCGCGGGTGGTGCGCGCCGAGATCGAGGATGCCACCGACGACGACTTCGCTGACGACGCTGAAGCTGCCGCCGCGCTCACCCGCCGCGGCCGGGCGCGGGACACGTCCGAGGACAGCGTCGTCGAGTACCGGTGACTGCGTCGGCGGTACCCTAGACACAGATTCCTGCTGCTGGCGTTGGGCCGAGCGAGATCCCGAAGAGGGTTCGCTCGATGACCGCACCAGGTGGCACGTTCGCTGAAGCGAACGTCAAGGCCACGCTGACGTGGGATGACATCGAGCGGCTGATGACCCCCAAGGTCGAAGCCGCGATGAAGAAGGCCGAGCAGGCCGTCGCCAAGCACCTCGACAAGATCGAGGCCGCGTTCGACCGCAGTGCTGGGCGGATGGCCGACGCGTTCGCGAAGGGCATGAACGCGGCGGCCCGCACCGTCGACCGTGAGCTCGCGGGGATCGAACGCCGCCTTCGCACGTCGCGGATGTCAGTGACGATCGACGCGAAGGTCGACTCGGCCGCGGTGGAGCGGCAGCTCGCCTCCCAGAACCTATCCGGCGCCGGTGCCGCGCACGGCCGCCAGTACGCGGCCGGGCTCGTCGGAGCCCTGTCCGCCGGGTTCGGTGTCATCAGCAAGCTATTCGCCGGAGGCCTCGGCGGCGCGCAATCCAACTTCGCGCGCATCGCTCTGCAGACCAAGATCGCAGCGTTCGCCGCCGGGCAGCTGGCGAAGAAAATCCTCCTCGTCGGCGGAGTGCTCGGCGGACTCGGCGCGGGCGCGCTCGGCAAGCTCGCCGTCGGCCTCAAGCTCGCGTCCCGGTTCGCCGGGCAGCTGGCCCGAGACCTCACCCGCGTCATCGCGCTCGTGACCGTGCTGCAGGCCGTCGGCCGCGGCCTGTCGATGCTCGCGAACTTCGGGAAGATCGCCGCGATCGGCACCATCGGATTCTCCGCGCTGCTCGGCGTCGCCACCGGCATCACCAACCTCATCTCCGGGCCGATGCTGCAGGCGATCACCGCGATCGGCGCCGCGATGGGCGTGGCGGCCGGCGCCGCCGCGGGCATCCTCGGCCCGGCGCTCGTCGCGCTCAAGGTTGGGTTCGCCGGGCTGTCCGACGGTGCGAAGAAGTTCAACGAGCAGTTCAAGGAGATGGACGACGCTCTCGCGGAGCGGATCGGCAACATGATGGCGCCGCTGCTCACTGCGTGGCACGACGCCAGCAGCCAGATGAAGCTCGCGTTCGCGAGCGCGCTGAAACCCGCGTTCGCGTCGATGGGTGGCCTCGTCAATCAGTTCCGCCCGCAGCTCGTCGGCCTGTCCACCACCCTCGGCGAGGTCGGCAACGAGGTCGCGAAGAGCCTGAGCGGGCCCGCTGCCAAGCAGGGCTTCGCCGACATGCTCGACGCCTCCAACACGTTCTTCTCGGCGTTCAAGGGCGAGTCCGGGCTCGGCGGTCTCACCGCCGGTCTGGTGTCGTTCGCCGGCACCGCGGCGAAGACCTTCGCCGGGGTCGGCGACGGCATCAACAACGCGCTGCTGTCCGCGGGGGAGTGGCTCCGCAACATCAGCCCCGACCAGATGCGCGCGGCGTTCGACCAGCTGCGACAGGTCCTCGACAACATCGGATCGGTCGTTGGCCCGGTGCTCTCCGGGCTCCGGCAGCTCGGCGCGATCAGCGCGCCCGCGCTTGCGCCCGGGTTCAAGGCCGTCGGTGACGCCATCAGCCAAGCCACCCCCGGCGTGCTCACCATGGCCCGCGAACTCATGCCCGCGCTCGGGCAGGCACTGCAGAACCTCGCGCCGATCCTCCCCGGCATCGTCAACGCGTTCACACCGTGGGCGTCCGTCGTCGCCGTCCTCGCCCCGCACATCGCCACTCTGCTCTCACACCTCGGACCGCTCGCGCCGCTGATCCTCGGGATCGCGCTCGCCGCGAAGACAATCACCTCCGCGATGGTCGCCTACAACGCGATCATGGCGATCGCGTCGGTCGGCCAGGGCGTGTTCGCCGCCGCCACCGGCGCCAGCTCGGCATCCCTCGCGGGCAACACCATCGCGCTCGCAGCACACAAGGTGGCGACCGTCGCGGGCACTATCGCCACCAACGCGGCCTCGATCGCGATGCGCGCGTTCGGCGTTGCACTGAGGTTCGCGACCGGTCCGATCGGCCTCATCATCACCGCCGTGGCGCTCGTCGGTGCTGCGATCTGGGCGTTCTTCACCAAGACCGAGACCGGACGCAAGCTCTGGGCCACCATCTGGACCGGCATCAAGACCGCGGTGTCCGCGGTCGTTGAGTGGTTCACCGGCACCGCCGTTCCGTGGCTCAAGTCCGCGTGGGACAACATCGCTGCCGGTGCGACGTGGCTGTGGCAGAACGTCATCCAGCCCGTGTGGGAGGGCATCAAGTCGGCGATCGGTGTCGCCATCACGATCATCAAGGGCTACATCTCCGGATGGATCGCCGTCTTCAAGGTCGTCGGCTCCATCCTCACTTGGCTCTGGCAGAACGTCGTCGTGCCCGTCTGGGACGGGATCAAGGCGGCCATCGGCCTCGCGATCGACTTCATCAGCGCCGAGATCGAGGGCTTCAAGGCGATCTGGGCCGCACTCGAACCGGTCTTCACGTGGCTCTGGCACAGCGTGATCGAGCCTGTATGGAACGGCATCAGGGGCGCGATCGAGGCCGTCGTCGGCTGGATCATGAACACCGCGGTGCCCTGGTTGCAGCAGGCGTGGAAGGACTTCACCACCGGCATCAGCATCATCGTGACTAAGGCTCAAGAGGTCTGGGACGGCGTGAAGGACAAGTTCACGCAGATGGTGGACTTCGTCAAGGGGCTGCCCGACAAGATCAAGGCCGCCGCGGCCGGGATGTGGGATGGGCTCAAGAGCGGGCTCGCAACGACTCTCAACTGGGCGATCGACAAGCTCAACAGCTTCGTGGGCGTGCTGAACAAGGTCCCCGGCGTGAACATCGCCGCGATCCCTCACGTCGGATTCGCCGCGGGCGGATGGACCGGGCCGGGCTCGAAGTATCAGGCCGCCGGCATCGTGCACGCCGACGAGTTCGTTCTCTCGAAGGCCGCGCGCGGCAGCATCGAGGGCAAGTTCCCCGGCCTCCTCGACTTCATGAACGCGAACGGCACGCTGCCGGGGTACGACGTGGGTGGCCTCGTCGGCGGTCTCCGCTCTGCGGTGTCGGGCATCGTGAACTCCGGCTACGTGTTCGGCGGCTGGGGCAACGGCTGGAACACCGACTGCTCCGGCGCCACCGCGTCGGTCGCGAACATGGCGACCGGGAAGGCATCCGGCCCCGGGCAGGGCCAGCGGACCGCGACCGGTGGGATGGGCGCGTTCCTCGCCGCGCGCGGCTTCCAGGCCGGGCGCGGTCCGGCGGGCTCGCTCCGTATCGGCTGGGACGCGCAGCATTCCGCCGGCACCCTGCCTGACGGCACGAACTTCGAGCACACCGGGCCGCAGGGCGCGCCGGGCAAGTTCGGCGCTGGCGCGCAGGGGGCGGGCTCCCTGGCGAACGAGATGTGGCTGCCGATGGGTGGCGACCCGTCGGGCGCAGCGGGGCCGGTCGTCGGATCCGGGGCCAACAACACGGCCACGGGCGGCGGGTCCGGCGGCGGGTCCTCCAGCGTGGCGTCGTCGTCGAGCAGCGGCAGTAGCGGCGGCGCGAAGCGCACTGCGCAGCAGGAGCTCGCGCGGATCCCGCTCGCGGCGCTCGAGAGCGCGTTCGGCATCAAGATCCCGGAGTGGCTGGATCCGACGATCCAGCAGCAGACCTCGCAGGCGACGACGGCGAACACGGCGGCGGTCACCGCGAACACGCAGGCGATCGCGCAGCAGACGACGGCCGCCACCACCAGCACGGCCCAGGCCACCACGGGCGCCGCGACGGTGCCGCTTACCCAGAACCCGGATGGCACGTGGACGTCGTCGAACCCTGAGTGGGCGAAGCTGATCAAGCGCGAGTCCGGCGGCAAGGCCGACATCGTCCAGGGCATCCAGGACGCCAACTCCGGCGGCAATGAGGCCTCGGGCCTGTTCCAGATCGCCAAGGGCACGTGGGCGGGCAACGGCGGCACCTCGTTCGCTGCTACCGCCGGGCAGGCGACGCCGCAGCAGCAGGCGCAGGTCGCGGCGACGATCTTCGGGAAGTCCGGCGGCTCCCCGTGGGGATCCGGCGCCGGACAGTCCGGCCGGGAGAACGAGGCCGCGCTGCGAGCCGGGATCACCAGCGGTGGTGCCGCGCCGAGCTCGCTCCCGTTCCCGCAGACACCGACGGTCACGCCGACGACCGCCGGCCCGGGGATGCCGCTGCCGGTCACGCAGTCCACGGGCCCGGTCGCCACGCCGACGCTGAACCGCACCGGCGAGCAGACCGGCCCCGAGCTGGTCACCGGCGACACCGGCACGAGCAACAACACCGGCGGCGACCTGGTCACGTCGGGCATCGGCTGGGCGGGCGACGCCACCAAGGAGATCGTCGGCCAGTTCCTCGCGCCGTTCGGCCTCGACGGCCTGTTCGGCAAGGGCGTGGACATCGCGACCAACGGAGCGAAGGGCGCCGCGGCGCAAGCCCAGAAGGCTGCACAGGCCGGCGTCCAGGCAGCGAGCGCTGCGGGCGCCGCCACCGGCAACCCGGCCCTCGTCGCCGCAGGCGCCGCGGGCAGCGGCGCGACCGCCGTCTTCAACCAGCAGTTCAACACCACCGACCCGAAGGCCCAGACCCAGCAGATGGTCCGCGCTGTCGGCGGCCAGTCGCTGGTCACGAACACCCTGAGGAGCCCGTAATGGCCCAGAAGACGCTGTGCCTGAAGAACCGGTATCGGAAGTACCAGCTGATCAAGCGGGACGCCTCCGGCAACGACCTCATCGTCCTGGACGTCCTCGACGCATCGAACTTCGAGCGCCGCGGCATCCACCTCCTCGACGGACTCGGAGGCCTGTACTACCTGCCGAAGACGCAGCCGATCGAGAAGAGCGCGTACGGCGAGGGCGCGAAGCCCTCGGACAACCCGCGCGTGAACGAGCGGTCCGCGCAGCTGCGGTTCGGCACCGTCGGGAAGGACCCCGCGGACTGGGTGTGGATGGAGACCCTGCTGTGGCGCGTCCTGAAGGTCGGCAAGGACGCGGTGCTCCGGATCTACGACATCGACGGCTACAGCTGGCGTGAGCTGACGATCCGCCTTCTCGAGTCCCCGGTGGACCAGACGAAGCTGCAGCTCGGCATCCACAACACGGCGAAGCACACCGTCGACTACTTCGCCGGGGACCCGTACTGGTACGGGCCGCTGGACAGCGTGACCTTGAAGCGCTCGGACATGGTGCTGCAGCCCGACGGCGTGACCTACCGGGGCACCGTCGACGTGTGGAACCCGACGGACTCCCTCGGCTGGCTGGAGTGGGCCAACGGACAGGAGACCGCGCCGTTCACGTGGAAGATCCCGGACGCCGTGAACCCCGATCTGACGCCGGGCCGGCTCGTCCCGCTCACCCCGAACGGGCCGCTGCAGCCAGGCCAGGAGTTCCTCGTGCAGACCTACCCGACGAAGCCGCGAGTGCTGTGCCGTGACGACTCTCTCGCGGGGTGGGCGAACTTGCGCGGCATGGAGTTCGACAACCCGCTCCCGCCGGAATTGAACACGCCGGTGTCCCTGCCGGTGGAGCTCGTCGGCGGCTCTGCGACGTCGCAGATCACGTGTTACATGCCGCGCCGGTGGGAACGGTTCGTCGGCGGCGAGAGCGAGGACCTGTGACCGCACCAGCGCTGCTCGAACCGGACCAGGTTCGCGCCTCCCTGCTCACGGTCTGCGCGGACATGGTCCGGCAGGCCCACGCCCCCCGGAAGATCTGGATCTACGACAAGAACTGGACCGAGCGCACCCGCATCTTCGGCGAGATCAGTGGCAAGTTCGTCCACAAGCTCAACGACTCCGGTGAGGGCGAGCTCGAGCTGTTCGGCGATCACCCGATCCGTGACTGGGTGGTCGACGAGCTCGGCGAGGACGAGGACCTGCACATCGTCGTCGAGACCGCTGGCGTTCGCTGGTCGGGCAAGTGCACCACGATCACCGAGGAGGACCGCGACAACGGCTTCTCCTACCTGAAGCTGCAGTTCATCTCGGAGTTCGAGCACGTCAAGAAGATTGTGACGTACTGCAATCCGTTCCTCCCCGCGGAGGTCCAGTGGCCGAAGATCTGGGCCACGGCAGGCCCGGCGGCCAGCACCAGCCTCATCGCGATCTTCCTGAACCTACTGCGGCGGTTCGCGCTGCCGTGGACGTTCTCCGACAACATCCTCGACCCGGGGTCGTGGGTGGCGAACCTGAACCCGGAGAACTGGCCGATCATCATCAAGCCGATCGACGTCCTGCAGGACACGTCGATGTGGGCGGTGATGGCGACCCGGTTCGGCCTGCTCTACGACATGATCCTGCCGACGCTCAAAGACGCTGGCCTGCAGCTGAAGGCGGAGCGGTGGCTGCCAGGCGACCCGCAGCCCGCCGAAGACTGGTACACGCTCGAAAAGCCCACCTTGGTGCTGTCGATCGAGAACAAGTCGGGGTACCGCGGCCTGACCGGCACCGTCCTCGATGGCTTGGCGTACCTGGTGCTGCAGATCACCGAGGACTTCATCAACGAGACCGCCCAGGAGATCCAGGGCGTCCCGAACCCGTCCGAGTACTCGCGGCCAGGCTGGAAGGGCTCGCTGAAGGACTTCCCGTGGGTGAATTTCCGCAACATCAAGCGGACGCACGGCATCTCGGGGGTGAAGTCGAAGGCGACGACC
Organism: Tsukamurella pseudospumae; assembly: GCF_001575205.1. Taxonomy (GTDB): domain Bacteria; phylum Actinomycetota; class Actinomycetes; order Mycobacteriales; family Mycobacteriaceae; genus Tsukamurella; species Tsukamurella pseudospumae. The sequence goes on from NZ_LSRE01000002.1 coordinate 111,090, forward strand.
ATCCACAAGGCGTCCGCGTCGGCGGTGGTCACGGGCGGGAAGTCGCCTCAGTGGGTGAACTCTGGGCTGAAGCTCCTGCTCAACGCGACGCTGGGGTATCTCGGGCAGGTCATCGGCAACCCGAACATCTTCGTCGACATCGTGTACCCGCAGGTCGAGGACGTGATACTTGCGTTCGACCGCATCCCGAACCCGTTCCGGCAGACCAGGATGGGCCTGAACGGGCCGCCGTTCGGGGAGGTGTGGGAGGCGTCCGGCGGCACCGGCTTCTCCCTCAGTGCGTTGCAGAGCGTGCGCACCGGGTTCTGGAAGTCCCGGGCGTACACGTCCACGAAGGTGGAGGTCGAGAACGGCGCCCCGTACCTCATCGGCCAGCACTTCGGGCTCGGCGACCGCGTCGCCACCGAGGTCGGCCGCTCCGGCTGGTACTACGTCGACCAGGTGTACACCGTCGAGGACTCCTGGTCCCGCACACAGGATCCGATCTTCCAGGTCTCCATCGGCAACGACCACCTCGAGGACACGCCGGGTGCGCTGCTCGCCCGTCAGGTCGCGAACATCCGGTCCGTCGTCCAAGCGCTGGGGGTGTCGTCATGACCAGAAAAACGCGGGTCTAGTCCGAGTAGTTCAACGATAGGAGGCGTCGTGGCGCGACGCAGGAACAAGGAAAAGAACAAGCTGAACAAGGGGATTCACCGCAACGCGGACGGCGTCGTCGTCGCCCGCGAGACCCGGCATCCGCTCGCGCACTACTTCCGCTCGGTGCCGATGGGCGAGGGCCTGCCGGACATGTCCATGACCGAGCACACCGCGCAGGTCCTCGCGATGCACGTCTTCGACAACCTTGACTGCTCGGCGCCGCGGCAGCCGCGGTACAAGGCGATCCCCCCGGAGCACGGGCCCGACGTGTGGGACAACCCGCCGCGGTGGGTGCCGATCAAGGACGAGGCGGAGGAGTCCCGCGTCGGCCGTGACCCCGTGGAGGACCCGGACTTCGACGCCTCCCGTGTCCCTGCGCTCGACGAGCTGACCGACGACGAGCTTGACGTCCTCGAGTCGCGGCTCCTCGCGCGCCGCAACCAGCTGGTGCAGGAGGAGAACCTCGACGGCGCGGGGTTCGACGCGGATCCTGCGGCCGGCGCGCCGGAGGGCTTCGACTTGTCGAAGGAGCCGGAGTGGGTGCAGCGCGCTGCGGGCCGGATGGCGGCTACGGAGGGCAAGATCCGCGCGCAGCAGGCGCAGGCCGCCCGCGACCGTGTCGAGGCGGCGAAGAAGCGTGCCGACGACGTGCGGAACGGCGTGTTCGACGCCACCGGTGAGGACGAGGGCGGTGATGCCCCGTGACGTCCCCCGACGGTGCCGCCCCGCCGGGCACATTCCCGGCGCAGCTGCTCAACACCCTGCAGGACATCCAGGCCTGCGGCGTCGGCAAGGAGGGGAAGCTCCTCATCCAGGCCCTTGCCGCGTTCGGCGACGGCATCACTCGCGAGTTCTATCACGGGTTCACCAACGTGGTGGACGCCGTGCAGGCCGGGTTCGACGCGCTCGGCGAGGCCCTGTCGGGGGAGCCGGGCATGGGTGGGATCCTCGGGTTCGCTAGCGACATCCAGGGCACGCTGCTCGGCGCGATCGAGCTGTCCGAGGTGCTGCTCGGCGACGTCACGGAGATCCTCAAGCAGCTCGCGCTGGGGCTCGGCTGCAACGACGTCACGGGGCCGATCGCGGAGAACATCGGGCAGGCGCTCCGCGATGCGCTGAACAAGCTGACCGCCGTCATGCGGATGCTGTTCACGCTGATCGAGGTGATCGTCGGGATCCCCGGCGCGACCATGGAAGACCTCGCGGCGTTCCTGTCGGGGAAGTGGGACGCGATCGGCGCCGTGTCGGCGCTCGCGGGCCGGATCCGCGACATGATCTTAGAGGCGTTCGGGTTCACTCCGACCGGGGATGACGCGGCGGACCTGCTGGGTGCGCTCACGTCGATCCCGCAGCAGGCGGTCGCCGGGCTGCAGGGCGCGCTGTCGTCGATCAACACGTACATCCAGGACCTGGTGAACGCGATCCTCCGCGCGATCCGCGGTATCCCGGTGGTGGGCGGCACCCTCGCCGACATCATCGCCGAGATCGGCGGGCTGCAACAGAAGGCGGTGGACGCGGAGTCCTCTGCGACCGCTGCTCACTCCACCGCGGCCGCCGTCGCGTCGTCTGCGCTCACCACCACCGTGGTGAATCCCAATGAGACGATCACCCGCACGGTGTACGGCCCGGGCACCACCACCTGGAACCGGCCCACCGCGTCGTCCGGCAAGAAGATCACCAAGTTCGGTATCCACGTCATCGGCGCGGGACAGGGCGGCGGCAAGGCCGAGAAGGGTAACGGCCAGGGCGCCGCGGACGGCATCGACGGCGGCGCCTACTACCTCGAGGTGCTCCCAGCAGACATGCCCGCGAGTCTGTCGGTCGTCGTTGCGAACGGCGGCGCGGGCGCCACGTCGACCGGCCCTGGGGCCATGCCGAGCGCAACGCGCGTCATGAACGGCGCCAGCGTGTTCGCCGAGGCGACGATGGGCGCCGCCTTCGCGAAGCTCGCCGGAGCCGTGCCGGTGCGCCTGGAGACCAAGCCCGGCCGCGGCGGCCGCGGCGGCGACGCGCTGCTCAAGGACGTCAGCACCGATAGCAACGGAGCGGTGACCGGCAAGTCGTACAGCCGCGGCGACGGCGAGGACGGCGAATCGTGCGCGGGCGGCGTCGGCGGCGCGGGCGGGCGTTCGTCGGGCGGCTGGCTCGGCGGCTCGACCACGAACGCGGCGGCGGGCCCGGCCGCGCGCACCGATCCGGTGTACCGCTTCGGCGCTCCCGGCGGTGGCGGCGGGTACGCCGGCGCGAACTCCGCGACGACGTCCGGCGCAGGCGCCGCGGGAGGCAACCCGGGCGGTGGTGGAGGTGGCGGCGGCGGATCGCCCTACACCGGCTTCGGAGGTGGAACCGGGAACGGCGGAGCTGGCGGCCCGGGCGAGATCACCTTCTACGTCTTCGAGGAACCGCTGTGACCGATCAACCAACGACAGGAGATTCAGTATGAGCAGTCCACTCGGCGGAGGAGCGACGCTCCTCACGCACCGGCCGGTCAAGGCGGTCATCGAGGTCTACCCGGGGCAGGACATGGAGTTCTTCCTGGAGGTCCCGGCGGGCGGTGAGCCGTGGCCGGCGGGCACGTCGGCGGAGTTGCGCTTCTACGCAACAGCAGCCGCGGACGCTGCGACGGTCGACACGGTCACGTTGGAGGTCGACGCAGCCGGGGCGTTCATCTACGGCCGGATGGAGTCCGCGGACCTCGCGGCCCTCCCCACTGGTGCGGTCTTCGCGGTGTACGCGTCGTTGCCGACCGCGCCGACCACCGACTACCTGATCGTCACGGGTGTCACGAAGCCCGGGAAGCGGGGCTGACATGCCACCGGTGAACAACGCATCGCTGCAGGCGATGTTCGTGACCTTCAAGGGGCAGGGCGACGTGCTCACCCTGCACACGGCCGACCCGGGCACGACCAAGGCCACGGCGCGCGTGGCCGGGAACACCGACCAGGTGACCACCTGGCCCGCGGGCTCCAACGGTTCCGGCACCGGCTCGACGGTGGCCTGCCCGGTCAACGCCGGGCAGACGGTCACCCACGTGTGCCTGTGGCACTCGTCCGGCCAGCACGTCGCGACGTACGCGCTCCCGACCGCAGCGGTGTACTCGTTCGCGGGCGTGCTGAACGTGACGCCGACGCTCACCGTCCTCGCGGGGTAGTCCGATGGGGTGCACGCGGATCACGGTGCCGTGCCCGGCGCCGCGGCCACAGCGGGTCGTCGTCGGGTGCCCGGGACCCCGGATCACGGTGCCGCGCCCGGCGCCGCCTCGGCCCGCTGTGGCCCGACCGCGCCCAGCCAGCCTGCCGGCGGACCTGCCCGAGCCAGCGCGGCTCGCGGCGCGCCCCGGCGCGGCACGCCTCATCGTGGCGGCCCCGCGCGCCGCGCACACGGTCCGCGTGATCGTGCCCCGGCTGGCACCGCCCCGGCTCACGGCACGCCGGCCGCGCGCCGCCGTGGCCGTGCCGGTCCCGGCGGTGCGCGTCGCCGTCGCGGTGCCGCGCGCGCCGTCCGCGTCCGTCGGCCGGCCCGCGGTGTGGGTGACGGTGGCACGCCCGCGCGTCGCGGTCGAGGTGTGCGCGCCGCCGATCTGGTGGCGGATCCTCGCGGAGTACGCCGCCACAGCGTCGTTCGGCGCCGACCTCACCGCGGCCATGAGCGTCGCGACCGAGCTCTCCGCGGCCGGGAGGCTCACCGCCGAGGTGGAGCAGAGCATGACGCACGCCGCCACGCTGGCCGCGGCGGGGAAGCTGACCGCGGCGCTGGCCCAGCACTACGTCGCCGCGCCCCTGATGGGCTGTATGGCAAAGTTCTCCGCCGCCGTTGCGCAGCGCTACAACTCGAGCATATCTGCGCGCGCGGCCGCTGCGATGACGGCGCAGGCCACCGAGGCCATGAACGCCGGGCAGACGGTGCCGATCGCGGCGACCATGAGCGTCGCCTGCTCGCAGCTCCTCAACGCCCCGGCCGCGATCGGGGCCCAGGCCGCGATGACCTGCGCCATCGCGTGGATGGACCGGTGGGAGGGTTCCCGCGGCGCGACGACCCTCAACCACGCCACGTGGACGGACCTGTGCAACTACACCGCGAAGGGCGCCGGCACCGGGACGGTCACGTTCACCGTCGCGCACTCCTGGGGCTCGAACGGCCTGCACTGGGCCTCCGAGCAGCGCGGCATCCGCATCCTCGTCAACGGCGTCCAGGTCGCCTCCCAGATGCAGACATACACCACGTCGTCGTGGTCGACGACGCTCACGCAGTCCGGTGTCGCGGTGCCCGCCGGCGCGACGGTGCAGATCCAGGGCTACGGCGAGACCACCGTCTACAGCGCCTGCCGCACCGTCACCGTCAGCAGCGCGTCCATGACCGTCCAGGGAGCGACCCCATGACCGAATACACCATCGCCGACATGCACGACGCGCACCTCCTGCTCGCAGGGCCGGACCACTGGCTGATCGTCGACCTCGTGCCCGACCAGCCGATCCGTATGGAGCGATTCGACGACGAGGCAGCAGCGCGCGCCGCCTTCGGCAACTGAACTGCCGCGGCGCGATACCCTTGGGGTGAACAAGCTGCTGGCGTTGGGCCGGGCACCTTCTCACTCGATGAGGTGATCCCGGTGGCCGCTACCCACGCTGCGATCTGGCTGGTCGGCACCAACGAGCCGTTCCCCGCCGACGCGCGGAAACCGCTCGGGATGATGCGTGGTGTCGCCGACGAGCTCGACCGGCTCGCGCCGGGCCGGTTCGAGCACTGGACGCCCCGCTACCTCGCTCAGTACGCGAACCCGAATTCGTACGGGGAGTCGCGCGCCGACGGTGTGCAGCGGGCGCACGCGGCGATCGAGCTGGTGCGCCGCCGCGGGCTGATCCCGTTCGTCGCGGGCTACAGCCAGGGCGCGGCGTCCGCGAACATCGCGACGGACGAGTCGCCGTACGTGCCGTGCGGGTACCTGCTCAGTGACCCGCTGCGACCCGCAGGCGCGAATCGCACCGGGCAGGTTGGCGATCCCGGGTACCGGGCGCAGCCTGATCAGCACGAGTTCCGCGGGTTCGGCGTCGGCGGCCAGCACCGCGTCGGGCGTGCCCGCTGGTACAGCATCCCGGGCGACGTCATCACCGACTGCTCGCCCGGCTCGCTCGTGCGGGACTTCGCCGACGTCTCGGAGTGGTTCTCGATCGCCGGGCCGCAGGGCGTACACACCTGGGCCACCGAGACGCTGGAGAAGGTCAAGGGCGGAGCGTGGCAGAACGCGCCGTTCTGGGCCCGGTTCTTCGCTCGCGGCGACCTGGCGAAGGTGCTGCCGCAGCTCCCGCAGATCGCGGCCACCAGCCTCGCGGAGGCCACCGGCTATCCGAAGGTGCACACCGCGTACGGGGCGCGGAACTTCCCCGGCACGACCTACACCTACGTCCAGCAGATGGCACGGGACATGTTCTTCGACAGCGCGTATGGGAGTGGTGTCCTGTGACAACTCGGTACTGGCCGCTCGACCGCGGCTGCATGGTGACGTCGCCGTTCGGGCCGCGCGACGGCGGCTTCCACACGGGGATCGACTTCGGATGGCCGGGCGGCTCGGCCGGGCGCGCGGTGTACGCGGTACAGGCGGGCACCGTCATCAAGGCCGGTGCGGCGCAGGGCTACGGCGGCCCGGACCCCGCGGGCTGGCTCGTCATCGACTCCACGGACGAGCAGGGCTCGGGGTGCTTCGAGTACGGGCACATCGTGCGCCAGGTCGGCGTCGGCGCCACGGTGGCCGCCGGCCAGCGCATCGGCTACGTGAACCCGAACCAGGCGACGAACGGCGGCGTCGCGCCGCACTGCCACGTCTCGTTCTGGCCGCGCGCCTACGGCGGGCCGGAGGGCAAGCAGGACTGGAAGGACAAGCTCGCGGCTGCGATCTACCCCGGTGACACGCCGCCCGCGCCGGAGCCACCTACGGGGATCGACGCCGCGACCTTGGCGCAGGCGATGGGCTGCAGCCTGGCGCGAGCCGCCGAAATGCTGCCCGGCTACGTCGTAGCGATGGAGGCCGCCGAGATCACGAACGTGAATCGCGCCGCGATGTTCGCCGCGCAGATCGGCCACGAGTCCGCCGGCCTGGTCTACATGGAGGAGATCGCCGACGGCTCGCAGTACGAGGGCCGCGCCGACCTCGGGAACACCCAGCCGGGTGACGGCCGCCGGTTCAAGGGCTCAGGCCCGATCCAGCTGACCGGGCGCCACAACTTCACCCTGTTCTCGCGGTGGGCCTACGACCACGGGCACATCGCGTCGCCGACTCTGCTCGTCGAACGGCCCGAGCTGGTGCGCTCCGACCCGCGGCTCGGGTTCCTCGCGGCGTCCTGGTACTGGACCGTCGCCCGCCCGAACATCAACGCGATGTGCGACCGCGGCGACCTCGACGGCGTGACCCGCGCGATCAACGGCGGCCTGAACGGCATCAACGACCGGCGCGCGCGGTGGAACAGGTGCCGCGCGCTCGGCGACCGACTACTCCCACCCAACGACGGAGGTTTCCTCATGGCGCTCACCGACGCTGAACAGCGTGAACTACTCGACGGCATCCGCTGGCTTCGGGACCAGTTCGGCCCGAAGCTCCCCTCCTGGGGCGAAGGCTCCTCGATGGGGAAGACCCCCGACGGCAAGGAGCTCACCGTCCGCGACGGCCTCGCCCAGATGAAGCGCACCATCGAGGGAGGTTCGAAGTGAACGCCCTGAACATCCGCACGTGGGGCGACCTGCGCGCGTTCATCCACGCAGCCGCGCCCGCGCTCGCCGCGGTCCTCCTCGGCTCCGCCGCGTTCACCACGCACACTGCGCAGCTCGTCACCGCCGTCGTCGCGCTCGTCGTCGCCGTCACCGACGCGAGCCTCGCCACGATCAACACCACCGACGGTCTCCGCCGCTGGCTGTACCCGGTTCTCGCCGCGCTCGGCGTGCTCCTGGTGATCGTGGGCCTCGCCACCGACGAGCAGTGGGCGCTCGTCACCGCCGTCGTCCCGATCCTCCTCGGCGGCGGGACCGCGGCCGCGAACACCGACACCACCCCCGCCTACGGGCGCCACGCGGGCGGCCCCCGGTGATCCGGCGCGGCTCGTGGGTGCCGCTGCTCCCGCCGGCCGCGCGGTACATCGTGATCGGCCTGGTACCGCTGGAGCCGATCGGCCGCGGCTACGACTACGTGACACCGGGGGCCGAGAACGCGGCGTCCCTGTCGCTCGTCGAGGAGCTGTTTCCGCTCAGCGTGTGGGGCGTGGGCTGCCTCGTCGCGGGCATCGTCGCGTTCGTTGGCCTGAACATGCGGTGGCCGGTGCCCGCGATCCTCGGCCTGTTCCTCGCGGGCTGCGTGGAGGCCACGCTCGCCGGGGGCCAGTGGGCGGCGGTCGCCGGCGTGCCCTGGCTCGACGGCATCCGCGGGCCGATCATCACCAGCATCTTCGCGCTCGCTCAGTTCGGCATGGCCGCGGGCTACTTCCAGCAGGCGCTCAACGACCGCGACGCGCGGGAGGCTCCCCATGCTGGCAAACAGTGAGGTACCGGAGGGAACTCCGTGGTGGATCGCGATTGTCTTCTTGTCGCTGACCGCGGGCGGCGGCAGCTTGGCGGTGCTTCTCCGCTCGGGGATGGCACAGGTGCCGGGCATCTGGGGCGCGCTCGCGCGGCGTCGGCAGGCGAAGGCGGCGGAGCGGCGCGCACGGGCCGCGGAGCTGCCGTCGGAGCGGGTGACCAACGCCGAGATTGAACGGCTGGAGCGCCGGTACAACGAGCTCGCGAAGGACTACGAGGAGGACAAGCGGAAGGCGGACGAGCGCGCCGAGGCCCAGGATCGGCGCGCCGAGGCCCAGGAACGGCGCCTCGACGAGCTAGAGCGGCGGATCACCGTCGCGAACAACCGGTTCTTCGTGCTGCTCGGGTTCACGCGGCAGGTGATCGACGTCGTCCGCCGATTGGACGCGAACCACCCGCTGCCCGAGGTGCCACCGGACCTGCAGGAGTGGTTCGGGCACGGATAGCCGGAGCTCGGGTGACCTGGGACTTCTGAACCATCGACTCACCACCGCCGCCCGCCGTGATCACCACGTAGTAGCTACGAGTGCCGCGCGTGCGGGCACCGGACGTATGTGCTGCACCTGCGGCACCCCACCAGCATCCGGCGCGGCCCGAACCGCGAACCGCACGCCTCGCACCGCTCCGGCCCCACCTCGACCCATGCCATGCCCGCGACGGTACGACTGAGCGGCGACAAGCCGGGCGGGAACCGATCGCAGGGCTGGTGCGTCCAATAGGTATGAGCCTCGTTCGCTATGGCCTCGTCCGAGTCCGCGGCTGGTGCGCCCTCGCGGTGGCCGGCCGCGGACGTGGTGCCCCGCCGGCGCCGGAGAAGGACGCCCGGATCGTTGCGGCGATCCGCGCCGCCGCGCCGCCACAGCACCACGAACCCAAGGACTAGTTCCCGAGGGTAGAATACTCGGCGTGAGACCATACGGCTGGAACCGCGACGGCACCATCATCGACGACGAAGCCGGCCACCTCCGCTACATGGCCGACTGGATCGCCCGCGGAGAACCCGTTCTCCCACTCATCGACGACCTCAACGACCGCGGCATCCAGACCGTGTCCGGCAAGCCCTGGCGGCGCAGCACCATCAAACAGGCCCTGCTCAACCCCCGCATCGTCGGCAAACGCGACAAGGCCGGCAAGCTCGTCGACGCCGACAACGAACCGATCCTCGACGACGACGTGTGGCAGAAGATCCGCGGCATCTTCGCCGACCCCGAGCGGCAGAAGTTCATCGCCCCGAAGGACCCGAAGACCCGGCCGCTGCTGGCCGGCGGGATCCTGCGCTGCGAGTGCGGTGGCCCCATGTACGGCACCTCGCCGCAGCAGAAGGGCGCCCGGCCCGCCGTCTATCAGTGCCGGTCGACGGGCGGCGAGTGGTGCAACCGCCGCTCGATCGTCCTCGACACTGCCGACGCGGAGGTGACCCGCCGCGTCCTCGCCCGGATCGTCGACCCGCGGCTCCGAGAGGATCTCGCCACCGCGATCGCCGTGTCCGGGATGGACGCCGACCGGAAACTCATCGCGCAATACGAGTCGCGGCAGCGGGCGCTCGGCAAGAGCTTCGGCGACTTGGAGGTCGACGAGGTCGCGTTCGTCGCGGCGTCGCAGACGCTCGCGGAGAACCTGGAAGCCGCATCGGGCCGGGTTCGAGCCCGCGAGGTTCTGACGGATGTCCCGGAGCCGTCGGTGATGCAGATCGCGAGCTGGTGGGAGGCGGCGTCGATGGACGCTCGTCGTGAGGTGATCGACGTGCTGGTGCGCCGCATCGACGTCACGTCGAAGGTGGCGGGGGAGCCGGACCGCCTCCGTGTCGACTGGCGGTACTGGCCGAAGTAGCTCCAGACGGCCGCGGCCCCGCACCTCCGAGTGGAGGGCGGGGCCGCAGTGGTCTGGCGCGCGCTACTTCTTGGTGTCGACGCTGCCGGAGCAGGATGCGGATGCACCCGTGCCGCTGGCGGTGTTCTCGATGATGACCTTGCCGCCGACGATGACCTGGCAGGTGATCTTGCCGTTGTCGTACATGCCGTTGGTGGCGGACAGGGTGACGGTCTTGACGAAGCCGGTGACCTGGGTCTGCTTCTCCCAGGGCAGCTTGACGCCGGTGTCCTGGGTGATGTTGTCGTTGATCGTGTAGGTGATGAGGGCACCGGTGGCGGGGCCGGTGACCTTGTAGGTGACATCGACCGTCTTGTTCGACTCGTCGCTGATGGACTTGGCGGCTCCGCCGATCATCGCCATGCAGCCTCCGGCGAGGGCGACGATGAGGATGAAGATGCCGAGGAGCACCCAGGGCCACTTCTTCCGCTTCTTCGGCGGCTGCTGGGGCGGGTACGGCGGCTGCTGTCCGGGGTAGGGCTGCTGCGGCGGGACGGGCGGCTGGGTCATGAGTCCTCGTTTCTCGGGATGGGTGCGACGAGGACCACAAGCGCCCCCCGCGCGTGAGCGGAACCATACACGGACGGTCTCCGCGAAACGGACGTATGGGTTCAGAACCGTCCGGTGAGACTGAACCTATCGGAACAGTCAGCCTCGATCATCCGGCCGTCGCCGATGACCATCGCGACGTGGCCGCTCCACACGGCGAGGTCGCCGGGGCGCACGTCCGAGGCGCTCACCGCCGCGCCGATGCCCTGTTGGTCCGCGAGCCGCGGCAACTCGATCCCGGCCTGTCGGTACGCCCACTGGGTGAACCCGCTGCAGTCCAGGCCCACGCCCGGCGTCGTCCCTCCCCATTGGTAGGGCACGCCCAACTGAGTGAGCGCCGCCTGCACCGCCGCCGCGGCCTTGGCATTGGGCGCCTTGACCACGGTGCCGTCCGGTAGGCGCACGTCGTACCCGCCCTTGCCGTCGGCGGTCACCGTCGCCCTGCCGGACCGGCGGGAGGCGCTCACCGTCTGCGCCCGAGTGGTCCCGCCCGTGCCCTTCCCCTTGCCCGATCCCGATCCCGATCCCGAACCAGCGCCCGTGAGCGCGGAGGCGAGTCCGCTGAAGGGGGAGGATCCGGACCCGCCGCCGGAGCTCGTCCCGGAGCCCGTCCCGCCGCCGCTGCCCGACGGGGAGGCGCTGGCCGGCGCCGTCGACGCCGAGGTCGAGGCGGGCGTCGTGGCCGCACCACCGTCGACGGTGCCGGGCGCCGTCGGCGTCGCGGACGCCAGAGCGGTGACGGTGCCGGACTCGCCGTCGAGCTCGCCGCGGACTCGGCGCAGGACGTCGAGCGCCTGCTGCAGGTGGTCGGCGGCGAGCGTGAGGACGGCGATCAACCCGGTGGGATTGAGCAACGTGGGATTCGCGGCCTCGGCCTTGCTCACGAAGGAGTCCAGGATGGCCTTGAGCTCGGTGTGCCCCGTGCGCACCGCCTCCGCCGCGACCGTCACGGACTGCCGGAGCGCGCCCGTGTGCTGCGACAGGGCGTTCGCGACGCTGCCGCCGTCGCCGATCGTGCGCTGCGCGGACGTCGCGTCCTCGCCCGTCCACGCGTTCCCGACGGTGACCCGCGTCGCCGTGGTCTGCGCGCCGACCCGCGCCAGTTCCGCCTCGACGGCCTTGATCGCGGCGTCGATTCCCGAGGCGTTCAGGTCGCCGGTGCCGAACGCGTCGAGCAGCGCGCGCAGCGGCGCCGCCAGCGCCGTGACGATGCCGCTCACGACGCGCCGCCCAGCAACCCGAGGAGAGAGCTCGCGCCGCCCGCCTCCACCGCGACCGCCGACGCGGCCGTGCGGGCCGCCCCCGCCGACGCCGAGGTGTAGAACGCTGCCAGCCGTACCAACTCCGCGTCGGTCGACCCGATCGCGCCCAGCAGCTCCGCCAGATAGTCACCCCCGACCACGCCGAACACCGGCGTCAGCGCCGCTGCCGATGCCGCCCCGGCCCCCGCCGTGGCGGACACCGCAGTGGCCAGCGCACCCAGTTCGCCGCCGGCCGCCGTCACCGAGCCCACAGTCATCTCGAACGGTTCCATCGCAATACCCCCTCAATCATTGGACGGCTCAGGGGCCCGCTCGGTTCCCGATACGCTTGCCGCATGCAGATCACCGTGGTCGACCACCCCCTGGCCGCCGTCCGGCTCACCGCCCTCCGCGCCGTCTCCACCGACAACGCGTCCTTCCGCGCCGCGCTGAAGGAGCTCACCCAGATGCTGGTCTACGAGGCCATGCGCGGAGCGCCCGTCGCCTCCACGCCGGTGACCACCCCGCTCGAGGTGACCGACGGTGCCGCCCTCGCAGCTCCGCCGCTGCTGGTGCCCGTGTTGCGGGCCGGTCTGGGCATGGTCGATCAGGCGCACGCGATGCTGCCCGAGTCACAGGTGGGCTTCGTCGGCATGGGCCGCAACGAGGAGACGCACGTTCCCGAGCCCTACTTCGAGTCGCTGCCCGCAGATCTCACGGACCGCCCGGTGTTCGTCCTCGATCCGATGCTCGCGACCGGCGGATCGATGGTCGAGACGCTCGGCCTGCTCGCGCAGCGCGGCGCCACCGATGTCACCGCGGTGTGCGTCGTCGCCGCTCCAGAAGGTGTGCGGGCGCTGGAGGAGTGCGGTCACCCCGTCCGGCTGGTGACGGCCACCGTCGACCGTGGTCTGAACGAGAGCGCCTACATCGTCCCGGGCCTCGGCGACGCCGGGGATCGTCAGTTCGGTCCGCGCTGGACCTGACCGGTCAGGGTGCCGCCCAGAATCCCGTTGCGGGTTCGGTGAATTCGCCGTTCGCAGCGCTGATCACCAGGCCCGCCGGGGTGATGTTGATCGTCGCGTCGGGAGCGCGCGCCACCCAGCCGGGGCCGGCGGGCAGGACGCCGTCGATCCTGGTGCCGGAGCCCGTGTCGGTGCGCCAGCCCGCGTAGTACAACGCTCCCGCGTGGTCGCACACGACCGCCTGCGAGGTGGCGGTGAGCACCATCATCTTCGGCCGGTCGCCGTCGGCGCAGCGCGCCGTGGTCCCGAGGAAGCCCAGAGCGTCGGTCCCCGGGATCGACGGTGCCGCCGTCGGCGCACCGGACTGCTCCACCGAGGTCCCCGAGGTCCCCGAGGTCGACGGTGCCGCCGCGGACGCGGGGCCGGCGACCGACTCGGCGGGCTGTCGCTGGCCGCTGACATAGGCGGTCGCCCCGGCCGCCGCAGCGATCACGATGAGCACGCCCACGACCACGGACACGACGATCACCCGGCCGCGAGCGGGATCGGCCGGGCGTGCGGGGCGGCTCACCCGAAGGCCGCCCACTCCTGGACGGTGTCCGTCACCGTCGCGAGTCGCTGCCGGGCGCGCTCGCATGCGGCGCTCGTATCGTTCGGGTCCGTCACGGGCTCGATCACCTCCAGGTAGAACTTCGCCTTCGGCTCGGTTCCGGAGGGACGCACGGTGACCCGGACGCCGTCGCCGCGGAACACTAGCGCGTCCGTCGCGGGACGAGCCGTCAGGAGATCCTCACAGCCCACGACGATGTTTGCAACTTCAACGGGCGGATCGGCGCGCAGCGCGGCCATGATCGCCGCGATCCGCGAGACGTCCTCGACCCGGAGCGCGTACTGGCCCGTGAGGTACACGCCGTGCCGGCGGTAGAGGTCGTCGAGGGCGTCGGGCAGGCCGCGTCCCTGCGCCTTGAGTGCCGCGGCGTATCCCGCCGCGACGACCGCAGCGGAGATACCGTCCTTGTCGCGCACCGTCGACGGATCGACGCACAGGCCGAGCGCCTCCTCGTAGGCGAAGACCAGTCCGTCCCCGGCGCGGACGAGGTTCTTGAAGCCGGTCAGGGTCCGCGCGTACCGCGCGCCGTGCGCCTCGGCGATCGCGCCGAGCAGCTCGGAGCTGACGATCGTCGTCGCCACGAGGGGCTCGGACGACGGTGCGCCGGCGAGCGGCTCGTCGAGCATGTGCGCGCCCAGCAGCGAGCCCGACTCGTCGCCGCTGAGCATCCGCCAGCCGTCGGGGAACCGCGCGCCGAGCGCGCACCGGTCCGCGTCCGGATCGAGCGCGACCGCGAGGTCGGCGTCGACCCGCTCCGCGAGCGCGAGCAACAGGTCCGAAGCGCCGGGCTCCTCCGGATTGGGGAAGGTCACCGTCGGGAACTCGCCGTCCGGGGCGAACTGCTCCTCGACCACGTGAACATCCTGGAAACCGCTGCGCCGCAGTGCCTCCACCGCGACCTTCCCGCCGACGCCGTGCATCGGCGTCAGGGCGATCCGGAGCGACGTGGCCGGGGCCGGGCGCAGTGCGGACACTCGGCGCAGGTACGCGTCGACGACCTCGTCGGCCCGCGGGTCGACGGGGGCCGGCGTGCGGGGAATCGTCTTCGCGCCGGGTGCCGTGCGAATGAGCTCCTCGATCTCCGCGTCGGCGGGGGAGACCAGTTGCGCCCCGCCGTCGAGGTAGACCTTGTAGCCGTTGTCGGCGGGCGGATTGTGCGAGGCGGTGATCTGCACGCCGGCGACGGCGCCGAGCGCCTTCGTGGCGAACGACACCCAGGGTGTCGGTCCCGGCTCGGGCAGGGCGACCACAGCGAAGCCCTGCGCCGCGAGCACCTCGGTCGCCGCGGCGAAGAAGGCCTCGGAGCCGCGCCGCGCGTCGCGCCCCACGACGACGGTGCCCCCGCCGAGGCACTTCGCCTTCAGCCACTCGCCGAGCGCCCACGTCGTGCGGGTCACCACCGCGACGTTCATGCCCGACGGTCCGCCGCGCACCGGTCCGCGCAGCCCCGCGGTCCCGAACGAGAGCGGGGCGGCGAACCGCTCCGCCAGCGCATCGGCGTCGAGGGCGTCGAGCTCGGCGCGGGTGACGGGGTCGGGGTCGGCGTCGATCCAGGCGAGGACCTGCTCCGCCAGTTCGGCGCCCACCTACATCGCCTCGATCACATCGGCGAGGAGGCCGCCCATGCGCGCGGCCGCCTCGCGCCCCGCCTCGAGGACCTCCTCGTGGTTGAGCGGCTCGCCGGTGATGCCCGCGGCCAGGTTGGTCACCAGCGAGATGCCCAGCACCGCGGCGTCCTCCGCGCGGGCGGCGATGGTCTCGTGCACCGTCGACATGCCCACCAGATCGGCGCCGAGAGTACGCAGCATGCGGATCTCCGCGGGGGTCTCGTAGTGCGGGCCGGGAAGGCCGGCGTAGACGCCCTCGTTCAGCGACGGGTCGACCTTCGTCGCGAGGCCGCGCAGTGCGGGGGAGTAGGCGTCCACGAGGTTGACGAACTGCGCGCCGACCAGCGGGGACCGCGCCGTCAGGTTGAGGTGGTCGGAGATCAGGACGGGCTCGCCGACCGACATGCCCTCCCGCAGGCCGCCCGCGGCGTTGGTGAGGATCACCGTCGACGCGCCCGCCGCGCAGGCGGTGCGGACCGGATGCACCACCCGCGAGAGGTCGTGGCCCTCGTACGCGTGGGTGCGGCCGAGCAGGACCAGGACGCGCTTGCCGCCGACCACGAGCGCGATCGCCGTGCCCTTGTGGCCGGCCGCGCTGGGCGGCGCGAAGTGGGGCAGCTCCGCCATCGGGACGGAGCCGACCTGCGTCCCGCGGGTCGCGAGCGCGTCCGCGGCAGGGGCCCAGCCCGAGCCCAGGACGACGGCGACGTCGAAGCGTTCACCCCCGGTCGCCGTGATGAGTCGATCGGCGGCCTCCCGGGCCGCTGCGGACGGATCGTCGATGCCGAGGTCACGTGGCGCCATGCCTGTCGATGCTAGCCGCTATCGTGATCGCCATGCCTTACGTCACGCGGACCGACGACGTCTTCACGCTCTACCTCGGGGACGAGGGGGTCGAGCTCTCGGAGTCCAACCCCGAGAACCGCTTCACCCCGGACTGGGTCGATGCCGTGCACGCACGGCTCGACGAGGTCGAGGCGCAGGCCGCCGGCGCGCCGGCGGCGCTGGTGGTGACCGCCACCGGCAAGTTCTTCTCCAACGGGCTCGACGTGATGTACATCCTCGCGAACGTCGGCGAGCTGCCCGCGTACCTGGACCGCGTGCACACGGTCTTCAGCCGGCTGCTGACCTTCCCGATGACGACCGTCGCGGCCGTGAACGGCCACGCCTTCGGCGCCGGCGCCATGCTCGCGCTCTCCTGCGACTTCGCGGTCATGCGCGACGACCGCGGGTTCTTCTGCCTGCCCGAGGTGAGTCTGAAGATGGGCTTCACGCAGGGCATGGCGACGCTGCTGCGCTCGCGCCTGCCGTACCAGACCGCGATCGAGGCCATGACGACCGGACGCCGCTACGGCGGCGGCGATGCCGTGGCCGCGGGCATCGTGCAGGCCGCGACCCCCGAGGCGGAGCTGCTGCCCGCCGCGACCGCCCGTGCCGCCGCCAATGCGGCCGCCGACGGCCCGACGCTGAACAAGATCAAGAACGACCTGCACGCGCCGCTCATCGCGGACCTCGCCGTCGCGACCACCGAAGTCAAGTTCGGCTGACCGTGACCGGGCGCGTCACCTCCGTCCTGGAGGCGCTCACCGGCACCGTCGACCGCGTGCACAGTGACCTGATCTCGATCAGCCACGAGGTGCACGCCCGGCCCGAGCTCGCGTTCGAGGAGCACTTCGCCTCGGCGCTGCTCGCCGACGCACTTGCGGGTCAGGGCTTCGCCGTCGAGCGCGGCATCGCCGACCTCGACACGGCGTTCGTCGGACGGTCCGGGACCGGGCCGCTGCGGGTCGCGGTGTTCGCCGAGTACGACGCGCTGCCCGGCATCGGGCACGCCTGCGGGCACAACATCATCGCCGCGGCGGGGCTCGGCGCGGGCATCGCCCTCGCCTCCGTCGCGGACGACCTGGGGCTCACCGTCGAGGTGTACGGCACGCCCGCGGAGGAGTCCGGGGGCGGCAAGGTCCTCATGCTCCAGCGCGGCGCGTTCGACGGTGTCGCCTGCGCGGGGATGGTGCATCCCGCGCCCTTCGACGTGGTGCGCACCCGCACGCTGGCCCTGGCCGACCTCGCGATCCGGTTCACCGGGCGGGAGGCGCACGCCTCCGCTGCCCCGTGGGCCGGCCGCAACGCCGGCGACGCGGCGACCGTCGCACAGGTGTCTCTCGGCCTGCTCCGGCAGCACCTCGAACCCGGCCAGCAGCTGCACGGCATCGTCAGCGAGGGCGGGACGGCGCCGAACGTCGTGCCGGCCGCGGCGGAGCTGCTCTACTACCTGCGCGCCGACGACGCGGAATCGCTGGGCCGGCTGGCCGCGCATGCCGAGGACTGCTTCGCGGCGGGCGCGCTCGCGACGGGCTGCACCCACACCGTCGGCGAGGTCTCGCCCGCGTACACCGAGCTCCGGAGCGACGACGCGCTCGCGGCCGCGTACCGCGCGGCGGCCGTCGCGATCGGTCGGTCGCCGGTGGCCCCGGAGTACGAGCGACTCGTGCCGCTGGGGAGTACCGACATGGGCAATGTGAGCCACGCTGTACCGTCGATCCATCCGCTGATCGGCCTGGAGACCGACGGGGCCGTGACCCATCAGCCGGAGTTCACGGCCGCTGCTGCCTCCGAATCCGCCGATCGGGCCGTGCGCGACGGTGCGCTGGCCCTGGCCGCCGCGTTCGCGGCGGTCGCAGAGGACGAGGACGAACGTGCGCGGCTGGTGACCCGGGCCGCGCACGGCGGTGGCAGTGATGGAGGCGGACGGTGAGCGGCAGTACGGCGGAGGCACACGTCGACGAGTGGTTGCAGCGCAAGGGCGGTTGGCTGCGTGAGTTCCGTCGTGACCTGCACGCGCACCCCGAGCTCTCCTGGCGGGAGAAGCGCACCACGAACGCGGTCTTCGAGACCCTCACCGCGGCCGGCCTGCACCCGAAGCGCCTGTCCACCACCGGGCTGGTGTGCGA
Organism: Tsukamurella pseudospumae; assembly: GCF_001575205.1. Classification (GTDB taxonomy): domain Bacteria; phylum Actinomycetota; class Actinomycetes; order Mycobacteriales; family Mycobacteriaceae; genus Tsukamurella; species Tsukamurella pseudospumae. Next base: position 129,081 of record NZ_LSRE01000002.1, read on the forward strand.
TCTGGGGCCGTCGACGGGGCCGCGGGTCGCGCTGCGCGCGGACATGGACGCGCTGCCCATCCATGAGGCCACCGGCCTGGACTTCCAGTCGACCAACCCCGGCGTCTCGCACGCGTGCGGGCACGACGCGCACACCACGATCCTGCTCGGCGCCGCACTCGCGCTGGCCGAGCTCGACGCCGGCCCCGGCCTGCCCGTCGGCGTGCGGCTGATCTTCCAGCCCGCCGAGGAGGTCATGCCCGGGGGCGCGCTGTCTGCGGTCCGCGACGAGGTCATGGCCGGCGTCTCCCGGATCTACGCGCTGCACTGCGACCCTCGGATCGAGGTGGGCAGGATCGGTGTCCGGTCCGGCGCGATCACCTCGGCCGCCGACCACATCGAGGTCATCCTGCACTCGCCCGGCGGACACACCTCGCGCCCGCACCTGACCAGCGATCTGATCTACGGCCTCGGCACCGTCATCACCGGCCTGCCGGGTGTGCTGTCGCGCCGTATCGACCCGCGCTCCGGCACCATCATGGTGTGGGGCGCCGCGAACGCCGGGTCCGCTCCCAACGCGATCCCGCAGATCGGCGCGCTGCACGGCACCGTGCGCACGGGTGAGCACCAGATCTGGGAGTCGCTGGAACCGCTGGTCCGCGAGATCATCGGCGAGCTGCTCGCGCCGCTGCGGATCAAGCACGAGGTCAACTACACCCGCGGCGTGCCGCCGGTGATCAACGACCACCTGGCCGCCACCCGCCTCGCCGCGGCCGCGCGGGCCGTCTCGCCCGACGGGGTCGTCGACACCCCGCAGTCCGGCGGCGGCGAGGACTTCTCCTGGTACCTCGAGGAGTCGCCCGGCGCCATGGCGCGGCTCGGTGTGTGGTCCGGCGAGGGACGCCAGTACGACCTGCACCAACCGGATTTCGTCCTCGACGAGCGCGCCCTGGAGATGGGCGTGAAGGTCCTCACGAACGTGGTCTTCGGCTCCGTCGACTGACTCGGCCAAGCCCGGGCCTACCGGGCGTTCAGCGTCGGCGGCGATGCTGGGGACATGACCGCAGCGATCCGCCTGAACCGCCGGGGCTCGTGGCTGACGGCGAGCATGATCCGTCCGGTCGTGCTGCTCGACGGCCGCCCCGTGGTCACGTCCTTCGGCTCGACGGTGCTCCCGGTTGCCCCCGGTTCGCACCGGCTCGACGTGCGGGAGGGCACGCTCGTCAACGGTGGATTCGTCTCGCTGCTGGTCGCCGTGGCACCCGGCCGGCTGGTCGACGTCGAGTACGCGCCGTCGCGGTGGAGCGGCAGGCGCGGGCGTCTCGGCTTCGGTGGGCAGGAGCGCCCGGATCGGACCGGAGCCACCGTGTCGTACGTACTGGCAGCGGCTTTCCTCGGTGTCCCGGTGATCGCTGTGGCCCTGTGGGGGTTGGTGTCGCTGCTCGCGCGGTGATCGAGTGAGCGGCGATGGGGACAAGTGAGCGGTAACCGCGCGTTCAGAGCGTCCGGTGATGCTGTGAGCATGAACTGCGCGATTCGCTTGATCCGTCAGGGCTCCTGGGCGACGACGAGCATGGTGGCGCCCGACGTCCTCCTTGACGGTCGGCGTGTGTTCACCGCGATCGGCCCGACGCTGCTCCCCGTCCCGCCGGGCGCGCATCGGATCGACGTCGTGGAGAACTACCTCGGAAGTAGCACACCTGTCGCGACGGTCGTGAATGTCGCCCCCGGACAACTGGTCGACGTCTACTACGCTCCGCCGTTCACGCGATTCACATCCGGACGAATCGGCGTCGTACCCCAGGAGCGTCCCGGGCAGGGGCCGGCGGTGGCGGTGTACACCTACGTCGCCGTCAGCTTCGTGGTCATGCTCATACTGATGATGATCTCCTGGGTCGCGGTGCTCTCCATCTGATCGCATCCTGGTGCAGCGATGTTCACATGCGAGCCCGGCTGTGGAGCAGGGCATCGCCGAGGGCGGTGCGGCGGTAGAGGACTCGTCGACCGTAGCGAGAGCTCTCGACGATGCCGTTGGCGCCCAAGACCTTCAGGCTCTGGGAGATCGCCGACGGTGAGACTCCCAGTGCCCGAGCCAGATCGACGACGGCGGCGGGTTCGCCGAGGGCCGCGAGGAGGTCGGCCTTGGCGGTGCCGATGAGCCTGCGGAGCGCATCGTCGGCGACCGGAGGCGAGGACTCCGCGAGAGTCGCCGACCCGCGCGCCGGGTAGCCGATGTGCGGCGCGGTTCGGCGGGGGTCGTGCGCGATGGTCACCCGGCTGATGAAGACGCTGGGCATGAGGATCAGTCCGCGTCCGCCGGAGGAGAACCGGCCCGAGCTCTTCGTGCAGGCGAGGTCCACGCTGAGTTCCCCGGTGCGGGTCCACTCCACGCGCGGGCTGAGCGACTCGAACAGGCGGGCCGGACCGCCGATGGCCAACTCCCGGCCGCGGTGCGTCACATCGGATTCCAGGATCCGATGCACGGCGGGCCAGACGGGGGCGATGGCCGCGTCGTAGTAGGCGGCCAGGGCCTCGGCGATGACCGGTGCGGGGTCGTCGAGGGCGAGGAGCCGCGCGAGCGCGGGCGACGGCGGCCCGTCCTCGGTGAGCTCGGCCAGCTCGGCGTGCGCGGCCTCCGGTGTGGTGGCGGCGAGGTCGGCGAGGTGTACCTCGAACGACGGCCGGCCCGCACTGGGAGCGGTGATCGGAGTGAGGAAATCGGGGATCTGCTTGCCGGACGGCGAGACGAGCGCGTCGACCAGCTCGCGATCGTACCGATCACTGCAGGCGTCGGCCTCGCGCCGCCAGGCGGTGAGGTGCTGTGCGGTTCCGTGGACGTGGTTCAGGTGGAACAGGCTCAGCGCCGTTTCGTTCAACGGCGACACCACGAATCGGGCGTCGGCGAGGTCGCCGACGTCGAGCAGGTAGGTCAACATGTAGGCGCCACCTAATTCATTGGAACCGCACCGCCGGTTCGTGTGTGCTTCTCGTATGAGCGAATACAGAGAGCACTGGAACCTGACGGCGGATCCTCCGACTGCTGCAGTCTACGCGCGGCTGGCGGACATCCACGAGCGATCGGCAGGGCGGCGCACCGTCGACCTGCCGCGACGGGGCCTGCGTCCCGGGCTGGCCCGGGCCCTGCGGCGCCTAGCGTCGGCGATCGAGCCGGCACCGTCGACCTGCGGTCCGGACGCGGTCTGAGCGGGGACTACTCCGCGCCGTCGGCGGCGGCGCCCGGGCCGGGGCCGACGTTGCGGGACTCGCGGGTGCGGATGTCGAGGACGTAGTCCTCGGGGGCGCCGGCGATGTAGGCGGCGTCGGCCATCACGCCGAGGTAGCGGGCGGAGGGCAGGCCGCCCTCGAAGGCGTCGACGACGTAGAGCCAGGCCAGGGTGGAGCCCCCGTCGATGAGGTCGACGCGGGCCTTGAGCTTGACGTGGATGCCCAGCTCGGAACCCTCCCAGCGGTCCAGGGACAGCTCGTCGTCGGTGGTCACGTCGTAGAGCACGACGAAGACCTTGGCGTCGGGATCGGAGCGGTCCTCGGAGACGGTCGCGAGGGCGCCCTCCCAGCCGATGTCCTCGCCGGAGAAGGTCAGGCGCCAGCCCCGCAGCCACCCCGTACCAGCCATCGGCGAGTGCGGGGCGCGCTCGGCCATCTGGTCGGGGTGCATGTTGGAGCCGTAGGCGGCGTAGATCGGCACACCTGGACTTTACCGCCTCCGTCCGCGCGTGAGGCTCTGGCGACGGTGCCCGACACGACGGCGCGTGAAGACGATAGCGTTGCGGGCATGACGAACATCGTGATCATCGGCGGCGGTCCGGCGGGGTACGAGGCGGCACTCGTGGCGGTGGCGCACGGGGGCGATGTCACGGTCGTCGAATCGGACGGCATCGGCGGCGCGTGCGTGCTGTACGACTGCGTCCCGTCGAAGACCTTCATCGCCTCGACGGGCATCCGCACCGAGACCCGGCGCGCCGTCGACCTGGGGATCGAGCTGCAGTTCGAGCGCGTCGAGATCGACGTCGAGCGGATCAACACGCGCGTCAAGGAGCTGGCGACGGCGCAGTCCGCCGACATCCGGGCCCGGCTCATCGGCGAGGGCGTGCGGATCATCCGCGGCAGCGCCTCGCTGGCGCCGACCAACCCGGGCATGGCGCAGCACGTCGTGAACGTCGTCACGCCGACCGGCGGCGAGCAGACCCTCGAGGCCGACGTCGTGCTCGTCGCCACCGGGGCCTCGCCGCGGGTGATGGAGTCGGCGAAGCCGGATGGGGAGAAGATCCTCACCTGGCGCCAGCTCTACGACCTGGAGGAGCTGCCCACCCATCTCGTGGTCGTGGGCTCCGGCGTCACCGGAGCCGAGTTCGTGCACGCCTACACCGAGCTCGGCATCAAGGTGACGCTCGTGAGCTCCCGCGACCGCGTGCTCCCGAACGAGGACGAGGACGCCGCGCTCGTGCTGGAGGACGCGCTGGTCGACCGCGGTGTCTCGCTGGTCAAGCGGGCCTACGCGGAGAAGGTCGAGCGCACGGACGGCGGCGTGATCGTCCGGCTCACCGACGGTCGCACGGTGGAGGGCTCGCACTGCCTGATGACGGTCGGATCCATCCCCAACACCGCCGACATCGGCCTCGAGGACGTGGGCATCGAGCTCAACAAGGGCGGCTACATCCCCGTCGACCGCGTCTCGCGGACGAAGGTGCCCGGCATCTACGCCGCTGGCGACTGCACCGGCGTGCTGCCGCTCGCCTCGGTCGCCGCGATGCAGGGTCGCGTCGCGATGTACCACGCGCTGGGCGAGGGTGTCTCGCCCGTGAAGCTCAAGACCGTCTCGTCGGCGATCTTCACGCGCCCCGAGATCGCCACCGTCGGCGTCTCTCAGGCTGCGATCGACGACGGTACCTACCAGGCGCGTACCGTCATGCTGCCGCTCGCGACGAACCCGCGGGCCAAGATGTCCGGGCTCAAGCGCGGCTTCGTCAAGGTCTTCTGCCGCCCCAACACCGGCCTGGTGATCGGCGGAGTCGTGGTGGCGCCCAATGCTTCCGAGCTGATCCTGCCGCTCACCGTGGCGGTGCAGAACGGCCTGACGGTCGACGACGTGGCCCAGACCTTCTCCGTGTACCCGTCGCTCTCCGGCTCGGTCACCGAGGCGGCGCGGCAGCTGATGCGCCAGGACGACCTGGCCTAGCGCCGGATGACCGACCGGGACGCCGTTTTCGAGGCGCTGCGGCCGCGACTGTTCGGGGTGGCCTACCGCGTGCTCGGCTCCGCGCCCGACGCCGAGGACGTGGTGCAGGACGCCTGGCTCCGGTGGCACCGCGCCGCGGGTGAGGCGCGCGATCCCGAGGCCTTCCTCGTCGTCACGGTGACCCGGCTGGCGCTCAACCTCGCACAATCAGCGCGGGCGCGCCGGGAGCAGTACGTGGGCGAGTGGTTCCCCACGCCGGTGGACACCGCCGCCGACCCCGCGCTGGGCGCCGAGCGGTCCGAGGCGCTCGAGCTCGCGGTCGTGCATGTGCTGCAACGACTCTCGCCCGAGGCGCGCGCCGCCTACGTGCTGCGCGAGGCCTTCGATCACCCCTATCACCGGATCGCGGAGATCCTGCAGCGCCAGGAGCCGACGGTGCGCAAACTCGTCAGCCGGGCCCGCACCCAGGTCGCGGGGGAGCGGCGCACCACCACGAGCCGCGAGCGCGTGCGGGAGCTCCTCGAGGCTTTCCTCGCCGCGGCGCGGTCGGGAGACGTCGCGGGCCTGGAGGCGGTGCTGGTCGCGGACGTCGTCAGCGAGACCGACGGTGGCGGTGCGCGCCGCGCGGCCCGCCGCCCGGTGGTCGGCGACAACGCCGTCGCCAGGTTCGTGGCGGGCTTCTCCACGCGGTTCCTGGACGGCATGTCGACGCGGATCGTCGAGGCCAACGGGCTGCCCGCCGGCGTCCTCGAGGTCGACGGTGCGCCGGTGGCCCTGCTGTGCCCGACGGCCTCCGACGACGGGCTCACCCGGCTGATGTGGGTGATGAACGCCGAGAAGCTGACCGGATTCTCCTGACGGATCTCGCCGGACGGGTTTCGCCCGACGGTCACAGCGGGACGTGCTGTCCGGTCCTTGTTGTGAAGGCCCGAGCGGTTCGGGCTCGATCGAGAGGGCATGAGATGGCGAAGTTCGTGGTGATCGGCGGCACGGGGTTGATCGGGTCGAAGGTGGTGGCGCGGCTGGCCGCGGCCGGTCACGAGGCAGTGGCCGCGGCGCCCAGCACCGGGGTGAACGCCGTGACAGGCGAGGGGGTCGACGCGGCATTGGCGGGCGCGGAAGCGGTGATCGACGTGGCCAACGCGCCGGCGTGGGGCGACGACGAGGTGCTGGCGTTCTTCACCGCGTCCACGACCAACCTGCTTACCGCAGAGCGGCAGGCGGGCGTGCGCCGGCACGTCGCGCTCTCCGTGGTGGGGACCGAACGCCTGCTTGAGAGCGGCTACTTCCGCGGGAAGATGAAGCAGGAGGAGCTGATCCGCGCCGGCGACGTGCCCTTCACGATCGTGCGGGCGACCCAGTTCTTCGAGTTCGTGGCGGGCATCGCCGACGGCGGCACCGTAGGCGATGAGACCCGCCTGCCGGGCGCCGGGATCGCGCCGATCGCCTCGGACGACGTGGCGGACGCTGTCGTGCGGGCCGGCCTCGCCGAACCGGTCGGCGGCATCGTCGAGGTCACGGGACCGGAGGTCTACCCGATGGACGAGCTGGTGCGCCGGATGTACGCCGAGCAGGGGAACGGGCGCACCGTCGTCCGGGATCCGGAGGCCACGTACTTCGGCACGCACCTTGAGGACAGCTCGCTGCTCGCCGGACCGGGGGCGGAGGCGGGGGAGCAGAGGTTCTTCGCGTGACGATTCCGAACGAAAAATGACAGAAACGCTCGTCGACGATGTGCGAGCCTGTTAGATTTCGTGAGAATTCGTCCGTAAGACCAATGGAGGCGTGATGCTCCTCGCCGATGGTGCGCTTCGACTCAACGTCGGAATGCTCGACTACGTGCTGGTCGCGATCTACTTCGTGTTCGTGCTGGGTATCGGTTACCTGGCGCGGCAACAGGTCGCCTCCAGCCTCGACTTCTTCCTCTCGGGCAGACGCCTCCCGGCCTGGGTCACCGGCATCGCCTTCGTCTCCGCGAACCTCGGCGCGGTCGAGATCATGGGCATGTCGGCGAACGGCGCCCAGATCGGGCTGTCGACGATGCACTACTACTGGATCGGCGCGATCCCGGCCATGGTCTTCCTCGGCCTGGTGATGATGCCCTTCTACTACGGCTCGAAGGTGCGCAGCGTCCCCGAGTTCATGCGCCGCCGGTTCGGAACCGGTGCGCACCTGGTGAACTCGCTCAGTTTCGCGGTGGCCCAGGTGCTCATCGCCGGCGTCAACCTGTTCCTGCTCGCCACCGTCGTGAACGCGGTGCTGGGGTGGCCGCGGTGGGTGTCGCTGATCGTGGCGGCAGCGGTCGTGCTCACCTACACCGCGCTGGGCGGCCTGTCGGCGGCGATCTACAACGAGGTCCTGCAGTTCTTCGTGATCCTCGCGGCACTGGTGCCGCTCACCGTGATCGGCCTGATCAAGGTCGGCGGCTGGAGCGGCCTCAAGGCCAAGATCATCGACACCGCCAAGCCCGACGGGACGGTGACGGCCACCGTCGAGCAGCAACTGCACACCTGGCCCGGCCAGGCCCTGAGCGGCTTCTCCTCGCCCGTGTGGTCGGTGGTGGGCATCGTCTTCGGCCTGGGCTTCGTGCTGTCCTTCGGCTACTGGACCACCAACTTCGTCGAGGTGCAGCGTGCGATGGCGTCGAACTCGATGTCGGCGGCGCGCCGTGCTCCGATCATCGGCGCCATCCCGAAGATGTTCATCCCCTTCGTCGTCGTAGTCCCGGGCATGATCTGCGCCGCGATGATCGGCGACATGATGCACCTCAAGACCACGGGCGCAGCCGACGGCGTGACCTACAACGACGCGATCCTGCTGATGATGCGCGACGTACTGCCCAACGGCCTCCTCGGTGTGGCGGTCGCGGGCCTCATCGCGTCGTTCATGGCGGGCATGGCGGCGAACGTCTCGGCGTTCAACACGGTCTTCAGTTACGACCTGTGGCAGCAGTACGTGGTCAAGGACCGCGAGGACGGCTACTACATCCGCGTGGGGCGCATCGCCACCGTCGCGGCGGTCGTCATGGCCATCGGCACCGCGACCATCGCGGCCGGCTACTCGAACCTCATGGACTACCTCCAGACCCTGTTCGGGTTCTTCAACGCGCCGCTGTTCGCCACCTTCCTGCTCGGCATGTTCTGGAAACGGATGACACCCACGGCCGGCTGGGTCGGCCTCGTCGCCGGAACCCTCTCCGCCGTCACGGTGTTCGTCCTGCAGGAGGTGGGAGTCATCGACCTACCCGGCCAGGGCATGCCGTTCATCGCGGCGTCCGCCGCATTCATCGTGGACATCGTGGTGTCGGTGCTCGTCTCGACGGTGACCGCGCCGAAGCCCGAGGCGGAACTGGCCGGCTTCGTCTACTCCGCGACCGACCGGAGCACGCTGCGGGGCGACGCGGACGCGGCGGCGGCCTGGTACGCCCGCCCGGTACCCCTCGGCGTGGCGGTACTCGCCGTCACCGCCGTACTCGGCCTGATCTTCCACTGACGAGGAGCTGACAACAATGACGAACGACGACACCGGCTCGGCCCCCGCGGAGAAGGCGGAACGCTCGATCCTGGCCCTCCTCTTCGACATCCGCGCCATCATCGCCGCCCTGCTCGGCATCTACGGCGTGCTCCTCCTCGTCGCCGGTATCGCGCCGGGCTTCGCGGAGGCGGGCGCGAAACATTTCCAGCACACGCCCGATCGCGCCGACATGTCCGCGGGCAGCGCGGGCAACCTGTGGGTCGGAGGTGCCCTGGTGCTCGTGGCCGCTGCCTTCGCGGTCTGGGCGCTGATAGGTTCGCGGCGTGCTGGCAGCTGAGAGACGCAGGGTGATCCTCGAGGCGGCGGTGGCCACGGGCGCTGTACGCGTCATGGACCTCGCCGTGGAGCTGGGTGTCTCGGAGATGACGATCCGCCGCGACCTGGACCGTCTCGAGGAGGCGGGCGAGCTCACGAAGGTGCACGGCGGCGCGGTGCGCTCCGGCGGCTCCACCGGTCGTGGCGTCGAACCCCGCTCGGCGCTCAAGGCCGTGCGCGACACCGCCGAGAAGCGGGCGATCGCCGCGGCCGCCGTCGACCTGGTGGGGGACGGCATGACCGTGGCGGTCGGCGCGGGTACGACCACCGTCGAGCTTGCGCGCCTGCTGCGGGGCCGCGCCGTGTCCGTGGTGACCAACTCGATCTCGATCTTCCACGCACTCACCGACCCCGACCACGACGATGCGGACGGCGACCCGACGGTGGCCGCGGCCGTGCAGCTGACCGGCGGGCAGCGGACGCCGTCGGACGCGCTGGTCGGGCCGGTCGCGAACGCGATGCTCGAGCGGGTCCGGTGCGACCTCGCCTTCCTGGGCTGCCACGGCATCGACCCGGTCGCCGGCTTCACCTCGCCCAACATCGGTGAGGCCGAGACCAATCGACGCCTCATCGCGAGCGCACGCTCGACGGTGCTGCTCGCCGATCACACCAAGTTCGGCGAGATCGGAGCGCACCTGTTCGCCCGGTTCGCCGACGTCGACGGGCTGATCATGGACTCGGGGACGCCACGCGCGGCGCGCGAGGGCCTGGCCGCGGTGATCCCGCTGACGCTGGCCCCGGGCGGTGCAGCGTGATTCGGAACATGCAGGCGCCGTTCGCCTCCCGGCTCGCCGACGGCCGCGAGATCCTGTTCTTCTCGTCCGATGGCGCGCCGCTCGTCGGCACGGATCGCCGGGACCTGCCGCCCCGCCCGACGGTGCCCACCACCACCGTCCGGCGCGACCCCACGACCGGCGACAACGTGATCATCGCGCCCGCCCGGCAGGAGCGGACCTACAAGCCGCCGCGGACCATGTGCCCGCTCGACCCCGATCCCGCCGGGCTGTCGAGTGAGATCCCCGCCGAGGACTACGAGGTCGTGGTCTTCGAGAACCGCTTCCCCTCGCTCTCCACGCCCGAGGGATGGGTGGCGGACGACTTCCCGCAGGCGGATCCGCTGCGCGTGCAGTGGCCCGGCCTGGGCCGGTGCGAGGTGGTCTGCTTCACCAGCGATCACGACGGCTCCTTCGCCGGCCTGACGCAGCGCAGGGCCCGGCTGGTGCTCGACGCCTGGACGCATCGCACGGCGGAACTGTTCGCGCGCAGCGACATCGAGGAGGTCTACTGCTTCGAAAACCGCGGCGAGGAGATCGGTGTGACGCTGACGCACCCGCACGGGCAGATCTACGGCTACCCGTTCCGGACCCGCCGCACCGCCTCTCTGGTGCGCACCGCCGCGCAGTACCGGCGCGAGCACGGGCGGGACCTGTTCGAGGCGGTCCTCGCGTCCGAGATCGCCGACGGTGACCGGATACTCGTGCGCACGGACCTCACCACGGCGTTCGTGCCCTACGCGGCGAAGTGGCCCGTCGAGGTGCACGTGTACCCGAATCGGCACGTGCGCAACCTGACCGAGATCACCGATGCCGAGGCGGACGACCTGGCCGCGGTGTACCTGACGCTGCTGCGGGCCTTCGACGCCCTCTACGATGCGCCGCTGCCGTACATCGCGTCGTGGCACCAGTACCGGACCGACGAGCCCGAGGGCTACCTGCACGCCGAGCTGTTCTCGATCCGCCGCAGCGCGGACAAGCTCAAGTACCTCGCCGGGTCCGAGTCGGGGCGTGACGCCTTCGTCACCGACAAGACGCCCGAAGCGATCGCCGACGAGCTGCGTGCGGTGATCGGATGACGGTGCGCGCCTACGCCCCCGGGCGGGTGAACCTCATCGGCGAGCACACGGACTACAACGACGGCTTCGCGCTGCCCATCGCCCTGCAGGTCGGAACTGTCGCCGAGTTCGACGGTGCGCCGTCCGGCGCCACGATCGAGGTGTCCTCCGCGCAGGAGCGCGGGACCGTCGTGATCCCGCTGGACACCACCCCGCACGGCGTCGGCGGCTGGGCCGCGTATGTGGCGGGCTGCGTGTGGGCGCTCCGCGACCACGGGATCGACGTCCCACCCGGCGAACTGCGGCTGAGCTCGGACGTGCCGGTGGGAGCGGGCCTCTCGTCGTCGGCCGCGCTCGAGTGCGCGGTGCTGCTGGCGTTGGCACCGTCGAACGGCCTGGACCGGACCGAGCTGGCGCGGGTCGCCCAGCGCGCGGAGAACGCGTACGTGGGTGCCCCGACGGGACTGCTCGACCAGATGGCGAGCCTCTACGGCGAGGACGATACGGCGCTGCTCCTCGACTTCCGCAGTCTCGCCGTCGATCCCGTGCCGATGCGTCTGGGCGACGACGTCCTGCTCGCGATCGACTCGCGGACGCCGCACCAGCACGCGGCGGGGGAGTACCGCCGCCGGCGCGAGGCGTGCGAGGCCGCTGCGGCGCAGCTCGGTGTGGCGTCGCTGCGGGACGCGCCGGGCGACGCCTGGGAACGGTTGGCGGACGACGAGATCCGTCGTCGCGCCCGACATGTTCTCACCGAGAACCGCCGCGTCCTGGACGCGGCGGCAGCCCTCCGTGGCACGGATCACTCGGCTTTCGGGGTGCTGATGAACGCCTCGCAGGCGTCGATGCGCGACGATTTCGAGATCACCGTTCCCGCGATCGACCTCATCGCCGCGACCGCGGTGGGCCTCGGCGCCCACGGCGCCCGGATGACGGGCGGCGGGTTCGGCGGCACCGTCATCGCCCTGGCGCCGGAGGATGCTGCGCGACGGATCGCGGACGAATTGCCCGGGCTCGTCGCTCGGGCGGGCCATCCCGTCCCGACGGTGGCCGCGGTGCGGCCGGGACGCGGTGCGCACGTCCTCCCCGAGGTGTGACCGCGCGGGTGCCACCGTTCTGCCGTATGTCCGGAATTCGGAGTGTAGATTCCACAGGACGGAATCGAGCTCGATCGTGAGCCGGGCGGAGAGGTGCGACATGGCGGTACGGGGCAGCGGGCTGGTGGCGGGGTTCATCGCTCTGACGATGGCGGTCGCCGGGTGCGCGACCAGCGGTGACGGTGCCGCTGTGAGCTCGTCGGCCGCCGCGGCGCCGGCGAAGAAGATCGTGCTGATCAACCCGAACTCGAGCGCGAGCGCGACCGCCTCGATGGTGGAGCTGGCGGCCGCGGAGGCGGGCGGCGCCGCGACGATCGTCGGGGTCACCAACGAGGGCGTGCCTGCGCTCCTGACGACCCAGGACGACATGGTCGCCGCGGCACGTGGCGTGCTGAAGCGCGGTGTCGAGGCGGCGACGGACCCGAGCGTCGCGGCCATCGTGGTCTCCGCCTTCAGCGACCCGGGCCTGACCGAGCTGGACGACGCGCTCACGATCCCCGTGTTCGGCATCGGCACCGAGGCCTTCCGGGAGGCCTCGCAGGGCGGCCGCGCGTTCGGAATCGCCACCGTCACCTCGGATCCTGCGCTCGTCGAGTCCTTCCGGGCCAAGGCCGCAGCGCTGGGTGTCGAGGGGCAGTACCGGGGCGTGCGGGTCACGCCCGGCGACGCGACGGAGCTGGTGAAGTCCCCGGACCGGCTGGACGCGGCGCTGCGGGAGGCCGTCCGGCAGTCGGTGGACCAGGACGGTGCCGCAGCGGTCATCATGGGCGGCGGGCCGCTCTCGCCGTCGGCCCTGCGCCTGCAGCCGACGGTGAACGTACCGCTCGTGGTCGCCGTCAACGCGGCGGTCCGGAACGCGCTCAAGGTCATCGGCTGACGGCTCGGCTCAGCCGAAGAAGGTCGCGGCGTCGTCGTAGCGTTCCCGCGGGACGCGCTTGAGCTGCTTGACGGCGTCCGCGAGTGGTACGAGCCCGATGGACGTGCCGCGCAACGACACCATCTGCCCGAACTTCCCCGCGTGCGCCGCGTCGGCGGCGTTGACGCCGTAGCGGGTGGCCAACACCCGGTCCGCGGGCGTCGGGGTACCACCGCGCTGCACATGACCGAGGACGGTGGTGCGGACCTCCTTGCTGATCCGCTTCTCGATCTCCACCCCGAGTTGGTGCGCCACCCCGGTGAACCGTTCGTGCCCGAACTCATCGGTCCCGCCGACCCGCAGCTCCATCGTGCCCTCCGCCGGTTTGGCGCCCTCGGCGATCACCACGATGAAACTCGAATGCCCCCGCTGGAAGCGTCGTTTGATCAACGCGCACACCTCCTCCACATCGAAGGGCACCTCCGGGATGAGCACCATGTGCGCGCCGGACGCCAGCCCGGAGTTCAGGGCGATCCAGCCGGCGTGCCGGCCCATCACCTCCACCAGCATCACCCGCTGGTGTGATTCGGCGGTCGAGTGCAACCGGTCGATGGCGTCCGTGGCGATGGTCAGGGCCGTGTCGAACCCGAAGGTGACATCGGTGCAGTCGATGTCGTTGTCGATGGTCTTCGGCACCCCCACGACGGGGACGCCCTCGTCGGCGAGCCAGGACGCCGCGGTCAGGGTGCCCTCCCCACCGATCGGGATCAGCACGTCGATGCCGTTGTCGTCGAGGGTCTGCCGGATCCGGTCCAACCCGGCCCGCAGGATGTCCGGGTGGGTGCGGGCGGTGCCGAGCATCGTGCCGCCCTTGGTCAACAACCGGTCGTTGCGGTCGTCGTTGGACAACTGGATGCGTCGGTCCTCGAGCAGGCCGCGCCACCCGTCCTGGAACCCGACCACCGCCGACCCGTACCTCGAATCACTGGTGCGGACCACCGCCCGGATCACCGCGTTCAACCCCGGACAGTCACCACCACCGGTCAGCACTCCGATGCGCACTTCGCTCTTCCCTTCGCCGCCGGAACGGGGCCGTCGGGCCTCGTCGTACCCGCCCATCAGACGGGGATCGGAACGTTTCGACAACGAGGGCGCCCATATGGGCGCGAAATCGGGCATCGCGGATCTACGCTGGAGCGGTCGGGGCGGCCGTCCCCCGGCGCCACGAGGAGGCACTGATGGGGTCCATGGGGCCGGCCGAGGTGGTCCGGGCCGCAGCGATCGCGCGGCGGTTCTACTTCGACGGGAAGTCGAAGATGGAGATCGGCGCGGAGTACGGGCTGTCCCGGTACAAGGTGGCCAGGATCCTGGACGCGTGCATCGAGTCGGGCCTGGTCCGCATCGAGATCAACACCGACGCCGCGATCGAGGCGGATCTCTCCGAGCGGCTCCGTCAGGCGTACGGGCTGCGCCGCGCACTGGTCGCCACCGGCTCGTTCACCGACTTCGACGGTCTGCGACACGGGCTCGGGCGGGTCGCCGCCGACTTGCTCAGCGAGGTCGTGACCGAGACGGATGTGCTCGGCGTCGGGTGGGGGCGCACCCTCGACGCGATGGCGCAGCACGTCCGGGACCTACCGCCGTGCACCATCGTCCAGATGTCGGGGGTGGTGGGCGACGTCCAGGCCAGCTCCGTCGACCTGGTGCGGCAGTTGACCTCGGTCTCGCGCGGGCCGCAGTACCCGATCTACGCGCCGCTGATCATGTCGGATCAGCGGATGAAGGCTGCCCTCGCGCGGCAGCCGGGGGTCGCCGCAGCGATGGACCTGTGGAAGCGGATCACGGTGGCCGTGGTGGCCGTCGGGAGCCTGGACCTGACGGGCTCCCAGGTGTACGCGATGCTGTCGGATCAGGGACGGGCGGAACTGGATTCGCTCAGCGTGGCCGCGGAGCTCTGCGCCATCCAGTTCGACGCCGCCGGGCGCCCGGTGCGCACCAACTACAGCGGGCGCACGCTGGCGATCTCGTACCGCGAGCTGGCCGCGGTCGACGAGGTCATCGCCATCGCCGGCGGCCACCAGAAGGTGGAGGCCATCCGCGCGAGCCTGATGAGCGGAGTCGTGACCTCGCTCGTCACCGATCGGGAGACCGCCATCTCGCTGCTGCGCGTCGCGCCCGCCGAATCCGCGGACCGCGCCTGATGCCCATATGGGCGTGATGGTTGTCACGTCCATCGCCGGTGCATACCTTTCGTCGTGTGACTCGTCGAACCAAGATCGTCTGCACTCTGGGCCCTGCCGTCGGAACCGAGGAGAAGGTGCTCGCTCTCGTCGAGGAGGGCATGGATGTCGCCCGCCTGAACTTCAGCCACGGTGAGCACGCAGACCACGCCGCGAACTACGCGCGGGTCCGTGCCGCCTCGGACAAGACGGGCCGGGCCGTGGGCATCCTCGCGGATCTGCAGGGCCCGAAGATCCGTCTGGGGCGGTTCGCGGGTGATGGGCGCACCGTCTGGGAGACGGGTGAGACGGTCCGGATCACGGTCGATGATGTGGTCGGGACGCATGATCGGGTGTCGACGACGTACAAGGAGTTGGCGCAGGACGCCCGCCCGGGCGACCGGTTGTTGGTTGATGACGGCAAGGTCGGTCTGACGGTGTCGTCGGTGGACGGCAACGATGTGGTCTGTGAGGTCACTGAGGGTGGCCCGGTGTCGAACAACAAGGGCGTCTCGTTGCCCGGGATGAACGTGTCGGTGCCGGCGCTCAGTGAGAAGGACATCGAGGATCTGGAGTTCGCGCTGCAGTTGGGTGTGGATTTCATCGCGTTGTCGTTCGTGCGGTCGCCGGCGGACATCGAGCGGGTGCATGCGGTGATGGACCGTGTGGGTCGTCGGATCCCGGTGATCGCGAAGTTGGAGAAGCCGGAGGCGATCGAGAACCTCGAGGCGGTGATCCTGGCGTTCGATGCGGTGATGGTCGCCCGCGGCGACCTCGGCGTCGAGCTGCCGCTCGAGGAGGTACCGCTCGTCCAGAAGCGCGCGATTCAGATCGCCCGGGAGAACGCCAAGCCGGTGATCGTGGCGACGCAGATGCTCGAGTCGATGATCGAGAACAGCCGTCCGACGCGTGCGGAGGCTTCGGATGTCGCGAACGCGGTGCTCGACGGTGCGGACGCGGTGATGCTCTCGGGTGAGGTGTCGGTGGGTAAGTACCCGATCGAGACCGTCCGGACCATGGCCACCATCGTGCGCGCGGTCGAATGCGGGCCCATCCGCATCCAGGACCTCGCCCACACGCCACGGACCAAGCCTGGCATCATCTCCTACGCCGCCCGCGACATCGGGGAACGACTCCAGGTCGC
Organism: Tsukamurella pseudospumae; assembly: GCF_001575205.1. Taxonomy (GTDB): domain Bacteria; phylum Actinomycetota; class Actinomycetes; order Mycobacteriales; family Mycobacteriaceae; genus Tsukamurella; species Tsukamurella pseudospumae. The sequence goes on from NZ_LSRE01000002.1 coordinate 145,253, forward strand.
CGCACTCGCGGCGTTCACCGAGTCCGGCGACACGGTGCGCCGCCTGTCCCGGCTCCGCACCCACCTGCCGCTGCTGGCGTTCACGCCGCACCGTCAGGTCCGCGACCAGCTCACCCTGTCGTGGGGCACCCAGACCGTCCTCGTCGACCCGGTCAGCAGCACTGACCAGATGATCGCCCAGGTCGACGCCGCCCTACTCGGACTGGGCGAGTACGCGCGCGGCAACCAGGTCGTGGTCGTCGCCGGCGCCCCGCCGGGCACCGTCGGCTCGACCAACCTGATCCGGGTGCACCGGATCGGCGAAGACGACCACTGATCCACGGCCCCAACGCAATCAACCCAGATGGTTGCCGCCCCGGCATCCACGGAGAGGATTCACCATGCCCATCGCTACCCCCGAGGCCTACCGCGAGATGCTCGATCGTGCTCGCGAAGGTGGTTTCGCCTACCCGGCGATCAACTGCACCTCGAGCGAGACGATCAATGCGGCGATCAAGGGTTTCGCTGATGCCGGTAGTGACGGGATCATTCAGTTCTCCACCGGTGGTACGGAGTTCGGTTCGGGTCTGGGTGTCAAGGACATGGTCGTGGGCGCGGTGGCGTTGGCGGAGTTCGCGCATGTGGTGGCGGCGCAGTACGACGTGACGGTGGCCCTGCATACGGATCATTGCCCGAAGGACAAGCTCGATGGCCTGGTGCGGCCGTTGCTGGAGATCTCCGCGGAGCGTGTCCGCAACGGGCAGAATCCGTTGTTCCAGTCGCACATGTGGGACGGTTCGGCGATCCCGCTGGAGGAGAACCTGGAGATCGCGCAGGAGCTGCTGGCGAAGTGTAAGGCGGCGAACATCGTCCTGGAGATCGAGATCGGTGTGGTCGGTGGTGAGGAGGACGGTGTCGAGAACGAGATCAACGACAAGCTGTTCACCTCGGATGAGGATTTCGCGAAGACGGTCGATGCGCTGGGCACCGAGGGCTATCTGCTGGCGGCGACGTTCGGGAACGTTCATGGTGTGTATAAGCCGGGGAATGTGAAGTTGCGGCCGTCGGTGCTCGGGGACGGGCAGAAGGTGGCGTCGGAGAAGTTGGGGTTGCCGGTGGGGAGCAAGCCGTTCTCGTTCGTCTTCCATGGTGGTTCGGGTTCGCTGAAGTCGGAGATTGAGGAGTCTCTGTCGTACGGGGTGGTGAAGATGAACGTCGACACCGATACGCAGTACGCGTTCACCCGTCCGGTGGCCGGGCACATGTTCGCCCATTACGACGGTGTGCTCAAGGTCGATGGGGAGGTCGGGAACAAGAAGACCTATGACCCTCGCGCGTATTTGAAGAAGGCCGAGGCGTCGATGGCTGAGCGGGTGGTGGAGGCGTGCAACGACCTGCACTCCGCCGGGAAGTCCACCAGCACCACGTAGCCGGAATCGGCTGCACCACAATCTTATCCCCGCCCATCGCAGTGGAATCCACGCGGAACGGGCACCCTCGAAAGGAACAAGCTCATGACGATTCGTGTAGGCGTGAACGGATTCGGCCGGATCGGCCGCAACTTCTTCCGTGCGGTCGCCGCGCAGAAGGCGCTCGGTACCACCGACATCGAGATCGTGGCGGTCAACGACCTCACCGACAACGCGATGCTCGCCCACCTGCTCAAGTTCGACTCCATCCTCGGTCGCCTCGACGCCGACGTGGTCGCCGACGGAGACACCATCCGCGTCGGCGACCAGGTCATCAAGGCTCTGGAGGTCCGCGAGGGGCCGGCGGCGCTGCCCTGGGGCGACTTCGGCGTCGACGTCGTCATCGAGTCGACCGGCATCTTCACCGCCCGCGACAAGGCCCAGGGGCACCTGGATTCCGGTGCCAAGAAGGTGATCGTGTCCGCACCGGCCGACGGCGCCGACCTGACCGTGGTCATGGGTGTCAACGACGACAAGTACGACGGCAGCCAGGACGTGATCTCCAACGCCTCCTGCACCACCAACTGCCTCGGGCCGCTGGCCAAGGTGGTCAACGACGAGTTCGGCATCGTCAGCGGCCTGATGACCACGGTCCACGCCTACACGCAGGACCAGAACCTGCAGGACGGCCCGCACAAGGATCCGCGCCGCGCCCGCGCCGCCGCCATCAACGTCGTCCCCACCTCCACCGGCGCGGCCAAGGCCATCGGCCTCGTGTTGCCCGAGCTGGCGGGCAAGTTGGACGGCTACGCCCTGCGCGTGCCGATCCCCACCGGCTCCGTCACGGATCTCACTGTGCAGCTGGAGAAGAAGGCCACCGTCGAGGAGATCAACGCGGCCATGAAGGCCGCCGCCGAGGGGAGTCTCAAGGGCATCCTCAAGTACTACGACGCCCCGATCGTCTCCTCCGACATCGTCACCGACCCGCACAGCTCGCTGTTCGACGCCGGCCTCACCAAGGTCATCGACGATCAGGCCAAGGTGGTGTCCTGGTACGACAACGAATGGGGCTACAGCAACCGCCTCGTCGACGTCACCGGCCTCGTCGGAAAGTCCCTGTAGCGAGTTCGACGGGTGCTCGGTCCGATCAGAGCACCGTCGACAGCCTCCGGACGGCCTCGCGGAGCTCATCCGGTGGGGACGTGGTGAAGCAGAGGCGGAGGGAGTGGGCGAGGTCGCGCTGCACGGCGAACGCGGAGCCGGGGACGTAGGCCACGCCCGCGTCCACCGCCTCGCCGAGGTTCGCGGACGTCGCTGTACCGTCGGCGAACTCGCCCCACAGGAACATGCCGCCCTCGGGTGTGGTGAGGCGCAGCCGGTCGCCGAAGGCGTCGGTGAGCGCCGTGTGGAGGGCGCGGGCGCGCTCGCCGTACACGGATCGGATCGTTTCGACGTGGCCGTCGAGCCACACGGTGTCGGCGAGTAATTCCGCGGTCACCGCCTGGGTGAGGCTCGAACCGCAGAGATCGGCGCCCTGCTTGAGGCGCTCCACGAGCGCGAGCACGCCTGCGTCGCCGTGCATCCAGCCCACCCGCAGTCCGGGTGCCACGATCTTGGACGCGCTGGACAGGCGGATCACCCGATCGGAGAACGCGGCGACGGGCGGCACCGTCGGACCGGCGAACCGAAGCTCTCCGTACGGGTCGTCCTCGACGATCCAGAAGCCGAATTCGTCGGCGAGCCGGGCGAGTTCGCGTCGCCGTTCCTCGGTCAGGGTGGCGCCGCCGGGGTTGTGGAAGTTCGAGACCGTGTGCACGATCCGGACCCGCTCCCGCTGCAGGATCGACCGCAGCTCGTCGACGCGCATGCCGCCGGCGTCCAGGGGCACCCCGACCACCCGGGCGCGGGTCGTGTCGAAGGCCTGCAGCGCGCCGATGTACCCGGGATCCTCGACGATCACCGTGTCACCCGGGTCGAGCAGCGCCTGCGCGAGCAGCGAGAGCGCCTGCTGGGAACCGTGTGTGATCACGACGGTGCCGGCGTCGCGGCCCAGCTTCGTGGACTCGCGGGCGTGCACCACTTCCCGCAGCGGCGGCGCGCCCGCGGTCACCCCGTACTGCAGGGCGGCCGGCGAGGCGAGCGCCGCCTGCGCGGCGCGGGCCGTGCGTTCCGTCGGCAGCAGCTCCGGGGCGGGCAGCCCGCCCGCGAGCGAGAGGACACCGGGCTGTTCGACGACGGCGAGCAGGTCGCGGATCGCCGAACCGCGGACGGCACGGACGGACAGGGAGCCTCGTTCCTCGGACATGGAGGAACCATCCCAGATTCAATCCCAGCTGTCGAAACAATAATCCCAATTATTGGGATGGAGATGCTCAGGCCCAGTTCAGCGTGCGGTCCACCGCGCGGTTCCACTCGCCGAAGAGGTGCTCGCGCTGCTCGGCGGGCATGGTCGGCAGCCAGCGCCGGTCCTCGGCCCAGTTGGTGCGGATCTCCTCGAGGGTCCACACGCCCGTCGCGTAGCCGGCGGCGTACGCGGCGCCGAGCGCCGTGGTCTCGATGACGCGCGGGCGGATCACCGGCACGTTCAGGATGTCCGCCTGGAACTGCATGAGCGTGTCGTTGACCACCATGCCGCCGTCCACCCGCAGCTCCGTGAGCGGGATGCCGCTGTCGGCGTTCATGGCGTCGATCACCTCGCGGGATTGATAGGCCGTGGCCTCCAACGCCGCCCGCGCGATGTGCCGCTTGTCGGAGAACCGCGTCAGGCCCACGATCACTCCGCGGGCGTCGGGCCGCCAGCGCGGTGCGAACAGCCCCGAGAACGCCGGCACCACGTACACGCCGCCATTGTCCGGGACACCCGTCGCGAGCTCCTCCACCTCGGGCGCCGCCGAGATGATGCCGAGATTGTCGCGCAGCCACTGCACCAGCGAGCCGCTCACCGCGACCGAGCCCTCCAGGGCGTACACCGGCGCACCGTCGCCCAGTCGATAACAGACGGTGGTCAACAGCCCGTGCTCGCTGAAGACGGGCCGCTCGCCCGTGTTGACCAGCAGGAAGTTCCCCGTACCGTAGGTGTTCTTGGCCGTTCCCGGATCGAGCGCGGCCTGGCCGAACATGGCGGCCTGCTGATCGCCGAGGATACCGGCGATCGGCACGCCGCCGAAGACGCCGCGCTCGCGGACGAGCCCGTAGACCTCCGCGCTCGAGCGGATCTCGGGGAGCATCGCCATCGGGATCCCCATGGCCGCGCAGGTCGCGGGGTCCCACTGCCCGGTCTCGAGGCTCATCAGCATGGTGCGGGAGGCGTTGGTGATGTCGGTGATGTGCAGCGGGCGGGCGTGATCGCCGCCGGCGGTGCCGAAGTCGTCGTCGGTGGTCAGGTGCCACACCAGCCACGAGTCGATCGTCCCCGCGCACAGTTCGCCGCGCTCGGCGCGTTCGCGGGCACCGTCGACGTTGTCGAGGATCCAGGCGATCTTCGGCCCGGAGAAGTACGTGGACAGCGGCAGGCCGCAGGACCGCTTGAACCGTTCCCGGTCCGGCTCCTCGAGGCCCACGGACGCGAGTTCCTCGCACAACTCCTCGGTGCGGGTGTCCTGCCAGACGATGGCGTTGTGGATCGGCTCGCCGGTGGCCCGGTCCCAGACGACCACCGTCTCGCGCTGATTGGTGATCCCGACGGCCGCGATGTCGGCCGCGGTGAGGTCGGCGGTCGCCAGCGCCTGCGAACACACCAGGCGCGTGTTCACCCATATCTGCGTGGCGTCGTGCTCCACCCACCCGCCCCGTGGGAAGATCTGGTCGTGTTCCCGTTGTTCGGAGGCCACGATGGTCCCGCGCCGGTCGAAGATGATGCACCGCGTCGAACTGGTGCCCTGATCGATAGCGGCGACGAACTGCGGGTCGCGAGATGTAACTGCCACGCCCGAATACTGACATGGTGATCACTGATGAACGCTGCCAACCCTGAAACTGCCACTGCCGCGGGCACGCCCGCGGGGGTCTCGACCACCGCGCCGCTGCTCTCGCCGGAGTACCGGGCACAGGCCTGGGACCGGCTCGGGTCCGAGGAGTTCGACGTCGTGGTGATCGGCGGCGGCATCGTCGGTGTCGGGTCGGCGCTGGACGCGGCCACCCGCGGGCTCAAGGTGGCGCTCGTCGAGGCCCGCGACTTCGCGTCGGGCACCAGTTCGCGCAGCTCGAAGATGTTCCACGGTGGCCTGCGCTACCTCGAGCAGCTGGAGTTCGGGCTGGTCCGCGAGGCCCTGCACGAGCGTGAGCTGTCTCTCTCGACGCTCGCGCCGCACCTGGTCAAGCCGCTGCCCTTCCTCGCGCCGCTCACCAAGCGCGTGATCGAGCGGCCCTACATGGCCGCCGGCATGTTCCTCTACGACACCATGGGCGGCGCCAAGTCCGTGCCCGCGCAGAAGCACCTCACGCGCGCCGGCGCGCTCCGGCTCGCCCCCGGGCTCAAGCGCGACGCGCTGATCGGCGGCATCCGCTACTTCGACACCGTCGTCGACGACGCCCGGCACACCATGACCGTCGCCCGGACGGCAGCGCACTACGGAGCCGTGGTGCGCACGTCGACGCAGGTCGTGGACTTCCTCCGGGAGGCCGACCGGGTCTCCGGCGTGGTGGTCCGCGACAGCGAGACGGGGGCCGTCACCGAGATCCGTTCCACCGTGGTCATCAACGCCACCGGCGTCTGGACCGATGAACTGCAGGCCCTCTCGCATCAGAAGGGGCGTTTCCGCGTCCGGGCCAGCAAGGGTGTGCACATCCTCGTGCCGCGCGACCGCATCGTCAGCGACGTCGCACTGATCCTGCGCACCGAGAAGAGCGTCCTGTTCGTCATCCCGTGGGGAATCCACTGGATCATCGGCACCACCGATACCGACTGGAACCTCGACCTCGCGCACCCCGCCGCCACCGCGACGGACATCGACTACATCCTCGACCACGTCAACAAGGTGCTCATCACCGAGCTGACCCGCGACGACATCACCGGTGTCTACGCGGGCCTGCGCCCGCTGCTGGCGGGGGAGTCGGACGAGACCAGCAAGCTCTCCCGCGAGCACGCCGTCGCCGCGATCGCGCCCGGCCTCGTGACCATCGCGGGCGGCAAGTACACGACCTACCGGGTCATGGCCTCGGACGCCGTCGACGCCGCGGAGGCCTACCTGCCGCACAAGGTGCCCGCGTCCTGCACCGAGAAGGTGCCGCTCGTCGGGGCGGACGGCTACTACGCCCTCACCAACCAGACCACGTCGATCGCGCGCGAGCACGACGTGCACCCGCACCGCGTCACACACCTGCTGGACCGGTACGGCTCGCTCATCGGCGACGTCCTGGCGCTGGCCGACGCCGACCACGGCCTGCTCGAGCCGCTGGCCGGCGCCCCGCAGTACCTGCGCGTCGAGGCCGTGTACGCGGCCAAGGCGGAGGGCGCGCTGCACCTCGAGGACGTCCTGGCCCGCCGCACCCGCATCTCCATCGAGTACCCCGACCGCGGGCTCGAGGCGGCCGCCGAGGTCGCGGAGCTCGTCGCACCGGTGCTGGGCTGGTCCGCGGCCGATGTCGCCCGCGAGCTCGAGAACTACGGCGCGCGTGTGGCCGCGGAGATCGAGTCGCAGAACATGCCCGACGACGAGACCGCCGACGCCCTGCGCGCCGCGGCGCCCGAGGCGCGCGCCGAGATCCTCGAGCCCGTCCCCGTCCCCGGCAGCACCACCAAGGTCGTGGGGCGCTGACGGTGCCCGGCGGGCCCCGGCGCGCACGGTAGGCCGAACGGCCGATCCCGCCCGCGCAGGTGCGTCCTTTCGGTCGATCCGCGAGGCGGGCACCGTCGGGAATCGTGAACGGCATGATCCGTTACCGATTCCTCGACGCCCTCCGCGGCTTCGCGCTCCTCGGGATCCTGCTGGTGAACGTGCTGGACATGACGACGCCGCAGGGCACGACCGGAGGGCCGGCCGGGCGTGAGGTCCTCGACCTCGCCGTCCAGAGCCGGTTCGTGCCGATCTTCACGCTGCTGTTCGGTGTCTCGCTGTACCTCATCGCCGGCGGGGCGCGACGCCGCGGCACGGCCGGGTGGTCCGCGCTGGCGCTGCGCATGATCGCGCTCGGGGCGATCGGCGCGGTGCACATGATCGTCTACCCCGGCGAGATCCTCCGCCTCTACGCGATCGCCGGACTCCTGGTGATCCCGCTCGTGGTGTGGGCGCCGGCGCGGATCAACCTGGCCCTCGGCGTGGTGCTCACCTGCCTGGCGTTCGGACCGAGCTCCGGCGGCGTCGAATCGCTGCCCGGCCTGATGCTCGTCGGCGCGGGCGCCGCGGGGCTGGGCGTGCCCGCCCTGCTCGAGGGATCCCGACGGTTCGCGGTGGGGCTGCTCGTGGTCGCCGCGGTGTTCGCGATCCCGCTCACCGCGGCGTACCTCGGGGCGGGCGGCGGCGATCCGCGGTTCAGTGCCGAGGGCTCGCGGGCGGGGCTCGCGACGGCGGTCGCGTACATCGCGGCGCTCGCGCTGCTGTGGCACTGGGGCCCGGCCCGGCGCGCGCTCGGGGCGGTCTTCGAGCCGCTGGGCCGGATGTCGCTGACCAACTACGTCGGGGCGTCGCTCGTCACCGTCGTCGCGGTGCCGGTGCTGGGCCTGTCCGCGGAGGCCACGATCCGGCCGACGACCGCGTTCGCGGTCGTGCTGATCCTGGTCCAGTCCGCGGTCTCCCGGCTGTGGCTCGGGCGCTTCCGGTACGGCCCGCTCGAGTGGCTGGTGCGGGCCGCCACCTGGCGCACGCGGCCCCCGTTCCGGCGCGACCCCGGGGCGTCGGACATGGCTGCGGTACGGCGGACCGTCGAACCCGCTCGGATAGGTTCGTGACATGAACCGTTCCGGCACGATCGGTTTCGCGGCGCTGGCCCTGATCCCCTGGGCGATCGGGGGCCTCCTGACGGCCGAGTCGGCGCGGGGCCTCACGGGCCACCGGGTGGCGTGGAGCCTGGCGGCTGAGGCTCTGACCTCGGTCGGCGCGGTCATCGTGCTGGCCGCCGTGGTCCGTCGATGGCCGATCGGTGTGGCGTGGACCGGCATCGGGCTGGCCCTGGTGACCGCGGTGACCGCCGCCACCGCCCCCGAGTACCCGATCTGGCCCGCCGGGGCGAGTTGGCTGTTCGTCCTCGTGGCCGGCGTCGCGGCCGCGCGGGCGGAGTCCGTGGTCGACGGTGCGGTGGTCGCCGCCGCGGCCGTGCTCGCCGTGCTGTCCATCGCGCCGTCCGCCCGGCAGGACCCGACGTTGTGGGGGGTTGCGCTGCTCGCGGCGGGCACGACGGCGGTCTCGATCAGCTTCGGGCATCGGCATCGCGCCGCGGAGCGACGGCTGGTGACGGCGAGAGCGGAGGCATCGGTGACCGAACGCAGGGCCATGGCCCGCGAACTGCACGACGTGATCGCCCACGAGGTGACCGGGATCGTCGTGCTGGCCCAAGCGGGGATCGCCGCCGGCGACGACCGCAGCGGCGTCCTCGCCCGCATCGAACGCAGCGGGGCGCGCGCCCTGACCGACATCCGGGCCATGGTCGACACCCTGCGCGACCCGGACGTGGTCGCGCCGCCCCGGGCACCGTCGGCCTCCGGTGCGGCGGGCCTGCGCGCGACACTGGAACCGCTCGCTTCCGCGACCGTCCTCGTCCACGTGGCACCGGAGGCGGACGGCGAGGACCTCCCGGACCTGGTGCGGCTCGTCGCGCACCGCGTCGTGTCCGAGGGCGTCACCAACGCGCGTCGGCACGCGGCGGGCTCCGTCGTCCGGGTCACCGTCGAGCGCGCCGACGGTGACCTGCTGGTGGACGTCGTGGACGACGGCCCCGTCGCGGGCGCGCCGCCCGGCCCCGGGCCCGGGGGAGGAACCGGGCTGATCGGCCTGACGGAACGGGCGGCGACGGTCGGCGGCACAGTGACCGCCGGGCCGGAGGAGAACGGATGGCGGCTCGCTGCGCGGCTGCCGGTGAGGCAGGACTGAATGACGATCCGGGTGGTGCTGGCCGACGACCAGGAGATGGTGCGGATCGGGTTCGCGATGATCCTCGGTGCAGCGTCCGACGTCGAGGTGGTGGGCCAGGCGGCCGACGGCGCCGAGGCCGTGGCGGTGATCGCCGAGACCCGGCCCGATGTCGCGCTCCTGGACATCCGGATGCCGCGCGTCGACGGGATCGAGGTGTGCCGGCGGGTGACCCCGGTGGGGACCCGGGCGGTGATGGTCACGACCTTCGGCGAACCCGACTACGTGGACGCGGCGCTGGCCGCCGGTGCGTCGGGGTTCCTGCTCAAGGACGCGGGCCCCGACCTGCTGCTCGCCGCGGTGCGGGCGGCCGCGACGGGGGACGCGCTGATCAGCCCCGAGCTGACCGTCGACCTGCTGCGCCGCAGCCGGGGCACAGGGCGGGCCGCGCCGGACTCGGTGGCCGCGCTCGCGGGTCTGACCGCGCGGGAGCGGGAGGTGGCGCGGTGCGTCGCGCGCGGCCGGACCAATGCGGAGATCGCCGACGAACTGGTGATCAGCCTGGGCACGGTCAAGACGCACCTCGGCGCGGTCGCGCGACGACTGGGAGCGCGCAACCGCGTCGAGATCGCTGCGGCCGTGTGGGCCGCGGGCGAGATGGAGTGACTACCGGGCCGCGGGTGCGGTGGCCGCGGAGCTGATCGCCGCGGTGGCGGACGGTGCGGTGGTGCCGGACGGTGCGGCGGTGGCGGACGGTGCCGCTGACGCGGAGGGCGAGCCGGCGGGGGTGAGGACGAAGGTCCACGAGCGGTTGTTGTCCGGATCGGTCAGCACGAGTTCGGTGCCGTTGCGCGACCAGATCCGCTGGCCCTTGAGGGCCTCGCTGATCGCGGTCTGGGTGCCCTTCGGGTCGGGGCAGTACATCATCGTGGAGGCGACGCCGTTGCCGAAGTCGACGCGGTCCGCACTGGCCAGCGAGGCCGCGCTGCCGTTGAGCGAGTTGCACGAGTCGTTGCCGGAGATGTTGGAGCCCTGGACCCGGAACCAGGCCTGGGGGTCGGACTTCAGGCGCCACTGCGAGCCCACGATCGAGGGCTTCGACGGCGCCGCGGCGGTCGGCTTCGCGGAGCCGGACGAGTTGGCGGGGTCGGCGCCCGCGGATGCGGCGCACCCGGCCGTGAGGACGGCGGCACCCGCGAGCAGAGGAAGGACGAGGGAGGCGGACTTACGCATCATGTGTGCGATTATGCCGCCTCCCTCGTCACAGGGGAAACTCCAGCAACAACCTTAGTGTGCCTTACCGATGTCGACCGGTGTCTTTCCTGCGGCGTCGTCGGAGGTCGCAGGAGCGCCTGACTCGGTCGTCGCGGCCTGCTGGTCGCCGTTCGCCGTGGCGTTGGGCTCCATGTCGATCGTGGTGCGCAGCGGCTTGTTCGGCAGGAACGCGACGGCGATCAGGGTGACGATCGCGCAGAACATCGAGACCAGGAAGATCCGGCCCGTGGCATCGCCGAACGCGGCGTTGGTGATCGCCCGGAACGCCGGGCTGTGCGGATCGGGGAGCACGCGCTGCTCGATCGCGCCCTGCTTGACCAGGTCGGTGACACGGGAGGTCAGCACGGCGCCGAGCGCCGAGACGCCGATCGCGCCGCCGAAGGTGCGGAAGAACGCGACGGAGCTCGAGGCCGCCCCGATGTCCTGCACCCGCACCGTGTTCTGTACCGCCAGCACCAGGTTCTGCATCAGGGCGCCGATACCGAAGCCCATGATCGCGATGTAGAGCTGCACCTGCCAGATCGGGGTCAGGTGGTCGATCGTGCTCAGCAACGCGAAGCCGATGACCAGGATGACCGCGCCGCCCACGACGAAGCGCTTCCACTTGCCGAACCGCGTGATCAACTGGCCCGAGGCGATGGAGGACAGGAGCATGCCGACCACCATCGGGATGGTGAGGACGCCGGCCATCGTCGGGCTGTAGCCGCGCGAGTTCTGGAAGTACAGGCCCAGGAACGACATCGCTCCGAACATGCCCACGCCGACCGCGATCGAGGCGATGATCGCCAGGCCCGTGGTGCGCTGGGTGATGATCTGCAGCGGGATGATCGGGTCCTTGGCGCGCAGCTCGACGAGCACGGTTGCGACCAGCAGCAGGATGCCTGCGGCCAGGTAGACGGCGGACGAGGTCGAGACCCAGCCGTAGTTCTTACCGGCGAAGGACACCCAGATCAGCAGGATGGACACGCCCGAGGTGAGCAGCAGGGCGCCCAGCCAGTCGATCGAGACCGTGTCCTTGCGGGCGGTCTGCAGGTGCAGGGTGCGCTGGATCAGGATGAGCGCGGCCACCGCCAGCGGCACGCTGACGTAGAAGCACCAGCGCCAGCCGATGTGATCGGTGATGACGCCGCCCAGGATCGGGCCGCCGGCCATCGACACGCCCATCACGGCGCCCATGTAGCCCGAGTACCGGCCGCGCTCGCGCGGCGGGACGATGCTGCCGATGATGGCGACGACGAGCGCCGTGAGGCCGCCCATGCCGATGCCCTGGATCACGCGGGCGACCATCAGGACCTCGACGTTCGGGGTCGCGCCGGCGAGGATCGAGCCGGCCACGAAGATGACGATCGCGGACTGGACCAGGACCTTCTTGTTGAACAGGTCGGCCAGCTTGCCCCAGATGGGGGTGGACGCGGCGTTGGCGAGCAGTGCCGTGGTGATCACCCAGGAGAAGGCGGTGGTGGACGCCCCGAGGTCGTCGATGATCTTGGGGAGTGCGGTCGACACGACCGTGGTGCTCAGGAGGGCCGTGAACAGTGCGGCGAGCAGGCCCGCCATGACCTCGAGGATCTCCCGGTGGGTCATGGGGGCATCGGACTGGGGTGGCGTTTCCGCCATGGTCTCGGACATCGGATCTTCCTTCTAAGCTCTAAGCAACAACGTGCAGGGTGCAACTGTAACTTCGGCGAAGATATTCCGCCACGTCTTTAGTGTGTGATCCGGCTCGCACTCGGTGGAACATGTTCTAGATTCGGGGCATGGCCTTCGTCATCGACCACACCCGCGAGATCGCGGCACCGCCGGCGCTCGTCTGGCAGGCGCTCACCGACTTCGACGCGTACCCGCAGTGGAACCCCTTCGCCGTCGCGGCCACCTGCGACCTGCGGCCCGGCGGCGCCATCACGATGCGCGTGGCGCTGCGCCCGCCGAAGCTGATGACCCAGAGGGAGTTCATCGTCGCGGTCGACGAGGGCCGCGGCTTCTCGTACGCGATGAAGCCCGCACCGGGCGGGCTGCTGCGCAGTATTCGCGAGCAGAGCATCGTCGACCTGGGGGACGGGAGGTCGCGCTATGTCTCGCACTTCCAGCTCGACGGTCCGCTCTCGCCCGTCGTGGGAGCCGTCCTCGCTGGGAATCTCCGACGGGGCTTCACGGGCAATGTCGACGGGCTGGTGCGACGCGCGGAGGAACTCGCGCGCTGACGGCTCGGGCCGGCTACTCGTCCATCCGGAACCCGATCTTCACCGTTACCTGGGTGTGAGCCACGGCGCCGTTCTCGATGTGGCCGCGGGTGGAGACCACCTCGAACCACTCCAGGTTCCGCATCGTCTGCGCGGCGCGACTCACCGCGTTGGCGACTGCTGCGTCGTACCCCTCGGTGGAGGTGCCGACGACTTCGATCACTCGGTACACGTTGTTCGTCATACCCGCCCATGCTCCGCTTTTCCGGCGGGCGGGGTGGCGGAACGGTGCGGTTGCTACCTCGCGCGGGCGCGACGGGTGAAGCGCGCGGAGGCGCGGGCGACCACCTGATCGTCGGCGTCGGTGACGCGGATGACGAACAGGTCCTCCTTCGGCAGGCGCTCGCCGATGGTCGCCTCGGCCCGCAGCGCATCGCCGAGCCGGGTGGGGCGGAGGTAGTCGATGTGGATCGCGCTGGCGACGCCGGTGTGTTCGTCGTCGTTCGCGGCCGCCGCGACGGCCGTCCCGACCAGCGCGAAGACGAACGCGCCGTGCGTCGTGTCGTGCGGGTTGAGGTGGTCCTCGGTGACGGTCGTCGTCGACACCGCCCGGCCGCCGCCGTGCCCCGCCACCTCGATGCCGAGGAACTGTGCGTACCGGTCCACGGGCTGCTGCGTGCTCATCGGTCCATCATCGCCGACGGCGCCGCGGGCCACGCACCGTCCTCCCCCACCCGATTCGTTCGGTCCCCGCCGGAACGGCAGGCGGATCGGTGGGGGCCGACCGGATCGGGGGGAGCGATGGCGTTGCGGGTGGCGGGCGATGGATCGGGTGGGAGCGGTGATCACGGGAGTGGCGGCACGACCAGACCATGACGGGCCATCGCCGGCAGGAGCAGCGCGTGCAAGGCTCCGGTCCGCGTGAGGTGTCGCCACGTCCAGCGGACGACCTCGATCCCGGAGTCGGTGAACTCCGCCGCGCGCTCCTTCTCCTCCGCCAGCGCCGCGGCCCGCTCGTCCGAGGTCTCCCCGTACTTGCTCTCGCCGTCGAACTCGCCGACCAGGGTCCCCCAGTCGAAGTCGGCGACGTACAGCCGACCGCCGATGAAATGTTCGGTTTGGAGCTTGGGACGGGGCAGCTTCCAGTTCAGCATGTCGATCCGCGACCAGGATTCGCCGGGCGACTCGCTGTGCTCGACCGACAGATCGAGTGCGCGCTGCGCGACCGCCGCACCCCGTCGGCCGCGGAGGCGATCGACGCAGGCCTGCAGTTCCGCGAGGGGCACGGACGATGGATCGTCCGGCTTCGGGTAGCGGCGGATGAGGCGGACGGCGTCGAACGCGCCAACACCGCGGATGAGGTCGTCGCACATCGCGACATCGACGGCCGTGCGAGCACGTGAGGTGACGAGGATTCCGTCCACCGTCGTGATCTCTTCGGGGAGGAGGGGACGCGGGTGCAGGTGCACCTTTCCGGCCTTGCCGCCTCGGACACCGCCACCGTGGTCACGGCCGGTGGTGAAGTGGACATGAGTGCGGGGCGGATTGATGAACGGGATGTCGTGGAGTGCCGCGGCGCTCTCGTGGCTGACGACGTGGATCCGGTTCACGCTGGCCGCTCGCACGCGCAGCAGGTATCTGACCCAGGGCTTGCTGTCGTCGGGCTCGGTATACACGCCACTCGCCAGCCATTCGAGTTCGCCGGCGGCCACTGCGCGACTGATGTCGCCGCTGCTCCATCCCGTCGATTCCAGATGCCCTCGCGTCAAGATCGTCCCCATATCCGCAGCGAACCAGATCACGCCGACGCGAAGGCCCCCGAAAAGCCGGCTATCCACAGGCTGCCCGAACCGGGCGACCTCGTTCGAGCGTTCCTCCACAGCCGTCCGCCCCCCCCCCGATTCATATGCTCCCCACTGGAACGCCAGGTGAACCGGTGGGGAGGGAACGGATCGGGGGGAGGGCTGGCGTTGGGGGTGGGACGGAACGAATCGGGTGGGCGTCAGCGGACGCGAAGGCCCTTGGGCGTGCGGGCGAAGCCGGCGGCGGCCAGCGCCCCGGCGAGGGGAGAGGTGAGGGCGGGCGCACCGTCGACCTTCTCGATCGTGAGGCCCCCGATCCCGGGCGCGGCCACGGCGAGCGCCGTGAACGCGGCGTCGGGCGCGTCGGTGAAGGTGAGCAGCGTGCGGCCGCCGCGCTCGACGAACAGGGCCAGGGCGCCGTCGACCAGGACGACGACGGCCCCGGCCTTGCGACCCGGGCGGGCGCCCTCGTCGCCGCGCTCCGGCCAGGGGAGCGCCGCACCGTAGGGATTGGCCGGGTCGGTGGCGGCGAGCACCAGCGCGGAGGTCTCGCCCCGCTGCTGGGCCTGTTCGAGCGCGGACGCCGCGTCGCGCAGGGCGTCGACGGTGCCGCCCCGTGCGAACTGCGCCGCTCCGAGCCGCTCGATGAAGTAGCCGCGCCGCGCCTTACCGGACTCCTCGAACGCCGCGAGGGTGCGGTAGACGCGGGCGAAGCCGCCCTCGACGTGCTCGCCCATCACCGCGCCGCGGGTCACCACGCCGTACCGCTCCAGGAGTTGCTCGGCGATGGCCGCCGACTGCTCGGTGGAGCTCGCCTCGGCCGGAGCGGGCGGCAGCGACCATCGCCCGGCGACCATGGGTGGCGCCTGGTCGACCGCCACCCGGAACCGGGCACGCGGCGCACGCCGTGGGGTGCGATGCGCCGTGGCGCGGCGGCCGCCCGCGAGCCGGGCGCGGATCGGGGCGAAGGTGTCGCCGGTGAGGCGGCCCGCCCAGACGAGGTCCCACAGCGCCTCCGGCGTGGCGCCGGTGAGCTGGCGGTAGAAGTACGCTCCGCCGCCGCGCACGGCGTCCTCGATCGCCTCGTGCGCCGCGGTGGTCTCCAGGGCGTCGGGCGGCGGCAGCGTGAGCGGCGCGAGGTCCGCGGGGTGGAGCGCGACCCAGCCGTCCTGCGCGCCGATCGCGCCGTGCCCGGTCCACACCACTTCACCGGTGGCGGTGAGCTCGTCGAGCATCGCGGGGGAGTAGTCGGCGACGCGCTGCGGCAGGACCAGGGACTCCCATGCGGAGGCGGGAATCGGCACACCCGCGAGCTGGTCGATCACGGTGGCGACGCCGTCGATGCCGCGCAGCGGGGTCTTCAGGTGGTGCCAGCCCGCGAGGAACTCCGCGTACGCCCGCTCCGGCACCGGCTCCACGTCCTGCCGCAGCCTGGCCAGGCTGCGCTGGCGGATGCGGCGCAGCACCTCCGCGTCGCAGAACTGGGGGACGCCGTCGGTGTCGGCGATGCCGTCGGCACCGTCGGACTCGGAGACGAACCGGCCCTCGATGACCCGGCGCGCGCCGACCAGCTCCGTGAGCGCACGCTGCACGACCGCGACGCCCAGCCCGTAGCGTCGAGCGACCTCGTGGGCGGTGAAGGGGCCGTGCCGCCGTGCGTAGCGCGACACGAGGTCGCCGATCGGGTCCGGCACTTCGGCGGTGAACGCCGACGCTATGCCCGGCTGCAGCGGCACGCCGAGCCCGTCGCGCAGCCGCGCCGCGTCCTCGACGGCGGCGATCCAGCCCTCGCCGTATTCGAACGCCCTTCCGGCGGTGAGGAGCTCATCGACCGCGCCCGGCGCACCGTCGGACCGCTCGGCGATCTCCGCGCGCGTGAGCGGACCCAGCTCGCGGATGAGATCGGAGACCTGCTCGACGGTGCGTGCGCGGTAGCCGGGCGCGGTGCGCTGCAGCTGCGCGGCGATCTCGGCGAGGACGTCGGCGTCGAGGAGCTCGGTGAGCTCGACCCTACCGAGCAGCTGGGACAGTACAGCGGGGTCGAGACTGAGCACGGCCGCGCGGCGTTCGGCGAGGGGCGCGTCGCCCTCGTACATGAACGCGCCGACGTAGCTGAACAACAGCGAGGCCGCGAAGGGCGACGGTGCCGCGGTCTCGACCTCCGCCAGCCGGACGGTGCGCGACGCGAGCGCCCGGTGCACGGCGATGAGCTCCGGCACGTCGTAGACGTCCTGCAGGCACTCGCGGACGGCCTCGAGGACGATCGGGAACTGCGGGAACCCGCGCGCGACCTCGAGCAGCTGACTGGCCCGCTGCCGCTGTTGCCAGAGCGGGGCGCGCTTGCCCGGGTCGCGGCGGGGCAGCAGCAGCGCCCGTGCGGCGCACTCGCGGAACCGCGACGCGAACAGCGCGCTCGAACCCACGGCCTCGGTGACCAGGTCGTCGATCTCGTCCGGCTCGAAGCGGAACAGCTCGGCACCGGGCGGGGCGTCGTCGGTGTCGGGCAGCCGGACGATGATGCCGTCGTCGGTCGCGGTGACGGCGCCGGCGAGGCCCAGCGAGGCGTTGAGCCGCGCGCCGATCGCGAGCGCCCACGGCGCGTGCACCTTCATGCCCAGCGGGGAGTGCAGGGCGACCCGCCAGTCGCCCAGCTCGTCGCGGAACCGCTCGACCACCAGTGTGCGGTCGGTGGGAAGGACGCCGGTGGCCCGCTGCTGCTCGTCGAGCAGGGCGATGAGGTTGTCGACGGCCCAGTCGCCCAGACCCACCTCCCGGGCCCGGGAACGCTGCTCGTCGGGGCCCAATGCGGTGAACTCGAGGGTGAACCGCCCGATGGCGCGGCCCAGCTCCGCGGGGCGTCCCACGGTGTCGCCGATCCAGAAGGGCAGCCGCCCGGGCCGGCCGAAGGCCGGCGAGACCAGGACGCGGTCGTGCGTGATCTCCTCGATCTTCCAACTGGTGGCGCCGAGCGCGAAGACATCGCCGACGCGGGACTCGTAGACCATCTCCTCGTCGAGTTCGCCCACCCGAGAGGCTTTCTCGCCCACCATGAACACACCGAACAGGCCGCGGTCCGGGATGGCGCCGCCGGAGGTGACGGCGAGCCGGCCCGCGCCGGGGCGGCCGGTGAGCGTGCCCGCGTCCCGGTCCCAGACGACGCGCGGCCGCAGCTCGCCGAAGTCCTCGGCCGGGTACCGACCCGAGATCAGGTCGAGCACCGCCTCGTACGCCGAGTCCGGCAGCGCCGCATAGGGATGCGCGCGCCGGACCAGCGCCAGCCAGTCGTGCACGTCGAGGACGTCCATGGCCGCGGCGGCGATGGTCTGCTGCGCCAGCACGTCGAGCGGGTTGCGCGGCACGACGAGCTTCTCGATCGCCCCCTCGCGCATCCGCTGGACGGTGACGGTGCTGTGCAGCAGGTCCGTGCGGTGCTTGGGGAAGAAGACGCCGCGGCTGGGCTCGCCCACCTGGTGCCCGGCGCGGCCCACGCGCTGCAGGCCCGCGGCCACGGACGGTGGCGCCTCGACCTGGATCACCAGATCGACGGCGCCCATGTCGATCCCGAGCTCGAGGCTGGAGGTGGCGACCACGCAGCGCAGCCGTCCGGACTTCAGATCGTCCTCGATGATCGCGCGCTGCTCCTTGCTGACGGAGCCGTGGTGCGCCCGCGCGAGAACGGGTTCTGCGCCGTGGCTCTGCCCGCTGGCGAGCAGCTGGGCGGGGGCGCCGCCGGCGACGTGCGGGTTCGGCGGGCCCGCATGGACGTTCAGTGCGAGCTCGTTGATCCGGGCCGTGAGCCGTTCCGCGAGGCGCCGGGAGTTGGCGAAGACGATGGTGGACCGGTGCCGCTCGATGAGCTCGACGATCGCGGATTCCACGTGCGGCCACAGGGATCCCTGCTGCACGGGCTCGTCCTGGTCGTCCCCGATCACGTCGAGCTCCGTCATGTCCGGCACAGGCACGCTGACGCTGAGCTCGAACCGCTTCTCCGAGGGCGGGCGCACGACGGCGGCCGGGCGGGGCCCGCCGAGGAAGGCCGCCACCTCCTGCGCGGGTTCGACGGTGGCGGACAACCCGATCCGCTGTGCGGGGCGCTCGAGCAGCGCGTCGAGCCGCTCCAGCGACAGTGCCAGGTGGGTGCCGCGCTTGGTACCGGCGACCGCGTGCACCTCGTCGATGATCACCGTGTGCACGTGCGTCAGCGTCTCGCGGGCCTGCGAGGTGAGCATGAGGTAGAGCGACTCGGGCGTGGTGATCAGAATGTCGGGCGGCGTGCGGACGAGCTGCCGCCGCTGCTGGGCGGGCGTGTCGCCCGATCGCACCCCGACGGTGACCGCCGGCGCCGGTTCGCCACGCCGCTCGCGGACCCGGGCGATGCCGGCCAGCGGGGCACGCAGGTTGCGCTCCACGTCGACGGCGAGGGCCTTGAGCGGGGATATGTAGAGCACGGACGTGCCGGGCCGGGCGACAGCGGCACCGTCGGGCTGCTCCGACGGTGCCCGGGCGGCGAGGCGATCCAGGGCCCAGAGGAAGGCGGAGAGGGTCTTGCCGGAGCCGGTGGGCGCGACGACGAGCGTGTTGCGGCCCTGCGAGATGGACCGCCACGCGCCGGCCTGCGCCGCGGTGGGAGCGGCGAAGGACTCGGTGAACCACTCGGCGGTGGCGGGCGCGAACGCCCGGAGGGCGTCCGGCATGCCTTCATCATGGCGCAGGGCACCGACACGCCCTGTTGCAGTCGTTGTCTGTGTTACTGGTGTGGTTCATGATGAACAGGAGGTAAGAGCCGAAGGAGCAGGTATGGCCACGCACATCTTCTCGAACGATCACCGTCGGGCCTGGGTCCGGGGCGCCGTCGCCGCGACGGCGATCGCGGTCGGCATCAGCGGCGGCGTGACGGCCGTCGCGAGGGCCGATCAGCAGGTGGGGCGCTTCCTGGTGAAGGGCCAGATCGAGGTCTCCTACTTCGCCACCGGCGGCACCCCGACCTGGGGCGTCCCGCTGATCCCCGAGACCAACGCCGGCCGCGGCGGCAAGTTCCAGACCTTCAAGAACCAGGCGTCCTTCTACTGGCACCCCGCGGCGGACGGCGGCAATGCGCACGAGATCGGCGGCGCGATCCGTGCCAAGTGGGGTGAGAACCGCTGGGAGAACGGCCCGCTCGGCTACCCGATCACCGACGAGCTACAGGCGCGCGGCCCGTTCAACGCCGTCACCGGCGCCATGAACGCCTTCCAGGGCGGCGTGATCTACTGGTCCCCCGCGAGCGGCGCCTGGCCGGTGTGGGGCGAGATCCTGGTCAAGTGGAGCTCCGCCAAGCGCGAGTCCGGCACGTACGGCTACCCGACGGGGCCGGAGATCCGCTCCGCGACCGGCACCTACTCGCAGACCTTCCAGCGCGGCGTCATCAGCTGGCCCTGAGTCCTTGCATGCACTGATCCCCCGGACCCGTCGGTGCGGGGCCGGGGGATCGGCGTTTCCGGTCAGCGCGCGGCGGCGACCAGGTGGCGCTCGGTGGCGGCGGTGAGCTCGTCCAGCAGGGCCGAGAGCTCCGCGGGGCGGCGGTCGATCGGCGCGAAGTTCCCCTCGCCGTCGAAGTCCGTGAACAGGCCCAGGCTGACCTGCGCGCGGGCGTCGACCATCGAGAAGTTCGCGGTGATCTGGCGCCAGTGCTCCACGGCGCGGACGCCGCCGTCGGCGCCGTACGCCACGAAGCCGACGGTCTTGCCGGCCCACTCCGGCCCGATCGAATCGAAGGCGTTCTTGAACGCGCCGGGGACGGAGTGGTTGTACTCCGGGGTCACGAAGACGAAGCCGTCCTGCGCGTCGATCGCCTCGCCCCAGGCCGTCACTGCGGCGCTGTCGTACTGCCGGTTGGCGGCGCCGGGCACGGTGGCCGAGGTCAGGAGCGGGATGTCGAACTCCTTGAGGTCGAGCACGGTGACCTCGACGTCCTCGCGCGCCCCCGCCGCGGCGGCGACCCACTGGCCGACCTGCTCCGCCTTGCGGCCGTCGCGGATGGATCCTTCGATGATGCCGATCTTCATGAGCGCCCCTTCGATGAGTGTTCGCCCGGTCCGGGCGTCGCTTTCCACCGTAGCGTAGCGGACCACGGTGCGCTATCTGAAGGGTGTTCGCCACCGCCGGCACGGGCGTGAAGACCGTGAACCCGTTCGAGTAGCGGCACAATGGCGGGCATGAGTGACGACGATCCGGTGCTCGCGCACGTCGGCCCGCGGCTGCGGGCCATCCGGCAGGAGCGCGACATCACCCTGACAGCGGTCGCGGAGGCCACCGGCATCTCGGTGAGCACGCTCTCGCGGCTCGAGGGCGGAACCCGCAAGCCCACGCTGGAGCTGCTGCTCCCGCTCGCGCGCACCTACGGCCTGCCGCTCGACGAGCTCGTCGACGCCCCCGAGACCGGCGATCCGCGGGTGCGACTCAAGCCGGTTCGTCACGGCGACCGCACCGTCGTCCCGCTGACCCGCCGCGCGGGTGGCCTGCGCACCTTCAAAGAGGTCATCCGGCCCCGTCCGGGCGACGGTGCCGCGCCCACCCCCGTCTCGCACCCCGGCTACCACTGGGTGTACGTCCTCGACGGCGCGCTGCGCCTCATCCTGGGCGAGAAGGAGATGGTGATCAAGCCCGGCGAGGTGATCGAGTTCGACACCCGGCTCCCGCACTGGTTCGGCAGCGCCGACGGCAAGCCGGTCGAGTACCTCGGCATCTACGGCCCGCAGGGCGAGCGCGCGCACCACGTGCGCGGGGAGTAGCTCAGTCGGACAGGCCGGTGGCCTTGCGGAGGTGGCTCACCCCGGGCAGCTTGTTGACGCCGCGCTGCACCTCGCTGAGCTTTCCGGTGACCTCGACGAGCGGGGGGAGCACGGCGTCGAGGGTGTTGAGCGCGGGATCCGCGACGGCCGTGAGCCGCTCGACGCGGTCGATCACGTTGTTGGCCCGCTCGATCATGTCGGCCATCGCGAGCATCACCTTCGGCAGCTCGGCGATGAGCTCGATGGTGTCGGGCGGGATGGTGCTGAGCTTGCCGACGCTGGTCACGGTGCGGCCGGTGTTGTCCATCGCGCGACCGGCGGCGGACCGCACGGAGTCGACGAGGTCGTTGACCGATTCGCTGATGCTGGGTGGGGCCTTCGGGGGCTCCGGCTTTCTCGCCATGCGACGATCATCGCCCGTCGGGCGCCCGCGCACGGGGATTTGGCTACAGCGACGCGCCGAACCGCTCGACCGCGGCGCGTGCGGTGCGCAGGCCCTCGCTGTCCGGCCCGTCGACGGTGACCGCACCGGACGGGTGCAGGACGACCTCGCCGATCGAATCGCCTGTGGTGTTGACGCGGACGGCCCAGGCGTAGGCCTCGTCGGCCAGCCAGGCGTCGGGGCGCAGTTCCGTGAGGTACCACGCCCCGACGTTCAGGCCGACGGGATCCAAACGATCAGTCCTCGTCGGACTTGATCTCGAGCAGGACGGTGCCCTGCGTGACAGCAGTACCCGGCTCGACGGCCAGGCCGGTGATGACGCCGTCCTTGTGCGCGGCGACGGGGTTCTCCATCTTCATGGCCTCGAGGACCACGACCAGATCGCCCGCGCTGACCTGCTGGCCGTCCTCGACGGCCACCTTGACGACGGTGCCCTGCATGGGAGCCGTGACCGAGTCGCCGGTCGCGGCCACGCCGGCGCCGCGGTCGCGGGTACGCGCCTTCGGCTTGCGGCGAATGACGCCGGCGCCACCTGCGGCACCGCCACCACCGCCGAGCGACAGCTCGCCCGGCAGGGAGACCTCGACGCGGCGACCGTCGACGACGACGACCACGTTCTGGCGGGGAAGGGCGTCGTCCTCCTCGATGGGCTGGCCACCGGTGTAGGGCTCGATCGGGTTCTCCCAATCGGTCTCGATCCACTTGGTGTAGACCTCGAAACCGTTCTCATCCCCGATGAACGAGGGGTTGGAGACGATGTGGCGGTGGAACGGGATGACCGTGGCGAGGCCCTCGACCTCGAACTCGGCCAGCGCGCGCCGCGACCGCTCCAGCGCCTGCTCGCGGTTCTCGCCGGTCACGATGAGCTTGGCGAGCATCGAGTCGAACTGGCCGCCGATGACATCGCCCTGATCCACGCCCGAGTCGACGCGCACGCCGGGGCCGGTGGGCTCGCGGTAGACGGTGATGGGGCCGGGAGCGGGCAGGAAGCCGCGGCCCGCGTCCTCGCCGTTGATGCGGAACTCGAAGGAGTGGCCGCGCGGAGTAGGATCCTCCGTGATCTCCAGCTCCTTGCCCTCGGCGATGCGGAACTGCTGGCGCACCAGGTCGATCCCCGCGGTCTCCTCGGTGACGGGATGCTCGACCTGCAGGCGGGTGTTCACCTCGAGGAAGCTGACCAGGCCGTCGGCCGCGACGAGGAACTCGACGGTGCCGGCGCCGTAGTAGCCCGCCTCGCGGCAGATGCGCTTGGCCGACTCGTGGATGGTGGTGCGCTGCTCGGTGGTGAGGAAGGGCGCGGGGGCCTCCTCGACGAGCTTCTGGAACCGGCGCTGCAGCGAGCAGTCGCGGGTACCGGCGACGATGACATTGCCGTGCTGGTCGGCGATGACCTGCGCCTCGACATGGCGGGCCTTGTCCAGGTACCGCTCGACGAAGCACTCGCCGCGGCCGAAGGCGGAGACCGCCTCGCGGGTGGCCGACTCGAAGAGCTCGGGGATCTCGTCGATCGTGTACGCGACCTTCATGCCGCGGCCGCCGCCGCCGAACGCCGCCTTGATGGCGACGGGCACGCCGTACTCCTTCGCGAACGCGACGACCTCGTCGGCGTCCTTGACCGGGTCCTTGGTGCCGGGCGCCATCGGGGCGTCGGCGCGCTCGGCGATGTGGCGCGCGGTGACCTTGTCACCGAGATCGCGGATCGACGAGGGCGACGGGCCGATCCAGGTCAGGCCCGCGTCGATGACGGCCTGCGCGAAGTCGGCGTTCTCCGAGAGGAAGCCGTAGCCGGGGTGGATCGCGTCGGCGCCCGACTTCTTCGCGGCGTCGAGGATCTTGTCGAAGACGAGGTAGGACTCGGCCGAGGTCTGTCCGCCGAGGGCGAAGGCCTCGTCGGCCAGGCGCACGAACTTCGCCTCGGCGTCGGGCTCCGCGTACACGGCGACGCTGGTCAGGCCGGCGTCCCGGGCGGCGCGAATGACGCGGACGGCGATCTCACCGCGGTTGGCGATGAGCACCTTCTCGATCTTCTTGTCAGCGTGGGCTGCCACTCAAGTCTCCTCGTTCCCTGGGCGAGCGCGGGCGCGTCGCCGTCGTTGTCCCGTCGGGGGCTCAAACTCCTGACGAGTGTATGCCTACTCACTTGTTGCGAAGCCGACAGTCCCCGGTCGGTTTCGGTTACCCGCGAGTAACTCCCGCGTCGCCGATCTCGGTCAGCATCGAACGTAGCGCCCCGAGGTACAGCGTGACACTCCGGCGCGCTGTCTCGAAGCCCGGGAACCGCGCAGCCACGTGAAGTCCGGACGGTGTGCGCAGCATCCAGAGGTAGACGTCCTCGATGGAGTAGTCGCGCGAGCGCAGGGCCGCGGCGCCGCCCGCGTCGTTGACATCGGAGCCGGGGGCGGAGCGGGTGTCCATGAAGGAGACGACGAACCGCGGCGGCGGCGCCTGCGAGTGATCGGGCAGGTCCGCGAGCGCCTCGGCGATGCGCAGGTAGGGCAGGGTGCTGCCCGCCTTGGACCGCTTCCATTCGCCCTGTGCGCGTTGCGCCAGCTCGCCGAAGGTGCGTGCGCCGGTGGTGTCCAGCCGGAACGGCGCGATGCCGACGAACCAGCCGAGCGCGGCGATCCACTGCTCGGCGTCGCGGGTGTGCCGGGTGACGGCGCACCGGAACACCGGCCCGAATCCGAGGTCGGTGTTGATCTTGGCCATGCCCGCGAGAACACCGGTGACCAGCGATGCGCCGGACTCGGAGCACACGCGGGCGAAGTTGTTGGCCCGCTCGTCGTCGAGCAGGTGGAAGTTCAGCGCACCCTGAGGCAGCCGGGGTACGCCGTCGGGGTCGCGACTCAGCGCCGCGCGGGTCTCGTCCGCGAGGATCTTGGCGCTGATCGGCAGCAGGGGCATGGGGAAGGGATCGGGCCGGAACCCGGTCTCACTGAGGTACTCGTTCCACATCCGCGACGCCGGGTGGCTCGCGTCGGCCCGGTCCGCGACCTGCCGGTCGGTGTCCGAGTAGTTCACGTAACTGCCGGTCGGCAGGAGGCGCGCGGCGTCCTCGCTGATCGCCTCGCGGTAGAGCTCGCGGAGCTCGTGGGGGCTCAGGATCAGGGAGTAGCCGTCCAGCAGTGAGTGGTCCGCCGCGAAGAACAGCGTGAACGAGTCGTCCCGCGACACCGTGGAGAACATGTACGCGGGCCAGGTCAGCGGGGCCGTGGACCGGTCGAACTCACCCAGCAGCTGCTCGACGAGCGGTCCGGTGGACCGGTAGGTGCCGATCGTCCTGATCCGCAGGTCGACGGTGGCCGTCTGCGCGCTCCGGCGGAACGGCGCACCGTCGTCGTCGAGGAAGACGTGGGTGCGCAGGACCTCGTGCCGGTCGATCCACGCCCGCAGCGCGGTGCGCAGCCCGGGGATGGACAGGGGCTCCTCGAATTCGATGCCGACGCCGAGCCAGGACTCGCGGCCCCCGTCGATGTGCCGGCGCCGCAGGATCGCCTGCGCGCCGCGCAGATGCGCCTCGTGCACGTGCGAGGTGCCGCGCGGGTCATCGCGCCAGCGCGCCGCGGGACCCGTCGTCGGGGTCCAGTTGCGGAGTTCCCCCGGGCGCAGCGGGTACGCGTCCAGCTCGGTGAATTGCATGGGGGACTTCCGGCAGGGCTAGGCGGCGAGGCGTCGTTTGATGCGCGCCAGCATCGCCGACATCCCGCGCAGGCGCAAGGGGCTGACCACGGAATCGAGGCCGAGCGCGTGGTGGAAGTCGTCGGGGACGGCGGCGATCGCCGCGGCGGACTGGCCGTCGAGACCCTGCGCGAGGATCGACGCGAAGCCGCGCGTGGTCGGCGCCTCGGGCGGCGCGCTGAAATACAGCCGGACGGCCTCCCGGTCGGAGGCGTCGACGTCGAGGAACAGCGGCGACTGGCACTCCGGCACCGGCTCCATCGCCGCTGCCGTCAGGTGCTCGGGGAGCGCCGGCAGCTCGCGCGAGAACTCGAGCAGCAGCTCGAGCCGGTCCTGCTCGCCGACGCCGGCGAAGTCGTCGACGATCTCCGCCAGGGGCTGCGGGAGACCGCTCATGATCCGGCGGTCGGGGCCGCGCCAGGCTCCTCGCCGCGGACGATGGGCGCCCGCACCGTGTTGCCCCACTCGGTCCAGGAACCGTCGTAGTTGCGGACGTCGTCGAACCCGAGGAGGTGCGTGAGCACGAACCACGTGTGGCTCGAGCGCTCACCGATCCGGCAGTACGCCGTGACGGGCGCCGTCGAATCCAGGCCGCCGTACACCTCGAGGAGGTCGGCGTGGGGCAGGAACCGGCCGTCCTGCCGGGCCGCCTTCGCCCACGGGATCGACACCGCGGTGGGAATGTGCCCGCCGCGCAGGGCGCCCTCCTCCGGGTAGTCGGGCATGTGGGTGCGCTCGCCGGTGTACTCCTGCGGGGAGCGCACGTCGACGAGGGCGCGGCGGCCGAGATCGGCGCAGACCTCGTCGGCGAAGGCGCGGATCACCGAGTCGTCGCGCTCCACGACGGGGTAGTCGCTGCGCGGGTACTCCGGCTGCTCCAGCGAGACGTCGCGCGCATCGCTGATCCACAGGTCCCGGCCACCGTCGAGCAGGCGGACGTCCGGATGGCCGAACAGCGTGAACACCCACAGCGCGTAAGCGGCCCACCAGTTCGACTTGTCGCCGTAGATCACCACGGTGTCGTCGCGACTGATGCCCTTGCTGCGCATCAGTTCCGCGAACTGCTCGCCGGTGATGTAGTCGCGCGTCACCGGGTCGTTGAGGTGCAGATGCCAGTCGACCTTCTGCGCCGTCGGGATGTGCCCGATGTCGTAGAGGAGCACGTCCTCGTCGGACTCGATCACCTTGAGGCCGGGGACCCCCAGGTGTCCGCTCAGCCAGTCCGCGGTGACGAGGCGCTCGGGGTGTGCGTAGTCCTGCAGTTCCGCGCTCGGATCGGTCTCGATAGCCACGCCCGTCAGCCTAGCCCCCGTGCGCGACCGCCCGCGCGACGACGCCGCGCAGGTCGACGGCGGCGGCGAGGTTGGTCGCGGCGAACACGGTGGTCTCCTCGTCGGTGCCGGTCCACCCGACGTACAGGTGGGCGGGACGGTCCGCGGCGGTCCGGCCCGGCAGCGCGGACCACGCCAGCCGGAACCAGGTGCGGTCCGCGGCGCTGCCGTCGGGCGCGCGGACCGGCGCGGGCAGGGCGCCGACGCCGGCACAGGTGGTCACGGGACGCGCCGGGTCGGGCGGCGCGTCGACCAGCGCGGCCAGGGTGCGGCGGGGCAGGAGCGTGAGCAGCGGGCCGAACGCGTCGTAGCGCCCGGCGTCCGGGAGCGCGCCGAGCACTCCCTTGACGTCGGCGCGGAGGACGACGACGCCGCCGGCGCCGGCGGCGGGGTCGACGACGACCTCCGCGTCGACGATGGCGTTACCGCGCAGGTCGCCCTCCTCGCGCCGGTTCACGGACAGCCCGAGTACGGCCTGCCCGTCGGGACGGACCCAGCCGAGCTCGGCGGCGATCTCAGCGGCGGCCCGGAACAGGAGGGTGGACTCGGTGCCGCCGAGCGCGGCCGCGCGGGCGGCGAGGTCGGCGCGGTCGAGGTGCGCGACGGTCCAGCGGTCGGGTCCGACGGGGTGGTCGCGCGCGGGACCGTCGTGCTCGAGGCGCCCCCGGGCCAGCCGGGTCGCCGCCGCTGCGGCCCGCGCGGCGGCGGGCAGCTCGCGGGCCGCCAGGGCGGCGTCCCGTCGGGCGGCGGCGAGCGGGGCGGCGGCCGCACGCGGGTAGGGCAGGTCCCGGGCCGTGCCCAGCGCGGCCTCCGCGACCGCGGTCGCGGTGCCGACCCCGTCGGCGAGGACGTGCGAGACCACCAGCGTGACCGCGGAGCCGCCGTCCGTGAGCGGCAGCACCCCGAGGTGCCAGCCCGGCCCGGACCACGGATCGATCGGGGCCGCGGCGCGCTCGTCGAGCCAACCGTCGATCGCCTCCCGCGGGCGTGGAGCCGCCTCCACCGCGATCCGCGGGGCCGCGGCGGTGGCCACCCAGCGGTCGCGGCCGAAGGGCAGCGGCGAGTGGGCGATCCGCCGGCCCAGCAGACCCTCCGTGAGCGCGCTCCGGAATCGCTCCAGACCGGGCAGGTCGATCCCGCGGTCGTAGGTCCACACCACCTGGATGAGCGAATTGCGCCCCGTCGCGCGGGTGGCCGAGGCCGCGCCCTGGTCGACGAACGCGAGCAGGTCGGCCGTCATGCGGCGGCCCCGGCGCCGACCAGGCCGGCCGCGATCCGGTCCCGGATCCGCCGGACGACCCCTGGGGCGAGCGTGCCCGGGGCGTGCCGCAGCTCGATCGACAGCCGTCCGTCGAAGGTCAGCGCGTGGTGGTGCAGCCCGACGAGTGGGGCCAGTGCCTCGGGCGGCGCGCCGTGCACGAGGGCGCGGACTCGCTCGATGTCGACCTCCGAGCTGGTGTGGAAGTCCAGCGCGACGACGCCGTCCGGGGTCGACGGTGCCGGAACCGCGCCGATGTTGCTCAGTCGCACGGGAGCCCCGCCCGTCACCGTCACCGGCGCGGAGCCCGCGAGGGCGGCCGCGACGGTGCCGTCCGCGAGGTCGGCGCGGAGCCGCTCGAGGACGGCGCGGCCGATCTCCTCGGGAGCCGTGTCACCCCGTACCGCGATGGGCACCGTCGACGATCCCGCGAAGTTGGTGACCGCCGCTGCGGGGACCGCGGGCTCGGCGCGGGCCCGCAGGTCGACGGGGCTGAACACGGCCAGCGGGACCGCCTCGTCGGCGGGCCGGTCGAGCTCGGCGCGCTCCGCTGCGACGATGATCCCGGCGAGGAGGCCGTGGACGCTCAGGCCCGCCTCCTTCGCCCGGCGCCGCAGCGCACCGGTCGCCGCGGCGTCGAGGCGGATCCGGTCGAAGGCGAAGTCCCCGGCGTCGACATCGGCGGGTGCGGGCACGGTCGCGGTGGGGAGCACCTCGATGACGGACCCTGCCGGCGGCGCGCCCGCCGCGAGGCGATCCGCCAGGTCCGTCGGGGCTGCGGGCAGCCCGGCCGGGTCCGCGGGCTCGGCACCCGAGTACAGCTCCCACAGCCGCAGGTTCAGGTACAGCGCGTGCGCGCCGTCGGCGACGGCGTGGCTTACGCCCAGCGTGACCCGGTGCAGGTCGCCGTCCGAGACCAGCTGCACCGCGGCGATCTCCTGCGCGGCGTCGACTCCGAGGCGGACATCGCCGGGTGCGAAGGGGCGCAGCTCGACCTGGATCGGTGCGGCCGTCTCGTCCGGTGCCGCGTCCGGCGCGATCAGGTCGAAACCGAAGGCGTGCGCCGCGATCCGACCCGCGAGCACGGGGTGTTCGCGGCGGAGGGCGGCGTACGCGCGGGCGAGGCGGCCCGCGTCGATCGGTCCCCGGACGGTGAAGCTGCCGCTCGAGACGGTCCCGGTGAGGACGTAGGGGATCTCGAGCGGGGTCAATGGGCGGCTGGGCATCTCAGACCTCCAGTCCGGCGAGGGAGGCGACCGTGGCGGCGTCGAAGTCGACGGTGTCGGGCGCCGACAGCGCCGGCGCGCAGCGCACGTCCACCCCGTCGTCCTCGGCGATCGACTCGATGATCGTCGCGGCGCGCCGGGCGGGGATGTCGCCCAGGTCGATGAGCGACGAGATCCGCTGCGCCCGACGGCGGACGGCGGGATCGAGCAGGACGTCGAAGGCGGCGTGCAGCCGCTCCGGGGTCACGCCGCGCATCGGCAGGCACGCGCCGACGCCGAGGTCGGCGACCCGGGCGCCCCAGAAGGGCTGATCGGCGAGCACCGGGCAGATCAGCGTGGGCAGACCCGCACGCAGCGACGCCGCGGTGGTGCCCGCGCCGCCGTGGTGGACGGCGGCCGCGCAGAGCGGCAGCACCTCGGCGTGGACCACCTCGTCGACGACGCGGACGTGATCGCCGAGGTCGGCGCCCACGAGGTCGCTCCAGCCCGCCACGACGAGGCCCCGTCGACCGCGCTCGGCGCAGACCCGCGCGAAGGTCCGCGCCATCCCGTCGGGATCCGCGATCCGCATGCTGCCGAAGCCCCAGTAGATCGGGGCGGCGCCGTCGCGCAACCACTGCATCAGATCGGCGTCCGTGCGCTTGCGTTCACCCTGGCGCAGCCACGCGTCGGCGGGGACCTCCGGGAAGCCCAGCATCGGCCGGGTGCGGCTGAACTCGGGCACCAGGGCAGGGGTCAGGGCGGCGTCGTAGAGCTGCAGGTCGACGATCTCGTGCGCGTCGCGGTTCTTCGCGCGCCGCGAGCGGTAGGGGGCCTCGCCCACCGACATCCGGTGGTAGTTCACCGCCGCCCGCACGTGGGTCCACGTGAAGGAGTCGCCGAGCGTCCACGTCGCGCGTTTGACCATGCGCGGCGAGCGCGACAGCACGTCACTGGTCAGACCGGCCGGGGTGTACTGCGTCATGGGGTAGACGCTGTTGACGGTGCCCGGGAAGAACCGGTAACTGATGATGCTCGCGCCGCTGCGCCGGGTGATCGGGAGCGCGAAATCGACGGCGTCCGAATGGGTCAGGACCACATCGGCGTCCAGGCACACGGCCTCCGTCTCCCGGGAGATGGTGGCGATGTTGCGCACCAACCACCGGCCGTAGGCCCGCATCCGCTCGACGGGGCGGTGGATCACCTCGCGGTAGTCGTCGTCGTAGTCGGGCACGATGTCGTTGAGCCGGTGGGCGTCCAGACCCGCCGACCGGATCAGCGCGACCAGCGGGTCGCCCATGGCGGCGATCGTCACGTCGTGCCCGCGGGCACGGAGCGCGAGACCGATCGCGATCGTCGGTTGGACGTCGCCACGGCTGCCCATGGCGAGGATGCAGACCTTCATGTCGGAGAAGTCCTTTCGGCGGTCGGGCGGAGCTCGGTTCGGGGGACGACGGCGTCGTCGTCGACGGCGGCCAGCGATGCGCGCACCGGGCGCAGGAGCAGCAGCGTCAGCGGCAGGACCGGCACGGCGACCAGCAGCGGGATCAGCTGACACGCGACCACCGCGTAGTCGATCGGCATGCTCAGGGCGGCGGTGATCGACGCCGCGGTGCTGAGGACGACCGCGACCAGCCACAGCGGATCGACGGCACCGATGGCTCGGACGCATCGGCGTTCGGTCCGGACGCGGCGGTTCCACCGCTGGGCCCGTGCGGCGTCCCCGCGCACGGCCAGTCGCATCATCAGCGTCGCGACCGCCGGCCGTCGCAGTACGAGGCCCGCGCAGATCGCGGCGGCCATGAGCCCGCCGATCCCCGTCTCCACGAGGAGGATCACCCGGGGACTGCCCGAGATCGCGGCGGCCGTGATGGACGAGGCGAGGAGCACGAGGGTGAACAGCTCCAGCGGATCGGCCGCGCGCCGCACCGACGAGCGGACCAGGATCCGGACCGCCACGAGCGTCGTGCCGGTGACGAGGGCGATCAGTTGCCCCACGCCGAACAGGTAGCGCAACGCCAGGTACACGCCCACCTGCAGGCCGACGTCGACGAGCAGCGCCACCGGCGGGGCCGGTGGCGACTCGGTGTCGGCGAGGGGGACGGTCATGCGGCGGTGCCGATCTCGAGCAGCGCGTGCGCACCGTCCGCGATCCGTTCGAGGAGACGGAGACGGACGGCACCGTCGAGCGTGCCGGGCAGCGCGCGCGACTCGATCGACAGCCGGCCGCCGAAGGTCGAGACCAGGTACGAGGTGCCGATCGGCACGGCGGGAGCACTCTCGCCGACGTGGCCGGCGGCGTACTCGCGGATGCCGGCGGCGCTCCGGACGATCTGCGCGTGGAAGTCGCGGACCTCGAGCCCGGCGGGCGTGAGGGGATCGGGCACCGCGCCGAGGTTGCTGATGAGAACGGGCGGGCCGTGGCGACGGGTCCGCGGGTCGGGCATCGGGCTCACGGCGGTCCGCAGGACGGTGCCGTCGCGCACGTCCGCACGGATCCGGTCCGACACGGTCCGGGCGATGTCCGCGGTGGGGGCGTCGGTGACCGCCACGTACGAGAAGCCGCACAGCGCGGTCACCGACCGCAGCGGGATGGGCGGATCGACGCGGCTGCGGAAGTCGACCGGGGTGAGCAACGCCACCGCCGCGTCCTCCGCGCATTCGGCGAGCTCGGCGCGGGCGATGATGCCGCTGACCAGCGCGTGCGTGGAGACGCCGTGGGCGCGGGCGGCGGTGTCGAGCGCGGCGGTCTCGGCAGTGCCGAAGCGGATCCGCAGCACGTCGTCGACGTCGGAGCCCGGCTCGTCCGGGAAGTCCTTCGGCACCGCACCGTGCCAGACGGTGCCCGCGAGCCGCTCCTCGTAGTCCACCTCCCCGGGCAGGTGCCCGCGCTCGGCCATCACCCGGTGCGGCTCGGCGGGGAAGTCCCCGGCGCGCCGCACGATCGGCGTCGCGCCGCTCGCCAGCGCGGTGTACAGCGCGAATAGCCGGGCGGCGATCGCGACGATGCCGGAGCCGTCGGTCGCGGCGTGGCTGGCCCAGAGGGTCAGCCGGTAGTCGTCCCCGATCCCGGTCAGCGTCAGCGCCGCCAGTTGGTCGGCGCCGACGAACCAGGGCGGTGTCTGGGCGTAGCCGGTCCAGGGCGCCGCGCTGTCGCGGAAACCGATGGCCGCGGCCACCGTCGGGTCGCCCGGGGCGAAGTGCGGGCGGCCCTTGACGTCCACGATCCGTGCCGCCAGCACGGGGTACTCCTCTAGCAGCGCCGCGAACGCCGACCGCAGCGCCGTGACGTCGACGACGCCCCGCAGCGCGTACGACGTGCCGATCACCTCGCGCGAGGCGGGCCGGACGAAGGACGCCTCGGAGAAGGTGAGTGCGCGGTGGGTCTGCATGAGCGGCTCCTGTTCTGAACGGTGAGGCGGCGTACGTGCGACGGGTCAGGCGGCGGGGGACCGGCGGGTCGCGGTCTGGACGAGTGTGTCGATGCGGTCGGCGACCGCGGTCCGTGCCGCGGGAGAAGCGGTGCCGCCCAGGGTGATCGCGTCGATCCCGAGCCGCCCGCGGAAGGTCGAGATCTGGTGGATGGTGGCCGACGGGGACGGCCGTCGCGACCCGGCGGGGACGCGCAGGCCCGCGGCGTCCATCGAGACGATCGGCCGCAGGTCCTCCGCGACGAGCCCGTCGGGCAGCTCGACGTCGAGCACGCCGAGATTGCTCACCACGACCGGCGGCTCGGCGGCGGTGGCCGTGGCGGTGGCCGTGGCGGTGGCCAGCGCCGCGAGCGCGCGGCCGGAGGTGATGTCGTTGCGCGCCGCGGTCGCGACGGCCGTGCCCAGTGCGGCGGGGTCTGTGCTGCCGGTGATCTCGGGCGCGGCGTAGGAGGCGCCGACGAAGTTGGTGACCTCGGTCGGGGCGAGGAAGGGGCGCACCCGGTGGCGCAGGTCGACGAGCGTCATCGCGCCGATCCGGATCGGCGCGGCGGGGTCCTCGTCGAGGAATCCCGCGCGTTCGGCGCAGAGCAGGACGCCGGAGAGCAGCGCGCTCACGCCGACGCCCTGCGCCGCCTCGCGGAACCGCGCGGTGGTCGCGGGGGAGAACCGGAGCGAGACCGTGTCGGGGAGGTGCTCGTCCGCGTGGTCCGCCGTGCCGAGGACGGGCGCCGCGCCGTACCACCGCGCACCGTCGAGCCGGGCGCGGCCGGTGCTGACCTTGGGGACGTCGAGCTCGGCGAGGACGGCCTGTGCGGAGCGCGGGAACGGATGCGGTTCGGCGGTCGTCGTCGCACCGGTGCGCACCAGTGCCGTGTAGTGCGTCCAGAGCCGGGCGAAGAGGGCGAACAGGTGGGTGCCGTCGGCGAGGGCGTGGCTGACGGCCAGGGCGACCCGATGCCGGTCGCCGAGCGTCGCGATGTGCAGGCGGGCGAGCGCCGAGGTGGGGTCGACCAGGAGGTCGCCGGGTTCGTCGGAGATTCCGGCGCCGGCGACAGGGGCGACGAACGCGAAGCCGTCGCCGCTGGGGGCGACGGCGGCGTCGAGCTCGGGGTGCTCGGCGCGCAGCGCGGCGAGCGCAGCGGTCAGCGCATCGATGTCCAGCGGGCCGCGCACGGTCAGCTCGAAGGCGCACGTCGTGGGATGCGGGCCCACGAAGCCGATCTCGGAGGAGGCGAGGGGGCGGAGCGTCGTGGTCATGAGAAGACGCTAAGACGGGGTTCATTCCTTTCGCGAGACGAACGAGTAGTGTCGCTCGTCACGCGATCTGACCCTTGACCAGGGTTGTGGTAGATCCTCGCCGAGGGACGCCCGGGTGTTCCCGCAGTTCGGACGCTGTACGTGATCGAAGCCTCAACCGTGCGGCGGAACTGCGGAAACGTGGTGATCTCGCGGTGTTAACGGGATGCTTACGTACTGTCGATCGATGAACCTGTGAGGTCCGACACGTCCGTGATGGTGAAGATCAGGCTTGGGGCGCCCGGGGATGGGGCTGAGGCCATCTGAAGGTTGCGGCCGCCTCTATCCGATCCACACGATGCTGAAGATGATCAGCATCTCGGCCTCGTCGTCGACGAGGAAGGACAGTAGGCCGTGACTACCGAACTGCGGTCGCGGTACTCCGGATGCGCGTCGGGGCGCGTCGGCCAGGAATCCCACGGTGCGGCCACTAGTTCTGCGACGCGGGTGAGGAATGCATCGTGTGCGACCTCGTTGGTGCTCAGGAGATCGTGGTACTGCGCCGGCGCAGGTTTGATCATCCTGGGCTGATAGGTCATTGCCGGGCTTCCCACCCCGGAATGGGGTGCAGGTCCTTCGCCTCCGTCTCCCGTGCAGCTGCAGCAGCAGTCTCGAAACCGGGTGCCGAGTAAGCAACGGCGCGGAGCCGCCATCGATGGAGCACCGCGCGCAACTCGGACCACTGGCCGAGGTCATTGCGTGCCGTGTCGAGTGCGGCTCGGTACTCGACCAGGAACTGGCCGTGCCAGGGGCCCGGCAGGATCGACAGGAGCTGCGAGGGATCGTCGGGTTCGGGCTCGACCCAGGGTTCTGCAGTCATCCGCGCTCCTCCAGTTGCGGGAACTCGCTACAGCGGAGTTTACGGGGTTGCGCTACCAGAGGTCGGTGACGCTGACGCCCAGCTCACTCAGCAGCCCGCGTGTCAGCGGGAGGGAGATGCCGATGACGGAACTGGGGTCACCGTCGATGCCCTCGACGAACCATCCGCCCAGACCGTCTAGAGTGAAGGCTCCCGCCACCTGCAGGGGTTCCCCGGTCGCGACGTAGGCGTCGATCTCGGAGTCCGACGGTGCGCCGAACCGCAGCGTCGTGGATCGCGTGCCGACCGCGTCGCCGAGCACGGCACCGTCGGACAGGAGGACCGCGCAGTGGCCGGTGAGCAGGCGACCCGTGCGGCCGCGCATCGCGCGCCAGCGCGCCGTGGCGACCTCGGGGGTGTGGGGCTTGCCGACCAGCTCGCCGTCGATGGAGAGCATGGAGTCGCAGCCGATCACCACGGCGCGGCCGGGGACCGGATCCTCGGCGATCCGTGCGACCACGTCCTGCGCCTTGGCGCGGGCCAGGGCGAGCACGGTGTCCTCGTGCGTGGTCCCGGCGGGCAGCGCGGCCTGGACGGCGTCCTCGTCGACCTGGGAGACCGAGACCACCGGCGAGGTGCCGGCGCCGCGCAGTACCGACAACCGGGCCGGCGAGGCCGACGCGAGGACGAGACGAACGGGAGGGGTCAAGAGCCCTTCGTCCAGAACACCGGGGTCTGGCTGGTGAAGGCGTTGGGGCCGTTGAAGTACTGCGGACGCATCCGCTCGCGGCTGCTGCCCCACAGCGACTTCGGGCCGCCGGGGCCGGTCTGCGGCGCGGAGCCCGTCGCGGCGGCGAGCACCGCGACCACGGCCGCCACGTCCGCGGCCGAGGGATTGCCCTTCTCGAACCGGATGGCGGCCTTGAGCTTCTCGACGTCCGCCGTGCTCGGCTCCACCGGCTTGTCGGCCGCGCTCACAGCGGGATGTTCCCGTGCTTCTTGGGCAGGGTGGCGACCACCTTGCGCTCGAGCATGTTCAGGGCCGTCACGATCTGGCCGCGGGTGTGCGAGGGCGGGATCACCGCGTCGACGTAGCCGCGCTCGGCTGCCACGTACGGGTTGACCAGCGTGTCCTCGTACTCCTGCTGCAGCGTCAGGCGCAGCGCGTCGACGTCCTCGCCCTTGTTCGCGGCTTCGGCCAGCTCCTTGCGGTAGACGAAGCCGACGGCCCCGCCCGCGCCCATGACCGCGAACTGGGCGGTGGGCCACGCCAGGTTGATGTCGGCGCCCATGTCCTTGCTGCCCATCACGCAGTACGCGCCGCCGTAGGCCTTGCGGGTGACGACCGTGATCTTCGGGACTGTGGCCTCGCCGTAGGCGTAGAGCAGCTTCGCGCCGCGGCGGATGATGCCGTCGTACTCCTGGCCGGTGCCGGGCAGGAAGCCGGGCACGTCCACCAGGGTGACGATCGGGATGTTGAAGGCGTCGCAGAAGCGCACGAAGCGGGCGGCCTTCTCCGAGGCGTCGATGTCGAGGCAGCCCGCCAACTGGGTGGGCTGGTTCGCGACGATGCCGACGCTGCGGCCGTCGATGCGGCCGAAGCCGACGATGATGTTCATCGCGCGCTGCGGTTGGATCTCGAGGAACTCGTCGTCGTCGAGCAGGCGACGGATGACCTCGTGCATGTCGTAGGGCTGGTTCGGCGAGTCCGGGATCAGCGTGTCGAGCTCGCGATCCTCGTCGTTGATCGAGTCCTCGATGGAGCCGGTGAGCGGATCGGTCGGCACGAACCGGGGGGCCTCGGCGCGGTTGTTCGACGGCAGGTAGGTGAGCAGCTCGCGGACGTAGTCCAGCGCGTCCTGCTCACCGGACGCGACGTAGTGCGCCGTGCCCGACTTGGTCATGTGGGTCTGGGCGCCGCCCAGCTCCTCCTTGGTGACCTCCTCGCCGGTCACGGACTTGATCACGTCCGGGCCGGTGATGAACATCTGGCTCTCGTGATCGACCATCACCACGAAGTCGGTGAGCGCGGGGGAGTAGACGTGGCCGCCGGCGGCTGCGCCCATCACCACGGAGATCTGCGGGATGACGCCCGAGGCCTGCGTGTTGCGGAAGAAGATCTGCGAGTACAGGGCGAGCGAGACGACGCCCTCCTGGATGCGGGCACCGGCACCGTCGATGATGCCGACCAGCGGGCGGCCGGTCTTGGTGGCCAGGTCCATCACCTTGACGATCTTCTCGCCGTAGACCTCGCCCAGTGATCCGCCGAAGACGGTGGAGTCCTGGCTGAAGACGCACACCTCGCGGCCGTCGATGGTGCCGTAGCCGGCCACCACGCCGTCGCCGACGGGACGGCGGGCGGCCATGCCGAAGTTGGTGGAGCGGTGCTGCGCCAGCTTGTCCAGCTCGACGAAGGAGCCCTCGTCCAGCAGCGCCAGCACGCGCTCGCGCGCGGTGAGCCGGCCCTTCTCGTGCACCTTCTCGATGGCGGCCTGCCCCATCGGGGCCATCGCCTCGGCGTCCTTCTTGCGGAAGGCGGCCAGTTTGCCCGCGGTGGTGTGGATGCTGGGCTCGGCGCCTTGAGCGTCGGCCGCGCCGTCGGTGGTGGAGGCACTCGTCATGGAAGTGACTGTAACCAATAGAGTCGGCCTTCTAGTGCACTGCCCGCCGATGGAGGAGACACGGATGACCGAGAACACGGAGCTCCCGGACGGGGCGGCCATCGCCGACGCCGTGCGCGGCACCCGATGGCACGACGTCTCGGTGGTCCCCACCACCGGATCGACGAACGCCGACCTCGCCGACGGGGTCCGCGCGGGCGACGAGCCCGGGCGGGTGCTCATCGCGGACGTGCAGACCGCGGGCCGCGGCCGGCACCTGCGCCCCTGGTCGGCGCCCGCCGGCACCCAGCTGTCGGTCTCGGTGAGCGTGCCGGTGCCGCCCGCGGCCGCGCCCCGCGCCGGGTGGCTCTCGCTGGTGACCGGCGTCGCCGCGGCCGCCGCGGTGCGGGAGGTCACGGGCCTGCAGGTGGGGCTCAAGTGGCCCAACGACGTGCTGCTCGAGGCCGGGCCCGGCAAGCGGGGCGGCAAGACCGCGGGCATCCTCTCCGAACTCGCCACCGCCCCCGGCGGCGGGCTGGTCGCGGTGATCGGCACCGGCCTGAACACCACCCTCGCCGCGGCCGACGTGCCGGTGGAGACCGCCACCTCGCTGCAGCTGGCCGGTGCGGAGAACCCCGACCGGACGGCGCTCGCCATCGCCTACCTGCGGCACCTCGACGCCGGCCTGCGGGCCTGGTCCGACGATCCCGCCGCCGCGCGGCGCGACTACCTGGCCGTGTGCGTCACCGTCGGGCAGCAGGTCCGGGTGGAGCTCCCGGCCGACGAGGTGCTGCTCGGGACCGCCGTCGACGTGGACGTCGAGGGCCGGGTCGTCGTGGCCGACGAAGCCGGGACGCGCCACGTGCTCTCCGCCGGAGACGTCACCCACCTGCGGCCGGCCTGACCGATGCGGTTCCCGGAGAAGGTACTGATCGACGACGAGCGCATCCTGCTGCACGTGCGGCCGCACGCGAAGGCGATGATCGCGCCGGTGCTGGCGCTGTTCCTCGCCAGCGCCGCCGCCGGGGTCGCGCTCGGGCTGGTCGCGCGCGCGAAGCTCGACGGTGCCTGGCCCGACTGGCTGGTGCTCACCGTCGCGATCGTGTGGCTGATCGTGGTCGCCTGGTTCACGGTGCGGCCCTGGGCGTCCTGGCGGGCCACCCACCTCGTGGTCACCGACCTGCGGATCATGTTCCGTGCGGGCATCGTGCGCCGCCGCGGCATCGACATCCCGCTGCGCCGGATCAACTCCGTGCAGTACCACCAGCGGCTGATCGACCGGATGCTGCGCTGCGGCGTGCTCACCGTGGAGTCCGCGGGCGAGGACCCCCTCGCCTTCCCGAACGTCCCGCGGATCGCGCACACCCACTCGCTGATCGTGGACGCGCTCGACGACGCGGACGCCGGAGGCTCGGCGGAGTACCCTCGGCGGTCATGACCACGCGGGTGCTCCTTGCCGAGGACGACGAGGCGATCGCATCGCCACTGGCCAGGGCGCTCTCGCGCGAGGGCTACGAGGTGACGGTGGCCGCCACCGGCACCGAGGCGCTGCGCACCGCGCTCGACGAGGACTACGCGCTGCTCATCCTCGACCTGGGGCTCCCCGAGCTCGACGGGCTCGAGGTGTGCCGCGAGGTGCGGGCCGCGCGACCCGACATCGCGGTGCTGATGCTCACCGCCCGCACCGACGAGATGGACTTCGTGGTGGGCCTCGACGCCGGCGCCGACGACTACGTGGGCAAGCCCTTCCGCATGTTCGAGCTGATGGCCCGCACCCGGGCGCTGCTGCGCCGCAGCGCCCCCGCGCAGGGCGCCGCCGAGGTGCTCGACGCCGGCGGGATCCGGCTCGACGCGACCGCGCGGCGGGTCACCGTCGACGGCGACGACGTCGCGCTGGCCAACAAGGAGTTCGAGCTGCTGCGGTTCCTGATGGAGCACACCGGCCGGCTGCTGAGCCGCGAGGAGATCCTCGCCGACGTCTGGGGCGACTCCGACCTGCGCGGCTCGAAGACCCTCGACATGCACATCTCCTGGCTGCGCCGCAAGATCGGCGACGACACCGGACCGCACCGCCGGATCGTCACCGTGCGCGGCGTGGGCTTCCGGTTCGACGCTGAGTAGGTCGGCGGAGTGGGTCAGCGGGGTTCCGGCTCGCGCACCGGCCGGGGCGGCGGGTCCGCGCCGTCGTCGGACGCGGCGGCCGGGAGGAAGATCGCGAACGTGGTGGGCTTGCGGCTCTGCAGCTGCAGGCGGCCCCCGTCGCCCTCGATGAAGGCCCGCGCGAGCGCCAGGCCGACGCCCGTGCTTCCCCCGGCCGAGTAGCCGCGCCGGAAGATGCGCTGCGCGTCACCGTCGGACAGGCCCGAGCCCTCGTCGGCGACGGTGACGAGCACGGTGTGCGCGCCGACCGAGCCGAGGGTCACGGTGACCGCGCCGCTGCCGTGCGCGAGCGCGTTGTCCAGCAGCACCGCGGCGGCCTCGCGGACCCGGGAGGCCGTGGCGCGGGCGGGGAGCGGGCCGCCGCCGTCCGGCGTCACGATCAGCCGGCGGTGCGCCTTGAGGAAGGTGGGCGCGAGGTCGTTCAGCAGCGGGGTCAGCGCGGCGCGGACGTCGACGGCGCCCTGCGCGTTGCGTTCGGTCCGGGCCATCTGCACCATCTCGCTCACCGAGGTCGTGAGCCGGTCCACCTGGTCGAGTGCGGCCCGCGCCTCGACGACCACCTCGGGATCGGCGTGCAGGGTGAGCTCGTCGAGCCGGATGTGGATGGCGGTGAGCCGGCTGCGCAGCTGGTGGGAGACGTCGCCGACGATCTGCCGCTCGCGCTGCAGGCGGTCGGCGATCTCCTCGGTCGCGGCGTCGAGCACGTCCAGCACCCGGTCGAGCTCCTCGATGCCGTGCCGGTGGGGATCGGGCCGGAAGTCGCCGTCGGCGAGGCGCTGGGCGCGCTCGGCGACCTCCTGCACGGGGTCCGCCACGCGGCTCGCGGTCACGGCGGCCACCACCACGCCGGCGGTCACGGACAGCACCATCACGATCAGTTCGATCGTCAGCGCGCGGTACTGCTCACTGCGCACGGCGGAGTAGTCCTGTTCGAGCCGCAGGACCCCGGCGTCGCCGAGGGAGGTGCCCTCCACCATCGGGTGCTCGAGGGGTTCCTGCGCGCCGACGGTCAGCTCCCGGGGCGTGCCGGAGGTGTCGGTGTAGGTGAGCACCAGGCGGCCGTCGGAGGGGACGAGCAGGCGCAGCCGGTCCGTCGGCGGCTGCCCGACGACCCCGGTGCGCTGCTCCTGGCCGAGGATCTCCGACGAGGCCCGCTGCAGGCGGTGCTGCAGGTCGGTGCGAGCGGTGTCGTCGAGCCAGCGCCAGGTGTAGAACATCAGCGGCAGGCCCAGGAACAGGCCGGTGACCGCGACGACCGCGATGGTCGAGCGGAGGATGCGGTAGCGCACGCTGCGCGGACTAGCGGTCTGCGGAGGCGCTGCTCGAATCCGCATCGTCGACGGGGATCGACTCCTGCGCGGGAGCGGTGGTGATCTCCTCCGGGAAGGCCCAGCGGCGCAGCGCCCAGAACCGGAACGCCATCTGCAGCAGGTTGCCCACGATGTAGTTCAGCACGAAGTCGACCACGATCAGCGTGGTCTTCGAGTCGACCTGGCGCAGGTTGAAGAAGTTGTTGGCGATGAAGATAGGCGCGGCCATGATCAGCACGCCGATGCCGGAGATGACGAAGAACAGCAGCGCCTCGTGGTGCTTCTCCCGCCCGCCGCGGTTCTTGAAGCTCCACTCGCTGTTGAGGATGTACGACAGGATCACGGCGCACACGCCGGAGAAGATCTTCGCGACGGTGGGCTTGTCGCCGAGCACCGTGAGCACGAGGCCGTAGAAGATCGCGAGGTCGAAGACCGCCGTCGTACTGCCCACGATCGCGAACTTGATCAGCTCGTGGTGCTGCATGACCAGCCCGCGCAGGGGAGCGGGGGTGCGATCGAGAACCGCTTCGATGAATGCCACGTGCGCCACTGTAACGGAACCGTGAATAGTACCGCGCGTCGTGTGACGAGGTCGTACCGGGCCGTAACCCCGTGCCGGGCGCCCCGGCGGCATCCCGGACCTGCGATTATGGACCCGTGAGTGTTCAATCGCGCCAGGGGCGTCCCGTCGTGGCGATGGTCGGCGGCGGGCAGTTGGCCCGCATGACCCACCAGGCCGCCATCGAGCTCGGACAGAGCCTGCGGGTCCTGGCCGCCGCGCCCGACGAGCCGGCCCCGCAGGTGTGCCCCGACGTGGTCCTCGGCGACCACGACGTCCTCGACGACCTGCGACGCGTCGCGACCGGCGCGCACGCGCTGACCTTCGATCACGAGGGCGTGCCCACCGAGCACCTGTTCGCGCTGCAGGCCGAGGGCGTGGTCGTGAACCCGCCGCCGCAGGCCCTGATGTACGCCCAGGACAAGCTGGCCATGCGGCACCGTCTGGCCGATCTCGGCGTGCCCGTGCCGGGCTTCGCGGAGGTCGGTGCCGTCGACGACGTGCGCGCCTTCTGGGACCGCTACCCGGGCGCCGTGGTGCTCAAGGCCGTGCGCGGCGGGTACGACGGGCGCGGGGTGTGGCTGCCGGAGACCCTCGACGAGGCGCTGGCGATCGCGCACGAGCAGTTGGCGGCCGGCGTCCAGGTGCTCGCGGAACAGCGGGTGGAGCTCGCGCGCGAGCTGTCGGCGATGGTCGCCCGCTCGCAGTTCGGCCAGGGCGCCGCGTGGCCCGTGGTCGAGACCGTGCAGCGGAACGGGCAGTGCGCCGTGGTGCTCGCCCCCGCGCCGGGCCTGTCCGACGCGGACGCCGCGTTCGCGGAATCGCTGGCCCTGAGCCTGGCGAACGAACTGGGCGTCGTCGGTGTGATGGCGGTCGAGCTGTTCCAGACACCGTCGGGCGAGATCCTGGTGAACGAGCTGGCGATGCGCCCCCACAACTCCGGCCACTGGTCGATGGACGGCTGCACGACCAGCCAGTTCGAGCAGCACCTGCGGGCCGTGCTCGACTACCCCCTCGGCGACACCGCCGCCCGCGCTCCGCTGACGGTGATGGCGAACGTGCTCGGAGCCGCGCAGGAGCCCGAGATGAGCATGGACGAGCGGCTGCACCACCTGATGGCGCGGATGCCCGACGTCAAGGTCCACATGTACGGCAAGGGCGAGCGGCCCGACCGGAAGGTGGGGCACGTCAACCTCGTCGGCGGGTTCGACGGTGACCGCGAGGACCCCGAATACGTCGCCTCGCTCCGGGAGCGGGCGGAACGCGCGGCGCACTGGATGGCGACCGCGGAGTGGACCGATGGATGGAGCGTGCATGGCTGAGAACGGATCGGGGCCGCGCGTCGGCCTGATCATGGGCAGCGACTCGGACTGGCCCGTGATGGAGGCCGCAGCCGAGGCGCTCGCCGAGTTCGGGGTGCGGTTCGAGGTGGGCGTGGTCTCGGCGCACCGCACGCCGCAGCGGATGCTCGACTACGCCCGCGACGCCGCGGGCCGCGGCATCGAGGTGATCGTGGCCGGCGCCGGCGGCGCCGCGCACCTGCCGGGCATGGTCGCCTCCGCGACGCCGCTCCCGGTGATCGGCGTGCCCGTGCCCCTCAAGCACCTCGACGGCATGGACTCGCTGCTGTCGATCGTGCAGATGCCCGCCGGGATCCCCGTGGCGACGGTGTCCGTGGGCGGCGCCCGCAACGCCGGTCTGCTGGCCGTGCGGATCCTCGGCGCCGGCGATCCCGCGCTGCGCGCGAAGATGGTCGCCTTCCAGGACGGGCTCGAGCAGATGGTGCTCGCCAAGGACGAGGCGCTGCGCAAGCAGCTGCTCGAGGGCTGACCGGCAGCGTCACCCGGTGACCGTCAGCGTCACCGCGTGACGCCGGACGGCGTGCGCAGGCGTCCGTCGTGGACCTCGACGAGGTGGTCCGCGCCCGTCAGCAGGGAGCGGTCGTGCGTGACCAGCACCGTCGCGGTGTCCTGTTCCCGCGTCAGGCGCGTGAGCAGGTCGACGACCGCCGCGCCGCGCTCGTGGTCCAGGGCGCTGGTCGGCTCGTCGACCAGGAGAACCGTCGGCTCGTTCATCAGCGCGCGGGCGATGTCGACGCGTTGACGCTGTCCGCCGGACAGCTGGTGCGGCCGCC
This sequence comes from Tsukamurella pseudospumae, assembly GCF_001575205.1. Taxonomy (GTDB): domain Bacteria; phylum Actinomycetota; class Actinomycetes; order Mycobacteriales; family Mycobacteriaceae; genus Tsukamurella; species Tsukamurella pseudospumae. The sequence goes on from NZ_LSRE01000002.1 coordinate 188,874, forward strand.
GGTCCGCGTACCCGCCCAGGCCGACGGCGTCGAGCAGGTCCAGCGCCCGGCCGCGGGCCCGCCGCGCGCTGCCGCCGCGGATCACGGCCATCACCTGGAGTTGCTCCGCCGCGGTGAGGGAGGGCAGCAGATTCGGCTGCTGGAAGACGATGCCGATCTTCTCGCGCCGCAGCTCCGCCAGCTTCCCCCGGGACATGCCCGTCGTGGACGTCCCGTCGATCACGACGGTGCCGCTGTCGGGCGTGATGAGGGTGGCGGCGACGGCCAGAAGGCTCGACTTCCCGGATCCGGACGGTCCGACGACGGCGGTGAGCGTGCCCGCCGGAGCCTCGAGTGAGACGCGGTCGAGCGCGGTGAGGCGGCCGTCGCCGTCCGGGTAGGTCAGGGTGATGTCGGTCAGGTTCAGGGTCATCGTGCGCTCCCGAGTGCGGTCAAGGGGTCAACTGAGGTGATCCGGCGGATGGACAGCGCCGCTCCGAGGGCGCCGAGGACGATCATCACGGCGGCGGGTACCAGGACGGTCCCGGGCGTGAGCAGGAACGGGACCGCCGATCCGGCGACGACGGCGCCCAGGCCCGCGGCGATCGCGGTCCCGAGGGCGGTGCCGCCGACGAGGAGGACGAACGCCTGGCCGAGCGCGTCCTTGAGCAGCGCCGGCGTGGACGCGCCGAGGGCCTTGAGGATCGCGACGTCGCCGCTGCGCTGAATCGTCCAGACGGTGAAGAACGCCCCGACGACGAGAGCGGAGATCGCGAACAGGAAGCCGCGCATCAACTGCAGCGAGCCGTTCTCGGAGGAGTAGGAACCGATGGCGGACAGGGACTTTCCGGGGGTGACGGTGGTGGTCCCGATGGCTCGGTCGGCCGCGCCCAGGTTGGCGCCCGGCGAAGTGGTGAGGGCGATGACGGTGGCCGCGGGGCTCTCCTGGTGTCCGGAGGGCGGGGCGAGCGACTGCCACGCGTCGAGGCCGGTCCAGATCACCGGCGTGTGGCTGAAGGAGGCGTCGCCGGACACGGCGGCCACCGTGAACGCACGGCCCGCGATCGTGACGGACTGGCCCGCGCTCACCCGGAGGTCCGCGGCCGCGGCGTCGGAGAGGACGACGGCGTCGCCGCTGATCTCACTGCTCTCGGGGGCGAGAGTGCTGCCCGGCTGCACGCCGAAGGCCGTCACGCCCGTGCTCCGATCGCCGGCCGTCGCCTTGGTGGTGGTGATGCCCAGGGGTTCGGCGTGCTCGACGCCCGGCACGGCGGACCACTGCCGCCACTGGGCCTCGGTCACCGTCGAATCGGAGAAGGACAGGTCCTGCCCGCCCGACGGGCTCTGGAAGGCGAGGTGGTCGGCGGGCAGATCGGCGATGGCGGAGACGTTCTGCCGGGCGAGTCCCCCGGTCAGCCCCGACAGGAGACCGACCAACAGGGTGATCAGCACGATGACGGTCCCCATGAGGGCGAACCGCCCCTTGGCGAACCTCAGATCTCGTAAGGCGACGAACACGGTGTGGGCCAGTCCTTTCCGGCTGTGAATGTGATGTCTCCACGGTCGTCGCCGGACCGCCGCCGCGCCTCTCGCGCACGGTGTCAGTTCGCGGGCCGAAGGATGGCGGCGGATCTACATCTTTCGGAAGAGGCGCGGGCGGGTGCGGGTCAGTAGCGTGGGGACACTGTGACCGGCAGATCGGCGACGCCCACTCCCACACCGCGCAGCTCGGTGTGGTGCCTGCACCTGTTGATGGTGGGGCTGCTGGCGTTCGTCGCCGTCCGCGCCCTCGCGGACGGGGCTCCGCACGCAGGGGCCTCGCTCGCCGCCGCGGTCGTCTGCGTACTCGTGTACGCGGTCGGCGCGTTCGCGCCGGCGGTGCGCGGATCGCGGGGCCGGGCGCGGGTGTGGATCGCAGCGCTGTGCGCGGCGTGGCTGGTACTGCTCGTCTGCACGGGGGATGCGGTGTGGGTCGCGTTCCCTTTGTACTTCCTCCAGCTGCACCTGTTGCCGCGGCGGACGGGGCTCGTGGTGGTCCTCGCGACCACCGCCGCCGCCGTGATCGGATTCGCCGTGCACGAGGGGGCCTTCAGCCCGGCGATGCTCATCGGGCCGGGGCTCGGGGCGGCGGTGGCCGTCGTCGTGGTGTTCGGGTACCAGGCGCTCTACCGGGAGAGCGAACGCCGGCGGGGCCTCATCGAGGAACTCACTGCCACACGGGCGGATCTGGCCGCGGTGCAGCACACCGCAGGTGTTCTCGCAGAACGGGATCGGCTGGCGCGCGAGATCCACGACACGCTCGCCCAGGGGTTCTCGAGCATCCAGTTGCTCCTGCACGCGGCCGAACGGGCGCTGCCCCCGGAACCGGGGGAGACGGACCTCGCGGCGGTTGCGGACCGCGCGGCGGCGAAGGACCTCGCGGCGGCGAGGGACTACATCGTGCAGGCGCGCCGTGCCGCCGGCGACAACCTCGGCGAGGCCCGCCGGTTCGTGGCCGCGCTGACGCCGCCCGCCCTCGACGGCACGACCATCGCCGGGGCACTCGAGCGGCTGTGCGAAGCGACCTCCGCCCGCCACCGGATCGACGCCGCCTTCCGCCTCGCCGGGCGCCCGAGGCCGCTCGCCAAGGCGCAGGAGGTCGCGCTGCTGCGGGTCGCGCAGTCGGCGCTGTCGAACACGGTCCGGCACGCCGATGCGGCGAGCGCGACGGTGACGCTGACCTTCGAGGAGGACGCCGTGGAGCTGCTGGTCGCCGACGACGGACGCGGGTTCGACACCGCATCGGTCCCACTGCCGGAACCCGGCACCGGCGGGTTCGGGCTGCCTGCGATGAACGCGCGCGCACGCGAACTCGGCGGCGTCCTGGACGTGACGTCGACACCCGGCGGGGGAACCTCCGTCCGGTTGCGCATCCCCCTGGAGGACAACGGAATCGAGGCACGCGATGACCGATGAACCGATTCGCATCCTCATCGCCGACGACCATCCGATCGTGCGCGCCGGACTGCGCGCGGTGCTGCAGACGGAGCCCGGGATGGTCGTCGTCGCCGAGGCCGCGACCGCGGAGGAGGCGGTCGCCCGGGCGGCGGTGGGCGACGTCGACGTCGTTCTGATGGACCTGCAGTTCGGGCGCGGCATGGGTGGCGCGGAGGCGACGGCGCAGATCACCGCGCGACCGGACGCTCCCCGGGTCGTGATCATCACGACCTACGACTCGGACGCCGATACGCTTCCCGCCATCGAGGCGGGGGCGACGGGCTACCTGCTCAAGGACGCCCCGCCGGAGGAGCTCGCCGCCGCCGTCCGCACCACGGCGGGAGGGCGCACCGCGCTCGCGCCGTCGGTCGCCGACCGGCTGGTCAACCGGCTCCGGGTTCCGGGTGCCGCCCTCACCCGCCGGGAGGGGGAGGTGCTCGCCCTCGTGGCCGACGGGCTGTCCAATCACGCGATCGCCGCGGAGCTGCACCTCACCGAGGGCACCGTCAAGTCCCACCTGGCCCGCATCTACGCCAAGCTGCACGTCGAATCCCGGACCGCCGCCGTCGCCGCGGCCGTCAACGCGGGCATCCTCCGGCGCTGACGCGGCCCTCGCCGTGCCCCGGTTTCGGCACCGCCCGAAATCGACTGTGAAACCGTGACCACTGGTGACAAACCGGACGTGATCGAGATCGCCGCCACGGCCGGGATCGGCATCCGCCACGTTCGGTGACCTGCTGACGAGCGTTCGAGTGTCCGATTTGTCACCAGTGGTCACGGTTTCACAGCCGACGAATCGTGCCGTGGTGTCTTTTCCGGATGAGTCGCTATCGGATGTTTGGTTACGTGCGACTAACTGACAGGATTCGCGCGGGGCTAGAATCATCGGCGAACACACCACGTAGACGCTGATGGAGGCCGTCAATGGCAGGCAACCCCGACTTCGATCTGTTCCAGCTCCCCGAGGAGCACCAGGAACTGCGCGCAGCCATTCGGGCGCTCGCGGAGCGCGACATCGCGCCTCACGCCAAGGATGTGGACGAGAAGGAGCGGTTCCCGCAGGAGGCGCTGGACGCGCTGGTCGCCAGCGGTTTCAACGCCATCCACGTGCCCGAGGAGTACGGCGGCCAGGGCGCCGACTCCGTCGCCACCTGCATCGTGATCGAGGAGGTGGCCCGCGTCTGCGGCAGCTCCTCGCTGATCCCCGCCGTCAACAAGCTCGGCACCATGGGCCTGATCCTCAACGGCTCCGAGGAGCTCAAGCAGCAGGTGCTCCCGTCGCTCGCGAACGGCGAGGCGATGGCCTCCTACGCGCTGTCCGAGCGCGAGGCCGGCTCCGACGCCGCGTCGATGCGCACCCGCGCCCGCAAGGACGGTGAGGACTGGGTCCTCAACGGCTCCAAGTGCTGGATCACCAACGGCGGCAAGTCCACCTGGTACACGGTGATGGCGGTGACCGACCCCGAGAAGGGCGCCAACGGCATCAGCTCGTTCGTCGTGCACAAGGACGACCCGGGCTTCTCCGTGACCGGCTACGAGCACAAGCTGGGCATCAAGGGCAGCCCCACCGCCGAACTGGCCTTCGAGGAGTGCCGCATCCCCGGCGACCGGATGATCGGCGCCGAGGGCACCGGCTTCAAGACGGCGCTGCAGACCCTCGACCACACCCGCCCCACCATCGGCGCGCAGGCCGTGGGCATCGCGCAGGGCGCACTCGACGCGGCGATCGACTACATCAAGGACCGCAAGCAGTTCGGCAAGTCCATCTCCGAGTTCCAGGGCGTCCAGTTCATGGTCGCCGACATGGCGATGCGCCTCGAGGCGGCCCGCCTCATGGTCTACACCGCCGCCGCCCGCGCCGAGCGCGGCGAGAAGAACCTCGGCTTCATCAGCTCCGCGTCGAAGTGCTTCGCCTCCGACGTCGCGATGGACGTGACCACCGACGCCGTGCAGTTGCTCGGTGGTGCCGGCTACACCCGCGACTTCCCGGTCGAGCGCATGATGCGCGACGCCAAGATCACCCAGATCTACGAGGGCACCAACCAGGTCCAGCGCATGGTCATGTCGCGCCAGCTGCTGCGCTGATCCGTCGATCGCCCACGATTCGACAGCGGCGCGCCCCCGTCGTCCGGTCCGGGCCTAACCTGGACCGCATGACGGGGGCGCACGCGTATCGCGGGACGGTCCGGGCAGTGGTGACGACGGTGACGGTGCTCGCGCTCGGCGCGGCCCTCGCCGCGTGCGGCGACAACGGGCGGGCGGCACCGTCGGGCAGTACGACGGCGAGCGCCACGACCCCGGCGGGCACGGCACCGTCGGGCGGCTCGACGGTGAGCCCGCGCTCGACCTCCCCGCGGCCCACGCCCGGCACGTCGGCGCTGACGACGCCCAGCACGCCCGCGGGGCGAACGGAGCTCTCCGACCTGCGGATCGGGCGCAACGAGGGACACGACCGGGTAGTGCTGCAGTTCACCGGGCCGGCGCCGGGATACACGGTCGAGGCGGCGCAGGGGCCGATCGCCGACTGCGCGTCGGGCGCGATCGTGGCGGGCGCGGGCGGCTACCTCGTGATCCGGATCGACGGTGTCCAGCTGTTCGGCGAGAACGGCGAGACGGTCTACACGGGGAGCAAGAAGGTCACGGGCAGCGGGCCCTTCGTGGGCGATGCCACCATCTTCTGCGCCTTCGAGGGGCAGCTGCAGGTGGCCGTTCGGCTGCTGGACGGCGCGCAGCGGCACGTGAACTCGACGCTGCGCGACCCGGGGCGGATCGTGCTGGACGTGTGGAAGGACGAGGGGCCGTAGGCCGGGTCAGGCGACCCGGGCGGTGGCCTTCTCCGTGGCGAACTTGTCCATGAGCTTGCCGGCGTCGGGGTTCGACACGTGGATCACGGAGGCCGGGGCCGCGAACGGGGCCAGCAGGCCGTCGTACAGGTCGTCGACGGTGCGCCACTCCCGGGTCGAGAGCACGCGGTCGCCGGCGGCGTAGCCGGCGGAGGCGGACAGGGCGGTGGACCGCGCCACGACGATCTCGGGGGAGTCGCCCGCGAGCGCGGTGCCCGCGCCGCCGGGCGTGAAGGCGTCGGGGTGTACGCGCACCTCGGTGGTGTAGTCGTCGATGCCGGGCGGAAGGTCGGGTACCGCCTGGCCGAACGCGTCGAGGCCCACTGCGAGGAGGTCATCGACCCCGGCAAGATCCAAGGCCTCCTCGATCCGGTCCGGCGCGCAGAAGGTGACCGACCCGGAGTCGCCGAAGCGGACCTCGCACCCGGCCCACCACGCGCCGAACAGGATCCCCGCCGTTTGCCAGTGCGCCGGCAGCAGCACCCCGACGGCGTCGCCCGGGCCCAGACCGTACTGATCGCGGAGCAGGTTTCCGCACTTGGCCGCCCAGTTCCCGAGCGTGACGGCGGACAGGCCCATCCGGGCGCCGGAGGCATCGTCGTACCAGGTGAACCGGGGCGCGGCACCGTCGGCCTGGACGATCGGGACGAGGAGGCGGTCGGTGACGGTCAGTCCACGCACGGGACGCCTCCGTCCTGCTGGGCGGTGAAACCGGGCTTGTTGAGGAGCGAGCTGATGCGCGCCGCCTCGCTGGGGTCGAGCGCCTCGGTCATGCCCGGCGCGAGTGATGTGGTGGTCGTGGCGGAGTCCGATCCCGAGTCGCTCGAGGAGCCCGGACCCGAGTACCCGTCCTGGATGAGGACCTTGACGTGGCCCGACGACACCGAGGTGCTCGCGACCACGGGGAGGCCGCCGAGCAGGGCGGCCACGGCCTTCGCACCCTGGTCGTTCGACGAGCTCGCGAGTACTGCGCTCCCCGAGCTCAGGCCCGACTCGGAGGTCGACGCGTTGCCCGTCTTGCCCTGCCCGAAGCCCTTGTTGCCGAGGAAGCTCGACACGCCGCTGGCGAGGCCCGTGGTGGAGCCGCCGTTGACCACGTCCACGGTGTACGACGCGCGGTTCACGGCCGGCACCGCGGGCGAGCTCGACGGGGTGGTCATCGTCTTCGTCTTCGGCGCGTCGCCCCCGAGGAGGCCGGCCACGTAGGCCTGGACCTGCTTCGGGTCGACGACGACCACGGACTGCTGCCCGTCGTCGCTCCAGCCGTCGTCGCGGACGACGGGGACCGTCGAGAACTTGATTTTGCCCGCCGACAGGTTCGCGAGCTCCTTCGCGAAGCCCATGACGTCCCAGTCCTGATCCAGCGTGACCGAGGTGGTCAGCGCGTTCTGGAGCTGGCTGAGCTTGCTGGGGCTGGTGAGCGTGCCGGTGGAGAGGATCTTGCTGGCCAGAGAGGCCATGAACACCTGCTGCCGGGTGACGCGGTCGAGGTCGCCGCGCGGCAGACCGTGTCGCTGGCGGACGAAGCTCAGCGCCTGCGGGCCCTTGAGGGTCTGCTTGCCGGCCCGGAACCGGGCGCCCGAGTACGAGTCGTTGACGGGCTTCTTCAGGCAGACGTCCACGCCGCCCACGGCGTCGGTGAGGCGGGAGAAGCCGACCAGGCCGATCTCGGCGTACCGGTCGACGGAGACGCCGGTCAGGTCCGCGACGGTCTCGATCAGCGCCTTGCGACCCTCCTCGTTGCCCTTCTGAACAGCCGTCTTCTCGTCGTCGCCGTCCTTGATCGCCTTGTCCCGGGTGACATTCGCGGCGCCGGCGAAGGCCGAGTTGATCTTGCCCTTGCCCTGGTCGGGGATCGCGACATAGGCGTCGCGGGGGATCGAGATCGCGGTGGCCGACTTCCCGTCGTTGGGGATGCGGATCAGGATGATCGTGTCGGTGTTGAGGGTGCCGTCGTCGACGCCCGCGTTCAGCCGAGCCAACTCCTGCTTGGAGAGCGGGTTGCCCTTCGCGTCGGTGCGCGAGTCGGTACCCACCAGCAGGATGTCGGTCGCGCCGTCGGGTTTGGCGGCGAGCGTCGGACCGCGCTCGATGTCGCCCGCGAACCGGGACCACCAGAACCAGGCCACACCGGTCACGACCAGCACGACCGCCGTGATCAGCGCGATCAGGGCCTTGCCGCTGCGCTGGAGGCGTTCGCGGGTGTCGGCGGACAGGTCGGCTGCACGGGGCACCTGCCGCGGTCTCTGCGCGCCGTCGGCGCCGCCCTCGTTCTCCGCGCGGACGCTGCGACGCTTCGCGTCGACGCCGCGGGAATGGCGTGCGCCGCGTGGACTCGGGCTGTCGGACACCCACCACTCCTTGTCGCCGGGATCGGGCCCGCTTCTTCGGCCCGCTTGATCACATCCCCATAACGGTACCGACTGGACCTGGGAACTTTCGCATGCGCGGCCGTCACGTACGGTTTGCAGTGTGAACCTGGTGATCACCGGCGCGTCCGGCCAGTTGGGATCGGCGCTGGTCGGGGCGGCCGCGGACCGTGGGGTCGCGGTGCGCGCGCTCGGCCGGGACGCCCTCGATGTGACCTCGCCACAGTCGGTCGAGGGCCTCGATCTCGCGCCCGGCACGGTCCTCATCAACTGCGCGGCGCACACGGCCGTCGACGCCGCGGAGTCCGAACCCGACGCCGCCGAGGCGCTCAACGCGCTCGCGCCCGGTCTGCTGGCCCGACGGTGCGCCGCCGCCGGCGCCCGGCTCGTCCACCTCTCGACCGACTACGTCTTCGGGCCCGCACCCGTGCCGCCCCGGGCCTGGGAGCCGGGGGATCCGACGGCACCGTCGAGCGTGTACGGGCGCACCAAGCTCGCCGGGGAGGAAGCGGCCCGGGCGGCGTACCCGCGCACCGTCGTGGTCCGGACCGCGTGGGTGTACACCGGACGTGCTGCCGACGGTGCCTGGGCTCCGGACTTCGTCGGGACCATGGGGCGGCTGGCCGACGGCGGCGTGGATCCGAAGGTCGTCGACGACCAGACGGGCTCGCCCACGTACGCCCCCGACCTCGCCGTGGGCCTGCTGGACCTCGCCGCTCTGCTGTCCGCCGAGCGCGGCCGGGGCGGCGGCGTGCTGCACGCAGCGGGCGGCGGCGCGGCGACCTGGTTCGACCTGGCCCGGGGCGTGTTCGAGCGGGTCGGCGCGAACCCGGCGCGCGTCACGCCCTGCACGTCGTCGGAGTTTCCCCGCCCCGCGCCCCGCCCGGCGTACTCGGTGCTCTCGCCCGCGGCGTGGGCGGCGTGGGGACTGGCGCCCCTCCCGGACTGGCAGGACGCGCTGGACCGGGCGCTGGGCGCCACTTCTGCGACCGACCGGTAACCTGTGCGCGTGCCCGGAACCGCCGACGAGATCGCCCCACCCCCTGTGACGCTCGGGGTGGTCACCGTCACCTATTCCCCGGGCGAGCACCTCGAGAACTTCCTGACCAGCATCGACGGTGCCTTCTCCGGCGCCGCGCCGCGCGTGCTCATGGCCGACAACGGGTCGGTCGACGGTTCCCCCGAGGCCGCCGACGCCGCACACGCCACGGCGGAACTCCTGCGCACCGGCGCGAACCTGGGCTACGGCGGGGCCATCAACTTCGCGGTGGCCCGGCTGCGCGCCGACGCGGCGGCCGGCACCGCGCCGTTCCCGGACTTCCTCCTCATCAGCAACCCGGACGTCGTGTTCGGTCCCGGCTCGATCGACGAGCTGATCGCGGCCGCGGCGCGGCACCCCGAGGCGGGCGCGCTCGGTCCGCTCATCCGCGACCCCGACGGCACCGTCTACCCGTCGGCGCGCAACGTCCCGAGCATGCGGTACGGGATCGGGCACGCGCTGCTCGGCACGGTGTGGAAGTCGAACCCGTGGACCCGCGCGTACAAGCAGTCCGAGGCGGACCTGTCGGAGCGGGAGGCGGGCTGGCTCAGCGGCTCCTGCCTGCTCGTGCGCCCCGAGGCCTTCGCCGCGATCGGCGGCTTCGACGACCGCTACTTCATGTACATGGAGGACGTGGACTTCGGCGATCGCCTCGCGCGGGCCGGGTGGCGCAATGTCTACGTCCCGAGCGCGGAGATCGTGCACGCCAAGGGACACGCCGCGGGGAAGGTGCCGGAGCTCATGCTGCCCGCGCACCACGCCTCGGCGTACCGGTTCTTCGCCGACCGGCATCCCGGTCCGGCGGCCGCGCCCCTGCGCGCGGCGATGAAGGTGGGGCTGGCCGCGCGCTCGCGGATCAGTGTTCTCGCGGCGACGCGGAGACGAAAAGGGGAATGATGAGTTCGGTGGAACAGGACGCCGGGGTGGACCTCAGTGATGTCGAGGCCGTGATCCTGGTGGGCGGCAAGGGCACTCGCCTGCGGCCGCTCACTCTGTCGGCGCCCAAGCCGATGCTGCCCACGGCGGGCAAGCCCTTCCTGACCCACCTGCTCTCGCGGATCCGCGACGCCGGTATCCGCCGCGTGGTGCTGGGGACCTCGTTCAAGGCGGAGGTCTTCGAGGAGTACTTCGGCGACGGATCCGAACTGGGACTGGAGCTCTCGTACGTCGTCGAGACGGAGCCGCTGGGCACCGGCGGCGGCATCCGCAACGTGCTACCCGCCCTGAAGGCGGAGAACGTGCTGGTGTTCAACGGGGACGTGTTGGGCGGCAGCGACATCCGCGCCGTCGTGAACACGCACCGCGAGAAGAACGCCGACGTCACCATGCACCTCGTGCGCGTCGCCGACCCCCGCGCGTTCGGGTGCGTGCCCACCGACGCCTCGGGCCGCGTCACCGCGTTCCTGGAGAAGACTCAAGATCCGCCGACGGACCAGATCAACGCCGGCTGCTACGTGTTCAAGCGTTCGGTGATCGAGGAGATCCCCGCCGGGCGGCCGGTCTCCGTGGAGCGCGAGGTGTTCCCCGCGCTGCTCAACGGTGATCGCAAGCTGTACGGCCACGTCGACTACGGCTACTGGCGCGACATGGGCACCCCCGAGGACTTCGTGGCCGGCAGCTCGGACCTGGTGCGGGGCATCGCACCGTCGGCCGCTCTGGACGGCGTCCGCGGCGAATGTCTGATCCACCCCGGTGCCTCGGTGGCGCCGGGTGCGCTGGTGATCGGCGGGTCCGTCATCGGTCGCGGAGCGGAGATCGGTGCGGGCGCAAGGCTCGACGGTGCCGTCGTCTTCGACGGTGTGCGGATCGAGGCCGGCGCGATCGTGGAGCGGTCGATCATCGGATTCGGCGCGCACATCGGGCCGCGGGCGCGGATCCGCGAGGCCGTCATCGGCGACGGTGCCTCCGTCGGCGCCCGCTGCGAGCTGTTGCACGGCGCGCGGGTCTGGCCGGGGGTCGAGCTGCCCGACGGTGGCGTGCGGTTCTCGACGGACGTATAGGGGCTCCGGCGGTGGCTGACTTCCTGCGGTACGTGGCGATCGGGGACTCCTTCACCGAGGGGGTGGGCGATCCCGATCCGACGGGCACGCACGAGTACCGCGGCTGGTCCGACCGTGTCGCCGAGGTACTGGCCTCGCACTCACCGGATTTCGGCTACGCGAACCTGGCGATCCGCGGCAAGAAGATGGACCAGATCGTTGCCGAGCAGCTCGATCCGTGCCTGGAACTGGCTCCGGACCTGGTGACCGTGTACGCGGGTGCGAACGACTTGATCCGGCCGTCGGTGGACGTGGACGCGGTCGTCTCCGCCTACGACGACCTCCTTGCGCGGCTGGCGTCGTCGGGCGCCACGGTGGTCGTGTGGACGGCGGCCGATACGCACGGCAGCGGGATCTTCGGCGCTCTCCGCGGCCGGTTCGCCGTCTACAACGAGCTGGTGCGCGAGATCGCTTCCGACCGTGGGCTTCTGCTGCTCGACTACTGGCGGATGAAGGAGTACCGCGACCTGCGGATGTGGGAGTTCGACCGCATCCACATGTCGTCGCCGGGGCACGTCCGGATGGCCGCCGGCGTGCTGGACCTGCTGGGTGTGCCGCACGCGCTGGAGATCCCGGACCTGGGTCCCGCGCCGGTGATCTCGCCCGCCGAGGATCGCGAGATCAAGCGGAAGTGGCGCCGCGAGTTCGCGTACCCGTGGATCTCCCGCCGCGTGCGCGGCATCTCCACCGGCGACGGCCTGCCGCCGAAGTACCCGACGCTCATGCGCCCCGTCGGGGTCCCGGCGGACCGATAGCCTTTCCTGGAACCCATGCGTGCGGCGCATGGGTGGAAAATTTGCAGGTCAGTGGCTGTTTTCCGGAACTTGCCATGCGTCCTTCGCATGGCTCGGTGGGTCTCGGCGCCGCTGTGCGATCCCTCCCGGCCGCTCGTCGCGTCCTCATAGCGCCGTTCACTCGTCATAACGTTGCAACGCTATGAAGGAGCAGGACCGACCTGTGGACCGCGGTCCGGTTAGGGGTGAATTCGTCCGAACAGAGTGTCGCGAGCGACTTCGACTCGACCTGCCGGGGCACGACGACTTCCGTGGGATCGACCACCTCGTGTGCAGGCTCGGGGACGATTTCGTGGCAGGTCTCGTGTTGTACACGGGAACCGAGACGCTCGCGTTCGGCGAGAAGAAGCGCGCCGTGCCGGTGAGTGCGCTGTGGGAGCTCGGGCACTGAGCAGCCGGGTAGGCGGACATCGCCGACGGCGTCGCCCTGTGTGGTGTCGGACCAATGTCATCCGATCAGACGATTGTCCACTTTGAGTAGATCTGGAACGCTCGCGAAGTGCCGATGACATGGTTCTCGATGAGTGACGGAAATGTAACGCGGGGACGGGCGCGGAGGCTCGTCCGCGCGGTGGCGATCGTCTGCGCGATCGTAGGAGCGGCGACCGCGTGTCACGGTGACCGAGGCGGCTCGTCCGCTGACGGCACGGAGTCTTCGACCCGATCCAGCTCCAGGTCGTTCGACATTCCTTCAGGGTTTCGCCTGAGCATCGCAGTGCCGGATGGTTGGAACGCCTTCGACGGGGAGCTCAGTGCAGACAAGCGTCAGTACGGCCGCATGATCTATTTGACCTCTCCGGGCGGACCTACATCTGAGGCGGCTCTCAATGCTGCGGCGGGGGCGCCAAAGCCCGGCCAGGCAGCCGTCCACCAGGTAGGGGTCATCGCGTACACCCCGTGCCCGGATGCGAGTCTCGCCGCGGGGCGCTGGACGGAGGAAACCACGATGCCGTCGTCGGAGTCAGGTCCGTACGGCCGCCGTGACTTCCGGGCGAGCCGCGCATTCGCAGGTTCGGGCTGCGTGACCGTCGTCGCGACCGATTTTGCTGGGAAGGGCGAGACGCCCGCATCAACTGCAACGGACATGGCACGCGGGATGACGGCGGACGGTGGCGTTGAACTGACGCGGTCCTAGTGGGTGCACGAACAGACAATTGCGTCGGATCAGTGAGGAGGACGGGGACGTGGGGGACCTTCCACACGGCGACGGACGTCGACGAGGCGGCGGAGCGAGTGATTCGACCGCGGCGCCGCCGCGGATCATGATGCGGTTCGACAGGAGGCTCGGCGCGTATGTTCCGGAAACCTCGGAGCGCGGTGTCCCGGGTGCCGGCACTCCCGGGGCGAGTGCGCTACGGCCGGCGCATCCTGCTCAGAGCCCTGCACGACCGAGACAGCTGAACCGAACGACCGCGGCGCCGAACGGTTCGCCGTTGCCGCGGACGTCACCCTCGGACCGGATGCCTGTGCGTGCGCGTCGCCCGTCGCCGACCGACCCCACTGTGGTGAGGAGGCCTCAGCCGGTCGGGCAGAACATGCCGACACCGCCCCCGCGAGGTGTCGTTCCGGCGCCGGTTGGCAGGCGTCGTATTTCCCGGCGCGTCGTGATCGCTGGTGGGTTCGTTGGAGTCCTGGTACTCGGAGCTGCGATCGGCGGGACGGTTGCGCTCCGGTCGGGTGGTGGAGGCCCTGCCGTCGTCGCGGACGGCCAGACCGAGGGCCCCGGAGCCCCACTCACTCCGGGCACTCGTCCTGCAGGGTCGCCCTGCGATGGCATCACCAGTGCGACGCTGGCTGCGGCAGACCTGGACGTGTCGTCGCAACGCGTTTCCGAGCGCGCCAACGATGTGGAATGCGGGTGGGAGACGTCACGATACAGCTGGCGGCCGTCATTGATTCTCAGCGCGATGAGCCCGGCTTTCAGGGACCATCAGTCGTACATCAACACAGCGCGCAGTGCTTACCGGGTCACTGACGAGAATGTCGCCGGGCGTGATGCGGTGTTTCTGCACGACAGCGCCGATGCAGGGTGCAGCATCGTCGTGTCTTCCAGCTACTGGACGTATCAGATCGAACTGACACAGACGACCGGTCGGCCCGTTCCGACGTGCGCAGATGTCACGCCGTTCGCGGAAGCGCTCGTTCCTCGATTGCCTGCGTGACGCTCTCGGCGCAGGCAGGCCTGTTCGGCACCTGCGCACGGCGGACCGTCGGACATGCGCACCGTGACGCGACTACTCGTCCGGGACGAAGGCCTTCGCGGCGGCGACGAGGCCGCCGCCGAGCGGGAGGATGACGGGGAGCAGGTTCTCGTCGGCGGCGATGATGCGGGTGGCCTCACGGGCGGCGAAGGCCTCGTCGTCGTGGGCGTCGGGATCGGGGACGCGGTAGCCGGCGTCGCCGAGGTTCACGACCACGACGCCGCCCGGACGGAGCAGGCGCACGGCGTCGATGACGTAGCGCGGGTGATCGACGGGGTCCCCGTCGATGAAGATGAGGTCGTAGGCGGCGTCGGCGAGACGGGGGAGGACGTCCAGGGCGTGACCGTTGATCAGGCGGGTGCGGTTCGCGGCCACGCCGGCCTGCTGGAAGCCGATCTTCGCGGCGGCCTGGAACTCCTGCTCGGAGTCGATCGTGGTGAGCACCGAGTCGGGCCGCATGCCGGAGAGCAGCCAGAGGCCACTGATCCCCGCGCCGGTCCCGACCTCGACGACGGACTTGGCGCCGCCCGCGGCCGCGAAGACCGACAGCAGAGCGCCGACGGACGGCGACACCGCGTCGACGCCCAGGTCGGCGGCGCGTTCGCGGGCCGACGACATCGCGTCGTCCTCGACGATGGCGTTCTCGGCGTAGGTGACGAGGGCGGATGCAGCTGAATCAGACACATCGAGAGCCTAGCCGGTCGCGAACCGGTTACCCGGCCGTGACTCGATCGTTAGCTAAGGCGATGCATGCACAGCCAACACTCAGGGAGGGATCAGCACCCCCACAAGGCGACAGGGAAAGGTATCGGTCAGTGAAGAACTCTCATCGCGAGATTGCCGATCGTGGGAACAAAACGGTCGCCTCGGGAGTTCTGTCAGGTGAATAGCCCCGCTGTTCGGCGGCGGCACGAGGAGGAGCGCATGGCCCTGGCCCGCAAGGCCGGACCCCGGCAGGAGTCGCAGCCCCAGGCTGCGTACGCCACGTTCGACGACGAGCGTGCTGCTGAACCCGCAGGCACCGCCGCATTCGACGCGTCCGGTGATCGCTCCGACATGCCCTCCTGGGACGAGCTCGTCCGCGAACACGCCGACCGCGTGTACCGCCTCGCCTACCGTCTCTCCGGGAACGCGCAGGACGCGGAGGATCTCACGCAGGAGACCTTCATCCGTGTGTTCCGCAGCCTGCAGAACTACGAGGCGGGCACCTTCGAGGGCTGGCTCCACCGCATCACGACGAACCTCTTCCTCGACATGGTCCGCCGTCGCAACCGCATCCGCATGGAGGCTCTGCCGGAGGACTACGAGCGCGTACCGTCGTCCGACCCGGACCCCGGGCAGATCTACGCGGACGCCAACCTCGGCCCGCAACTGCAGACCGCGCTGGACGCGTTGGCACCGGAGTTCCGCGCCGCCGTCGTCCTCGCGGACATCGAGGGCCTGAGCTACGAAGAGGTCGCGACCACCCTCGGGGTGAAGCTCGGCACGGTGCGCTCGCGCATCCACCGCGGCCGCAAGTCCATCCGCGAGGCGCTGGCCAATCAGGGCCTGACCAGCAGCGCGGCGCTCGCGTACTGAGCGCCCGGCACGGCACCGTCGGGAACCGACGAACGGGACTCGATCCGTTGAACCCGTGAGTGCAGGTACTGTGGCGGTAGGCCGAGACGGCCGGTTGACCGGAGTAGAGGAGGGGAGCGGCGTGGAGCACCTCAGTGGCAGTTTCAAGCGCGCGTTCGCCCGCCGCCCCGGCGAGTTCTCGTCCACGGAGCACCTGGCGTACGAGGCCGTCGTCGCCTATGTCGACGGTGAGCTCCGCATGAACGCCCACCTCCGCGCCGGAACGCACATCGCGGAGTGCCCCGTCTGCGCCTCGGAGGTGGACGCGCAGCGGCAGGTCCGTGCCGCGCTCCGCGAGTCCGGCGAGATCACCGTCCCGCACCGGCTTCTGGGCCAGCTCGCGCAGATCCCCACCGAGTGCCACGGTGCCCCGTTCGAGGGCTTCCCCACCTTCCAGCCCGAGTCGTCGCGACGCGACGCGCGCAACAAGCGCGGCCGCCGGCGGAACGCTCGGTAGATTCGACTCGTGACGTCCGATTCCGACGCCCAGCGTCCCCGGCTGGAGCCGCGCCCCACGCACCGTCCCTCGGTCTCGGAGGGCGAGCAGGTGGTCTTCGGTCGGCCCGACGGGGTCGACGGTGCCTTCGCGCCCGACGCGGTGCGCCGCGCCGTCGACGGCCGCCCGCAGCCTCGGGCCGCGGCCCCCGATCCCGTGCTCACCGAGGCGTTCTCCCGCCCCGCCGGCAGCGCGGACGCCCTGCAGCGCGACCCCTACGCCGGCCCGCTCGACGCGGAGCCCGAACCCGAGCCCGCCGACCCGTGGCGCGACACCGAGTCGCTCGCCGCGCTGGGCGAGCCCGGCGTCAAGGCCCCGCCGCGGGCGGAGCCGCAACCCGACCCGGAGCAGCTGGGCGTGCGCGACGTGCTCTTCGGTCGTCGCGTGTCCGTCCGCGCGCTCGTCGTACTCGGGGTGATCGCCCTGGTCATCGGCCTGCTGGGCGGCGCCATCGGCCGGGTCACCGGCACCACGATCCAGAAGCTGACCGATTCCCGGGTCACGCTCCCCGTCGACGACACGAAGGTCACCGACCAGGGCGCCATCGCCGACATGGTCTCGAAGGTCGGCCCCAGCGTCGTCACCATCGAGGTGCGCACCCGCACCACCGGCGAGACCGGGTCCGGCTCGGTGATCAACGCCGAGCGCGGCTACATCATGACCAACAACCACGTCATCGAGACGGCGGCCACGAACAAGGACGCCAAGATCGAGGTCGTGTTCTGGAACGGCACCCGCACCCCGGCGCAACTCGTGGGCACCGACCCGAACACCGACGTCGCGGTGATCAAGGTCGCCGTCAACGGCCTGCAGCAGATCTCCCGCGGCGACTCCGGGCAGCTGTTGCCCGGCCAGCAGGTCGTGGCGATCGGCTCCCCGCTGGGGTTGCGGCGCACCGTCACCTCCGGCGTGGTGTCCGCGACGCACCGTCCGGTCCAGGGGCCCGCCGACGGGCCCAACCCGCCCGCGGCCTTCGACTCCGTGCAGACCGACGCGTCGATCAACCCCGGCAACTCCGGCGGCCCGCTGCTCGACCTCAAGGGCCGCGTGATCGGCGTCAACACCCTCGGGCTCGCGCCCGGCGGCGGGTCGATCGGCCTCAACTTCGCCATCGCCTCCAACGTGGCGTTCCCGATCGCCGAGGCGATCATCCGGGGCGACAAGGTGGTGCACGCCGACCTCGGCGTCAACGGCCGCGAGGTCAGCAACGACACCGCGACCGGCGTGCGCGTCGAGAACGTCAAGAAGGGCGGCGCCGCCGACAAGGCGGGCATCCGCGAGGGCGATGTCATCACCAAGGTCGGCGACACGGAGGTCGCCGAGTCCGCGGACCTCATCGTCGCGATCCGCGCCGTCGGCGTGGGCAAGGAGACGACGGTGACGGTGGCCCGGGACGGCCGTCAGGTCCCGATCAAGGTGACGCCCGAACCGCTGAGCTGAGACGCCGCCCCGTGCGCGCGGTCCTGAGCTTCCCGTAGCATGGCGGGGTGTTCTCGAATCTCGGCATGGGGGAGATCCTCATGCTGGTCGTCGTGGGTCTGGTGATCCTGGGGCCGGAGCGGCTTCCCGGGGCGGTCAACTGGTTCTTCACGGCCATGCGGCAGGTGCGCGACTACGCCACCGGCGCCACGCAGCAGCTCAAGGACGAGATGGGCGGCGACTTCGACGCGATCCGTGAGCCCCTCCAGCAGATCCAGAACCTGCGCGGAATGACGCCCACCGCCATCGTCACCAAGCACCTCCTGAACGGAGACGACACGGTGGTCCGCGAGATCACCGATCAGGTGCGCTCCACCGCCGACTCGCTCAACCTGCGCAAGGTGGTCGACGGTGCCGGTGCATCCGCCGCGGCGTCGGCGCCGCTCGAGGTGCCTGCCGGCCCGATCCCGACGATGCCGCGGATGCACAAGCCGCTGCCTCCGGAGGAGCGCCCGCCGTTCGACCCCGACGCCACATAGGCCGCCTACGAGTTTCGGCAGCGCGCTGCCGAGATTCGTGACCGCTGCCTGCACCCGGCAGCGTTGGAGGAATCCGTCAGCGTCGGTAGGACTTTCGGCAGCGTTCAGCGCGAACGATGCGGTCGTCCGGGGCGCGCCTGTGGATAACCACGAATCTGTGGAAAGTGGCCCCGCGAAGCGCGGCCGGAGGTCGGCGGTGGGGTTCACTGGCCGCATGGGGGAGATGTGGACACGACGGCAGCTCAGGGCGATGGGGTGGAGCGACACCCGGATAGCGCGAGCCGCCGAGCAGGAGTTCGAACGGCTGGCACATGGTGTGTACGGCGTCCGCGACGACGGAGCCCCGCAGTGGGTGCGCGATCGCGATCGGGTACGTGCGGCGGCGCTGACCTGTGAGGCGGTGGTCAGTCACGAGAGCGCGGCATTCCTGCACGGCATCCCGTTCCTGCGTCCGGACAGGCGCTACGTCCACTTCACGATCGACCGCACCAGCGGCGGTTGGAAGCGGCGCAAGCAGTACGTGCACGCTCGCCCGTTGCCCGCGGATCAGGTCGCGATCCTCGACGGCGTGCGCGTGACCTCCCGGTGTCGGACCGCAGTGGACGTCGCGATGTCCGGCGGACTGGAGCGCGGCGTCTGTGCGTTCGACGCGGTCCGGCTCGTTCCGCGGTTCCCGCAGCCGCGTGATCCGGAGCCGATTCCCCTCGCTGAGCTACAGGAGTGCCTGGAATCACTGGCTCGATGCAGGGGCGCGGCTACGGCTCGTCGAGCCCTCGAGTTGTCGGTCGAATGTAGTGAGTCGGCGGGAGAGTCGCTGTCCCGCATGCAGATGCTGACCGCCGGCCTGCCGATGCCGCACCTGCAGACCCCGCACGTACTCCAGGACGAGCTGTTCTACGCGGACTTCGACTGGGGACGCGTGACAGGCGAGTTCGATGGCCGCGCGAAGTACGGCGACGAGCCCGAGGAGATCGATGCCGCGCTCGCCGAGGAGAAGCGCCGCCACGAGCTCTTCGCCGTCGCCGGGATCGAGGTGGTCCGCTGGCGCTGGCGCGTGCTGAACACGACAGGCGGTCTTCGTCGGCTTCTTCTGCCGGCGCTGGCGCGCGGCGGACTGATCGAGGCCAGTGCGTGAGCGCGCCCCGCGCCCGCGGTTTCGGCAGCGCGCGGACGAGACTGTTCAACGCTGCCGATCGACGGCAGCGCTCACGAATGTCGGCAGCGCGCTGCCGAAACCCTCCGTACCGACGACGGGCGTAACCGCTGCGGCCAGCCGTGAACCGCCGCATCCGGAGGTGGACCGCCATGACCGGCGGTGACCAGTGGCGGACCGTCGGCTACAGGTGGCGGGTGGTGTCGATCCCCAGCGACATGCCGGCCAGGCCGCGCTTGCGGACGGCCAGCCTGTCGGCGATGCCGCGCAGGGCCGCGCCGGTGGGCGAGTCCGGGTCGGACAGCACCACGGGCGTTCCCGCGTCGCCGGCCTCGCGCAGCTGCGGATCCAGCGGGATCTGGCCGAGCAGCGGCACGTCGGCGCCCACGGCCCGAGTGAGCCTGGCCGCGACCTGCTCGCCGCCGCCGGAGCCGAAGACGTCGAGGACGGTGCCGTCGGGCAACGTCAGCCCCGCCATGTTCTCGATGACGCCGGCCACGCGCTGGCGGGTCTGCAGCGCGATGGCGCCGGCCCGCTCGGCGACCTCGGCGGCCGCGGTCTGCGGGGTCGTGACCACGAGGATCTCGGCGCCGGGGATGAGCTGCGCGATCGAGATCGCGACGTCGCCGGTGCCGGGCGGCAGGTCGAGCAGCAGCACGTCGAGATCGCCCCAGAAGACGTCGGCGAGGAACTGCTGGAGCGCGCGGTGCAGCATCGGGCCGCGCCACACGACGGGGGTGTTGCCGGTGGTGAACATCGCCACCGAGATGATCTTCACGCCGTGCGCTTGCGGTGGCATGATCATCGAGTCGACCTGGGTGGGCCGCGCGTCGGTACCCATCATCCGCGGAACGGAGTGCCCGTAGATGTCCGCGTCGAGCACGCCCACGGACAGTCCGCGAGCGGCCAGCGACGCCGCGAGGTTCACGGTCACGGAGCTCTTGCCCACGCCGCCCTTGCCCGAAGCCACCGCGTACACGCGGGTCAGCGAGCCGGGCTGGGCGAACGGGATGACGGGCTCGGCCTTGTCGCCGCGCACAGTCTTGCGCAGCTCGGCGCGCTGCTCGTCGTTCATCACGTCCAGCTCGACGCGCACCTCGCCGGTGCCGGGCACGTCCGCGACGGCCGTCCGCACACGGTCCACGATCTGCGTACGCATGGGGCAGGCGGAGGTGGTCAGGTACACCTCGACGTCCACCGACGAGTCGGCCTGCACCGCGACCGACTTCACCATCCCCAGATTGGTGATCGGCTTGCCGATCTCGGGGTCGTTCACGGTGGCCAGGGCCGACCGGATCGCGTCTTCGGTTACCGCACTCATAACGTCCTCCATCGTATCCGCAGGCCCGGGCCGCGGAAATCCGCCTCAGCGCGGGGGACGGGGCACCGTCGGCGAGGACGACGGTGCGGCCGGCTGGGACGACCGCGTGGGGCGACCGGACGGCGCCGCCGGACGGACCGAGGAGGGAGTCGGTGCCGCGGTCGACGCGCCGGTCGACGGTCCGCTCGGCGCGATCGCCAGCGCCCCGCCGGGGCCGATCGGGGCGGGCGTCGAGGGCAGGGCCGGGCCCGACGATGGTGCGCCGGCGGGGCTCGGCACCGGGCTCGGGCAGTCGACGACGGTGGGGAGCGGCTTACCGTCGGCCCCGAGGGCCGCGGACGACGGTGCCGCCGGTCCCGAGGGCTTCGCGGAGCGCGTGACCGACGGGGCGGCGGACGGCGAGGGCGTCGGCTTGGCGGACGGAGCGGCGGAGGGACGGGTCGCGCCCGAGGGGCGCGCGGCACCGGCGGGGGTGCCGCACCCGACGATCACCACCTGGCCGGGCGGAAGCGGTTTGGGCAGCTCCTTCGGCGGGGCGACGGGGGCGGTCATGTCGGGGATGCCGCCCACCGGGATCGCGCGGTCCTTGTACGCCTTCGCCCAGGCCACGACGTTGTCGACATACGAATTCGACTGGTTGTACGCGAACACCGCCACCCGCTGCTGCGCCTCGGACTGCAGGTCGGACGCGCTGGAGCACAGGTAGCGCGCGGCGCCGTACGCGGCGTCGCGGACGTTGTCGACGTCGGCCCTGCCGTCGCCGGAGTTGTCGCCGCCGAACAGCGCCCAAGTGGTCGACAGGAACTGCATCGGGCCGAGCGCCCGGGCGTACCCGGCGCCGTCGCGGATCACCGCGTTGCCCGCCAGCGTGCCGTCCAGCGCCGGCCCCTCGATGGGGGTGAGGGTGCGTCCGGAGGCGTCGACGTTGCCGCCGTCCGCGTGCCCCGACTCGATCCGGCCGATCGCCGCGACGAGGCTCCACTCGATGCCGCAACCGGGCGCCTCGAGAGCCATCCGGTCGGCCGCGGCCTGGTAGGCCGCGTACGCGGCGCCGGGGATGCCGAGCGGGCCGGGCGCGACCTTGACCGCCTCGGGACGCGGGGGAATGGGGACGTGCCGCGGTGCGGGCGCGGGCGGCGCGTCCGACGGTGTGGGCGGGCGCAGGTCCGCGATGCCGATCGCGGCCTGGGCGACGAGCTCGGGCCCGGTGGTGCGCGCCGGCGTCGGGGCGTGGATCGACGCCGCGTCTGCGCCGGCGACGCCCAGCAGCAGCGCTGCGGCGCCCGCAGCGGCGCCGGCCCCGAGGATCCGCACGGTCGTCCCTTCCGGTTACTGACGAGTCAGTTTCGTGTCGCACGGTACTGCGCCGTAGTACCGGTGCGGGTGGGACTTACATGAATAACAGGGCTGATCTTCAGGAAAGCGCGGCGATCGCGTCGGCCAGTGTTTCCGGGGCGTCGTGCGCGCCGTGGATCCGCCACGGCGAGACCCACGCGGACTCGGCGAGGCCGGTGTAAACGGCGCCGGTGCGCGTCTGCAGGCCCGCGTCCGTCTCGTACGCGTCCCGCGCGCGGGTGGCGTCGCTCTTCTCCCGCCACTCGGCCCGCTCCGCAGCGAGAGCCACGCCCACGTCCAGGTACACCTGCAGGTCCGGGACGGGCAGGCCGAACCGGCTGAACTCGGTCTCGCGGACCCACCCGGCCACGGCACCGTCGGCGCCCTCGTGCAGGCGGGCCGCACTGTAGGCGGCCGAGGAGGCGGCGTACCGGTCGAGCAGCACCACGTCGTGCTGCTCGAGCGCGGCGCGGATGTCCGGCGCCGCGGCCTGCCGGTCGAAGGCGAAGAGGAGGCCCATTCCGTACACGGATTCGGCGACATCGCCGTTGCCGCCGCGCAGCGCCTCCGCCGCCAGGTCGGCGAACTGCGTGCCGTAGCGGGGGAAGGCGAGCGCGGCCACCGTCAGGCCGCGCGTCGTGAGGCGCTCTGTGACCGCGCGGGTGAGCGTGTTCTTCCCGGCACCGTCGAGGCCTTCGATCGCAACGAGTCGTCCCATGGCCGCCGATCGTATTCACCGGTGGACGGTGTCGCAGAACCGGACACGCCGCGCGAGGTGACAGTATGGATCCATGAAACCCCGCATCCTGGTGATCGACGACGATCCCGCGCTGGCGGAGATGCTCACCATCGTCCTGCGCAACGAGGGCTTCGACTCGACCGTGGTGGGCGACGGCACGCAGGCCCTCAGCGCGGCGCGCGAGTTCCGGCCGGACCTGGTCCTGCTCGACCTCATGCTGCCCGGCATGAACGGCATCGACGTGTGCCGCGTGCTGCGCGCCGACTCGAGCGTCCCGATCGTGATGCTCACCGCGAAGGCCGACACCGTCGACGTGGTGCTCGGGCTGGAGTCGGGCGCGGACGATTACGTGATCAAGCCCTTCAAGCCGAAGGAGCTCGTCGCGCGGGTGCGTGCGCGGCTGCGCCGCACGGACGACGAGCCGAGCGAGCTGCTGTCGATCGGCAACGTGATCATCGACGTCCCGGCCCACAAGGTCACCCGCGACGGCGAGGTGATCCAGCTGACGCCCACGGAGTTCGACCTGCTGGTCACGATGGCCCGCAAGCCGCGCCAGGTGTTCACCCGCGACGTGCTCCTCGAGCAGGTGTGGGGGTATCGCCACCCCGCGGACACGCGCCTGGTGAACGTCCACATCCAGCGGCTGCGCGCCAAGATCGAGAAGGACCCGGAGAACCCGGAGATCGTGCTCACGCTGCGCGGGGTCGGCTACAAGGCGGGTCCGGCGTGACGGGACCCCACCGATCGTGAGGGCGCGGGCCGGAGCGGCCCGGCTGGCGGACTGGCTGCGGGAGGCGGTGCGCGCGGTCCGTTCGGACCCCGCGGTCGTGCTGCGCGACGGTGCGCGGTACGCGGCGATGGGCCTGTCCTACGCCGGGCGGGTGTGGCGGCGGTCGCTGCAGCTGCGCGTCGTGACGCAGACACTGGTGCTCAGCCTGACCGTGCTGCTGCTGCTGGGGTTCGTGCTCACCTCGCAGATCGCCAAGCAGCTCATCGACGCCAAGTTGACCGCCGGCAAGGAGGAGACGGCCCGGGTCAAGCAGAGTCTGGAGATCGCGCTCGGGCGCAGTGAGCCGCGCACCGAGGGCGTCGAGTCCGTGCTGCGCAGCGTCCGGTCGAGCCTGGTCAGCCAGGGCCTGGACGTGGGGCCGACGGCCGCGCGGTCCGGCAACTACGACCCGGTGCTGATCGTGCCGCACGGCGCCGGCCGGCAGCCCACGGTGTCGGGGAACGAGACCGAGGTCCCGCAGGCCCTGCAGAACTTCGTCCGCAGCGGGCAGACCGCCTACCAGCACGCGACGGTGACCGATACGACGGGCCGGTACGGCAAGGTGCTGGTGATCGGCACGCCGGTGCAGTCCTCGATCCAGGGACTCGAGCTGTACCTGGTGTTCCCCCTGACGCAGGAGGAGAACACCCTCACGCTGATGCAGGGCACGCTGTACACCGGGGGTGGCGTGCTGCTGGTGCTGCTCGCCGCGGTGAGCCTGCTGGTCGCGCGGCAGGTGGTGCTGCCCGTCCGGTCGGCCGCGCGGATCGCGGTGCGGTTCGCGGAGGGGCGGCTCAAGGAACGCATGCCGGTGCGCGGCGAGGACGACATCGCCCGGCTCGCGATGAGCTTCAACGACATGGCCGAGTCGCTGTCCAAGCAGATCAACCAGCTCGAGGAGTTCGGCAATCTCCAACGCCAGTTCACCTCCGATGTCTCGCACGAGCTGCGGACGCCGCTGACCACAGTGCGCATGGCGGCCGACATGATCGCCGACTCCGCCGACGAACTGGACCCGGGCCTGCGCCGGACCACCGAGCTGATGCAGAAGGAGCTGGACCGGTTCGAGACGCTGCTCGCCGAGCTGCTGGAGATCTCCCGGCACGACGCCGGCGTCGCCGAGCTGCACTCCGAGCAGATCGACATCGAGGTGCCGATCGCCTCGGCCCTGGCCACCGTCCGGCACCTCGCCGAGCAGTCGGACACCGAACTGATCCTCGACATGCCGGACGACCCCGTCATCGTCGAGGCCGACACGCGCCGCGTCGAGCGGGTGCTGCGCAACCTGCTGGCCAACGCCATCGACCACAGCGAGGGTAAGCCCGTGATCCTCACCATGCGCGCCGACGACGATGCCGTTGCCGTCACCGTCCGCGACTACGGCGTGGGCCTGCGGCCCGGGGAGGAGAAGCTGGTGTTCAACAGGTTCTGGCGCTCGGACCCGTCGCGGGTGCGCCGCTCCGGCGGCACGGGCCTGGGCCTGGCGATCAGCATCGAGGACGCGCGCCTGCACAGCGGGCGGCTCGAGGCGTGGGGCGAACCCGGCAGCGGGTCCTGCTTCCGGCTGACCCTGCCCCGTGCGCGCGGCGGCAAGGTGACGGTGAGCCCGCTGCCGCTCAAGTCGACGATGCGGCGCGCCGGCGGCACGGAGGGGAACTCCGATGACGCGTAGGCTCCTCGCGGTCGCGCTCGCGGGGCTGCTGCTGCTCACCGGCTGCAGCAACATCCCGGATTCGACGAATCCCCGGGTGATCGGCGACCTGGGCGGCGGGACCACCGCCCCAGACCGCGACCTCGGGCCGCGGCGCGATGCGCAGCCCGAGACGATCGTGCGCGACTTCCTCAAGGCCAACGCGGTGGCGGACGGCAACTACGCCGCATCGCGGAAGTTCCTGGTGCAGAACGGCGCGGGCAACTGGCAGGTGCCCAAACAGGCCGTCGTCGTCAAGGACATCGACGTGCTGCCGGGCGAGCGCTCCGCCAACCTCATCAAGGCGACGATCCGCGCCCAGGCCACCGGCTTCTTCGGCGCCGACGGCACACTCGAGCCGACCACGCAGTCCATCACGCAGAACGTCCAGTTGGTGCAGGTCGACGGGCAGTGGCGCATCCAGGGCCTCAGCTCGGTCGGCGACACCCCGATGCTGGTCATCGACACGACGCAGTTCCGCTCGGTGTACCGGCGTCACCTGCTGTACTTCCCCGATCCGACGGGCCGGACCCTGGTGCCCGACGCGCGGTGGCTGGCCAGCCCGCGCCCGAAGCTCGCCGCGGACCTGCTCATGCTCCTGGTGCGCGGTCCCCGCGCGAGCCTCAAGGACGCGGTGCTCAACCCGTTCGGCAGCTCCGCGGCGGTGCGCGGCGCCGTCACCGACGCGAACGGCGACCAGCGCGACCCGGGCGTCGGCTTCGCCGGTGTCCACGTCGACTTCACGGGCCTGCCGCGCGTCGAGCCGGACGTCGCGAGGCTCGTGGCCGGCCAGGTCGTGTGGTCGCTCCAGAGCGCCGAGGTGCAGGGCCCGTACGTGATCACCGTCGACGGAACGGCGCTCGACGAGAAGCACCAGGCGGGCTGGAATCCCAACGACGTCGCATCGCTCAGCCCGAACGCGTCCTCGGATCTCGCCGTCGGCCTGCACGGCGTGCTCGACGGCCGCTTCGTCAAGGTCTCGGGCTCGCAGGTGACGCCGGTCGCGGGGCCGCTGGGGGCGAGTACCTCGATCCGCTCGGTCGGGCTGTCGAGTTCTGGTCGGCAGGTCGCCGCGGTGCTCGACACGGGCGCGCGCGGCGGGCCCGGTACTTCCCTGGCGCTGGGGCCCTACGGCGGCGTGCCGACCCAGGTCCTCACCGCCGCGGTCTCCATGACGCGGCCCTCGTGGACGCCGGACGACACCGGCGTCTGGACGGTGGTCGACGGTGCGCGGGTGGTCAAGCTACGACTGGACCAGACGACGGGCGAGGTCTCGAGCTCGGACGTGGACTCCGGCGAGGTGGCGGCGGCCGCCCCCGGGCCGATCACGGAGCTGCGGCTCTCGCGCGACGGCGTCCGGGTAGCGCTCGTGGTCGGCGGTCGCGCGCTGGTCGGCGTCGTGCAGACGGCACAGACGGGGCAGACGAGGATCACGCACCTGCAGTCGGTGATCACCGACCGGGAGCCGGCGGCCTCGTCGATCGACTGGCAGACCGGCGACCAGTTCGTGGTCGGCCGCAACACCTCGGATTCGCCGGTGCTGATGGTGCGCTACGACGCCGGCGATACGACGCCCCTGCCGAGCCGCAACCTGTCGCCGCCGGTCACGAGCGTCGCCGCGTCGAGCTCCACGGTGTACGCCACCGACTCGTCGGGTGTGTGGGAGATCGGCGTCGCGCCGGACAACGACGCGCAATACTGGAGCCAGGTGGATCGCCTGGCGGGGGGCCGGGCGAACCCGGTGCTGCCGGGGTAGTCGCGCCGGGAGCGGGGGAGCGATGCGCGTCGAGCGGGCGGTGCGCGGTGTCCTCGGCGGGGTCGACGACCTGGTCGAGCTGGCGGTGCCCCGCACCTGCGGCGGCTGTGGCGCGCCGCGCGTGCGCTGGTGCGGCCGCTGCGAGGCCGCCCTCCACGATGCCCCGGCGCTGATCTGCACCACGGCGCCGGCCGGGGTGCCCGTCTGGACGCTGGGCCGGTACGACGGTGCGCGGCGCCGCGCGGTCCTGCAGCTCAAGGAGCGCGGCCGGGGCGATCTCGCCGTTCCGCTGGGCCGGGGCCTCGCGCACGCGCTGCTGCGCCTGCGGGGATGGGGCGAGTTCGGGCTGTCTTCGGGACCGCTCGTCCTGGTCCCGGCACCGACGACCGCGTGGGCGGCCCGGCGCCGCGGCGGCGACGTGGTGACCGCCGTGTGCCGGGCTGCGGCCCGCACGGCCGCTCCCGTCCAGGCGATGACGGTGTCGCCCGTCCTGCGGTCCGTCGGCGCGGCCGAGTCGGTGGGGCTGGGCGCCGCGGCGCGGGCGCGGAACGTGCGCGGCACCGTCCGGGTGCGCGCCTTGCCGGGTCCCGGCACCGTCGTCCTGGTCGACGATGTGGTGACCACCGGGGCCACCCTGGCGGAGTCCGTCGCCGTCCTGGCCCGACGGGGTGTCACCGTGGCGGCGGCGATCACCCTCGCGGCCGCGTGAATCAGTAGGGCGGCGCCAGGTCCGGGAACATCGGAAAATGCTTGACATTGCGGGTCCAGAGCTCGGCGCCGCAAGCGGTGGTGGTCGCGGCGATCACGTAGTCGACGACGTCGATTCCCGAGTGCGAGGCGCGGTAGTGCCGGGCCAGCGCCCCCGCACCGTCGGCGATCTCCTCCGAGACCTCGACCCACTCGAAAACCGAGAGAAACGCGCGCGTGGACGACCTCTCCGGTGCGCGCATGCCGCCGAGTACCTCGGTCCGGGTCAGCACCGATGCGAGGAGGCGGCGCCCGCCCCGGCGGGCGCCGGACAGCCGATCTCGAGCCTCCCGGCGTCCCCGGAGATTGTCGATGAAGATCGACGTGTCGAGGACGATCGCTGGGCCGACTACCACCGGGCGAACCTGTCCTTCCGGGCGGGGCGGATCGCCTCCACGTACTCTTCGCCGTCCGGCGCATCGGGCCCCCACGCCCCGAAACCTCGATCGAGTGCGGCCTCGAACTCGTCGGTGTCGGCGCCGCCGTAGGTCCGGTCGACGGCACGCCGGATCAGCTCGGCGAGCCCGAGGCCGGACGACCGCGACTCGGCGAGAAGGCGCTCGTACTGCGCGTCCTCGAGAGTGATCTGCGTACGGTGACTCATGATGTAACCCTACATCGCATCGTCGGTCGCCGCCCGTGTCGCGACGATCGCCGGGGTAGGCCCGCTGGTTGCGATGACAGATCCGGTACCGCGGGTGACGCGCCAGTGAACTCACAGCGACCAAATCCTGGCGGGAAGGGAGAACGCGGGCTATCTTCGGGGGTACCTTTCCGGTTCGAGTTCTAGGAGGTGATGTCGCACTTCCCAGGCGCCCGGCAGTCCGCCCGGCGTTCGAATCTGCGCCTGCAGTCACGCATCTGACCACGCGCCGGAGTAGTGATCCGGCCGAGCGTGGAGCTGTGGGCCCGCATGAAAGGTTTCACATGACCCTTCTGTCCCCGCGCGATACGAATCGCGCCCACGCGACCCCCAACGTCGAGGTCGACCCCTTCCGCGAACCCGGCCATGTGGCCGACGAGCGCGACAAGGAGTTCCTCACGCCCAACGCCCCCGTGGCCATCGACGGCCGCAACGTGGAGGTGCCCGAGCACTTCCGCGTCTACCTGGAAGACAAGCTGGCCCGGCTGGAGAAGTTCCGCTCCACGATCACGATGTTCGAGGTGAACCTGTTCCACGAGCCGAATCCGCGGCAGTCCAAGGCCTGCCAGCGGCTCGAGCTCACGGTCCGCGGCAAGGGCGGCGTCGCCCGGGCCGAGGCGGCGGCGGAGAACTTCTACGGCGCGTTCGAGACGGCGCTGACCCGGCTGCAGAGCAGGCTGCGCAAGGCGTCGGATCGCAAGAAGGTGCACTACGGCAACCGGACCCCGGTGTCGGTCTCGGAGGCCACGGCACCGTCGGCCCTTCCCGACGCGCCGATCGACGACTCCGACGGCGATCCGTACGCCCATCTGGTCGAGGATCACCTGCCCGGTCAGGTGGTCCGCATCAAGGACCATCCGGGCACCCCGATGACGGTCGATGACGCGCTGTCGCAGATGGAACTGGTCGGCCACGACTTCTTCCTGTTCTTCGACAAGGAGACCGAGCGGCCGTCCGTGGTGTACCGCCGGAAGGCTTTCGACTACGGCCTCCTCCGCCTGACCTGACGTTTCGCCTACCATGGATCCCGGTCGCCCGACAGGTGGCCGGGATCCGTGCTGTCGTGCCGCTCGCGCGACGCGTTGGCAAAGATCGTTTTCATCACGGGATTGAGGTTGCTCAGTGGTTCTCTCCAAGGTGCTGCGGTTCGGCGAAGGCCGGATGGTCAAGCGGCTCGATGGTCTGGCCTCCTACGTGGAGAGCCTGAACGACGAGTACGAGGCGCTCTCCGACGAGAAGCTCCAGGCCAAGACCGAGCTGTTCAAGAAGCGCTTGGAGAAGGGCGAGACCCTCGACGACATCCTCCCCGAGGCTTTCGCGACGGCCCGCGAGGCGGCGTGGCGCGTGCTCGGGCAGAAGCCCTACCACGTGCAGATCATGGGCGCGGGTGCGCTGCACCAGGGCGACATCGCCGAGATGAAGACCGGCGAGGGCAAGACCCTGACCTCGGTCATGGCGGCCTACGCCAACGCGCTCACCGGTCACGGCGTGCACCTGGTCACGACGAACGACTACCTCGCCAAGCGCGACGCGGACTGGATGGGCCGCGTGCACCGCTTCCTCGGGCTCGAGGTGGACTGCATCCTGGCCGGGCAGGACCCGGACCGCCGCCGCGTGGCGTACGCCGCGGACATCACCTACGGCACCAACAACGAGTTCGGCTTCGACTACCTGCGCGACAACATGGCGCACAGCGAGGAGGAGCTGGTCCAGCGCGGCCACCACTACGCCATCGTCGACGAGGTGGACTCGATCCTCATCGACGAGGCCCGCACGCCGCTGATCATCTCCGGCCCGGCGGACGGGTCGAGCAAGTGGTACACGGAGTTCTCGCGGATCGTGCCGCTGATGGAGAAGGACGTCCACTACGAGGTGGACATCCGCAAGAAGACCATCGGCGTGAACGAGGCGGGCGTCGAACTGGTCGAGGACCAGCTCGGCATCGAGAACCTGTACGACTCGGCGAACTCGCTGCTGGTGAGCTACCTCAACAACGCGATCAAGGCCAAGGAGCTCTACGAGCGCGACAAGGACTACATCGTCCGGTCGGGCGAGGTCCTCATCGTCGACGAGTTCACCGGCCGCGTGCTCGCGGGCCGCCGCTTCAACGAGGGCATGCATCAGGCCCTCGAGGCGAAGGAGAACGTCGAGATCCAGGCGGAGAACCAGACCCTGGCGACGATCACGCTGCAGAACTACTTCCGTCTCTACGACAAGCTCGCGGGCATGACCGGTACCGCCGAGACCGAGGCCGCCGAGCTGCACCAGATCTACAAGCTGGGCGTCATCCCGATCCCCACGAACAGGCCGATGATCCGCAAGGACCAGACGGACCTCATCTACAAGACGGAGGAGGCGAAGTTCTCGGCCATCGTCGAGGACATCGCCGAGCGCCACGAGGCCGGCCAGCCCGTGCTGATCGGCACCACGTCGGTCGAGCGGTCCGAGTACCTCTCGCGCCAGCTCGAGCGCCAGAAGATCCCGCACACGGTCCTCAACGCCAAGTTCCACGAGCAGGAGGCGGCGATCATCGCCAAGGCCGGAACGCCCGGCGCGGTGACGGTGGCCACCAACATGGCGGGCCGCGGCACCGACGTCGTGCTCGGCGGTAACCCGGACATCCTCGCCGACCTCGCGCTGCGCGAGCGCGGCCTGGACCCGGTCGAGACGGCGGAGGAGTACGAGGCCGCCTGGGACGAGACGATCGAGAAGATCAAGAAGGAGTCCAAGGAGGCGGCCGACGACGTGCGCGACGCGGGCGGCCTCTACGTGCTCGGCACCGAGCGGCACGAGTCGCGGCGCATCGACAACCAGCTGCGCGGCCGCTCCGGCCGCCAGGGTGACCCGGGCGAGTCCCGGTTCTACCTCTCGCTGGGTGACGAGCTGATGCGGCGCTTCAACGGCGCGCAGATCGAGGCGTGGATGAACCGCGTCAACCTGCCCGACGACGTGCCGATCGACAACAAGTTCGTCTCCCGTGCGATCCGCAGCGCGCAGACGCAGGTCGAGCAGCAGAACTTCGAGATCCGCAAGAACGTGCTCAAGTACGACGACGTGCAGAACGAGCAGCGCAAGGTCATCTACGACGAGCGTCGCAAGATCCTCCGCGGCGAGGACCTGTTCGACCAGATCAACCACATGACCGACGACGTCGTCTCCGCTTACGTCGATGCCGCCACCGCCACCGGCTACGTCGAGGACTGGGACCTCGAGGAACTGTGGACGGCGATGCGCACGCTGTACCCGATCGACCTCGACTGGAAGCAGGTCGTCGGCGAGGACGAGAACGGCGACCGCGACGAGATCACCGGCGCCGAGCTCAAGAGCATCCTCCTCAAGGACATCCACGCCGCGTACGACAAGCATCAGGAGAGCATCGAGAAGGCCGCCGGCGAGGGCACCATGCGGCAGGTCGAGCGGTCCGTGCTGCTGACGGTGCTGGACCAGAAGTGGCGCGAGCACCTCTACGAGATGGACTACCTCAAGGAGGGCATCGGACTGCGTCAGATCGCCCAGCGCGATCCGGTGGTCGAGTACCAGCGCGAGGGCTTCGACATGTTCAACGGCATGCTCGAGGGCCTCAAGGAGGAGTCGGTCTCGACCCTGTTCAAGGTGCAGGTCCAGCAGCCCGAAGAGGACGCAGCGGCTCCGTCCGAAGACGACGATGCCGCGATCACGCTGAGCAAGGCCCTCGCCGAGCCGGATCCGGAGAAGATCACGCTCTCCGGTCCCTCCGAGTCGGGCGACCTCACGGAGATCTCGCAGAGCGCCGACGAGCCGCAGGGCACGCGCTCCGAGCGTCGTGCGGCCAAGCGCGAGGCCGACAGGGCCGCGCAGAAGGCGACCGCCGCGCGCGCCAAGCACCGCCGGTAACAGCGACGGACGGATCGGCCCCCGCATCCCGGGATGCGGGGGCCGATCCGTGTCCTGCGGAGGGTGGCGACGCGCCGCCCTCTTCGAGGTTCGCTCGCCGACCAGGATGTGGCCGCGGTCGGTGGCGCTACTTGCCGCCCTTCTTCGCGTACTCGGGCACCCTGGCCTGGCCGGTGCGGGCACCGATCGCGTCCATCATCCGGTCGGTGGCGCGGCGGATCGACTCCTGATCGTCGACGCTCGCGTCGCTGAGGTCGAGCGGCGGCAGCACGTCGACGGTGACCCGGCTCTTCCAGAAGTTCTTCAGCGTGCGGTGGTCCGTGCGGCCCAGTGCGATGGGCACGATCGGCGTGCCGGTGGCCAGCGCGACGCGCACGGCGCCGGTCTTGCCCTTGTACAGGCGTCCGTCGGGGGAGCGGGTGCCCTCCGGATGGATGCCCCACGCGCCGCCGCCCTCGACGATCCCGGTCGCCGCCTCGAGCGCGGGCGCGGACACGGAGCCGCCGCGCCGGTCGACGGGGATCTGCCCCATGCCGGAGAAGAAGACCTTCTTGAACTTCCCCTTGATCCCGGGCTGGGTGAAGTAGTCGGCCTTGGCCAGGAACATCACCGGGCGCCGGGCGCTCTGCACCACGTAGAACGAGTCCGAGATCGCGAGGTGGTTGGCAGCGAGAATCACCGGCCCGGTACGCGGAATGTTCTCCAGTCCGGTGTATTCGGGACGACCCCAGGCCCAGAGGGCGGGGCCGATCAGCAGGTGGCGGGCGACTCGGTAGCGGAACGCGGCGCGCAGAGAACTCAGCGACATGCCCCATTGTGTACCGCCCCGCGGGTCCGGGCGTCCGCGATTGGCGGAATCAACCCCCGGCGGTGCTCACGCCGCGGTCGTGAACGCGACCCACCGCCACCGTCCGGCCGTGGCCTCGACCCTGCCCGCGGCCGCGAGGACGCGGTCCCCGCGGTTGTAGGTGAGGAAGATCTCGGCGCCCACGTCGGCATCGCCGGCGCGCGACCGGGTGCGCGGTGCGAGCGCCCGGGGTGTGCCGACGTGCACGTCGCCCCAGCCGGACACGATCCCCGCCGGACCGTGATCGGCGAGCGTGCGGAGCACGTCGACGACGGTGTTCGAGGCGATCGCCGCCAGGTGCTTGGCGGGCCGCCGTCGGTCGAGCACCTCGAAGACGGGGCGCAGCGTCGACAGCACGAACCGGTGCGCGTCGGGGTGGACGGCGGCCACGGGCCCGGGCAGGGCCGTCGGGGCCGGCGGTCCGGGCTCCGACGGTGCCGGGACCGGCGGTGCGGCCGGTGCGGCCCGCGTCCGGGTCAGCGGCTGCGCCGGCGGCTCGGCGGACGGCGCGCGCAGCACGACGAAGCCATGGTCCCTCGACGACGGCGCGCGGGACCCCGTCCCGCCGGCCGTGAGAATGATCGCCCCCATACTCATTAGACGCATCAGGAGGCCGTTCGGATCCCTCGTACTCGAACCGGCTCGTCCCCGCGCATCCCGTATGCTGGCGCCGAAGATCGACCCTGGGGAGGTGCAGTGAAGGGCAGGCTCGGCCAGTCCGACGCGGAGTTCTACGCGTTGGAGAATTCCACGACCCCCACGCACGTCGGGTCGCTGGTGATCCTGCGCCCCGAGCAGGGCCTGGACTACGAGCGACTGCTCGACACGATCGAGGAGCGCCTCGCCGAGGTGCCGCGGTACCGGCAGAAGGTCCGGACGGTGCCGCTGGGCATCGCCCGCCCGGTGTGGATCGAGGACCGCGACTTCGACATCACCTACCACGTCCGGGTCTCCGCGCTGCCGCAGCCGGGCAGCGACGATCAGCTGCACGACCTCGTCGCCCGCCTGAACTCGCGTCCGCTCGACCGCGAGCGCCCGCTGTGGGAGGTCTACCTCATCGAGGGCGTCGCCGACGACCGGCTGGCGGTGTTCACCAAGACCCACCTCGCGCTGGTCGACGGCCGCGCCAATGTCGACCTGATGCAGTTGCTGCTCACCGACACTCCGCACACGCCGCAGCCGCCCGAGGACCTGTGGATGGGCCAGCACGAGCCGAGCGACGGCGAGCTCGTGATGGGCGCCGTCATCGACATGCTCTCGCGCCCGAAGCGCACCGCGGCCATGATCCAGGGCGTCGTCGGCGAGGTCGCCGAGTCGATCACCGGGCTGCAGGAGGACGCGGCCAACGTGATCGAGCGCGCGTCGTCGCTGGTGCGCGCCCGCACCGCCGTGACACCGGTCCGCTCGCTCAACGTGCCGATCTCCCGGAGCCGGCGGTTCGCGGTCGCGCGGATGGACCTCGAGGAGTTCCGGCGGCTGCGCGCCGCGTATGGCTGCACGGTCAACGACCTGCTGCTGTCGGTCGTGGCCGGCGGCCTGCGCACGTGGCTGATCTCGCGGGGCGAGCCGATCAGCGCCGGCACGGAGGTGCGGGTGCTGGAGCCGATCGCGGTCGACGACGTGGGCCTGGGCGTCGGGGAGCAGGTGCGCGCGTACATCGTCCGGCTGCCGGTCGCGGAGGGCAACGCGGTGGTCCGGATGCGGCAGATCGCGCACGGCGCGGCCGCCCAGGTGGACCGGGGTCGGCAGGTCGCGGCCCGGGCGCTCGCCGCGAGCGGCGGCTTCACGCCGCCCACGCTGCACGCCCTCGGCGCGCGCACGGCGATGAGCGTCTCGCCGCGCTCGTTCAACATCCTGGTCACCAACGCGCCGGGGCCGCAGGCGCCGGTGTACCTGGCGGGCATCGAGGTGCAGCAGGTGTACCCGGTGCCGCCGCTGATCGCCAATCAGGTGGTGTCCATCGGCATCACGTCGTACAACGGCACCGTCTACATCGGTCTCAACGCCGACCGCGACGGCATGTGGGACGTGATCTCGATGACGGAGTTCCTGTACGAGGCGCGCGACGAGCTCGCCGCGTCCGCGAAGGGGGAGTAGATGTCGGTCCGCGTGTACGTGCCCAGCACCCTGGCCGGGCTGCAGGTCCTGCAGCGCGACGGTGAGCTGTTCCCGTTGGGCGGCACCGTCTTCGGTGTGACGCCGGCGCTGCGCGAGGCGTACACCTCCGGCGACGACGAGGAGCTCGCCGAGGCCGCCATGCGGCAGGCCGCGCGCGCCTCCCTCCGGTTGCTCGCGGTCGACGGTGCGCCGGAAACCGATGGCGCGGAACCGGA
The DNA here is from genome assembly GCF_001575205.1 of Tsukamurella pseudospumae. Lineage (GTDB taxonomy): Bacteria > Actinomycetota > Actinomycetes > Mycobacteriales > Mycobacteriaceae > Tsukamurella > Tsukamurella pseudospumae. Next base: position 224,391 of record NZ_LSRE01000002.1, read on the forward strand.
TCCGATCCGCCGCGTGGTCATCACGGCCGACGTCCCCGCCGCGAAGGAGCGTCCGGACCTCGACGACGCGGTGCTCAAGGTGACCGAGCCGATCCTCCTGAAGAACGTGATCGCCGTGCACGTGGACGTGTCCGACGCCGAGGGCGCCGTCACCCGCGCCGCGCAGGTCGTCGACGCCGCGGACCTGGGCGACGAGGACGCCGAGCTCGCCGTCGGCGATGCGGAGGACCACGACCTCGCCTGGTACGCCACACAGGAACTGCCCTTCCTCCTCGAACTCCTCTAGCCTGGAGCTGGACTTGTAACGAGACGAGGTGAGACCGTGGCTGCTCCGCTGCGCGATGGCGCGCCGTTCGACCCGCTCGTCGATCTTGCAGGCCTGTGGACCACGGAGCTCGCGGAACGTTTCATTCCGTTGCCCGGACTTCCGCCGGCGAAGTACGAGAGTCAAGGGGGGACGCTCGTGGTGAGTCCGCGCGAGGGGACCGCCAACAGCTACGCGGCCGCGGAGCTGGTCCTTCAGTTGCGAGGTCCGGCGCGAACCAACGGGTTCACCGCGTACACCGCAGTCAACATGCGGTTCGACGACCAGACGTGGATCGAACCCGATCTCGCGGTCCTGCGTGAGCCTGCGCAGCAGGTGACGTGGGTACCGGCGGCGCAGGTGTTGATGCCCGTGGAACTCGTGTCCAGGAGCAGTCGCCGCCGGGACCGCATCGACAAGCCTGCCCTGTGTGCAGCGGCGGAAGTGCCGTACTACCTGCGGGTGGAGATCGACGGCAGATACGTGGAGGTCGAGCTCAGCGAGTTGGTCGACGGTGCGTACCGCGTGATCGCGCAGGCGGTGAGCGGCCAGGAGTTCCGCACCGAGGTGCCCTTCCCGCTGACCTTCGACCCGCTCGACCTGCTGGAACCGGGCATCGCGCGCCGCTGACCCCGTAGGTCCGCCTACGGTGGCGGGATGCCTGTGCGGATGATTCGACGCGTTGACCGCGTTCATGGTCGCGGTGGGGATCCTCGTCGCCGGGGCGCCGCTGGCATCGGCGGCGCCGGTGCCGCTCACCGGTGCGCAGTGCCGGTTCGACGGGCACGGGTTCGCGCGGACGGCACCGATCGAGTACACCGGCGCGCCCGCGCACTTCAGCATCAAGGGCGACGGGGCGGGCGGCAACGACGGCTGCAACGTCTTCGGCATGACCGCCGGGTCACGGGGGAGCAGTTCCGCACGGCCTTCGACGGTGCGCGCACCGCCAAGGTCGCGGGCGACCGGTTGCGGGTCGCCGACGGTCCGTGGGGCTACTGGGACTTCGTTGCGAACGGCCCGGCGAAGCCCTCGCCGCGCAGCGCTCGATAGGACAACCTCACAGAAATTGTCCCAACTACCTACGGCATCGTAGGCTCACGGCATGAGCAACCGTTTCCGCGCCCTCCGTGATTGGCTCGAGTCCCCGGCCAAGGACGTCTCCGCCGAGCACCCCCGCACCAATCTGGTGCGCGGCGCCGTGGCGCGACTGACCACCCCGCTGCTCCCGGACGACTACCTGCACCTGATCAACCCGCTGTGGTCGGCGCGTGAGCTCCGCGGCAAGATCGTGCGGGTCCAGCAGGAGACGGACGAGTCGGTCACCCTCACGATCGAGACGGGGTGGGGCTTCAACACCAAGTATGAAGCCGGCCAGTACGTCGGCATCGGCGTGCTCGTCGACGGCAAGTGGACGTGGCGCTCCTACTCGCTGACCTCCGTGCCGGACATGGGGCACGGGCGCGGGCCGCGCGAGGTCTCGATCACCGTCAAGGCGATGAACGAGGGCTTCCTGTCGAACCACCTCGTCACCGGCGTCACCGAGGGCACGATCGTGCGGCTGCAGGCACCGTCGGGCGACTTCACGCTCCCGAACCCCCTGCCGCACAAGGTCCTGTTCCTCACCGCGGGCAGCGGCATCACGCCCGTGATGGCGATGCTCCGCACGCTGGAGCGGCGCGGCATCCCGGCGTCGACGGACATCGTGGCCGTGCACTCCGCCCCGAACGCCGACGCGACGCTGTTCCGCGACGAGCTCGAGGCGTTCGACGCGAACCACGACAACGTCTCCGTGCAACTGCGCTACACCCGCGACGCCGGCCGCTTGACGCCCGCCAACATCGGCGAGGTCGTTCCGGACTGGCAGGAGCGGCAGACGTGGATCTGCGGCCCCGGCGTCTTCCTCAACGACATGGAGAAGGGCTGGAAGGACCGCGGCATCGAGTCGCGGCTGCACCAGGAGCGGTTCACCGTCGAGCGCGCCGATGTCTCGGCGAGCGGCGGCGAGGTCACCTTCCTCAAGGCCGGCAGGACCACCGATGTCGACGGTGCCACCACCCTGCTGGAGGCCGGTGAGGCCGCGGGTGTGCAGATGCCCTTCGGCTGTCGCATGGGCATCTGCCAGACCTGCGTGGTGCAGCTCGCCGACGGTCAGGTCCGCGACCTGCGTAGCGGCGACCTGCACACGGAGGGCGAGCGCATACAAACTTGTATCAGCGTGGCCGTGGGCGACTGCACGCTCGACGTCTAGCCCGGAGCCGTGCCCCATTGCATCACCGTGCGGTGGGCGACTGCACGCTCGACGTCTAGCAACGATCCTGACCTGCGGGTCCGTCACATCCGTTGACAGTCTACGCGGCCGTAACTTACGGTTGCGTAGGTTAGAGACGGACCACTGAAGGGCGGCCCCGCATGGCGATCACCGACATCCCCGAGTACGCGCACCTCACCGAGGCCGACATCGAGACTCTGGGGGCGGAGCTGGATGCGATCCGGCGCGACATCGAGGCCGTCCGCGGCGAGACCGACGTGCAGTACCTGCGGCGCACCATCGCCGTGCAGCGCGGGCTCGAGGTGGCGGGCCGGGCGATGCTCCTGGGCGCGCACAAGCGCGGTTTCTGGTGGGGTTCGGCGGTCTCGCTCGGCCTCGCGAAGATCATCGAGAACATGGAGCTCGGGCACAACATCATGCACGGGCAGTGGGATTGGATGAACGATCCGGAGATCCACTCGACCACGTGGGAGTGGGACAACGCCGGCACCTCGCGGCTGTGGAAGCACACCCACAACTACGTGCACCACAAGTACACGAACGTCCTCGACATGGACGACGACGTGGGCTACAAGACGCTGCGCGTCACGCGCGATCAGCCGTGGACCCCGTTCAACTCGGGCAACCTCGTCTACAACACGATCCTCATGTTGCTCTTCGAGTACGGCGTGGCGATCCAGCACCTCGAGCTCGGCCGCGCGGCCACCAAGTGGAAGAAGTCGTGGTTCGACCGCGAGGGCTTCAAGGCGGACGCTTCGGACGTCGGCCGCAAGATCGGCCGCCAGGTGCTCAAGGACTACGTCGCGGCCCCACTCGTCGGCGTGCCCTTCGGCGGTGCGCGCGGCTGGCGCAAGGCGCTGACCGCGACGATCACCGCCAACGTGATCCGGAACGTCTGGACCAACGCGGTCATCTTCTGCGGCCATTTCCCCGACGGAGCCGAGAAGTTCACCAAGCAGGACGTCGACAACGAGACGCAGGCGCAGTGGTACCTGCGCCAGATGCTCGGCAGCGCGAACCTGTCCGGCGGCCCCGTCGTCGACTTCCTCTCGGGCAACCTCAGCTACCAGATCGAGCACCACCTGTTCCCCGATCTGCCGTCGAACCGGCTCTCGGAGATCGGCGTCCGCGTGCGCGCGCTGTGCGAGAAGTACGACCTGCCGTACACGATCGGGCCGCTGCACGTGCAGTACTACAAGTCCTGGCGGACCATCGCCAAGCTGTCGCTGCCCGACAAGTACCTGCGCGACACCGCCGACGACGCTCCGGAGACCGCCTCGGAGGCGATGTTCGCGGGCACCGAGTTCGCGGAGCCGCGGGTCGACGCGGCCACCGGTCGCCGGTTCGGCCTCAAGGCCGCCCGCGCCGCGGTGCACGCGCGCCGTCGTCGGGCCTGACCTCCCGTCCTCGATGCCCGACGGTGCGCCGCGCACCGTCGGGCATCGACGTGTGCGGGGTGCGTCACTCCTGGAACAAGATCGATGACTTTGTCCTACCCGGCTGCTACAGTGGAATCGTTCTGTTCTTGAGGCCGCTGCATGCGGTCGTACCGATTGGGGATCGCCTCGTGGCTATCACTGACGTCGCGGAGTACGCGCACCTGACCGACGCCGACATCGAGGCGCTCGGTGCCGAGCTGGACGCGCTGCGCCGCGAGATCGAGGAGAGCCGCGGCGAGGAGGATGCGAAGTACATCCGCCGCGTCATCAAGAGCCAGCGCATCGCCGAGACCGCCGGCCGCGTCTTCGGGCTGGGCGCCGGGATGAAGGGCTGGAAGGGCAAGGCCGCGTGGGCCGCCTCCGCCGCGTGCCTGAGCTACGCGAAGGTGATCGAGAACAACGAGCTGGGCCACAACATCATGCACGGCCAGTGGGACTGGATGAACGATCCGGAGATCCACTCCACCAGCTGGGAGTGGGACAGCGCCTCGGACGGCAAGTTCTGGCGCCACACCCACAACTACATGCACCACAAGTACACCAACGTCACCGACATGGACGACGACATCGGCTACGGCATCCTGCGCGTCACGCGCGATCAGCCGTGGGAGCCGTACATGCTGTTCAACCCCATCTACAACTTCACGCTGATGATGGGCTTCCAGTACGGCAAGGCCGTGCAGCACCTCGAGCTGATGAACGCCATGAAGGCGGCGCTCAACGGCGGCGAGCAGTACGCCGAGTACGACTGGGAGGAGTTCCGCAGCAGGCTCAAGGTGGTCCTCACCAAGATCACCAAGCAGACCGCGAAGGACTACGTCCTGTTCCCCGCGATGGCCGTGCCCTTCACCGGCGCCCGCGGCTACAAGAAGGCGGCCTCGGCCAACCTGGTCGCGAACACGGTGCGCGACGTGTGGGATCACATGACCATCTTCTGCGGCCACTTCCCGGACGACGCCGAGAAGTTCACCATCGAGGACATCGACAACGAGACCCTCCCCGAGTGGTACCTGCGTCAGATGCTGGGCACCGCGAACTTCGAGGGCAGCAACGCGCTGCACTTCATCACCGGGCACCTGGGTCGGCAGATCGAGCACCACCTGTACCCGGACCTGCCCTCCAACCGCTACAACTACATCAACTCGCGCCTGGTCGAGATCTGCGAGAAGTACGACCTGCCCTACAACACCGGGCCGATGTGGAAGCAGTACGCGGAGTCCTGGCGCACCGTCATCAAGCTCTCGCTGCCGGACAAGTACCTGACGGCCACCGTCGACGATGCGCCCGAGACGCACTCGAACAAGCGCTTCTACGACGAGTCGGGCGCGACCACCGTGGTCAAGGGTGAGATCGATGCAGACGGCAACCGTCGCGGCCTCGTCTCGCACGTCGAGGAACTGGCGGCAGCGAAGTAACGGGGCGGGCCGGACGCGCGTAGCCTTAGACACGTGGCTATCACTGATGTCGGCGAGTACGCACATCTCGATGACGCCGACATCGAGCAGCTCGCGCGGGAGCTGGACTCCATCCGCGCCGAGGTCGAGTCGTCGCGCGGCGAACGGGACGCCCGGTACATCCGTGGCGTGATCCGGGCGCAGCGCGTGCTCGAGGCCGCGGGCCGGCTCACCATCCTCGGCTCCAAGAGCCGATGGTTCTGGGCCGCCGGCGCGGGCATGCTCGGGGTCGCCAAGATCATCGAGAACATGGAGCTCGGGCACAACGTCATGCACGGGCAGTGGGATTGGATGAACGATCCCGAGATCCACTCCACCACGTGGGAGTGGGACATGGCCTGTCCCGGCGCGCACTGGAAGCACTCGCACAACTTCCTGCACCACAAGTACACCAATGTCGTCGGCATGGATCTGGACGTCGGCTACGGCGTCCTCCGGGTCACCCGCGACGAGCAGTGGGAGGCCAAGCGGTCCGCCCAGTTCCTCAACAACCTGTTCCTCGGGCTCACCTTCGAGTGGGGCATCGCCCTGCACGACATCGAGCTGGCCGAGGCCATCGCCGGGAACAAGCCGTGGCCGCAGACCCGGAAACAGCTGCGCGAGTTGGGCGTCAAGGCCGCGCGGCAGCTGGGTAAGGACTTCGTCCTGTACCCGGCGGTCAGCAAGGCCGTGGGCGGCTCCTTCGGGCGCACGTTGTCGGCGAACCTCACGGCGAACATCGTCCGCAACATCTGGACCTACGTGGTCATCTTCTGCGGGCACTTCCCCGACGGTGCCGAGAAGTTCACCACCGAGTCCATCGTCGACGAGACGCCGGGCGAGTGGTACCTGCGGCAGATGCTGGGCAGCGCGAACATCTCGGGCGGCCGCGCCATGGACTTCATGACGGGCAACCTGAGCTACCAGATCGAGCACCACATGTTCCCCGACCTGCCGTCGAACCGGCTCGCGGAGATCAGCGTGAAGGTGCGGGCGATCTGCGAGAAGTACGACATCCCGTACACCGAGGGCCCGCTGCTGCGCCAGTACTACTTGTCCCAGCGCACCATCGCGAAGCTCTCGCTGCCGGACCGCTGGCTGCGCGCCACCGCGGACGACGCGCCGGAGACGGCGTCGGAGCTGCGGTTCGCCGCGATCCGCGAGCGCCTCGTGGTCGCCCAGGAGAACGCGCAGGACAGGTTCGTCCTCGCGCAGGAGAACGCGCACGACCGGCTCGTGCACGCCCAGGAGGCGGCGCAGGACCGCCTGGCGCACGCCCGCGAGGCGGCGCACGCGGCGCAGCTCGAGGTGGAGCGAGTCGGGCTCCGCACGGCGATCGCCGAGGCGGCGCGGCACAAGGTCGAAGAGAAGCGGGCACGGTCCGAGGCGAAGCGTGCGGGTCGCCGTCGGCGCCGGAGCTCCGGCGTGGCGTAGACTTCTTACTTTGGGCAGCCTAAGACGACTGCCGAGTCGTCCTCGTCGGGAGTGTTTGTTGATGAAGCCCTTGCGCGTCGCGATCGTGGGTTCCGGGCCGTCGGGCTTCTTCGCCGCCGGGAACCTGTTGGAGCAGGACGACATCGAGGTGCAGGTCGACGTGTTCGACCGGCTGCCCACGCCGTTCGGCCTGGTCCGCTACGGCGTCGCGCCCGACCATCCCGCGATCAAGTCGGTCACCAAGATCTTCGACCGCACCGCGCAGCACGAGAACTTCCGCTACTTCGGCAATGTCGAGGTCGCGACCGACATCCAGGCCTCCGAGCTCGCGCAGTGGTACGACGCCGTGATCTACGCGATCGGCGCGTCCGGCGGCCGGCGGCTCGAGGTCGACGGTGCCTGGCTCCCCGGTAACCACCCGTCGAGCGATTTCGTCGGCTGGTACAACGGCCACCCCGACCGCCGCGACCTCGACGTCGACCTCGGCGTCGAGCGTGCCGTGGTCATCGGCAACGGCAATGTCGCGCTCGACGCGGCCCGGATCCTGGTCACCGGCACCGAGAAGCTCGAGGGCACCGACATGGCCGAGCACGCGCTGGCGGCGCTGCGCGGTTCGGCGATCCGCGAGGTCGTCGTGCTCGGCCGTCGCGGCGCGGAGCAGGCCGCGTTCACGCCCTCCGAGGTAGCCGAGCTGGGCAAGTTGCCGGGCGTCGACGTGATCGTCGACCCGGCCGACGTACCGGCGGAGGACAAGGAGCGCGACAAGGCCCGCCCGCCGGTGGAGCGCAACAACATCAAGCAACTGCGCAAGCTGGCCGCGCTCGAGCCGACCGGGGCGGACCGTCGGATCGTGCTGAAGTTCCTGCGCTCCGTGGTCGGCATCGGCGGCGACGACGCCGTTCGCACGGTCTCCATCGCCACCAACGAGCTCGCCCTCGGCGAGGACGGCACCGTCGAGGCGCAGCCCACCGGCGCGGTCGCCGAGCACGAGGCGGGCCTGGTCATCCACGCCGTCGGTTACCACGGCACCCCGATCCCCGGCATCCCGTTCGACACGGAGCGGGGCGTGTTCCGCAACGCCGACTCGCGGATCGTCGGGTACGACGGTGCGCCCCTCCCGGGCCACTACGTGGTCGGCTGGATCAAGCGCGGACCGTCGGGCGTCATCCCCACGAACCGCGACTGCGCGCGCGACACGGTCTCCGTCCTCCTCGCCGACGTCGCGGAGGGCAGGCTCGCGCGCAGCGACTTCGACGGTGCCCAGGTCGAGAAGCTCGTCGTCGAGCGCGTGCCGAACCTCGTCGAGTACGACGGATGGATGGCCATCGACGCGCACGAGACCGCCCTCGCGGAGGAGGACGATCGGCCGCGCGTGAAGCTCACCAGTGTCGACGCGATGATCGACGCGGCGCAGGCGGCTACGGACTGATCCGGCCGGTTCAGCCCAGCAGCGGCCGCACCGATGCGTAGGCGTCGGGCCGGTTCGTGCTCGGCAGGTCGAAGACGCGGCTGACGGGTCCGCCGGCGGCACTCCGGGGCCAGCCCGGATCCTGTGCGGTGACGAAGGCGACTGCCGCGGAATGGATCTCGTCGGAGAGCGACTGCGGCGGGTGGGCTCCGGCGAGTGGCTCCACCGCCGAGCCGTCGAGGCAGTCGAAGAAGAAGGGCACATCCAGGCAGTGCCCGGCGAGCCCGAATCGCCCTGACGGCCAGGAGAACCGGTAGGTCCAGGTCGGCGCGTCGCCGCGGAAGCCGGCGATGCGGGGGACGCTGACGCGGAACATCTTGTCGCTCAAGGCCCGCCCGGCGAGGCGCGCCTTTCCACGCGCCGCGATGTCGCTGTTCGCGGCGAGGTACGGGGCGCGCTGACGCTTCGGGACGGCGAGCGCGGCGAGGATCGCACCGGTCGGGACGAGCGGCGTGATCCGGGCCATCGGCCCCTCGGTGAAGGCCATCGCGAATTCGTCGTCGACGGTCCCGATCACCAGCGGTTTGTCGGCGCCCGCGCCGCCGCGCAGGGCCTCGGTAGTGGGGCGGGGGAGCAGGTCGCCGTCGACGGTGGGCCCCAACTGCAGTCCGTGGGTGAATGCGGCGCGCAGCCCTCGGATCCCGATCGACGTGGCCTTCTTCTGCAGATCGAGGATGCGCTCCTCGAGCACCGTCGACAGGCCCGCCCGAGTCGGTGCGATGCCGGCCCGCGCCGCGAGGTCCCGGCCGAAGGCCTCGGCACGCGCGGCCGATGCGTCGGTGAGCACGCCGGACAGGGCGATCGCGCCGTGGAACAGGTGCTGCGCCACGGGCATGCCGAGGAGCGTCAGAACCGCGCCGCCGCCCGCGGACTGTCCGGCGATCGTGACGCGGCCGGGGTCGCCACCGAACGCGGCGATGTTGCGCCGCACCCAATCCAGCGCTGCGAGCCAGTCCCGCACCCCGCGGTTCGACGGTGCGTCCTCGATCCACCCGAAGCCGTCGAAGCCGAGGCGGTAGGAGATCGTCACCGTGACCACGCCGTCGCGGTTGAAGTTCCGCCCGTCGTACCAGGGGCTCGCGGGGGAGCCTGCGAAGTAGCCGCCGCCGTGGATCCAGACCAGCACGGGCAGGCCGGCACCGACGGCCGGGCGTTCCGGCGAGGGCGTGAAGACGTTGACGTTGAGCGTCGAGTCCCCGGGGATCGACGGCTCGGGAATGAGCACGACTCCGGGGTCGCCGCGCTGCGCGGTGGCCCCGTACGCCGCCGCGTCGAGCACGCCCTCCCACGGCGCCTTCGGGACCGGGGCGGCGAACCGCAGGTCACCCACGGGCGGCTCCGCGAAGGGGATACCCAGGAACGCCGCGGACCGCGGCGCACCCCGCCCGCCCGTCGTCGGCCGCCAGCGGCCCCGGACCACGCCCGCGTCGGTCGCGACCTCGGGGTGTCCGTCCGCCGTCATGCGCATCGTCCTCCAGTCCGTGGGCGGTGCGCGGCGCACACCGTCGGGTGATCCCTCCGCAGGAGAGTCTTCCACCCGCCGCAGTCCCAGCCGGTCTAGCCTCGATCGGACATGGACATCTCGATCACGCGCGCGGACCTCGACGACCCGGCCCTTGCGGACTTCCTCCTCGCCCACCTGCGCGACATGGAGCCGACCGCACCGCCGGAGAGCCGGCACGCCCTCGACCTCGCTGCGCTCCGCGCCCCGGGTGTTCGCCTGTGGACGTTGCACCGGGACGGCGAGCTCGCCGGCACCGTCGCACTCGCGGCGGTCGAGCCCGATCATGAGGAGGTCAAGAGCATGCGCGTGGCTCCTGCCGCGCGCGGTCTCGGCATCGGGCGACTACTGCTCCGGCACGTCCTCGACGACGCACGCGCACGCGGTCTCGAGCGGGTGTCGCTCGAGACCGGCAGCCAGGAGTTCTTCGCGCCGGCTCGCGCCCTCTACGTCGCGCACGGCTTCGCGGTGTGCCCGCCCTTCGGTGGGTACATCGCGGACCCCAACAGCGTCTTTCTCACCAGGATGACCGCTGAGATGTAGCCCTGAGCGGCGCCGGGCAGGGAAGTCCCAGGTCGCACAGGGGCGGCGCCGCTGGAGGTCACTTCTCAGCGACCATCCCGAGTACGGACCGGACCGGACGGCACGCCCGGCACGCCCCGAGCCCGGAGTTCGAGACGGCGCAATTCGAGAGCCCGCGCATTTCGGGTGCGGATGGCTTCCCGCCCCCGATTCGCCCGGGCGGCCCGCCCGCCCGCAGCCGCTCCGCCCGCCCGCTCCGGCCGCCCGGACCGCGCGCCGCCGTCGACGTCCGCGGCCGGAATGCGCCGGGTACCGTCGTTGTTGAGATCGGTGGCGCCCCGAAGCCATCGGGGAAGAGCCGGACTAGGAGCTGATATGACTGACAACGGCACCATCACCACCACCCCCGGCCGCGAGACCGCGGTGCTGGCGGGCGGCTGTTTCTGGGGGATGCAGGACCTGCTCCGCAAGCAGCCGGGCATCGAGGCCACGCGGGTGGGCTACACCGGCGGCAGCAACGACCACGCCACGTACCGCAACCATCCCGGTCACGCGGAGGCGGTCGAGATCGTGTTCGATCCGGCGAAGACCAGCTACCGCGACGTGCTGGAGTTCTTCTTCCAGATCCACGACCCGTCCACGAAGGACCGGCAGGGCAACGACCGGGGCTCGAGCTACCGCTCCGCGATCTTCCCGCTGAGCGAGGAGCAGGAGAAGGTGGCGCGCGACACCATCGCCGATGTCGACGCCTCGGGGCTGTGGCCGGGCAAGGCCGTCACCACGATCGAGGCGCCGGCGCCGTTCTGGAACGCCGAGCCGGAGCATCAGGACTACCTCGAGAAGTACCCGGACGGCTACACCTGCCACTTCCCGCGGCCCGGCTGGAAGCTGCCCAAGCGGGCGACGGCGTGATCATCGCCCCGCGCCTCGGCTGACGTCCGGGCGCGGGGATCACCGCAGATCGAGGGTGGCGATGCCGGTCAGCCGGCATCGCCACCGTCCGTCTCGGGACACGAGGACGGCGAGCACCGCCTCGCACGCGCGGCAGCGCATGACCAGGCCCATCGCCGTGGCGAAGACCCGCGCGATCGCGATCTCGCCGTGGGCGCCGCAGCCGGCGCACTCGGCGGCGGCCGCGCTCAGGTCGACGCCGAAGACCTCCGCCAGCGGCCCCGCCGCGGCGTTCCCGTCCAGTTCGGCCATGATCAACCACCTCCGAATCGTTCGGTGCGGATCGCCGACGCGGCGTGCCCCAGCGATACCGCCCACGCTGCGACCGTCTCGACGAAGGGCGTCGGCCCGCACACGAACAGTGCTGGGGACTGCGCTGCGGGAATCGTCGCCTCCGCGAACTCGTCCTGGGTGAGCCGGCCCGCGGGGCGGGCACCGTCGGACTCGCGAGTCCGCACGACATCGACGCGGGTGCGTTCGAACCCGGCGAGCTCGGCGCCGAAGAAGGCGTCGGCCCCCGTCCGCAAGGAGTACAGCAGCCGGAACTCGACGGGTCGCTCCGCGCCCTCGTTGGCCGCGGCCATGGGGATCAGCGGCACCACGCCCGAGCCGCCCCCGATCAGCTGCACCGGGCCGGCGTGCGCGGGATCGTCCGGCCTCCAGATGAAGTAGCGGCCCAGCGGCCCCTGCAGTTCCACCTCGTCGCCCACCGCGAGGTCGCGCACGAGGTAGGGGGAGACCTCGCCGTCGGCGACCTCGGCCACCACCAGCGTGAGCCGGGTGCCGGAGCCGGACGACGCGATCGAGTAGGACCGGGACGCCTGGTAGCCGTCGGGTGCGGTGAGCCGCAGGTCGACGTGTGCGCCTGCGTCGTTGCCCGGCCAGGTGGGCACCTCGAACGTCAGTCGCCGGGCCGTTGCGGTCTCGGCGCTCGCCTCGACCAGCCGCGCCCGGTGCCAGGCCACCCGCCGCGCGGTCACCAGTACCGCTCCTCGCTCCACGGGTCGCCGTGCAGGTGGTAGCCGTTCTGCTCCCAGAAACCGGGCTCGTCGTCGGGCATCATCTGCAGCGCGCGGATCCACTTGGCGCTCTTCCAGAAGTACAGGTGCGGCACGAGAAGCCGTGCGGGACCGCCGTGCTCGGGGTCGAGCGGCGCGCCCTCGGCCTCGATGGCGATCCACGCCTGGCCGTCCAGGAGTTCGTCGAGCGGCACGTTCGTGGTGTAGCCGCCGTAGCTGTGCGTCATGACGAAATCCTGTGTGGTCTCGATGTTCTCGAAGATCGCATCGAGTGGCACTCCGCGCCAGGGCATCTGGAGCTTGGTCCAGTGCGTCACGCAGTGGATGTCGGTGGTGATGTCCTCCACGCCCAGCGCGAGCAGTCCGTCCCAGTCCCAGGAGTGCTTCTCGCCGGTCTCGGTGTACACGGAGAACTCGAACCGCTCCGTGCTCACCTGTGGTGTGGGCCCGGCCGAGAGTACGGGCCAGTCCTCCACCAGAGTCTGCCCGGGCGGCAACGCGGGATCGTCCCGGCGCCGCCGGCCGCCGAAGCCCTGATTGATGATCGCCATCCCACCGCCTCGCTCACCGGATTTGCACGAGCATAGCGCCGAACTCGCCCGTGCGCCGGGGGAATCCGCGAGCCGTCAGGCCCAGTCGGGGGTGGCGGTCAGGTCGGCCAGCAGGCCGCGGACCGCCATCGCCCGACGGTGCGCCGTCCCCTCCAGTCCGTCGAGGGCGCACTCAGGATCGGCGGGCGGACCGAGATGTGTACACCCGCGAGGACAATCGAGAACGGCCTCCGCCAGGTCGGGGAAGGCCGCGACCACGTCGTCGGTGGAGATGTGCGCGAGCCCGAAGCTGCGGATACCGGGGGTGTCGACCACCCAGCCGCCCGCGGGCAGCCACAGCGCCACGGACTGTGTGGACGTGTGCCGCCCCTTGCCCACTCCGGACACGACGCCGGTGGCGCGGTTGGCATCCGGCACGAGGCGGTTGACCAGAGTCGACTTCCCGACGCCGCTGTGCCCGATGAGCGCGGTGACGCGTCCGGTCAGCAGATCGTGCGCCTCGTCGAGCGGGTCGCCGCGGCCGGCGGCGATCACCGTCAGGTCGAGGTCGGCGAACGCGGCGGTGAACTCCTCCGCGTCGGCCAGGTCGCCCTTGGTCAGGCACAGTACCGGCGTCAGTCCACCCGCGTAGGCGGCGATGAGGGTGCGCTCGACGAAGCCGGTGCGCGGCGGCGGGTCCGCGAGCGCGGTCACGATGAGCAGCTGGTGGGCGTTGGCGACGACGATCCGCTCGTACGGGTCGGTGTCGTCGGCGGTCCTGCGCAGCACCGTCTTCCGCTCGTCGACCCGGACGATCCGCGCCAGGGTGTCCTTGCGGCCGGTCAGGTCGCCGACGACGCCGACCGAGTCCCCGACGACGATGGGGGAGCGGCCCAGCTCGCGGGCCCGCATGGCGGTGATCACCCGTTCCGGGGCGCCGCCGAGGGCGCAACCCCAGCGGCCGCGGTCCACGGAGACGACCATCGCCGTCTCGGCGTCGCTGTGGTCGGGCCGGTTCTTGGTGCGTGGACGACTGCTCTTGCCCGGGCGCACCCGGACATCGGTCTCGTCGTACTCGCGCTTACCCAACGAGCTGGCTCACGACCGGTTGCCCAGCAGCGTGTTCCACATGGCGGGGAAGTCGGGCATGGTCTTGCCCGTCGTCGCGATGTCCTCGACCTGCACGCCCTCGGTGACCAGCCCCAGGATCGCGCCCGCGGTGGCCATGCGGTGGTCGGCGTAGCTGTGCCAGACGCCGCCGTGCAGCGTCGCCGGCTCGATGTGCAGGCCGTCCTCGGTCTCGGTGCAGCGCCCGCCGAGCGCGGTGATCTCGGCGGTGAGCGCGGCGAGCCGGTCGGTCTCGTGGCCGCGCAGGTGAGCGATGCCCCGCAGGTGCGACGGTGAATCCGCCAGGGCCGCAAGCGCGGCGACGGTGGGCGTGAGCTCGCCGATGTCGCGCAGATCCCAGTCCACACCGTGCAGGGCGCCGGTCCCACTGGCGATGATCGCACCGTCGGCGTACGAGACCCCGGCCCCCATCGCCGTGAGGATGTCGGCGAACTGCACACCCGGCTGCGTCGACGCCGGGTTCCAGTGCGGGACGGTCACGGCGCCGCCGGTGACCGCCGCCGCCGCGAGGAAGACGGTGGCGTTCGACAGGTCCGGCTCGACCGTCCAGTCGTGCGCGCGGATCCCGCCAGGCGCGACGCGCCAGGTGTTCGCCTCGGAGGTGTCGACCTCGGCGCCCGCGGTGCGCAGCATGTCGACGGTCATGTCGATGTGCGGCATGGACGGGACGGGCTTGCCGTCGTGGTGCACCACGACACCCTCGACGAAGCTCGGCGCGCTGAGCAGCAGGCCCGAGACGAACTGGGAGCTCGCCGACGCGTCGATGGTGACGGTGCCGCCGCGGATCGGTCCGTCGCCGTGGACGGTGAAGGGCAGCCCGTCGCCGTCGATCCGGGCGCCGAGCCCGCGCAGCGCGTCGAGCACCGTGCCCAGTGGCCGGGCCCGGGCCTGCGGGTCACCGTCGAAGTCGACGGTGCCGCGCGCCCCGGCCGCGAGGGAGGGGAGGAAGCGCATCACGGTGCCGGCGAGTCCGCAGTCGACGGCGCCGCCGTGCAGCGGACCGCCGGTGACGGTGACCGTGGTCCCGCCCGCGAACGCGACCTCGGCTCCGAGGGTCTGCAACGCGGCGGCCATGAGGTCGGTGTCGCGGCTGCGGAGGGCGTTCGTCAGCGTCGAGGCGGACGGTGCCTGAGCGGCCAGGATGTACGCGCGATTAGTGATCGACTTCGAGCCCGGGAGGGCGATCGTGCCCGTCACCGGGCCGACGGCGAAGGGCGCAGGCCACAGCTCCAACAGGTCCACCGGCCCATCCTCGCACATGAGGGCGACCTCACCGCGTGCTACCTTGCTGGGCAGAACAGGTCAGGTCATCACCGCCGGGAGATCCTCGATGAAGCGTAATCGTACGTCCGTGGGCAGGGCTGTCTCGACGGCTGCCACCTTCGCCGCTGTGGCGACCGTCGCGGGGCTCCTCGCGCCCGTCGCGTCGGCCGATCCGAAGCCGGCGGAGCCGCCGAAGAACAAGGCCGGCGAGCTGGTCATCGGTTCCGGCAACCTCCCCGACTCGATGGACTTCGGCGGTGCCGTGCTGTCCGGTGCGGCCGCGGGCTGGAACGGCGCGTGGGCGTCGCTGAACACCGCCAAGGTCGATCCGGCCGACTGCAAGGTGCTCTACGCGGGCCTGCCGATCCCCAAGGGCACCGACACGGCGCAGACCAACGGAAGCTCGCGTGGGACCACCTGGTCGATGGTGGTCTCCAAGTTCGCGATCGATGTGGCGCCGCTGCGCGCCGCGCTCCCGAAGTGCGCGTCGTTCAAGGCCGTCAAGGACGGCGTCGTCAATGAGGTCACCGTGCGCGAGATCGCCGCGACCGGCATCCCCGGTGGCCTGGGCCTCGAGTTCACGCAGAAGAGCAAGCGCGGCAACCAGGTCGAGTACCTGCAGTCACGGCAGTACACCGGCGTGGTCAACGGAGTCACCATGTCGCTGCGCGGTGGGCGCCAGTCCCGCGAGGCCGCCCCCTTCGTGGGTGCCGACGATCAGCTGGCCGTCGATCTGCTTCGCGTGCAGAGCACCATCCTGAAGAACCCGCCGGAGCCGCAGCAGGCGGCCCCCGCTCCCGCCGCGAGCGGGTCGGCGAAGCCCGCGGCGCCGGCCTCTGCGAAGCCGGGCGCGCCCGCGTCGGCCAAGCCGGCCGCGCCGTCGGCGAAGCCGGCTGCACCGTCGTCGGCGGCCCCGAAGGCGCGCTGATCTCTGAACTAATGTTCAGGTAGAATCCGGGGTGTGGAGACCACTCGGGAGTTCAGCGTCGGACAGCTCGCCGCCCGCAGTGGCGTGGCGGTGTCTGCGCTGCACTTCTACGAGCGCGAGGGGCTGATCACCGCACGCAGGACCTCCGGCAACCAGCGGAGGTATCCGCGGGAGATGCTGCGCCGCGTCGCGTTCATCCGGATCAGCCACCGCGTGGGCATCCCCCTGTCCACGATCCGCGAGGCGCTCGAGACGCTGCCGAACGGCCGCACGCCCACGCGGACGGACTGGGAGCGCCTCTCGCGCTACTGGCACGACGATCTGTCCCACCGGATCGACGAACTGACCCGCCTGCGCGACAACCTCACCGACTGCATCGGCTGCGGCTGCCTGTCCATGGCTTCCTGCGCACTCGCGAACCCGCACGACGCCCTGGCCACCACCGGCGTCGGGCCCCGGCGCGTGTTCGACAGCTTCGAGGAGTAGTCCGATGTGCGGACGGTACGCGGTGACCACGGATCCGGCGCTGTTGGCGGGCGAGATCGACGCGGTGGACGAGACGGAGGGCGTCGAGCTCGACGTGCCGGGCTACAACGTCGCGCCCACGACGACCATCGTCACCGTCGTCGCGCGGCACTCGCGCGAGCAGCCCGACGATGCCCCGACCCGGCGGCTGCGCGCGATGCGCTGGGGGCTGCTGCCGCACTGGCAGAAGTCGCTGAGCGGCCCGCCGCTGTTCAACGCGCGCGCGGAGTCCGTCGCGGAGAAGCCGGCGTTCCGCACCGCGATCAAGAACAAGCGCTGCCTGATCCCGATGGACGGCTGGTACGAGTGGCAGGTGCTCGACCCGGATGGCAAGAAGCCGCGCAAGCAGCCGATGTACCTGACCCCGCAGGACGGCACCCGGATGTACATCGCGGGACTGTGGTCGGTGTGGCGTCCCGCCGACGCCGGGCTCGACGTGCCGCCCGTCCTCTCGGCGACGGTGCTGACCACGGACTCCGTCGGCCCGCTGCGCGCGGTGCACGACCGGATGCCGCTCGTACTCACCCCCGAACTGTTCGACCAGTGGCTCGATCCCGACGGTCCCGTCGACCCGGCGCTGTTGCTCCCGCCCGCCCTCGACGTGGCCGAGCGCATCGAGATCCGCCCGGTGTCCGCCTTGGTCAACTCCGTCAAGAACGATGGTGCCGCCCTCATCGAGCGCACCGAGCCCGGCTCCGGGCCCGGCCAGCTCAGCCTGCTCTGACGGAACCTGTCGGACCCTCGATCTACGCTGCGGAGCATCGAAGAAATCGAACCCTTGGGGGAGGGGGCGATGGCGGCACACTACTGGGTG
Organism: Tsukamurella pseudospumae; assembly: GCF_001575205.1. Lineage (GTDB taxonomy): Bacteria > Actinomycetota > Actinomycetes > Mycobacteriales > Mycobacteriaceae > Tsukamurella > Tsukamurella pseudospumae. The sequence continues at coordinate 241,919 of NZ_LSRE01000002.1, forward strand.
ATGCTGATCGTGGCGGGGCTGACCGCTGTCGGTGTGGTCGGGACGCTGTGGCAGAGGCAACGGTCGGAGCAGATGGATCGCCTGCTGAAAGCAGAGCATGAGGCGCGCACCGAATGGTGGAAACGGTTCGAGTGGGCTGCGGAGCAGTCGTTGAAGTCCGACGACATCGGGCAAGCGTTCGGACTACGGATTCTGGATGCGCTGTCCGTGTCCCCGCTCGTGACCACGAGCGAGCGGGAAATCCTGCGTGTGGTGGCGATCGGCTCCCGAAGGCGCAACAATATCAACAGAAAGAAAGGCGCCCGGCGATGACGAGCATCGAAGACAGTGCCCGTGAGCGGGACGAGGCTGATTTCGAGCTTCGGGGTCGAACCCCTGAGGCACGCCAGGCGAGCGCCAGCATCCTTGTGAACATCGATCGACAAGAGGGCAAGACGACCCCGCAGTGGGTGATCGACGTCGCCGAGGGGCGGCTCCCGGCCTGAACCGGCAACCGCCCCGTCGAGCTACGTGATGGTGCGGATCAGCTTCTTGTTGAGGAACTCCTCGATTCCCAGCGGGCCCATCTCGCGGCCGAACCCGGAGCGCTTCACGCCGCCGAAGGGCAGTTCGGCTCCCTCGGCGAGCACACCGTTGACGAACACCATGCCCGCCTGGATCCGGTCGGCGACGCGGGCGGCCTGCTCGGGATCGGTGGTGAACACGTAGGACCCGAGGCCGAACGGGGTGTCGTTGGCGAGTGCCAGCGCCTCGCCCTCGCCCTCCACGCGGTAGACCGTGGCGACGGGACCGAACAGCTCCTGCCGGAACGCGGGGTTGTCCTCCGTGACGTTCGTGAGGACGGCGGGCGGGTAGAAGGCACCGTCGCGCTGCCCCTCGATGGCGAGGTGCGCGCCCGCCTCCACGGCGCTGTTGACCTGCTGTTCGAGCCCGATCGCGGCGCGCTCCGAGGACAGCGGCGCGATGCCCTCGCCCGCGGCGAGGATCTTCGCGGTGAACCTCGCGACGAAGTCGTCGTACAGGTCGGCGGCCACGATGAACCGCTTGGCCGCATTGCAGGACTGGCCGGTGTTGTCGAGACGGCCTGCGACCGCGGCGTCGACCGTCGCGTCCAGATCGTGGGTGGAGAGCACGATGAACGGGTCCGAACCGCCCAGCTCGAGGACGCACTTCTTGAGGTTCCGGCCGGCGACCTCCGCGACCGCCGCTCCGGCCCGCTCCGAGCCGGTCAGTGACACCGCGGCGACGCGGGGGTCCGCGATGATGTCGGCGGCCTGCTCATTGGTCGCCCGGATGTTCACGTACGCGCCCGACGGCAGGCCGGCCTCGGTGAAGATCAGCTGCATCGCCTCCGCCGATTCGGGGCACTGCGGTGCGTGCTTGAGCAGAATCGTGTTGCCCGCCGCCAGGTTCGGGCCCGCGAACCGCGCCACCTGGTAGTACGGGAAGTTCCACGGCATGATCCCGAACAGCACGCCGATCGGGGAGCGGCGGATCACCGCCGAACCCTCGCCCTCCAACAACTCCAGCGGCTGATCGGCGAGGAAGCGCTCCGCGTTGTCGGCGTAGTACGTGTAGATCGCCGCCGAGAAGTCGACCTCGCCCAACGCGTCCTCGAGCGGCTTTCCCATCTCCCGCTGGATGATTCCGGCGAGCATCTCCCGGCGCTCGGTGTGCAGTTCGGCGACGCGCCGGACGAGGGCCGCGCGCTCGGCGACGGTGGATTCCTGCGGCCAGGTGCGCGCGGCGCGCGAGGCGGCGTCGAGCGCGGCCTCGACCTCGGCGGGCTCAGCGGTCGGGTAGGTCTGCAGCACCTCGCCGGTCGCCGGGTTCGTGACTGCGTACTGGACGTCGACCATGTCGGATCTCCTCGTGGGGGACGGAACGGGTTCGTCCCCCACGATAGGCGCCCCAACACATCCCGTGTGTCGTCTCCGACGCTACTGCCACGCGAACAACTGCACCTGGTACCCGTCCGGGTCGAGCACGCCCGCGTACCGCTGTCCCCACGGCGCGTCGAAGGGTGCCATCGCACCGGGATGGCCGGCAGCGAGAAGCTCCGCGTACACCTCGTCGACCACGGCGGGCGAGGCGCAGAGCACACACAGCGTGGCGCTCTGGCCCGTCGGCTTCACCCAGTCGGGCTCCATCGTCCGGATCACCGCGGCGGTGTCCCACATCAGCCGCATCCCGCCGGGCAGCTGTGCCTCCACGTGCGGCTCGTGCTCGGCACCGTCGGGAATGTCCAGGCCGAGCAGGCGGTAGAAGGCGAGGGTGGCGGCGAGGTCGTCCGCGACCATGCCGATGGCGTCGAAGCGCAGGCGTTCAGTCATGGGATCACCGTATGCGCGGTGGTGCCGACGGGTCTTGAAGGTTTCGGACATACTCGACTGCGTGTACCGCGAACGCGCGTCGAGGATCCCCGGCGCGGTCCGGTGGTCCTCGACGGGGAGCGCCGGGACCGCGCTGATCCTGCCCGACGGCTGCATGGACGTCATCGTGATCGACGGCGCGCCCGTCGTCGCCGGTCCGGACGCCGTCGCGGCGCACGTCATGAGGTCCGACGGTGCGCGACTCGACGGCCTGCGGTTCCCGCCCGGTGTTCTCCCGCAGCTGCTGGGCGTCGCCGCCGACGAGCTCACCGGCGTGCGCGTCCCCCTGGCCGAGGTCCTCCCGCGCCGCCGGCTGAAGGTCTCGCACGACCCCGAGGAGATCGCGGCGCAGCTCCTCGACGACGTGGTCCTCGACCGACGGATCACCGGGATCGCGGCCCGGCTCGAGACGGGGCGCCCCGTCGCCGGCATCGCGACGGAGGCCGGGCTCGGGGAGCGGGCGCTGCACCGTCTGGCCCGGCGATCGTTCGGCTACGGCCCGAAGACCCTCGCGCGGATCCTCCGGTTCCAGCGCGCGGTGACCCTGATCCGTGCGGGCGACGCGCTCGGCGTCGCGGCGGCATCGTCGGGCTACGCGGACCAGGCCCACCTGACCCGCGAGGTGCGCGCGCTGACCGGCGTCACGCCGCGGACGCTGCTCGCGCCTGCGCACACGATGGAGTCCGGCGCTACCAGTTGATGCCGGGGAGGCGGTTGAGGGTCTTGCGGGCGAGGCGGCGCAGGCCCTGATCACCGGAGATGCCGAACAGCGGGCTGACCGCCGCGGTGGAGATGTCCTTCGACAGGTCCTTCGTGGCGGCGAGCCGACCGCGCGGCGTATCCACCTCGGCCACATCGACTTCCACGACCTGCGCGGCGCCGGCCCCGTCGTCGTCCGAACCGGCGGACTCGGGGAAGAGCAGATAGCCCTGGTGCTGCGCGGCGGCGGCGATCCGCGGCGAGAGGAACTGGCCGAACTGGGCGAGTGTGCCCAGCGGGGTGTCGATGCGGCGCGGCCGCTCGACGATGGCGCGCACCACGATCTGGCCGGCTTTCTCCACCGACAGCGCCATGGCGTTGTCGTAGGCGTCGGTCGGCTCGATCATCCGGGTGCGGGTGAGCGGCATGTGGATGTTGGTGAAGGTCACGTGGTCCGACATCGTCTCGGCCGCGGTGATGTCGCTGAACGCCTCGAGCGCCGACTTCGAGGCGATGTACGCCGCGAACCGCGGCCCGCGCACCTGCACGCCGATCGACGACACGTTGACCACGTGCCCGGACTTGCGGGCGACCATGTGCGGCAACAGTTCCAGGATCAGGTACACGGCGCCGAAGTAGTTCACGGCCATCGTGCGCTGGTAGTCGTGGGCGCGGTCGACCGAGTCGACGGTCGCGCGCCGGATCGATCGCCCGGCGCTGTTGACCAGGACGTCGACGTGGCCGTGCTCCGCGAGGATCTGAGCGACGGTGGTGCGCACGGCCTCCGGGTCGGTCACATCGCACTGGTAGGGCCGGACGATGCCCTTCGGGACACCGGGCAGCCCCGGCTCCGCCTCGATGCGCAGCACCGCGTCGGCGAGGTCCTCGGGCTTGCGGGCGACGATGAACACGTTCGCGCCCTTGAGCACTGCCTGCTTCGCGGCCTCGCGGCCGATGCCCGAGGACCCCCCGGTGAGCAGGATGTGCTTGCCCACGAGCGGGCCGCGGGGGTCGTCGCGGCGGTTTCTGGCGGGATCGAGGTGCTCGGCCCAGTAGCGGAACAGGCGGGGACCGTAGGACTTCAGGCGCGGCAGCGCCACCCCGAGTCGGCTCAGCACCCGGTAGCTGGCCTCCGAGTCGAAGCGGGTGTTGTAGAACGGGTGATCCAGGATCGACGGCGGGATCCCGATCTGGCGGGCGACGGTGTCCCGGAACGCGCGCACCTCGTTACGGCGCCCGATGCGCGCGGCCAACTCGCCCAGCGGCGCGCTGGGCAGCGGCAGCGTCTTGGGGCCGGAGAACGCGGGCGCGATCGCCTCGTAGATCGCGGCCATGCTCTGGCCCTTGGGGTCCGCCAGGTGGTAGACGGTGCCCGGCGCCGGCGGAGCGGTCACCAGTGCGACCAGAGCGGCGGCGACGAAGTCGACCGGCACGATGTTCGTGTACCCGAGGTTGGCGAACGGGACGTGCAGGTGGTGCGGGATCGTGCCCATCAGGCGCAGGAACGGGAAGAAGTAGTACGGGCCGTCGATCTTGTCGATCGCCCCCGTCATCGAGTCGCCCACCACGATGGACGGGCGGTAGACCTGCCAGGGCACGGACGAGCCGCGGACGAGCCGCTCCGCCTCGTACTTGGTGCGGTGGTAGGGGGTGGGGAAGTCCTGGGCGACGTCGAAGTCGGACTCGGCGAACCACCCCTCGTGGTTTCCGGCCACCGCGAGCGAGGACACGTGGTGCATCGTCGCGCCGAGCCGCTCCGCCAGTTCCAGGGTGTTGCGGGTGCCGCCGACGTTGGTGAGCTGCTGGATCTCCTCCGGCGCCTCCATGTCGTAGACGGCGGCGAGGTGGATCACGTGGTCGACGTGCTCGGGCAGGTCTCCGGGGGTGATGCCGAGGCCCGGCTCCGTGACATCGCCCGCCACCGGCACGACCTGCGGCGCCAACTCGTGGCCGAGGTCCGCGATCAGCCGCTCGAACCTCGGCAGTGACGCGTCGCGCACCAGCAGGTAGATCGTGCTCCCGTGCTCCGCGGCGGCGAGCCGCGCCACCACGGCACGGCCGATGAAGCCCGTCCCGCCCGTGACGAAGTAGCTGGCCATATCACGAACCTACTTTCCGGCGCGGCCACCGCCAAACCCGCCTTGCCCGCCCGCACTCACCTATTGACTACCACGCCCGGTCACGGGGCGGCGAGGGGCGCGAGCACGGCGGACGTCGCGGCCACGAGGTCCGACGGTGCCAGCTCCACCTCCAGGCCCCGTCGGCCGGCCGAACAGAAGACGGTCTCGAAGCCCAGTGCGGACTCGTCGACGGCTGTCGGCAACCGCCTGCGCTGCCCGAGCGGGGACACCCCGCCGAGCACGTAGCCGGTGACCCGTCGCACGTCAGTGGGGTCGGCCATGGCCGGTCGGTGCAGGCCCAGCGCAGCGCCCGCGGCCTTGAGGCTGAGCTTGCCGGAGGTCGGCACGATCGCCACGGCGAGCTGCTTCCCGTCTGTGATGACCAGCGTCTTGAACACCCGCGCCGGGTCGTTCCCCAATGCCTGCGCCGCCTCGCCGCCGAAGGACTCGGCCCGCGGATCGTGCTCGTACGCGTGCACCCGGAACTCGATCCCCGCCGCCTGCAGCGCCGCGATCGCCGGCGTCGCCGCCGCGTTCTTCTTCCCCATGCCGCCCAGTCAATCAGGTGGACTCGTGGTGGACGAACGGTATGAAGACTCGCACGACGAAACGAAGCCGCCTCCGTGTTCTGGGCGTATGACGACGTCGAGCACAGTCAGGTTGGACGCTTCTCCCTCCACCCGAATCGTTCCCTCCCCACCGAAACGCCCGTTGTTTCGAGGGGAGGGAACGGATCGGGGGGAGCGGGCGGTGAACTGGTGGGGAGGGGACGGAACGGCGGGGAGAGGACGGATCGAGGGGGGAGCCCGACGGTACCCGGGGCCCCGGATTGCGGCGTACCGTCGACGGACGTGGGATGGATCGCCGAGAACCTGAGTCCCTCCGCGCTGGCGGCGCGGGCGCTGCGGACCCGCCGGCTGGTGCGCGCGCCGATCTGGCTGTTCCAGCACGGGCTGGGGCGGTTGATGGGCCCGCGGATGGTGATGATCGAACACGTCGGCCGGAAGTCCGGCGAGCCGCGGTACGTGGTGCTCGAGGTGGTCGATCGGCCGGACGTGGACACCGTGGTGGTGTGCAGCGGCTTCGGTGAGACCGCGCAGTGGTACCGCAACCTGCGCGCTCACCCGGACTGCCGGGTCACCGTCGGGAACCGGGACCGAGCGGCGCGCGCCGAACTGCTGGACCCCACGGCTTCCGACGAGGTGCTCGAGCGGTACCGCACCGCGCACCCGGTGGCGTGGGAGCGGCTGCGGGGCGCGATCGAGAAGGCGGTGCAGCACCCCGTCGACGGTCTGCCCATGGTCCGGCTCCGGCTGGGTTGATCCGGACGGCACGGGAACAAGCGGGCGGACCGCGCTGTTGCAGAGGTCGTGAGTGCAGGTAGCGGAGCAGCGGTCCTCGAGCGACCGGTAGCCTTCGTCGGTATGACCGACCGGGAGAACGCGGACGTAGCGGAACTGGACTCGGCGCCCGACGAGACGACCGAGACGCCCGAGCAGCTGACGGCGCGTTTCGAGGCCGAGGCGCTGCCGCTGCTCGACCAGCTGTACGGCGCCGCGCTGCGGATGACCCGCAACCCGGCGGACGCGGAGGATCTGGTCCAGGAGACCTACGTGAAGGCCTACAGCGCCTTCCGCAGCTTCAAGAAGGGCACCAACCTCAAGGCGTGGCTGTACCGCATCCTCACCAACACGTACATCAACGGTTACCGCAAGAAGCAGCGGCAGCCGGCGCAGTACCCCACGGACGAGATCACCGACTGGCAGCTCGCGGCCACGGCGGAGCACAGCTCCACCGGCCTGCGCTCCGCGGAGATCGAGGCCCTGGACGCGCTGCCCGATGACGAGATCAAGGAAGCGCTCTCGAAGCTCCCGGAGGACTTCCGCATGGCGGTGTACTACGCCGATGTGGAGGGCTTCCCGTACAAGGAGATCGCGGACATCATGGGAACCCCCATCGGCACGGTGATGTCGCGGCTGCACCGCGGCCGGCGTCAGCTGCGTGCCGAGCTGGAGGGGGTCGCGCGGGAGCGAGGGTTCCTGCGGGGCGCCGCCGACGACGAGGTCGACGCCGCCGATCAGGAGGTGGAGAAGTGACCTATTCGTCGGACGGGAACCCGGACCTCGAGCTCGACTGTTCCGCCGTGATGGCGGACGTCTGGCTGCTGTTGGACAACGAGTGCGACTCCGCCGCGAAGGAGCGGCTCAAGGCGCACATCGACGGCTGCTCGCAGTGCCTGTCGCACTACGGCATCGAGCAGCAGATCAAGTCGCTCGTGAACCGCAAGTGCGGCGGTGAGCGCGCCCCCGAGGGGCTGCGCGAGCGGCTGACGATCAGCATCCGGCACACCGAGGTGCGATTCCGCCCGGAGTGACCGGTCCGCACACATGACGAGGGCCCGCCGACATCGCGTCGGCGGGCCCTCGTGCGCAAGTGCGGTGAATCCCTGATGGCTCAGGAGTTCGGACGCTTGCCGTGGTTGGCGGCGTTCTTCTTGCGCCCGCGCTTCTTACGTCCACGCTTTCCCATGGCGGTCTCCTTCCTGTCCCGAGCTCATTCGCAGTACCGGCTATTGTTTCACGACGGCACCGACGACGACAAAAAGGCGGTCCCATGGCCTCCCTCGCCGACCTCCTGGCGATCCACACGGACCTCCCCGGCCGTGCCGCGCGCCACCTGCAGCGCATCGCCGGCGAGTGGCAGCTGCTCGCCGATCTGTCGTTCGCGGACCTGCGGCTGTGGGTGCGCAACGACCCGGAGGGCGACCGGACCGACCCGTCGTACATCTGCATCGCGCAGTGCCGCCCCAACACGACCTCGACCGTCTACGACTCCGACGGTGTCGGCGTCGTCGTCCCGCCCTGGGAGGCCCCCACGCTGCACGCCGCGTTCGAGGGCGCCGTGGTGGTGCGTGGCGTGACCCCGGCCTGGACGGGCCCCTCCCGGGTGCGACGCGAGGCGGTCCCGGTGTCCTCGGACGGCGGGGTCGTGGCCGTCCTCACCCGTGACTTCAACGTCACCCACCCGCGCACTCCCAGCCCGCTCGAGGTCGCGTACACCGAGTGCGCCGACGACCTGTGCACGATGGTCGCCGAGGGCACCTTCCCCGAGCGGGAGGAGCTGCCCACCGGCGAGGCGGAACCCCGGGCCGGCGATGGTTTCGTCCGAGTCGACGCGCAGGGCAAGGTCGTGTTCGCGAGCCCGAACGCGCAATCGGCCTACCGTCGGATGGGCGCGCCCAGCGACCTCGAGGGCAGTGGTCTGGTGGAGGTCACCGCGGAGCTGGTGGGGGACTCCTTCGAATCGGAGGACCTGGCCGTCGCGCTCGACGGTGCGTTGCAGCGCGGGGAGGGCTCGCGGATCGAGCTGACGAAGGGCGGCGTGACCGTCGTACTGCGCGTGCTCGGCCTGCATCCGAACGGCCGGCCGGCAGGCGCCGCCGTGCTGCTCCGCGACGTGACGGAGCTCAAGCGCCGCGACCGCGCCCTGATCTCCAAGGACGCGACCATCCGGGAGATCCATCACCGGGTGAAGAACAATCTCCAGTCGGTCTCGGCCCTGCTCCGGCTGCAGGCCCGCCGCACGCGCAACGACGAGGCCAAGCGCGCCCTCCAGGAGTCCGTGCGCCGCGTCGCATCGATCGCGCTCGTACACGAGACCCTGTCGATGAGCGTGGACGAACACGTCGACATCGACGAGGTGATCGACCGGCTGATCCCGATCATGGGCGATGTCGCGCCGGCCGAGGGCGCGGGGACGGTCACCGTCGTGCGGCGTGGCGACGTGGGCCTACTCGACGCCGACCGCGCGATGCCGCTGGTCATGGTCGTCACCGAGCTCATCCAGAACGCGATCGAGCACGCCTTCGGGCCGGGGGAGTCGGGCACCGTCGAACTGCTCGCGCACCGGTCCACCAGGATGCTCGAGGTCACCGTCCGGGACGACGGTGCCGGCCTTCCGCCCGGCTTCACCCTCGACGGTTCCGACCGCCTGGGCCTGCAGATCGTGCAGACGCTCGTGACGTCCGAGCTGGGCGGTGAGCTGCGCCTGACCACCTGGGACGGTGGGACGGACGCGGTGGTGCAAGTGCCGCTCCAGCCCGCCTGACCGGCGCACGAAGAGGGCCCGGTGGAGATCCACCGGGCCCTCTTCGAGTGGTGCTTCCTACACAGCGGTGCGCGTGCGGGTGCGCGCGTTGCGACGCTTGAGCGCGCGACGCTCGTCCTCGCTCATGCCGCCCCACACACCGGCGTCCTGACCGGACTCCAGCGCCCAGGACAGGCACTCGGCGGTCACGGGGCAGCGGTTGCAGACCAGCTTGGCGTCCGCGATCTGCGCGATGGCCGGGCCGCTGTTCCCCACGGGGAAGAAGAGCTCGGGATCCTCGTCGCGACAGATGGCCTTGTGGCGCCAATCCATGTCAGTACACTCCTTCAGGCGCGCGGGCGCGCCACTCATCGCAGGTGCCGATCCGGCACCGAATTTCCAGGCTGTTAACGCGGGGGGAACCGAACTGTTTCCGCGTTGTTACGTCATGAATATTTCCACGTTCCCGGCAGTAGTCAAGAGATTCCGACTCAGAGGTGGGTTATCTCACAGCGGGGGCGGTGAGACCGTGCCTACGAGCGGTGTACTACACTGCTGCCGGTTCAGCGGCGTGCCCGCAAGAATATCCGCACACGCTGCAGGTTTGCAACAGTTTTCTTGCGCTTGGTGATCAATCGCTCAATCCGCCCGTGGTGCTGGCCTCATGTCGAGTCCGTGGGAAGCCCCGGCCGGGAGGCTGCGCTCGCCGCCGTGCCGGTCAGCGCACGCGCGGCAACGGGGGCAGGTCCGCCACGACCCGGATCCGCTCGGGCGAGTACCAGAACCGCACCTCGGTGCGCTCGCCGAGATGGTCCCCGTCGACCTGAGCCGCGACCGGGACGTCGCTGGTCACGCGCAACTCGGGCAGGTCGTCGTGCCGGACGAGATGGCGCACCGTCGGGCCCTTGGTGCGGCGGGCCGAGAGCATCTGCCGGACCAGCATCAGGTTCGGGATCGTGCGCATCGAGCGCGACGCGAACACGCCCAGCCCGGTGCCGTAATCGGTCCCCGGGTTGGTGACGACGGCGCGGTTGTTGAGGAAGGTCCACGGGCTCGCGTTCGAGACGAACGCGAAGTGCACCCCGTCGATGTCCTGCCAGGTGCCCGGCTGCTCGCCCGGCAAGTGGACGGTGAGCTGCGGCTCGCGTCGCGCCGCCTGGAAGAAGGTGCGGATGGAGGTGCGCACGTACCGCCCCGAGGTCGCGGCCTTGCCCTTGGCGCGCAGCGCCTCCATGTTCGCGATGACCTCGGCGTCGACGCCCATGCCCGCGTTGAACAGGAAGTAGCGCTCGTCGGCGCAGCCCAGGCCGATGGTCCGGAAGCTGCGGCGCGCCAGCAGGTCGGTGAGGTGGACGGTGGCCTCCTCCGGATTGCGCGGGACCGCGAGGGACCGGGCGAAGACGTTCGCACTCCCGCCGGGGATCACCGCGACGGCCGGCAGGGATTCGGGGGCGGCCGGGGCGGCCTCGCCGGGCAGGCCCTCCCGCCCGAGGATTCCGCACACCACCTCGTTGACGGTGCCGTCGCCGCCGTGCACGATCACCAGATCGGTGCCGTCCGCGCGGGCCGCGGCGGCGAGCTCGGCCGCGTGACCGCGGTGTTCGGTCTGCGCCAGGGTCACGTCCAGCGTGGACGCCAACGCCATGGCGACGAGGTCTCGTCCCGCCGCGGTGATGGACGTGGCGTTGGGGTTCGAGATCAACAGGGCGCGCACACCGAGCAGCCTACCCACGCCGCCCCGATACCCTGGTGCCGTGACGACCAACGACGGTGACCGGCCCCGCGCGACGCGCTCGACGGCGAAGCGCTCGGGCGCCACGCGTACCGCCGCGCCCGGCACGGTCCTCGTGGCCGGCGGCCTCGTGGCGCTCGAGGGCGCGATCGCGCTGGTCGTGGGCGTCGTCGAGCTGGTGCGCGGGCTGACCGGCAGCGCCGCCACCACCACCGGCGCCTACGGCCTGGCCTTCTGGATGATCCCGATGGGCGCCGCAGTGCTCGCCGGCGGCGTCGCGCTGCTGCGCGGCAAGCGCTGGGGCCGCACCGTGGGCGTGCTCACCAACCTGCTGCTCGGTTTCACCGGCATCAGCGGCGCTTTCGCCCAGAGCTCGCCGCTGCTCGGCTACCCCCTCCTCGCCCCAGCGATCGTCGTGCTCGTCCTGCTGTTCAGCCCGCCGACGGTGGCGTGGCTCGAGGGGGAGTACCGCCGGGACTGACCGGGGTCTTGGGCCCGGTACGAAAGACAGCGTCGGGCCCTCCGTCACTCGCCGCGCCTTGCGCGACTACCGATTCTGTTCGGGGCGGGTGAGGAAGATCGGCTTGCCGAAGGTGGTCAGTGTGTCGTCGGTGGCGTCGGTGCTGATGGCGACGGTGGCGTAGGTGCGGACTTGGACGCCGCCGATGCAGTTGTCCACGGCGATGCGGATGTCGCGGGACATGACCTGCGCGTTGGGGCCGACGACGGCCTTCTTGGCGTACGGGATGTCTTTGGTGGTGCCGGGTTTGAGGATGCCGGAGATGTTGCCGGTTTCGGTGACGGTGTCGGAGAGGGTGCCGGAGAGGCTGCCGGTTCCGGTGCCGGAGACGCTGCCGCCGCCTTGGCCGCCGCTGGAGCCGCCTTGGCCTTGTCCGGTGACGGTGCCGGATGCGGTCACGGTGGGGGTGATCGAGGCGGTGGTGGCGTTGGATAGGGATCCGCCAACGGTCAGGCTGTCAGCGGTGACTGCGCAGCCGACTTGAACTCCTGTTGTGAGGGTTGCCGACTTGATCTTGTTGACAGGCTTGTGTTTTGCGTCGGCGATCTCGATCTTCGCTTCGCCGCCGACGGAGCTGAATCCTTCGAAGCTCTGGGGTGATCGATTCAGCGGTGGCACGCTGTCGAGCTTCTCGCCGAACTTGGAGACGGTCACCTTCCATCCGTCCCGGGTGATCAGTTCGCGGCTGGTGTCGGCGAACTCGCCGGTGCGGATCTGTCCGGGGACCGGCACGCGCATCAGGGGCGCCGGCGGCGGGGCCACTGTAGCCGCCGCAGGTGACGGCTTGGGTGCTGGAGCGGGCGCGGCAACAGCCGGGCCGGCGGCGAGCGTGACCGCCGCCGCAGCGGCACACAGCGCGATCAGCGTCCGCGGCAGCCGAGACGTGTGGGTACGTGCGGAGGTTGGCATGTCGAAGTCTCCCTGGGTGAAGTCAATTCACAGATGTCACATCTGCAACAACAGCCCCAATGGCACCACACTGGGCACGTGTACGCAATCCGGGTAGATAACAGATCGATCACAGTTGCGTGGATATCGCATCCACGTGATCGCGATCACAGACCCGGTGGGGTCGCGGTGTGCGGCCGGTCTACGGGTGCAAGGTGGGCAAGGTTTCCGGATTCAGGTGTATTGACCTGCGGTGTTTGTGGTGCGCGGCGGCGACGGTGGCTCCGAGAGTCGATCCTCGGTAGGCGAGCTAACCGTGGGTGATAACGAATTTGAACTACGGCAATGAGACAACTATCCGCTACGGTTGGATCTACCGGATCGCGATAGCCCGGCTGATGTGCCCGTGATGTAGCAAGTTTTGCCGAAAGGGGAGGCCCATGTCCGCGGACGAGGCCCGGCCGCTAGCTGTGCAACAACCGGCACCGGGGCCCCAGCCCGGTGCGTCCAGATCGGCGTCGCCGCCCCCGAGTGCGGCCACCGGGGGCGAACCTGATGGGAAGTCCGCCGATGACGAGCTCCGCGCCCTGGCGCGGAAGGCCGCCGGGCTGGTCATCGGACTGGTGCTGTTGATCGGCTGCGGGTTCGCCGTCTCGCATCTGAACGCGTGGGGCGAGCGGTGGACGATGCCGTTGGTCTTCGTGGTGTTCGTGCTGGTGATGATGCTCGCGAGCAACCTTGTGGTGGGTGGCGCGAGTGCGGTGTGGAACGCCGCCCGTAGCGGCGCCCGGTGATGACCCCACCTGCCGAGCCTGGTCGGAGCGGGGATGGTGCTGCGGTGTTCGCCTCGGCGTTGCGTCGGCTGTTCACTCTGGCCGGTTCGCCGACGGTGCGCGCGGTGGCGGACGCTGTCGGGGTCAGCGCGGCGACGGTGTCGAACTGGCGTACCGGTCGGCATCTACCCGCTGAGTTCGAGACGGTCGAGCCGATGCTGGTGTGGTTGACCGCCCGCGCCACCAGTAATCGGCACGTGGTCGCCGAGGTGGTGACGGTCTCGCAGTGGCAGCAGTTGTTCAGCACGGCGACCGGCCGTGATCCCGCGCTGCCGGTGCTCACGCAGATCGCGACCGCGGCCGAGCAGTGGGCGCTCGACACCGATACCAGCGAGCCTGTGCAACTCGACGCGGCTCGGTTTCTCCTTCTGAGCTGTGTCGCAGTCTCGTCGACCGGAGTTCTCACTCTTCGCGTCCCCGAGCTGCCCGCCGCCGCGGGCCGCATAGTAGCAGAGCTTGTTGAGATCGGTGTTCTGAGCCTGACTCCCGACCCCGGCGACGAGAACCAGGACCTCGTGCGATTGACGGATCTGCGCGTGATCGAGACCTGGTCGCGCCTGTCGACGTGGGTCGAGCAGGCCCGGCCGGTCCTCATCTCCCGCAGCGCACTCGAGCAGGACGCCCAGCGCTGGGCGACCGCCGGCCGGCCCCGCGCGTGGCTCTACGACCACGTGCGCCTGACCTTGACCGCGGACGCGTTGATCGCACTCAGCCCCGACCTTGGCGCTGCGGGCACGCAGAGTGCGGCGTTCTGGTTCGGAGCGGCGACCACTGCGCATATCCCGCCCGGAACCGTCACCGAATTCTGGGCCGCCTCGCAAGCTGCGTCCCTGCGCACGCTCCGCGTGCATCAGATGATCGCCGCCGTGCTCATCGCGCTCATCGCGATGACCCTCGGCCTCGGCCTCGCCCTCGGCGCCGTGACCGCATGAGGCCGGCGATGAACGCCCGCCAAGACCGTGACACCCGGCCAGCATCCGGAGTCGCCGAGGAGGCCGCTGCACCGCACGATGATGGGCGATATGCGTTGTTCAGTGGGCCGTTGAACAAGCCCCGAACCGGGGTGCCGTGTTTAGTCACCCCACTAAACACCACTAAACAAACCAGTCCTGGCCTGCGAAAACGCGTGTTCAGTCGGATTCGGCGATTGACAACGTCGAATCGTGTGGAAGCTTGGCATCCATCACCCGGCACTTCGCCGAATCTCCGATCCACTTCCCCGCATTTTGGAGTGTTCTGATGCCCACACCCACCCCACCGCCGCGGCAACCGCAGCCGGTGCCGCTCCCACCCGGGAGCCCGCGGCACGCCCGCACCGCCACCGAACCGACCAGCAGCGCGTCCGACGACTCGTCGCAGTCGGTGCTCCAGCAGCGTCTGCAGGGAGCGTTCCTCACGATCATCGGCATCGCCGGATTGTTCGGCGGTGTCCTGTTCTCCATCGAAGCACCCCGGTTCACCCCGGTGCCGGTGGTGTTCCTGACCTTCTGGCTCGTGATGGTCATCGTCGGGAAGATCCTCTTCGCCGGCCTCGGGAAGCTCCGCGAGACCGGTGTCACCGCTGCGCCCGCGGCCGCGCAGGTGCGTGCGGCGGCTGCGGTCGCTGGGATCGTCGTCGCTGTCGGGATGATGGGATTCGCCGCCACCACCGGCGTCGGCGCGGGTGTGGCGAACGCGGTCTGCCCGGGGGATGCGACCTGCCCGCCCGGCCCCGGACCGACCCTGACGTTCGACCCGCCCACCCAAACCCCCGGCGGGCAGCAGGGCAACCAAGGCGGGCAGCAGACCGGTGGCAACACCGGCGCCACCTCTCCCTCACCGGCCGGTAGCGGCGGGGACAACGGCCCCGGAATCCAGGCCCAGACCCCACAGTTCGGCAGCCCCGGCCAGCAGGCACCGAACATCCCCGGCAACGAACAACCCGGCCAAGGCAACCAGGGCGGCCAGCGGCCTGCGCAGGGCAACGGGCAAGGTCAGCCGAACCAGAGCCCGGCGGTGCAGACCACCGCGCCCGGCGGGCCCCGTCAGACCGACAATCAGCAGCCCGGGCAGCAGACCCAGTCCGGGCAGCCCAGCAGCCCCACTGTCACGGTCACCAAGACCGAGTCGCAGTGCGCGGTCCCCGGCGCCGGCAACGGCGCAGCAGGAGCCCCCGGGAACCCCGGCAACAACGACTCAAGCAACAACGGCGGCAGCACCGGGCCGGACGGTGGCGAGAAGAAGGACGGCGCCCCGTCGTGGGCATACCTCGTTGGCGAAGTGTCAGCGTTGATGGCCGGCCGCCGTGGTCGTAAGGCTGGCCCGCTCAACCCGGATGGATCTGCTCCGACCAACGACATGACTCCGAACGATCAGGTCGACGGGGAAAACTACAAGGAGTGGACCACCCCCGACGGGAAGCGGACGTTCATCCTGTCCGAGAACGCCGACGCACCGTCCAAGTACCGCTTCAACATCAACGAAGTCGACCGCCCCGACGGCGGCAGCGTCGACGTCAACGACGACGGCTCACTCTCCACCTACGACCGCGACGGCAACGAAGTCAACCGATTCACACCCTGGGCCTACGACACCGTCACCGGCCAGAAGATCCCCACCAGCTACACACGCGACGGCAACGACCTCATCCAAACCATCAACCGCCCGGAGGGCAACAACAACCCGATCCTCGCCGACCCGCCAGGAAACGACGGCCCACCGCCGATCGATTCATCCCTCCCGGGACGCCCGGACCCTGCCTCGACAATGCCCACCAATGAGCTGCCCGACGCCGAGCGGCCCACCCTGCAACCGCCCGTATCGGCACCTACGGAAAGCCCGTCACAGTCCGCCGCGCAGAGGATGATCGCTGGACCGATGAGAGATGCGCTCGCGCAAGCCAGAGGAGAGGACAATCCGACGCCGAGCCCCCTCGACAGCATTTTGCAGGCGACGGGCAAGACGCGATCATCCAGCCCGTTGGCGCCGCTCGAGTCCGTCGCCGCGCGCGTCCAGGACCCGGACGCACCAACAGACCCCATGGGCCCGTTGCTTCGCCAGGTTGAAGCGAACACCCAGCCCGAACGATCTGCAATCTCCGAGGTATCAGATCTTATCGGAGCTGCGCGGCAACAAATACTTCAAAATAGGGTGAACCCAGCCCTTGATCGCTTGCGTCGCGCGCAGGAAGATTACCAGGAGAACCCGAACAACTACCTCAAGAAGAAGGTTGAGGAGGCCCGGGCTGACCTCGCCAAGGCTTACGCGGAGATCGGGTCCCTGCCAAACATTGATGGCGTCACACCTGCGAGGGTGACTCGCCTAGCTAATGGTGGTTTCGAGTTCCGCAGGCCGGACGGCGCAATAGTAAATATCGTCGCTGGCCGCGACGGCGGCATCATTGCTTCCGAGGATATTCCCGGAGGAACTCTAAGCACCATCTTTAACGCCGACGGAAGTCATGAAACCGGACTTGCCGATCAGGGCGCTGTATACCCAATGGATGGCTGGGTGTATGACCTCGTTGGCATAGTTCCGATCGGAAAACTTACCTCCATCGGACTGCGGCGGGGAGTCGAAGTCGCTGGAGGTGAAACCGCCGAACAGGCCATGCTCAAGGCGATCGCCACTGCCCAAGCGAAAGCTGTCGCCGCAGGGAAACAGCAAGCCGCTCAAATCACAGTCAACAACGCGGCTGGGCTTGAGGCGGCTAGATGGCTCGAGCGGAACTTCTATAAAGGAGCCGACGTCGACACGGCGCGCTTCAAGGTTCCTGGGCTGGGGGTGCGACGCGTCGACCTGCTGACACCGTCAGGGAACGCCATAGAGGTGAAGACGGGATTTACGCGACTGAGTGCAGTTCAGGACCAGGTCGCGAAGGATGCGGCTCTTGCGGCAGGAAATGTGCCCGGCTTCTCTGGTGGTGTAGAGTGGGTGTTCTTCAAGAGTGTGATTACGGGCGAGGGTGGTCCCGATCCGAAGTTGATCGCTGCATTGAATGCGGCCAATATCCCGTGGAGGATGATGTGAGTTCAGTAAATTGGGGTGACTATTCGGAGTTTCACGTGATTTCTCCGACTCCTCCGCGCGAGGATAGTCGAGACGGGGCTCGTAGGCAGTACGAGAGCTGGCTGTCTCAAAAGCCTCAACGGATCCAAGAAATCAAGGTGTTGCTGGCTCTCAATGGGCTGCCAGTATTGGATAGCGATGAGTCCATTCAGTTGGTCACCGATTGGTTTATCACTCACGTTGAGGGAAGGGTTCCCGCGCTTGCGGAGGCTCCAGGTATGCTCTCGGCGCGCTGGTACTCGGTCTGCAACGATCTTGGCACATACCTTGGCGACGTCATGATTGAGCGGATCCCGACCGTGCGTTGGGAGTTCTTCACTCCGTCCGACTCGGGATTGATTCAATACCAGAAGCCGGTCGTCTATGGATTCACGCTCGGTGAGCGGACGGTTGACGATGAGCTCGCTTTCGACTTGATCGGTACGTGCGTGCAGATCGGCCAACGTGTGATCCTCGGGGAACCATTGCTGGACAGGAACAAGCGGTTCATGCTGCACGAATTGGAGCTGGCTGAACGGTACGCCTGAACGGGATCAACGCCCACTGTAATGCGCGGCGGCATACCCGGTGAGCCCGAACCGGGTCAGCTGCGGCACGTCGTCGCGGTCGTACCCGAACACGGCGGCGGAGGCGGGCAGGATCATCACGTTGCGGCCGAAATCCGCGGGCTGGCCGAGGAACCGCGCCGTCAGCACCCGTCCGAGGTGCCCGTGCGCGACGAGGACGACGTCGCCGTCGGCCATCGCGACGCGCGACCGGTCGAGCACCCGGTCCACCCGCGCGGCCACGTCAGCCATCGACTCCCCGCCGGGCGCCCCGGACCGCCACACCGTCCACCCCGGATCGTCGACGCGGATCTCGGCGCTGGTGAGCCCTTCGTAGTCGCCGTAGTCCCACTCGGCGAGGTCGGGGTCGACCCCGGTCACCGTCAGGCCCGCGAGCTCGGCGGTGCGGGCGGCGCGGTGGCGGGGGCTCACCCAGACGGTCGGGTTCCGCAGCGCCAGCGAGTCCAGCACGGACGCCAGCGCGGCAGCCTGCTCCGCTCCGGTGTCGGTCAGGTCGATGTCGGTCGACCCGGTGTGGCGGCCCGACCGCGACCATTCCGTCTCGCCGTGGCGGATGTACACGAGGCGTGCTGCGGTGCTCATCCGCTCATCGTTGCGCATCGATGGGTACCCTCGCAGCATGACCGGTGCCACGCCGCCCGACGGCGCCCCCTTCGTCCTCGCCGTCGCCAACCAGAAGGGCGGCGTCGCGAAGACCACGACCGTCGCCAGCCTCGGTGCGGCGCTCGTCGAGCTGGGCGCCCGCGTGCTCGTCGTCGACCTCGACCCGCAGGGCTGCCTGACCTTCTCGCTCGGCCACAACCCCGATCGCATCGAGAACAGCGTGCACGACGTCCTGTTGGGCGACAAGAGGATCGACGAGGTGCTGCTCGAGACCGAGGACGGCGTCACGGTGCTGCCGGCCACGCTGGACCTCGCCGGCGCGGAGGCGCTGCTGCTCATGCGCGCGGGCCGGGAGTACGCGCTCAAGCGGGCCCTCGCGGACGTCGCCGACCGCTTCGACGTCGTGATCATCGACTGCCCGCCCAGCCTGGGCGTGCTCACGCTCAACGGCCTCACCGCCGCCGACGCGGTCGCCATCCCGCTGCAGTGCGAGACCCTCGCCCACCGCGGCGTGGGGCAGCTGCTCAAGACTGTGCGCGACGTGCAGGCCATCACCAACCCGGAGCTGGGCATGCTCGGCGCGATCGCCACGCTCTACGACGCGCGCACCACGCACAGTCGCGACATCCTCTCCGACGTCGCCGACCGCTACGGCCTCGCGGTGCTCTCTCCGCCGATCCCGCGCACCGTCCGGTTCGCCGAGGCGAACGCCGCCGGCCGGACCGTGCTCGCGGGCCGGAAGAACAAGGGTGCCACCGCCTATCGCGAACTGGCGCAGAGCATCCGGGCTCACGTCGCCGACGGTGCGCCCCTGGTCACCTGGGCGGCCGAGTAACGAGATCAGGCCGGACGGTACGCCTGTACCGTTTCGCCCCACTGGCTCACCAGCGCGTCGCTCGCCAGCGTGAGCAGGACAGGCCCCGTCGAATAGCCGGGCCGAGCGACGGGCGTCGACCGGACCAGCGTCCGGGAGTTGAGATCGTAGGCGGTGAGCGACGTCGGGCCGGGAACCACGATCTGGCCGCCCACAACCGCGCCGGGCCCCAGTGTGCCCGGGATCACCATCTCGGCCACGAGCGACGGGGCGTCGACGACGACGGTCGAGGTCCCCGTGAAGAACGACGCGATCCCGGCCTCGGTCACCACGGGCACGTCCCGCGGCGCGCCGCCGGCCGGCGTCGTCACATCCACGGAGCGCAGCTCGCGGCCCTGCAGGTCGACGGTGACCACTCGCGCGGACCGGCCGTCCTGCGCGGGCAGATAGGCCACGGCACCGGCGGCGGCGGCGGTGACGAGGCGGGGACGGTCCCCGTCGACGGGCTCGGAGGAGCCGAGGGCGGACGCGACCACGGACGAGGTCTCCTGCGGCTCGCTCGCCTCCTTCGGGGACGCCCCGATGACGGTGAGCCGCGGGTAGGGCTCCGTCGGGCAGGTCTCGAGGACGGTGATCGAGGCACCGGAGGGGAGGGCGGAGCCGATGGTGCAGCCCGAGCGGGGCTGCACGCCGGGGTTCACGGGGACGTCGGGCTTGCCGTACTCGACGGTGCGCACGAGGTCCGAGCGGAACACGTCGACCCGCGTGGGCCCCTGGACGATCGCGTAGTTGCCGTCGCCGGTGAGGGTGACCTCGTGGTCCTCTCGCCCCGACCGGCTCGCGCGGCGCTGTCCGGTGACCGGGTCGAGGGCCATGACCTCGCCGCAGCCGCGGACGTCGCGGTAGAACGCCAGGACCAGGCCGGCGTTGGCGGTCAATCCGCACACCTGCGTGTCGCCGCGCGCGTACCGCCAGGTGCGCTTGCCGGTCGCCGGATCGTGCCCGGCGACCTCGCCGCCGCGGGCGGTCACGACGGTGCCGCCGAGGGCGAGGACGGGGCGGTCCGCCTCCGTGGTCCAGGCCTCGTGGAGCGCCGCGGGGAGCTCGATCAGCGAGCCGGGCACCGTCGACGGGGCCGGGGCCGTCTCGCTGACGGCCTTGCCCGCCGAGCCGGCGTTCCACGCCACGAAGCCCGCCACGATCACCACGATCACGATCACGGCCGACACCGCGAGATCGACACCGGTCCTGCGTTCGGGTTTCACCACGGCCCCGAGCCTACTGGCGGGAGGTCGCAGGACCCGTCAGCTGGCGTTGAAGCCGACGGAGCGGCTCTCGTTCGCGCCGAGCTCGACGTAGGAGACGCGGGCGGCGGGCACCAGGTAGCGCTTGCCCTTCTCGTCCGTGAGCTCCAGCAGCTCGGTGCGGCCGGCGAGCGCATCGCCCACGGCCTTCTTGACGTCCTCGGACGAGTCCTTGCTCTGCAGCACGAGTTCGCGGTTCGACTCCGCGATACCGATCTTGATCTCCATGGCACGAGGTTATCCGTCCCCGCGCCGTGGAGGCGCCGCGAGCCCGGCGATTCAGCTGAGAGCAGCCATCGAAGGCGCTCAGCCGAGGCCGAGGGTCGCCATCCGCTCGGCGTGCCGGGTCTGCAGCGACTCGAAGAACTGCGCCACGCCGGGCAGATCGGCGGAGTGTTCGAAGAGCAGCGCGGCGAGCTCGTCGCGCGTGGCGAGCACCTCCTGCGCCTGGGTGATGGCCTCGGAGAGGAGCCGCCTGCCCCACAGTGTGAGCGGCGACCGCAGCGCGGGGTTCGCGGAGATCGCGCCGCGCACCCGGGAGACGGCGAATTCGGATTCGCGCGTGTCGGACAGCACGGCGGCGACCACCGATGCAGGCTCGCCCGGCAGGGCCCGCGCGACCTCGGAGTAGAAGTCGGCGGCCAGGCCGTCGCCGATGTAGGCCTTGACCAGCGCCTCGTTCCAGTTCCGCGGCGTCGTCCGCTCGTGGTAGCGGGTGATCACCGGGACGAACGGCGCGGTCGCGACGGTCACGTCCTGCCCGCGACGGTCCAGCTCGGTGTCGAGCAGCTCGAAATTGCGCATCTGCGCCGCCGCCATCGAGGCCACGGCGATCCGGCCGCGCAGGTCCGGCGCCATCTCGGACTCCTTCGAGAGGCGCTGGAAGGCGGCGAGCTCGCCGTACGCGAGCACCGCGAACAGTGCCGCCACGCCCGGGTGCTCGGCGGTGGTTCCCCGATCCTGCGACTGTTCGCTCATAGTGCACATGCTAGTGCGAGCCGCGACGCGGGGTACCATGGTGAACGTGCGATCCAGCGAGGTCGCCGGTAGTTGTGCGCGCACTCCGCTCCGAACCGGGGCGTTGAAGTCGAGGACACGGCGCGGATCGTCACGATCCGGGCCCGGATTCATGGCCGGAAACAGTGCGCGCGGGAAACACGCGACGCATACGCCGCCCATGAAAGGCAGACATCATCACCACCACCAATAACGACATCCACACCGAGCCCGCTACCGAAGAGGGCATGCCCGACGTCCACGTGATCGGCGACGATCACGTCTCGCCCAGCTTCGCCGAACTCGGCGTCGACCAGGGCATCGTCGACGCCCTCGGCAAGCGCGGCATCGAGCGCACCTTCGCGATCCAGGAGCTCACGCTCCCGCTCGCACTCGCCGGTAACGACCTGATCGGTCAGGCCCGCACGGGCATGGGCAAGACCTACGGCTTCGGCGTCCCGCTGCTCAACCGCCTCATCACGCAGGCCCGCGCCGAGGTCGGCGAGGACGGCCTGCGGGCGCTCGACGGTACGCCGCGTGCCCTCATCATCGTGCCGACGCGCGAGCTGTGCGTGCAGGTCACCGAGGACCTCGAGCGCGCCGCCGACGGCGTCCGCGTGCAGACCACCAAGGGCGAGCGCGACCTGAAGATCACCTCGATCTACGGCGGCCGCCCGTACGAGGCCCAGATCGAGGCGCTGCAGAAGGGCGTCGACGTGGTCGTCGGCACCCCGGGCCGCCTCCTGGACCTGGCCAAGCAGGGCCACCTCGTGCTCGGCAAGATCCAGATCCTCGTGCTCGACGAGGCCGACGAGATGCTCGACCTCGGCTTCCTCCCGGACATCGAGAAGGTCCTCGGCATGGTCCCCACGGACCGCCAGACCATGCTCTTCTCGGCCACCATGCCCGGCCCGATCATCACCCTGGCCCGCACCTTCCTGCGGCAGCCCACCCACGTGCGCGCCGAGCACCACGACGACTCCGCCGTGCACGAGCGCACCACCCAGTTCGTGTACCGCGCGCACGCCCTCGACAAGGTCGAGATGGTCGCGAAGATCCTGCAGGCCGAGGGCCGCGGCGCCACGATGATCTTCACCCGCACCAAGCGCACCGCCCAGAAGGTGGCCGACGAGCTCGCCGAGCGCGGCTTCAAGGTCGGCGCCGTCCACGGCGACCTGGGCCAGGTCGCGCGCGAGAAGGCGCTGGGCAAGTTCCGCGACGGTTCGATCGACGTGCTGGTCGCCACCGATGTCGCGGCCCGCGGCATCGACATCGACGACGTCACCCACGTCATCAACTTCCAGTGCCCCGAGGACGACAAGACCTACGTGCACCGCATCGGCCGCACCGGCCGCGCGGGCAAGACCGGCACCGCCGTCACCTTCGTCGACTGGGACGAGCTGCACCGCTGGGAGCTCATCGACAAGGCCCTCGGCCTCGGGAAGCCCGAGCCCGCGGAGACCTACAGCTCCAGCGAGCACCTGTTCACCGACCTCGGCATCGACCCGAAGGTCAAGGGCAGCCTGCCCGGCGTGCGCAAGCGTGCCGAGGGCGAGGTCGTGGAGCGCAAGCCCCGCGAGAAGCGCGAGCCCCGCGCCCGGACCCGCACGCGCACGCGCGGCGGTCAGAAGTCCGACGGTGCCGCCCCCGCCGAGGCCGTCACGGAGGCTCCCACGTCCGACGGTGCGCCGTCCGCCGCCGGTCCCGAGGGCTCGGGTGCCGAGGGCGATGCCCCGGCTCGCAAGCGCCGCCGTCGCCGCCGCTCCGGCGCGAAGAAGCCCGAGGGCGCCGCGCCCGCCGAGGCCGCGGCCGAGTAGGTCCCCCGAACGACGGACCCCGCCATCACCTTCCGGTGGTCGCGGGGTCGTCGTGTCTTCGGGGAACGTGAGGTCATGACCTCGACCTCCGCCCCATCGGACACCCAGGCGCCTACCTCGCGGCGCATCGCCTCGCTCGATGTGGCTCGTGGCATCGCGATCCTCGGCACCTTCGGCACCAACGTGTGGATCTTCACCGACCCGCAGGGGATGGTCGGGTACCTGGAGACGGTGGGCGGCGAGTCGCTGCCGATCCGCGTGCTGCAGACCCTCGCGCAGGGGAAGTTCCTCGGCCTGCTCAGCCTCATGTTCGGGGTGGGCCTGGCGATCCAGCAGGCGTCCGCCCAGCGGCACGACAGGCCGTGGCCGGGACGGTACTGGCGCCGCGCCCTGGTCCTGTTCCTCGACGGCCTGCTGCACTTCCTGCTCGTCGCCGAGTTCGACGTGCTGATGGGCTACGCGCTGGTCTCGTTCCTGGTGTCCGCGCTGTTGATCCTGCGCCCGGTCGCGCGCACGCGGTGGGTGATCGCCGCGGTCGCCGTGCACCTGGCGGTGGTGGCGCTCGCGGTGGTGGGAATGATGCTGCCCGACGCTGATTCCGGACCGAACACCCCCGGCCCCAATCCCTATGCCGACGGCTCCTTCTGGGACCTCGTGCTCTTCCGCGTCGACCACGGTCTCCTGTTCCGCGCGGAGACGATCTTCATGATCCCGCTGACCATCGCCGTGTTCCTCACGGGCGCACGTCTGTTCCAGGCGGGAATCTTCGAGCCGGGCGGCGCGGCCCTGCGCCACCGGTTGATGGCGATCGGTGCGGTGGCAGCGGTCGCGGACCTCACGGTCGGGATCGGCGGTGCGCCGCTGGATCTCGCCGGGCCGGCAGTGTTCGTCGGCCGGTACGTCCTGGCCCCGGTGGTCGCGCTGGGACTGCTCGCGCTGATCGCGGAGTTCTACCAGCGGCGGGCGGTCGGCCCCGTCGGCGGCGCACTGAGCAATGTCGGCCGGACCGCCCTGAGCTGCTACGTGCTGCAGAACCTCGTGGCCTCGGCGCTCTGCTACGGCTGGGGACTGGGCTTGGCGGCCCGGTACGGCTCTGAGCACCGCCTGGCCTTCACAGTGGCCGTCTACATCGCGGTGATGGCCTTCCTGCTCGCCGCGTCGGCGCTGTGGACCCGGCGGTTCTCCCGCGGCCCGATCGAGATGCTCATGCGTCGCGCCGCGTGAGCCGCGAGTGCGGTCGTTCCCCCACGGATACCGCAGGAGAACGACCGCATTCGGGCTGAGACCGGAGGCTACGACTCCGACCGGCGGCTGCGCAGCGCCCAGACGCCCACACCCACGAGGATCACGACGACCACCGGGATACCCACCCACAGCCACGTGTTCGACGAGGAGTCCTTCGACTCGCCCGCGGCCTGCGTGGCGGACGGCGCGGCTGCGGCACTGGACGGTGCGCCCTTCACCGCGGCGGCCTGCGAGCCCTGATCGGCCGGCGGCGGGGAGTCGACCACGGCGCCTGTGACCTGGTTCAGCCACACCTTGTCGGTGCGGTTCGCCCCGAAGTCGAAGAGGCCGTCGAGCTTTCCGGACCGCTCGTCGGCGGAGTCCTGGATCCGGCCCGTGCGCCAGTTGTCCTCGAGGAACTTGGTGATCGAGGCCTGCTCGATGGCGTCGTGGTTCACCGTGTTCTTGCGGGCGAAGGGCGAGATCAGCAGGAAGGGCTGGCGGGTGCCGGGGCCGCAGCGCACCGACTGTCCGGCGAGTGCGGGCGCCGCGGCGTTCGCGCAGATCGCCTTGTCCAGCTTGGGATCCTTGCTGCCCGAGAGGATAACCGGAGCCTGGTGGTCGTACCAGCCGTCCGAGTCGTCGTACGCGAGGATCACCGCGGTCGACGCCCAGTCCTTGGACTGCTGCAGCCGGTTGACGTAGGTGGTGACGAAGGTCTGCTCGTCGAGCGGGTCCGAGTAGGCGGCGTGGCCGTCCTGGTACTCGCCGGCCTTGAGGAAGCTCACCGCGGGCAGGCTGCCGGCATTCAATGCGGCGTCGAAGTCGGTGAGGTCGTAATTGTGGTTCGCGGGTCCGGCGTGCCCGACCTCGGCGACGTTCGCGGGCGCGACGTGGTGCTCGTTCGCCGTGGACTTGTAGTACGCGAACGGGTTGTGGTGCGGGCTGTAGTCGATCGACGCGTTCCCGGCCACGTTGCGGTGCGTCGTGTTGCACAGCGCGCGGGCGTCACCAGCGGCCGCCGTCGACGGGCGGAAGCCGCCCTGGAACCAGCCCCAGGACACCGACCTCTCGTTCAGCAGGTCGCCGATGTTCTTGCCCTGCATGGCCGCCAGCGCGTCCTTGCCGGTGCGATTCTTGTTCGAGCAGTCGTCGTACAGCGGGTCCGGGTCCTCGTACAGGGTGCCCACGCCCGCGGCGTTCGGGGCCCCGACGGTGTACTTGTCCGGCGCGGTGGTCTTCTTCCCGGTCGCGGCGTCGTAGGACTCGACGCCGAAGGTCTGCCCGGAGATCAGGTTGATCGCGCCCGGCGTCGACGGGCCGAACTGGGTGGACCAGAAGTTGTCGTTCAGGGTGTAGTTCTGCGCGTAGTTCCACAGGCCGGCAACGGTGTTGCCGTCGTAGTAGCCCATCACCGAACCTGGGTGCTCGAACATCCCTGGGCCGGACGAGGCGCACTTGTCCTTCGTGGTGAACTCCACGAACTTGTCCATCGCGCCGCCGTTCGCGGCCTCCTGCTCGGCCGTGTACTCGTGGTTCTGGTCGCACGTCACCGCCTGGCCCGGCGTGAAGCGGAAGGGCTTGTACTTGTTGGGGTTCGCGTCGCCGGCGAGCCCGGCGCGGGTGAAGGTGTTCACGTCCGTTGGGGTTCCGGGCGCGGCGGTGAACCGCGGGGCGTCGAGGCCCGAGCCCTGCAGCTTCTCGCCGGCGGTGTTGGCGGCCACCGGGTAGGTGCCGAAGTAGTGGTCGAAGGAGATGTTCTCGTTGAAGATCACCACCACGTGCTTGATCGGGGTGGCGGTGTCACCGGGATCGGCGAGCACCGACGGTGCGCCGATCGCGCCGGCCGCCAGCGTGATCGCCGCGGCACCGGCGAGCGCTGCGGCCCGACTGGTGCGGGAACGAGTTCCCCGGTAGCGGAAGGGGTTCACAGTATGCCTCCTGTCGTGGAGCAGTCCGTTCCCGCGTCGCGGGGCGGAAGATAGAAGTAGCCGCCGCCGAACGGGGCGATGTAATCGGTGAGCGGTTCGCCGCTCAGCCGTTCCTGGACGGCCTCGAACTGCGCGACCACGTCGCGCTGCAGGCACGTGAACACCAGACCCAGGTCGAGGTTGCCGTTGACGTCGAGTCCGCCGGCGTAGTTGTAGGCGCGCCGGAAGATCCGCGAGCCGTCGGTCTCCGCCGTCCGCGGATTCGCGAGCCGGATGTGGCTGGTCAGCGGGATCACGTCGCCGCCCGGATCGTCGGCGTACTGCGGCGCGTCGAGTTCGGTGCTGCCGTCGATCGGGGCGCCGCTCGCGCGGTCGCGGCCGAAGATGTTCTCCTGCTCGGACAGGGAGATCCGATCCCAGAACTCGGTGAGCATGCGGATCAGGCGCACCACGAGGAAGGTGCCGCCGCGGGTCCAGGGCTGGGCGGCATCGTCGAGCCACACGAGCCGGTCGAACTCCTCCGGGCGCACATTGGACGTCCCGTCTTTGAAGCCGAAGTGGTTGCGGGGCGCACCGTCGGGCCTGGGGGACGGTTGCGAGCCGTCCTGCCGCCACCGCGGCGCGAGCCCGCCCCGCCCGGCGCGGCTGAGGTCGCGCAGCGCGTGCAGCACGGTGTCCTGATCCGCGGCGCGGATCTCCAGGATGAGGTCGCCGTGGCAGCGCGCCGGATCGAGCCGGTCGTCGTCGAACTCGCGCATCGGACGGATGCCGGCCGGCCGCTTGTCGGCGTGCCAGCGGTCGAAGAAGCTCGCCCCGTAACCGATGTTCACGGTGAGGTCGGGGGCGCCGTCGAGGTCGGGGCCGAGGGTGCCGGAGTCGGTGGGCGGGGCCGTGATGGCGGTGGCGACGGGCGTGCGCGGCTGCCGCAGCGCGCCGATCCGTTCGCGGAGCGCGTGCAGCAGCGCATCCGTCTCGGCGGCGGAGGTACAGGTCAGGTCGAAGGCGGCGTAGGTGGCATGCCGCTGTTCGGCCACCGGCGCGGGCTTCGGAGCCGACTCGTCCCGCGCGCACGCCGCGAGGCCGACGGCTCCCGCGGCCGCGGCGGTCCCGCCGAGGAAGCCGCGCCGCGACGCCCTCACTTGGTCCGCCGGACGTCGGCGATCGCGGCGATCGGGGCGAGCAGTTCGACGAGGCCGCCGAACGCGGTGTTGAGCCGTTGCCGGTCGGCGAGGGGGAGTTCGCGGAGCGGGCGGCCGGGGAACCGGGCGGCGAGGTCCGCGCACACCGCGTCGGCGCGGTCGAGCGCGGTACGGGCCTCGGCCAGCCGGGGGTAGCGCGTCGTCAACACGGGGTTCAGCGCGTCGAGCACGCGGCGGGTGCCCTCGAGGTTCGCGCGGGCGGTGTCGAGGCCCGTGTGCGAGCCGGCGTCGTCGGCACCGGTGAGGGTGAATTCGATGGTGTTCTCGGTGATCTCGTGCGCGCGCAGGCCGATCTGCAGGGGATTCACCGCGAGCGAGGGGTAGTCGGAGAGCAGCCCCGCGACATCGGTCACGAGGGCCCGCTCCAGTGCGGCGGGCACCGTCGGGGAGGGGGCCCAGAGCGCTGCCTCGATCGCGTGGAAGCCGGTCGCGTCGCCGGTGGTGCGGCGGCCGTTGATCTTCCCGTCCCAATCGCCGAAGGCGTCGTACGCCGCACCGAGCGTCTCGTACAGCCGGTGCGCCGCGCGCCATGCGGTGCGCTGGGTTTCGACGTCCGGCGCGGCGGCGAGGGCGGCGACGGCATCGCGCAGCGCCGGCAGGCGCCCGCCGACCCAGGTCTGGTAGTCGAGCGTCGCGGGGGTGAGGTCCTGTGTCGAGGTCGGGATCACGGCGGGCCCGCGCGGCGCGTCGCCCGGGACTCGGAAGGACGCCCCGGTGACGGCGTCGGTCTCCGCGAAGTAGCACTCGAACCGGTACTCGCCGGAGCCCAGCGCGACGCGCAGCAGCCGGGTGGCCTGCGGAGCGAGCGCGTCGAGCTCGGCGTACACGGCACCGTCGGGCCCGGCGAGCGCGAATTCGAGCGACCGCGTGGAGGTGTTCGTGACCGCGAAGGTCCGGTTCCCGGCGTCGACGGTGCCGGACGGCGCCGCGCAGCCGTCCAGCTTCGCGGTCAATCCGACGGTGCCTGCGGGCGCGGCAGGGCTCGACGACGGGGCGGGCGTGGTCAGCAGATACGCGCCACCGGCCACGGCGACGACCGCGGCGAGCGTGAACGCGGTGGGCGCGACCCACCGTCGGGGAACCGGCACCCGTCGACGCTAGCCAGCACGAATCGGGCAAACCCGGACATGATACTGCGGCGTCCGAAGGACTTCACCGAGCGTTCACGGCGCACTGGGACGTCGGTGACGGGGGCTTGACCGAGTCTTGAGGCGGGCGCGTCAGGGTGTGCGGCGCTGCGCCTGCAGCGGAACGTGGCTCAAGCCGCCCCACAGCAGTTGGACGGTGGTGGCCACCGCCTCGTCCTTCGGGATCGGACGGTCGGCGTACAGCCAGTAGCGCGCGCTCACCTGGCTCGCGCCCACGAGGCCGACGGCCAGCATCCGCGCGCGGTACGGGTCCAGGCCCGAGTCCTGCGAGACCAGGTCGTACACCGCGTCGATGCACAGCTCCACGGCGCCCTCGACGCGCTCCTGGACGACGGGCTCGAGCACGTCGGACTCGAAGATGAGCTTGTAGCCCTGGCTGTCCCGGTCGACGAAGTCGAAGAAGGACCGGACGGCGCCGATCACGCGTTCGTGGTTGTCGGTCGAGCTGCTCAACGCCTCGCGCACGCCGGTGACCAGCGCCTCGCCGTGTGCCTTGAGTACGGCCACGTACAGCTCGAGCTTGCCGGGGAAGTGCTGGTAGAGCACCGGCTTGCTGACGCCGGCGCGGACGGCGATCTCGTCCATGCCCGCCGAGTGGTAGCCGAGGTCGACGAACACGCTGCTCGCGGCCTCGAGCAGTTGGATACGCCGCGCGCTGCGCGGCAGGCGGGCTGTGCGGCGGGGTGCTGGATTCGCTCCGCCGCGGGAATCGCCCGCCGCGGTCGTCGCGCCCAGATCCGCCATGTGCTCCACCTCACCGTTCCCGGGGCTCGCATACTGCCCCGCATCGCCCGGGACTCGTCACGGCCCGGCTCGTCGACAATACTCCCGCCGCGTTCGCCGACCTCGGCTTGCTCTGGCAAGCTGCCCGGTGTGTCGGCTCTCGCGCAGGTGAACCGGACCAGCGATGTCTGGCCCGGACAGTTCGTCACCCTCCGCGGGCGGCGGGTGTTCGTGCGGCACGTCGACGCCGCTGCGGAGACGACGGCACCGCCGGACCCGCGACCGACGGCCGTGATGATCCACGGCCTGGGCGGCTCGTCGATCAACTGGACCGACCTCGGTCAGGTGCTGGCGCCGACCGCCGCGTCGTACGCCCTGGACCTGCCCGGATTCGGGCTCTCGGACCCGCCGGCCGACGGTGACTACGGGATCGAGGAGTTCGCGTGGACCGTGATCGCGTACCTCGAGACCCTCGTCGCGGTGCGTGGACCCGGCGTGCACCTGATCGGCAACTCCCTCGGGGGTGCGATCGCTGTGCGCGTGGCGATGCTGCGGCCCGACCTGCTGCGTTCGCTCACGCTGATCTCGCCGGCCTTCCCGGATCTGCGCCCGCGCGTGCGGCGGCTGCAGTTCCTGCCACTGTCGCTGGTGCGGATCCCGGGCCTGGGGCCGGCGGGCTTCCGGCTCGTCGCCAGCGCCTACCCCGAGCAACAGGTGGATCGGACCTTCGGCGAGATCCTCGTCGATCCGCGGGTCATGGGGCCGGTCCGGCGGCGACAGGCCGTCGACCAGGCCGTGGCCCGCGCATCCATGCCCTGGGCGCCCGACGCGCTCGCGGCGAGCTTCAACGCGCTCGTGCGCAGCTGGCTGGTGGACCTCGGTGCGTCGCACTGGGCCGCGGCCCGCGCCGTCTCGGTGCCGACGGCGGTGGTCTGGGGCGCGCGTGACCTGCTGGTGAGCGTCGGGGTGGCGCCCAAGGTGGTGCGGCACATCAAGGGCAGCACGCTGACGGTGTTCGAGGACGTGGGCCATGTGGCGCAGATGGAGCGTCCGGAGGAGACGGCGCGGATCGTTCGCGATCTCATCGTCGCGACGGAGCGGGCCGTCGGGGAGACGTGAGGCGCGTGTCGGTTCCACTCGGGGGGCACCGGTCGTGGAATTGTTGACGACGTGAGTAGTCCTTCGAACCCGAGGCGTCCCCGGCCGGACGGGCGTGCGCCGCTTCGGGCGGAGTGGGATCCGATCAACTCGACCGCTGCGACCTCGGGCGATCAGCGCAACCGGCCGTTGCGCGAGCGTCGCTACGCCAAGCAGGGCCGGCTCGGCCGGATCCTGCGTACCTACGGCTGGCGCGCGTACGCCGTGCCGGTGCTCGCGGTGCTGACGGCCGTGGCGCTCGTCGTCACCTTCTGGGGCAATCCGTTCGCCACGGAGCACCGGACCGACGGCGCGACCGAGAACCTCTCGCGCAACCCGACGCCGGAGAAGACGATCGTCGGCGCACCGTCGAAGGTGGTCCCGGGGCCCGTGCCGCCCGCGGGGATGCTGCCGGTCGGGGGCCAGTTCACCGAGAAGGGGCAGGGGATCTGGCACGTGGTGCCCGGCGCGACGCCCAAGGTCGGCGAGGGGAGGCAGCAGACCTTCACCTACATGATCGCCGTCGAGGACGGCGTGGACATGAGCGCGTTGAGCGGCGACCAGGCCTTCGCCGCGATGATCGACAAGACGCTGTCCGATCCGCGCAGTTGGATCCACGACCCCGCCGTCGCTTTCCAGCGCATCGACAAGGGCACCCCGACCTTCACCATCTCCCTGACCTCGCCGATGACCACCCGCTCGGCCTGCGGCTACACGATCCAGCTCGAGTCGTCCTGCTACAACGGCGAGCTGGGGCGCGTGGTGATCAACCTGGCGCGCTGGGTCCGGGGCGCGACCGCCTTCGAGGGCGACCTCACCGGTTACCGGCAGTACGCGATCAACCACGAGGTCGGGCACGCCATCGGGTACGCGCAGCACGTGCCCTGCCCCGCGCAGGGGGCGCTCGCGCCGATCATGATGCAG
Source organism: Tsukamurella pseudospumae (assembly GCF_001575205.1). Classification (GTDB taxonomy): domain Bacteria; phylum Actinomycetota; class Actinomycetes; order Mycobacteriales; family Mycobacteriaceae; genus Tsukamurella; species Tsukamurella pseudospumae. The sequence continues at coordinate 273,602 of NZ_LSRE01000002.1, forward strand.
CAGTCCTTCGGCGTGAAGAACCGCGACATCTTCGACCTGGACAAGTCCGAGGGCTACGACAACGACCTCACCTGCCGGCCCAACGCCTGGGTCGCGCCCACTCTCAAGTAATCGTTCCGCGGGCCGACGGTGACCCCGTCCCCCGCCCCGGGGGGCGCCCCGGGAATGGTGGCGGGCGCACCGTCGTTGAGCAGGACGTGACCGTACTGCCCCCGCTCGTCGAGCCCGCCGCCGATCTGACCCGCGACGAGGTCGCGCGGTACTCCCGGCACCTGATCATCCCCGAGATGGGCGTCGAGGGGCAGAAGCGCCTCAAGAACGCCAAGGTGCTGTTCATCGGCGCCGGCGGCCTCGGCAGCCCCGCGCTGCTGTACCTCGCCGCGGCGGGTGTCGGGACCATCGGCATCGTCGAGTTCGACGAGGTGGACGCGTCGAACCTGCAGCGCCAGGTGATCCACGGCGTCTCCGACCTCGGCCGCCCGAAGGGCGAGAGCGCCCGCGACTCCATCGCCGAGATCAACCCGCTGGTGCAGGTGAACCTGCACCCGGTGCGGCTCGAGCCGGAGAACGCGGTCGAGCTGTTCGAGCAGTACGACCTGATCCTCGACGGCACCGACAACTTCGCCACCCGCTACCTCGTCAACGACGCGGCGGTGCTGGCGCACAAGCCCTACGTGTGGGGCTCCATCTTCCGGTTCGAGGGGCAGGTGTCGGTCTTCTGGGAGGACGCGCCCGACGGCCCGAACGGCGAGAAGCAGGGCCTGAACTACCGCGACCTGTACCCGGTGGCGCCGCCGCCCGGCATGGTTCCCTCGTGCGCCGAGGGCGGCGTGCTCGGGATCCTGTGCGCGTCGATCGGGTCGATCATGGGTACGGAGGCGGTCAAGCTGATCACCGGCATCGGTGACTCGCTGCTGGGCCGGCTGATGGTCTACGACGCCCTCGAGATGAGCTACCGCACGATTCGTATCCGCAAGGACCCGGCGTCGCCGACGATCACCGAGCTCATCGACTACGAGGAGTTCTGCGGGGTCGTCTCCGACGAGGCCGAGCGTGCCGCGGCCGGCAGCACCGTGACTCCCGCCGAGCTGGCCGGGATGGGCACCGCGGGCATCGATTTCGAGCTCATCGACGTGCGCGAGCCCGTCGAGTGGGACATCGTCCACCTCGACGGTGCCAAGCTGGTCCCCAAGGGCGCCTTCGAGTCCGGTGAGGGGCTCGCGCAGGTCTCCGCCGACAAGAAACTGGTGCTGTACTGCAAGACCGGCATCCGCTCCGCCGAGGTCCTGGCGACCGTCAAGGGCGCAGGTTACCGCGACGCGGTGCACCTGCAGGGCGGCATCAACGCCTACGCCCGCACCGTGGATCCGTCACTGCCGGTCTACTGAGAGGTACGCTAGCGCGAGGTTCTGACCTGCGCTAACGGTCGCGCGGGAGGCGATCGCGCCCTATCGTTCGGGGCATGAGCGATCGAGAGCGCTCGGCGTACGTGACGGCGCCGACGGGGTGGCCGCACGACCTGGTGCTCGAGTACGTGGAACACGTGCTCCGCGACCGAGGCGAGGTCCCGGAGGGATCGGGGGTCGCCGCCCGGCTCACCGACTCCGCCGCGAACGCCGACCATTCGACGACCTGGCGGGTCCGCTACACGGTCGCGTCCGGCGGCGCGTTCCGGCCCGTGTTCCGGCCTCTCAGCCTGAGCTGATCGGAGACCGTGTCGACGCCGGTCGCGCGAGTCGACGATGATGGCGGCGTGAGAGTTCTCGTCGTCGACGACGATCCCGCGATCGCGGAGACCGTGCGCCGCACGCTGGTCGCCCAGGGCTGGACCGCCGCCGTGGCCGTCGACGGCGCGGCCGGCTTCGACGAGGCGCTCGCCGGCGAGTTCGACCTGATCGTCCTCGACGTGATGATGCCCGGCCGCAACGGTTTCGAGGTGGTGCGAGACCTCCGGCGTGCGGAGGTCTGGACGCCGGTGTTGATGCTGACCGCGAAGGACGGCGACTTCGATCAGGTGGAGGCACTCGACTTCGGTGCCGACGACTACCTCACGAAGCCCTTCTCGGTCGCCGTGCTGGTGGCCCGACTGCGCGCGCTGGCCAGGCGCGGGGCCCCGGCACGGCCCTCGGTGTTGATGGTGGGCGACCTGCGGCTCGACCCGGCCGCGCACACGGTCCATCGCGGCGATACCCGGATCGAGCTGGCTCCGCGCGAGTTCGCGCTGCTGGCCTTCTTGATGCGCAACGCGGGCACCGCGGTCTCGAAGGTGCGGATCCTGGAGTCGGTGTGGGATGTGAACTACGACGGCGACGAGAACGTCGTCGAGGTCTACATCCATCACCTGCGCAAGCGCATCGATGCGGCGTTCGGCGTCCGGTCGATCGAGACCGTTCGCGGGGTCGGCTACCGGATCACGTCGTCGGGAGCGTGAACCAGAACCTGGTGCCGCCCCGCCCGTCCACGTCGACCCCGTAGGTGCCGTCGTGGGCCCGGACGATCTCCGCGACGATCGCGAGCCCGAGACCCGAGCCGCCGCTCGATCGCGAGCGCGCGGCGTCGAGTCGGACGAATCGCTCGAAGACCCTGTGCCGGTCCGCCTCCGGTATCCCCGGCCCGTCGTCGGTGACGGCGACGGTGACGGTGCCCCCGTCGGCCGTCATCGTCAGCGTGAGGCGGGTCCGTGCGTACCGCGCCGCATTGTCGGTCAGGTTCCGCACCACCCGCGCCAGCTGGCCCGGGTCCCCGCGGACGATCGCCGGCACCGTCGACACGTCGATCCCGTGCCGCCCCAGCGCGCGCAACCGCTCGGCCTCGTCGGCGACCAGCCGCGCGAGGTCGACGTCCGTGCGTGGCACGGGGGCGCCGCTCTCGTCCGCGCGGGCCAGCAGCGCCAGGTCGGCGATCAGGCCGCGCATCCGGTCCGCCTCGGGCAGGAGGAGCGTCCGCACGGTGTCGACGTCGACCGGCTCGTCGGTCTGGTCCGCGAGGTCGAGCAGTCCGAAGATCGACGTGAGGGGGCTGTTGAGCTCGTGGGAGGCATCGGCCACGAACCTCCGCTGCGTCGTCTGTGCCGTTTCCAGGCGACCGAGCATCGCGTTCATCGTGCGGGCGAGGGTCTCGACCTCGTCGCCGGTCGCGGGAACCGGCACGCGCTCGGCGAGATCCGCGTCGCTGATCTCGGCCACCTGGGATCTGATCCGCTCGACGGGGGAGAGGGCGCGGCCGACGAAGACATGGGTCAGCCACGCCATCGCGGCCACGACGACCGGGAACACCGCCGCGCACAGTCCCGCGACGAGGAGCACGAGCCGGTTCAGCGCGGACTCCGCGGTACCGACCTCGACCGTGAAGTCGCCTGCGGCGGTGCGCACTCCGACGCGCGTCGCCCGGTACTCGGCGTCCGATGGGGCGGCGGTGGCACCGTCGAGCACCGTCCGTGCTCCCGCAGGTACCACGCCCCCGAGCGCGCCGCCGGGGTGCGATCTGCTCGACCGGAGGACGCGGCCCTCGCTGTCGAGGATCTGGATGAGGTCGATGTTCTGGCCCGGGCTGAGCAGGCCGTCGTCGATGCCGTCGGGGCCGGACTCGGCGAGCGCCGCGGCGATGTCGGTGGCGCGTGCGGTGTTCGTGTTGTCAGCGGAGTCGAGCAGGACCCGGTGCAGGACGAGGACCATCACGGCGCCGGCGATGACCAGGGCGACGGTCACGAGTGCGGTGGCTGTCAGGGTGAGCCGGCTGCGCACCGGACGCAGCACCCGGATCACGCGCTGCCGCAGGTTTAAGGTTCCGCTAAGCGGGTGCGGTTCACCCTGGTCGCATGAATCGGAATCTGCGGGCATGGGTACTGGTCTACTCCGTGCTGATAGCCGTTGTCGTGGTCGTCGGACTGATCGTGGCGTCGGGGCCGACGCGCGTCGACTCCGCCGTGATGAACGCCATCGAACCATCCCGCTCCGCGGGCGTCACGTCGGTGGTCTCCGTGCTGACCGACCTGTTCAGCCCGGTACTGATCCCGGTGTGGGCGCTGTGCGTCGCCGGATTCCTCCTGTTCCGTGACCGCCGGGTCCAGCGGGCGGTGACGGTGCTCGCCGCGGTCGCCGCAGCCGCGGCGGTGGCCGAGATGATCAAGCTGGTCGTCGGCCGTCCCCGGCCGCCGGCCGCGGATCAGCTCGGTGCGCACGAGGCGACTCTGTCGTACCCGTCCGGCCACGTCACCGGGACGGCTGCGCTGCTGCTCGCGGTCGCCCTGGTCGGCATCGCCGGGCGGTCGGCGGCGCGGTCGGCGACGGTCGCCGCGGCACTCGTCGTCACCGTCTTCGTCGCGTGGACGCGGGTCTACCTCGGCGTGCACTGGCTGACCGATGTCAGTGCGGGCTTCGTCGTCGGTGCGGCGACGGCGGCCCTCGTCGTCGCGTTCGCCCCGACCGTGATCGCGTTCGTCGCCGAGCGGGTGGCCGGACGCCTGCCCGACCGCGCGGGCGGCTGGCTCGCTCCGATGCCCTCGGAAGAGGAGCACCCGACGAGCGGGGCGCACCGTCGCACGGTGGGGACGCACCGATGAGCACCACGACGGGCGTCCGCGCACTCGCGGTCCGCGTACCGCTGGTCACCGGGTACTTCTGGGTCATCAAGATCCTCGCGACCACCGTGGGCGAGACCTGCTCCGATTACCTCAACAGCCACCTCGGCTGGGGCCTGGCGAACACGACGTGGTTCATGACCGGACTCCTGCTCGTCGCCCTCGCCGTGCAGTTCAGCCGCCGCGGATACACCCCGTGGATCTACTGGCTGGTCGTCACGCTGATCAGCGTCGTCGGAACCCTCATCACCGACAACCTCACCGATCAGCTGGGCGTGCCGCTGCAGGCGACCACCGCGGTGTTCGCCGTGGCGCTGATCGTCGCCTTCGCCGCGTGGTACGCGAGCGAGCGGACGCTGTCGATCCACACCATCGTCACGCGCCGCCGGGAGACCTTCTACTGGCTCACGGTGCTCGTGACCTTCGCGCTGGGCACCGCCGCAGGCGACCTCATGGCCGAGCAGCTCCAGCTCGGCTACCTGCGATCCATGCTCATCTTCGCCGCGGTCATCGCCCTCATCGCGGTCGCGCACCTCCGCTTCGGGCTGAACGCGGTGTTCGCGTTCTGGGCCGCGTACATCCTCACCCGCCCGCTCGGCGCGTCCATCGGCGACCTGCTCTCGCAACCCCGCGACAACGGCGGCCTGGGCCTCGGCACCACCGTCACGTCCGCGGTCTTCCTCGCCGTGATCGTCGTGCTCGTCGGGTACCTCACCGTGACCCGACGGGACGTCATCGCGCCGGTCTCGCGGCCCGACGGTGCCGCCGGGACCGGGAAGTAGGTGGGCACGATGCAACAGTTCATCGTCAGCTTCGGCCTGCTCGCGGTCTTCGCGCTCATGTTCGCCGAATCCGCCTGCATCCCCGTCCCGTCCGAGGTGACCATGCTGCTGGCGGGCGCGCTCGCCGCCGGCGCCGTGCCCGGCGCCCACCTCAACCTCGTCGCCGTCATCGCGGCCGGCACGCTCGGCAACGTCGCCGGGAGCTACCTCGCCTGGTGGATCGGACGGGAGGGCGGACGCCCCGCCGTGCGCCGCTGGGGTCGCTACGTGCGCCTGCACGAGTCGGATCTGGACCGGGCGCAGGAGTGGTTCCAGCGTCGGGGATCGGTGTCGGTCTTCGCCGGCCGGCTGCTACCCGTGATCCGGACCTTCATCTCCCTCCCCGCCGGCATCGCGGGCATGCCGCCCGTGCGGTTCGGGCTCCTGACCTTCGCCGGATGCCTGCCGTGGACGGCGGCCCTCGCGGTCGCCGGCTACGCCGTCGGTACCCGCTGGGAGTCCATCGCCAACGCCTGCCACGGCCCGACGTACGTCATCGCCGCACTGGTGGGTGTGGCCTTCTGCAGCGCGGCGTGGGTCTTCTACCGCCGGCGTGGTGGGCGAGAGGGCCTGGACGAGGCGTGAGGTCCTCGTCGGGGGTCGCTCAGCGGACGGTATCGGGCGCCGTGCGGCTGCGACCGTCGGCCGTGCGGTAGCCGAGTGCGTAGCTGGGGCAGCGGTCGACGACGGTGACGACCTCGTCGGCGGTCGCACCGTCGGTGACGATCCACGGGCGGCGGGTGTTGTCGAAGACCCGGGGAAGCCCGCGGACGCACTCCGCCGCGTGGCGACATCGCGCCGGCTCCCAGGTGATCACGAATCCGTTTCCGGGGTACTCGAGCACCCGTGGGCGCTCCGCTTCGTTGCTCATGGCGACCTCCGACTTCGATGGTTCCACCGGGAAGGGCCGCTCGCCGGATGATTCCGCGGATGGAGCGTCGGCGGCCGACGTCCTCCGCTCGCGGCGGAGAGTTAGTCGAGCGCGATGAGTCGCTTGACCAGCTTCCCGGTGGGCGTGCGCGGCAGGGACTCGACGAAGCGCACGGCGCGCGGCAGCTTGTAGCGGGCCAACTCTCGTCCGGCGTAAGCGATCAGCTCCTGCGCCAGCTCGTCGGACGCAGTCGCACCCGGCGCGAGTTCCACACAGGCCAGCGCCGTCTCGCCGAGCTCGGCGTCGGGCACGCCGATCACCGCGACATCGGCGACGGCGGGGTGCATGATCAGGGCGCTCTCCGACTCCTGCGGGTAGATGTTCACCCCGCCGGTGATGATCATGAAGTCCTTGCGATCGGTGAGGTAGAGGTATCCGTCCTCGTCGAGGTAGCCGATGTCGCCGGTGGTGGCCCAGTTGTCGTGGTCGGGATGCTGTGCGGCCCGGGTCTTCTCGGGCGCGTTGTGGTACTGGAAGGGCATTGCCTCGCGCTCGAAGTAGATCGTACCGATCTCCCCGGCGGGGAGCACGGCACCGTCGGCCCCGCAGATCCGGGCGACGCCCAGCCCGGCCTTCCCCACGGACCCGGGGCGCTCCAGCGCCTCCTGCGGGCCGATGAAGGTGGCGCCGGCCGCCTCGGTGGACGCGTAGTACTCGTGGATCACCGGGCCCCACCACTGGATCATCGACCGCTTCACCTCCGCCGGACACGGTGCGGCGGCGTGGATCGCGACCTTGAGGCTGCTCGTGTCGTACCGCGCGCGCGTCTCGTCGGGCAGCTTGAGCATCCGCACGAACATGGTCGGCACCCACTGGCTGTGCGTCACGCGGTACTTCTCGATGAGCGCCAGGGCCTCCTCGGGGTCGAACCGGTGCATCATGATCACGGTGCCGCCCACCGACATCGTGACGCCGCAGAACCGCAGCGGCGCAGCGTGGTACAGCGGTGCGGGGGAGAGGTACACGGTGTCGGCGTCCATGCCGTACGCGGGCGCGAAGATCGCGGTGTAGGCGTCGGGGATCTCGTCCACCCGCCCCTCCGGCAGCGGGATGCGGATGCCCTTCGGGCGGCCCGTGGTGCCCGACGAGTAGAGCATGTCGGTGCCGCGCGGCTGATCGATCAGCGGTGCCGCGTCCGCCGCGGCGAGGACCGCGTCGTAGTCGTCGAAACCGGCGATGTCGCCGCCCCACGCGATCGTGTGCCCCGCGCTGGCGAGCGCGGGCAGCTCGCGCGCCTGCGAGACCGCCTGCGCCACATCCGCTCCGGCGAACAGGGCCTGCGCCTCGCAGTCCTCGAGGATGTAGTTCACCTCGCCGGGAGTGAGGTGGAAGTTCACCGCCGCCACGTAGAGGCCGCTGCGGATCGCCGCCACGTAGGCGCAGAAGATACGCAGGTCGTTGCCCGCCACGATCGCGATCGTGTCACCGCGCCGCAGCCCGAGCGCGTGGAGGTGGTGTGCCAGCCGCGTGGACTCGTCGTTCAGCCGGGCGTAGGTGAGGACGTCGCCGGTGGCGGCGTCGATCGCCGCGGGCTTGCCGGGGGTGAGCTCTGCGAACGCTCCGGGATACATGAGAACCACCTCTAACTTGTCGGTGGCTCCACGGTAGCGCCGGGCCGGATCCGTGGAAGGCGTTCAAGCGAAGTCGCAGGACTGGAAGGATGGGTGGCATGGACGTCATCCTCATTCCGGGCCTGTGGTTGGACGCGGCGAGCTGGGACGCGGTCCTCCCGCCGATCGTCGCCGCGGGGCATCGTCCGGTCCCGCTCCGCCCGCCCGGGCTCGGCGCACCGTCGGACAGCGCGGCCGAGGTGGGGCTCGCCGACTGGATCGCCTCGGTGACGGCGGCGGTCGACGCGGCCGACGGCCCGGTCGTCCTGGTGGGGCATTCCGGCGGCGGCAACGCCGCGTGGGGTGCCGCCGACGCGCGCCCGGACCGCGTGGCTCGCGTCGTGTTCGTCGACACCGTCCCGCCGCCCGACGGTGCGCCGATCAACCAGTTCGAGGTCGTCGACGGCGTCGTGCCGTTTCCGGGCTGGGACTTTTTCGACGACGAGGACGTCCACGACCTCGATCCCGCCGTTCGAGCGCAGGCCGCTCCGCTGGCGCGCTCGGTGCCGGAGCGCATCCCGCACGATCCGATCGCCTTGGGTGATGCTCGGCGCCACGGGATCCCGGTCACGCTGCTGATGGGCGGTCTCGACGAGAACGCGCTCGAGGCGCAGCTCGCTCAGTGGAGCGGGCACGTCCAGGAGTACACCGCGATTACCGACCGCGAGGTGGTGCGGATCGATTCCGGGCACTGGCCCCAGTTCTCGATCCCCGATCGGCTGGGTGGGCTGATCGTGGCCGCGATCCGCTGACTCACCCCACCGGATTCGCGGACAGCCAGGACGCGTAGTCGTTGAGGAGCGCGACCAGGGGGAGGGCGTCGACGGTGCCGACCCGCTCGCCCCGCAGCGCGGCGCGGATCCCGGGCACGCGGGCGGCGATCCGGTCGCGCTCGGAGAGCTCGTGGTGGCTGAGCCCGCGCTGCTCGCCGAGCACGATCCGCCGCGGGTGATCCGCTCGCAGCGCCTGTGCGAGTGCATCGAACTCGTCGCGGTCCAGTGCGGGGAGATGTACCGAGAAGCTCATGACCGCTCCGGTATCGGCGTCGTCGACCTCCTCCGACTCCTCCAGCCAGTCGGCGTACTCCTGGCTCAGGTCGTCGAGCGCCTCCTCGTCGTCGAAGGAGAGCGTGCGCGCCTCGACCGCCGCGCGCAGCGCCGATACCAGTCCCCGCACGGTCTCGGGGTCCGACGATGCCGCGTACCACCGATGTGCCTCGTGCGGCACCACGAGCCGGTCCGGCCGTTCGGCCGTGAGGCGGGTACGGACACCGTCGAACTCTCCGGCGGTGAGGTCGGGGAACTGGACGGAGACGGTCACGACGGGGCGGGAGTCTGGCACGCCCTCCATTGTCCCGAAGATCGTTCTAGGGTGGGGACATGGCCCTCGAAGGTGATTACGCAACGGAGAAGGCCGGCTGGGTTGCGGACCAGCTGGCGAAGATCGACGAGACCGGGACCACCGCCTCGGTGTCGGTCGCAGGGATGGCGGTGGTGATCTTCACCTACCGCGGCCCCAAGTCCGGCAAGCTCTACCGGCGCCCGCTCATGCGCGTCGAGCACGACGGCGTCTACGCGGCGTTCGCGTCGAAGGGCGGCGCCCCCGACAACCCCGTCTGGTACTCCGCTCTGCTGAGCAATGACGAAGTCGAGGTTCAGGACGGTACCGCTGTGATGACCGGGACGGTGCGCGAGATCCACGGCGCCGAGCGCGAGGAGTGGTGGGCCCGTGGCGTCGCCGCGTACCCGCCGTACGCCGAGTACCAGGAGAAGACCGACAGGTTGATCCCCATCGTCCTCGTCGAACCGGGCCGCGCCTAGCCACCTCGACAGCCGCGCGCGGGTAGATTCACTATCGTGAGCCCCGTCGAACCCCCCGCGCACGTCCTCTCCACCTTCGGACTGGACGAGACCGAACCCATCGCCCTGGGGGCGGAGTGGGACGGCGGCTGGCGCTGCGGCGAGGTCGTGCTCTCGCTGATCGCCGACCACGCCCGCGCGGCGTGGTCGGCGAAAGTCCGCGAGGACATCTACGTCGAGGGCATGCGCCTGGCGCGTCCGTTCCGCGCCACCGACGGCCGGTACGTCGTGTCCTCGTGGCGCGCAGACACGTTCATCGCGGGATCGCCCGAACCGCGGTACGACGAGATCATCTCGATGGCGAACCGGCTGCACGAGGTGACGGAGAAGCTCGAGCGTCCCCGGTTCCTCGCGGCGCCCGCGGTGGCCCCGTACACCGACGTCGACTACTTCGGTTTCGCCGACCGCGCCGCATGGGACGACAAACCGCTGTCGATGGCGCGCAAGCTCGGCGCACTCGACGAGACCGTGGAGCACCGCGCCCGCGCCGTCGAGCTCGTCGGCGAGCTCGCCGCGCTGCGCACCCCGGTCGAGTCGAAGCCCCAACTGGTGCACGGCGACCTCGCGAGCTCGGTGCTGTTCGCCGGCGCCGCTGCACCGGGCATCACCGATTTCACGCCCTATTGGCGCCCCGCGGCCTGGGCGTCCGCGGTCGTCGCCGTCGACGGGCTCTCCTGGGGCGGGGCCGACGACGGCCTGCTCATGCGCTGGAACGACCTGCCCGAGTGGCCGCAGATGGTGTTGCGGGCCCTCATCTTCCGGCTCGCGGTGCACGCCCTGCATCCGCGCTCGGAGGCCGACGCGCTGCCCGGGCTCGAGCACATCGCCGAGATCGGCCGGTGGCTCCTCTGACCGAGCCTGTCCGGCGGATCCTCGTCGCCCACGGCACGCGCTCGGCACACGGCGTTGCGATGGTCCGCCAGCTCGCGGACGCCGTCGCCGCCCGGACCGGCCAGCTCGACGTCGCCTTCGTCGACGTGCTGGGGCCGTCACCGTCGGACCTGCTGCGCGAGTCCGACATCCCGACGGTGCTCGTGCCGGCCTTCCTCGCCGCCGGCTACCACGTGCACACCGACGTGCCCGGGCACGTCGCGCGCAGCGGCCATCCCCGCGCTGTCGTCACCGCGCCGCTCGGTCCGGATCCGGCTCTCGTGGGCGCGCTGGTCCGCAGGCTCGACGGTGCGGGGCTGCGGCCCGGCGACGCGGTCGTGCTCGGAGCGACCGGATCTTCCGACCCCCACGCCCGCGACGACGTCCGGACCATGGCCGGTCACCTCGCCGCGCGGCTGGGACAGGACGTGCCCGTCGGCTTCCTCGCGGCGGGCGTGCCGACGGTGGCCGATGTCGTCTCCCGGATCCGCACGCCCGGCCACCGCATCGTGATCGCCGCGTACCAACTGGCCGACGGACTGTTCCACGCCCGGCTCGCGGAGGCGGGTGCCGATGCGGTCGCGGCGCCGCTGGGGCTCGCGCCCGAGGTGATCGACCTGCTGGTGACGCGGTTCGCGGCCGGGACCGCCGAGCTCGATCGGACCCGGTAGCGACTCAGACGCGATAGCGGCGCAACGGGATCCGGTCGCCGTCGGCGAGCACACCCTCCGCGCGGAGGTTCTCCAGTTGCCGGGTGCGGATGTGTTCCGCGGGACGCCCGCTCGCGGGGACCACGCGGTGCCACGGCAGGTCGGACGCGTCGGTCCGCATCACCCAGCCCACGATCCGCGGCGAGCTCAAGTCCAGCTCGTCGGCGATGTCGCCGTAGGTGCGCACCCTGCCCGGCGGGATCGCCGCGATCAGCGCCCGTACCGCCTCCACCTGCTCCTCGGTCACCTTCGCCACGGGCGTCAGCCGATCAGCCGTCGGGCGTACTCGCCGGCCAGGTGCGGGACCTCCTGCGCCACCATGTGATCCGACGGCACCGTCACCACCTCCGCGTGCGGCAGCGCCGCGAGCTGCGCGTCGTTGACGTACTGGGCGCGCTCGGCGCGCAGCAGAACCGTCGGGACGTCCGACGGTGCGCCGACGGCCGGCCGGGCCAGCTCGCCCCACAGCGCGACCATCGCGGGCAGACCGATGTCCCACTCCCAGCGGCCGGAGTCGCGGCGCACCAGGTGCTCGGCGATCTCGTCGTCCATGACCGCCGCCGGCACCCGTTCCCAGGCGCCGGACGTCTTGTCCTGCTCGGCCTCCTCGGGCGAGGTGAAGTCGAAGAACTCGATGCTCTGCCCGGCGATCGTCTCGCACATCCGCGGGTCCAGCTGCTGCGCCGGATCGAGCAGGAGCAGCGCGCGCACCAGGTCCGGGCGCGCCGTCGCGAGCCGACAGGCCAGCGCGCCGCCCAGCGAGTGCCCGATCACCACGGCGGGGCTCGCGGCCGTCACGGCGTGGCGCTCCAGCACGCCGACGAGGTCGGCGACGTGCTGTTCGAAGTGCCACGGCGGGGCCCACGTGGACCGGGCGTGCCCGCGCAGGTCCGGGGCGAGCACGCGGACGCCGGGCAGCTCGTCGTCGGCGAACCGCCGCCACCGGGCGCCGTGGCCGGTGACGCCGTGGATCGCGAGCACCGTGGTGGCGTCGGGGGAGTCGGGGCCGTAGACGTGGGTGTTGAGCATGCCCCGATTCTGCCCTGCCGCGGACATGTCGGTGGGCTGTGATGTGATCGACGGACGCGATCGGAAGGGGGTGCGCGATGGTCGGCGGCGGAACGGGTGGTTCCCGCGGGGACGGTTCCCGGGGCGACGGTGCGGGCAGGCACCGTCGGCCGCGCCTGCGGCTGCAGTACACGGCCCCCGAGCCGCCTCCGGTCCGCGAATGGGTGGGGCCGATCGCGGAGCTCGCCGCTCCGGCGTCGGGCGCGCTGCCGCTGGACATGGGCGGGTGGGCGCCGTACCGGATCCGCGGGGGCCCGGGCACGGGCAAGACCGCCGCGTTGATCGACATCGCCGTCGCCAAGCTCACCGATCCGTTCGTCGATCCCGAGTCCGTGCTGGTCCTCGCGGGGAACAAGCGCTCCGCCGGGGCGCTGCGCAGCGAGCTCTCCGCGCGCGTGCTCGCCGGGAGCGAGGGGGTGCACGCCTCCGGGGAGCCGCTGGTACGCACGGTGCACTCGCTGGCCTTCGCGGTACTGAGGCTCCAGGCGTCCGGTACGGGCAGTCCGCCGCCGCGGCTGATCACGGGGTCGGAGCAGGACGCCGTGGTGCGGGAACTGCTGCGCGGCAACCTCGACGACGGTGGCGCCTTCTGGCCCGAGCGGCTGCGGCCGGCGCTCGTCACGAACGGCTTCGCGGGCGCGCTGCGCGACCTGTTCGCGCAGGCCGCGCAGCGGGGCGCGGGGCCGGACGAGATCGAGGACCTCGCGCGCCGCTACAACCGCGGGGAATGGCTCGCGGCGGCGAACGCGCTGCGCGAGTACCAGGAGACCACGCTGTTGCGCGGCTCCGTCGGGCTCGCCGGGCCGCAGGCGGTGGCACCTGCAGTCGACGCGGCGGAGCTCATCGACGCTGCGGTCACGGCCCTGGCCACCGACGATGCGCTGCTCGCGCAGCAGCGCGAGCGCATCCGCTTCCTGCTGGTCGACGATGTGCAGAACCTCGACCCGCTGGCCTCGGCGCTGATCCGGCTGCTGGGCACGGGAACGGAGCTCACGGTGATCGCGGGGGATCCGGACCAGGCGGTGAACTCGTTCCGGGGCGCCAGCACGCGGTTCCTGCAGAACATGGAGGTTCCGCCCGAGCGGGACGTGTTGCTCGAACGCAGCTTCCGGTTCGGGGAGGAGGTGGCGGCCGCGGTGAACCGGGTCTCGGCCCGGCTGCCGCACCGTTTCGGGGCCGTCGCGCCCGAACGGCCGCGGCCGGGATCGGCCGCGGTGCGACTGTTCTCCACTCCGGCGAAGGAGGCCGACGCCATCGCCGCGATGTTGCGGCGCGAGCACGTGCTCGGCGGCGTCCCCTGGGAGGAGATGGCCATCGTCGTGCGCTCGGTGTCGGCGTCGGTCGCGCCCCTGCGGCGCGCACTCGCCTATGCCGGCGTTCCCGTCACCGTCCCGGCCGACGATGTGCCGCTGGCGCGGCAGCGCGCCGTGCACGCGCTGTTGCTCGTGCTGCGCGCGGCCGTCACCCCCGAGGGGATCGACCCCGCCGAGGCGGTCACTCTGCTCTCCGGCCCCGTGGGCGGCGGGGATCCGCTCACGCTGCGGCGGGTGCGCCGCGCGGTGCGCCGGGCCGATCCGGCGGAGGAGCGCGGCTCGGCCGAGATCCTCACCGCGGTGCTCACCGAGTCGTCCGAGTTCGCCCCCTACCGCGCGGTGCTGACCGAACTCGAGGCCGAGCCGGTCGAGCGGGTGCTCGCCGCTGTCCGCGCCGCCCGCGCGGCCGCCGAGCACGGCACCGTCGAGGAGGTGCTCTGGGCCGCGTGGGCCGCCACCGGTCTGGCGGCCCGGTGGGGCGCGCTCGCGCTCCGCGGCGGCACCCTCGGCGATCAGGCCGATCGGGACCTCGACGCGGTGATGGGCCTGTTCGATTCGGCGGCCGACTTCACCGACACGCTGCCCACCGCGTCGGTCGCCGCGTTCGTCGAATACCTGGAGCAGCTGCAGATCCCGCGGTCCGACCGCGCGCGCGGCCGCAGCGGTCAGGCCACCGTCCCGGGCGTGACGCTGCTGTCCGCGCACAGCGCAGTGGGCCGCGAGTGGGACGTGGTCGCCGTGGCCGGGGTGCAGGAGGGGCGCTGGCCCAACCTGCGCCGCCGCGGCGGGCTGCTCGGCACGGACGAACTGCTGGACGCGCTCGACGGCATGGATCCGTCCGCTCTGCCCACGGTCTCACGGTCGCTGCCGATGCTCGCGGAGGAGCGTCGCCTGCTGCTGGTGGCGTGCTCGCGGGCGCGGCGCGTGCTGCTCATCACGGCGGTCGACACCGCGGACGGCGAGGGTGACCTGGTGCCCTCGCGGTTCCTGCAGGGCATCGCACCGTCGGGCGACGAGGACCCGGAGACGTACACCCCGGCGGTGGAGAGCGCACCGTCGGCCTCCCTGGACCTGCGCACCCTGGTCGCGGTCCTGCGCACCGCGGCCTGCGACCCCGAGCGCGGCGAGGCCGAGCGCGAGCACGCCGCCCGGCAGCTGGCGCGCCTCGCGGCGGACCGGGTGGCCGGCGCCCACCCCGACAGCTGGTACGGCCTCGCCGGCGCGAGCACCGACGATCCGCTGTGGCAGCCCGACGACGGGCCGGTGGCGCTGTCCCCGTCGAACGTGGAGGCGCTGTCGGCGTGCGCGCTGCGGTGGATGCTCGAACGGTTCGGCGGGAGCGATGGGGACTCGGCCAAGCAGGCCACCGGCAACCTGGTGCACACCCTGGTGCAGGCGGTCGCCGGGCGGATCCCGAAGGACGAGGTCACCCGCTCGCTGGAGAAGGTCTGGGACCGAGTGGATCTCGAGGCCGACTGGTTCGCACAGCGGGAGCTGGCGCGCACCGAGGCGATGCTGGAGTCCTTCCGCGCGTGGTTGGCCGGGAGCCGCGGCGAGCTCACCGAGGCGGGGGTGGAGATCGGCGTCGACGCGGTCATACCCGGAGACGCCGCGGCGGGCGGCGACGACCCCGATGTCCGCATCCGCGGCCGGATCGACCGGCTGGAGCGCGACGCCCTCGGGCGGGCCGTGGTGGTCGACGTGAAGACCGGCCGCACCCTGCCGACGCAGGCCGAGGGGCAGGCGCAGGCCCAGCTGCGCACCTATCAGGTGGCGCTCGCACACGGCGGTATCGGTGGCGTGCCGGAGACACCGGGCGGTGGCAAGCTGGTGTACGTCGCGAAGTCGCACAACAAGACCGGGGCCACCGTCCGTGAGCAGGACGCACTGGCACCCGAGGACGTGGACGAATGGCTCGGCGTGATCCGGGAGGCGGCGCGCCGCACCCGGGGCCCGGTGTTCCCGGCCACGCTGAACGCCTCGTGCCAGTACTGCGCAGTGGCGTCGTGCTGTCCGGTGGTGGACAAGGGAAGGGCGGTCACCGATGACTGAGGGGTTCCCGCACGCGCCGTTGATTTCGGCGGTGGACCTGGCGCACGAGCTGGGCCAGGCGTTCGCGCCCACCGAGGAGCAGCGCGCGGTCATCGAGGCGCCGCTCGGTCCGTGCCTGGTGGTCGCGGGCGCCGGGGCGGGCAAGACGGAGACGATGGCCGGCCGCGTCGTGTGGCTGATCGCCAACCGCTACGTCACACCGGACCAGGTGCTGGGGCTGACCTTCACGCGGAAGGCTGCGCAGCAGTTGATGATCCGGGTGCGCAAGCGGCTCGCCCGGCTCGCGGGGGCGGGCGTGGTCGACCGGATCGACCCGTCGGGTGAGCTCCGGGCGTCGCTGCGCACCGTCGAACCCGAGATCAGCACGTACCACGCCTACGCGGGCAGGCTGCTCGGCGACTACGGCATGCTGCTGCCGGTCGAGCCGTCGGTGCGGCTCGTCTCGGAGACCGAGCGGTGGCAGATCGCGTACGACGTGGTCACCGGGTGGGACGGCGCGCTCGAGGTCGACAAGAATCCGACGAACCTCACGGAGGCGGTGCTGGGCCTGTCCGGGGCGCTGGCCGATCACCTCGTCACGCCCGATCAGCTGGAGGCCGACGACGACGAGTTGGAGCGGCTCATCGGTCTGCTCCCGCCCGGCCCGCGGCAGAAGGCCGCGCCGAACGCGGCGCTGCTCAAGGCGGCGGAGATCCAGGAGCAGCGGCGGCGACTCATCCCGCTGGTGCGGGGCGTCGCGGCCGAGATGCGCGCACGGGAGGTGCTCGACTTCGGCAGCCAGATGGGGCTCGCGGCGCAGCTCGCGCTGGCGAATCCCGATGTCGCGGGGTTGGAACGCGCGCGGTTCGGGGCCGTGCTGCTCGACGAGTATCAGGACACCGGGCACGCGCAGCGCATGCTGCTCGCGTCGCTGTTCGGCGGCGCGGCCGGCGCCGCCGCGGTCACGGCGGTGGGTGACCCGATCCAGTCGATCTACGGCTGGCGCGGTGCCTCCGCGGCCAACCTGCCCCGGTTCGCGACCGACTTCCCGCAGGGCGACGGATCTCCCGCCCCGCGCCGCGAGCTGCTCACCAGCTGGCGCAACCCGACGAGCGCGCTCGATCTCGCGAACGCGGTCTCCGAGGACCTGCGCAGCCGCGGCGTCCCGGTTACCGAGCTCAGGGCCAGGCCAGACGCGCCGCCCGGCGACCTGCGGATCGCCCTGCACCCCACGGTGATCGACGAACGGGACTGGGTCGCCGACGCGATCGCGGAGCAGTGGCGCGGCCGCATCGAGGCGGGGGAGGAGCCGCCGACGGTGGCCGTGCTCGTCCGCCGCAACGCCGACTCCGCCGGGCTCGCAGCCGCGCTCGGCGAGCGGGGCGTTCCCGTCGAGGTGGTGGGCCTCGGGGGCCTGCTGCACACCCCGGAGGTGCAGGACGTCGTCGCGCTGCTGCGACTCGCGGTCGAACCGCTGGCGGGCACGGCGGCCATGCGGTTGCTCACGGGGCCGCGCTGGCAGCTCGGTGCCGCCGACCTGCGCGCGCTGTGGGACCGAGCGCGGCGGATCGCGCACACCACGGGTCGCGCCGCGGCCGGCGCGGTGTCCAGCGCTGAGCAGCTCGACGCCGCGCTGGACGCGACGCTGCCGTCCGAGTCCCTCGACGCGGCCGGCCTCGGCGACGCGATCGCCGACCCGGGCCCCGACGCGAACTACTCGTCCGCGGGGCTGGCGAAGATCCGCTCGCTCGACCGGGAGGTCCGGCACGTCCGCGAGCGGCTGGGCCACCCGCTGCCGGAGGTCGTCGCGGAGGCGGAGCGGGTGCTGGGCGTGAGCATCGAGACCCGGATCCGCGCCGCTCGCCAGCTCGGCGGCCGCGCCACCGGGCGCGAGCACCTCGACGCCTTCGCCGACGTGGTCGTCTCCTACGCCGAGCGCCCGACCGCGACGCTGCCCGGACTCCTGGGCTTCCTCGCCGCCGCGGAACGGGTCGAGGGCGGCCTGACGCCGGGCGATGTGGAGGTCGCCACCGACCGCGTCCAGGTGCTCACGGTGCACTCGGCGAAGGGCCTGGAGTGGGACGTCGTCGCGGTGCCGCACCTGTCGGAGGGCATCTTCCCGTCGGGGCGCGCGATGCCCACCTGGCTCTCCAGTGCCGCCGAGCTGCAGCCGACGCTGCGCGGCGACGTCGCGGAACCGGGGGAGACCGACGGCGTGCCGCGCCTGGACCTCGCCGACTGCAACAACCGCAAGGATCTCGAGGACGCGCTGGACGCGCATCGCAAGGCGCTCAAGGGCATGAACATGCACGAGGACGAGCGGCTGTTCTACGTCGCCGTCACGCGCACCCAGTCCGTGCTCCTGCTCTCCGGCCACTACTGGAGTGAGGACGTCAAGACGCCGAAGGCGCCGTCACGGTTCCTCGTCGCGGCCCGCGATCACGCCCCCGACGCGGTGCAGGAGTGGGCCGGCGAGCCGCTCGAGGACGCGCCCAACCCGCTCGAGGCGGAACCCGTGCAGGCGCCGTGGCCGCGCGACTTCCTGGCGGCGCACCGTCCGGCCATCGACGCCGGGGCCGAGCGCGTCCTGGCGGCGCTCGCGCAGGTGTCCGCCGAGCCCGATGCCGACGGTTCCGGACTCGACGAGGACGATCCGTACGGCTGGGCCGCCGAGGTGACCGCGCTCCTCGCCGAGCGGGCGCGGCAGGCGGAGGCGGAGCTCGAGGTCGCGGTGCCGCGCGAGGTGTCGGTGAGCCAGCTCGTCGAACTGCGGCGCAGTCCCGCCACGTTCGCGAGCCGGCTGCGGCGCCCGGTGCCCTTCAAGCCGAATCCGTACGCGCGCCGCGGCACCGCGTTCCACGCGTGGCTCGAGCGCCGGTACGGGGCGTCGCGGCTGCTCGATCTCGACGAGCTGCCCGGCGCCGCCGACGGTGACGCGGGCGCGGACGAGAACCTCGCCCTGCTGCAGCGCAGGTTCGAGGAGAGCGAGTGGGCGGCGCGCACCCCCGTCGACATCGAGGTGCCCTTCGAGATCGCCGCAGCCGGCACCGTCGTCCGCGGACGGATGGACGCGGTCTTCCGCGATCCGGGCGGCGGGTTCACGGTCGTCGACTGGAAGACGGGCGTCCGGCCCACCGAGCCCGCCGACGAGCGGGCGGCCGCCGTGCAGCTCGCGGCGTACCGTCTGGCCTGGGCGCGGCTGCGGGACGTGCCCGTCGACGACGTGCGGGCGGCGTTCTTCTACGTGCGCTCCGGGGAGACGGTGGCACCGTCGGACCTGTTGGACCACGCCGGTCTCGCGGACCTGATCACGAGCGCTGGTGAGCGCTGAGGGTCAGGCGGTCTCGCCGGTGTCGCGGGCGATCCTGACGGCCGTGACGACCATCGGGAGCTGGAGGGGGAGCCGGGCGTAGGCGCCCAACCGTAGCGGCAGCGGCTTGTCCGACCACTGCTGCGCCATGTACACGTTGGCCGGGAAGACCGCCGCGAACAGGGCGGTGGCCGCCACGCCGCCGAGCCGGCGCGTCGTCGGGGACGCCAGCAGCGCCGCGGTGGTCAGCTCCGCGACACCGGAGAGCCTCGTGGCTCGGCGGGGCGTGAGCCCGAAGGGCAGGTTCGGCGGGACGATCGAGTCGAAGGGCTTCGGGGCGACGAAATGCGCGACACCCATCCCCGCCAGGGAGAGGGCCATGCCCTTCGCGGCCTTGTCGGTGCGGCGGGCGGGGCGGTCTGTGGACACCATCTGAAGATTGTGGCAGATTGCACGTCGGCTCCGGGGACGTGCTAGACCGGACAGGTAGTGCCCAGCGTTCGTGCGAAGGATCGTCCAGGACAGGTATGACTGCACGCAGTAAGTTCCGTCGCCGGAGTAGATCCGAGTTGACGGACCTCCCCGACCACGCGTTGGTCAGTGTCCTGCGCATCCCCGCCGGGGACTCGACGAATCCGTGGCGCGCCATCGGCGTCCGCATTCTGGTGGCGCTCGCCGCGCTCTTCGTCGCCGTGATCGTGGTGTACCTCGAGCGCGACGGGTACCGCGACTCCGCGATCGAGGGCAAGTACACCGACACGAACCGGCTGAGCTTCCTCGACTGCCTCTACTACGCGACGGTCTCCCTCTCGACCACCGGCTACGGCGACATCACGCCGGTCACCCAGGGAGCGCGCCTGGTCAACGTCCTGTTGATCACCCCGTTGCGCATCCTCTTCCTCATCGTCTTGGTCGGAACCACGCTCCAGGTGCTCACGGAGCGGTCCCGCCAGGCGTTCAAGATCCAACGCTGGAGGTCTGCTGTGCACAACCACACGATCGTCGTGGGCTACGGCACGAAGGGCCGGACCGCGGTGAGCGCGATGATCAACGACGGCATGGAGCCGGGCAAGATCGTCGTCGTCGACACCGACCAGGCCGCTCTCGAGCTCGCCGAGATCGACGGGCTCGTCACGGTCCGCGGCGACGCCACGAAGGCCGACGTGCTGCGGCTCGCCGGCGCGCCCCGCGCCGCGTCGATCATCATCGGCGCCAACCGCGACGACGCCGCGGTGATGGTCACGCTGACCGCCCGCGAGCTCGCGCCGCGCGCCAAGATCGTCGCGTCGATCCGCGAGTCCGAGAACACGCACCTGCTGCGCCAGTCCGGTGCCGACTCGGTGGTCGTCTCCTCAGAGACGGCCGGTCGCCTGCTGGGCATGGCGACCACCACCCCGTCGGTGGTGGAGATGATCGAGGACCTGCTCTCGCCCGGCGACGGCTTCAACATCGCCGAGCGCGAGGTGACCCGCGTCGAGGTGGGCCGCTCGCCGCGGCACCTGCCGAACATCGTGTTGGGCGTGGTCCGTAAGGGCCACCTCTACCGCGTCGACTCACCCGCCGTCGCCGTGGTCGAGGCCGGCGACCGACTGTTGTTCGTCCGCAACGCGGACGCCAAGGTCCCGAACTGAGTTACGCGCCCGTCGCCGCCGGCCTGTCGGTGCCCGCGTACTGCGACCAGCTACCGGGGTACAGGCGGCCGCTGTCGAAGCCGGCGTGTTCGGCGGTGAGCAGGTTGTGGCACGCGGAGACGCCGGAGCCGCAGTAGGCGACGAAGTCCTCGCCCGGCCGCAGGCCGGCCGCCTCGAACCGGTCCCGGAGCTCCGGGACGGGGAGCAGCGCACCGTCGACCACGTTGTCCCGGCACGGCACGCTGACGGCCCCGGGGATGTGCCCGGCGCGCGGGTCGACGGTCTCGTTCTCGCCGCGGAACCGGTCCGCGGGGCGCGCGTCGATGACGGGGACGGCGCCCGCCGAGGCCTCGTCGAT
This sequence comes from Tsukamurella pseudospumae, assembly GCF_001575205.1. GTDB lineage: Bacteria > Actinomycetota > Actinomycetes > Mycobacteriales > Mycobacteriaceae > Tsukamurella > Tsukamurella pseudospumae. Next base: position 294,693 of record NZ_LSRE01000002.1, read on the forward strand.
CGTCGCCAGACGGTCCGCCGGCCAGGGCCTGGGCGTGAAGGTCGCGGGCGAGGGCACGACGGTGCCGGTGTCGTCGAGGGGGCCGAGCGGACCGTCGAGCAGGGCGGCGTCCTCGCCGAGCGACCGGAGCAACCAGACGAGTCGCGCCGCCATGACGCCGCCGGCGTCGTCGTAGGCCACGACGGTCGCGCCGTCGCCGATGCCCGCCGCGGAGAGCCCGGCGGCGAAGGCCTCCGGCGTGGGCAACGGGTGCCGGCCCGCCTCCGGGGACGCCGGCGCGGCGAGGTAGCCGTCGAGGTCGACGTACACCGCCCCGGGCAGGTGTCCGGCGTCGTAGGCCTCGCGGGTGGAGCGCCCGTCGAGGTAGCACCGGGTGTCGGCGAGGATCACGCCGGGATTGGCCCGCACCCAGGCGGCGTCCACGAACGGTTCGATCATGCCGTCAGCCTACGATGATGAGTGTGGCGAAGCTCAGTCTGACCGTGCCCCCGCTCCTGTCGCGTTTCCACGTCGACCGCGCCGACGACCTGCGCGCCGACGAATCCGCGCTCGACGCCGCCTGGGCGACCGCGAAGGTGTTGCGCATCGACCCGCGCGGCCGCTTCGACCTCGACGGCACGGCGTTGGTGTTCGCCCGCGGGCACGAGGTCGCGTCGTCGCGCCCGGCGGACGCGGTGCTGCTGGGCCGGGTCGACGGTGCGCCCGTCTTCGCGCTGCGCGTCGAGAAGTTCGACGGTGCCGACCTCCGGATGCGCGGCCACCTGCTGTCCCCGGTCGACTCCGCACTGCTCGGCGAGGCCCTCGGCATCCTCAATTGGCATGCCACCGCCGGGTTCTCGCCGGTCGACGGTGCGCCGACCGTCCCCGGGAAGGCGGGCTGGGTGCGCACCACCGCCGACGGGCGCGAGGAGTTCCCGCGCACCGACGGCGCCATGATCACGCTGGTCCACGACGGCGGCGACCACGTCCTACTCGGCAGGCAGCACCAGTGGCCCGAGCGGCTGTTCTCGTTGTTCGCGGGGTTCGTGGAGCCGGGGGAGTCGCTGGAGCAGTGCGTCGCGCGCGAGCTGCATGAGGAGGCGGGGATCGCGGTCGACGAGATCACCTATGTCGCGAGCCAGCCCTGGCCCTTCCCGCGGTCGCTGATGCTGGGCTTCACGGCCCGCGCCTCGCGGGACGCGGAGCTCGACTTCCGTGACGGCGAGATCGCCGAGGCGCAGTGGTTCAGCCGGCTGCAGGTCCGGGAGGCGCTGGCCGCGGGGGACTGGAGCACCGACGCCCCCGATGCGCCGCTCCTGCTGCCCAACTCCATCTCCATCGCCCGCGCGATCACCGAGGCGTGGGCGGCGCAGTAGGTCTCCACCCGGATCTCCACCTGCGGGACGAGGGCTTCCGCGCGAAACGCTCGTAGCTTTCTTCCCATGAGCTACGTACGAGGTTTCCTTCCCTGGATCGTCCTGGCGGTCGCGTCGTCGACCATCGGCTGGCAGTGGGGCGCTCTCGGTGCCCTGGCTGCGACCGCGGTGGTGCTGCATCTGGATCGGCGCGCGGGCATCCGTGCCGGCGCCCTCGAGTTCGGCGGCGCGATCTACTTCGTCGCTTTGGCGGTGCTCGCCTTCGCGGCGCCGCACTCGCCCCTCGAGGCTTACGACGGTGCCCTCTCCTCCGGGTGGCTCGCGGTGATCGCGGGTGTGGGGCTGGCGACGGGGCGGCCGTTCACGCTGGCCATCGCGCGCCGGTCGGTCGACGAGGAAACCGCCCGGCATCCGATGTTCCTGCACGTCAACATGGTGATCACCGCGGTGTGGACGGTGTCCTTCGCGGTGACCGCGCTGCTCGGCGCGGCGTGTGTGGCGACAGGGGAGTCGGAACTGGTGCGCATCGCGGTGCAGGTCGCGGCGTTCACGGTGCCGGCGCTGTTCACGAAGACCTACGTCGCTCGGATCGGGGAGCGGCGGGCCGCGCTCGCGGCAGCGTGAGACTTGCAGAATCCTCTGGCCAGTGTACGGACAGTGTCCGTACACTGGCTGTCGGAGGTGGCCGACCATGACTGCTGCGAAGACGCGCAGGTTGGAAGTGCGAGTCGACGAGGAGACCGTTGCGCGGATCAACCGCGCGGCGAGCATCGTTGCTGAGCCCGCATCGGAGTTCCTGCGCAAGGCGGCGCTGTCCCGCGCGGAAGAGGTTCTCCGAGACGCTCTGACCACGTCGATGCCCGCGGATCAGTTCGACGAGCTGCTCAGTGGCCTCGATCGTGCGGACGAGGCGCCGGCGCTGGAGGAGCTGGCGCGGCGGCCCCGGGTCTACCGCCGGTCCTGATGTTCGATTCGGAGCGCCTGAACGCGACGCACGAGGTGGAGGTGTTCGACTCGGGCAACACCTGGTTGGATTCCTGGCTCCACACGTTCGCGCGACGGGCGGATTCCACGGGGATCGCGAGGACGTACGTGTGGACCGCGCCGGGCGACAGGCGAGTGGTGGCCTACTACGCGCTCTGTCCGACCGAGGTGGACCGCGCCGCGGACGGTGACCGCGCCGCGGACGGTGTGCCGTCGTCGATCGCCGGCGGCGTGTCGCGGATCCCGGGATACCTGCTCGCGCGGCTGGCGGTGAGCCGGGATCACCAGGGGCGAGGCCTTGGCGGGCAACTGCTTGTGGACGCGCTGGAGAAGACCGTGGAGGCCTCGGAGATCAGTGGCGGACGCGCGATCGTCGTGGATGCGATCGACGATGCCGCGCAGGAGTTCTACCGGCGGTACGGATTCGTCCCGGTACGCGGGAGGCCCAGGCGGCTGGTGATGAAGACGGCCACAGCGGCGCGGGCGGTGCGCGGTGGATGAGTCTGGGCGACAAAAAGTGCGGTCATTCGTCTCGAGGATCGTTGAGACGAATGACCGCACTTTTCTAGGAAGGACCTTAGACGCCGAGCTTGCGTTTGACGTCGGCCAGCGACGGGTTGGTCGCGGTACTGCCGTCCTCGTACTTCACGGTGGGCACCGTCTGGTTACCGCCGTTGACGCCCTCGACGAAGGCCGCTGCGGTGGGATCCTCCTCGATGTTGATCTCGGTCCAGGAGATCCCGTTGGCCTTGAGGCCCGTCTTGAGGCGGTTGCAGTAACCGCACCACGTGGTCGTGTACATCGTCAGCTGGCTCATGTCACAACTCAACCACGCCGCCGTGATGGTTCTTCCCGCGGTTCGCAGCGCGTGACGAAGGCCTGGAGGTCGTCGGTCAGCGGCCTGTCGGGGTCGGCTTCGCGGCTGCAGGCTTCGTCGGTGCGGTCGGCGCGACGACTGCTGCGGTTTCGGGCTTGGCAGCGGGCTGCCCGGGGATCGGTGCGGGATGCTGATCCTCGGAGAAGGATTCACCTATGCAGTGAACACTGGACTTGACGCGTCAGGTCTTCAGCCTGGACAGCATATCTACGGGTACAATCAGGTCAGGGAAGTTATTACATACTGGGACAGGGCTGACGCCAAAACCGGCCAAGTTGAGCGGGTAGTTTCTCGTTCGCTGATACCGGTAGATGGAATCGAAGGTGTGGTGGCAGCGGAATGAACATGAAGTCGCAGAAGCTCAAGTTTGTCTACGCCGGTCTTGCGGGCGCGTTGGTTTCAGCGTTGATATTCGGTGTGATGTGGTATGCATACGTTGACCGCAACCGCTACGAGGGTCCCAGCATCAACACGAGCGGTATGAAGTTCGACGTTCCCAAGACGACTGTGCAACTACGTGAGGCCATCGGCAAAACTCCCGATGAGGCGAATCGCCACTTCCGGATCCCGAACAAGAATAGTTCAGTGAATCCGGTGGTGGTGCCGTTGAATGCCGAAACGAGCCTCGTCGAGGGTAAGATTTCACAAATCTGCTTCAACCCTGCCTCCAAGCAAATGATTTACGAAATCGCCAATCAAAATCAGCTGACCGACTCGGAATGGCGGCTCGCGAAGGCGGCGAGAAACCCTCAAACTCTGACACGGCTAGTGCCCGCGGGATGCAGTCTCGATCCTCTCATCACAGCGTTTGACGTTGACTGATTTCGGACCTCGATACACAACAGAGCCCGTCACCTTCCCTGGGGAGGTGACGGGCTCCGTTGCTGTTCCAGCAGCGTCTACCCCGCGAACCGCAATAGCGGCCCCGCGCGCTGTCGCTCACCGAGGCCGTCGATGCGGCGGGTGGGAGCGATCCCCAGCTCGTCCATGATGTCGGCAGCGCGGACGTTGCCGACCTTCGGCAGCGCCTCGAGCAGCGCCTGCACCTTGAGCTTGCCGACGGCGGACTCGGCGCTGCGGTCGAGCACGGCGGCGAGGGTGGTGGTGCTGGCCTTGATCGCGGCGCGGGCGGTGCGGACCTCGGCGGCTTTGGCGAGGGCGTTGGCGCGCTGCTCGGGGGTAAGGGTGGGAAGGGGTATGTCGGCATCTCCTGGTGGTGGGGTGTTGCTGTCGGGCGCGACGGTAACCGGTGGGGCTGACGCACTGCGGGGACGGCGCGGCGAGCGACAGCGCCGATAGACCGCAGCCCACCGGCGTACGTCTCGGGTGCGGTGTCAGAACCTGCAGGTCACGCGGGAGAGCTCAGGCGCGGTTTCGCGTCACGACGAGCAGTCGTGCATGGCGGGCCGTCTCGGTCGCGGCGCACTGTGCGGTGGCGTCCGTGGAGACGCGGCGTTCAACGGGCGCCTGGACGAGCTGCTCGAGAATCCGCTCCTGGTGCCTGCCACGGCTCAACCACGCCGCGCCGGGACTTCTTCCCCGGTCCGGACCTGTCAGCCCGGACTGGAATACTCGACTCTGTGATCGAAGCACTGGACCCGGAGCAGCAGGAGGCGGTTCTCGCACCGCGCGGACCGGTGTGCGTGCTGGCGGGCGCGGGCACGGGCAAGACCCGCACCATCACCCACCGCATCGCGCACCAGGTGTCCACGGGGCACGTCGCCGCGGGCCAGGTACTGGCCGTCACGTTCACCTCGCGCGCGGCGGGGGAGATGCGGGCCCGGCTGCGCGGGCTCGGGATCGGCGGGGGCGACGGGCAGCCCGGCGTGCAGGCCGTCACCTTCCACGCCGCCGCGATGCGGCAACTGCGGTACTTCTGGCCGCGGGCGATCGGCGACACCCGCTGGGAGCTGCTCGACAACAAGTTCCCCGTGATCGGCCGCGCCGCCCGGGATTGCGACCTGCGCCCGGAGACCGACACGATCCGCGACCTGCTCAGCGAGATCGACTGGGCCAAGGCCTCGCTGGTCACCCCCGAGACCTACGCGAAAGCCGTCGAGGAGACGGGGCGCACCGCCCCGATGGCTCCGGGCACCGTCGCCGATGTGTACGCGGCGTACGAGCGGCGCAAGACCGATCAGGACGGCAACCGCCTGCTCGACTTCGACGACCTGATCCTGGTCACAGCCGCGATCCTCGAGGACAACCACATGATCGCGGAGGAGTTCCGCGACCGGTACCGCAGCTTCGTCGTCGACGAGTACCAGGACGTCACGCCGCTGCAGCAGCAACTCCTCAACGCCTGGCTGGGCGACCGCGACGACCTCACGGTGGTCGGCGATGCGAACCAGACCATCTACTCCTTCACCGGCGCCACCCCGACCTACCTACTCGACTTCACGCGCCGCTTCGAGGACGCGACGATCGTGCGGCTGCAGCGCGACTACCGCTCCACGCCGCAGGTCGTGGCCCTGGCCAACAAGGTGATCGGCGCGGCCCAGGGCCGGGTCGCCGGGACGCGCCTCGAGCTCATCGGGCAGCGCCCGGAGGGCGCGGCCCCGATCTACGCCGAGGTGGACGACGAGCCGGCCGAGGCGAAGCTCGTCGCCAAGCGGATCCGCGAGCTGCTGGCCAAGGGCGTCCCCGCCAGCGAGATCGCCATCCTCTACCGGATCAACGCGCAGTCGGCCGTGCACGAAGCGGCGCTCACCGAGGCGGGCATCCCGTACCAGGTGCGCGGCGGCAGCGCCTTCTTCGAGCGTCCCGAGATCGGCCAGGCCGTGCGCGCGCTGATGGATCGCGCGGGCCAGTTCGGCGGCGTCGCGGGGGAGGAGCTGCTGTCGCTGGTGCGGGGCGCGCTCGAGCCGCTGGGCCTCACGGAAACGCAGCCCGACGGTGCCCGCGCCCTGGAACGGTGGCAGGCCCTCGACGCGCTGGTCGACCTCACGAAGAACCTGTCCACGGAGCGTCCGGGCCTCACCCTGGCCGAACTGATTGGTGAGCTGCGCGCCCGCGCCGAGGCCAAGCACCCGCCCACGATGCAGGGCGTCACGCTGTCGTCGCTGCACGCCGCGAAGGGTCTGGAGTGGGACGCGGTGTTCCTGGTCGGGCTCACCGAGGGCTCGGTGCCGATCTCGCAGGCCATCGCCAAGGGCGATCCGGAGCCGATCGAGGAGGAGCGGCGCCTGCTGTACGTGGGCGTCACCCGTGCGCGGGAGCACCTGCACCTGTCGTGGGCGCTGGCCCGCAACGAGGGCGGCCGCAAGACGCGCAAGCGCACCCGCTTCCTCGATGTCGTGGCCGGCCAGGCCGATGCGGGCAGGCCTCGTGCGGCCGAGAGCGGACCGTCGAAGGGCAAGCGCCGCAGCTCCGACATCTGCCGCGTGTGCGGCGGCATCCTCGACACCCGCGAGGAGAAGCTGCGATCGCGCTGCGAGGACTGCCCGTCCGACCTCAACGACGCCCTGGTCGAGGCACTGAAGATCTGGCGCACCGGCCAGGCGCGCGACCAGCAGATCCCGCCCTACACGATCTTCTCCAACGCCACGCTGTTCGCGATCGCGGAGCACGAGCCGCGCACGCGGGCCCAGTTGATGCGGATCAACGGCATCGGCTCGACGAAGATCGACAAGTACGGCGACGAGGTCCTCGCCATCGTCTCCGAGCACGCCTGAGGCCGCCGAAACGCTCAGATGTCCAGATCGTCGACCTCGGCGAAGGACTCGCCGCGCTCCATGAGCACGCTGAAGTGCGCGAGCCGCCGCTGGTCCACGGCCGTCGAATCGGAGTCCGCTTGCCAGTAGCCGTACGGCCGGACGTCACCGCGCGGGAGGCCACGCTCGTGCCGGAACAGGTCGCGGATCGCGCGCATCTCCGCGCGTTCGCCGGCGGCCCACAGCGTCGTGCCCGAGGGTGCCTCCCGGGCCGCGTCCAACAGCGGACCGTCGACCCGATTGACCACGACGCCCTCGGGCGCCTCGAGCTCAGCGATCACGGCCGGGTCGTCGGTCCGCACGTACGCGACGCCGCGGGCACCGTCGGGCCAGTGCCGGAACAGGGAGTACAGCGCCGCGACGGCGGACTCGTCGGCGAGCAGGAGGGCAGGGCGTCCCGAGTCGTGATCGGGTACGAAATGCGGTCGCGGTCCGACGATCGGTACGACATCGCCCGGCCGGACCGCCTCGATCCAGCGCATCATGGGGGAGTCGTGGCCGTGCCGCAGGACGTCGATCTCGATGGTCTCGGTGCCGGGGTCGAAGCTGCGCACCGTGTAGATCCGGGAGGCGGGGGCGGCACCGTCGACCCCGGGGACGGTGAGCCGGACGGCGAGGTTCGGTAGGGCCCAGTCCGCGTGGACGACGGTGCCGGACAACCGGCCCCGGATCCGGACGAAGGGGCCCGCGGCGTCGCCGACGGACAGGATCCGCAGCGTGAGGGCCTGGATCTCACGGGTCGCGTGGCCCTCGCTCTCGAGAACGGCGCGCGCCCGTTCCTCGGTCATCTCCTCGCCGCCGGTGGGACGGATCGTCATGCCGCTCCTCTCCTCAGTGAACTGAGGCTAGCCTAACTCATGACGACGGGCCGTGTACACGTGTCCGGTTCGACGGCAAAAGGCCAGGTCAAAAATAACTTGTGCGAATAGTTTCGTCCGCATACTGTGGATCTCGACCGCACGGGATGACGCGCGAGGTACGTCCTCGCCCGCCGGAACGTGATTGACCAGCACGCGAAAGGAGGCATACGAAATGAACAACGCAGTTATCAACTCAGCCAAGCAGTTCACCGCAGCAGAGGGTGGAGTGTTCGCAGCAGTAGCGGTTCGTGACGGTGTCTCCCCCGGCCTGCACGGCATGTCGCCCAGTTCCTGGCGTCTACGCCCGCAGATGCCGATTCGCGACGTCGATCACGAACCGCTGACGCGCCCCGTGTGTTCCGTGCAACGAGGTTAGGTCTCACGACCCACCTCTTCACACTCACCACGGGACCCGCAGCCGCGCGGAACCCGTGGATTCACGGTCTCTCATCCACCCCGCACCATCGGGGATCGAGGACCGCCACACGGTTCGCGCACCCACCCGGAAGAAACATCCCGTGCGCCTACCCGGCGCCGCTACCGAGGCCACCTGAACCGCAGGTGGAAAGGTGATCAGAAGTGCCGACCATCCTGGACGAACGCCCCGTGGAGGGGAACGTCCGCAGCATCGATTCCGTCAGTATCAGCATCGAGAGCCGCGTGCCCTGTCGCGCCGGCGATCCCGACCTGTGGTTCGCAGAGGCCCCGTCGGACCTCGAACGGGCCAAGACCCTGTGCGAGACCTGCCCCCTGCAGCGCGCCTGCCTGGCCGCCGCGCTCGACCGCGCCGAGCCCTGGGGCGTGTGGGGCGGGCAGATCTTCGACCAGGGCGTCGTGATCGCCCGCAAGCGCCCGCGCGGCCGGCCGCGGAAGAATGCGGCCTGAGCGCAGTGAGCCCCGATCCGAGAGGATCGGGGCTCACTCGTTTCCGGGGCGGTCTCCGGGGGCGATGTTCCCGTGCACTCCCACGGCGCCGCCGCGTTGTCCCCGGTGACATTGCTGCGGCAGCGCTCGTGACGCACGCTGGATGAGTCGGAGAAGTGGTCGGAGTCACAGGGGTTCACGCAATCCCGGCCGACCGCGACAGGCCTCCGGGAGAGGAAGACTCATGAGCGATCGATTGACTGCGGACCTCGCGGAGGGCATCGCCCGCGCCCGGGACACCGACTACCTGAACATGAACGCCCTCCTCACGGAAGAGGAGCGGGCGCTGCTCGCCAAGGTACGGGTGTTCGGCGACCGCGAGCTGCTGCCCATCGTGAACGACTACTGGGAGCGCGGCGAGTTCCCGCACGAGATCCTCCCGAAGCTCGCGGCCTTGAACATCGTCGGCGACACGATGTCCGGCTACGGCACCACGCCGATGTCGGCGGTCGGTCAGGGCCTCGTCTCGTACGAACTGGGCCGCCTCGACGGCAGCATCGGCACGTTCATGGGCGTGCACGTGGGCCTGGCGATGCAGTCGATCTACCAGCTGGGCTCGGAGGAGCAGAGGCAACGGTGGCTGCCGCCCATGGCCGCGCTCGAGAAGGTCGGTGCGTTCGCCCTCACCGAACCCGACCACGGCTCCGATTCGGTGGCGCTCGAGTCCACCGCCACCCGCGACGGTGACACGTGGATCCTCAACGGCCGCAAGCGCTGGCCGGGTAATGCGACGTGGTGCGACGTGATCGTCGTCTACGCGCGCGACACCGCGGACGGCACGGTGAAGGGGTTCGTCGTCGAGAAGGACGATCCGGGCTACAGCGCCACCAAGATCGACGGCAAGGTGTCGCTGCGGATGGTGCAGAACGCCGACATCGTGCTCGATGAGGTTCGTGTCCCCGATGATCGGAGGCTGGTGCACTGCAACGGTTTCCCTGATGTGGCGAAGGTGCTCATGGGTACCCGCAACATGGTCGCATGGTCGTCGGCGGGGCACGCGGTCGCGGCGTACGAGATCGCGCTGACGTACGCGCAGCGGCGCATCCAGTTCGGGCAGCCGATCGCGCAGCGCCAGCTCATCCAGTCGCAGCTCGTGCAGATGCTCGCCGATGTCACAGCCATGCAGCTCTACTGCATCCGTCTCGGCCGGCTCCTGGACGAGGGCGAGGTCACCGACACCATGGCGGCGCTCGCGAAATACTACTGCAGCGTGAAGGCGCGCGACGTGTGCCGCCAGGCCCGCGACATCCTGGGCGGCAACGGCATCACGCTCGAGTTCCACGTCATGCGCCACCTGTGCGACATGGAGGCACTCGTCACCTACGAGGGCACCGCCGAGATCCAGTCGTTGATCGTGGGCCGCGAGGTCACCGGCAGCGGTGCGTTCGTCTGAGCTGCGGTCTCACTCCGGTGGTGTCTGCGACAGGCACACCAGGTGCCCGTCGGGGTCGCGCACCACGGCCATCCGCTCGCCCCACGGCCGCTCCTCGGGCGGGTCCACGACCGCCCCGCCGCGCGCGGTCCAGGCGTCGACGGTGCCGGCCAGGTCCGGCACGAGGAAGCCGAGGGCGACCGCGGTGTCGCTGGGCCGGGTGGCGCGTTCGTGGAGCATGAGCTCGACGCCGTCGCCGGTGGTGAGCCACGCGAGCTCGCCGGCGGCGCAGGCGAGGCGCAGCCCGAGGAGGCCCTCGTAGAAGGCGAGCGCAGGGCCGAGGGCGGCGACGGAGACGACGAGGCGGGAGATCGACGCGGTCATGGTCGCGACGCTACGATCATTGACAGGTACCTGTCAATAAGGGGAGTGGATGGACCGCGCAGAGCTGCTCACGGAACTGGTCGACGAGGTCTTCCGGCTCAACGCCGCCCTGCTCGCGGAGGGCGACGGACTCGCCGCCACGATCGGCACCACGGCCGCCGGGTGGCGCGTGCTGGGCCTGCTGGCCGACGGTGCCGCCACCGTCGCCGATATCGCCCGCCGGCGCGGCCTGCGGCGGCAGAGCGTGCGGGAGAGCGTCGAGCGGCTCGAGCGCGACGGCCTCGTCGTCCGCGGGCCGAATCCCGCGGACCGTCGGGCACCTCTGGTGGAACTCACCGACCGGGGCCGAGTGGCACTGCGCGACATCGAGCCGGCCCGAGCGGCGTGGGCCGACCGGCGGGCCGAGGGGCTCGACGGTGCCGAGCTCGCCGCGGCCGTCCGGGTGCTCAGGCGTCTCCGGGAGTGATCACTCGTCGCCGTCGAGCAGCGGGATCCAGTGCTCGACGATCGACCGGTACGGCGCCTCCGCCTCCATCTGCGAGCAGATGCCGACCATCCCGAGCAGCACCCGGAAGAGCATCACGTACTCGGCGGGGAGCGAGAGCTTGCGGCCGGTCTGGAACTGCTCGCCGCGCACGTCGGTGGCGGTGTAGGCGGCCTTCATCAGCCACTTGCGGGTGAAGTGGAAGCTCTCCGACCGCAGCGGGTCGACGTACGGCGCGAGGTAACTGCGGATGTCCTCCGGCGTGATCTCCAGGCGCGGAGGGATGAAGCCCTGGCTGCGCAGCAGCGGGAACAGGGCGTCGTAGTCCTCGTCGCGGGCGAGCCGCAGGATCTTCCCGACGGCGGGCGGGATGCCGCCCGGGTACTCGGCCACGGCGCCGAAATCGAGCGCGATGAGCCTCCCGTCGGGGGCGATCATGAAGTTGCCCGGGTGCGGGTCGCCGTGCAGCAGGCCCGTGCGCGCCGGCGCGGACACCTCGAACTCGGTGAGCTTGGACGCGGCGTCGTTCCGCTCCTCCTGCGTACCACCGCTGATGACCTCGCGCAGCGGGCGACCGCTCACCCACTCGCTGATGATCACGGTGGGAGCGCTCGCGAACACCTTGGGCACCTTGACGTTCGGGTCACCGTCGAAGGCCTTCGCGAACTTGCGCTGGTTGGTGGCCTCGTACCGGTAGTCCAGTTCCGCCTCGGTGCGGTCGGTGAGCTCCTGCACCAGTGACTTCACGTCGGCGCCGGGCGTGAGCGGCTTGAGCACGGAGCTGAGCCGCCCGAGGGCCTTGAGGTCGGCGCGCAGCGCCTCGTCGGCGCCCGGGTACTGCACCTTGACGGCCACCTCGCGACCGTCCGCCCACACGCCCCGGTGCACCTGGCCGATCGACGCGGAGGCGGCGGCATCGTCGTCGAAGGAGCTGAACCGGTCGCGCCAGCCCGTGCCGAGCTGCTGATCGAGGACCTTGTGCACGGTGGCCGCGGGCATCGGCGGCGCCTCGTTCTGCAGCTTCGCGAGCGCGTCCCGGTACGGCGCGGCGTACTCGGGCGGGACGGCAGCCTCCATCACGCTCATCGCCTGGCCGAGCTTCATGGCGCCGCCCTTGAGCTGGCCCAGCACCTCGAACAACTGCTCCGCGGCCTTGGCCTGCAGTTCGGCGTTGACCTCGTCCTTGTCCGCGCCGGCGAGCCGCTTGCCCCAGCCCACCGCCGTGCGGCCGGCCATTCCCAGCGGCAGGCCCGCCAACTTCGCGGTGCGCTTCGCGCCACCGCGGGTGATCTCGGACATCGGGCCCCCTGGAGTCAACCGGCAGCCTCGGCGGCGGAGGGAGCGGAGACCCCGCATCCGCACCCGGGGTGCATGAACCATCGTCGGACGGCGATAGCGCTGCCCTCGATCTCCAAAGTACAGCCGAGGATGTCCGGCGGTGGAGCGCAGTCCCACCGCCCGGCGGCCACCGCGTCGACCTGCTGGGCCGCGACGGCGGCCGTCATCCGCAGTACCTGCGCCGACGCGCGCCCCGACCTGCCGAAGAGCTGACACGCCAACGTGGGCCAGCCGGGGTCGGCGTCGGAGCGGCTGCGGTCCAGGCAGCGCAGGCAGGGCCCCGCGCCGGGGAGGATCAGCGGGCCGATCACCCCGGCACCGTCGCGCAGCACGACCGGAAGATGAGGCACCCGCGCCCGCATGAGCCGCGCCACCAGTGCCGGGTCGGGGGAGAGGTGGTCCGTGAGGAGCACCAGATCGACCTCGCGGCCCGTCGGTGACCAACCGCGCGCCGTGCCCGCGCTCACCCGGACCGCGTCCAGCGCGGCGAGCTCGCCGAGAACCGCGTCGGCGACCGGCCCGCGCCCGTGCAGGTGGACGCGGAGCGGCGAGCGCGGCGGTTCGGCCTCCAGCAGGTCGTGGTCGCGCAGCGCGTCGAGCAACTCGGCGACGTCGGCGGGGGTCATGCCGAGATCCGCGGCGCGGCGCTCCAGCTCGCGCGCGCTGCGGAAGGTCTGCAGCCAGCGCAGCAGGTCGGCGGTCGCGTCGGGCGCGAGCCACGGCGGCGGCTGCAGGACGGGCGCGCCGGTCGCGGAGGCGCCCAGCTGGACGAGCGTGGGCGGACGCACCACGACGGTCAGAAACGGGCTCAGACGGTGCCGCATGCGCCCAGTCGATCACGCCGCGACGCGCGCGGACCGCCTCAGGAGCCGGTTATCCACAGGGCGAGACCAGCGCTGAACTGCGGCGACGTACCGCCGGCAGGATCAGTTCTCGTCGGTGCCCGAGTCCTTGCGCATCTCCCGCTCGATGGCCGCGATCGGATCGTCGAGGTCGGACAGGTCCGTGCCGGTCGCGTCGCCGAGGAAGCGGTCGATGAAGCCCGCGGGATTGTCGAGATCGGAGGCGTCCGGAATCAGGTCCGGGTGGGCCCACACGCCGTCGCGCTGCTCCATCGACGTGGCGGTCAACAGGCGCTCCCACAGGTCGGCGGCCTCGCGGACCTTGCGCGGGCGCAGTTCGAGGCCGACCAGGGTGGCGAAGGTCTGCTCGGCCGGGCCGCCCGACGCGCGCCGGCGGCGCATGGTCTCCCGCAGCGCCGCCGCACTGGGCAGCCGCTCCGAGATCGCCGCGTGGACCACCGTCTCCACCCAGCCCTCGATCAGGGCGAGCAGCGTCTCGAGCCGCTCGAGCGCGGCCTTCTGCTCGGGCGTGGCTTGGGGCTGCAGAGCCGCGCCCTGCGCGGCCATCAGCTCCTCGAGCTTGGCCGGGTCGCCCAGCGCCGACGGGTCCAGTCCCTGGGCGAGCTCCTCGATGCCGGACATGTCGATCGTGATGCCGCGCGCGTACTGCTCGACGGTGTCCAGCAGGCGCGACCGAAGCCACGGCACGTGCGAGAACAGCCGCTGGTGCGCGGCCTCGCGGGCGGCGAGGAAGACGAGGATCTCCTGGTCCTTCTGCTCGAGGTCCTTGCTGAAGGCCTCGACGGCCGCGGGCAGCAGCGCCGCCGTGTCGTCCGGGCCCAGCGGGATCCCGATGTCGGTGCTGGTGAGCACCTCCTTGGACAGGGAGCCGAGCGCCTGCCCGAGCTGGGTGCCGAAGGACATCGACCCGAGCTGGGTGAACATGCCCATCATCGGGGCCGCCATCTCGCGCGCCTCCTCGGGCATGTTCTGCAGCCACGACCCGGAGATCTTCTCCGCGACCGGGTTCACCAGCCGCTTCCAGGTGGGCAGGGTCTTCTCCTGCCAGTCCACGGGCGTCCACGCGGCGATCTTCTGCGGACCGGCCGGGAGCACCGTGGCACCGTCGAGCCACAGCTGCGCGAGGTGCGTCGATTCCTCGACCGCCGTGCGCTGGCCCTCGGTGACGGGCTCGTGCTTGCCGAGGGTCTGCCGGGCGAGCTGCGCGGCGACGGTGTAGTTGACGGGATCGCCGGTGGCGCCGCCGGGCGCGGTCATGCCCGTCCCCATCCCGGAGATCATCTGGCCGAGCTGGCTGAGCATGTCGCCGAGCTGCGACATGTCGAAGGGCTGGCCGGCGCCGAACGGCTGGTCCCCACGGCGCCCGTTGCTGTCGTCACCGTCGTCGTTCGACGCGGAGAATCCGAAGGGCATGTCGTTCATGACTCCACGGTACTGCCCCGGTCGGGGCGCGTCCGCCGCGTCCGTCACGCTCTGGGCGAACAGCCGTGCGCCGGGCGACGACTACGCTGTGGCCCGTGACGGAACGCAGGATCACGACCGTACTCGCCGCACTGCTGCCCCTGGTGGTGCTGGCGCTGCTCGCCATGGTCGTGACGGTGCCCTACGTGGCCGTCGGCCCGGGCGACACGGCCGACACCCTGACCACGTACACCGAGAAGGACAAGGACGGCAAGCCGCAGGCCCGTAGGGTCATCACGATCGACGGACTGCCGGTGCACCAGCCGGCCGGTCAGCTGCGGTTCACCACCATCTCGGTGACCGACGGCCTCAACCTCTACGGTGCCCTCGCGAAGTGGGTCTCCGGCGATCAGATCGCGCCCCGCGACGCGTACTACCAGCCGGGCGCCACGCGCGAGCAGATCGAGGAGGGCAACCGCGAGCAGTTCACCGGTTCCGAGTCGGCGGCCACGATCGCTGCGTTGCACTACCTCAAGATCCCCACGGCGATCGGCGTCGTCGGGTTGAGCACGGGCGGACCGTCGGAGGGCAAGCTGCGCGAGGGCGACGTCCTGGAGTCCGTCGACGGTGCGCCCGTCACCGCTGCCGACCAGGTGGCCAAGGCCATCGCGGGTAAGAAGCAGGGCGATACGGTGACGGTGGCGGTGCGCCGCGCCGACGGGACCGCGCAGGTCCCCGTCGCGCTGCGGGACTCGGACGGCAAGCCCAAGCTGGGCATTTCCGTCGGGCAGGTGCCCGCCGATCCGAAGATCCGCATCGGGTTCGGGGTGCAGCAGGTCGGCGGTCCCTCCGCGGGCCTCATGCTCACGCTCGGCATCATCGACCTCGTCGAGCCCGGCGACCTCACGGGCGGGAGGAACGTCGCGGGAACCGGCGAGATCACCGCGACCGGCGACGTCGGGCCGATCGGCGGCATCGCGCACAAGCTCCAGGGCGCCAAGCGCGACGGTGCCTCCGTCTTCCTGGTGCCCGCGCGCAACTGCTCGGAGGCCAAGAACGACCCGCCGAAGGGCCTGCAACTGGTCAAGGTCGAGAACCTCGACGGTGCCGTCAGGGCGCTCGCCGATGTGCGCGAGGGGCGCCCCGCACCGTCGTGCTGACGGGCGCCGGCCCGTCGTGCCCGACGGTGCCGTTCTAGTCCTCGTCGAAGGTGGCGAGCAGGCCCTGGACGAGTCCCGGCGCGAGCTGATCCGCGCGCAGCAACTCGGTATCGGCGAAGGGATCGTCCGCGTCCTCGGGCTGCAAGGACAGCAGAGTGATGCGGTGGCCGTCGCGCAGGACCGCCGCCACCATCCGCGCGACCTTGCGCTCCGGGTGGTTCTCCGCGGCCTCGCGGCCGGCCCGGTCCGCGGCATCGACGTCGGCGAGGTGCGGCTCGAGGGCGCCGTCGAGGTCGGCCTCCGCGTTGGGCGGGAGCACGATGATCTCCTGCACGAGCGCGCAGCCGACGATCTCGTCGGGCCAGGTGGTGGTCGCGAGAACGTGGTTCAGCTCGGTGCTGCCGCCCCGCGGATCGCCGGGCAGCGGCTCCTGCTCGATCACGGTGAGCGAGGCACCGTCGTCGAGGATGTCGGCCCAGTCCGGCTGGCTGGTGGCCAGCAGGGAGGTGGGGACGAGACCGAATAGCTGGGGCGGCTGGCCCCAGCCCTGGGGTTCCACGAATTCGATCGCCTCGCGGGCGGCGCGGCCCAGGGCCGCCTCGTCGAAGACCTGCTCGGGCTCGTCGTAGCTCACGGGCCCATGATCGCATCCCCCGCGTCGTCGCTGCACACGTCGGTGAGCACGGGCGAGTCCGATCTCGGGCAATCCGTACAGTGGTTGTCGTGACGACACCTCGTGCCGCGGGCATCCCCTCACTGTCCCGCCGGGCAAAGATCCTCATCGCAGTCGCCGTGGGCCTCCTGGCTCTGCTTCTCGTCGGGCCGCGCGTGGTGGACGTGTACACCGCGTTCCTGTGGTTCGGCTCGCTGGGACACGCGGGAGTGCTGCGCACCGTCCTGCTCTCTCGTCTCGGGCTGTTCGTGGTGACGGGCCTGATCCTGGCCCTGTTCACGTTCGCCGGGATGTGGCTGGCGTACCGGGTACGGCCGGCGTTCCTGCCCTCACCCACCGACGATCCCGTGGTCCGCTACCGCGCCGTCGTCACGAGCAGGCTGAAGACCTTCGCGATCGTGCCGGCGGTGCTCATCGGCCTGATCGCGGGCATCTTCGGGCAGGCGTCGTGGCAGCAGGTGCTTCTCTTCTTCAATCGGCAGCCCTTCGGCAGCACCGACGCCGAGTTCGGCATGGACATCGGCTTCTACGCGTTCACTCTGCCCTTCATCGAATTCGTGCTGGGCTTCCTGTTCGCGGGCCTGATCCTGATGTTCCTGGCGAACCTCGTCTCGCACTACGTGTTCGGCGGGATCCGGCTCGCCGGCCGCGACGGCTCGCTCTCGCGCGGCGCTCGGATCCAGCTCGCCGCGATCGCCGGCGTGTTCCTGCTGACCAAGGCTGTGGCCTACTGGTTCGACCGGTACGCGCTCGTCTACTCGAACCGCTCGCCGATGTTCACCGGCGCCAACTACACCGACATCCACGCGATGCTCCCGGCGAAGGCGATCCTGACGGGCATCGCGATCATCTGCGCCGCGGCCTTCTTCTTCGGCATCGTCCTGCGCGACCTGCGGGTGCCCGCCATCGCGACGGTGCTCATGCTGTTCTCGTCGCTGGTCGTCGGCGTCGGGTGGCCCACCGCGATCCAGACCTTCTCCGTGGGCCCCAACGCGGAGAAGGAACTGCCCTACATCGCACGGAACATCGCGGCCACCCGGGACGCGTACGGCCTCGCGAACGCGAAGTACGAGACCGCCGATGCGAAGGTCACTCCCGAGGCTCTGCAGACCCTCACGGCCAAGGACGCACCGTCGTTGCAGAACGTGCGCCTGCTCGACCCGAACGTGGTCTCGCCGGCGTTCGCCAACTTCGGCAAGCTCAAGGACTACTACAAGCTCACCGACCAGCTGTCCGTCGACCGCTACGACGTGGGCGGCAATCTCACCAACGTCCTCCTGGCGCCGATCGAGTTGAATCCGGCCGAGACGCCGGCGGACTGGACCTCGCGGCACATGGTCTACACGCACGGCAACGGGCTGCTCACCGCCCCCGCCGGACAGGTCGACCAGGTCGTCAGCGAGAGCGGTAAGGACGCGGTCGCCAACGCCAATGCGGGTGGTCAGCCCGTGATCACCCGCAACGGCGTCGCGGGCAAGGCCACCGTCTCGCAGCCGCGCATCTACTTCGGCGAGATCATCGGCTCCGACCCCGATTTCTACTCGGTCGTGGGGAGCACGGGCGATGCGCGCGAACTCGACAGTGATTCGGAGCGCTCGCGCTACGAGGGCTCCGGCGGCGTCGGGATCGGCAACTGGTTCACGCGTCTCGCGTACGCGATCAAGTTCACCGAGCGCAACATCCTGCTCAACGGGAACATCGGGCCGGACTCGAAGATCATCTACCAGCGCGATCCCCGGGACCGGGTCAAGCAGCTCGCCCCGTTCCTCACGGTCGACACCAAGACCTACCCGATGGTCGACTCGCGCACCGGTCGCATCCTGTGGGTCGTCGACGGCTACACCACGCTGCCGAAGTACCCGTACGCGCAGCAGACCTCGCTCTCGGACGCCACCGGCAGCAGGCAGCAGGCGGTGGCGGGGCAGCAGGCCCAGCGTCGTCAGGTGGACGAGAAGGTGGGCTACATCCGCAACTCGGTCAAGGCCACCGTCGACGCGTACGACGGCACGGTGCACCTGTACCAGGTCGACGAGAAGGACCCCGTGCTCAACGCGTGGAAGAACGTGTTCCCCGGCGTGGTCGAGCCGAAGAGTGCGGTGCCCGCCGAGGTGGCTCAGCAGTTCCGGTACCCGCAGGACCTGTTCGAGGTCCAGCGCTTCCTGCTGCAGAAGTACCACACGACGGACTCGAACACCTTCCGGCAGCAGAACGACCTGTGGCAGATCGCCGCGGCGCCGAAGGAGACGCCCGACAAGGACGGCCTCCAGTCCCCGTACTACTCGGTGGCGGCGTCCCCGGGCGGCGGCGCGGCGCGGTTCCAGCTGTCGTCGATCCTGCAGCAGAAGGATCAGGCGTACATGGCGGCCTACGTGTCGGTGGCGTCGGACGGTGAGGATGCGGGCCGGCTCGTGGTGCGCGACGTCCGCGGGCTGCCCGGCAGGCAGACACCGGGCCCGGTGTGGGCGGTTGACCTGATCACTGGCTCCCAGTCGGTGGCGAACGACAAGGCGAACATCCAGGCGCTGAGCCCCAAGTTCGGCAACCTGCAGGCGATCAGCCTGGCGAACGGCGGGCTGACCTATGTGTGGCCGATGTACGCCCAGGGCCAAGGTGGGAACACGGCGCCGAAGCTGATCAAGGTGCTCAGCCTGAATCCGGTCACGGGTGGCGCGGGGTACCGGACGACGGTCGCGGCGTCGCTGTCCGACGCCGGCTACCGGGGCGTCGATGCGGCGCTCGCCACCGCTGCGACGGGCGTCTCGGGCCCCACGCAGGGACAGACGGTGCCCACGCCCACGCAGCCCGGCAACGGCGCCCAGCCGCCCGCCACGCCCAGCGGCGACACCCCGGACGTCCAGGCTGCGGTGAAGGCCGTCGGCGACGCCTGGGGCGCGGTGCTGTCCGCGCAGCGCTCCGGTGACCAGGTCGCCGTCGGCACCGCGATGAAGCAGCTCGGTGACGCCGTCACCAAGCTGCAGGACGCCGAGTCGAAGGCGCGGGGCGGCAAGTGATCTCCGCTCCCGGGCCGGGTTCGACGATGCCCGTCCGGCCCGGGAGACTCACGTCACGTTCAATCGATTTGCATATCGCGACAGCCTTCCAGTAACGTTGTGTTCACACCGACGCGGGGTGGAGCAGCTCGGTAGCTCGCTGGGCTCATAACCCAGAGGTCGCAGGTTCAAATCCTGTCCCCGCTACAAAGGTCGAAGGCCCCCGGAGAAATCCGGGGGCCTTTCGCATTCCCGGGCTCGCCTGACGTCGTCGGTATCGTCGGGGCGTGGACGGCGACCGTCACGGACGACGACGCGCAGCGCTCTCAGATCCTCCAGGAGCTGCTGGGTGGAATCGGCGAGGGTTCGTGGATCACGCCGCGGTTCCAGTGCGACTACGGCGCGCAGATCACGATCGGCGACAACGTCTGGTTCGGCGGCGGCGTCATCGTCTGCCCCGGCGTCTCGATCGGCCGGAACACGGTGATCGGCGCGGGCAGCGTCGTCTCTCACCCAGTCCACGTTCGCGATGGCCTCGACGCTCCACAGCTCCGACCTCGACCGGTCGCACGTAGTCAGTGCCGCGAGCGTAGGCGCCGACCGCGGGCTCGGCGGAGCTACGGCCATCCGTGCGGATCGGCGCCGTGGGCGGCACGACCTGGCTACGCTCGGCGTGTGCCGACCAGCGCTGATTTCCGGGCGTGGTGCGCCGCGGGAGGGTACGACGAGCGGCCGATCTCCGAGCGGGACCGCCGCGGTCTCCGTCTGGTGTCGATCGCCGCATACGCCGCCGCGGTGGTGAGCTTCGGGTTCGCCGTGGTCGGGTTCGCCTTCGGCGGTCCGCACGAGGTGTCGCTCGTCAACCTCGTTTCCGGTGCGGCACTGGCGGTCGCCCCGACCCTGCGTCGCTTCGGGCCGTGGGCGCCCCCGACGAGCTTCTTCGTCGTCGCCGTGATCACGCTCTGGAGCCTGTGCACACTCCTCGGCGAGGGCGTCGGACTGCTGTACTACTACCTGGTCATGGCGGTGGGGATCCCGATGATCGTGGGTGTGCGGCGGCTCTTCGCCTCTGCCGTGGTCGTGGTCGTGTGCCTCGGCGCCGTGATCTACCTGCACTTCACCGTGCCCGACGACACGGGCCTCGTGCCGCACTGGTTCGCCGCCACCGGATTCGTCGTCAACGTGATCGTGGCCGCGTGTCTGGCCGTGGCGATCGTCGGTTCCGGGCTGTTCCAGATCGAGCGTGCGGAGACGGCTCTCGCCGAGGAACTGCGCCGGTCGGACGCCCTGCTGAACAACATCCTGCCGCGCTCCGTCGCGGAGCGGCTCAAGCAGCCGGACCACGCGGAGGTCGCGGACTCCTACGACGACGCGTCGGTGCTGTTCGCCGACATCGCCGGGTTCACGGAGATGTCCAGTCACACCGCGCCAGCGGACGTGGTGCGGTACCTCGACCGGCTGTACACGACCCTCGACGCGCTCGTGGAGCGACACGGCCTCGAGAAGGTCAAGACCACGGGCGACTCCTACATGGTGGTCAGCGGGGTGCCCGAGCCGCGCCCCGATCATCTCCAGCAGCTCGCCCGGTTCGCGATCGCGCTGCAGGGTGCTGCGGCCGGTGTGCCGAACGCCGACGGCAGGGCGACGCCGCTGCGGATCGGGCTCGCCGACGGTCCCGTGGTGGCCGGGATCGTCGGGTCGAAGAAGTTCTTCTTCGACGTCTGGGGCGACGCGGTCAACGTCGCGTCCCGGATGGAGTCGACCGGCGTAGTCGGCCGGATACAGGTCACGGCGTCAGTGCACGAGCGGTTGGTGGGGGGGTTCGCGTTCGAGGAACGCGGCGTCATCGCGGTCAAGGGCAAGCCGGACCAGACGACGTGGTTCCTCCTCGGCGAGCGGGCCTCCGGGGCCTAGCGGCCCCGCGTCCGCGGCGTCAGCACTGGTACGAGTTGTCCGCGCCGATCGACTTCACAGTGGGCTTGCGGGCGCCGCTGCAGGTGATCGTGTTGTCGTGACCGCTCACATCGACGGACGACGCCGATCCGAGCTTGATCGAGTTGCCGCTGCCGATCAGCTTCAGGCTCGTCACATCGCGGAAGGTGAGGGTGTTGTCGTGGCCGCTGACCTCGACCCGCTTGCAGTTCGACGTGAACACGATCGAGTTGTCCGAGCCGATGAGCTTCACGTCGTCGTTGCACGCCAGGGTACGGACCTGATCGTGTCCGTTGAGCTCGATCGCGGCGGAGGCCATCGGGGCCGCGACGGTGCCGGCGATCACGGTGGCGGCCGCTGCGGCGGCGAGGCCGGCGAGGGGCTTGCGCATGTCTGTCGTCCTTCTACAACGGCGGATCCGGGCGAATCGGACGCTATCAGGGTTCCGATCATGATGAGTGGGACGGTTCCGGTTGTGTGACGCGGTCGGCAGAGTGGTGCGGCATACCCGGACGAGTCCGCTCGTCCGGCGCGGACACAGGAGTACACATGCCCACCCTCGTCATCGTCGCCTTCGTCGGGCTGCTCGGTCAGCTCGTCGACGGGAGTCTCGGCATGGCCTTCGGCGTCACCGCGACGACCTTCCTGGTCGCTCTCACGACGCTCTCGCCCGCCGCGATCAGCGCGACGATCCACCTCGCCGAGATCGGTACCAGCGCCGTGTCCGGCGCCTCGCACTGGCGGTTCGGCAATG
Organism: Tsukamurella pseudospumae; assembly: GCF_001575205.1. Classification (GTDB taxonomy): domain Bacteria; phylum Actinomycetota; class Actinomycetes; order Mycobacteriales; family Mycobacteriaceae; genus Tsukamurella; species Tsukamurella pseudospumae. Next base: position 316,757 of record NZ_LSRE01000002.1, read on the forward strand.
TCGACTGGAAGGTGGTGCGGCGCATCGGCGTTCCGGGCGCGATCGGCGCGTTCGCCGGGGCGACGGTGTTGTCCAACCTGTCGACGGAGATCGCCAAGCCGCTGATGGCCGTGATCCTGCTCCTGCTGGGCCTGTACGTGTTGTTGCGCTTCACCTTCCGCGGCATCGACACCAAGAATCTCGGCAAGCCGCTCGCGTCGCGGTTCCTCGCGCCGCTGGGCCTGTTCGGCGGCTTCGTCGACGCCACCGGAGGCGGCGGCTGGGGCCCCGTCGGGACGCCGGCGCTGCTGGCATCGGGCCGGATGGAGCCCCGCAAGGTGGTCGGCACGATCGACACCAGCGAGTTCCTCGTCGCGCTCGCCGCCTCGCTCGGCTTCCTGGCCAAGCTCGGTGGCGAGGGCGTGAACTTCGGCTACGCCGGCGCGATCCTACTGGGCGGCGTGATCGCCGCACCGATCGCGGCGTGGCTGGTGCGGCACTTCCCGCCGCGGCTGCTCGGCGCCTCGGTGGGCGGCCTGATCGTGCTCACCAACGCGCGCACCCTCATGGGTAAGAGCGCCCTGGCCCTGGACCCCGGTGTGCAGCGCGCGGTGTACGTCCTCGTCGTGGCGGGCTGGATCGCGGCCTTCGCCTACTCCTTCGTGCAGTACCGGCGCGACGCGGTGCTGGAGTCGGCGGATTCGATCGGCGAGCTCGCGGCCCGCAACGCCGCCGGGGCCGACGCGCCGAAGGCTCCCGTCGCGGCCTGATCCTCGCTTGCGCTGTGGAGGATTCTTCCCGCTGGGCGGGCAGAATCCTCCACACGTGCATACGGCGCCGACCGTAGGGTGGTGCCATGGACGTCCGGATCGGTGACCCCGCCCGCGACGCACCGATCGTGGCGGCCCTGCGCACCGCGTGGACGGCCACGTCGGGCGACGGCCCCGCACCCGACGACGACACCCTCACGGACCGGATCCGCGAGTGGTGGGAGTACGACCGTCGCACGGTGTTCCTCGCGGGTGAGTACTCGCTCACGGGCGGCGGCGTCTCGGGCATGATCTCGTTGCACGAGTACCGGCGGATGCCCACGCCCGGTGCCGATTCCAGTTCCTGGGGCTATGTCGGCCATCTGTTCGTGTTCCCGGCGGTGCGGCGGGAGGGATACGGCCGCGCGCTGATCGACGCGGTACAGCAGGAGGCGCGCACGCGCGGCTACCGCCGCCTCGTGGTCGCACCGAGTGACATGGCCGCCGGACTGTTCCACCGCAACGGTTTCCGGGCGGCGGATGAACTCATGGTGTGGGAGCCGGATTCCGCGACCAGGTCGTGAGTGACCGCGGCCCGCTGCCCCGATCCAGGGCCCGGACGAACACCCAGCAGCCGATGCCGGACAGCGCCATGCCGATCCCGAAGGTCGCCGCATAGCCCAGGAGATCGCCGGACACCCCGCCGGCGAAGCCGGCCGCTCCCTGTGCGGCCACCACCGCGCAGGCCAGGAGTGTGTAGTCGGCGCCCGCGTGCTCGTGCTCGCTGGCGTCCATCATGAGCGTGAACAGCGCCACGGTCGCGGCGCCGCCGAAGACGTGCTCGGTGAGGTTCGCGGCCACGACCATCGGGAAACCGCCCAGGCCGATCGCCGCCGCGACGTACAGCCCGATCGCGACGGTCTGCGACACACCGCCGCCGATCAGTGCGGCGCGCCGCCCGTAGCGGAAGGCCCACCAGCCGCCGAGGGCCGAGCCCACCAGCGCACCGGCCGAGCTGAGCGCGCCGCTCACCAGCGCGATCTCCTTGAGGTTCAGACCCGTGTCGTGCAGGAAGGGGCCCGCGATCGCGGAGACCATCGCGTTGCCGAACTTGTAGGCCGCCAGGAGCGCGATCAGCGCGATCACCCCGGGACGGCGCAGACGGTGCCACCAGGCGGTGCTCAGCCCTCCTGGAGGCCCGGGCGGGGCGGTGGACGGCGGACCGTCGGGCGGTGTCTCGTGAGCCAGGAACGCGACGGGGACCGTGCACAGCAGGATCAGGCCGCCCAGGGTGAGCAGGAGGACCCGCCAGCCGCCGTCCGCGTAGATCCAGAGCAGTCCGCCGCCGCCGGCGATCATGCCGAGGCGGTACGCGCCGGTCTGGATGCCGTTGCCGAGGCCGCGCTCGCGGGGGCCGAGCAGGCGCACCGTCAGGCCGTCGGTCGCGATGTCCTGGGTCGCGGAGAGCAGGTTGATCGCCGCGATCGCGACGAACAGCCAGCGCAGGGATCCGGCGAGGTCGGTGGCGGCGAGGGCGAAGGCGACGCCGGCGGACCCGAGCTGGGTCGCGAGCAGCCATTGCCGTCGGGTACCGATCCGGTCGACGGCGGGCGCCCAGAGGAACTTGATGCCCCAGGGCAGGTAGAGGAAGGACGTGAGGCTGATCGCGGTCAGTGACAGGCCGGCGTCCCGGAGCAGGACCGGGATCGCCTGCGTGAAGAAGCCGAAGGGCAGGCCCTGGGCGAAGTACAGGCCCGTCAGGAGGACGAGCACGCGCACTGACACCCCGTGATTCTGGCAGACCGCGCGGTGTGCGGCGGCGGTGACCGGACCCGCGAACGCCTGTGGCGGCCGATCCACGAGGGATCGACCGCCACAGGCGTTCGTATGACAGCGGGGTGCGAGCTTAGCCGCGGCCGCCGCAGCTCGGCCACGCGCCGATGCCCTGCGAGGCGAGAACGTTCTCGGCCACGCGGATCTGCTCGGCACGCGACGCGTTGTGCGGGCTGCCGCTGCCGCCGTTGGCGTTCCAGGTGGACTGGCTGAACTGCAGCCCGCCGTAGTAGCCGTTGCCGGTGTTGGTGCTCCAGTTGCCACCCGACTCGCAGGCGGCGATGGCGTCCCAGTTGACGCTGCCGGCGTTCGCAGCACCGGTGCCGAAGGCAACGGGAGCGGCGACGATCGCGCCGGTGACGGCCATCATGCCCAGGGTCTTACGGATGTTCTTCAAGGGGTTCCTTTCGCCGTTGCGCATGCCAGGACACAGCCCGATTGGGGCGGAGGTGTCGGGGAAAGACATGGACCGTGCCTTCTCTGTCGGGCACGGCAGTGGGCTGAGGAAGATCGCTCAACCGGCTTCGGCGACGTGGTGCGTCACTCTGGAAGCCGTCCGGCGCCCGAGGAAGAGTCTCTCGTTTCGGCGGCGGGCCCACACATACGCGGTGGTTCGCGGATTCAGTTTTGTTCCCGGTGACCGGGTCGAGATGAACACTAGGGCGCTATCGGGCCGGTGTCACCCCCGCCTCGGGACGGTCGCGGTTTGATAACGCTTCGGTCACGGTAGCCTGTGAAGACGGTAAGTCCAGGTCATGGCGGGAAACGCTAGCAATAGCTTGCATAGGCAATGACCTGCGAAAAGTGACCGCAATCACAGGTCGATTGTGGTCCCGATCACGTGAATCCGAGGTCACGGAACGGTGTACGCACCCGCGCTCGGGCGCTGTCCCGGGACTCGTGCGGTACGGCCGCGACGGCGGTGCGGGCCTCCCGACCGTCACCGCCGCCGCTGTTCCGAACCCTGTCGTACGCCGCCTACGGCGTCGTCCTCACCACGTCCTCGTCGCGGGGGCGCGCGGGCTCGTCGATCGGTCCGGGCCGGTCGACGGTGATCCCGGGCGCCGGGTCTCCGGAGCAGTACCGCTCGAGGAATCCGTCCCGGAACCGCGTGAACGTGCCGTCGAGGATCGCCGCCCGGGCACCGGCGGCCAGGTCGGTGAGGAACCGGACGTTGTGCCGCGTCGTGATCGCCACCGCCGACGGTGCGTCGGTCCGGTAGAGGTGGTGCACGTACGCCCGGATCCAGCCCGCATCCGATGCCGCGCCCGGGGCCTCGCCGGAGGCCTCCGGGTCGAGGACCCGAAGGTCCGATCGGAATCGCGGGGACGAGATCTCGATCGGGCCGCGTGCGGTCAGCGCGACGCCCTGCGCTGCGAGGTCCTGCGCCGCGGTCGATTCCACCAGATCGACCCCCGTGTCGACGGCGTGCAGCAGTTGTTCGGGGCCGCGCGCCGCGGCGAGCACACGGGGCCGGGCGTCGCCGAGCTCTGCGAGCAGCGCGCCCAGTGCGTCGCCCGGTTCGGGCGCGAGGTCGACGATGCGAAAGCCGCCGAACCCCAACCCGCCCGACAGGACGTCCTCCTCGTGGCGGGCGAGGACCTCCCGGACCGCGATGCGGGAGTGCCCCGGCCCGGCGGAAACGCCCACCCACAGCGACATTCCGTCGCGGCGCAGCGCGGTGAGCCAGTTGTGTTCGGCGAGGGCGCGTCGCGCTGCGCCCGGATCGACCGGTGCGAACACGATCGCGCCGCCCAGGCGGTGCGCCGCCGCGATCGCGTCCGCCGGGTCCGACGAAGGTGCCGAGACGTCGACGAACACAGGCACGGTCCATCCGCTGAAGGCGGCGAGTCCGCCGGCCTCTTCGATCAGTTCGGCCCCGGGGCGCAGTCGCATCCGTGATCCGTCGACGGTGACCGCACGGACTCCGGCTTCGCCGGCGGTCGCCGGCGCGATGCCGGGGACGGCGCCGAGCGGCGCGGCTGGAACGAACGCGGGGGTCGCGATAGTGCCGTGTGCGGTGCGGAGGGTGCCGGCCCGCGCGTCGCCCATGCGGCAGTCGATCTCGAATCGCACCGGGTCGGTGATGGATTCGGCCCGCAGCCGGGTGTGGGCGGAGATGGAGCGGTAGTCCGATCGCAACTCGGACAGCTCGGCCACGAGCGCGCGGTTGCTCGCCCGGAGCTCGGAGAGTTCCGCGGTCCCACGTGCGACGGTGCGCGGCGTCGGGATCCGCATCGGTGCGGGCGTGGGCGCCGGCGCCGTCGTCCGTACGGTCCGCTGCGGAGGTGCGAGCTGCGTCAGCGGGGCCCGAACGGCGGGAACGGGATCGGTCGTCGGCTGATCCGGCAGCGCTCCCTGTGTCGACCTCGCGCGGAGCCCGTCGCCCTCGACGTCGATGCGCGGCAGCGCCTTGTCGAGCCAGCGGGGCATCCACCAGGCCCGTTCCCCGAGGACCGCCATGGCCGTGGGCATGATGATCATCCGAACCAGGAAGGCGTCGAACACGATCGCCGCGGCCATGGAGAAGCCCATCAGCTTGAGGAAGGTCATCGATGACAGGGTGAAGCCCGCGAACACGGAGATCATGATGATCGCCGCCGCGGTCACCACCCGCGCCCCCGAGCGGTACCCGATGCGGATCGCCTCCAGCGCGGGGGCGCCGTGGTGGTGTTCCTCGCGCATGCGGCTGACGAGGAACACCTGATAGTCCATGGCGAGCCCGAACACGATGCCGATCAGGAAGATCGGCATGAACACCAGGATCGGCCCGCGCTCCTCGGGCGCGATCCACCCGAGCCACCCGTCCTGGAAGAACCCGACGGTGACGCCGAACGTGGCGGCGATCGAGAGCAGGAAGCCGAGCGCGGCGATCACCGGGACGATCACGGACCGGAAGACGATCATCAGCAAGAGGATCGCCAGCCCCACCACGACGATCAGGTAGAGGGGCAGCTTCGAGGTCAGTGCTTCGGAGAAGTCCGCGTTGATCGCCGCGGCGCCGCCGATCCCGACATAGGTCGACGTGGCCCGCCCTACTGCGTCGGCCCGGTCCCGGACCTCGTCGAGCAGCGTGGCTGTCTGCGCCGTGGACGGGCCCGATTCGGGAACGATGACGAACTGCGCCGCATCCCCGGCCGCGTTGGGCACCGGCCCTATCACCCCGTCGTGCGCGATCCCGGGCAGAGCACGCACCTCCTCGGCGAACCGCTTGGTGGCCGCGGCGAGATCGCCCTTGCCCCGGGTGTCGACGACCGCGACGAGCGGGGAGGACTTGCCGGCACCGAACGCCTCGCTCTGGATCTGCACGGCCGCCTTGTCCGACGGTGCGGCGAAGTCCAGGCCGAGCTCCAGCTTGCCGATCGGGATGGCGGACACGGCCAGGATCGCGACCGCGCCCACGAGGAAGGGCAAAGGCTTGCTCGTCAGCAGGTCGCCGATGCGCTGCCCCAGCGGGCGACGGTGCGTCTGGTCGGGTGTCCACAGGAGCGGCAGGCGGGGCTTGAACACCGTCGACTTGAACAGGCCCAGCAGGGCGGGGAGCACCGTCAGCGCCACGAGCACCGCGAGTGCGACGGTGACGGCGGCGCCGAGGCCCATCTGCGTGAGGAAGGACATTCCGGTCAGCGACAGGCCGCAGAGCGCGATGATCACCGTGGCGCCGGCGAAGACGACCGCGCTGCCCGCCGTGCCGACCGCGAGCCCCGCCGCGTGCGAGCGGTCGCCGGTGTTGGTGAGTTCCTGCCGGTAGCGCGAGATCACGAACAGCGAGTAGTCGATACCCACCGCGAGGCCGATCATCATCGACAGGCCGGTGGTGGACGTACCGAGCGTGAGGAAGGAGGTGCCGATCGCGATGATCGACGACGAGAGGCCGATTCCGATCAGGGCCGCGCCCAACGGCATCAGGGCGGCCAGCAGCGCGGCAAAGGTGATGATCATGACGATCACCGCCACCGCGATGCCGATGAGCTCCGCCGGTGGCTCGGTCTCGGTCTCGTTGGCGGCGCCCGCGCTCTCGACGGTCAGGCCCGCGTCCCTGCCGGCCTGCTTCGCCGCGGCGACCGCCTCCTTCGACTCCTCCGAGACCTCCTTCACGGCGCTGAAGGAGAAGTGGATCTGCGCCACTCTTCCGTCGCTGCTGAGGCTCTCGGCCGCGGCCGGGCCGGCGGTCGGGTTGCCGATCGCCGCCTTCTCGGCGGCGGTCAGCTGCGGTACGGCGCGCAGCTTCGCGACGACCGCCTCGACAGCGGCGGCGTTGCCGCCCCGATCCAGCCGCTCCCCGTTGGTCGACTGCAGCACGACGGTGGCGCTGGGGGCCTGCGTGCCCGCGGTCTCCGGGAACTTCTCCTGCAGCACGTTCTGCGCCTCGACAGCGCGACTGCCCGGAATGTTGAAGTCGTCCTTGAAGGGCTTGGACAGCGACGACCCCGCCGCCCCGATCGCGAGGAACGCGACGATCCAGAGCACGAGGACGAGCCACCATTTCCGGTAGCAGAACCGTCCGACCTTGTAGAGAAGCGATGCCATGCGTCCAGTCTGGCTATCGCCCCGCTCGCGCGATAGTCTGCGAAAGGTGTTGGGGACGACCGATGTCCGATCGGTAGACGATGGTCGTACGGGGTCGCGAGGCACCCCCTACGAAAGTCGTAGTCGCGCCTCGGCTACGAGTGCGCCAGCCCCGCGTCGTGCGCGAGGATCGCGAGCTGCACGCGGTTGGCCGCGTCGAGCTTGTCCAGCAGCCGCGACACGTGCGTCTTGACCGTCGCCTCGCTCATGAACAGGTCGCGGCCTATCTGCGCGTTGGAGTTCCCGGCGGCGACACCGAGGAAGACCTCACGCTCCCGGTCGGTGAGGACGGAGGTCCTGCGGAGGGCGGTCCGACGGTGCTCCTCCCGTGGGTCGTGGGCGAACCGCTCGATGAGCTTGCGGGTCACACTCGGTGACAGCATGGCCTCGCCCGAGGCGACCACTCGGACACCGTCGAGGAGCTGACGCGGCGGAGTGTCCTTGAGCATGAATCCCGCCGCGCCCGCCTGGAGCGCGCGCAGCACGTAGTCGTCGAGGTCGAAGGTCGTGAGCACGACGACCTGCGGTGGATCGGGCTCTGCCCGTACCAAGGCGGTCGCGGCGAGGCCGTCGACCACGGGCATGCGGATGTCCATGAGCACGACATCCGGACGCAGGTCGCGCACGAGCCCGACCGCCCGGTCGCCGTCGCCGCCCTCGCCGACGATCTCGAGGTCGTCGGCGGATTCGATGATCATGCGCAGCCCGGACCGCACCAGTGGGTCGTCGTCGATGATGACGATGCGGATCACAGGGCCTCCCGGGGTCGTGACCATCCTGCCACGGCCCGTGAGGGATCAGCCCCGCTCGACGGGGAGCTCGGCGTACACGCGCCAGCCGCCCGGACCTGTGCGGGCGGCGGTCATCCAGCCGCCCGCCAGCTCGACCCGTTCGGCGAGGCCGATGAGTCCGGCGCCGGACCCGGGCAGCGACGCCACGGGCGACCGCGGGGGATCGTTGACGACCTCGACCGACAGGATCTCGCCGTCGAGCAGTACCGCGACGTGCACGGACGCGGCACCCGCGTGCTTGCGCACCTTCGTCAGGCTCTCCTGCACGATGCGGTAGGCAGTGCGGCCCAGCGTCTCCGGAACCGCATGCGGCGCCATGGCGTCGGCGCCGACCCGCAGGTCGACGACGGTGCCGCCCACGCACGACTGCTCCGCGAGGCGGTCGAGGTCGGCGAGGCCGGGCTGTGGTGCGAGCGGCTCGGCATCGGCACCACGGAGCACGCCGAGTACGCCGCGCAGGTCCTCGAGGGTCTCGTGCGCGGTGGTGCGGATCTCCGCGGCGGCGCGTTCGACGGCGTCGGGCGCGGCGCCCGTGTTCACCTCGAGCGCCCCGGCCTGCAGCGCGATCAACGAGACCCGATGCGCGAGCACGTCGTGCATCTCGCGGGCGATGCGGGAGCGCTCGGCCGAGCGTGCCTGCGCGGTGCGGAGTTCGCGCTCCGCCTCGGCGCGTACCGCGCGCTCGCGCAGCGACTCGATGAGGTCGCGCCGCGCGCCGACGTAGGAGCCCCACAGTGCGAAGGCTGCGGCGAAGGCGACGCTCGTGAGGGTGTCGGCGAGCCGCCAGGGTGTACTCGTCCACGGATGCGGGACGCCGAGGCAGGCCGCGGTGAAGACGGTCGCGATCACCAGGACGCGGTCGCGCCGCCGCACCGCCAGCGTGAAGAGGCCGAGGAGCGCGACACCCGGGAAGCCGACGACGAGGGTGAGGATCCCGCCGAGGACGGTGACCTCGAGGGGCCATCGCCGGCGCCACCACAGCAGAGGTGATCCCAGCAGTCCCACGATGAGGACGACGTAGCCCAGGGTGGTCCCGCCGGCGCGCCATTCGACCACGGCGGTGGTCACGGCGAGCAGCGTGGACAGCAGCACGCAGAGGCAGTCGCGCAGCCGCGGAGCGGTCCACCACCGCTGCCAGCGCGGGCCGACCGCTCTCGAATCCATGGCGATCACGCTACCGATCGGGGATCGCGTGGGGGAGTCGCCGAAGGTCGCGCTCCCGTCCGGCACGACTACGACTTTCGTCGCGATTCGGTGCGCCCCCTCGGACGCGAGCGGGGCGCCGCCGCGGCTGTGCCGCGCCGACGCCCCGTCGAACCTCCCCCTGGTCTACTTGAGCTGCGAGCTCGTCAGGTCCAGGTGACGACGCGCGATGATCAGCTGCTGGATCTGCTGCGTCCCCTCGAAGATGTCGAGGATCTTCGAGTCGCGGGCCCACTTCTCGAGCAGCGTCCGCTCCGAGTAGCCCAGCGCGCCCGCCAATTCGACCGCCTTGAGCGTCACGTCCGAGCCGACGCGGCCGGCCTTGGCCTTCGCCATCGACGCGTTCATCGAGTTCGGCAGCTTGTTGTCCGCCATCCAGCCGGACTTCAGCGTGAGCTGGTACGCGGCCTCCCAATCGGACTCGAGCCGGATGAACTCGGCGGCCGCGTGCGGCAGCGTGTTCACGGGTGCGTCGTAGTCGATGACGATCCCCGCGTCCTCCAGGACGGTGCGCAGCTCCTCGAGCGAGGCGCGCGCGCAGCCGATGGCCATGGCGGCCACCAGCGGGCGGGTGTTGTCGAAGGTCTGCATGACCCCGGCGAAGCCCTTCTCCACGTTCACTTCCGGGCTGCCCAGGATGTTCTCGAACGGGATGCGGCAGTCCTCGAAGCGGATCTCCGCGGTATCGGACGCGCGGATGCCGAGCTTGTGCTCGAGGCGGGCGACGGTGACGCCCGGGTGCTCGCGCGGCACGACGAAGGACTTGATCGCGGCGCGGCCGGCGCTCTTGTCCACGGTCGCCCACACCACGATGTGGTCGGCGCGCGAACCGGACGTCACGAAGATCTTGGTGCCGTTGAGGACCCACTCGTCGCCGTCGCGCACGGCGGTGGCGGTGACCGCCGCCGAGTCCGAACCGAAGGAGGGCTCGGTGATCGCCATCGACGCCCACACCTTGCCGAACCGCTCGAGCTGCTCGTCGGTCGCCACCGCCGCGATGGCGGCGTTGCCGAGGCCCTGGTACGGGAACGCGAGCATCAGACCCGTATCGCCCCAGCACATCTCGATCGCATTGATGATCGACTCCATGGTGCCGCCGTTGCGGCTGCCCGCGGTGACGTCCACGGCGGGCTTGGGCTTCTCCTCGCCGTCGCCCTTCTTCCGGTCGCCCGAGGCGGCCGACGGGGCCTGGCCCGCGTCGGCGAGCCCGTCGTAGAGCGCCGCGATGGTGTCGAGTTCCTTGGGGTACTCGTGCTCGGCGAGGTCGTACTTGCGCGAGATGGGGCGGAAGATCTCGGCCGCGCCCTGGTGCGACATCTCGGCCGACGCCTTGAGCTTCTTGGGAAGTTCCAGATTGATTGCCATGATGGTTCTTTCGTGTCAGAAGTTCAGGTCGTCTAGAGGACGACGACGCCCTCGGCGATGCCCACGGCGCGCAGATCGCGGTACCAGCGCTCCACCGGGTGCTCCTTGGTGAAACCGTGCCCGCCGAGCAGCTGCACGCCGTCGAGCCCGATCCGCATGCCCTTGTCGGTGGCGAACTTCCGCGCCAGCGCGGCCTCGCGGGCGAAGGACAGGCCCTGCTCGGCGCGGGCGGCGCCGCGCCACACGAGCAGCTCGAGACCCTCGATCTCGGTCGCCATGTCGGCGACCGCGAAGGCCACGGCCTGACGGTGCGCGATCGGCTCGCCGAAGGCTTCCCGCTCCTTGACGTACGGGGTGACGTAGTCGAGCACGGCACGCGAGGTGCCCAGTGCCAGTGCTGACCAGCCGAGGTGGGCCAGGCGCACCACGTCGGTGTAGTTCTGCGCGGCGGTGTCGAGATCGACCTCGCCGAGCAGCGCGGTCGAGGGGACCTTGACGTTGTTGAGGTTGAGCCGGCCCAGCGACGCGGCGCGCAGGCCCATGCTCGGATCGCCCTCGACGATGACGCCGTCGGTGCCGGACTCCACGATGAACAGCGCGGGCTTACCGTCGAGCTCCGCGCCGACGACGAACAGTTCGGCCGAACCCGCCTGCGGGACCATCGACTTCACGCCGCTCAGGACGTAGCCGCCCGAGGTGCGGGTGGCCTTGGTGCCCAGTGCGAACGGGTTGAACAGCGCACCCGGCTCGGCGATGACCACGGAGGACTGCGGCACCGACTCGCCCGCGTACTCCCTGAGGTAGGTCTGCTGCTGGCCGTCCGAGCCGAACTGCGCCAGCGCAACGGCCACGCCGCTCGGGGCGAGGATCGGCAGGGCCAGGCCCATGTCGCCGTGCGCGAGGGCCTCCGCCACCAGGGCGTTGGTCACCACACCGCGCTCGGAGCCGGCACCGTCGAGCTCCTCCGGCACGTTGATCATCGTGATGCCGAGCTCGGTGGCGCGCTCGAGCAGCGACTCGGGGGCCTCGGTGGCGGCGTCGGCGTCGAACGCCGCGGGCCGGATGATCTCGGCGGCGAAGTCCCTCACCGTGTCGGCGATCATCTGCTGCTCGTCGTCCGGCGTCAGGTCGTAGTTGGACCGGCTGCTCGAGCCGAGGCGCTTCGGCTTGCCGGTGCCCGCGACCACCTTGAAGGTGCGGTTCGCGGCGCCCAGCGCCTTGAACCCGGTCCTCGTGCCCTCATAGGCGACGCGGTTCACCAGGCCCTGGAGGCCACGGTTCTGTACGAAGGGCGTCTGGACCACGGCCATCAGGGCGCGGATCAGCTGCCCGGTGGGGTTCCGCCGGATCGGGTTCTTCCCGATGGCGCTGGTGTCCCGGGGGTCGGTTGACGTGCTCATCTCCACCATCTCGTCTTCGCGGCGAGGCCGGTCACGGGAGGATTCCCGGCCGGCGCGATCGCCAACTTACTCTTGAGTCAGGAGTGACCTTACTCCGCGGTAAGTTGCGTGCCAAGAGGTGGGACGAAAGCCGTGTCGCTGTGTCAGTCCGTGAGACGGCGGAGCACCTGCGGATGCAGCACCGGGTTCGCCGCGACGGCAGATCCGGCGTGGGGTCCGGGCGTACCGTCGGTGCCGGTGAACAGGCCGCCGGCCTCCCGGACCACGATCTCCACGGCGGCCAGATCCCACAGGGACACCTCGGGTTCCACCGCGATGTCCACCGAGCCCTCGGCCACCATGCAGTAGCTCCAGAAGTCGCCGTAGCCGCGCAGCCGCCACGCGTCGTCGGCGAGAGCGAGGAAGCGGTCGCGGCTCGCTCGGTCGGCGAAGTAGGACAGATCGGAGAAGGAGATGCTCGCGTCCGCGATCTCGCGGACGCCCGACACGGAGATCCGGCGGGGCGCGGCACCGTCGAAGGAGACGAACGCGCCGGCGCCCGCCGAGGCGAACCAGCGCCGCCGCAGCGCGGGGGCGGAGACGACGCCGACCACGGGCACGCCGTCCTCCAACAGCGCGATCAGCGTGGACCACACGGGGACCGCCCGCACGTAGTTCTTGGTGCCGTCGATCGGGTCGACCACCCACTGCCGGCCCGCGAACACGGGCTCGCCGCCGAACTCCTCGCCGAGCACCGCATCGTCGGGACGCTCGGCGGCGAGCCGCTCGCGGATCAGCGTCTCGGTGGCGAGATCGGCGTCGGAGACGGGCGTGAGGTCGGGCTTGGCGTCGACCTTCAGGTCCAGGGCGCCGAACCGGGCCATGGTCAGCGCGTCCGCGGCGTCCGCGAGGGCGAGGGCCAGGGCCAGATCGGGATTCGGGGAGTTCGACGGTGCGCTCGACATGCGAGAACGGTATCGGAGCGCGGTCGCGGGCGCGCAGCGGACGCCGTCGGTAATCTGGGCATATGGTCTGGATCTGGATTCTGATGCTCGCCGCGATGCTGGGTGCGTTCGTCGTCATGTGGCAGCGCTCCAAGCGCGGCACGCTGGGCACCGCGCCCGCCGGTCCGGGCATGGAGGACGGAACGCTCACGCTCAGCGGTGTCAGCCCGCGTCCGGTCGAGGCGGACCAGAAGGGGCAGGCATTCGTCACGGTCTCCGGTTCGATCGTCGGCCCGACCACGGCGCCGACGCCCGTGTACCGGCGGCTCGTCGTCGACTTCGCGGAGCGCTGGCCGGAGGTGGGGGACAGGCTGCCGGTCTACTACAAGGTGGGGAAGATCGACAGCTCGTGGCAGCTGGGCAGTCTTACCCCGCCACCGGACTCCTACGGCGCGCCCGGCCAGTATCCTGGGTGACTGTGCATCCTGACGTAGCCGCAGACATCGAGAGCCTCGACACCACCCTGCAGACGGTGGAGAAGGTGATCGACCTCGACGAGCTGCGCCGGCGCGTCGACGAGCTCGAACACAAGGCGTCGGACCCCGAGCTGTGGAACGACCAGGCGAACGCGCAGCAGGTCACCAGCCAGCTCTCCCACGCGCAGGCCGAGCTGCGTCGCGTCACCGATCTGCGGCAGCGGCTGGACGATCTGCCGGTCCTGTACGAGCTCGCCGAGGCCGAGGAGGGCGAGGATCTCGCCGCCGCGCTCGAGGACGCCGACGGTGACCGCGCCAAGCTGCGCACCGAGATCGAGGCCATGGAGGTCAAGACCATGCTCTCGGGCGAGTACGACTCGCGCGACGCGCTGATCAACATCCGGGCCGGGGCCGGCGGCGTCGACGCCGCGGACTGGGCCGAGATGCTCATGCGCATGTACATCCGCTGGGCCGAGAAGCACGGCTACGGCGTGGAGGTCTACGACACCAGCTACGCCGAGGAGGCGGGCCTGAAGTCCGCCACGTTCACCGTCAAGACCGACTACGCGTACGGCACCTTGTCGGTGGAGATGGGCACGCACCGGCTCGTCCGGATCAGCCCGTTCGACAACCAGGGGCGGCGGCAGACCTCCTTCGCCGAGGTCGAGGTCCTGCCGGTGGTCGAGACCACCGACCACATCGACGTCAACGAGAACGACGTCCGGGTGGACGTCTACCGCTCCTCCGGTCCCGGTGGCCAGTCCGTCAACACGACCGACTCCGCGGTGCGGCTCACGCACATCCCCACCGGCATCGTCGTGACCTGTCAGAACGAGAAGAGCCAGCTGCAGAACAAGGTCGCGGCGATGAAGGTGCTCTCCGCGAAGCTGCTCGAGCGCAAGCGGCAGGAGGAGCGCGCCGCGATGGACGCGCTCAGCACCACCGAGGGCGCCTCCTGGGGCAACCAGATGCGCTCCTACGTGCTGCATCCGTACCAGATGGTCAAGGACCTGCGCACGAACTACGAGGTGAACAACCCGTCGGCGGTGCTCGACGGTGACCTGGACGGCTTCATCGAGGCCGGGATCCGCTGGCGGATGCGCGGCGATGACGATCAGTAGCCTCCTCGCGAACTCGGCGCTCCCCACCTTCACGGGGTGGCGCCTGCTGATGTTCGAGCGCATCCTGCCGATCGCGCTGTGGATCGTCGGGGCCGTGCTCGCGAACCGGTTCGTGAACTGGTCCTCGGCCCGCGTCACGATGCACATCGACGCGCAGTTCAAGAAGGGCGACGCGCTCGTCCGGTCGGAGTCGGCCAAGCACCAGCACGCGCTGATCCAGGTGATCAGCTGGGTCGCGATCGCGGCGATCTACCTGTTCATGGGGTATCAGATCGTCAAAGCGCTCGGCGTCCCCATCAACGCGCTCGTCGCGCCGGCCACCGTCATCGGCGCCGCCCTCGGCTTCGGCGCCCAGCGCGTGGTCCAGGACCTGCTGGCGGGCTTCTTCCTCATCACCGAGCGGCAGTACGGCTTCGGTGACGTGGTGAACCTCTCGCTCACCGGCGGCTCCACCGCCGAGGGCACCGTCTCCGACGTGACCCTGCGCGTGACCAAGCTGCGCAACACCGACGGCGAGGTCATCACGGTTCCGAACGGGCAGATCGTCAAGGCCACCAACCTGTCCAAGGACTGGGCGCGCGCGGTGGTCGACATCCCGCTGCCGAAGAACGTGGACATGGGCAAGGTCAACTCACTGCTGCAGCGCGTGGGGGAGCGGGCCTACCACGACCCCGTGATGTCCACGCTGCTGCTCGACACGCCCTCCCTGATGGGCGTCGTCTCGATCGACCTCGACCAGGTGAACGTGCGGATGGTCGCGCGGACGCTGCCCGGCAAGCAGTTCGAGGTCGGCCGCAACCTGCGTGAGCGCATCGTCCGCAGTCTGGCCACCGCCGGCATCGACGTCGCGCCCGTGACCGACACCGTCGACGACGAGGCCGAAGTGAGGCCGTCATGACCGATCCGTCGAACCGGGCTCCCGCCGCCGCGGAGGAGTCCTCGAGCACGCCGGCCCCCCAGCGGCCGACGCCGTGGGAGCGACTGCCCAAGACCGTCCCGCACACCCGCGCCCGCACCAGCACCGCGATCCTGATCCTGGTGTTCCTCGGACTGTCCTGGTGGTACCTGTCGCTGCGCGATCAGTTCGTGCCGCAGGACGTCCAGCGGTTCGGCACGCAGGCACCGGTGACGGCGCCGCGCACCACCGCCGAGCCCACCTACGACGAGCCGACCGTCCGCTCGAGTCCGGTGCGATCGTCCGCGGCCACGTCGACCGCCGCCAGTGGTACGGCCGAGCCGTCCGGATCCGGCGCACCGTCGTCGACGGTGCCGGGCGGCTCCGTCGAGCCCAGGACGGCGCCGTCGGGCGGTACGACGGTGGGCGGCACGACGCCGGGCGGGATCGTCCTGCCCGGCGGCGCGACGATACCCCTCCCGGTGCCGGGCGCACAGATTCCCGGGGCCCCGACCAGCGGCGGCGCACCGACGACCACGGTTCCCGCGAGCTGAGCCCCGGCGTCAGTACACTGGGCGACCGTGATCACGCTCCAGAACGTCACGATGAAGTACAAGGCGTCCGCCAGGCCGGCGCTCGATGACCTGTCGGTCGAGATCGGCAAGGGCGAGTTCGCCTTCCTGATCGGGCCGTCCGGATCGGGCAAGTCGACCTTCTTCCGGCTGCTCCTCAAGGAGGACAAGCCGACGAGTGGCGATGTGTACGTGGGCGAGTACCACGTGAACAAGCTGTCGGCGCGGCGCGTGCCGCAGCTGCGGCAGTCGCTCGGCTGCGTCTTCCAGGACTTCCGGCTCCTGCAGCAGAAGACCGTCGCCGAGAACGTGGCCTTCGCGCTCGAGGTGATCGGGAAGCCGCGCAACGTGATCGACCGGACGGTGCCGCAGGTGCTGGACTACGTGGGCCTCGGCGGCAAGGCCAACCGCATGCCGAGCGAGCTGTCGGGCGGTGAGAAGCAGCGCGTGGCCATCGCCCGTGCGATCGCCAACCGACCGCTGCTGTTGCTCGCCGACGAGCCGACCGGCAACCTCGACCCCGACACCTCGGCGGAGATCGTGGACGTGCTCGACCGGATCAACCGGGCCGGCACCACCGTGGTGATGGCCACGCACGACCGCCACATCGTCGACTCGATGCGCCGCCGGGTCATCGAGTTCCGGATGGGCGAGATGGTGCGCGACGACGCGACCGGCGTGTACGGGCTGGGCCGCTGACGGCGCCCGCCGCGCCCGCCCACCGACGAACGAAACCGAAGGACTGAATCCACGTGCGTGCCAGTTTCATCACCAGCGAGGTCTTCACCGGCCTGCGCCGGAACGTGAGCATGACGATCGCCATGATCCTCACCACCGCGATCTCGCTCGGCCTGTTCGGCGGCGGCCTGCTCGTGGTGCGGATGGCCGACAAGAGCCAGGACATCTTCCTGCAGCGCGTCGAGATCCAGGTGTTCGTCGACGACAAGGTCGCCGCCGACGATCCGGACTGCCAGAAGGCCGTCTGCCAGGCGATCGAGTCGAAGATCAAGGCGCAGCCGGGCGTGGACTCGCTCGACTACATCTCGCAGGACAAGGCGCTGGAGACCGCGAAGACCAAGACCTTCGCCGGTCAGCCCGAGCTCGCCGAGCTGGTGCGCCCGGGCGTGCTGCCCGCCTCCTTCAAAGTGCGCGTCGGCGACGACAAGAAGTTCTCCGCGGTGATCGACGCGGTCAAGGGACAGCCCGGCGTGTCCGGCGTGCAGGACCAGCGCGAGCTCGTGGAGCGCGTGTTCTCCGTGCTGAACGGCGCGCGCAATGCCGCCTTCTTCGTGGCGCTGATCCAGGCCGTGGCCGCGATCCTGCTGATCGCGAACATGGTCCAGGTGGCCGCGTACACCCGACGGACGGAGGTGTCGATCATGCGACTCGTCGGCGCCACCCGGTGGTACACGCAGCTGCCCTTCCTGCTCGAGGCGGTGCTCGCTGCGCTGATCGGCGCGGTCCTCGCGATCGGCGGCCTGTTCGCCGGCAAGACCCTGTTCTTCGACCGGGCCCTGCGGGAGATGTACGGCGTGAACATCCTGGCCAGGATCACCAGCACCGATGTGCTACTGGTCTCGCCCTGGCTGATCCTCGTGGGCGCCGGTTTCGCCGCCGTCACCGCCTACCTCACCCTGCGGTTCTACGTGCGGGAGTAGCGCCCGCCCGCGCTCGCCGACGATAACTCGCTTTCCGCGTACCGTCGTACCCCCGTACGATGGAGTGGTTGTCCAGCCGCACCGGCACGGTGCCGGCAGCCGCGCGGAGAAGGGAAGAGGCGATGGCGAAGGAGAAGGGGCGCTCGGTGATCGCGAGCAATCGCAAGGCGCGCCACAACTACGCCATCCTCGACACCTTCGAGGCGGGCGTGGTGCTGGTGGGTACCGAGGTGAAGGCGCTCCGCGAGGGCAAGGCCTCCCTGGTGGACGCGTACGCGACCATCGACGACGGCGAGGTCTGGCTGCGCGGCCTGCACATCCCCGAGTACGGCAGCGGGTCGTGGACCAATCACACGCCGCGCCGCACCCGCAAGCTGCTCATGCACCGGCGCGAGATCGATTCGCTGACCGGGAAGATCCGCGAGGGCAATCAGACCCTGGTGCCCCTGTCGATGTACTTCAACGACGGCCGCGTGAAGGTCGAGCTGGCGCTGGCCAAGGGCAAGCAGGACTACGACAAACGGCAGGACATCGCCCGGCGCACCGCCGAGCGCGAGCTGGTCCGGGAGCTGGGCCGGCGCGTCAAGGGCATGCGCGGCTAGCTTCTTTTCGACGGTGCGCGGCGTGTCGCGCCCGATTCGTCGGGTTGCGGGCGTTCACTGGAGATACGAGTTACTGGTGTGACTCATGAGACTCAAGTGAAGGAGCGGATCCATGAGTGTCGAGAACCGTGCCAAGGTCGTGTCGCTGGCGCATCGTGTGGGCGCGGTGCTGCTCACCGTGCTGGTCAACATGAACGCCTCCGCGGCGGGCGTGCGCCTGCGCACCGTCTGAATAATCGTTGGACACCCGCCGGTGACGGTGCGGTAGTATGGAACTTCCACTCCGCAAGGGGTGGGCACCGCGGAAGCGGCGATGAGGGGCCGATCGGTTTCGACTTCGTTTGTTGACGCGGGGGAAGCGTGCCGGTGCAGGCTGGAGACCACCGTAAGCGTCGCAGCAACCAATTAAGCGCCGATTCCAATCAGCGCGACTTCGCTCTCGCTGCCTAAGCAGCCAGGCGAGTCTGTCAGTCCGGGTTCGCCCTCGGCCCGGGTACTGGCATCAGCTAGAGGGATTCACCTCGCGGTGCGGTCGCGGCATCGCGGGGGACATCCAACAGCGACTGGGATCGTCATCCTCGCTCGTCCGTGAGACGGGGAGATCCGAGTAGAGACACAGCGGACTGCGCACGGAGAAGCCCCGTAGAAATAGCGGAGGACCCGGGTTCAATTCCCGGCGGCTCCACAGATGGTCCCTGACTTGCACCGCAGGTCAGGGACCGTTTTCGTTCCCAGATCTGTCCCCGTTAGCGGGTTGTCCCCGCGTTTTCCCCGCACGGCTTTCCGCAGCCGCGCCGGAAGCGCACGCCCATGCGCGCAGCGATATCGTCCAGGTCGTCGGGGTACAGGTGCCCGTAATGGTCGAGTGTCACCGTCGCCGACTTGTGCCCGAGCTGCTTCTGGATCGTCTTGATGTGTGCGCCGTCCGCGATCATGAGCGACGCCGCAGTGTGACGGAGCTGGTGTGCTGTGACGCGGGGGAACCGCTTGCTCTCGTACAACGCTGCCTCTGCCTCGGTCATGTCCTTATGTCACCGAGCACCTGTAGGTCGATGTGGATTCCGTTGACGTTTCCCTCTGCGTCGTATTTGGGGCCATCGGCAACGCGGGCTGCGTGCGATCACCCCGAGGCACTAACCCACTTCATCATCAGGATGTGGGAGCCCGTGGACTACACACGGGTGCCTGGCTCCGCCGAGGGCTTCGAGGAGACGAGTGGGCCCCGTCTACGTCCTGGTAGGAGCGGCGTTCACCGCTGGTTCATACTGCGGGGGCTGTTCACCCAATACGTGAACGACCGCCCTGGGCGACGCTGACCGATGTCCAGACAACGCAAAACCACCAGCCGCAAGGCACCGTCCACCCGCGCATGGGCAGTCCCGCCCGATCACAGGACGGGCTGCGCAGCTGTTTGCGGGGCGTCGGAACGTCTGCGTTCGCATATGCGCTGGGCGCTGCGGGGTGTCTCTGTGAGGTTGTGGGGACACCGCTTCACTCTGGTGCTACCGTCCAGGTATTCATGTTGTCGAGCTATAGGTGCACGATGTCAGATACCGAGCTCAGTCCGAAACTGAGGATCGCATTCGCGTGTAGGTCCGTGCCGCCGTCGGGCGGCAGACGCAAGCTGACTCCGCCTGCGCCCGAGCCGCCGAAGCTGCACCGCTGGCGCAAGCTGGTCTACGCCGCGATCCTTCCTCTGCTTGTGACCACGTTGTCGTTCAGCGCAGCTCCCGCGATGGCGGTGTGTCCGCCAGGAGCGACGACTTGCATCCCTGGTCCAGATCCGACGCAGGGTCCGCAGCCGACGCAGGGCGGTGTCCCAACGACGGCTCCTGGGGCACCCCAGACAACAGTTCCTGGGTACACGCCGCCTGACACGCCGAGCGCTCCGACGCAGGGTAACGGCGGTTTCCAGGGGACCGTGATGCCGATGCCCACGCCTGACGACGTGGACCCGAACTCGTGCATCATGAACTGCACGCCTACTCAGGCTCCGACCGTCACGCAGGCTCCGACGACCGCGCAGCAGCCGCCGACGACGGGGCAGAGCCCGCCGACAACAGGCGCGCAGACGAACAATCGTGCGACGTCGGTGTCTGAGCCTCCGCGCAACTCTACTTCGGACTGTCGAGTCAACTCGAACCCTGTTACCGTCAACGCGAGTGGTCCGATGGCGGATGACATCAAGGCGGCTGTGAACGTGTGGCGGGCGTTGGGTGCGAAGATCGAGGTGGTAGATGGTCCCGCCAACACATCGATCGCATTCGCTCCCTCGAATGATATCTGGGACGGTGAGTACGTTCCGCTGTCGCGGGCGATTCAGGTAAACACTTCGAGGGCTGTGTCTTCGACTCAGAGGGTTCGTGTTTTGGTACACGAGTTGGGGCATGCGCTCGGACTGGCAGACGGCGTCACCCCGTTCATGAGCGGGGCTGTCGACGCGCCCACGGCAGATGACATCTCGGCGATAGCGGCGCTTCCGACGTGTGGAACGGGCACGCGAGGCGGTGATCCACAATTCTGTCTGGTCAAGTACGAGAACGGCGGATGTGTTGGCGGCTCAATTGTCGGCGGCGATAAGGGAATCCCAGAGGTGAAGGTTCCAGATGATTACATCTATGATCCGAAATGTGAGCAGCTTCAAAGTTCTGGGCAAAGCTGTTTCGCGTATTCACTAAAGCATGACTACTGCTCGGGTTCGCCCGATCAGTTCCCCTCCCTTGGCGCGAACGCGAATTTCAGTGGACCATGTGCCCGTCACGATATGTGTCTTGATGGGTACGGTACGAAACAAACTGGAAAAACCGGAAAGGATCTATGGACCTTCTGTAATGGGCAGCTCTATTCGGATTTGGTGCAAAATTGTAGGTTTATGTACGGACTTGCCGATCCGAGGTTGGCGGTGTGTACGGAGACAGCTCGTGTATATTGGGATATAGTGACCGCAAATGGTATCTACGACATTCTATTCGGAGCGCCAAAGTGATGAACAAGCGGAAAAGTGCAGTGGTGACTGTGGGGGTGGGCGCGCTCCTCTCTGTATCAGGATGTGTTGGTCCGTATTCGCCCCCTGACCCGAGTCAGCTGGTTTCGACGCAGTCGACGTGGATTCGTCCGTCGATGACAGCGCCTGAGATGATATCGATTCAGCTTATTGATGCGTTGAATCGAGCGGACAGGAATAGCCTTCTCGAACTGACGTGCGGTGTGCTCCACTCGCAATTTGCCCACCAGTCGGAGGAGGAGTTTCGCGCTGCACAGCAGGATTCGTTCCGTGAACGTGGGAACGGAGCGGTCCGAAGGATGACGGACAATCTGTTGTCGAATAACGGCGCTAGTGTCACTGCTCGCGTAGCTGTTAGGTATGATAAGCATGCAGTGGGTATGGACTCCGATAACACCGTTCTTTACTTCGGTCGTTGGGAGAAGTTGAACGATAAATGGCGGATATGCGATTTTGTAGCGGAGACGCGATAGTCCAGCATGGCGCCACGATGACCGACTTCGAAATCGCGCTATCGTCCTGGTATTTACGTCTGCCGACGTAGGGGTGTGTTGTGGCGGATGCTGAACGAGACGTGAAGCCAGTGATCCCGTCGAAGTGTCGCCGAAGCCTTGCTCGACGGGGTGCGGCGGTGACGGTAGTGATACTTGGAGTTGTCGGCAGCATGGCTGGGTGTGTCGGTCCTACTGTTGTGCCCGATTCGGAACGGCGATCTTCGACGCAACCAACGACGATTATCGCTCCGTCGTCGGAGATTGGGCGTGTGACGATTGCGCTTATCGACGCCTACGATCGCGGGGATCGGGCTCATGCATTGCTGCTGAGTTGCGGTCATCTGCATCAGTCGATTCTCTCACTCACCGACGATGCGTTTCTTGGGGCGTACCAGAGTGTTGACTGCGCTCGTTGATTCTCCCCAGTTCTGCTAACTGAATCTCCCCACTTGTGTGCACCCGCCAAGTAATGGGCGGGGCCTCCCCGTGATGCTGGTGGTCTCTGACCACGCACCAGCCCTTCGAGGGAGGCCCCGCTCGTTCATGCTCACACAAGGAGAGACCGTGGAAGCACATGCTCTGCGCAAGCAGGGGTGGACGATCTCAGCGATCGCCCGTCATCTGGGACGGGACCGTAAGACCGTCCGCAACTATCTCAACGGGGTCACCGAGCCGGGTGTCCGCCACCGGGACGAGGACCCGTTCGAGCCGTTCGCCGAGTACGTCACCAGCCGCTTGCTCGAGGACCCGCATCTGTGGGCGCAGACCCTGTTCGACGAACTCGTCGAGATGCGGTTCAAGCAGTCGTATTCGTCGCTGACCCGGCAGATCCGGGACCGTGGCCTGCGCCCGGTGTGCCCGCAGTGCACGACCGCGGTGAACCGTCCGA
>NZ_LSRE01000003.1 GCF_001575205.1 Tsukamurella pseudospumae
GCGGGCACACCGGGCGCAGGCCACGGTCCCGGATCTGCCGGGTCAGCGACGAATACGACTGCTTGAACCGCATCTCGACGAGTTCGTCGAACAGGGTCTGCGCCCACAGATGCGGGTCCTCGAGCAAGCGGCTGGTGACGTACTCGGCGAACGGCTCGAACGGGTCCTCGTCCCGGTGGCGGACACCCGGCTCGGTGACCCCGTTGAGATAGTTGCGGACGGTCTTACGGTCCCGTCCCAGATGACGGGCGATCGCTGAGATCGTCCACCCCTGCTTGCGCAGAGCATGTGCTTCCACGGTCTCTCCTTGTGTGAGCATGAACGAGCGGGGCCTCCCTCGAAGGGCTGGTGCGTGGTCAGAGACCACCAGCATCACGGGGAGGCCCCGCCCATTACTTGGCGGGTGCACACAAGTGGGGAGATTCAGTTAGCAGAACTGGGGAGAATCAACGAGCGCAGTCACCCACAGAGGAACGATCAACGATGATCCGCGATAGCCGGCGCGTGACACGGAAAAGGTCACCGACGTGCGAGTTTACCGTCCGCCGTAGGCGCGAGCCTGCCGTCTGATCGGATGACGACATGCAGCTGGTGAGTACCGCCGCGCTCTGCGGGACTATGATTTGCCAACGGACCAGCGGTAATCGTTTTGTAGTCGAGCGGAACTCTGAACGGATGTTTCCGCCAAGCGTGAAACAGGCGCAGCTTAAGGACCGACATCCAGGATGAGGATCAGGCTCACGGTGATGAAGCTGCCGGCGCCGACGAGGGGAATGCGAGGAGTGCAGAAGTGACACACGGGGAAGGCCGCAGCAGCGGCGACCAGGGGCAGTGGCGGCGTGAGCCCATCGCGGTCGTCGGCATCGGATGCCGGCTTCCGGGCGGCGTCCGCTCCGCAACCGACTTCTGGAACCTGCTCGACGAGGGCCGAGACGCGATCGTCGACATCCCCGAGGACCGTTGGAGCCGGGAGCGGTACTACGAGCCCGAGCGAACGCCGGGGAAGAGCCGGGTGCAGCGCGGCGGCTTCCTCACCGATCCGATCGACGAGTTCGACGCCGCATTCTTCGGCATCTCCCCCATCGAGGCTAACTCGATGGACCCGCAGCAGCGACTGCTGCTGGAGGTGGCGTGGGAGTCAATCGAGGACGCCGGGCTGCGCGCAGAGGACCTCGAGGGGTCCACGACCAGTGTCTTCACCGGCGGGTTCACTCTCGACTACGGCCAGATGCAGTTCTCACCCAACCCCGCCGAAGCCCCCACTGTCGCCGCACACACCGCGACCGGTGTGGTGATGACGATGCTGTCGAACCGCATCTCGCACGCCTTCGACCTCCTCGGCCCCAGCATGTCAGTCGACACGGCGTGCTCCTCGTCCCTGGTCGCGATCCATCTCGCGTGCCAGTCGATTTGGAACGGCGAGAGCGAGCTGGCGCTCGCGGGCGGCGTGAACCTCATGCTGAGCCCGAACTTCACCGTCGCCGCTTCGACCGGCGGCTTCCTCTCGCCCACCAGCACGTCGCGCGCCTTCGACGCGGCGGCCAATGGCTACGTCCGCGGAGAGGGCGCAGCTCTGGTCGTGCTCAAGCCGCTCGCGCGGGCGCTCGCCGACGGCGACCACGTCTACGCGACCGTGCTCGGCACCGGCGTGAGCCAGGACGGCCGCACCAACGGCATCACGGTGCCCAACGGTGAGAGCCAGCGGCTCGCCATCGAATCAGCCCTGGCCTCGGCGCATGTCTCCCCCGCGAGCATCGACTATGTCGAGGCGCACGGCACCGGCACGCCCGTGGGCGATCCGATCGAGGCGAACGCGCTCGGCGTGGCCTACCGTGGCGAGCGGGCGGCGGACCGCCCCCTGCTCATCGGCTCCGCCAAGACCAACCTCGGCCACCTCGAGGCCGCCGCCGGCGTCGTCGGGTTCATCAAGTCTGTCCTCGCGCTGGCGCATCGGCACGTGCCGCGTCACCTGAACCTGGAGAACCTCAACTCGGAGATCGACCTCGATGATCTCCGGCTGCGGATCACGACGTCGCCCGCCGACCTGCCCGTCGACGGCCCGATCCGCGCCGGAGTGAACTCGTTCGGATTCGGCGGCACCAACGCGCATGTGATCCTGGAGTCGGCGCCCGCGCCCACCGATCCCGAGGCCAGCCCGACCACACCGGACGGCAGCCGGCGCGACGGCATCGCCGCCATCCTCCCCCTCGCCGCCCGCGGCGACGCAGCGCTCGCCGCGCTGGCCGGCCGGTACAGCGACCTCGTGGCCGCGGAGGACGGGACGACCGCCCTGGTGCGCGCCCTCGCCCACCGGCGCAGCGCGCACCGTCAGGCGCGGCTGGCCGTGGTCACGGGCTCCGTCGCCGAGACCGTGGAAGCTCTCGCGGCGGCGGCCGCGGACATGCCGCACGAGCGGGTGCACACCGGTACTGCGCTCGACGATGCCCGGCCCCTCGCCTTCGTCTACACCGGCATGGGGCCACAGTGGTGGGGTATGGCTCGAGGCCTCCTGCAGCACAACAGCGTCTTCCGCGCCGCGGTGCAGGAGTGCAACGCAGCGATCACGCCGCGCATCGGCTTCTCGCTCGTAGCCGAGCTACTCGCAGACCAACAGTCTTCCCGGATGCACGAGTCCGTGGTGGCGCAGATCACCAACTTCGCCGTCCAGTACGGGCTGACTCGGTTGTGGGAGTCGTTCGGCGTGCGTCCCGACCTCATCGTCGGACACAGTGCAGGTGAGGTCGCGGCAGCACTCGCCGCGGGCGCACTGTCGTTCGACGACGCGATCACGGTGATCGTCCACCGCTCGCGGCTCCAGCACCTCGCGAGCGGCGAAGGCCGCCTGCTCGCCGTCGCGCTGAGCGAGGCCGAGGCCGGCAAGATCCCCGAGGTCGCCGACGGCACCGTCGAACTCGCCGCGATCAATAGCCCCGATTCCGTCGCCCTGGTCGGTTCAGTGTCGGCGCTCGAGGCGATCGCTGCCCGGCTCGAGGCCTACGACGTCTTCGCCCGTCTGGTTCCCGGCGACGTCCCGTACCACAGCCGCGGCATGGACCCGCTCGAAGCGGAGGTCCGCTCCTCGCTCGAGTCCCTCGCTCCGGGGTGCCCGCGCACCCCTCTCTACTCGACGGTGACCGGTGCCCGCGTCGCCGAGGACGGCTCGCAGCCGCACGACGCCGAGTACTGGTGGCGCAACATCCGTCGCCCGGTGCTGTTCGGCGCCGCCGCCGACGCCATGCTGGCCGATGGCGCTGTGACCTTCGTCGAGATCGGCCCGACCGCCGTTCTGGGACGGTCTATCGGCGAGACCGCCGCCGCGCGCGCCGCCACCGCGGCGTCCGTGACGTCCCTCCGCCGGGACGGCGACGACGCCCAGTCCTTCGCCGCGGCGCTCGCACAACTCTGGGTCCGCGGCATCGACGTCGACTGGACGCCGCTCGCACCGCGCTCGGCGGCCCGAGCGCTGCCCGGATACCCGTGGCAGCGCGCGCGATACTGGTCAGAGGGCGAATCGGGACGCCGGGACCGCCTCGCGAAGACCGTCGAGCCGTATCTCGGCAACCGCACGGAAGGTGCTCTGCCCGCATGGCGACGCCTCCTCGACGGAACCGCACCGCGCTCCCTCGCCGACCACGTCGTGCACGGCGCCACGCTCTTCCCGGGTGCGGGCTTCATCGAGATCGCCGCCGAGGTCGCGCGCGACGAGTACGACGCGACGTCCTGCACCCTGGTCGATGTGACCTTCGAGGCGGCACTACTGCACCGTGGGGGCACGTACCTCGTGGACACCAGTCTGGACGCCGCTACCGGCCGAATCACGATCCACGGCCGGCTCCCCGAGGCGAGCCGGTGGGTACGGCACGCGAGCGCCACGCTGCAGCCGGCCCCTTCCGTCGGTACCCGGATCGACGTCGGCGTCGACCCCGCACTCGACGCAGTGGACCAGGTCGAGCTGTATCGGGCATTCGATCGCGCCGGCTTCTCGTACGGTCCTTCCTTCCAGCTGCTGCACGACGTCCGGATCGGCGACGGGGCCGCCACCGCCCGGATCCGCGAAGTCGCGGAGGAGCCCGTGGCCGACCGCGCACCGATCCTCGAACCGAGCGTGCTCGACGCCGCCTTCCAGCTGCTCCTTCCACTGGCCTTGCGGCGCGACGAGACCGCGAGGCTGCTCCCTGTGGGCGCCGACCGCGTGGTGATCCACGAGCGGCCGCAGGGCCCGCTGATCGTGCGCGCCACCGCACATCCCGATGCCGGCGACCCCACCCGGATCGCCGGCGACGTCACCATCGCCACCGAGGACGGGCGCGTCGTCGTCGAGGTCGAGGGTTTCACCGTCCTGGTCCAGAGCGACGCGACCGCACCGCAGCGTGTCGGCACCGACTGGGTCTACGAGCAGACCTGGGAACCCCAGCCGGCGGACGACGGGGAGCGCCGGGCCGCGACCGGTACGTGGCTCCTTCTCGCCGACGACACCGGCACGGCAGCACGGCTGGCGGAGCGACTCACCGCCGCCGGCGGAACGCCGGTCCTCGTGCCGGCGGGTTCCGTCTCCGACGGAGCCGTTCCGCCCGGCGATCGGACCGCCCTGTCCGACCTCCTGGATCGCACGGTGCCCGGCGAAGGGCTGCGCGGCATCGTCCACCTGTGGTCGCTCGACCGCGACCACACGAGCCCCGCAGACTCCCTCAGGTGGACCGCGCACGACGCAGTCCTGTCGATCGTGCACCTCGCGGCGGAGCTCGACCAGCGTGAGATCGCGGCGCCTACCTATGTCGTGACGGCAGGCGCTCAGCCCATCGGCGGCGCGATGTCCGACCGCGGGCTGGTGCAGTCCTCGATCCTCGGCGTCGGGCGTGTGCTCCACCACGAGCTCAAGGGCCTCGAGTCGCGCCTGGTCGACCTCGACCCGGAGGACGTCGACGGCAGCATCGCGCTGTTGGCGGACGAGCTCGCCATCTCCGGCTCCGAGGAGGATCAGGTCGCGTTCCGGGGCGGCGAACGCCTCGTCGCGCGGCTGTACCCCTCGACGCGGTCCGGCGGCAGGATCCCGGCTCGTATGCGCGCCGACGGTGCGTACCTCGTCACGGGCGGCCTCGGCGCGCTCGGACGCCTCGTACTCGTCTCGCTCGCCGAGCGCGGCGCCGGCCACGTCGTAGTCACGAGCCGCTCCGGACTCCCGCCCCGCGAGGAGTGGGACTCCCTGACCGACCCCACGCAGCGGGACGCCGTGCGTACCGTCCGCGCGGCCGAGGCCGCGGGGGCCAGCGTGCACGTCGTCGCCGTGGACGTGACCGACGCGACAGCCCTGGGCGCAGTCCTCGACCTGCTGCTCGAGTCCGGGGTTCCGCCCCTGCGGGGTGTCATCCACTCCGCCGGCGCCGTCGAGGATCAGATCCTCGTGCGCATGACGGAAGAGCAGGTCGATCGGGTGGTCCGGCCCAAGGTTCTCGGGGCGTGGGCGCTGCATGAGGCCACAGCCGGGGCACCGCTCGACTTCTTCGCGCTGTTCTCCTCGATCTCTGCGGTGATCCCGTCGCCCGGGCAGGGAAACTACGCCGCCGGCAATGCCTTCCTGGACTCGCTCGCGCACTACCGGCGTGCTCGGAACCTCCCCGGCCTATCCATCAACTGGGGCCCCTGGGATGCCGGGATGATCGCCAGCCTCGGACTGAGGGAGTTGTACGGCCAGCGCGGAATCGACCTCATCGAGCCCGAGACGGGTATGACGCTCCTGGGCGAGTTGCTCGGCTCGAGCGAGGTGCAGCAGGGCGTCGTCTCCGCCCACTGGCCCACTGTCGTGACCAACTACGCGCTCACACCCGTCCTGGTTGCACACCTCGGCCGCGGCGACGACGACGGCGGCGGCGACGACGGGTCGGTGTTAGACCGCCTGCACGCAGCCACGCCCGCGGAGCGCCCCTCGATCGCAGCCGATGGGGTGCGGCACACCGTCTCCCAGGTGTTGCGCATGGCCGAGGAGCACATCCCGGACGAGGAGCCGCTGGGCCGCCTCGGCGTGGACTCGATGCTCGCCACCGAACTTCGCATCCGCCTGGAGCAGCACTTCGGGACCGCACCGACGATCGCCTTCCTGCTCGACGGTGCCACCACCGTGGCGGGGATCGGCGCCGAGCTGTTGCACGCCCTCGACATGACCTCGCACGACGCCGAGGTCGACGACCTCGCGGCGCTGCTCGCCGACCTGAACGACGACGCCGTCGCGGCCCTCCTTACGGGCGCCGAGACCACTGACCCCACTGCGGAGGCCCCCGTTGACTGACATCGAAACCCGGCTCGCGGCACTGAGCCCCGCCCAGCGCCGCGCCCTCCTCACGAAGCTGGGCAAAGCCCCGTCGGCCGGTGCCGGCCGTTCGATCACGGCCCGGGTGCGCGAAGGCGACGCGACCCCGCTCTCCGCCGTGCAGCAGGACATGTGGTTCCTGGAGCAACTCCACCCGGGAACCACCATGCACGTGATGTCCGGCGTGGCGAGACTGCCGATCGACGTCCCCGTCGACGTCTTCACCGACTGTCTGGCTGAAGTGATCGAACGGCATCCTGTACTGCGCACCCGGTTCGAGGACTCTGGCGGCGAGCCGATCGCCCGGATCATGCCGGCAGAACGGCCCGTCGTGGCCTTCCTCGACGGCGTGGTCGAGGAGCGGATGCACCTCGCCTTCGAAGAAGACGCGCGTCGTCCCTTCGACATCGCGACTGGCCCGCTGCTACGGGCCACCCTCGCTCGCACCGACACGGGCGACACCTGGGTCCAGATAACACTGCACCACATGGTGGGTGACGGGTACTCCACCGGCATACTGTTCGCCGAGCTCGGGCGGCTCGCGACGGGCAGGCTCGTCGGACAGCTGCAGACGCTGCCCGCTGTGCCCTTCCACTACGCGGACGCCGCGCTGTGGGAGGAGGAGCGGATCGCCGCAGGTGCGGATACCGACGACATCGCCTACTGGACCGCTCGTCTCGCGGGCGCTCCCACTGCACTCAACCTGCCGACCGACCGACCGCGGCCCGCCCGCCAGGGTTACCGCGGCCTGCGGACCGGCTTCGAGCTCACCGCTGAGCAGGCCGCGACGGTCCGCACATTCAGCGCCGAGCATGGCGTCACACCCTTCGTCACCGTGCTCACCGCGTACGCGATCGTCCTCGGCCGCTGTGCCGCGCAGGACGGCGTCGTGGTCGGTGTGCCCGTCGCGCAGCGCTCGCAGCCGGGCACGGAGCAGGTCATCGGGCCGTTCCTGAACACGCTCGCGCTGCCCGTCGCCCTCGGCGAGGACGAGACGACCGGTGGGCTCCTCTCGCAGGTCAACGCCACCGTCCGCGAGGGATTCCGGCACCGGGACGCGCGCTTCGACCGCGTGCTGTCCGCACTTGACCTGACGCGCGACCCGTCGCGCCCGCCCCTGTTCCAGGCGATCCTCAACATGCAGGAGGACCGGAGCGACCCACAGATGCAGCTCCGTGATCTCTACAACGGCTGCTCGAAGTTCGATGTGCTGCTGAACATCACGACGACCCCCACCACTATGAGCGGGACACTCGACGTGGCCTCGGATCTGTTCGACCAGGAGTCCGCCGATGCATTGATCGACGGATTCCTCGCCGTGCTCGACGCGCTGGTCGCCGCCGATGCCCGCGCCGACCAGGCGATCTCGACGCTGCCCCTGTCCACCACCCCGCAGGTCATCACAGCACCGCCGGCGCAGGACGTCGGCACCGTCGCCCTCGACGAATTCGTGCTGGCCGCCGGCGCTTCGGCGGATAGGACCGCCATCATCGCCGGAGGCGAGCGGATCACCTACGCCGACCTGACGGCGCGCGTGGATCGCCTCGCCGCCCGGATCCGCGAGCGTGTCGACGCGCCACCGGAGACACCGATCGGGTTACTTCTCCCCCGATCCGCCGAGGTCATCGTCGCCATGCTCGCGACGCTGCGCGCCGGCTACTCGTTCGTTCCACTCGACCCGGCGTACCCGGCGGAGCGGCTCGAGTTCATCTGCGCGGATGCGGGCGTCCCCATGCTCATCACCACCGCCGAGCACCTCGCCGACGTCCCCGGGCTCGATCTACCGTGGTTCGACATCGCCGCTGACCCGGCCGAAGCCCAACCCGCCGCCCCCGCACCGCGCCCCACAGCTGACCCCGCCGAGAGGGTTGCGTACATGCTGTACACGTCCGGCTCGACAGGCCGCCCCAAGGGCGTTCGGGTCTCGCACCGCAACGTCGTCACATTCCTCGCCGCGATGCGTGACGAACCGGGCGCGGCGCCGTCGGACACGCTGCTGGCCGTCACGAGCCCGTCGTTCGACATCGCCGTTCTCGAACTGCTGCTCCCGCTCGTCGCCGGGGCTCGCGTAGTGATCGCCGACACCAGCGAGGCCCGCGACGGCGATCGCCTCGCACGGCTGCTCGACGAACACGGCGTCACGATCATGCAGGCCACGCCCACCACGTGGCACCTCCTACTGGACGCGGGGTGGGCGGGCACGCCCGGTCTCCGCGCGCTCTGCGGCGGCGAGGCCATGCCGGCTGCGCTGGCGGGCAGACTGCTGTCGCGCGTCGGCGAACTGTGGAACATGTACGGCCCTACCGAGACCACCATCTGGTCGACCGTGCATCGGGTCACACCCGAGGACGTCGCTCGGGGCGCCATCCCGATCGGCCAACCGATCGCCGGCACGGGAATCGTCATCACCGATCCCGCGCACGCCGCCGTACCGGCGGGCGTGTTCGGCGAGCTGTGCATCGCGGGCGACGGAGTCACGCTCGGCTATCACGAGCGCCCGGAGCTGACGGCCGACCGCTTCGTCACCCTGCCCGGCACGCCCGGCCTGCGGGCCTACCGGACCGGCGACCTGGTGCGGCGGCTGCGCGACGGACGGATCGAGTTCGGCGGGCGCATCGACACGCAGGTGAAGGTGCGCGGTTTCCGCGTGGAACTGGGCGAGATCGAGAGCGCCCTCGAGACCGCCCTCCCCGGCGTCCGAGCGATCGCCGCAGTTGACACCGACGGGGCCGCGATCACCGCCTACATCGAGGGCACCGCCGACAACCTGGGCGACGTCCACGCATTGTTGGACGGCCTGCGCGAGACGCTCGCGCCGTACATGGTGCCGAGTTCGTTCGTCCTCGTCGATGCCTTCCCGCTCACCCCGAACCGGAAGATCGACCGCAAGGCGCTGGTCTCCGCCGGTGGCGCGCCGCTCGCGCTCACCGCTGCCGGGGGCGCCGAGTTCGTGGCCGCGCGCACCGATCTCGAGCGCGATCTCACCGCGATCTGGACCGATCTGCTGTCGCTCGACACGGCTCCCGGCGTGCGCGACGACTTCTTCCTGCTCGGCGGGCATTCACTGCTGGCGACGAAGCTGGTGTTCCGGGTGCGCGAGAAGCTCGGCATGGTGGTCCCGCTCCCCGTGCTGTTCGCCGGCGAGCTCACCATCGAACGGCTCGCCCTGATCCTGGAGAACGGCGGATCGGTCGCGAACACGCTCGTGCTCGCCGACGAGGTCCGGCTCCCCGACGAGATCCGGCCCACACCGGGGGCCCCGGTGTACAGCGCGGCGGACCCGCGGAACCTGTTCGTCACGGGCGCCACGGGATTCGTCGGCTCGTTCCTGGTCGCGGAACTGCTTGCGACCTCCTCCGCCACCCTGCACTGCCTCGTGCGGGCGGCCACCGCCGAGGAGGGCATCGAGCGGATCCGGGCGGCCATGGAGGGCTACGGCATCTGGGACGAGTCCTTCGCCGGCCGGATCGTCGCCGTCCCAGGCGATCTGACGCGCGAGCGCCTGGGCCTCAGCGACGCGACGTGGGTCTGGCTGGCGGGTACGGTCGATGGCATCATGCACTGCGGAGCAGACGTCAACTTCCTGCGGCCCTACCAGACTCTGAAGTCCGCCAACGTCGACGGGACCGTCCAGGTCCTGGCACTGGCGTGTGACGGCCCGGTCAAGCCCGTGCACTTCGTGTCGACGACCTACGTCTTCTCGCGCTTCTCCTACCCGCAGGACACGGTCTTCTCCGAGGAGGACCGCACCCCGATCCAGAACCCCGAGTTCACCTTCGGCTACACCCAATCGAAGTGGGTCGGCGAGCAGGTGGTCTTCGAGGCGCGCTCACGCGGAATTCCGACCTTCGTCTACCGCACGGGACGCGTCGCCGGGCACAGCGTGACCGGGGCCTGCCAGGACTCCGACTTCCTGTGGCAGACCATCCGTCTCGGCGTCACGATGGGGGCAGCGCCGACGATGGACATGTCCACTGACATCACGCCCGTCGATTACGTGGTGCAGGCGATCGCCCGGCTGTCGCGGCAGCAGTCGCTGTCGGGCCGGACCTTCCACGTGGTCTCGGACGAGACGGTCGCCGTGCCAGATCTCGTGCAGTGGATGGCCGATTACGGCTACGCCGGAGAGGAACTGCCTTTCGCGCAATGGTGCGAGCGGGCCACCGATCTCGCCGAGCGGACCGGCGATGAGACGGCCGCAGCGCTGGCCCCGTTCCTGTCCGCCACACCGCTTGACAAGATGCCCGATGCGACCTTCGACATGTCGAACGTCCACGAGGGACTGGTTGGTACGGACATCGTGTGTCCGCCGATCGACAGCACCCTCCTGCGCCGCTACTTCGACTGGTTCATCGACCGCGGCTACTTTCCTGGGCCGGGTTCCGTCGCCGGAGCTGATCAAGGCGTCGCCTCGTGATCGAGCCCAACCGCCGCGGATCGGTCGAGCGAACCACTACCACGCTCCGGCAGCGCTGGCGTCGCGCCATCGCGATGCAGTCCGGCCTCGCCGCACCGCCCCCGGTGCGCACGCGAGCATCGCGGCCCGCGCTGCCCGCGGCGCGCCCGACGCTGCCGTCGTCACGGCTGACGCCCGTCGCTCGGACCGCGGCTCCCGAGACCGAGCCCACATCGCCAGCCACTCCGGCACCGGCACCCACACCGGCACCGGCACCGGTCCGGCCCCCGGCTGCGGCGGCGCCGCAGCGCGTGTACCCGGCCTCGGAGCAGGGCGCTCCCCCGTTCGGAGCAAACCGCGTATCGCCGCCGCCCGCGCATCGGGCGGGTCCGCCCCTCACGGCACCGTTGGCGCCGGGTCCGGCACTCGTACCGCGGCCGGCACTCGTACCGCGGCCGATGGGCCCGAACCCCGTGGGCACGGCGCCCGTCATCAGCGTCCGCAACCTAGTCAAGAGCTACGGCGACCTCCGGGCCGTCGACGGCGTCTCGTTCGACGTCGCCGGCGCGAGCACCTTCGCCTTCCTCGGAACGAACGGGGCGGGCAAGTCCACGACGATCAGCTGCATCACGACGCTGAAATCCCCGACGTCCGGGGAGATCCGCGTGGCAGGAATGCTGGTGGGCCAGCAGGACATCGAGATCCGACGCGCGATCGGCGTGGTCTTCCAGGAGTCCCTCCTCGACCCGATCCTGACCGTCCGCGAGAACCTCGCCCTGCGCGCCAGGTTCTACGGTGTGGACGGGAAGGCCGCGAAGGACCGGATCACCTCGCTGTCCGCCCTGCTCGACCTGGAGGAGTTCCTGAACCGGCCGTACAAGTCACTCTCGGGCGGACAGAAGCGGCGGGCCGACATCGCCCGCGCACTGATTCACGAACCACGGATCCTGTTCCTCGACGAACCGACAACGGGCCTCGATCCGGACTCCCGCGACCGCGTCTGGTCAACGATCATGGACCTACAGAAGCGCCTGCACCTCACCGTCTTCCTCACCACGCACTACATGGAAGAAGCCGAGCGAGCCGACCGGATCGCGATCATCGATCACGGCCGGATCGTCACCGTGGGTACGCCGACGGAACTGCGCGCCGTGCACGCCAAGGACGAGCTTCGGGTCACTCTGCGGGATCCCCGGCGGTTCGACGAACTGTTCGGCCGGCGCGCCGCACGCAACGGCAACGAACGCCGGATGGCCGTGGAATCGAGCCAGGAGGCCAAGCAGGTGCTACGCCACTTCGACGCCGAGGTCACCGACTTCGAGTTCCGGCACGGAACCATGGACGACGTCTTCTTGAACATCACGCGGAACGGCGGTCGACGATGATCCATCACCTGACCCGCCGCAACGTCGTCGTCTTCTTCCGCGACCCTGCGGCCGTCTTCTTCTCGCTGCTCTCCCCGATCATCCTGTTCGTGCTGTTCTCCGCCTTCCTCGGCGGTGTGCAGACAAGTGCTCTGCAGAAGTCCCTGCCGACCGCCTCGAAGGACGACGTCGACGCCTTCGTGTACTCCTGGGTGATCGCCAACCTGGTCATGATCACCACTGCGACCACGAGCCTGTCGGCGCTCGTGGTGTTCGTCAACGACAGGGTAGGCAACGTCTTCCGCGATTTCCTCGTCTCGCCGATCAGCAGATTCCAGATGATCCTGGGCTACCTCATGGGCGCCTTCCTCGTCTCGACGCTGCTGAGCTCACTGGTGCTGGTCCTCGCCGAGGTCTATCTCGGAGTCGTCTACTCGGCCGCGTTGTCAGCGGGCGCCTTCGCCCAGGCCCTGGCCCAGTTGGTCGGGTTCTGCCTGCTGTTCTCGGCGATCTGGAGCCTCGTCGTCACCTTCATCGGGTCCAATGCCGTGTTCACCTCGGTCGCGACGATCGTCGGTACGGCGGGCGGCTTCCTCGCCGGCGCGTACATCACTGTCGGCGCCCTCCCTGGTGGCGTGGTCACGTTCATGAACCTGCTGCCGCTCAACCAGGCGGCATCGGTGATGCGCGGACCGTTCACCCGCGGACCGCTGGGCGCCGTGGCGAACGGATCCGAGCAGGCGAGGACGACGGTGCAGAACGAGTACGGACTGCTCCCCCACATCGCGAACGTGCAGGTCTCCGAATGGGTGATCTGGCTAGTCTTCGCGGGCCTGTTCGTAGTCTTCGTGGCGCTCGGCGCATGGCGGATCGGCCGCAAGATCGGCTGAACAACCGGCGCGTCGGCTCGCCCCGCACCGCCGCACGGTTCGGGTGACCTCGCTGTAACACGGTCGCCCGCTGCCGGAAACATCCGACCGGCACCGTGGTGACATGGACGTCGAGACTGTGTGCGGGTACTGCGGAGTGGGCTGCGGCCTGACGCTGCAGGTGCGCGACGGTGCGGTGGCGAAGTCCGTCGGCACCCGGCACCATCCGGCGAACCGGGGGCGGCTCTGCACGAAGGGCAGCACGACCGTCGACCTGCTCACGGCGGGCGGGCGGCAGACCCGAGCCGAACTTCGCGAGCATCGCGACGACGAGCGGCGGCCGGTCGCTCTCGACGAGGCGATCGCGGCCACCGGGCGGCGGCTGCGCGAGATCCGGGACGAGCACGGGCCGGACGCCATCGCGCTGTACGTGAGCGGGCAGATGACACTGGAGGCGCAGTACCTGGCGACCAAGCTCGCCAAGGGCTACCTGCGCACCCGGTGGATCGAGTCGAACTCGCGGCTGTGCATGGCCAGCGCGGGAACCGGCTACAAGCAATCGCTCGGCGCGGACGGCCCACCCGGCAGCTACGACGACCTCGACCACGCGGACGTGTTCCTGGTGATGGGCGCCAACATGGCCGACTGTCACCCGATCCTGTTCCTGCGGCTCATGGACCGGGTCAAGGCCGGCGCGAAGCTGATCGTGGTCGATCCGAGGCGGACCGCCACGGCGGCGAAGGCCGACCTGCACCTGCCGATCCGCCCGGGGACGGACCTGGCGCTGCTCAACGGTCTCCTCGCACTGCTGGTCGAACAGGGCCGGATCGACCGGGGCTTCATCGATGCGCACACCGAGGGCTGGGAGGCGATGCCCTCGTTCCTCGAGGACTACCCCCTCGACCGCGTCGCCGAGGTCACCGGTCTCGACCCGGCCGACATCGCCCGGGTCGCCGAGCTGATCGGCGGGGCCGAGAACTGGACCAGCCTGTGGACCATGGGCCTGAACCAGTCGATCCACGGTACCTGGAACACCATCGCTCTCTGCAACCTGCACCTCGCCACCGGCGCGATCTGCCGCACCGGCTCCGGCCCGTTCTCGCTCACGGGGCAGCCGAACGCCATGGGCGGCCGCGAGATGGGATACATGGGCCCCGGCCTGCCCGGCCAGCGGAGCGTCCTCGCCGAGGGCGACCGGGTCTTCGCCGAGCAGACCTGGGGGCTGCCCGCCGGATCGATCCGCACCGAGGTCGGGCAGGGCACCGTCGACATGTACCGGCAGCTGGCCGACGGTTCCGTCAAGGCCGCATGGGTGATCTGCACCAATCCCGTGGCGTCGATGGCCAACCGTTCCACCGTGATCGACGCGTTCAAGACCGCGGAGCTGGTGATCGTGCAGGAGGCGTTCACCGGGAACGACAGCGCGGAGTACGCCGATATCGTTCTGCCCGCGGCACACTGGGCGGAGACCTCGGGCGTGATGATCAACTCGGAGCGCAACCTCACCCGCACGGCGGAGGTGACGGCGCCGCCCGGCGACGCGCTCCCGGACTGGAAGCTCATCTGCCTCGTCGCCGCCGAACTCGGCTACGGGGACGCCTTCGACTTCCCCAACGCGGCAGCCGTGTTCGAGGAGCTCAAGCAGTTCCACAATCCCCGCACGGGGTGGGACCTGCGCGGGGTCGACCACGCGCGGCTCGAGCGCGGCCCGGTGCAGTGGCCCGCCGCGCCCGGCTGCGACGACCGCAACCCGATCCGCTACCTGGACCCCGATCGGGGGCTACGGTTCGCCACCCCGTCGGGCCGGGCACAGTTCCTCCCCCGGCCCTACATGCCCCCGGCCGAGCTGCCGGACGACGAGTACCCGCTGATCCTCACCACCGGTCGCCTGGCGCACCAATGGCACACGATGACCAAGACCGGCAAGGTCGCGAAGCTCAACAAGCTCAACCCCGGCCCGTTTCTGCAGGTGCACCCCTCCGACGCCGAGCGCCTCGGGGTCAGCACCGGTTCGCGGGTGCGGGTGTCGAGTCGCCGCGGCGGCGCGACCCTGCCGGTACAGGTCGAGGACGGCGTCCGCCCGGGCGTCTGCTTCGCTCCCATGCACTACAACGACGCGTTCGGCGAGGAATCGGCCGTGAACGCGATCACCAACGACGCCGTCGACCCGGAGTCCCTGCAACCGGAATTCAAGGTGAGCGCTGTGGCACTGACCCCCGTCCCCTCCGAATCCCCCGGCACCGTGGCCGCCGGGGCCGCCGCCGACTCGTCGGCTTCCCCGATCTCCGCGGCCCTCGGGGCGTACGCGAGCGGGCCCGGCGAGCTCTCCCCGTCCGAGTCCGGCTTCCTCGGCGGCCTGTTGGCGGGCCTGAGCGCCGCACCGCCGAGCGGCGTACCGTCGGTCCCGCCGACCGCACCGCTGGGGCCGATCGCGCGGGCGTGGCTGGAGGGGGTCCTCGCCGGCGTCTACGCGGGGCCCGCGACGTTCCCGGCGCCGCCGTCCGGCGAGGAGGCGACGACCATCGGCGCCTCACGAACGGTCACGCTGGTGTGGGCCTCGCAGACCGGTACCGCCGAGGGGTACGCGGAGGAGTGCGCCGCCGCGCTGACCGCGGCCGGGATGGCGCCCCAGGTCCTCGGGGCGGAGCAGATATCGCCCTCACGACTGACGGGCACGGTCCTGTTCCTGGTGGCCACCACCGGCGACGGCGAGGCGCCCGACAACGGCGTCGCGCTGTGGGATGCGCTGGCGGCGGCCGAACCCGGCGACCTCGGCGACCTCGACTACTCCGTGCTCGGCTTCGGCGATCCCTCGTACGCGGACTTCTGCGGTTTCGCGCGCAAGCTGGACTCGCGACTGCAGCACCTGGGCGCCGATCGGATCGCGCCCAGGGCGTCGTGCGATCCCGACTACGCCGCCGCCGCCGCCGCGTGGCTCGCGACGGTGACCGCCGCGCTCGACCGATCCGCGGACGCCGGCACGACCGAGGCCGCACCCGCGATTCCCGCGGGTTCCGCCTCCGCGCCGTCCTACTCGAGGAACAATCCGCT
Source organism: Tsukamurella pseudospumae (assembly GCF_001575205.1). Classification (GTDB taxonomy): domain Bacteria; phylum Actinomycetota; class Actinomycetes; order Mycobacteriales; family Mycobacteriaceae; genus Tsukamurella; species Tsukamurella pseudospumae. The sequence continues at coordinate 15,985 of NZ_LSRE01000003.1, forward strand.
CCGCACCGTGCTGCGCGAGTCCGCCGCGCTGTCCGGCCGCGGATCGGCGAAGGACGTACGCCGCTTCACCTTCGCGCTGCCGGAGGGAACACTGTCGTACCGTGCGGGTGACGCCCTCGGCGTGTGGCCCGTCAACTCGGGCGCCGTGGTGGAGGAGTTCTGCGCCCGCACGGGTGTCGATCCCGAGACCGACGGCCTCGCCCGGAGGAATCTCACGCAGATCACGCCGGACGTCCTGCGCTTCGTGGCGGACAACTCGCCGCGCGCCGAGGACCTGCGGGCGATCATCGACGAGCCGCGGCACTTCGCGGACTGGGCCTGGGGGCGCCAGCTAGCCGACCTGCTGACGGCGCACCCCGTCGAGGTCGATCCCACGCGCTGGCTGGAGTTGCTACGCCCGTTGACACCTCGCCTGTACTCCATCTCGTCGAGCCCCAGGGAGGATCCCGGGGCGGTGTCTGTGACGGTGTCCGTCGTCGGTTTCGAGCATGCCGGCGTCCGCCGGGCCGGGGTGTGCTCCTCGCATCTGGCGACGCTCGTCCCGGGTGCCGAGGTCGACCTGTTCATCCAGCCGACCCGGGCGTTCCTCCCACCGGAGGATCCCCACGCCGCGGCCGTGATGATCGGGCCCGGCACCGGCATCGCGCCGTTCCGAGGATTCCTCCACGACCGGGCGAAGGCCGGCCACGACGGCGGGAACTGGCTGTTCTTCGGCGAGCAGCACGAGGCCACCGACTTCTACTACCGCGAGGAACTGGCGGACCTGCAGGAGTCCGGCGGCTTGACCCGGCTGGACACCGCGTTCTCCCGCGACTGCGCGGAGAAGGTCTACGTCCAGGACCGCATGCGCGAGCACGCCGCCGAGCTGTGGGACTGGATCCGGCGGGGCGCGTACATCTATGTGTGCGGCGACGCCGCACGGATGGCCCGCGACGTCGACGAGGCACTGCGGGGTATCGTCGCCGAACACGGTCACATGGCGCCGCGCAGTGCGGACGCCTACGTGGCAGCACTCTCGGCCGAACGGAGATACGTGCGTGACGTCTACTGACCACGACGACTCCGCCGCTCGGATCGACGCGGCGATCATCGTGGCCGGCGGCGAGGGACGCCGCCTCGGGCTGGACAAGCCGGAGCAGACGGTCGGCGGACGCCGACTCCTGGACGCCGCTCTCGACGCTGTCGCGGGCGCCGTCGTCGTGGTCGTCGGACCCCCGCGGACCGTCCCACCCGGCGTCGTGGTCACCCGCGAGACCCCTTCCGGCGGCGGCCCGCTCGCGGCCGTGGTCGCCGGGCTCGACGCCCTTCCCGCGGGGGTGCGGACGATCGCGGTGCTCGCCGCGGACCTGCCGGAGGTGGACCGCGGCACCGTCAGTGCGCTGGCCGCGCTCCGGGCACGAACGGATGCCCCGGTCGTCCTCGCCGAGGACCCCACCGGACGCGTCCAGTACCTCCTCGCCGTGTGGGACGCGCAGGCCCTGCGCTCCGCCGTCGCCGGAGTCGGCGACCCCACCGGCCTGCCGCTCCGCGCGATCGTCCGAGCCGACCCGCCACGGTTGCGCTCCGCCGTCACCGATGTCGACACCCCCGAGCACCTGCGCCTCGCGCGCATCTCGCCGACGGCCGTCCGACGGACGCTGCGCCGCACGCTCCCCGTCCTGCCTGCGGTGCCCGGCCCGCTCGTCGACGGCGCGGTCCTCGCGGAGCCCCTCGTGGCCGCCGCCCCGTTCCCGCCCTTCGATCAGTCCGCCATGGACGGTTGGGCCGTCGCGGGCCGGGGGCCCTGGACCGCCGTCGACGGTGCCGTCGTCGCCGGACACGACGCACCCCCGATCCGGCACGGCGACGCGGTCCGCATCGCCACCGGCGCTCGCCTCCCGGCAGGCGCCGAGCGCGTGATCCGCGACGAGCAGGTCATCCGGGACGGTGACGTTCTGGCCTGCGACGCGCCGGCACGCGACGACGTCCGGCGGGCCGGATCCGCCTGGCGGACGGGCGAACTGCTCGCCCCCGCGGGCACCGCGGTCGGCCCGGCGGTGACGGCCCTCGCAACCGCGGGCGGCGTGGCGAGGGCGCTCCTGCGCGGTCCGGTGCGCGTCGCATTGCACACCTCGGGCGACGAGGTCGGCGCTCGTGGCGAGCACGGGCTGCCCGAGACCGCCGCGGGCCCGGTCGCAGCTCTCCTGACCGGCTTCGGCGCGCGAGTGACCCGCGCGCCGCACCTCGCGGACACCCCGGAGGCCTTCGTCGCCGCGCTCCGACAGGGCGGAGCGGACGTCGTGGCGATCATCGGCGCCACGGGCCGCGGCGCGGCCGACCGGCTGCGCGGAGCCCTCGAGGCGGCGGGGGCCGTGCTGCACGTCGATGGCGTCGACGTGCGCCCGGGCGGATCGATCATCGTCGCGACGGTGGCGGGCGGTCCCGTCGTGCTCGGCCTCGGCGGCAACCCCATGGCGGCGCTCCTCGGCGCCGCACTCCTCGGGCGACCGGTGTGCGAGACGCTGACCGGGGCGGCGCCCCGGCCGGAGGACCTCGTCGCGCTCGCCGACCCGAATCCGGATCCGCGATGGCGGATGCTGCCCGCGGAGCCGGACGGCGCCGGCCGCTGGCACGTCCCGGGTTCCGTGGCGACCGGACACCTCGGCGACGCGGTGGACCACCGCGCGATCGTGCTGTTGCCGCCGCTCGCCCGGGTCGGTGACCTGGTCGAACGCCTCGTCTGACACCGCGGGTCCGTCACCTCACCTCCGCGCCGCGCGCGCCGTGAGGATCCCGTGACGGGGCCGCAACGCGCGGGCACCTCGCGGCAACACCGCCTCCCTACCGTTCGTGGCAACGGGTTCCCAATGCAGAGGAGACGGATATGACCGCACCCCGCACCGTCGTCGTCATCGGCCACGGCATGGTCGGCCACAGGTTCGTCGAAGCCCTCCGGGCGCGGGACGACGCGGGCGCCTGGCGCGTGGTCGTGGTCGGCGAGGAGGCGGACGCCGCATACGACCGCGTCGGACTGTCGTCCTACGTGGGGGTGTGGGAGCGCGACCGGCTCGCGCTCGCGGGCAACGACTACGTCGGCGACGACCTGGTCGAGCTCCGCACGGGCGAACGTGTGACCGGCATCGACCGGGCGGCGCGGACGGTCGTCACGGACCGTGGATCGGTGGCCTACGACGCCCTGGTCCTGGCCACGGGGTCCTACGCCTTCGTGCCGCCGGTGCCCGGCCACGACCTCCCCGGTTGCCACGTCTACCGCACCCTGGACGACCTCGACGCGATCCGGGCGGACGCGGACGCCGCGCTCGAGCGCGACCCCGGCGCCGTCGGCGTGGTCGTCGGGGGCGGCCTGCTCGGGCTCGAGGCGGCGAACGCGCTCCTGTCCTTGGGTCTCAAGCCGCATGTCGTGGAAGTCAATCCACGCCTGATGCCGCAGCAGGTCGACACCGGCGGCGGCGAGCACCTGGCACGGATGATCGGAGCCCTCGGCATCGACATCACGCTGAGCTCCGGCACCGTCGACATCAGCCCCGCGGACCACGGCCTGGCGATCACGCTCAAGGACGAGTCGGTCGTCGATGCGGCGGTCGTGGTGTTCGCGGCCGGCGTCCGCCCGCGCGACGAGCTGGCACGCGCCGCGGGTCTCGACCTGGCGGAGCGCGGCGGCGTGCTCACCGACCTCGGCTGCGTCACCTCCGATCCCACGATCCACGCCATCGGTGAGGTGGCCGCGGTCGAGGGGCGCTGCTACGGCCTCGTCGGGCCCGGCTATGCGACCGCCGAGGTGGTCGCCGACCGGCTGCTCGGCGGCGACGCACGGTTCCCGGGTGCCGACATGTCCACCAAGCTCAAGCTGCTCGGGGTCGACGTCGCCTCCTTCGGCGACGCGCACGGCACCACCCCGGGAGCGTTGGACGTGGTGGTCAGCGATCCGATCGGCGGCACCTACGCGAAGCTCGTGCTGTCCGACGACGCCTCGACGCTCCTCGGCGGCGTGCTCGTCGGCGACGCATCACAGTACGGCCTGCTTCGGCCGCTGGTCGGGTCGGCACTGCCCGGCGACCCGGTCTCGCTGATCGCACCCGCGGGTGACGGTGCGCCGGCCATCGGCGTCGGCTCCCTGCCGGACGACGCCCAGATCTGTTCCTGCAACGACGTTTCCAAGGGCGCGCTGTGCGGCGCGATCGCCGCCGGCGCATGCACCGTCGCCGAGCTCAAGGGCTGCACCAATGCCGGCACCTCCTGCGGCTCCTGCGTCCCCCTGCTCTCTCAGCTGCTGGAGTCCGAGGGCGTCACCGTCTCGAAGTCCCTGTGCGAGCACTTCTCCCAGTCGCGCGCCGAGCTGTTCGAGCTGGTCCAGGCGAGTGGGATCCGCACCTTCTCCGGACTCATCGAGCGGTTCGGCACCGGTACCGGCTGCGACCTGTGCAAGCCGACGGTGGCGTCGATCCTCGCCTCCACGAGCTCCGACCACATCCTCGACGGCGAGCAGGCGTCGCTGCAGGACAGCAACGACCACTTCCTCGCCAACATCCAACGCAACGGCACCTACTCGGTGGTGCCCCGCATGCCCGGGGGCGATGTGACCGCCGAGCAGCTCATCGTGATCGGCGAGATCGCCCGCGACTTCGGTCTGTACACCAAGATCACCGGTGGCCAGCGGATCGACATGTTCGGCGCGACGGTCGACCAGCTGCCGTTGATCTGGCGGCGACTCGTCGACGCCGGGATGGAATCGGGCCAGGCGTACGGCAAGTCGCTGCGCACGGTCAAGAGCTGCGTGGGCAGCGACTGGTGCCGGTACGGGCAGCAGGACTCGGTGCAGATGGCCATCGACCTCGAGCTCCGGTACCGCGGGCTGCGGTCCCCGCACAAGATCAAGATGGGCGTCTCGGGCTGCGCCCGCGAGTGCGCCGAGGCACGCGGCAAGGACGTCGGCGTCATCGCCACCGAATCCGGCTGGAACCTCTACGTGGGCGGCAACGGCGGCATGACGCCCAAGCACGCGCAACTGTTGGCCGGCGACCTCGACTCCGAGACACTGATCCGGTACGTCGACCGGTTCCTCATGTACTACATCCGCACCGCCGACCGACTGCAGCGCACCGCTCCGTGGGTCGAGAGCCTCGACGGCGGTATGGACCGCCTGCGAGAGGTCGTGATCGACGACGCGTTGGGCCTGGCCGCGGACTTCGAGGCCACGGTCGCCCGCCACGTCGACGGCTACGGCTGCGAGTGGAAGGGCGTGCTGGACGACCCCGACAAGCTCGCCCGGTTCGTCTCCTTCGTCAACGCCCCCGGCGCCCCCGACCCCACCGTCGACTTCGGCGAGAAGAACGGGCGCAAGGTGCCCGTCCTGCTCGGCGCCAGCCCGTCGATGCCCCTGCGAAAGGACCGCGCATGACCACCACGCCCTTCGACCTGCACCGCTGGACCCGCGACTGGACCGCCGCGTGTGCCGCCGCCCGGCTCGAGCGACTGCGCGGCGTCGCGGTCCTCCTGCCCGACGGCGCCCAGGTCGCCCTGTTCCGCCTGGCCGACGACAGCATCCGCGCGGTCGGGAACGTCGATCCGATCGGGCGGGCCGCGGTGCTCTCGCGCGGCATCGTCGGGGACCGCGGCGGCTTCCCCGTGGTGCAGTCGCCCCTGAAGAAGCAGGCGTTCAGCCTGCTCGACGGCCGCTGCCTGGACGCGCCCGGCGTGTCGATCCCGGTGTACGACACCAGGATCTCGCTGGACGGCACGGTGTTCGTGGCGAACTCCCCCGAGGTGGCGTTCGGCTTCCGCCGCGGCGCCGTCGCGCTGTGATCGCAACACCACTAGTGTCTGCTCCGGACGAGGTGAAGGAGTCAGGCGATGTCGAGTCACGGCGACGCATCGGTTCGGCCGCCCGAACAGGGGCAGCTCACGGCGGGACAGGTCAGGTTCCTGGTCGGCTCGGTCGCGCCTGAGGTGGACGTCCGCGCCGCCGCGGGCCGTCCCTACGGGCGCCTCAGCCCGACGGCACTTCAGGTCGGCACCGACGGGTCGGTGCACCTGGCCGCCTCGCCGAGCGCAGTGGACGCCGACGCCCACGCGGCACCCGAGGTACTCGGCGGCGCGGAGCCCACCGTCCGGTCCGAGGTCTTCTCCCTCGCCAGCACCAGCTACTCCCTCCTCACCGGGCACCCGCCGAACCCGTACGGTTTCGCGACGGTGCGCCGGGCCCGCCCCGATCTCGATCCGCGCGTCGACGGTGTGCTGGCCCAGGCCACGGCACGCGGCCCGGAGTTCCGCTTCCCGACGGTGACCGCCTTCGCGGACGCGCTGGGGGCGGCGCTGGGTGTGCCGGCCGAACCGCTCCGTCCCGTGCCGCCTCCCGGTTCGACGGGTCAGTGGGCGGCGATCCCGGCACCGCTGGCGGCCGGCGGACCTCCGCCGCACCCGGCGTTCGCCGCCCAGTCCGGTCCGATGCCGGCGACCACGCCCCCTTCGCGAACCGGCAGCCGTTTCAGCGGGTTCGAGGTGTCGGAGACGACGCTGTCCATCGCACTGCTGTTCCTCGTCATCCTCGTCGGCGCGGGCTGCCTGTCGCTGTTCCTCATCGTCTAGATCGCACCGATCGACGGCGCGGCACCTCGACCTCGATCAGGGAAGCGTCTCGACTGCGGGCCGAACGGCGGGAATCGCCAGTCCCGCGTGGCTGCGGCGCAGGCACGCGAGCCGGACGACGGACGGGTGCAGGCCCAGCGGCTCCGCGACCACGTCGGCGCCGGAATCCCGCAGCCGCTGCTGGAACAGTCCCTCCGCCAGGAGGTACGACGCGACGGCGACGGACGGCGCACCGTCGGACCGCAGGCGCGAGACGACCTCCTGCACCGCGGGGTAGCCCTCGCTCTGCTGGCTCGGGGCGGCGAAGGCGATGGAGACCCGGGCGCCGACCAGCGCCGAGAGGGCGGCCGCGATGCGCCGGAGTTGCCCCTGCGCGTGCACATCGCGGGTGCCGGCTGCGGCCATCACCACGGCATCTCCTCGCCGCCAACCGGATTCGAGGAGCCTGCCGAGCATCGCGCGCGCCAACTCGGGGGACGGTCCGAGCGCCTCGGTGACGGTGACGGATCGGTGGCCGGACTCGGCGACCTCCCTCGGGAGATCGTGGCGCACGTGGTAGCCGCTCGACAGGAACGCCGGAACCACGACCGTCGGCTCGTCGCCGTGCTGTGCGAGCACCTCGCTCGGCGTCGGCCCCAGGACGTCCACGAAGGCCACCCGGACGGTTTCCCGGAGTCGGTCCGTCATCGCCGCTGCGAGGTCGCCGATCATCGCGACACCGTGCTCGCTGCGGGTGCCGTGCGCCACGAGCAGTGTGCCCATCTCAGCGCTCCTCGACTGCGAGACGGTAGCCGCGCTTGACCACCGTCGCGACGATCTCCTTGTGGCCCAGCCCCGCCCGCAGCCGCGCGACGGCGGCCTCGACGGCGTGCGGGTCGTCGCCACCCAGGGCGGCGAGCAGGTCGTCGCGCGAGACGACCGCGCCGGGCTCCCGGGAGAGCAGCCGCAGCAGCACGATCGACGTGGGCGTGAGCTCGCGGTCGACACCGTCCACGACGGCGCCGCGCGCGCGGATACCGAGCGCATGGCCGGCGACCGCGAGATCCGGCCGGCGTTCGGGGAGGTCCTGCTCCACGAGACGCGCGAGCGCGCCCAGCCGCATCCGCTCCGGCGTGACGGACGCGATGCCGGCACGGTCGAGCGGCGTGGCGGTGACCGGTCCCACGCAGTACGGCACCACGGCGCCGGTCAGCGCTCCGCGCAGGGCCGCGCCGAGACCCAGCTCGGCGGCGCGTTCGAGGACGGAGGCAGCGGCCGGCGCCGAGGTGAAGGTGACGGCGTCGACGGCGCCGGTCGCGATGGCCTCCACCACCCGGTCGAGCCCGGTGAGGTCGTCGGGCTGTTCCCAGCGGTAGACGGGGACCGGAACGATCTCGGCGCCCAGCGCACGCAGGCCCTCGAGCAGGCCCGGGTTCGGGTCCCACTCGTCGGTCGCTCCGTGCAGTTGGACGGCCACGCGCCGGCCGGTGAGGTCCGTGCCGCTGAGGTGACTGAGCACCTCGGCGGAGGATTCCGACGGCGGCGACCACTCCTCGCGCAGCCCGGCCGCCCGGAGGGCGCCCGTGGCCTTGGGACCGCGGGAGATGACCCGCCCTGTTCCGAGGGCCGCGAGCAGCCGCTCCGCGACGCCCCAGCCCTCGGCCGCCTCGAGCCAGCCGCGGAAGCCGATGCCGGTGGTGGCCACGAGCAGGTCCGGGGTGTTCTCGAGCAGCTCCTCGGTCGCGGCGCGGAGCCGCTCGTCGTCGGACAGCGGGACCATGGCGATCGCCGGTGCCGCGATCACGGCTGCGCCGCGCCGCTCGAGCAGGGTTGTCAGCTCGTCGGCGCGGCGCGCGGCCGTCACGGCCACGGTGAATCCGAGGAGGGGGCGTTGCGGCGCCTCTGTCATCGGAGATCCGTCCTTCCACGCTGTGGTCATCTGGTGTCGGCACTGCTGAGAGCGTCGTCGCGATGCGTCTGTGCGATGGTCCCATGCCCGCGCGGCGCGGGCGTACGCACGTACACCGTCCAGGTGACCGCGGCTGCCACCACGTAGAACGCGCCGAACACCCAGAATGCGACGGTGGCCGTGCCGTACGACTGGTACGACGAGCGCAGGACCAGGTTGATGCCCACCCCGCCGAGGCCGCCGATGGCGCCCGCGATGCCGATCACGGCCCCCGACATCGCTCGCGAGTAGTGCGTGCGCGTGGCCTCGTCGCCGTCGATCGAACGCGCCTTCGCTTCGAAGATCGACGGGATCATCTTGTAGACGGACCCGTTGCCCAGGCCGCTGAGCAGGAACAGCGCGATGAAGCCGACGATGTACGCCGCGAGCACCCCACCCGACGGTGCGCCGGAACCCGCCGTGGTCGCCGCGGCGATGAGCACTCCACCCGCGGCGATCATCCCGGCGAAGACGTACAGAGTGACTCGGCCGCCGCCGAGCCGGTCCGCCATCTTGCCGCCGTAGACCCGGGCGATCGACCCGAGCAAGGGCCCCAGGAAGGCGATCTGCGCGGCGTGCAGCGAGGCCTGCGCGGCGGTCTCGCCGCCGGCCTTGAACGTGGCCTGCAGGACCTGCCCGAAGGCGAAGGAGAAGCCGATGAACGAGCCGAAGGTCCCGATGTAGAGCAGCGCGACGATCCACGTGTCGCGATCCCGGGTGGCGGCCCGCATCGCGGCGGTGTCGACGGTCGGGACCTGCAGGTTGTCCATGAACAGCGCCGCCCCGATACCTGCGACGGCCAGCAGCACGAGGTACACCGCACACACCCAGTAGGGCTGGCGGTCGCCGACGGTCGCGATGACCAGCAACCCCACGAGTTGCACGGCCGGCACGCCGATGTTGCCGCCGCCCGCGTTGAGACCGAGCGCCCACCCCTTGAGCCGCTGCGGGAAGAAGGCGTTGATGTTGGTCATCGACGAGGCGAAGTTGCCGCCGCCGAAGCCGGTCAGCGCCGCGCACAGCAGGTAGATCCACAGCGGCTGCCCCGGATTCGCGAGGATCACCATGGTCGCGACCACCGGTACCGCCAGTACGAACGCGCTGAAGATCGTCCAGTTCCGGCCGCCGAAGCGGGCCGTCGCGAGGGTGTACGGAATCCGTAGGCACGATCCGACGAGCGTGGCGGTCGCGCCGATGAGGAACTTGTCGGCGGTGCTCAGGCCGTACACGTCCTGCGGCATGAAGAGGACCATCACGGACCACAGGGACCACACCGAGAACCCCACGTGTTCGGCGATCACCGACCACAGCAGATTCCGCTTGGCGATCCGCTCACCGCCCGACTCCCACTGCTGCCGGTCCTCCGGATCCCACTCGGTGATGGTGCGAGCTCGCGTCATGTCCGACCTCCGGTGCCTCGACGACTTCTGGTCGGATCGACGCTAGGAGGCCCGTGTTGCGGTGCCGATTCGCTCGGTGTCCGCCGGATGAACTCGACCTCACACCGCGCGAGGCGGCGACGTGAGGGACTGGGTGGGATGATCTCGGGGTGATTCCGGCGATCGTGATCGGGGCGGGAGCCTTCGTCGTATGGTGCCTCCTCTCGGGACGCATGGACCGCTGGGGCGTCTCGGCACCGCTGGTGATGGTCCTCGCCGGCGCGGCACTGGGCATCGGCGCCCACGGCGCGATCGCCCAAGCGCTCAACACCGGGGCCGCGCAGCGGGCCGCCGAGATCATCCTGGCCGTGCTGCTGTTCGTGGACGCCACGCATGTTCGGGGTTCCCTGCTCGGCCGCCACCCGCGGCTCGTGGTGCGCTCCCTGCTGATCGGCCTCCCACTGAGCATCCTGCTCGCCGCCGCGGTCGGCTGGCTTCTCCTCCCCCACCTCGGGTGGCCGGTCGTGGTGCTCGTCGCGTGCGTCATCGCGCCGATCGACTTCGCATCGGCACCGTCGTTGCTGCGGGACCGGCACGTGAGCCCGCGCGTACGCGACGTGCTCACGGTGGAGTCCGGCTACACCGACGGCCTGGTGACGCCGGTGTTCCTGTTCGCGCTGTACTGGGCGGGCCCCGCACACGGCGATGACGACCCCGCACCCGCCCTGCTCGCCGCCGCACCGCAGGCGCTGCTCGCGCTGGCCGTGGGCGCCGCGCTGGGAGCGGCGATCTCAGTGGGCGTGACGTACACCGAACGGCGCGGCCTGTCGACGGACAGCGGCCGACGACTCGCGCTCGCGGCGACGCCGCTCGTCACCTACGCCGCCGCCGTCGGCTTGGGCGGGAACGGCTTCGTCGCGGCGTTCGTGTGCGGCATCGTCTACCGCCTGCGGCGCGGGGCCGAGACGGCGGACGACGTGCGTCTCACCGACGACGTGGGCTTCCTGCTCACCGCCGCGATGTGGTTCGTCTTCGGCTCCGTGGCCGTCGTGGGCCTGTTCGACGGGGTGGACCGGCGCGCGATCCTGTTCGTGGTCGCGGCGCTGACCGTGGTGCGCGTGCTGCCCACCGGGGTCGCGATGCTGCGCAGCGGTCTCCCCCGCCGGGAGGTCCTGGCGCTCGGCTGGCTCCGGCCCCGCGGCACCTCCACGATCGTGTTCGCGCTCATCGCGTTCAACACGCTGCCGGACGGACCGGTCGCCGATCTGACGCTGTCGGTCGCGGTGCTCGTGGTGTTGGGCAGCGTCGTGCTGCACACCGTGGGCGCGCCGGTCGCGGTCGCGAACCACGATCGGCGGGTCCGCCTCCGGTCGTGATCGACCGGTCGTGATCGACCCGTCCGTGAACGACCGCGGCCGGCACCGTCGAGCCGGCAGGCACCCGGTCCGTCAGAAGTCCGGCGCGCCGCCCACCGCCGCCGGCTCGCGCTCCCTCTCGACGCGCTCCCCCTCGTCCTGCCCCAGCTCCTCGCCCCCGAAGTCCCCGACCACGACGACCTCACGGTCCGAGCCGTCCCCGCCGATCTCGGCGTCGCGCTCCCCGGCCGCCGCGTCCACGGCCGCCGACGGCGGCGCCATCTCCCGGTACGGTTCGCCCTTGCCGACGTACTGGCTGGCGCACATCCGCAGGTTCAGCCCGATCGCGTCGGCCTTGAGGTCGAGCGAGCTGTGCCGGTTGCCGTCGGTGCCGTTGAAGGTCTCGTGCTTGAGCTCGCCGTGCACGATCACCGGGCGCCCCTTGGCGATCACGGCGCGCGCGTTGCGCGCCAGCGCGCCGAAGGCCTTGACGTTGAGCCACAGCGTCCCGGTCTGCTTCCACTCGCCGTTCTCGTCGAGGTAGCCGTTGTTCGCGGCCATGGTGAAGCTCAGGAAGTCGTGCCGCTGATCACGGACGGACTCCCGGTACGTGAGGTCGTTCGTGACATTGCCTGCTGCGAAAACAAGTACCCCGGGCATGGCGCCCCTCCTCGTCTGCCGTGCGGCCGGCGGTATCCGGCCGTCACCGACGAGTGTCACCCGTGGGCCCCGCCGCGAACGGTGGTCGCGGCGGGGCCTGTGGAGAAAAGAGGTTATGTACGCTTACCTGTGGATAACGCCGTCAGACAGAGCCTTCCGAGGAGAGCCATCCGGCATCCTCGAAGCCGCGAAGGTACCGGTCGACGAGCGCGCGGTCCAGGTGCGGGATGTCGCCCGGGCCCACGTTCTCGGCGTGCACGGCCTCCCGGAACCGGTCTGCCGTGAGCGCGCCGCCGGCGCCCGCCGGGCTGCGGCGCGCGAACGAGTGCAGCAGCGGCAGCACGGAGCGCTGACGGTCCGCGTCGGGCAGCGCCCGCAGGGCGCGCTCGAACCGCTCGAGCCACTCGTCGTAGTCCGCGATCCGCTCGACGGTGCGCTCCTGCGCGATCCAGTCCACGAAGCTGTCAAGACTCACGGCGTCGTCGTTGACGTTGAGCACGTGGAAGGTCCGGAAGCCCTCGCGCGCCGCCGATCCGAGCGTGACGATCGACTCCGCGGTGAAGTCCACGGGTAGGCCGTCGTAGTGCGGGCTGCGCCCGGAACCGTCGGGCTCGTAGAAGGACTGCGGCGCGAGGCCCGTCTCCGCGATGCTCAGCAGCAGGCGGGTGAACTGATCGACGGGGTTGTACTGACCGCGGAACCGGCTGTGCGCCAGGATCATGTCGGACCGGAACACGCGTACCGGTAGCCCCGCGAGGTCGGATGCCTCGCGCAGCAGCACCTCACCCGCCCACTTGCTCACGGCGTAGCCGTTGGCGTAGGCCTCCGCACCGATCCGGCGCTCGGCGCCGAGCACGCGGACATCGTCGTCCTCGACGAGCAGGCGGCCGTCGTCCTGCGGGACCACGGCCACCGTCGAGACGTAGTCCACGGACTTGCGCCGGTCCGTGACGGCGAGGCGGACGATCTCGGCGGTCGCGACCACGTTCGGGCCGAACAACTGGTCGTAGGGCAGCACGTGGTTGACGAGCGCGCCGCAGTGCACGACGTGGTCGACGGTGTGCGTGAGGCGTTCCCACGCGCCGTCGTCGAGGCCCAGCGAGGGGCTGCCGAAGTCGCCCGGCACGACCTCCAAGTGTCCGGCCGCGAGCCGCGCGAACTCCTCGGTCAACGCCGCATCGGCGGTGCCGATCGCGTCGAACACCCGACGGCGGGCGTCGTCGGCGTCGGTGCCCCGCACCAGGGCGACGACGGTGCCGTCGCTGAGCGCCACGCGGCGCAGCCACTCGAGCAGCAGGAACCGTCCGAGGTAGCCGGTCGCGCCGGTGAGCAGGACCGTCTTGGGTTCCCCGTGCGGCCCGGGCTTCGACGGTGCCGCAGCCAGCAGGTCCGCATCGATGAACCGGTCGAGCCGGAGGTCTGCGGCGCGGGCGATCGACGCACCAGTGCCGTGGATCGATGCGGCGGTGGGCGCCTGGACGGCGCCGGCGCGGGCGGCCTCGATGTGCGCGACCACCCCGGCGAGAGTCGCGGTGGGGCCCACGATGGTCTGCACGGGCACGGGCAGGTCGTAGAGCCCCTCGAGCGTGGTGGCGAGCGAGAGCGCCGACAGGGAGTCGCCCCCGAGGTCGACGAAGCGCGTCCCGCCGTCGAGCTCCTCGGGGAGCACGCCGAGGGTGAGAGCTGCGGCCCGCACGACGGTGTCGGCGACCGGGCCGTCGGCGTCGAGTCCGCGTAGTCCGTCCCGGCGACGCTCCTCGGCGGCGGCGTAGAGGTCGGCCAGCCGGTCGCCGTAGCGGGTGGTCAGAGCGGGACGCACCAGTTTGCCGATGCCCGAGCGCAGCCCGTTCTCCGCGGAGAAGGGCTCGCGCTCGATGATCACGTCGCGCGGCAGCTCGTACCCGGCGAGCTCGTTCTCACGAGCGACGGTGGCGAGGGCGTCGAGGACTCGACCTCGGGCCTGCTCGTCGGTCTCGTCGGCGGGACCGGGCGCCGGGACGACGACGGCCAGTAGGTACGAGCGCTCGCTGGTGCCGTGCAGGAAGATCTGGTGCACCGCTGGGTTCGCGGAGTAGGTCGCCTCGAGCTGGGCGATGGGCACGAACTCACCCTGCGCGAGCTTGATCACGTTGCTGCGCCGGTCGACGTACTCGAGCCGGTCGGGTCCGAGTTCGGCCATCACGTCGCCCGTGCGGTAGTACCCGTCCTCATCGAGGACCTGCTTGTCGGAGCGGTAGTAGCCGGGGATCAGCTGGCTGGACTTCACCAGGAGCTCACCCCGCGGATGCGGCAGATCAGTGGTGAGGTAGCCCAACTCGGGCACGTCGATGAGCTTGTAGTCGATCACGGGCGGCCGCGATACGACACCGTCGACGATGACCCCACCGGCCTCGGTGGAGCCGTACCCGATCTGGATGCTCACACCGAGCAGCTGCTCCATGAACGCCTGCAGGTCGGCGGAGAGTGCGGCGCTGCCGCAGACGGCGGCCGCGATGTTTCCGCCGAGCACCTCGTCCCGCAGGTAGGTGCGGGCGGACTCGGCGTCGGTCTCCGCCTCCAGGGCGAGGAACCGTTGGTGCACCAGTTCGCAGACGCGCGGGACGAGGGCGATCGCGGTCGGGCGAGCCTCGGCGAGGTCGTCGAACAGGCTGGACATGTCGGCCGCGGAGGCGAAGTACCCGACGCCGCCGGCCGCGAGGCCCGCGATCAGCCAATTCCGCCCGTACATGTGGCTCATCGGGAGGAAGTGCAGGAGCACGCCGGTGGGGATGTCGTCGTCGATGATGCTCTCGACCTTGAGCCACGCGTGCACCACGAGGTGCTCGGTGTACATCGCCCCCTTCGGCGTGCCGGTGCTCCCGGACGTGTAGATCAGCGTCACGAGCCGGTCGCCGTCGGGCTCAGCGGCGCGGTACGGCTCGGGAACGGGAAGTGCCGCGCCGCGAGAGATCTCGTCGTCGAGAGTCGTCGCGCCGGGGGCGGCACCGTCGAAGACGACGAGGCGCGGGTCCGTGCCGGACTCGGCCACCGCGGCGCGGGCGAGCGGGAGCTGCGCGGCGCTGACGGCGAGGATCTTCGGCGCGGTCTCGTCGAGGATCGCCGCGATGCGCGCTGCGGGGGCGCCCGCCTGCAGGGGTACGTTCGGCGCGCCGAGCAGTGTGGTGGCGAGGTCCACGACCACGAAGTCGGGGCTGGTGAAGCCGAGGACGGCGACGAAGTCCCCCGGCTGCAGTTCCTCGCGCCAGGCCGCGGTCAGGGCGGTGACGCGGTGCCACACCTGGCCGTAGGTGGTACCGCGGTACGGACCGTCGGGACCGCCGTCGCGGGTCGCGAACGCGGGACGGTCCGCGAACCGGGTGAAGGCGGACGTGATGACATCGGCCAGGTGACCGGGCGATCCCCCGGCTCCGGACGCGGCACCTGCGGCCGTGTTCGGTTCGGTCGACTCGACGATCTCGACGGACATGAGCAACACCCCAATTCAATACGGGACTCTAACTAACTTCATCCTCACTGTAGCTACTAACGAGTAGCTACGCACGTTCCGCGCATCACGATCCGAAACCTTCACCGTCCGTTCGCCGAGTGGTGAACTGGCGAACCGTACCCGTCGCGTCCGATCGAGAGGCAGCCGTGAGCTCCGTCAATCCCCTGCACCTGCACTGGTTCCTGCCCACCTACGGCGACTCGCGGAACCTCATGGCCGGCGGACACGGCAGCTCGATGAGCGGCGACCGTCCCGCCGATCTGCACTACCTCAAGCAGCTGGCACTGGCCGCCGAGGCGAACAGGTTCGAAGCCGTCCTCATCCCGACCGGTCTGTGGTGCGAGGACGCGTGGCTGACCGCCGCGCTCCTCACCGAGGCGACCCGGGACCTGAAGTTCCTGGTCGCTCTCCGCCCCGGCCTCGTCAGCCCGTTGCTCTCGGCGCAGATGGCCAGCACCCTGCAGTGGCAGTCCGGCGGGCGGGTCCTGCTCAACGTCGTGACCGGCGGCGAGTCGTCCGAGCAGCGCGCCTTCGGCGACACCCTCAGCAAGGACGAGCGGTACGAGCGCTGCGGCGAGTTCCTCGACATCACGCGGCGCCTCTGGACCTCGGACGGGCCGGTCACCTTCGCCGGGAAGCACCTGAGCACCGCGGGCGCCGTGCTCGCCCGTCGCCCCGATCCGGCGCCGCCGGTGTTCTTCGGCGGCAGCTCCCCCGCGGCCGGCGACGTCGCCGCGAAGTACGCGGACACCTACCTCACCTGGGGTGAGCCGCCGGCGCAGGTGAAGAAGAAGGTGGATTGGATCCGCGCCCTGGCCGCCGCGCAGGGCCGCGAACTCACCTACGGCATCCGCCTGCACGTGATCTCGCGCGACACCAGCGAGGAGGCCTGGGCCGAGGCCAACCGCCTCCTCGGCAACCTCGACCCCGCCACCGTTCGCGCCGCGCAGGCGAGCCTCGCCAGGAGCGAGTCCGAGGGGCAGCGCCTCATGCGTGAACTGCACGGCGGCGGGGCCGCGTTCGACGAGGCCGCCGACGCCCGCTCGCTGCAGGTGTACCCGGGCCTCTGGACCGGCGTCGGCCTGGTCCGCGGCGGCGCGGGCACGGCGCTCGTCGGCTCGCACGACGAGGTGGCCGACCTCATCGCCGAGTACGCCGCCCTCGGCCTCGACCACTTCATCCTCTCCGGGTACCCGCACCTGGAAGAGGCGTACCACTTCGGCGAGGGCGTGCGCCCCCGCCTGGCCGCGCGCGGTCTGCTCGACGACGGACGGGCACCGTCGGAGCCGGTCCGCGGAGCCTTCCTGCCGGACCTGGCCCCCACCTCCTAGCCTCCCCGAATCACGAAGGACGACAACGATGAGCACCGAGAAGATCGCCGACGAGGTCAAGTTCGCCTACTGGGTCCCCAATGTCTCGGGCGGCCTGGTCACCAGCGACATCGAGCAGCGCACCAGCTGGGACTTCGAGTACAACAAGAAGCTGGCGCAGACGGCCGAGCGCGTGGGCTTCGAGTACGCGCTCTCGCAGGTGCGGTACATGGCCAGCTACGGCGCCGAGTACCAGCACGAGTCCACGTCCTTCAGCCTCGCACTGCTCGGCGCGACGGAGAAGCTCAAGGTGATCGCCGCCGTGCACCCGGGGCTGTGGCACCCCGCCGTGCTGGCCAAATTCGGCGCCACCGCCGACCACCTGTCGAACGGGCGCTTCGCGATCAACGTGGTCTCCGGGTGGTTCGCGGGTGAGTTCAAGGCGCTCGGCGAGCCCTGGCTCGAGCACGACGAGCGCTACCGCCGAAGTGCCGAGTTCCTCGAGGTGATCCGGAAGATCTGGACCGAGGACAACGTCGATTTCGGCGGCGACTTCTACCGGATCCGCGACTTCACGCTGAAGCCGAAGCCGCTCAACACGGCGGAGCGCCCCAACCCGGAGCTGTTCCAGGGCGGCAACTCCTCCGCCGCGCGCGTCAACGGCGGCAAGTACGCCGACTGGTACTTCTCCAACGGCAAGGACTTCGACGGCGTCACCGACCAGCTCGACGACCTGCGCCGAATCGCCCGGGAGGCGCAGCGCGAGGTCAAGTTCGGCCTCAACGGCTTCATCATCGCCCGCGACACCGAGAAGGAGGCGCGGGACACCCTGCGCGAGATCGTGGAGAAGGCCAACAAGCCCGCCGTCGAGGGTTTCCGCGACGCCGTGCAGCAGGCCGGCAAGTCCACCTCGGACGGCCGCGGCATGTGGGCGGACTCGTCCTTCGAGGACCTCGTGCAGTACAACGACGGCTTCCGCACGCAGCTGATCGGCACGCCCGAGCAGGTCGCGGAGCGGATCGTCGCCTACAAGCAGCTCGGCGTCGACCTCATCCTCGGCGGCTTCCTGCACTTCCAGGAGGAGATCGAGTACTTCGGCGAGAAGGTCCTGCCCCTGGTCCGCGAGATCGAGGCGAGCCGCTCCGGGGCACTGGTGTGACTCTCGCCGCCGCGATCGACTCCGCCGAGGCGGCGGTCGCCACGGCGCGCGAACTCGCGGCGCGGTTCGCCGACGGTGCCGCGCGCCGCGACCGCGATCGGCACCTGCCGCACCCGGAGGTCGAACTCCTCTCCGAGGCAGGCCTGTTCGCGCTGACTGTGCCCGCCCGGTTCGGCGGGCCCGACCTGCCGCCGTCGGTCGTGGCCGAGGTCTTCCGCATCCTCGCCACCGCGGACGCCTCGCTCGCACAGATCCCGCACAGCCACTACGTGTACCTCACGGCGCTGCGGCTGGCCGGGCCGGAACAGCTGCAGCGCAGGATTTTCGGCCAGGTACTCGACGGTGCGCGGGTCGCCAACGCGCAGTCCGAGCGGGGTGGTCGGAACGTGGCGGACATCGCGACCGTCCTGACTCGAACCCTCGACGGCGCCCGCCTGGACGGCGAGAAGTTCTACTGCACGGGTTCGCCCTACGCGCACCTGCTCGCGGTGCTCGCGCGGGACTCCGGTACCGACGACCAGGTCGTCGCGTTCGTGCCCGCGGACTCACCGGGGGTCGTCGTCGACGACGACTGGAACGGACTGGGGCAGCGTACGACCGGCAGTGGCACCGTCCGGTTCGAGAACGTCGCCGTCCCGCTCGACGCGGTGTTCACCCGGTCGCCCGCGGTGGCCGAGCCCACCGGCTACGGGGCGTTCGCGCAGCTGCTGCACGTCGCGATCGATGCGGGCATCGCCCGCGGGGCCCTGGACGCGGCGGCCGAGTTCGTACGGACGCGGTCGCGCCCGTGGTTCGAGGCGGGGGTCGACCGCGCGCAGGACGATCCGCTAATGATCCAGCGCTTCGGCGAGCTGACCGTCTCCGTCCGGGCCGCGGAGGCCGCACTGACGGTCGCCGGGCGCGCCGTGGACGACGCCTTCGCGACGCCCGGGCCCGACGCGGCGGCGGAGGCCTCGCTCGCCGTCGCCACCGCCAAGGTGCTCGCCGACCGGGCGGCGACCGAGGTGCCCTCGGCGCTGTTCGAGGTCGCCGGCACCCGGAGCGCCGCGGGCGATGCGGGCCTGGACCGGTACTGGCGGGACGCGCGCACGCACACCCTGCACGACCCGGTGCGCTACAAGGTCCACCACCTGGGCAGGTTCACCCTGAACGAAGAGCGGCCTCCCCTGCACGGCGTCGTCTGACGCACCGGAATAGATTCGGACCTTAGTCCGTTTCAGTCGGTACTATGACTACCATGAAGATTCCCGAGTTCGGCGTGGACACGTTCGGCGGAGTGACGAAGGACGCGCAGGGCGAACCCCTGCCCCATCCCCAGGTGATCCGCGATCTCGTCGAGGAGGCCGTGACGGCCGATGCCGTGGGCCTGGACTTCTTCGGCGTCGGCGAGCACCACCGCGCGGACTTCGCCGTCTCGAGCCCGGAGATGGTCCTCTCGGCGATCGCGTCGCGCACCGACTCGATCCGTCTCGGTTCGACGGTGACCGTGCTCAGCTCGGACGATCCGGTGCGGGTGTTCGAGCGGTTCGCGACGCTCGACGCGGTGTCCGACGGCCGCGCCGAGATCGTCGCAGGGCGTGGCTCCTTCACCGAGTCCTTCCCCCTGTTCGGGTACGACCTCCAGGACTACGAGGTTCTCTTCGAGGAGAAGCTCGAGCTGCTCGCGGCGCTGTTGAAGGAGGAGCCGCTCACCTGGTCCGGCACCACCCGCGCGTCGCTGAGCGAGCAGCGTGTCTTCCCGACCACCGCGGACGGCATCCGCGCCTGGGTGGGCGTCGGCGGCAGCCCCGAGTCCGTGGTCCGCACCGCCCGGTACGGCTTCGGCCTCTTCCTGGCGATCATCGGCGGCCCCGCGGACCGGTTCAAGGCCTACGTCGACCTCTTCGAACGGGCCCAGGATGAGTACGGCGTACCCCGCAAGCCGATCGCGGTGCACTCGCCCGGCCTCGTTGCGGAGACGGACGAGCAGGCGCACGCCCTCGTCTTCGACGGCTGGATGAAGATGCGGCAGAGGATGGTCCGCGAGCGCGGCTGGCCGCCGCCCGCCGTCGGCGACTTCGAGCGGGAGATCGAGACGGGCTCGCTGTACATCGGCTCCCCCGAGACGGTGGCGCGGCGGATCGCCGCCACGATCCGCACGCTCGGCGTCGACCGTTTCGACCTCAAGTACGACCAGCCGGTCACGCACGCCGACCTGATGCGCTCGATCGAGCTGTACGGCGAGAAGGTGGTCCCGCTGATCAAGGACATGCTCAGCGACTGACTCGGCGCGTACGCGCCGAGCCGGCCACCTGAACGGTCACCGCTCCCGATCGCCGAAGACGATCTTCGCGCCCGCGGGCGCGGCCTCGATCATGCGGAGCCGGGCCAGCGCCGGCGACGCGTCGAGCATGCGCCCGGCGTTGGCGAGCGCACGCAGCGCGGCGGTCTCGGCACGCGCTTCCTCCAGGCGGGCCGCGCCGCGCGCCTTGGCGGTGATCAGATCGATCGCAGCGCTGCGGATCTCGCTCGGCAGCACGACGTCCTTCACGACGACGCCGAGCACTTGGACACCCACCTCCTCGGCCGCCGCCGACACGCCCCGCCGTACCGTTTCACCGTCGACGGCCCCGGTCCGTCGCAGCAGGTCGTCGACCGCGACACCGGAAAGCGCCTCGCGCAGCGCGATCTGCGCGGCGAGGTAGACGACGGCGTCCGGGTCGACGGCCCGCTCGGTGTACGCGATCGGATCGACGACCTTGACCCGCAGGGTCATCGACACCCGCACCGGTACCGACTCGGCGGTGAGGATCTCCTGCGGGGCCACCGGGATCAGGCGTTCGGCGACGCCGACGAGGACGACGGCCTCCGGACGCCGAACGCGGTATGCGCCCGGCTCGAGGACGCGGGCGAGGGTGCCGTCGCGGTACTCCAAGGCCAGACGGGCCGGACGCACCACGATGCGGCGGCCGCGGACGGCGTTCATGATCGACACGGCGGTTCTCCTTTCGTGTGCGGCCCGGTCGGGCCGTGCGCCCCCGGAGCGTCGCGCTCCGAGGGATGCCAGGTCTGGGTCGTGGCACCGCACCGCCGGGCGAGCGGAGACGGCGGGATGTCCCGGGTAATGGCCGGGGCATCGCAGGGCTGTCACCGCCCGCGGTTCCGGCGGTACGGCGGGCGAGGGACTCGAACCCTCTGGGCCCGAAAGGGGCCGTGCCACTGGAGGGTGACGGGGATTCGAACACGCGGAACCCGATCGCGGTACAACCGCTCGGGCCGCTCCTCCCCGTAGCCGACATCAACACTGACACCGGATCACGGCCGCCGCAACGGGTTTTCCGATCCACTCAGCGACCGTGGTCGCGGTCGGCGCGGTTCCTCACTACTTCGCGGACCGCAGGATGAGGTACTGGGCCGCGGCGCGCTGGATCGCGTCCTCCGCCTGCGAGGAGGTGACGACTGCGACGTAGCGCCCGACGGCCATCGTGCACGCCGCGCGGACCGTCGAGCTGGCGCGTGCGGGAACGGTACTGCACGCCACTCCATCCATGTCTTTGACCTGGATCGGCGTACCTCTGAACCTCACGTACCGCGTAGCCGAGTCCAGCAGTACCCCACTCAGTGCGGGCGCGGACGCGGCGTCCTTCGTCCGGTAGACGGTGGTCCCACCCAGCCCGGCGGCATCGGCTCCCGCCGCAGTGAAGGCCGCGAGAACCGTGTCCGGGGAGTCGGCGCCGAGCGCTATCACCCGCGGTGCGATGTCGCCCTCGTGGTCGAGGTCGCCGCTGTCCGGTGCGAGGGTCAGTGCGGACAGGCCGCTCGGATCGACGGGCAGCTCGCCGCGCTTGTACTCGTCCGTCGGCACGAAGTCCTTCAGCGCCTGGAGCTGCAGGTCGAAGTACTTCCGCACCAGCGCGGCGTTCATCAGTTCGGACGAGACCGCGATCACGACGCTGCCCGAGGCGAGGAACGCCCGAAGCCGCTTCCTCGTCCCGTTCAACTCGTAGGCAACCGCCTTCGGATACCCCTGCATCGAGACGGACTTCTTGGTGTACCCGTACTGCACCAGTTCCGGCTCCAGGAGGCGAGGGTCCGCGACCGCCGCAGCCGCCGCCTCCGGCGAGCTCATCTCCCAGAGGCCGAAATTCACATAGCCGTAGTCCTTGCCGCTGTCCCCGTTCCGCGCGGTGGCGATCACCCCGGCACCGTGGCCCGCCATCACCCTCGACGCGGACGTCCCGAAGGCCGACTCCACCGTGGGTGCGTTCCCGTGGTCCTCGAGCGCGCCGATCGTCATGGGGTTCCCGAATTTCAGAGCCGGGTCGATCGTGCTGTACAGGGGAATCGTCGCCGCGAGCCGCCGCGCTTCCAGGATCTTGCCCATCGTCGCCGACGGCTTCGTGACCACCCGCGGGACGGTGGAGTAACTGCCCGTCGCCAGTGACGCCGTCGACGGCCCCGACGGGGTACCGGGCACCGTCGTCGAGCACGCGGCCAGGACGGTCGCCAGCGCAAGGACCAGCCCAGCCGGAGGCCGCATCAGCCGGCCTTCCGCAGGATCAGGTACTGCGCCGCGGCCTGCTGCTTCGCATCGCCGGTCTGATCCGCCGTGAGCACCGCCGTGTACCGCCCCACGGCGAGGAAGCAGTGCGTCTTGACGTTGGAACCACGCGGCATCGCACTCGACTCGATCCGGCAGATCACGCCGGGCGCACCGGGCACCTCGGTGGCCTGGACGCCGGATTCCATCGGCTGCACGATGTCGGCCAGCTCGTCACGCAGCGTCCGGGCCGTGGCCTCGTCCCTCGCCCGGAGGACCGCATCGCTGCCGAGGCCCACGAGATCCACCCCGGCAGCGTCGAGCGCCTTCCGAGTGTCCTCGACGCGATCGGAGTCCGCGGCGAAGAGCTTCGGTGTGGTCCAGCCGTCCGTGACGAAGTACTCCGTCTTCTCGGGCACGAGGGTGCGCGAGGCGATGCCGTCCTTGTCGACGGGCAGGTCCGCGAGCTTCTCCGTCGGCGTCGGTGTGAAAGTCTTCAGCGCCGCGATCTGGCGGTCGTAGAACCTGCCGATCGCAGCGGCCCCGGCGGGAATCTTGGCGTACGAGGCCAACACGTACCGCCCCGACGCCACGAGACTGTTGATCGCCACGTCTTTGCCCACGGTCTGCGAGTAGGACACCGCCGCGGGGTACCCC
The DNA here is from genome assembly GCF_001575205.1 of Tsukamurella pseudospumae. Classification (GTDB taxonomy): domain Bacteria; phylum Actinomycetota; class Actinomycetes; order Mycobacteriales; family Mycobacteriaceae; genus Tsukamurella; species Tsukamurella pseudospumae. The sequence continues at coordinate 39,023 of NZ_LSRE01000003.1, forward strand.
GGAATCGTGACCGGCACGCGCGGGATGCCACCATCCGTCGATGCCGACGCGAGGATCTTCGGATCGGCCACTGCGGCCGCGGCTGCGGCCGCGGAATCCATCTCCCAGGCTCCGAAGAACATCGTCTTCAGGTCGGAGGTCGACCGCGACGTATCGACGCGGACGTAGTAGCCCGGCCCGCGCTTGTCCATCGCGTTCGCGACCTGGACGCCGAAGGACGCCTCGAGAGAACCGCCGATGTTGTAGTCCCGCAGGGCGCCGGCGAACAGCTGCCCGCCGAACCGCAGGCTCGGGTCGATGTCGGTGGTGAGCGGCATCGTGTCGGCGAGCCGGCGCCCCTCCATCACTGCGCCGCGCGCCGCGGAGCGCTCCGGCACCGTCCGCACGGTGGTCGCGTAGTTTCCCGTGTCCAGGCGCACGGCGGACGACGGTGCGCTGGCCGTCCCCGGCACCTCGGTCGCGCAGCCCGCGAGTGCCGTGACCATCAGCACCGCTGCCAGTCCGAACGTTCCTCGCCGCATCGTTCTCCCCTCGCACCCTCCCCAGAGCCTTTGCAGTCACGATATCCCGATCGCGGATGATTCCGTCGTCGAATGACCTCAGCACGTTCTCCCTCAGCGGAACACTGGCCCGGCCACAACGCCCGAGCCGCACATATCCTGGTCCGGTGCCCCCACCTCGCGCCCTGCGCGGCGCCCCACGGCGCCCTCTCCTCATCGGTGCCGCCCTCGCCGCCGTCGCCGTCATCCTGGCCGCGTTCGCCGCGTGCGGCCCGATCGGGAGGGACAGCGCACCGTCGGTCCAACGCACCGACCAGCTGCTCGACGGGGCCGGGGTGCGCCTCGACACCTCCTTCTTCCGGCCCGACGGTGCCGAGCCCGCGCCCGCGGTGCTCCTCGCCCACGGCTTCGGCGGGTCCAAGGACGACGTGCGCGACGAGGCCGAGCAACTGGCCCGGCGCGGCTACGCCGTCCTCACGTACACGGCTCGCGGATTCGGGAAGTCGACGGGGCTCGTGGGTCTCGACTCCCCCGACGCCGAGGTCGCCGACGCGCGCAAGCTGCTCGACTGGCTCGCGACCCGCTCCGAGGTGCGCCAGGACGCACCCGGCGACCCGCGCGTGGGCGTCGCGGGCGGCAGCTACGGCGGAGCGCTCGCGCTGTTGCTCGCCGGGCACGACAAGCGGGTCGACGCGATCGCACCGCGGATCACGTACTGGAACCTCGAGCAGGCGCTGTTCCCGGGCGGGGTCTACAAGAAGCAGTGGGCGGGCATCCTTTTCACCATGGGCGGCGGGTGCGCGAGGTTCGAGCCCGCGGTCTGTGAGATGTACACGCGGATCGCGCAGGGCGGCGCACTGACCGACGCCGACCGCGCCCTGCTGGCCGCCCGCAGCCCGGCGTCGGTCGGCGCCGCGATCCGCGTTCCCACCTATCTCGCGCAGGGCGAACTGGATTCGCTCTTCCCGCTGGAGCACGCCGACGAGGCAGCGAAGCAGATCTCCGCCAACGGCGCCCCCGTCGCGGTCGACTGGATCGCGGGCGGGCACGACGCCGGCAGCGCCGAGGACGCGCGGGTGAACGCCCGCACCGCGGAGTGGTTCGACAGGTACCTCAAGGGCACCGACGCTCCCGTCCTCCCCTCCTTCCAGGTGTCCCGCTCCGGCGGCGTCGACAGGGAGACCGGCGAGCGGACGGTGCGCTCGTCGAGCGCCGACTCCTACCCCGGGCTCGCCGGGAGCATCACGCGCACCGTCGGGCTCGACGGTGCGCCGCGGACCGCCGAGAACCCGGCCGGCGGCACGCCACCGTCGATCTCCGGCGTCCCCGGGCTCGGGGCGCTCGCATCCTCCGCCGCGGCGCTCGGGTCGGGCGGGCTGTCGCGCGACCTGCCGACGCAGGCCGCGGTGTTCGACTCCGCGCCACTCGCCGGCCCGGTCACCGTCACGGGCACCCCGACGGTGACGATCAAGGTCGACTCCGCCGCGCCCGACGCCGTGCTCTTCGCCAAGCTCTACGACGTGGGTCCCGAGGGCTCGCAGGTGCTGCCCCAGCAGCTCGCCGCACCGATCCGCATTCCACTCACCGGCGGCACCGCCACGACGACGGTCCGCCTGCCCACCATCGACCACGAGTTCGTGGCCGGGCACCGGATGCGCGTCGCGTTCGCCACCACCGATCTCGCCTACCTCTCCCCCTCAGCCCCTGCGACCTACACGATCGCGGCCACGAGCCCGCTGACGGTGCCCGAGGTACCGGGCCTGAGGACCGCGCCGCGGCCGTTGCCCACGTGGGTCTGGGTGCTGCCGATCATCGCGGTCGTCGTCGCGGCAGCGCTGCTGGCCGTGCGGCGACGGCGCACCGTCGGACCCGCCGATCCGGAACTGGCCGACGTGGCCCTCCAGGTGACGGGCCTGTCCAAGAAGTACGCCGGCGGTGACGGGTACAGCGTGCAGGACGTGACCTTCCGTGTCGAGCGGGGCCAGGTCCTGGGCCTGCTCGGCCCCAACGGCGCCGGCAAGACCACGACGCTGCGGATGCTGATGGGCCTCATCACGCCCGACGAGGGCGGGATCCGCGTGTTCGGGCACCCGATCCGGCCGGGCGCGCCGGTGCTCTCCCGGGTCGGGGCGTTCGTGGAGGGCGCGGGCTTCCTGCCGCACCTGTCGGGTCGGGCGAACCTCGACCTGTACTGGCGTGCCACCGGCCGCCCCGCCGAGGACGCGCACGTCGACGAGGCTCTCGAGATCGCCGACCTCGGCTCGGCCCTCGACCGCTCGGTGCGCACCTACTCCCAGGGCATGCGCCAGCGGCTCGCGATCGCGCAGGCCATGCTCGGCCTGCCCGACGTGCTCGTTCTCGACGAGCCGACCAACGGGCTCGACCCGTCGCAGATCCGGGAGATGCGCGACGCGATCGTCCGGTACGGGGCCACCGGGCGCACCGTGATCGTCTCGAGCCACCTCCTGGCCGAGGTCGAGCAGACCTGCACCCACGTCGTGGTGCTGCGCCGCGGCCGGTTGATCGCGGCCGGCACGGTCGAGGAGATCGTGCAGACCGGTGAAGGCGGGGCCTCCCGCACCCTCGAAGACGCGTTCCTCCAGCTGACGGGCGGCGACGAATGACGACCACGAACGATCCGGCGAACCCACGGGCGCGAGCCGATCACGGGGCGGCCCCGGGGTACTCCCCCGGACGCACGCTGACGGTGCGCGTCGAGCTCGCCCGGCAGCTGCGGCGCCGGCGCACCCTCGTGATGGCCGCGCTCCTCGCGGCGCTGCCGATCATCCTGATCGTCGCGCTCGCCGTGGGCACCGATGACAGCGGCCGCGGCAGCGGGCGTCCTTCGATGTTCGACGTCGCGACGGCGTCGGGGCTCAACCTCATGGCGACGGTGCTCATCGCAGGGACGGGATTCCTGCTCGTGATCCCCGTTGCGCTGTTCTTCGGCGACGCCGTGGCATCCGAGGCGGACTGGTCGTCGCTGCGGTACCTCCTCGCCGCTCCCGTGCCCCGCACGCGGCTGCTGGTCACGAAGGCGATCGTCGCGCTGATCCTGTCCGTCGGTTCCGTCGCCCTCCTGGTGGCCGTGGCGCTCGTCGCGGGCACCGTCGCGTACGGCTGGGGGCCGCTGCAATCCCCGACGGGCCTGTCGCTGCCCGCCGGGGAAGCACTGTGGCGGCTACTGCTGGCCGCGGCCTTCATCATCGGGTCCGAGCTGGCGACCGCCGGTCTCGCGCTGTGGCTCTCGACCCGCACCGACGCGCCGCTGGCCGCGGTGGGCGGCGCCGTCGGACTCACCGTGATCGGCAGCGTGCTCGACCAGGTGACCGCGCTCGGCGGCCTCCGGGCCGCGCTCCCGGCGCACTGGCAGTACGCGTGGACCGACCTGCTGCAGCCGAGCATCGAGTGGTCGGCGATGGTCTCGGGCGTCTCCCTGTCCGTCAGCATCGCCATCGTCTTCTTCGCCCTCGCCGTCCGCGGTTTCCGGACCAAGGACGTCGTGAGCTGACATCAGGACGGCACCCTTCACCATCCTTATTGTCAAAAATAAGGAAAAGTTCAATTTAACTAGCCGCTGAACCGTGCAATACTTGACAAGTAACCCACTTTTGCCACTTATTGGGAGGTGCATCGTGGCCTACCGCACGCTCAGATCGGTCTTTCACCAGCGCGACATCTCCGGAGCGGATGCCGAGGAGGCGTCGCGGAGGGCCTCACCCGCTGCGCTCTCGTGGGAGTTCCGCATCGGCGAACACTCACTGTTCTGCTTGACGACGCCGCGAATCACGGCGCTGACCGAGCGGATCATGGTGCTCGACGCACGCGTGGCGGAGACCTGGGCCGAACTCCTTCCTATCGCCCGGAATCACTACTTCTCGTCGATGATCATCGAGGAGATTCAGGCGACCAACGAGATGGAGAACGTCCACTCGACGCGCCGCGAGATCGCCGACGCCCTGGAGTCGCTGACGGATGAGCCGGCGGGCGATCGCCGCTTCCGGGAGATGGTCCGCTTGTACGCCGCACTGGGCGATCGAAGCGTGTCCGCTCCGGGCACCCTCGATGACGTCCGCGATCTGTACGACGCCGTCACGCGAGGTGAGGTCGACCCGGGCGATGCGCCGGACGGGGCACGGTTCCGTGCCGACATCGTCAGGATCACCTCGGGGCAGAAGGTGGTCCACACGGGTGTGGTGCCCGAGGCCGCTATCGACGCAGGTCTGACCGTCATGCTCGCCCAACGCCGCGACGACGAGGTCCCCCACCTCATCCGTGCGGCCATCGCGCACCTGATCTTCGAGGTCGTTCACCCCTTCTACGACGGCAACGGCAGGACCGGTCGCTTCCTGCTGGCGCTCGACCTCGCCGAGAGGCTCTCGCCGATCTCGTGGTTCGCGTTGTCAGCGACCATCTTCGACAACCGCGACCGGTACTACCAGGCGTTCGCCGATGCCGAACATCCGCTGAACCGCGCCGATGCGACGCCGTTCGTCGAGACGATGCTGGAGATCGTCGCGGAGTCGCTGCACCGCGTCACGACCGACCTCGCCGACCGGAGGGCGGCGCTCGACGCGCTGACCGATGCCGTGGGCGCGATCGCGCCGGCCCGCGTACCCGTCGACGACGACCACCGGGGAATCCTCTCTGCGCTTGGACAAGTGGCACTGTTCGGGTTCACCGGCGCCGTCACGCTCGACGAACTCACAGACGCCGGACCTCGTTCCAAACGCACCGTCAGGACCAAGACCCAGTTCCTCGTCGATGCAGGGCTGATCGAAGTCGTATCGCTGAGACCGTTGCGGTTCCGGCTCAGCACGGCAGGGCGAGAACTGTGCGCGATCGACGGCGCGACGGTGTGACCCCGGCCGGCCCGCTCCGGCCGGATTGTTCTGGCCGGAGCGGGCGTGAGCGTCACGCCGACGGGGCGAAGGATCCAGCGGCGCCCTTGATCGCGACGGGCTGCGCGCACTCGAGCAGGCCGGCGCGGGCGAACTCGACGCCGTAGCCGGACTGCTTGGCGCCGCCGAAGGGCACGCGCGGATCGATGGCGCCGTGCTCGTTGATCCACACCGTCCCCGCGTCCAGGCGGAGCGCCACGTCGCGGGCCCGCTCGGGCGACGGGGTCCACACGGACGCACCGAGACCGACGTCGAGGCCGTTCGCCCATGCGACCGCCTCGTCGAGGCTCGAGTAGCGGATGATCGGCAGCGCCGGCCCGAACTGCTCGCGGGCCACGAGCGGGTTGTCGTTGGGCAGGTCGGCGACGAGCGTCGTCGGGTAGAAGTTGCCGGGCGCCGACGGATCCGGATCACCGCCGATCAGGACGCGGCCGCCGCCCGCCTTCGCCTCGTCGACCAGGCCGGCGACGATGTCGTACTGCTTGCGGTTCTGCAGCGGGCCGAGCACGTTCTGCTCGTCGAGGCCGACGCCCATCGGCATGGCCCCCGCGACCTTGGTGAGCTCCTCGCACACGGCGTCGTAGAGCGCGTCGGGCACGTAGAGCCGCTTGAGCGCGGCGCAGGTCTGGCCGGTGTTGATGAACGCGCCCCAGAACAGTCCCTCGGCGATCGCGGCGGGGTCCGCGTCGTCAAGCACGATCCCGGCGTCGTTGCCGCCGAGCTCGACGGTGACCCGCTTCACCGAGTCGGCGGAGGCGCGGATGATCGCCTTGCCCGTCACAGTGGAGCCGGTGAACATCAGCTTGTCGATGCCCGGGTGGGTGGAGAGCGCCTCGCCGACCTCGCGGCCGCCGGGAACCGCGATGAGCACGTCGGCCGGGAGCACGGTGTTGAGCACGTGCGCCAGCGCGAGCACGGACAGCGGCGTGAACTCGCTGGGCTTGAGCACCACCGTGTTCCCCATCCGCAGCGCGGGCGCCAACTGCCAGATCGAGATCATCATCGGCCAGTTCCACGGTCCGATCGCGCCGACGACGCCCAGCGGGCGGTGGTGGATCTCGGCGTAGGTCTCACCGTCGTCCACCGCGACCTCCGGCTCGAGCGGCACGGCGAGGGTGGCACGCAGCCAGGTGGCGCAGGCCTCCAGCTCGAATCGGGCGTTCGGCCCGTTGAGCGGCTTGCCCTGTTCGCGGGACAGCAGGACGGCGAGCTCCTCCGCGTTCGCCTCGATCGCGTCGGCGGCCGCGCCGAGCACCTCGACGCGGCCGGCGTCGCCGCGCGCGGCCCAGGCGGGCTGCGCGGCGCGGGCGGCGGCGACGGCGGAGTCCAGTTCGGCAACGCCGAGTTCGGCGACGCGGCCCACGGCCTCACCCGTCGCGGGGTCGAGGACGGTGCGTCCGCCGGTGGCGGGGGTGATGGCGTCGAGGATGGTCATGATGTGCTCCGTTCGGGAGTGAAGGTAGAGGGTTCGGGCAGAGCGGAATTCAGGCGCCGAGCAGCAGGTCTGCGGCCTTCTCGCCGACCATGATCGCGGGCGCATTGGTGTTGCCGCGGGGTACGACGGGCATGATCGACGCGTCGGCGACGCGCAGCCCGGTCACTCCGCGCACGCGCAGGGCGGGGTCGACGACGGCATCGTCGCCGATGCCCATCGCGCAGGTGCCGACCTGGTGATGGTAGGTGCCGGCGAGGCGGCGGACCATGTCGCGCAGGGCATCCCGGTCGGCCGGCTCGTGGGCCGGGACGTACTCCGTGGGCCGGAAGTCCGCGAAGGCGTCCTGGGAGCCGATCTCGCGGCACAGGATCACGGCGTCGACCAGCGCCTCCACGTCGTAGTCGTCGGCGAGGATGTTCGGGTCGACGAGCGGCGCGGCGGCCGGATCGGACGAGGCGAGACGCAGCGCGCCGCGCGAGCGCGGGGCCACGAGCCCCGGCGCGATCGTGTAGCCCTCGGCGGGCGCGTCACCGCCGTCGGTGGGGTACGGCAGGTGCAGGAACAGCGGCTGCAGGTCCGGCGCGGCATCGTCCGTCTGCTGTGAGTGCGCGAACAGCTGCGCCTCGAGCAGGTTGTTCCGGCCGGGGACGAGTTCCTCCGCAGTGGCGTAGAGGTTGCCGACCAGGAGGTGGTCGTGCAGGTTCTTGCCCACGCCCGGGAGATCGACGAGGGTGTCGAGGCCGACGGCGGACAGGTCGGCGCGGTCGCCGATACCGGAGAGTTGCAGGATCTTCGGCGATCCGATGGCACCCGCGGACAAGACGATCTCGGCGCTCGCGCGGGCGGTGCGCAGCTCGCCGTCGACGACGTACTCGACCGCGTCCGCGCGGGCACCGTCGAGCACGATCCGCGTGACGAGGGCACCGGTGGTGACCGTCAGCAGCGGGGAGTCGAGAACGGGCGCGACGAAGGCCTGCCAGGCGCTGTGCCGCCGGCCGTCCTTGATCGTCGCGTGGTTGAAGCCGACGCCCTCCATGAGGTCGCCGTTGAAGTCGTCGGTGGGCTTGTGGCCCACGGCGATCGCCGCATCCACGAAGGCCTGCGCCGCGGGGTGCCGGTCGCGGAGCACGGACACGTGCAGCGGGCCGCCCGCGCCGTGCCAGGCCGAAGCGCCGTCCTCGTGATCCTCGCTGCGCTTGAACAGCTCGAGCACCGTGTCCCAGCCCCAGCCCTCGTTTCCGGCGGCCTCCCAGGCGTCGTAGTCGTCCCTGTGGCCGCGGATGTAGATCATGCCGTTCAGCGAGCTCGAACCACCGAGCACCTTCCCCCGCGGCCAGAACAGCTCCCGGCCGGCGGCGTGCCGCTGCTCGGTGGTCATCACCGCCCAGTCGTTGGGGCCGGTCAACAGGGCGGGCCAGCCCTGGGGGCTGTGGATGTTCGGATCGGTGTCCGCGGCGCCCGCCTCGATGACGTGCACGCTGTGACCGGCGTCGACGAGCCGCCGGGCCAGGGCGCTGCCGGCGGACCCGGCGCCGATGATGACGTAATCGCTTTCCCGTGGGGACATTCCCGCTCCTCGCTGTTCCGTCCGACCCGCTCGGCCGCTGGAATCCAGCCTGGCGTCGCCACGGTCGCGGGACATTGGCCTGACCCGCAGGCCGGTGTGCCCCAGGCGCGGAAACGTGATGCGGGTCACGTTCGCGCCCCGATCTGTGGTGACATGGAGGGGTACGAAGGAGGCGCGCGATGGGCACAGGTGCGGTCGAGGTCTTCGACGCCGCGTCCCTCGCGGCGCCGGACCGGTTCGACGCCTGGCAGGAGGCGGTGAACGCGGCGTTCGTGCCGCTCCGCGCCGCCCCGTACGGCGACGGTCCTTCGTCCCCCGCACTGCTCGGGCCGCGCGGTTCCGGGTACGACGGTGCCGCAGGCTTCCGCGGGCTGGTACGCAGCCAGGACCTCGGTGCGGCGGCGGCCACGGAGGTCGCGGGCGGACCGGTCACCGTGTGGCGCGACCGCGCCGCCATCGCGGATGCGGATCCCGGGGTGTACAAGCTCGGGGTCCAGCTGCACGGGTACAGCGTGCTCACCCAGGACGGTCGCGAGGCGGCCCTCACGCCGGGTGACCTGGCCATCTACGACACGACGCGGGCGTACTCACTCGACTTCGCCGACGAGTTCAGCATGTTCGTGTTGTTGATCCCGCGGGATCGGCTGGGGCTCACGCCCCGGCAGGTCGCGGGGCTCACAGCGCAGCGGATCTCGGGCCGGCACGGGCTCGGCGCGCTCGCATCGTCGCTGCTCACCGGCCTCGGCCGGCAACTGCGCACGGGCGGCGTGGACCCCGACCCGCGGGCAGTGCACGCGGTCCTGGAGCTGGTGGACGCGACGTTGATGCGCCGGCTCGAGCCGGCGGAAGCGGTCCCCACCGCCGATGTCGTGTTCGCCGGCGCCACCGCCTACATCGACGCGCACCTCGGCCTGCCGGGGCTGAGCGTGGAGGAGGTGGCCGCCGCCCAGCACGTGTCGGTACGCTACCTGCAGCAGCTGTTCGCGGACCGCGGGTCGACGCCGAGCGCCTGGATCCGCCGGCGCCGGATCGATGAGGTGAGCGCGGCGCTCGCCGACCCGGCGCAGGCCGTGCGGCCGGTCGCCGCGATCGGCGCGCGATGGGGATTCCCCGACGCCTCCGGCTTCGCTCGGACGTTCAAGGCGGCGACGGGCACGAGCCCCGGCGAGTACCGCACCCGGCACCTCGGCACCGCCACGGGCTGAGCCTCAGGCGCCGCCGGGAATGACCCGGCTGTCGCCGCGGAACTCGGCGATCACGTCGTCCCCGCGGCGCACCGTCACGTCGTAGAGACCGTTGCGGCCGAACCGCTCTCGCTCGACCGCCGTGGCGGTGAGCACGTCGCCGAGTCGCGTCGCGCGCAGGAACCGGATATCCGCCCGCGCGGCGACGGCCGCGTCGCCGCGGGAGTTGCAGGCGAGGGCGAAGGTGGTGTCGGCGAGCAGGAAGACGTAGCCGCCGTGGGTGATCCCGTGGCCGTTGACCATCGTCTCCCCCACCGTCACCGTCGTGGTCGCGGCCCCGGGCCGCAGGTCGGCGATCTCGATGCCGAGGGCGCGGGAGGCGCTGTCGGCCAAGAACATCGACTGGGCGGGCTCGCAGTCGCCGCTCACCGCCGCACTCATGCCGGCTCGCCGCCGTCCCGGGTCTTGGCGACCAGGGTCAGCACGTCGTAGGTGGCGACGGGCGAGTCGTCCTGGTTGGTGACCACCGCGTCCCAGCGGACCTCGCCGTAGTCGGCGCCGCTGCGCGGGGTGATCTGCTTCGCGGTGAGGGTCACCGTGAGCGCGTCGTCCGCGCGCACGGGGGTCAGGAAGCGCAGGGAGTCGACGCCGAAGTTGGCCAGCACGGGGCCCGGCGCGGGGTCGACGAACAGGCCGGCCGCCAGGGAGACCACGAGGTAGCCGTGCGCCACGATGCCGCCGAACAGCGGATTCGCGGCGGCCGCCTCGGGATCGGTGTGGGCGTAGAAGGTGTCCCCGGTGAACTCGGCGAAGTGGCCGATGTCCGCCAGGCTGACGGTGCGCGGCCCGCCGACGATCGTGTCGCCGATCTTCAGCTCCGCCAGGGACTTGCGGAACGGGTGCTCGTCACCCTCCGTCCGGGGCGCCCCGGCGACCCATTGCCCGGTGGTCGCGGCGAGCACGGCCGGGGTGCCCTGGATCGCGGTGCGCTGCATGTGGTGCAGGACGCCGCGGATGCCGCCGAGTTCCTCACCGCCACCGGCGCGGCCGGGGCCGCCGTGCACGAGGACGGGCAGGGGCGAGCCGTGGCCCGTCGACTCGCGGGCGTCCTCGGCGTTGAGCACCAGGAGCCGCCCGTGGAAGGGCGCGATGCCCAGGAGCACCTCGCGGGCCAGTTGCGGGTCCGCGGTGACGAGCGAGGCGACGAGGCTGCCGCCGCCGCGGGCGACCAGCTCGATCGCGTGCGCGGTGTCGCGGTAGCCGATGACGGTGGCGACGGGGCCGAAGGCCTCGATCTCGTGAACGTCGGGGGCCTCGGGATCGGTGCTGCGCAGCAACATCGGCGGCAGGTAGGCGCCGGTCGCGGCGTCGCCGCCGACCACGGTGAAATCGTCCGGGTCGCCCGAGACCAGCTCCGCCGCGCCGCGGAGCTTGTCGACGGCGGCGAGCACGTCGGTGCGCTGGGACAGGGAGACGACGGGGCCCATCGTGACGCCCTCGGCGCCGGGCGCGCCGACGACGACGCGCTCGAGCCGGGCGCGGGCCGCCTCGACGACGGCGCCCACCATCGCCTCGGGCACGAGCGCGCGGCGGATCGCGGTGCACTTCTGCCCGGCCTTGACCGTCATCTCGGTGGTGAGCTGCTTGATGTACAAGTCGAATTCGGGGGCGTCGGTGGTGACATCGGCGCCGAGGACGGAAGCGTTGAGCGAGTCCGCCTCGGCGGTGAAGTGCACGCTGCGCTCGACGAGCACGGGGTGCGCACGGAGCTTGGCCGCAGTGTGCGCGGATCCGGTGAAGGCGACGGAGTCCTGCCCGCCGAGACTGTCGAGCAGCGGGGCCGGGTCGCCGCACAGCAGCTGCACGGATCCCTCGGGCAGGAGCCCGGATTCGATGATCCGGCGGAACACCAGCTCGGTGAGATAGGAGGTCTGGGTGGCGGGCTTGACGATGCTCGGCACGCCGGCGAGGAAGGCGGGCGCGAGCTTCTCGAGGAAGCCCCAGACGGGGAAGTTGTAGGCGTTGATCTGGACCGCGACGCCGCGGCGCGCAGTGAACACGTGCCTGGCCAGGAAGGTGCCCTTCTTGCCGAGCTGCTCGACGGGGCCGTCCAGGTACACGGTGTCGTTGGGCAGTTCGCGCTTGGCCTTGCTCGCGTAGCTGAGCAGGGTCCCGAAGCCGCCGTCGATGTCGACGCCGGAGTCGCGCTCCGTGGCGCCGGTGCGCGCGGACTCGGCGTAGAACTCGGCCTTTCCCGCCATCAGCGTGAGACCCAGCGCTTTCAGGGCCGCGGCGCGCTCGTGGAAGGTGAGCGCGGCGAGCGCGGGCCCGCCCGTCTCGCGGGCGTACGCGGCCATCGCGGAGACGTCCAGACCCGTCGACGAGACCCGCGCGACCTCGGCACCGTCGACGGGGCTGAGCACCGCCCGCCCCTCGTCGGTAGCCCGGTGCCACCGGCCCAGCGCGTAGCTCTCCACCATCCTGCTATCCATCAAGCACGCTCCCTATTACCGTATGTTCGGTCGGTAATCAGGGTGGCCCGGGACACCCGTCCGTGTCAAGACCCGACGCCGCGCTGCTCAGCTCCGACGCAGCCCGTCGAAGGCGATCGCGACGAGCGCGTCGGCCACCTCCCCGACCGGGTGATCCGGTTTGGGCCGGTACCACTCGACGAGCGAATTGACCATGCCGAACAACAGGCGGCTGGTCACCGACGGATCGACGTCCGCGCGCACGTCACCCTCGGCGACAGCGCCGGCCACCAGTTCCGCGACGACGGCGTCGAACTCACGACGGCGTGCGAGCGCCCGGCGCTCGACCTCGGAGTTGCCGCGCACGCGGAGGAGCAGCGTGACATAGGGCAGTTCCGCGACCAGCACGTCCACGCTGCGGCGCAGCACGTGTTCGAGGCGGTCGACGGAGCGTCCCGTCGTGGCGCCGGCCTCGGTGGTCACCGCGAACAGGCCGCTGAGGGCGCGGTTCAGGGCGAGCTCGAGCAGCTCCTCCTTGCCGGCGACGTGGTGGTAGATCGACGACTTCGTCAGGCCGAGGTTCTTCGCCAGCACGTCCATGCTGGTCGCGTCGTAGCCGCGCTCGTTGAACACGCGGACGGCGACCGCGAGCAGCGAGTCCAGGTCGTAGCCGGGGCGCCCCGGCGAGCCGGTGCGTCGTCGAACAGGCGTTGCGCTCATGAACAGATTCTCGCACCCCGCGCCCCGATCACAGCAAGACCTTGTTACCGACCGAATGATCGGTTATTATTTCGACACAGCCCAGCCCCGAGGGAGTTGCATGAGCGAGCCCCTTCCGCAGGTCGTCACCGGCCTGCAGACCGTCACCGTCGAGCGCACCGTCGACCGGTACGTCGTGACGCTCGACCGCCCCGCGGCGCGCAACGCCATCAACGCCGCGATGATCGCCGAGTTGCACACTGTCTGCGGCCTCGTCGAGGCGGACCCGGCGCCCGTGCTGCTGACCGGCACCGGGGAGCACTTCGCCGGCGGCGCGGACATCGGCGAGCTCCGCGAACGCGGCCGCGACGAGGCCTTCGCGGGCATCAACCGCAATCTGTTCGACCGGTTCGCCGCGCTCCCGCTGCCCACCGTCGCCGCGATCAGCGGTTACGCGCTCGGCGGCGGCGCCGAGCTGGCCTACGCCTGCGACATCCGGATCGCAGGCGAGACCGCGGTGTTCGGCAACCCCGAGCCCGGGCTCGGCATCCTCGCGGCCGCCGGCGCCACGTACCGGCTCCCGTCCCTGGTCGGGCAGTCGGTGGCCAAGCAGGTGCTGCTCGCGGGCCGCACCCTCGACGCGGAGGCCGCCCTCCGGTACGGGCTCGTCATGGACGTCGTCCCGGCGGGCGAGCACCTGGCCTCCGCCCACCGCACGCTCGACCGCATCGTCGCCTCCGCGCCGCTGGCCCTGCGCCTGACCAAGGCCGTCGTGGACGGGACCGCGCGGATCGAGGACATCGCCCAGGCCGTCCTGTTCGAAACGGCGGACAAACGGGACCGCATGACCGCATTCTTGGAGAAGAGGAACCGCAGATGACCACAGCACCGTCGAAGGTCGGCGTCGTCGGCGGGGGCCGGATGGGCGCGGGCATCGCGCAGGTCTTCGCCGCGCTGGGCGCCCGTGTAACGATCGCCGAGAGCGGCGACCGGGACGCCGCGCTGGGCCGGGTCACCACCGGCCTGCAGCGCGCGGCCGAGCGCGACAAGCTGGGCGGTCGGACGCCGGAGGACGTGGCCGCGCGGGTCACCGTCGTCGCCGGGATCGAGGACCTGCCGGCCGACGCCGACCTCGTGGTAGAGGCCGTCCCCGAGATCATCGACCTCAAGCTCGGCGTGCTGCACCGCGTCGAGTCCGCGGTGGGCCCGGCGTGCGTCATCGCCAGCAACACCAGCTCCCTGTCGATCGCCTCGCTCGCGGCCGCGCTCGACGACCCGACGCGCCTGGTGGGCATGCACTTCTTCAACCCGGTACCCGCGTCGACCCTGGTCGAGATCATCCGCACCGACGCCACCGACGGCGCCGTCGTCGAGCGGGTCCGCGAATGGGTGCGGCTCCTCGGCAAGCAGGAGGTGCTCGTCAACGACTCCCCCGGCTTCGCCACCAGCCGGCTCGGCGTGTGCCTGGGCCTCGAGGCGATCCGCATGCTCGAAGAGGGCGTCGCCGACGCGGAGTCCATCGACCGGGCCATGGAGCTGGGTTACCGCCACCCGATGGGCCCGCTGCGCTCCACCGACCTGGTCGGCCTGGACGTCCGGCTCGCGATCGCGGAGCACCTCGCCGCCACTCTGGGCGAGCGGTTCGCGCCGCCGCAGTTGCTGCGCGACATGGTCGCCCGCGGCGATCTCGGCCGCAAGACCGGCCGCGGCTTCCACACCTGGTCCTGACCCACCGAACACCGACACCCGAAGGAGTAGGCATGGAATCCGCCACCCTCACCGTGACCGACGGCCTCGCCGTGCTCACGCTGAACCGCCCGCAAGCCGCCAACGCACTCGACCTGTCGCTCAAGACCGCACTGCTCGACGGTGTCCGGGCGATCGCCGCCGACGACTCGGTGCGAGCGGTGCTGATCCGCGCCGAGGGGCGCAACTTCTGCGTCGGGCAGGACCTCGGCGAGCACGCCGACGCGCTGAGCACCACGCCCGACCGGGCCATGGACACCGTCGCCGAGCACTACAACCCCCTGATCTCCGGCATCGCCGCGCTCGAGGTCCCCGTCGTCGCAGCCGTGCAGGGCGCGTGCGTCGGAGCGGGCCTGGGCCTCGCGCTCGCCGCCGACGTGGTCGTGGCCGCCGAGAGCGCGAGCTTCGCCACCGCCTTCACGGCGATCGGGCTCGCATCCGACTCCGGCCTCACGCGCACTCTGGTCGACGCGATCGGCGCCGTCCGCACCCGCGCGTTCATCCTGCTGGGCACCAAAATCTCCGCGGCGCAGGCGCAGGATTGGGGCCTCATCGCGCAGGTCGCCTCGGACGACGAGCACGCCGCCACTGCGGAGGCGATCGCCCGCAGGCTGGCGGGCGGCCCGACCGCCGCGTTCGCCGCCGTCAAGGAACTCGTCGCCGCGTCTCTCCCCTCCCTCGAAGACGCCCTCGAGCGCGAGCGCGTGGCCGCCGGGCCGCTCGCCGCCACCGCCGACCACCGCGGCGCGGTCGAGGCCTTCCTCGCCAAGCGCCGCCCCGACTTCACCGGTCGCTGACCCAGCCGCACGGAAGGCACAGCCATGACAGACACCACCACCGAGTTGGAGACAGAGTTCGAGCGGATCGTCCAGTCCGACCAGCGCATCGAGCCGCGGGACTGGATGCCGGACGGGTACCGCAAGACCCTGATCCGGCAGATCGCCCAGCATGCGCACTCCGAGATCATCGGCATGCAGCCCGAGGGCAACTGGCTCACCCGCGCACCGTCGCTGCGCCGCAAGGCGATCCTCATGGCGAAGGTGCAGGACGAGGCCGGCCACGGACTCTACCTGTACTCCGCGACCGAGACCCTCGGCGTGGATCGCGCCGAGCTCACCGAGAACCTCATCGAGGGCCGCCAGAAGTACTCGTCGATCTTCAACTACCCGACCCTCTCCTACGCGGACGTGGGCGTCATCGGCTGGCTGGTCGACGGCGCCGCCATCTGCAACCAGGTGCCGCTGTGCCGCAGCTCCTACGGGCCGTACGGCCGCGCGATGATCCGGGTGTGCAAGGAGGAGTCCTTCCATCAGCGGCAGGGCTTCGAGCTGCTCATGACCATGATGACCGGCACGCACGCGCAGCGGGACATGGTGCAGGAGTCGGTGAACCGCTGGTGGTGGCCCGCGCTGATGATGTTCGGCCCGCCCGACGACCGGTCCCCCAACTCGGCGCAGTCGATGGCCTGGCGGATCAAGCGACACACGAACGACGAACTGCGGCAACGTTTCGTCGACATGTCGGTGCCGCAGGCCGAGATCCTCGGCGTCACCTTCCCGGACCCGGACCTGGCATGGAACGCCGAGCGCGGCGCCTACGACTTCGGCGAGCCGGACTGGGACGAGTTCATGCAGGTCGTCAAGGGCAACGGCGCCACCAGCGTCGAGCGGATCGCGAACCGTCGCGCCGCCCACGAGAACGGCGCCTGGGTGCGGGAGGCCGCTGCGGCCTTCGCCGCCCGCACCGCCGCACCGGATACCACCCCATCGGAGCAGGAGTAGACATGACCGAGCAGACCCGCATCGACTGGCCGCTGTACGAGGTGTTCCTGCGCGGCAAACGCGGACTCAACCACGTGCACGTCGGCTCCCTGCACGCCGCCGACGCCGAGATGGCGTTGCGCAACGCCCGCGACGTGTACACCCGCCGCAACGAGGGCGTGAGCATCTGGGTGGTCCGCTCGAGCGACGTGGTGGCCTCCAGCCCGTCCGAGAAGGACCCGTTCTTCGCCCCGAGCGGCGACAAGGTCTACCGCCACCCGACTTTTTACGAGATCCCGGACTCGGTTCCGCACATGTGACGGGCTGCCGGTCCGGAGCACCGGCCGTTCGACGACATACAGACAACGTCCCCCACATGTGACCTCCGGTCACCGCAGCCCATCTCGCCCAGCCCGCGAACAGGATTCACAGCCATGATCGATCACGACAACGCCTACGAGGGCCTCGTCGACTCGGACTCCCACGGCCAGTGGGCGTTCGGCACCAGCTTCGACGAGCCCCTCGCCGGAGTCGATACGACGGTGCCCGACGACGTCGACCCCCACACCCTCGCGGTGTACTGCCTCATGCTCGGCGACGACGCGCTGATCTCCGCCCAGCGGCTCGCCGAATGGAGCACCCGTGCACCCGAGTTGGAGGAGGAGGTCGCGCTCGCCAACGTCGGCCTCGACCTGCTCGGCCAGGCACGGCTCCTCCTGGCCCGCGCCGCGGCCGCCGATCCCGCGGTGGTGCCGGTCATCTCGGACGCCTCGCCGGTGCCCGCCGAGGACGCGCTCGCCTTCTTCCGTGACGACTCCGCGTTCCGCAACGTCCGGCTCGTCGAGCTCGACAACGGCGACTTCGCGGTCTCGACGGTGCGCCTGCTGGTCTTCGCGACGGCCCGTCTGGCCCTGTTCGACCGGCTCCGCGGCTCCCGCGACCCCGTCCTAGCCGCCGTGGCGGCCAAGGGCGTCAAGGAGATCACCTACCACCGCGACTACGCCGCGCGGTGGGTGGTCACCCTCGCGCAGGGCACCGACGAGTCCCGCCGCCGCACCGAGGCGGCCATCGCCCGCGTCTGGCCCTACGTCCCCGAGCTGTTCGAGCCGTCCACCGAGGAGCTGGCCCTCGCCGCGTCCGGGATCGGTGTGGACCCGCGCGAGCTGCGCGGCGAGTTCGACGCCGTCATGGAGTTGACCTTCGGCGCCGCCGGGCTACCGATCCCCGACGCCCCGGGCGTCGCCCGGGTGGGCGGCCGCGCCGGCCGACAGGGTCTGCACACCGAGGAGCTCAGCCGCATCCTCGCCGAGATGCAGTCCGTCGCCCGCGCCCATCCCGACGGGACGTGGTGACCGTGCAGGCCACCGAGTTCCGCACGCCGCTCGCCGTGGTGGGCGATGTACTCGACCCCGAGATGCCGCAGGTCACCCTGGCGGACCTGGGCATCGTCCGCGAGGTCGCCCAGGCTCCCGACGGTGCCGTGCGCGTGACCATCACACCCACCTACTCCGGCTGCCCCGCGATGGGAACCATCCGCGCCGACATCGAGCACGCGCTGCACGCCGCCGGCTACGGGGAGGTCGTCATCGACACCGCGCTGTCCCCCGCGTGGACCACCGACTGGATCACCGAGGCGGGCCGCGCGAAGCTCCGTGCCGCCGGATACTCGACGCCCGGCCCCGCGCCGCGCCGCGCCGACGGCCCCGTCCCCCTGACCCTGCAGGCGATGCCCCGTCGGATCGCCTGCCCCGCCTGCGGATCCGACGCCACCCGCCTCGACTCCGAGTTCAGCGCGACGCCGTGCAAGGCGCTCTACCGCTGCCTGGACTGCCGCGAGCCCTTCGACCACGTCAAGGAGATCTGATGACCGCCGTCGCCCCCATCCCCACCCGGGGTCGCGCGTTCCACGCGCTCACCGTCGCCGACGTCGAGTCGCTGTGCGACGACGCGGTGGCCGTCACCTTCGACGTGCCGGACGATCTGGCCGACGAATTCGCCTTCGCCGCCGGACAATCGCTCACGTTGCGCCGGATGATCGACGGCGTCGAGCACCGCCGGTCGTACTCGATCTGTGCGCCCGTCGGCGAGCGGCCCCGGGTCGGCGTCCGTGAGGTCACCGACGGGCTGTTCTCGTCCTGGCTGGTGCGGCGGGTCCGCGCCGGCGACACCATCGAGGTGCAGGGCCCCACCGGCAGCTTCGCCGCCGACCCCGACGAGGGCGGCGTGCACGTCCTCATCGCGGCGGGCTCCGGCATCACGCCGATGCTGTCCATCGCGGGTACGGTCCTCGCCAATCCCGCTGCGCGCGTGATCCTCATCTACGGCAACCGTCGCACGCGGTCGGTGATGTTCGCCGACGAGATCGCCGACCTCAAGGACCGCTACCACGATCGGCTCGACGTGATCCACGTCCTCTCCCGCGAGCCCCGCGACGTCGAGCTGTTCACCGGTCGCGTCGACGCCGAGCGGCTGCGCGAGCTGCTGCGCACCGTCGTGCCCACCGGCGATGTCAACCACTTCTGGCTGTGCGGCCCGCACGGCATGGTCACCGACTCGGAGGCCGTGCTCGCCGAACTCGGCGTGGCGCGCAGCGCGATCCACCGCGAGCTGTTCTACGTCGACGACGGCACCCCACCGCCGCAGGAGAAGCACCGCGAGCCGGGCGTCACCGGCCCGAGCAGCGCGGTCACCGTCGTGCTCGACGGGCGGAGCGCGACCGGCACGATCTCCCAGGACGACACACTGCTCGACGGTGCCGAGAACTTCCGCCCGGATCTGCCCTTCGCCTGCAAGGGCGGCGTGTGCGGCACGTGTCGCGCGAAGGTGCTGTGCGGCACCGTCGACATGCGCCGCAACTACGCCCTCGAGGACGACGAGGTGGCCGCCGGCTTCGTCCTGACCTGCCAGACCTACCCCACCAGCGACACCGTCACCGTCGACTTCGACGCCTGACGCCCGGTCCCCCACGCCCTCCCAGCCGATCCAGCCCCAAGGAGCCCGTCATGACATCGACCGTCGCAGACGACGACATCGAGTTCGCCACCCGCGACCGGATCTCCGCGCTGCAGCTCGAGCGCATGCGGTCCACGCTCGCCCACGCCTACGAGAACGTCCCCCACTACCGCCGGGCCTTCGACGAGGCGGGCGTGCACCCGAGCGACCTCCACGAGCTCTCGGACCTCGCGAAGTTCCCGTTCACGACGAAGGCCGACCTGCGGGAGAACTACCCGTTCGGCATGTTCGCCGTACCACGCGAGCGGGTCTCGCGGATCCACGCCTCCTCCGGCACCACCGGCCGCCCCACCGTCGTGGGCTACACCGCCGACGACATCAGCATGTGGGCCGACGTGGTCGCGCGGTCGCTGCGCGCGGCCGGCGTCCGCGCGGGCGACCGGGTGCACGTCTCCTACGGCTACGGCCTGTTCACCGGGGGCCTCGGCGCGCACTACGGCGCGGAGCGGCTGGGCGCCACGGTGATCCCCATGTCGGGCGGGCAGACGGAGAAGCAGATCCAGCTGATCCAGGACTTCGAGCCCGACGCGATCATGGTCACGCCGAGCTACATGCTCACGATCGTCGACACCATGCTGGCCATGGGCGTCGATCCCCGCGCGACCTCCCTGCGCACGGGGATCTTCGGCGCCGAGCCGTGGACCGACCGGATGCGCACCGAGCTCGAGGAGGAGGTCGGCATCGACGCCGTCGACATCTACGGCCTCTCCGAGGTGATCGGTCCCGGCGTCGCGATGGAGTGCGTGGAGACCAAGGACGGCCTGCACATCTGGGAGGACCACTTCTACCCCGAGGTCATCGATCCGATGACGGGCGAGGTGCTCCCGGACGGCGAGCACGGCGAGCTGGTGTTCACCTCGCTCACCAAGCAGGCCACCCCGATCATCCGGTACCGCACGCGCGACCTCACCCGCCTGCTCCCCGGGACCGCCCGCACCATGCGGCGGATGGAGAAGGTCACCGGCCGCACCGACGACATGATGATCCTGCGCGGCGTCAACGTCTTCCCCACCCAGATCGAGGAGCTGATCCTCGGCATCGACGGCCTCGCGCCCCAGTTCCAGTGCGTGCTGGACCGTCCCGAGCGCATGGACCGGCTCACGGTCAAGGTCGAGAACCGGCACGACCGCCCCGTCGACGAGACCGCCGGCAGCACCCTGACCAAGATCATCAAGGACAAGATCGGCATCTCGGTCGACGTCGACGTGCTCCCTCCGGGCAGCATCGAGCGCACCGTCGGCAAGGCCCGCCGGCTGGTCGACAACCGCCCGAAGGACTGACGCTCAGGCCTGCTCGGCGCGCCCGCCGAGGTGCTCGGCGAGGAACCGCTCGGTGGCACGGAACATGTCGATCGTGTTCTCCGGGTTGACGAAGCCGTGCCCCTCGTCGGCCTTGATCATGTACTCGACCTCCACACCGCGGGCCCGCAGGGCCTCCACGAGGTTGTCGGACTCGGCCTGCACCACGCGCGGATCGTTGGCGCCCTGCACCACGAGCAGCGGAGTGCGGATCTTCTCGACGCGGGTGATCGGTGACCGGGCGAGCATGTCGGCCAACTGATCCGGGTCCGACGGGTCGCCGGCGTATCGGATCCAGTTGTTGGCCAGGTAGGGCCGCGCGATCTCCGGCAGCGTCGCCATGAAGTTCGGCAGGCTCGAGATGCCCACGTAGTCGATCGCCGCGGCGAACTTCTCCGGGGTGAAGGTGACGCCGACCAGCGCCGCGTACCCGCCGTAGGAGCCGCCGAAGATCCCCAGCCGCCGCGGGTCCGCGATGCCCTCCGCCACGGCCCAGTCCACGGCGTCGATGAGGTCGTCGTGCATGGCGCCGGCCAGCTCGCCGATGCCGGCCTGCATGTGGGCCTTGCCGTAACCGGTGGAACCGCGGAAGTTCACCTGCAGCACCGCGTACCCGCGGTTCGCGAGCAGCTGGACCTCGCCGTGATAGCCCCAGGTGTCGCGGAACCACGGCCCGCCGTGCACAAGCAGCACCAGCGGCAGACCCTCGGCCGGCTCGCCCACCGGCAGGGTGAGATACGAGGGCAGTTCCCGCCCGTCGCGCGCGGTCATCGCGACCGGCGCCATCGGAGCGAGCTGCGCCGGGTCCAGGTGCGGAAAGGGCCGGAAGAGCAGCCGCGACTCGCCCGTGCGATGGTCGTAGAGGTAGGTGACGCCGGGGTCGCGGTCGTGGACGAAGGACACCACCCAGCGGTTCCCGTCCAGGTCGGACGAGAGCGCGCCGAGGTCACCGTCGGACAAGGCGCGCAGGGCATCGAGCACCTCCCCGAACCGCGCGTCCAGAGCCCGGATCTCCTGGCGCTCACCGAGGTACCGGACACCGAGCAACGCGCCGGTGCGCGGGTCGACGATGAGCGGCTGCGGCATCGTCGGGGCGACGAGGCCGGTGGTGTCGAGGTCGAGGACGTCGTGCGCGTCGACCTCGGTCTCCTCGCCGGTGGCCCCGTCGAGGTGCACGACCCGCGTGCGGTCGGTGCCCCGGTTCGAGCCCAGCCACAGGCCTCCGTCGGGCGACGGGACGATCGGGAAGACGCCCAGCGGGTAGTCGATGCCGTCGAACGCGGCGATCGGGAGCAGCGCGCGAGCCGCGGAATCCCAGCGGCAGATCGCGATCGCGCCGGTGGCGTCCTGCGTGGACGCGAACAGCGTGCCGTCGGCGCCGTACACCCAGCCGGCCACGTTGCCGGGGTTGCGCTCGATCTCCGTGAGCCCGCCGGTGGCGATGTCGAGCTCGAAGACGTCGAACTCGTCGACCCTGCGCGGGTTCATGGAGACGATCGCGATCCCGGGCCGCGCGATCGGCAGGTCCATGAGAAACGCGGTCGCGCCGTCGAAGGGCGTGAGGTCGACGGCGGGCGCGTCCGGGTCGTCGAGGTCGGCGCGGAAGACGTGCCACCGCTCGTCGCCGCCGTTGTCCTGCAGGTAGATCAGCCAGCGCGGATCGGTGGTCCAGGAGAACATCTGGACACTGCGGGTGGCGTCCGCGGTGACGGCACGGGCGGGCACGGCGTCGTCGAGGCCCTCGACCCACACGTTCAGCCGCCCGTTCGACGGTGCCAGGAAGGCGATCCGGGACCCGTCGGGCGAGATCTTCGCTCCCGCTCGGACGGGCGAGTCGAAGAACTCCTCGACGGTGATGATGCTCGGCAACGGCACGGCGTCTCCTTCTGTCGGTGGTGTGCCTCCAGTGGAAACCATGCCGTCGCGGCATGGTCAAGCGGCGCCGCGACGCGCGCCGCGGTTCAGGAGAGGATACGCGCCAGGAACGGGGTCGAGTCCTTCATGGACTCGAGGACCGCGCCGCTGTGATCGGCGTCCGGGTACTGGTGCAGTTCGACCGCGGTACCGCTCTTCTTCAGCGCCGCCGCCAGGGCGATCGAGGACTGGACGGGGACGTCCGTGTCCTTGAGCCCGACCCCCAGGAACACCGGTCGGTCGTATCCCGACGTAGGTGTTCCCATGTAGCGGTCGAGTGCCTCGCCGGCGCCGGGAACGGTACTGACCTTGGCACTGACGAAGTCCGTCGGCTTCAGTCCCTTCAGGGTCGCGCTGAGCTGTTCGTAGCACTGCACCTCGGCCTTCTCGGCGGCCTGCTTGCCACGCGGGGTGAGCACCGAGTCGAAGTCCACGCCGGGATTCGCCTCGCGGACGCCCGCGAGAATGTAGGCGGTGTAGGCGGTGGCCGCGGAGCTGAGCCCGCCGGGCAGGCTCGTGGTGGGTCCGACGTTCTTGACGACGTCCTCGATCCGGAACGGGGTCCCTGTGGCGACGACGCCGCGGTAGTCCAGCCCGCTGCCGGCGCTGAACTCGCTCGCCCACCGCGCGCTGTTGACGGCTGCGCCCCCGCCCTGCGACTGCCCGACGATGGCCCACTTCTTCGACAGGTTCAGCGACCGGTCCGTGTGCGCGGCGACCACGGAATCGACGACGCTGTGCGCGGTCGACACACTGTTGAGGTAGCTCATCAGCCCGGGTGTGCCGAGCCCCGCGTAGTCGGAGGCGACGATCGCGTAGCCCTGCGACAGCCAGTGCCCGAGGTACTGCCGGTCCCGGGCCGATCGGGGGTTCGCCGAGGGCGCGCAGGTATCGCCCAGGCCGACGGTGCCGTGGGCCCACGCGATCACGGGCCAGCCGCCCGCCGGGGCGGTCCCCTTCGGCAGGAAGACGGCACCCGTGCTCGTCGCCGGCTTGTCGTGCTGATCCGTCGTCGAATAGAGCACCCGCTTGGCGGTCCCGGCTCCGGGCAGGGACAGCGCCGGGTCGAGCGGGACCGACCGGATCTGCACGCCGCCCTTCGCCGGCACGGGGCCGGCGTACTTCGCGGCGTCGAGGCCGGACCAGTCCGGTGCGGCGACGGCGGGCGCCGCGACGAGTCCGGTTCCCAGCAGAGCAGTGATTCCGGCGAGCGCGAACCGCGTGATCCTCATGCCACGGACTCTATCCCCGGCTCGCGCGCCGCACCGGGCGACCGCGCACGGAACCGGGATCAGCTCACTGCGTATCGCTGCCGCGGTCGGCCGGTGGCGCCGTACTGCAGCGCCATCGTCAGCGTGCCGTCCCGCACCAGATCGGCGAGGTAGCGGCGCGCGGTCGCGGGTGAGATCCCCACCTGTCCTGCGATGTCGTCGGCCAGCAGTGGCCCCGACGCCGCCCGCAACGCCTCGACGATGCGCCGCTCGGTGACCGAGCCGCCGTCGTCGCGGCGCGGCGCCGGGCGGTCGCTGCGCAACACCGAGGCGGCTGCGTCGACCTGGTCCTGGGTGACCTCGGCACCGTCGAGGATCCGCCGGTAGGCCGTGTACGCGCCGAGCCGTCGCGCGAGCTCCGTCGCCGGGAAGGGCTTGATGAGGTACTGCAGTGCGCCCGCCGCGAAGCCCGCACGCACGCTGGCCGCATCGTCGGCGGCACCGAGGATGAAGGCGTCGCACCGCATCTCGCGCACCAGGTCGATGCCCGAGCCGTCGGGGAGGTAGACGTCGACGAGCGCCAGGTCGATCCGCTCGCGCTCCAGGGTCGCGCGCGCCTCCGACAGCGTCCGCGCGGAGCCCACCGTGGCGAGCCCGACCATGGTGTCCACGATCTTGGCGTGCAGTGCGGCCACCCGGAAGTCGTCGTCCACCACCAGGATCCGGATGTCACGTGGCATCGTCGAGCACCCCCTGCGGCAGCGTGGCCATGACGGTGGTCGGCTCGTCCGCGCCGGGGCCGCCGCGCTCGACGACGGTGACCTCTCCCCCGTGCCCGCGGGCCACCTGCCGCGCGATGACGAGGCCGAGGCCGCGGCCGCCGGGCACCGTCGGATCGGTGCGGGTGCTGACGCCCTCGACGAAGGGATCTTCGACCGTGAACCCCGGACCGCTGTCGGTGACGATGATCGCGAGATCGTCTCCGTCGCGCAGGACGTCGATCTCGACCTCCCGGGGCTCGTCCCCGTCGGCGGCGGCGTCGATGGCGTTGTCGAGGAGGTTGCCCACCAGGGTGGTGGTGTCCACGGGGTGCGTGAGGACGCCGACCAGCGCGGTGTCGGCACCGACGCGCAGCACGACGCCCCGCTCGCGGGCGCGCGCCGCCTTCGCCGACACGAAGGCCTTCAGGTGCGGCTCATCGAGACTGTCCAGCCCGGAGACGGGCAGGACGCCCGCGCGGCCGGCGATCTCGTCGAGGTAGGCGATGGCCTCGTCGGTGCGGCCGTCGCGGAGCAGGCCCGCGACGACGTGCACCCGGTTGGCCGACTCGTGCCGCTGCGCGCGCAGCGCCGAGCTCATCGCCTGCACCGAGTCGAGCTCGCGGGTGAGCGCCTCGACATCGGTGCGGTCGACGGCGGTGAGCACCGTGCCGAGGTCCGTCTCGCCACGGTGCACGCGGCGCGAGGCGACGAGGACGACCCGCTCGTTCACGGCGGCGGCGACCGGTGTCTCGGTGGGCGTCGCCACGACCCCCGAGACCCGTTCCGTCAGGCCCAGATCCGCCAGCGGCGTGCCCGCCTCCGCGGTCACGCCGAGCAGCTCGCGGGCACGGTCGTTGATCACCCGGACGATCCCCTTCGCGTCGATGGCGATGACGCCCTCCGAGCCCGAGTGCAGGACGGCGTTCTGCTCCCGGATCAGCTCGGCCATCTCCTCCGGCTCGAGCCCCAGCGTCAGGCGGCGCCACCGTCGGGCCAACAGACCGGAACCGACGATCCCGACGGCGAGCGCGAGGGCCGCGAGGCCCGCCAGCAGGAGCAGCGTGCGCCGCGCGGCCTCGGCCACCGTCTCGGTGGAGATACCCACGCTGACCAGGCCCACCACCGTCCCGTCGGGACCGAGGACCGGAGCCTTGGCACGGACGGAGTCGCCGAGGGTTCCGCGTTGCTGGGTGAGCTCGACATCGCCGCCGAGCGCCGTCGACGGATCGGTGCTCAGCGGCGCGCCCAACTGGGACGGGTCGGGGTGGGCGATCCGGTAGCCGGCGTCGTCGGCGATGACCACGAACAGCACCCCCGTGCGCTGGGTGATCGCGACCGCCTGGCGTTGCAGCGGAGCGGCGGCGAGCTCCTCCTGCGTGGCCGGACGGCCCGCGCGCCGCGCCGCGGACTGGGCTGCGGCGCCGGCACGGACATCGGTGTCGGAGGCGACCGTCTCCGCGATCGCCTCCGCCCGGTGCCCGTACTCGGTGCGGGTGTCGGCGTCCACGCGGTGCACCACGATGCCGAATCCGGCTGCCAGGCTGACGATGATGATCACCACCTGGAGCAGGAGGATCTGCGTCCGCAGCCGGATCCTGGGCATCGCCTCAGCCTAGTCATCCGATCCGCGCTCAGAAGGGGATCTGACCGAGGAGGACGCCGACCACGAGCATGACGATCGACACGACGACGGCGCGCCACAGCACCTTCTTGTGGTGATCGGCCAGGCCGACACCCGCCAGCGCGACGAGGAGCAGGATGGCCGGGACCAGGGGGCTCTGCATGTGGAAGGGCTGTCCCGTGATCGAGGCGCGAGCCATCTCGGCGGCGCTGATCCCGTAGTGGCCCGCCGTCTCCGAGAGCACCGGCAGGATGCCGAAGTAGAAGGCGTCGTTGGACATCAGGAAGGTGAACGGGATCGAGAGGATGCCGGTGATGACGGCCAGGTGCGGCCCCATCGACGCGGGGATGATGCCCGTGACCCAGGCGGCCACCGACTCGACCATGCCGGTGCCCTTGAAGACGCCCGTCAGAACCGCTGCGGCGAAGACCATTCCGACCACCGAAACGATCGACTTCGAGTGCCGCGTGATGGCCTCCTGCTGCTCCGCCACCTTGGGGAAGTTCACGGCCAGCGCGATCGCGGCGGCGATCATGAACAGCACCGGGATCGGCAGCAGGTCCAGCGTGAGAACCGCGAGCAGCGCGATGGTGATCGCGGCGTTGAACCACAGGAGCTTCGGGTTGCCGTGCACGCCGAGGGCCGCGGTCAGCGCACCGTCCTTGGTGCCCGACGAATCCTCGTCGGTCCCACCGGTCCCCGCATCGCCACCGATGGTGCCGCCCCCACCCCCGGAGCCCACACCGGAGAGGACGCGATCGCGGATCACGATGCTGCCGATCCGCTTGCGCTCCATGAGCCCGAGGTGCCAGGCGAAGGCGAGGACCACGACCATACCGGCGATGAGCGACGGGATCATCGGCACGAACACCTCGGACGGCGAGATCTTCAGCGCGGCGGCGGCGCGGGCGGTGGGGCCGCCCCAGGGCAGGATGTTCATCGTGCCGTTCGCCAGTCCCGCCACCACCGTGAGCACGACGGGGCTGACGCCGAGCTTGAGGTACAGCGGGAGCAGCGCGGTCGTGGTGACGATGAAGGTCGTGGAGCCGTCACCGTCGAGCGAGACGACCGCGGCCAGGACACCCGTGCCGAGCACGAGCTTGGCCGGGTCCTCGCCGACGACGCGGACGACCGCGCGGATGACCGGGTCGAACAGGCCGACGTCGATCATCACCCCGAAGAAGATGATCGCGAAGAACAGCATCGCCGCGGTGGGTGCGAGGTCCTTGATGCCGTCGGTGATCATCTTGCCGATGCCGGTGCCCGCGCCGGCGAGCAGGCCGAAGACCACCGGGACGGCGATCAGCGCGACGATGGGCGTCGCGCGGCGGGTCATGATGACGACCATGAACGCCGCGACCATGGTCAGTCCCAGGACTGTCAACATGGGATTCTCCTCGTGAGTGAGTGATCGGGGTAACACGAGGAGCATGGACGTGATGGGCTTCACAGCGCGCTCTTGTGCGTGTTAGTCGCACTTCTGCGCGTTTCGCGCGGCGACTCCCGAGCACCCCGACCTACCCTGGGTCCCGTGCACTTCACGGAGTTCCACGTCCGCCTCGCCGCCTACGGACTCGCGGTGAACACTGCCGACGAGGTCCTCGTGACCTGGTTCAACGGAAGCACCGGCGCACCGGCCTGCTGGACGATGCCGGGCGGCGGCGTCGAGTTCGACGAGAACTGTTCCGACGCGGTGATCCGGGAGTTCTTCGAGGAGACCGGGTATCACGTGACGCCCGGCCCGATACTCGGCGAGCACCACACGACCTTCCCCGCCACCGCCGACCGGGCCCCGGTGCGCTCGCAGCGGTTCCTCTTCGCCGTCACCGTCGAATCGGGCGTTCTCGGCACCACCGAGGTCGGCGGGACGACCGAGTTCGCGCGGTGGGTGCCGCGACCGGAACTCCGGTCACTCACGCCTCGCGCGGACATCGTCGACGTGGCCGCGGACGCCCTCGATCGTCCGGCACGCGGCGACGGTCAGCCGAACGTGAACGAGTAGGCCGTCAGGCCGGGGCTCAGGTCGACGGTGACCGTGCCCGTCCCCGAGGCCGGCCGGTCGACGACGGTGCGGATGTCCGGCGGACCGTCGACGGCGATCGTGCGGGTGGCCCCGTCCTGGCTGACGGTGAGCGTGCCCGTGCCGCCGACGTCGAGGTACACGCGCTGCGCGGTGTACGCCAGGGTGAGGCTCGCCCCGCTCCCCGCGCGGATGTCCTCCGCGCCGACGGTCCACGTCCCGGCGAGCGCGAAGGTGTTGGGCTGCACCGTCTCCGGGCGGCCGAACACCCGGGTGCCGACCTCATAGTCGCCGGTCCCGCCGTAGCCCTGCTGCTTCCCGGCGCCGAGGTAGAGCTCGGGCGTGCGGTCGGCGTTACGCGGGGTCGCGTCCGGGACGTCGGTCGCGGGCGGCAGGACCGCGCCGGGGTGCGCCGCGAGCAGCAGGGACCGGATCGCCGCCTCGGTCCGGTCGTAGTGCCCCTCACCGAGGGTGACCAGCCGGATCGCGCCGGTCGCGTCGACGAGGTAGCCGGCGGGCCAGGCCACGTTGCGGTAAGCCGCCCAGGTCGCGGACCGGTTGTCGACGGCGATCGGGAAGGTCAGGCCCAGCTTGCGCGCGCCCGCGGTCACGTTGCCGACGTCGTGCTCGAAGGCGTACTCGGGCGTGTGCACGCCGATCACCTCGAAGCCGAGGTCGCGGTAGTTCTTCCACCAGGCCTCGGCGTGCGGCAGCTCGCGCTGGCAGTTGATGCAGGAATAGGCCCAGAAGTCGACGAGCACGACCTTGCCGCGCAGCCCGTCCATCGTGCGGGGCGCGCCGCCGATCCACGGGTCGATGCCCGCGAACTCCGGTGCCCGCCCGCAGTCGGCGAGCTGCGCCGTTCCGGTGGAGGCCGCCTGCTGGCACTGCTGCAGGGACCCCGTGCCGGAGACCCGGGGCGCGATCGCCGCGGCCCCGAGCCGATCGCCGACGGCCTGTGTGTAGTCGGGCACCCGGCGCTGGATCAGGTCGGTGACGTTCAGCGCCAGCGCGACGGCGAGCGCGATCACCAGTACTCCACCGACGGCGCGGATCGTCCGCTGGCGCCGCTGCAGTGCCCGGACCCGGTCCGCGAGGCGGTGCCCGGTGAGCGCGATGGCCAGCAGCGGGATCGCAGTGCCCACGGCGAACGCCGCGGTGAGCACCAGTGTGCGCGGGCCGATGGTGTCCGTCGCGCCGGCCAGGGCGATCGCCGCGAGGACCGGGCCGGCGCACGGCACGTACACCGCGCCGAGCGCGACGCCCAGCGCGAAGCCGCCCGCGGCACCGTCGCCCCGCAATCCCGGGACGCGCTGCGGAAGTCGGGCGAAGGGCCGCTCGAGCAGGCGCTCCAGCGGCGGGACCAGCATGGCAGCGCCGAGCAGGAGCAGAGCACCGATGCCCACCCAGCGGATCAGTCCGGTGGGCAGGTGCAGGAGCGAGAGGACGACGGTGCCGAACAGCGTGAACAGCGAGAAGCTCAGGACCAGGCCGGCCACGATCGCGACCGGGCGGGCCCGGGAGGTGGGGGCACCGTCGGGCCCGGTCCCGGCGCTACCGAGCAGGACGACCGGGAGCACGGGGAGCACGCAGGGCGAGACTCCCGCGAGGACGCCGCCGACCAGTCCGACCAGCGGCAGCGCGAGGTCGGTCACGTCACCAGGTGGTCCCGTTCATGCCCGGGATCACGCAGTGCCCCCACTTGTCGACGCGACCGATGATCATCATGTCGTAGCCCGTGCAGTTGGAGTTGATCGTCGCGCAGGTGTGGACCGAGGTGATCACCTTGTTCTCACCGGGCTTGCCGCAGTGGGAACCGACGGGTGGCTGTGCGGGCGGCGGATCGGCCGACGCCGTCCCGCCGCTGCCGAACAACGCGGCCGCGCACGCCGCGACCGCGAAGATCCGTACTGATCGCTTCATCGAGCACCTCCTGTGAGGCCCCCACGTCCAGTGCTGATCGTAACGCCGCGCACCGGCTGCGCGACACCCCATTTCACCCGATTTCCGCAGGTCACATCCTGTACGCGTACGCACTGTCGAGTGCCGTCCTGTGCGCCCCCGGCAGGAATCGAACCTGCGACCTAGAGATTAGAAGGCTCTTGCTCTATCCAACTGAGCTACGGAGGCTGGTGGTGCGGTGGTCATCCTATCGGCAACCTCCCATGTCACTGAGTCGTGCATCGACATGATGTGCAACTAGTTGCATATTTGTCGAGGCGACGGTAGCGTCGACAGCGTGGCCCTCGAACACGCACTGCTCGTCTCCCTGAGCGAGCGCTCGGGCACCGGGTACCAGCTCACCCGGCGCTTCGACCGCTCGATCGGGCACTGGTGGCGGGCCTCGCACCAGCAGATCTACAAGACGCTGGCGCGGATGTCCGAGAACGGCCTCGTCACCTACGTCGAACAGGCGCAGGACGGTAAGCCGGACAAGAAGGTCTACACGATCACCGACACCGGGCGGAAGACGCTGTCGGAATGGATCCGCACCCCGGGGAAGGATTCGACGGACCGGCGCGAGCTGGCCACCAGGATCCGGGGCGCGGCACCGTCGGACCTGCCCGACCTGGCGAACGAGGTCCGGCGCGTCCGGGACCTGCACGCCGAGCGGGCCGAACTCTTCCGCACGCTCGAGAGCCGCGACTACCCGACCCCGGCCATCCTCACGGGCACGGAGCTGCAGCAGTACCTCGTACTGCGCGGCGGCGTGCTGTCCGAACAGGGCACCGTCGACTGGCTCGACGAGGTCCTTCGAGCCCTACCCAGCCCAAGCCCTGAATCAGCGGATTAAGGATCAACCATGTCAGCCAAGTACCCCCACCTCTTCGAGCCCCTCGACCTGGGCCACACGACGCTCAAGAACCGCGTCGTCATGGGCTCGATGCACACCGGGCTCGAGGACATGCCCTGGGACATCGGCAAGCTCGCCGCCTACTTCGCGGCGCGCGCCAAGGGCGGCGTCGGCCTCATCATCACCGGCGGCTACTCCCCCAACATCACCGGCTGGCTACTGCCCGCCGGGGCCAAGATGTCCTCGCCGATCGACGCGATCCTGCACAAGCGCGTGACCGACGCCGTGCACAAGGAGGGCGGCAAGATCGCGATGCAGCTGCTGCACGCCGGCCGCTACTCCTACAACCCGCTCAGCGCCTCCGCCAGCGCGATCAAGGCTCCGATCAACCCGTTCAAGCCCCGCGCGATGTCGGGCTTCGAGGTGCGCAAGACCATCCGCGACTTCGGCAACGCCGCGCGCACCGCGCAGAAGGCCGGCTACGACGGCGTCGAGGTGATGGGCGGCGAGGGCTACCTGATCAACCAGTTCCTCGCCGCGCACACCAACAAGCGCACCGACGAGTGGGGCGGCTCCGCCGAGAACCGGCAACGCTTCCCCGTCGAGATCGTCAAGGAGATCCGCAAGCGCTGCGGTAAGGACTTCATCGTCGTGTTCCGGCTGTCGATGGCGGACTTCGTGCCCGACGGACAGACCCGCGACGAGATCCTCACGCTGGCGCACAAGCTCGAGGACGCCGGCGTCGACATCCTCAACACCGACATCGGCTGGCACGAGGCCCGTGTCCCCACCATCGTGACCTCGGTGCCCCGCGCGGCGTTCACCGCGTTCACCGCCGACGTGACCCGCGCCGTGAACATCCCCGTCTGCGCCGCCAACCGGATCAACATGCCCTCCACCGCCGAGGAACTCCTCGAGCGCGGCGACGCGCAGCTGGTCCAGGTCGCCCGCCCACTGCTCGCGGACCCCGAGTGGGCGAACAAGGCGCGCGACGAGCGAGCCGACGAGATCAACACCTGCATCGGGTGCAACCAGGCCTGCCTGGACCACGCCTTCGTGCACAAGAAGGTCTCGTGCCTCGTGAACCCGCGCGCGGGACGCGAGACGGATCTCGTTCTGGCGCCGACCCGTTCGGCCAAGCGCGTGGCGGTCGTGGGCGCGGGACCGGCGGGGCTGTCGGCGGCCGTCAGCGCCGCGGAGTGCGGACACAAGGTGGAACTGTTCGAGGCCTCGGAGAAGATCGGCGGCCAGTTCGGCTACGCCGCGAAGATCCCGGGCAAGGAGGAGTTCAACGAGACCATCCGCTACTTCACGACGATGCTGGACCGGAACCAGGTGGCGGTGCACCTGAACACGCGCGCCGACGTCGAGACCCTGGCCGGCAAGTTCGACGAGGTGATCATCGCGACCGGCGTCGTGCCGCGCGTCCCGTCCTTCCCCGGCGTGGAGCACCCGAAGGTGATCACCTACGCCGAGGCGATCAGCGGCGCCAAGGAGATCGGCGACACCGTCGCCATCATGGGCGCCGGCGGCATCGGCTTCGACGTGGCCGAGTTCGTCACCACCGACAAGTCCCCCACCCTGCACCTGGACGAGTGGAACGCCGAGTGGGGCGTCACCCGCCAGGGCGACGTGCCCGGCTTCATCACCAAGCCGGCCCCGGCACCGTCGACCCGGTCCAAGGTGTACATGCTGCAGCGCAAGAGCACCCCGCAGGGCATCGGCCTGGGCAAGACCACCGGCTGGGTGCACCGCGCCACGGTGAAGATGAAGGGCGTCGAGCAGCTCAAGGGCGTCAACTACGAGAAGGTCGACGACGCGGGTCTGCACATCACCTTCGGCGAGGAGCGCACGGACGCCCGCGTGCTCGACGTCGAGACCGTGATCCTGTGCACCGGGCAGGAATCGGTGCGCGACCTCGACGAGGCGCTCGCCGAGCGCGGCGTGAAGGCGCACGTCATCGGCGGCGCGGCTCTGGCCGCCGAGCTGGACGCCAAGCGGGCGATCCGGCAGGGCACCGAGCTCGCCGCGTCGCTGTAGCGCGGCGGACGAGCGCCTCGGCCTCCGCGGCGGTCAGCCGGCCGCGCGTCCCGACAGCCGGACGGGGCGCACCGCGATCTTCACGCGGTGCGCCGCGTCCTCCGGGACGTGCGGCCCCTCGCCGTAGTGCTCCGACAAGCGCGAATGGAAGGAGCCCGTGGGGTCGGGCTCGATCCGCTCGACCCGGCCGCGTACCTCGAGGTAGTTCTGCGGGTTCGCGGGGTCCGCAACGGCGATCGCGACCCGCGGCTCGTGCTGCAGATTCCGGGACTTCTGCCGGGTGTCGGTGTGGGAGAACCAGATCAGTCCGTCCTCGAACAGGAACCACATCGGGTTGACCTGGGGCGCGCCGTCCGGGCGGACCGTCGCGAGGTCGACGATCAGCGGGCGTTCGAGGAGCGCGCGGGCGGAGTCCGGGATCGGTACGGTCACACCGCAGACTCTGCCTCATCCTTCTGGTCGGCACGGTCCGACGGAGCCTTTGCCTCAGCCCGATCGCCGCCCCGGAGGCGGCCGATCACGGCGTCGACACTGATCGAACCGGCACCGGTGAAGGCGAACAACAGCAGCACCCAGCAGTACAGGACCGACAGCTCACCGTCGTTCGCGAGCGGAGACAGCCCGTCGCCGGCGTGGAACGCGAAGTACGCGTACGCCATGGAGCCCGAGGCGATGATCGCGGCGGGACGGGTGAGTGCGCCGACGGCGATGAGCAGGCCGCCGACGAGCTGGATAGCTGCGCCCCACCAACTGGGCCACGCGAAGACATCCGGGCTCGACCGGCGGCCGTCGAGGAAGCCCCAGAACGTGGCGGCGCCGTGGAGCGCGAAGAGCACGCCCGTCACGATCCGGAGTGCGGACAGGTAGTACGGGGCCCAGCGGTTCATGTCTTCCACCTTCAGCAAGAATATTGGCGAGGCTAACCTAATAGCAGCCCTTCGAGTGCGCCACTCGAAGCGCGTCTTCGCAGGTCCAGCGTGCGCGAATCTCCCCCGCGACCCGCTCTTACTCGGGGCGTCACAGTGCGGTCTTCGCGATATCACGTCGTCCATGCCCTCCCGTACCATCTCCCCCATGCCAGTACCCGCACCCCATCAGTCCGCCCGCGCCGTCGTCACCGGCGGCTCCTCCGGCATCGGTGTCGCCCTCGCGACGGAGCTCGCCCGCCGTGGCCACTCGGTGATCCTCGTCGCCCGCAGCACCGGCCCCATGGAGGAGCTGGCCACGAAACTGCGCGCCGATTTCGGCGTCGAGGCCGAGGTCCGCGGCGTCGACCTGTCCGACCACGCCGCCCGTGGCGTGCTCTGCGAGGAGCTCGCTTCGCGCGAGATCTCCATCCTCTGCAACAACGCCGGCACCGCGACGTTCGGCCGCGTCATCGACCTCGACTTCGACTACGAGCGCGCCCAGCTGGAGCTCAACGCGAACGCAGTGCACGATCTGACGCTGGCCGTGCTGCCGCAGATGGTCAAGCGCGGCAACGGCGGCATCATGATCACCGGCTCCGCGGCCGGCAACATGCCCATCCCGAACAACGCCACCTACGCCGCGTCGAAGGCCTTCGCCAACACCTTCTCCGAGTCGCTGCGTGGCGAACTGAAGAACACCGGCGTGCACGTCACCCTGCTGGCCCCCGGCCCTGTGCGCACCGAGCTCCCCGACCCGGCGGACCGCTCGACGGTCGAGAAGGTCGTCCCCGAGTTCCTGTGGGTCAACACCGAGTACACCGCTCGGGTCACCCTCGACGCGCTGGAGCGCAACAAGATGCGCGTGGTCCCCGGGCTGCTGTCCAAGGGCATGTCCATGGCGGGCCACTACACGCCGCGCGCGATCATGGCGCCGATCGTCGGGCAGATGTACAAGAAGCTCGCCGGGAACTGAGGCAGCCGATGGATCCCCGGCTGCCGGAACGGTCCTTTCCTGCGCTGCAGCACTACTGGGTGGCCGACCAGCGGTCGAGGGCAGACCTCACCAGGTCGGTGCAGAGCGCGATGCTGTGGAATGCGGCTGCCTGGGTGCTCTACGCACTCGTCGCAGTCCTCGTCGTTCTCCAGTTCCTCCTCTCCGTGGTGCTCGGTGTTTTCGCACTGACCGTGTTCGCATTCGTGTTCGGGACGATGTTCGTGGGAGCCCACTGGTACATCAAGCGCGCCGTCGGGGCGATGGTTCCGCTGGGCGCCACCTGGGCGTCGGGCTTCGGGCCCGACTCTCTCGTCCTCGTGAGTCCCATGGCGACGTCCGTGCTGGACTACTCCGCCATCGTGTCCGCTCGGCGGGCGGGTGCCGTCGTCATCTGCCGACTCAAGGGAGACGCGATGTACGAGATCATCCCGGGAATCCTCGTCCCCGACCAGGAGCTGCACGCGCTGCGCAGCCGGATCTCGGCGAGACAGTCCCCGCCGAACCCTCCCGAGCCCGCCCCGCACTGAAAAAAGTCCGGTCATTCGTCTCCAGGATCCTGGAGACGAATGACCGGACTTTTTTCGGCGCGCTCGCTCAGCGGCGTCGCTTCGTACCGAAGATGCTGCGGGAGAGCTCACGACCGGCAGCGGAGGCGGCCGAGCGCAGGAAGGACTTCACGGCGGGGTTGCCCATGACGTCCGACACCCAGCCCGGGTCCTCCTCCTGCTTCTTGGGCGCGGGCGGGGGCGGCGGCGCCTGCTCGGCCGGCGCGTTCTCCTGCTGCGCCTGCTGGGCGTTCTGCGCGAGCTTCTCGAACGCCGAGAGGTTGTCCACGGTCTGCGAGTACTTCGCCCACAGCGGCGAGGCCTGCGCGGCCGAGCGGATGGCATCGTCGCCGATCGCGGACATGAGGGAACGCGGGGCGCGCAACCGGGTCCACGCGACCGGCGTGGGCGCCCCCTTGTCGGAGAGGACCGTGACGATCGCCTCGCCGATGCCGAGGCTGGTCAGGGCCTCGTCGAGCTTGTAGGCAGGCGAGGTCGGGTAGGTCTTGACCGTCTTGGACAGCGCGGCCTGGTCCTCGGGGGTGAAGGCGCGCAGCGCGTGCTGGATGCGGGCGCCGAGCTGGCTGAGCACCGGGTTCGGGATGTCGGTGGGCAGCTGCGAGCAGAAGAACACGCCCACGCCCTTCGAGCGGATCAGCTTGACCGTCTGCTCCACCTGGTCCTTGAAGGCCTTGCTGGCGTCGGCGAAGAGCAGGTGCGCCTCGTCGAAGATGAAGACGAGCTTCGGCTTGTCGAGGTCGCCGGCCTCGGGCAGGTAGTCGAACAGGTCGGCCAGGACCCACATGAGGAAGGTCGAGAACAGCGTGGGTCGCGCGGCCTGGTCGCCGAGCTCGAACAGCGTGACGACGCCCTGGCCGCCGGCGGTGCGGATGAGGTCGCCCATGTCGATCTCGGGCTCGCCGAAGAAGGTGTCACCGCCCTCCGCCTCGAGGTTGACCAGGGCGCGCAGGATCACGCCCGCGGTCTGCTTGCTGACGCCGCCGATGCCCTCGAGATCCGCCTTGCCCTCGGCGGAGGTGAGGTACGCGATGACCGAGCGCAGGTCCTTGAGGTCGAGCAGCTCGAGCTGGTTCTGGTCGGCCCAGTGGAAGATGAGGCCGAGCGTCGACTCCTGGGTGGCATTGAGTCCCAGCACCTTCGACAGCAGGATCGGGCCGAAGGAGGAGATGGTCGCGCGGATCGGGACGCCGACACCGTTCGTGCCGAGGGAGACGAACTCCGTCGGCACGTTGGCCGGCTTCCAGTCGTCGCCGGTGTCGGCGGCGCGCGCGGTGGTCTTGTCGTTCGCCTCGCCGGGCTTGGACAGACCCGCGAGGTCGCCCTTGATGTCGGCGAGCACGACGGGCACGCCGTTGGCGGACAGCTGCTCGACGATGAGCTGCAGCGTCTTCGTCTTACCGGTACCGGTGGCGCCCGCGACGAGACCGTGCCGGTTCATCATCGCCAGGGGGATCCGCACCTTCGCGGACGGGTCGACGGTGCCGTCCACCAGGACGGTGCCGAGCTCCAGCGCGGGGCCCGAGAATTCGTAGCCGGCCGCGATGGTCTGCGCCGGGGAGTTCGCGTTGTCAGTCACGGGGGAAACACTAGCGTGAGACCTGGGTCAATAGAGGTTCTGGCGGTAGTCGAGGTCGACTCCGGCCCGCATGACCCGTTCGTTCGCCACGGCCCGCAACACTCGCGCACCGACGCCGCCGGTCGTGTTGCGTTTGACATGGTCGGTCCAGACGGCGGACGGGCGCGGCAGGTCCGCGGTGTCCGCATGCCGACCGAGGTCCCACAACGCCGCGGCGGCGATCCCCTCGCTCCGAGCCAGCCGCGCACGCGAGACCTCGACGACGACGACCGCCCTCGGCGCCTTCCCGCGTTCGGCGAGCTGCTCGCGCAGTGCGTGATCGGTGCTGATGGTGGCCGTACCGGTCAGCTCCAACGTCCGGCCGTCGCCGGGGACCAGGGCGAGCAGAGCGACCTCGGGGTTGGTGACGATGTTGTGCAGGGTGTCGGTGCGTTTGTTGCCGGGGCGGTCGGCGATCGCGACGGTGGTGGGCCCGAGCACGCGCAGGTCACCGGCGGGGTCGCCGCGAGGGCTGCTATCGGCTCGGCCGTCCTCGTCGCGGGAGCTGATCACCGCGAACGGGGCGGCGGCGAGGAACGCGGCCGCATCCGGTCCGATGGTGGCGGCGTCGGCCACCGCGGCGGCCGCGCTGGGCGGCGCCGACTGCCAGAGCCCGGAGCGGATCACCGCCTTCCCGCAGTGCAGGTAGGCCTCGAGGACCGCGAAGCCGCCGTCGCCGACGGTGCCGTTCACACGGAGCGTCTCGCGCCACCCGGGCACGAGGCCGAGGAGCGAGGCCCCGCCCGCCGCGGCGTCCTCCGGGATGTCCACGTCGAGCCCCGTCGGCGAGGTCTCCGACGCGAAGCCCGGCGCCCCGCCGAGAAGTGTGGTGCGCTGCACCCCGTCGCGGTCGACGTAGCCGAGGACCGCCGCGGTGGAGACCGCGAGGATCGTCCGGCAGTGCTCGTCGAGGTGGTCGATCGTCTTGAGCATCATCGCCGAGACGGGCTTCCCGACGGCTTTTTCGAGCTCCGGCACCGACCCGACTGGATTCATGAGGCCAGGCTACCCTCGCTGTTCGCTCCGGCCCGGCACCTGACGGCGTTGGCTACGCTGATCGGCGTGGACGACAAACTCGTATGGGTCGATTGTGAGATGACCGGCCTCGACCTGACCTCCGACCGACTCATCGAGATCGCCGCCCTGGTGACCGACGGCGACCTGAACGTCCTCGGCGAGGGCGTCGACCTGGTGATCCACGCGGACGACGCAGCGCTCGCGGCCATGCCGCCCGTCGTGCAGGAGATGCACGCCCGCTCAGGCCTGACCGATGAGGTCCGGGCGTCGACGGTGACCGTGCGCGAGGCCGAGGAGGCCGTGCTCGCCTACCTCCGCGAGCACATCGAGGCGGGCGCCGTGCCACTCGCGGGCAACTCGATCGCCACCGACCGCCGGTTCATCGCCAAGGAGATGCCGGAACTGGACGGCTTCCTGCACTACCGGATGGTGGACGTCAGCTCGATCAAGGAGCTGTGCCGGCGCTGGTACCCGCGCATCTACTTCGGCCAGCCCGACAAGGGACTGGCGCACCGCGCGCTCGCGGACATCCGGGAGTCGATCCGGGAGCTGAAGTACTACCGCAGCACCGCCTTCGTGCCCGCCCCCGGGCCGTCGACCGAGCAGATCGCGGCGGCCGTCCAGGAGCTCGGCCCGGCCTGAAACCGCCGGTCACCGCGCTCGACGAGGTGGAGGCCATACCGATTGGATTCCGCCGGAACCGTCGGGTAAAGTTCTTCGAGCCTGGCGATCCCAGGCACCTGGTGGGTGTAGTTCAGTTGGTAGAGCACCAGATTGTGATTCTGGCTGTCGCGGGTTCGAGTCCCGTCATCCACCCCAATCGGTGAAGGCCGGTTGATCAGCAGGAATGCTGGTCGGCCGGCCTTCGTCGTTCGCCAGGCCGGCCGAGAGAGCAGCCCGCCGACCCACCAGTCCTGAGGCTCGCCGTGGAGCATCGCCCGCTGCCGCAGCGCCCCCTCGACGACGAACCCGTTCGACTCCGCGACCGACCGGGACCCGTCGTTGCCCGCCAATCGATGCGATGAATGCCGAGCGTGTCGAAACCCCACTGGCACAGCCGATGTGACGCTTCCACGGTGTAGCCGCGGCGCCGCTGCCCGGGTGCGGCCCGGTACGACGGAGCGTGAGGCGATCGGTGAGCAGCTCGCCGGGGTCCATCTCCGCAGTCTGCGGGGCGCGCAGCTCCGGGGCAATCGAGATTCCGGAGTGACCAACCCCACATGGCAAGATCGTAAGGTTAGCCTTACCATTCTCACTTCAGGTACCGCGCCCCGAGTGAGAGTGATCCGTTGAACGAACCACGCACCGGTCTGTACGACCCCACCCGGGAGTCGAGCGCCTGCGGCGTCGGCTTCATCACCCGCAAGGACGGCACCCAGCATCACGATGTGATCGCCTACGGCGAGCACGCGCTCTGCGCCATCCCCCACCGCGGCGGCATGTCCGCGGAGGGCGTGGGTGACGGGGCCGGCGTCAACGTCGACCTGTCCGTGGAGTTCTTCCGCGCGATCACGGGCCGCGACCTGCAGCGCGGCCGGTTCGGCGTCGCCAACCTCTTCCTGCCCTCCGCCCCGGAGCAGGGACCGGCCGCGCGGGCGCTCGTCCGCGCGGCGCTCGCCGACCACGGCTTCGAAGTGATCACCGAGCGCGACGTCCCCGTCGACCCCACCGCGATCCGCGCGGCGGCACTCCCCTATCAGCTCCCCATCACGCAGTGGGTCTTCACGGCACCGTCGGGCATCCCGAGGATCGACGTGGACCGCGCCGCGAACGCGGCCCTCCTCGCGATCGAAGGGATCGCCTACGGCACCCCGGATCTCGCCGGCCTGTACCCGCTGTCACTGAGCACGCGCACCCAGACCCTCAAGGGGCGACTCAACGCCGACGAGGTGATCCGCTACTTCACCGACCTCGCGGACCCACGGCACTCCGTGTGCACCTTGTACTTCCACACGCGGTTCTCCACCAACACCGAGCCGCATCCCTCGATGGCCCAGCCGTTCCGACTGATGGCACACAACGGCGAGCTCAACACGGACCGCAAGAACCGCCTGGCCGACGACGCCGTCGCCCGCGCAAAGGCGCGCACCATCGTCCGTCCGCCCGGCCAATCGGACTCGAGCCGCCTCGACCAGTCGTTGCAGAGCAGGGTCGTAGACGACGGCCTGGGCCTGGTCGAGGCGGTCGTCTCGCTCATGCCGCCGGCATGGGAGAACGACGGCACGGTGCCGCAACCGGTCCGGGACATGCTCGAGTACTTCTCCCTCGGCGAGGAGAAGAACGACGGCCCGGCCGCGCTCATCTTCTCCGACGGTGACGTGGTCGGCGCGCGCCTGGACCGGCTCGGCCTGCGCCCACTGCGCACCGTCGAAACGGCGGAGTACGTCGTCGTCGCCTCGGAGGCCGGGCAGGTCCCGTTCCCCGCGGACTCGGTGGTCCATCGCGGACGCATCGAGGCCGGAGGCATGCTCTACGTGGACCACCGCGCCGGCGACGCTCGGGTCCGCCGCACGCGCGAGGCACTCGACCTGCTGGCCGCGCGCCGCGACTACGCCGCGCTGCTCGGCGCCGCCCGGGTGAATCTCGCCGATATCGCACCGCCGCCGATTCAGCGCGACGCCGGGACCCTCGGATACCCGGGCGATCTCAGCCTGCACGGCCGGTACGTCGCCTACTCCCTCAACCAGGAGAGCTTCCGGTTCCTGCTCGACCCGATGCTGGCCGACGGCGCGGAGCGGATCTCGGCGATGGGCTACGGCAACGCGATCAACGCCCTGTCGGACCACGAGGGCGGCATGGCCAAGTACTTCTCACAGCGCTTCGCGCAGGTGACGAACCCGCCACTCGACTCGATCCGCGAGACGGAGGCCATGAGCATGCGGGTGGCTCTGGGCAACGCCGAGCACGGCCACACCGCGCCGCAGATCGTCGTCGAGTCACCGATCCTCAGCCACCTCGACATGGTGAAACTCCGCCACCAGCAGGTGACCCGGGTCCGGCAGTTCGACCTGCTGTACCGCCCCGATTCCGCGGATGCGACGGCCAACGCCGACGCCGTGCTCGCCGCGGTCGAGCGGCTGTGCGACGACGTCGAGACCTTCGCCCGCGAGGGTGGCGGCATCGCCGTGCTCACCGACCGCGGCGTCTCCACGTCGCATGCGCCGCTTCCCCTCCTGCTCTCCCTCGCCGCCGCGGACGTCCGGCTCACCGAGACGGGCCTGCGCCTGCGGCTCTCACTCCTCGCCGAGAGCGGCCAGCTGCCGTCCTCCCATCACATCGCCTCGGCGCTGGGGTTCGGCGCGTCGGCGGTGTATTCGCTCTCCGCGCGCCTGCGCGCCGAGGAACGGTTCCCCGCGGACGCGGCGCTCGCCGGCGAGATCACCGACACCGATCGCGCCTTCGACCGGTTCCGCAAGGCTGCGGAGAAGTCGCTCGCCAAGACGATGGGCCGTGTGGGCCTGTGCACGGCGGAGTCGTACATCGGCGGCCAGTTCTTCGAACCGAACTACCTGGATACGCGGGATCCGGTGCTGTCCCGCATCTTCCCGCACCTGGACGCGCCCGTCGGCGGCGTGGGCTTCGCGCGGATCGCGGAGGCCAACTCCGACTGGCACGAGCGAGCGGCCTCCGTCGCCGAGGAGCGCGACGTGCCGCTACTGGGCCTGTTCAAGGAGCGCTCCGACGGTGCCGGGCACTCGTACGGCGTCAACGCCGTGCGCGGCTTCACCCGGATGGCCGAGGAACCCCTCGCCCTGACGGGGCCCGACGGCATCGGTTCCACCTCGCTGCGCCTGCTGACCCTCTCCCGGCTCGAGGACGCCTTCGGGCTCGACGACGACGCGTACCGCAACAGCGGTTTCAACGCGCTGCTCCCGCGCCAGATCGACGGCTTCGAGATCACCGACGGCTATCGGGAGTTCCTCGCCGCCACCCTGGTCGAACGCGAGCGCCGCCCGTCCGCGTTGCGCGACGTGCTGGCGCTGCCCGCGGACGTCACGATGCTCGCGACGGCGCAGGAGTTCCACCGCGAGCTCGCCCGCTTCTCCCTGGAGGGCAATACGAGCCTGCCGACGCGGGGTCTCACCGTCGACACCGTGCCGGACGGCCGGTTCGCAGTGCGCCTGACCGACACCCCGGAGCACCAGGCGGACACCGCCTACGCCGGGTTCGCCGAGTTCCTCCGCGAACTGTTCACCGATGAGGTCACGATCGAAGCGGGCCGAGCGACCGGCGCCCTGATCGCTGCCACGGGACGGGCGCACACCTACCTGACGCTCCTGTGCGCGGCGCCGCGATCGCTTCCACTGGACGATGTGCAACCGGCGCACGAGATCACCCGCACCCTGGCGTCGGGCGCAATGAGCCACGGCGCACTCGTCGCCACCGCCCACGAGGCCGTCGCGCACGGCACGAACATGGTCGGCGGCATGTCCAACTGCGGCGAGGGCGGCGAGCACCGCACGCGGTACGGCACCATCCGCGGCTCGCGGATCAAACAGTTCGCCTCGGGCCGGTTCGGCATCTGGTCGGGCTACCTCGCGGATCCGATGCTCGAGGAACTGGAGATCAAGATCGGCCAGGGCGCCAAGCCCGGCGAAGGTGGACAGCTGCCGGGGCCGAAGGTCACCGTCGACATCGCGGCCGCCCGCGGCGGCACCCCCGGCATCGAACTGATCTCTCCCCCACCGCACCACGACACCTATTCGATCGAGGACCTGGCGCAGCTCATCCACGACTGCAAGGCGGCGCGCGTGCGGGTGATCGTCAAACTCGTCTCCTCCGAGGGCATCGGGACGATCGCGGTCGGCGTCGCGAAGGCCGGCGCCGACGTCATCAACGTCGCCGGCAACACCGGCGGCACCGGCGCGGCAGCCGTGACGAGCCTCAAGTACGCCGGACGGTCCGCGGAGATCGGCGTTGCCGAGGTGCACCAGGCGCTGGTCGCGAACGGCCTGCGTGACAAGGTGACTCTGCGCTGCTCCGGCGCGCACCAGACCGGCGGCGACGTGGTGGTCTCCGCACTGCTCGGCGGTGATTCCTTCGAGTTCGGCACCACCGCCCTGATGATGCTCAAGTGCGTCATGGCCAAGAACTGCAACCTCAAGTGCCCGGCCGGGCTCACCACCAACCCCGAGGTCTTCGACGGGGATCCGCGCGCGCTCGCGCAGTACCTGCTCAACATCGCGCACGACGTCCGCACTCTGCTCGCCCGGCTCGGGCTCCGGTCGCTGCGGGAGGCGCGCGGGCGCACCGACTTGCTCCAGCTGCTCGAACACCCGGCGGCAGTGGGCCATCTCGACGTGCGCGCGATGCTGCACGCACCCGCACCGCGGACCGTCGAGGATCCCGTGTACCTCGAGAAGGACTACGCGGTGGACGACCGCCTCCTGCGCGAGGTGCGCGACCGCCTGTTCGGCGGCGGAGCCGAGTCGATCGTCATCGACGGCGTGGCGCTGGCGAACCCGAACAAGTCGGTGGGCGGCCAACTCGCCATCGACCTGGAACGCATCCTCAATCATCCCGGCGCCGACCAGCGCGGGGCCTTCACGGGCGCGCCGCTGCCCGACGACCACCCCGCGGTGCTCACCGACGAACGCGGACGCCGCTTCCTCGCCGACGGTGCCGTCGTCGTCCGTTCGCACGGCAGCGCCGGACAGTCCTTCGGCGTCTTCTGCACCGACGGGATGGACCTGCAGCACACCGGAACCGCCAACGACGGCGTCGCGAAGAGCCAATGCGGCGGACGCATCGCGGTCCGCTCCCCCGGTGGCGGAGGCGCCGACGCCGGCGCCAACGTCCTGATCGGCAACTTCGCGCTCTTCGGCGCGACCGGCGGCCGCACCTTCGTGCAGGGCGAGGCGGGCGACCGCTTCGCCGTGCGCAACTCGGGCGCCACCGCCGTCGTCGAGGGGGTCGGCGAGTACTGCTGCGAGTACATGACCGGCGGCGCGGTGCTCAACCTCGGCGGCGTGGGCAAGGGCCTGGGCAACGGCATGAGCGGCGGTTTCGTCTACCAGTACGATCCCGAGGGCCGGATCGCCGGAGCGGCGAGCTCGTCGCTGCACGTCGAGACCCTCGTCGGCCCACACACCCCGCCCTTCCACGAGGTCGCGGTGCGGACCATGCTCGCCTGGCACGCGGAGGCGACCGGATCGCCGCTCGCCGCACGCCTCCTCGCGGACTGGGCGGACACCCGCGAGAACATCGTCGTCGGCACGCCCCTCGCGCTGGTGCACTACCAGGACGCCGACCACATCTGGGCCGTGCACGGCCGCAAGGAGCTGCTCGACGAACTGGCGGGCTCCGTCGCCGCGGACCGCCTGCGCGAGTTCAAGCGCTCGCTGCGCGCCGGCACACCCGTCGGCGGCGGCACGGCACCCCAGTTCGGCGACACCCGCTCCCCGCACGCCTTCTCCCTGCTCTCGTCGTTCACGGTCCTGTCGCTCGCACAGGAGGTGGCCGCCGAGCGCGTCTCGGGCGCATCCGGACACGACGATCCGCGGGTCTCGGCGCGCGCCCGGAACCTGGTGCTCACTGAGGACTTCG
Organism: Tsukamurella pseudospumae; assembly: GCF_001575205.1. GTDB lineage: Bacteria > Actinomycetota > Actinomycetes > Mycobacteriales > Mycobacteriaceae > Tsukamurella > Tsukamurella pseudospumae. The sequence goes on from NZ_LSRE01000003.1 coordinate 83,603, forward strand.
CGGTCCGGCAGCGTCTCACCAAGTACCTACGCGGTCGGCTCGAGGCCTACGACGACGCCGAACTCGCGGCGCTGATCGCCACCAAACGGCTCGGCGATTACACCACGTCGCTGGAGGAACGGAACGTGCTGAGCATGGACGCCCCCGCCACGTACGGCTGGATCCTGCACCACCGAGCCCGCAACGCCGCTGTGCTCGACGGCGCAACGGTCAACGCCATGCTGGTCGACGGTGCGATGCCCGACCTGGTGCGGTTCGCGAAGGAGACGCTGGCATGAGCACTCCCACCTATGCTCTGCCCGAGGCGGATACGTCCGCCCTCATCGACGTCTTCACCGGGGACCAACGGGCGTGGCTCTCGGGCTTCATCGCGGGCTTGGCAGCGGCGCAGGCCGACACGGCCGACGCCACGAACGCAGCGACGCTGCACGCCACCGTGCTCTACGGCACGCAGACGGGCAACAGCGAGGACCTCGCGGAACGACTGGTAGCGCTCCTGCGGGAGAACGGCCTCGGCGCGGACCTCGCCGCGCTCGACGACGCCGATCCTGACCGGCTGGCCGCGGCGACACATCTTCTGGTGGTCACGTCCACGTACGGCGAGGGCGAGATGCCCGACAACGCGGAGCTGTTCTGGGAGGCTCTGTCCTCCGACACCGCGCCACGACTCGAGCACCTCGAGTTCTCGGTCCTCGCGCTGGGCGACAGCGGCTACGAGGACTTCTGCCGTGCCGGACAGATCCTCGACACCCGGCTCGAACAGCTCGGTGCGTCCCGGCTCGCACCGCGGGTCGACTGCGATGTGGACTTCGAAGAACCGGCGACGGCCTGGCTGACGGACGTCGTGGCGCGGCTGCGCACGCAGTCCACGCACCTCGATCCCGGCGACGCCGCGGCGGTGCCCGTTCCCAGTGCGCCCGCGGCACCGTCGAAGCCCCGATCGCGATGGAACAAGAAGAACCCCTTCCCGTCCCGGCTCGTGGAGAACCGCCTCCTCTCCGCCCCGGGAAGCGCCAAGGAGATCCGCCACTTCGAGTTCGACCTCGGCGACAGCGGTATCGAATACGCCGCGGGCGACGCCCTGAACGTGGTGCCGCGCAACGATCCGGCTCTGGTGGACGCCGTGCTGGCCGCGCTGGGCGCAGCGCCGGATGCGGACGCCGACGGTGCTCCGCTGTCCAGCCGGCTCACCACGGACTGGGAGATCACGACGCCGTCGAAGGATCTGCTCAAGACCCTCGCCGAGCGGTCTCCCCGTTCCGACCTCGCCGCCGTCCTGGCGCGCGGCGAGCGGGACACGTTGGACGCGTGGCTGTGGGGCCGCGACGTCCTCGACCTCCTGTACGAATGCGAGGGTGCGCGTCTCGATCCCGCGGAACTGGCCGAGTTGCTCCGCCCCCTCCAGCCGCGCGCCTACTCCATCTCGTCGAGCCCGCTGACGAGCCCCGACCGCATCCACCTCACCGTCGCGGCGGTGCGGTACGGGCAGGGATCCTGGCGTGAGCACCGTGGCGTGTGCTCGACCTTCCTCGCCGACCGCGCGACCGACCAGGACCCGATCGGGATCCACCTCCAGCCGAACGCGGCCTTCCGCGTTCCGGCCGATCCCGACCGTCCCGTGGTCATGGTCGGCCCCGGCACCGGCATCGCCCCGTTCCGCGCCTTCCTCCACGAGCGCGCGGCGTCCGCGGCGACGGGCCGCAATTGGCTGCTGTTCGGCGACCAGCACCGCGCAACCGACTACATCTACGCCGACGAGCTCGCCGAGTTCACCGCCTCCGGGGTGCTGCACCGCCTGGACCTGGCGTTCTCGCGCGATCAGGCTGAGAAGGTCTACGTCCAGACGCGAATGCTCGAGGCGGCGTCCGAGTTGTACGGGTGGCTCGAGGACGGCGGCTACTTCTACGTGTGCGGTGACGCCGCGCGCATGGCGAAGGACGTGGACCGAACGCTGCGGGAGGTGATCGCCTCCCAGCGGGGCCGTGGCGCCGATGACGCCGACGAGTACGTCGCGACCCTCAAACGGGAGAAGCGCTACGTGCGGGACGTCTACTGATGCGGCCGCGCTCCTGCCCCGGCTGCGGCCGCGACCGGGGGCGGTGCCCCCTGCAGCGCGCACGTGGCTGCGTCAGCGTCGACGGGGCGTCGGCCACCCAGGTGGCGGGCTCCTTCCCCCTGCTCGACGAGGCGGTCGGCGTGACCGAGTCCATGGTCGCGACCCTCGCCCACGAGGGCAGGTACGACCGTCCCACCCGGTGCGGCGAGCCCTTCACCGTGACTCCCGGTCGTATCGCGCTGCGCTTCGCGCCGGACCGCGTCGTCGGCGCGCTCACGGACGACGACACTCCGGGCGGACCAGCGGATGCCAGTATGGTCGGCCTCACCGACCGCCGCGGCGCGGCCTTGCACCGCGCGTTCGTGACCGGAGAGTCCGATCGGATGATCGTGCGCGCCCTCGGCCACCTGGCGCCGTCCGACCCGCATCGCGCGCTGTACTTCGGGACCGAGCCCGAACCTCCGCCCTCCCAGAGCCCCGTCGGAGCGACGGCGAGTATCGACGCGATCCTGACCGGCGGCCGCGAACGACTCCGTTCGCTGTGCGCCGAAGGAAACGAGCGCTACTGCCAGATCACGCCCGACTGGGTGCCACGCATTTTCGAGTTCCTCTGCGACAGCGGCCTTCCGGTCGATCTCGCGGTGGCCTTCGAAGGAATGGCGCAAGCCTGCCGCGGCGAGATCCACGCCGCCCTGCGCGAAGGTCCGCGCCTACTCACAGGGTTCGCCGATGCCGCCGTCGACATCGACCTCGCCCGCGTGGAGGGCTGCGCGGTGGTGCGCTCATCCGGCCCGGCGGGCTCCGTCTCGGCGATCGAGCTGTACGACGCGGGCGGGTCGTGTTCTGCGATGTTGACGCAGTTCGGACCGGTGGATCCCGGGGTCCGCGGCGAGTGGGAGGCGATGGCGCAGTCCCTGTGCGAGAGCGCCGTATGACCGGGCTCCGCGATCGGAGTGGCCGCTCCAGCAGGCCGCCGACCCACCAGTCCTGCGGCTCGCCGCGCAACGACCGCCGCACCGTATGCGATTCCATATAGCTTAGGCTCACCTTCTTCATAGGTTCGAGACAAGGACAACACATGGCCGCATCCATGGATCGCCGCACCGCACTCCGGCTGGGATTCACCTCACTCGCCACCGCCGGCGCAGCTGCGCTCGTCGCCGCCTGCGGCAGTACGGGCGACGATAGGACGTCGCCCAGCAGCGCTGCCGCGGGCGCCGAGCCCGGCGCCTTCCCCGTCACGATCCAGCACGTCCACGGCTCGACCACCATTGCCGTTCCCCCGCGGCGGGTGGCGGTGGTCGGCATCGGTGACCAGGATTCGCTTCTGGCACTGGGAATCACGCCAGTGCTGGCACCCGTGTGGACGGGCTCCACCGACACCGGCATCGGGCAATGGTCGAAGCATCTCGCGGCCGGCGCACCGACCCCGCTTCCGAATGCGACGAGCGCCTTCTCGATCGAACAGGTCGCTGCGACGCGCCCCGATCTGATCCTGGCGGTGAACAACGCGATCACCGCCGAGCGGTACCAGCAGCTCAGCGGGATCGCCCCGACCGTGCTCCATGCGGCGGGAGACACGGACTGGGCTCTCCCCTGGCAGGACGTGACCCGCCGGGTGGGCCGAGCGGTGGGCAAGCCGAACCAGGCGGAGGACCTCATCACAAGTGCCGAAGCGACCGTCGCCAAGGCCAAGGCCGCCAACCCGGCCTTCGCGGGGAAGACCGCCGTTCTCGTGATCCGGTGGAAGGACGGCAAACTGCGCGCTTTCGGGCCCGAGTCCGCGCGGTTCCAGATCCTCCGAGGCTTGGGCTTCACCCCTCCGGCGGCACTCGCCGATCGGTTCGCCGGCGGCAAGCTCAACACCGAGCTGTCCGCCGAGAACTTCCCACTTCTCGACGCGGACGTCCTGGTGTTCGACAACTGGGAGCGCGATCGGGCGCAGGTGGAGAACGAGCCCACGTTCGCATCGCTCCCCGTCGTCGCGCAGAAGCGGCTCGTCGGCTTGGATGCGGTGGTCAGCGATGCCCTTTCCATGCCGAACCCCGTGACCATCCCCTACGTCACGAACGAGATCGTCGGCCGCCTGGCCGCCGCGCTCCCACGCTGACTCACTCGGCCTGCGGGGTCACCGCTCGCAGGCCGAGAGCAGCGACGATGACGACCGCCGCCATGATCGCCCACCCCAGCCAGGCAGGGGCACCGTCGGCGACTCGGTCGTACCCCCAACCCGCGCCGAGCGACACCAGGAGCGAGGTCACACCGCCGAGCGTGGCCAGCATCCCGTAGTGCGCCCCCAGATACCGCTCCCCTGCAAGGACTCCGGCGGCGTCCCTCAGCGGCGGGACCAACAGCATCTGCCCGAGGTGCAGCACCACCACCCACGCGATCACGGCGACGAGGTGACCGCCGTCGGGGTGCCCTGCCGTGGCGACCGGGAGCAGGAACGACATCCCCATGGTGCCGAGCCCCAGCCCGACCGCACGTCTGCGGCCGAGCCGCCGCCCCATGGCGACCGCTGCCGGCTGACCAGCGATGACCAGGACGGCCGCGCCGGCGAAGATCCAGCCGAGCCAGCCCTCCGCGTCGGTCCGCAACAGTTCCACGGGCAACGAGACGTAGACGAGTCCGTAGGCGCCGAGCTGGAGTGAGCCGAACACCGCCAGGAGCATGAACCTGCCGTTGCGGGTCACCGTCCGCCAGGCAACGGCGACTTTCGCGCCCGCATCTCCGGGCGCGGCGTCGTGCGGCAGCAGTCGCCAGAAGCCCACCCACATAACGACGAAAAGGAGCGCCGAGATGACCGTGACGGCGCTGAACGGGGCCCAGATCAACGCCGCGCCCACCGCGGGGCCGACGACGTTCCCTGCGCGGCTGGACATCTGCTCCAGCCCGAAGAGCTCTGCGCGCGGAAGCACGCCTTCATCCTCGAGCCGGCGCCCCCAGATCGCATTGGTGGACTCAACGGCAGGCGCGAACAGCGCGGCGGCGAAGCCGGAGAGGAGCGTGCCGACGACCACCGTGGCAACGCTTCCGGCGAACGCGAGGACGACGAATCCCACCACCCGCATGGCGATGCCGGACAGGATCATCCGGCGCGCCCCGAACCTGTCCGACAGTGCACCGCCGACGAAGAACATGCCCTGCTGCGACAAGGTCCGCAGCCCGAGGACCAGCCCGATCGTCGCTCCCGCCATTCCGAGGGACTCCAGGTGTCCCGCGAGAAAGGGAACCACCAGGTAGAAACCCACGTTGAAAAGGAAGTACGAGGCGAGGAGCAACTGCACGGTGCCGGGCAGGGCTCGGATCCTCACAACCGTGGACATCGGACGAGCCTAGCCGTGCGCGTTCACCCGTCAGGCGGGCTGCTTCTCGGGCATGAGCTGGGACTCGTTCCGAGCGAGCGGGCCGGGAGTGATCTACTTGTCCTGTGACTTCGCAAACCTCGAATAACCACGATGACACGACGCCGGCGTCCGACGCCGCTCCGACGCCCGCTCCGACGCCCGCTCCGACGAGCGGTTCGGCCGCGCCGAAGCCCCGGCAGGTGACTCTCGGGCACATCATCATCACGATCGCCGTGCTGATCAGCGGCCTCCTCGCCTGGCATCCCTGGCAGCAGCCGCCGAAGGCGACCTCGGACCCGGCCGTGCTCGGCGAGCACGCCGAGAAGGGCGGGAAGGTCCGCTGCTACGCGAACGACGCGAACATGTCCTGCGTCTTCATCCCCGACGTGAAGTAGCCCGGGAGGGCCGATCCGTACCCCTCGCCCACCGACTCCCTACGCGGGCACCTTCGCCGCGAGCGCGGCCGCACGGTCGAACTCGGCGTCGACGGCACCGTCGACCTTGAAGGTGGCGAGGCTGACGCCGATGGCGACCACGAGGTTCGCGAGGAAGCCCGGGACGATCTCGTAGAGATCGAAGGGCGGCCACTGGCCCCAGACGAAGGCGACGGCCGCACCGACGATGAGGCCCGACAGCGCGCCCGCGGCAGTGAGCCGGCGCCAGAAGAGCGCCAGGATGACGATCGGGCCGAACGAGGATCCGAAACCGGCCCAGGCGAACCCGACGAGTTCGAGGATGCTGTCGGACGGGTCGATGGCGAGCAGCACCGCGATCACCGCGACGATGAGCACGCCGAGGCGGCCCAGCAGCACGTAGGTCTTGTCGGAGATCTGCGTGTCCCGGCCGGTCTTCTCGGCGAAGATCTTGAACAGGTCCTCCACCAGCGCCGACGAACAGACGACGAGCTGCGAGGACACCGTCGACATGATCGCGGCGAGGACGGCGGCCAGCACCAGGCCCGCGACGAACGGGTGGAACATGATCTGGGCGAGGACCAGGAACACGGTCTCGGGGTCCTTCGGCGCCTTCTCCGGATGCAGGGCGAAGTACGCGATGCCGATGAAGGCGGTGGCGATCGCGCCGAGCGCGGTGGCGACCATCCAGCTGATGCCGAACCGCCGGGCCGTCGTGGCCTCCTGCGGCGTGCGCAGCGCCATGAACCGCACGATGATGTGCGGCTGGCCGAAGTAGCCGAGGCCCCACGCGGCGGCGGAGATGACGCCGAGGGCGGTGCCGCCCGCGAACAGGCTGAAGAAATCAGGGTTCACCGAGTCGACGGTGTCGATGGTGATCGACGGTCCGCCGACCTTGATGAGCGCGACGATCGGGACGGCGACGAGCGCGGCCAGCATGAGCAGGCCCTGCGCGACGTCGGTGAGCGTGGCTCCGAGGAAGCCGCCGAACAGGGTGTAGATCATCGTGACCACGGCGACGATCAGCATGCCGTGCATGTACTGCACGCCGAAGGTGCTGTCGAAGAACTTGCCGGCCGCCACCATGCCGCTCGAGACGTAGAACGTGAAGAACACCAGGATGATCAGGCCGCACACGATGCGCAGGGCACGGGACCGGTCGCGCAGCCGGTGCTCGAGGAAGCTCGGGATGGTGATCGAGTTGCCGGCGACCTCGGTGTACGAGCGCAGACGGGGCGCGACGAACTTCCAGTTCAGCCACGCGCCGATCGTCAGTCCGATCGCGATCCACGCCTCGACGAGCCCCTTGGCGTAGATGGCACCGGGCAGGCCCATCAGCAGCCAGCCCGACATGTCGGAGGCGCCCGCGCTCAGCGCCGCCACCCACGGCTTGAGACCTCGACCGGCGAGCATGTACTCGTCGAGGTTGTCCTTGGTGCGCCGGTAGGCGCTCCAACCGATGTACAGCATCGCGGCGAAATACAGTGTCACGGCGATCGTCTGATAGGTCTGGTCCGACACAGGTGTCCCCTCTTATCCGAGAACCGGAACTGGCTGTTCATGCATGGTTTTGCCGGTGATGAAAGCCCAGTTCGGCACACTGATCTCATTCGAAGCAGTGCACCGGGAATGGTAGGCTCGGCGACGATTTTCTGCGGCGCTTTCGACGCGCGCCGATTCACGACTGGAGACCGAGACCCTAGGAGGGTTCGACCTTGGCCGACGGGACGCGCAACGGTGCGGCACTGCGACGCGGAACGATCGGGGTGGTCACCGCTCTGGTAACGGGAGCCCTGCTGATCCCGGGGACGGCCACCGCGGCTCCAGCTCCTTCGCCGGCCGTTCCGTCCTCGCCCAAGCCGAGCGCTCCTGCGAAGCCGAGCACCTCCGCGACGCCGAAGCCCGGGGCGCCCTCCGCACCGCGGACGAGCACACCGTCGACCCCGAGTACCGCACCGACGCAGACCCCCGCCCCCAAGTCCGTGGCGCCGGGTGACCGCATCGACATCCTGCAGCGCTCGCTCGGTGGCGGCCGCTTCGAATCCCTGCAGTGCACCATGGGTTTCGCGGTCACCGCACCGAACGGCGAGCGGCTGGGCGTCACGGCGGGGCACTGCGGTGCGCCGCAGCAGCCGGTCGGCGTGAAGAAGTGGATCGTCGGCGAGGTCGTCCAGTCCCAGGCCCCCCAGGTCAAGGAGGACCCGAATCGCCCCGGGCACTACTCCCCCGTCGACCCGTTCGGCCCGGACTGGGGCACCTTCCGGCTCACCGACCCGGACGTGAAGCTGCTGGCGTCCGCGCCCGGCATGGCGCCGCGCTCCGTGGGCACCGCGCGCGTCGGTGATCCCGTGTGCCAGCTGGGATCCGTGAACGGCCGACGGTGCGGCAAGGTCACCAAGGTCATGAACGACTGGGTGGTCTCGGACATCGTCACCACGCAGGGCGACAGCGGTGGGCCGCTGGTGCGGACCTCCGACAACGCGGCGATCGGGATCATCACCGACGCCGTGACCCTCACCGACAGCGACTCCGGCCAGGTGACGCAGCGGCTCACGCAGTACTACTCGCTGAACGCGGTGCTCCGCGCCGCGGGCGGCGCCCAGCTCGCGACGCGCTGACACGCCGATCCCCGCGCGGCGGGGCTCGGATGTCATTACACTGCCGCCATGGCGATCCTGGACGACCTCAAGACGCGGTTCCTGCAGCTGGGCAAGCACAAGGCGGTGTCCCGCATGGTGCGCGCCACCGTGCCGCTCGACAAGGCCGTCACCCGGATCAGCGGCGGCGCTGTGCATCTCATCCCCGAGGCGCTGCTCCCCCAGCTCACGCTGACCACGGTGGGCAAGCGGAGCGGACTGGCCCGCACGGTGCCGTTGCTGTACGTGCGCGACGGCGAGGACTACGTGGTGATCGCGTCCAACTTCGGCCAGAAGCACCACCCGGCGTGGTCGTACAACCTCGAGGCGAACCCCGACGCGGAGGTCCTGCTGGGCACCCGCCGCACGCAGGTGCGAGCCCGGAGGGTCTCGGAGGCGGACCGGAAGCGGTTGTGGCCCAGCATCGTCGCGGTGTGGCCCGCCTACGACGACTACATCGATTGGGCCGGCGGCCGCACCATCAAACTGTTCCGACTCACGCCTCGCTGACGGCGCTCCCGCCAGTGGTCAGGAAGGCGGTCACGATCTCGGGTTCGACGGTGCGCGCGACCTCCGCCGCGCGCTCGGGCGTGAGATCGACGGCACCGAAGGCGCCCGCGGCCGTCGCGACGGTCAGCGTCGCAACCCGGGCACGCCGCTGGAAGAAGGTCTCGGTGGTGACGAAGCCGATCACCCCGTCGAACTCGAGGACAGTGCGGGTGCGCGCCAGGGTGGGCGAACCGATGGACACCGTCGATTCGCTCGTCGCCGAACCGAGATGCCGAGCACGGACGGATGCCGCGCCGACGGACCCCAGCAGCAGCACCAGAGCGATCGCGGCCGGGAACAACGCCCACCAGTCGGGGACGAATGCAGCGGCGACCGCCACGCCGCCGAACACGACCACGGGCACGGCCACCGCCGCCACCGCACGGGTGTAGCGGCGACGCACCGCCGCTGGACCGTGCGCGACGAGCGGCGTCTCCACCGCGCCGGGCCGGCCCAGGATGGCGTCCGCGACGTGCACCGCCTCCTCGCGCGGCGCGGGCGGGAGCAACGTCGGATTGCGATCGGTCCCCGTCGCGATCGCTCTGAGCTTCGCGCCGCCCGGGATGCGCATGAGCACCGGTTCGTGCAGCTGGACACCGCGCACGCGCTTGCGCTCGATCGTGGCCGCCACGGTGGAGATGAGGCCGCGGGTGGTGTGCAGCGCACCGTCGGCGCGGCGGACCAGGCGGAAGCCCCAGAACGCGAGCACGTAGGCGACGACCGACACGAGGACCGACAGCACGACGACCAGCACGATCGCGCCCGGGATGATCACAGCCGCACCGAGATCGAGGATCCGGGCGAACCAGGACTCCGCGAGCTCCGAGCCGCGCTCGCGCAGGCCCGCCTCGTCGACGATCCGGAACCCGATGCCCGCGCCGGCCGCCACCACGGCGAACCCGGTGAGCGAGAAGGGGGCGAAGCGGATCCAGCCCGGGCGCAGGCGCGCGAGCTCCTCCTCGGGGCGCTCAGGGGCTACTACGGGCGCGTTATCGCCGTCGGCGTGCGTGTCCGGGTTCGATGGTGCCGTCGGTGCCGCCGTGCGCCGCAGCAGGTCCCGCCCCAGATGCTCCGCGAGCGCGGCCGGGATCGGATCCAGCACGAGCGCGGACTCCTTGCCGCCCACGCCCGTGCCGACGACGACCTTGCGCAGCGACAGGGCGCGCTCGATCGGGCCGGCGGTCACGTCGACGCTGCGGATCCGGTCGCGGCGCGCGGTGGCGGATATCTTGCGCACCAGGCCGTGTCGCAGTTCGAGCTGATCCTCGGTGACGCGCCAGCGGGTGGTGAGCCACGGAAGGAGGCCCACCAGCACGCTGATCGCCACACCGGCGATGACGAAGAAGACGGGCCCCACGGCGCGCCCCAGGAAGAAGACGCCGATCAGGGCGGGGATGAGCGACGGGATCGACTTGATCACGCGGGTCGCGATCCCCCACGGCGACAGCCGGTTCCACTCGGTCTCGTCAGGTCGCGTCATCAGCGTCCTCCGCCGCGCTGACGGTCAGGCTCGCCGCGATGGACTGCGCGGTCTCGGTCGGGAGCCCCGAGATCCGCACGGTGCCCGCAGACGATGCCGTGGTCACCGTCACCGTCGAAAGGCCGAAGGCGCGCTCCAGCGGTCCGGCGACGGTGTCGATCACCTGTACGCGCGAGACGGGGATCAGCACCCGGGTGCGGGTGAGCCAGCCCGCCTGCGAGTACACCGCGACCGGATTGATCTCCCAGCGGTGGAACGCGTACCGGAACCGCGGCATGACGATCAGGTGCACAGCAGCCGGGACGGCGAGGACGAAGAAGGCCAGGAACGCGACGGCCCACGGCACGGCGGGGATGACGGCGAGAACCACTGTGACCACGGGGATCACGATGACCCAGCGGATCGCGGCGCGCACCGTCCACCATGTCTTCGCGCGGGGCGAGACCTGATGAGCCGGTGGTCTGAGCACCTCGGCGGGGCCGGTGGCACCGGCGGCTCCGGGGTCGACGGGGGTTCCGGGGACGGTCATGCGCCCAGCTAAGCAGAGGCTCCGGCGCGGTGCCAGCGCCCACGCGGTGGGCCGGCGCGCAAGCTCGGGCTACGAGCGCAGAAACACCACCTGAACAGCCGATTTCATGTTTCCCGTTCCGTCTTGCTAGAGTACTTCAGCACGCAGCGAGCGAGAGCACGAGGCGAGCAAGTACGCGCCATTAGCTCAATTGGCAGAGCAGCTGACTCTTAATCAGCGGGTTCGGGGTTCGAGTCCCTGATGGCGCACAATAGTTCGAGGACAGACCGGGTTCTTACCCGGTCTTTTCTCGTTTCTGGGGGTCGAGGGCGCGGATACTGGGGGTTATAGGCCACGACCCGATGTGCCGGGCGATCGTGCCCCTGGAGGACACCATGCGGATCACGCCACTGCTCGGGGACATGGGCAGTCAGCGGCCAGACCTTGAAGACGTTGACGCTAAGTCTGACTCACCTCGAAGCGTGAACCCCCTCCCTCGCAGTAGCTCACAATCCCGGTGCGGTCGATCTCGCCGGCCGAGTTCCACATACAGAGGTAGATGCCGACGTCTGCGTAACTGCGGGCCTTGTTCGTCCCCTTGCCGTCATAGAAGTCAGTCATAGTCTGACGCGCCGAAGCACAGGTCACGGACCCCTTGGTGACCGACAACGAGTACGAACCGGGAACCGTCGGGCGTGAATAGGTACCGCACGCCTTCGGACCTGCAACAGTCGTCGTGGTCGGCACGGTCGTGGTAGATGTCGTCGTGGTGACCGCCGTGGTGGTTGTCACCGGCGGTGTCGTCGTCTCGCTCACCGACACCGTTGTTGGGACCAGTGGCACCGACGCAGTGGTCGTCGCTTGCGCAACGGGCGCCTTGTCCCCGCCCGACCGGCTCACGTAGACGCCGAGTCCCGTCGCCGCGACCGCCAGCACCGCCACGACCGCCGCGAGGATCGGCACCGTCCGCGACTTCGTGACCGGCTCAGCTACTGCAGCCCGCAAGTACGTGGCGTCCCCGTCGCCGGCTGCCCCGGTCGCGGCGCGCGCCTCGGTGACCTCATCGGGCGCGATCTCCCGCTTCGGCACCGCCGGCACCACCATCGGGGCGACACCGCTGAGGTGCCCCTCAAAGGCGACGCGCAGAGCATCGCCGAACTCGGCGCAGCTCTGGAAACGGTCGCCAGGACGCTTCGCCAGCACCTTCGCGAAGACCACATCGAGCTCTGCCGGCAGCTGCGGCGCCACCTCGCTCATCGTCGGTGGCAACTGGGTCAGGTGCGCGCTCATCAGCGCGGTGATCGACTTCCCGGTGTAGGGCGGCAGACCAGTCAGCAGGTGGAATGCGGTGCACCCCAGCGAGTACACGTCCGCACGGTTGTCGAGGTCCTCCCCCTCGATCGCCTCCGGCGAGATGTACAACATCGTCCCGACCGTGATCCCCGTCGACGTCAGCGATGTCGACTCGCCCGCGGCCTTGGCGATGCCGAAGTCCGCGAGCTTGACCGCCTCCAGCTCACCGTCATCGACGCCGAGCAGGATGTTGGCGGGCTTGACGTCCCGGTGCGTGATCCGGCTCTTGCGCCATGCGTAATCGAGTGCCGCTCCTGCGCCCGCGACGAGCTCCAATGCCAGCGTCGGCTCGACGGCGCCGACCGCCTTCACGAGCTCAGCTGCGTCGGTACCTGCGACGTACTCCATCGTGATCCACAGCCGGTCCTCGAACTGGCCGCGGTCATAGAGGGTGACGACGTTCGGATGAGACAGCTGCGCGAGCAGGTCCGCCTCGCGCCTGAACCGGGCCTTGAAGTCGTCGTTCCGGCTGACGCCGGCATCGAGGAGCTTGAGCGCGTCCTGACGAGGCAGTCGCGGGTGCTCGACCAGGAACACCTGCCCCATCCCTCCGGCGCCGAGTTGGCGGACGACCCGGTACTCGGCGATCTCGGTGAAGGACATGTGGGCGATTCTGACAGGTCGCTGAACGAGTTGAGCAAGGAGGGTTGGCAGGTCAGAAAGCATTTCGGCTAGAGAATTGTGGTGGTGGTCGAATTCCTTTCGTCGGCCGGCCCTTCCCGTCGAGGGTGACTATCGAGATGCCGAACTCCGCCAGGGTGGCGGCGAAGCGATCGGATCCGTGTCGCCTCCGCGCGGCACCGCGCGCAGCTGAGCCGCGGAGTTCAACGACAAGTCCGTGAGCTGCTTCCATGCCTGTCCGGCATCGGCAACCGCAGCGTCCCCGCTTCATCAATGTGGAGTACCGGACACCCACCGCCTCGATCTCGCCGAGCTGGACGGTCCACGAGGTGCCCGTGCGTGTCGGCGTCACCGTCACGGTGCCGACTTCGCAGTCGACGTCGACGAGGGCGTCGCGGTCGCCGTAGGTGATCGTCATGTGCGGATACTGTCACGCACCGAGGATCCGGTCCCCGCCGAAATTCATCCGATCGGGGGACAGCGCCGGGCGCGGTGACGCTGGGAGCATCGGACGGTGAATACAACGTCGACGGCAGTCCCCCTACCAGCTTGGGTGGGCATTGTGCTGCTCCTGGGCCTGCCCCTGTCCGCCTGCGGCAGCCCCTCCCCGTCGGTGAGCCCTGCAACTACGTCGCCACCACCGGCACTCTCGTCCACGGCAGCGACGGAGCCAGCACCGTCATCACCAGCCGAGCATGCGTCTTCGTCGTCTCCGTCGTCGTCGCCGGTGAACTCGGCATCACGTGCCGCTCCCAGCACGCCTGCCGGTCCCGCGATCTTGTCGATCGCCATCACGATCACCAGCCGCTACTCCGTGGGACCGGACCTCCTGCAAATGGGCGCCGAGGAGGGTGACGGGCCTGAGCCGCGAATCAGCGTTCGCTCGCGGGGCCAGAACGGAAACTTCGACAGTGGAGACTGTGCCATGGTCGTCGACGTCACGGGCCCCGCAGGGTTCAATGAACGCACGAGAGACAACGCTTGCACCTCGTCGAAGGCTGTCCTTCCGAAGCTCACGGTCCCGGGCAAGTACACCATCACGGCTACAGTCATCGCCCCCGGCGAGGCTCCCAAAACGCAGACCCACGACTTCCAGCTGATCGCGCACGGCGCCTGACTGTGCCAGGTTCCGGCCCGGCTGCGGTGGTGATTCGGCAGGCTGTCGCGGGGCGAGGCGGATTCATCCGAACGGATGACGGACAAGGAAGCGCCCAGCGTTCTAGCGTCAGTACGAGCCAGATGACGCACGCCGACTCTGCGTAACGGCGGCGATGACGGCGAGCGCCGCCGGAACACGAGAGAGCAGGCGAGCATGAGGGCACACTTGGCGATCACTGCAGCCGGTCTCGCTGCGTCCCTGATGCTGACAGCATGCACGCAGGACGGCATCAACAGCTCGCACGCATCCGGATCAGCGGGCATCGGCGCCGCAGCTGAGACCGGTGTCCCGAAGACGTTCGAACTCACCCCATTCACTGGAGATTGCGCATCTCTCGGCGGAGCGCCCAATCCGACCTACGAGCAGCTATCTGCAGTCTGGGACAGGCTCGGTGCGCTCAACTTCCAGATCCTCGTGGTTCAGACCAACGTAATGCCTAGCGGCGTCACGGCTGCAGAGGCGGACTACATCCGAAACACGGCTCTTCAAGGCTGGCAACAAAAGCTAACGCCAGAGTGGAAAGCGGTGGTCGACGCCATTCCGGCCGGCGGTGTTGGCCGAGAGCGAGTCGTTGCGTGCGAACTCGGGAAGCAAGCAAGCGCGGGAGGTCACCCGGAACTCCTGAGCGCTATCGCGAAAGAACCGTACTACGCCCTCGCTACGAGTGGCTATCACGCGTGCGTCACAACGAAGGACTACCCCGATGATTGGGGGAAACGGAGTCAGAAAGAGCTCTGCCCGCAGCAGTGAGACCGACCGCCGCCAGGCCGGCCCTGGTGGGGCCGTCGGTCGCAGGCTCGACGATCAAGGACCGCTCGCGATCGTCGAGCCCCCTTTACCCAGTCCGTCCACCAGCAGCCGCCCACTGCCCCTCGAAGACGTCGGGGCGCCGGACTGGGCGAGGTAGCGGCCGCCGAACCGCGAGCTGGGCGGTTTCCGGTCGCGATACGACGTGAGGTCAGCGACTGTGCCTTTCACCCGGAGTCTCCGAGCGCGTGCTCAACCAGAACTGCGAAACCTAGATAGAGGTGCGTCAGGGCCAGTACCGAACTCAGGAACCCGTACAGGTGGTACACGCCGTTACCCTCATCGGACTGGATCTCCACCAGGTCGGCGGCCGAGTCGGTCACGTGCAGAAGGTCGGCGTAGAAGAACGTGGTGAACAGGTCGGACGGCTTCAGGTTGCCGTAGCTGATGATCGGAGGCTCGTACTCCATGGCATGGGCGGGCAGGAGCATGCTGCATACGACTGTGCTCAGCGTCCGGTTGAGCAACGCCGCTCGGGCCTCCCGCCACTGTTTGACCACCGGGGCGAGATCAGGCCGGTCACGGACCAGCCTCATGATCGTCCCCGACGCGCTGGAGAATGCCGTGAGCTTGTCGCGCTCGTTGTTTAGCTGGCGGAATCGCGCGGCGAGGGCCACCATCTGCTCGTCGGGTGGGAATTCGACTCCCATCCACTGTTCCTGGACGCCCGCACGCGCAGTCCACTTCACCGTGAAGGCGCCTGTGAATGACAGCGCCGAGTAACCGGCGAGCTTGCGGCAAACCGTGGTGTAGTGGCACAGCTTCTCGCGGTCTTCGTCGGTGATTTCGTCGAGGGCGGGGAATTGTGCCGGGTCGGGTAACCGGAACGCGTAGGTCAGCTTCTCCCACACCACCTGGAAGGCCTCGGCTGCGGCGTCCGCTGCCAGCTCGGCGTGGGGTGGCTCGAACATCAGCTCCACAGGATGAACGGTGTCCTCCAGCGCGACAGTTTCAAGCTCGTAATCGAACGGCGTGGCCCCCGCCACCTTGCGGGTGATCATCCGGCAGGAGGCGTTCATGTCGTCGGGCCCACTGTTGATCGTCAGGTACTGGCCATCCTCGAACATCTGTGGCGACATCGGGGGCGCGCCGAGGTTCGCGCCCTGCGCCCCGGTGTGCCGGCGCGCCCGCCGTGCTTCTTCACGCTGGGCGAGCCGTCGAGCTGCGCGGTTCGAGTTCACCATGTCCGAAGCGTAGAACGCCACGACGTCGCCGGCGGCGTTCAGCTTGAGCTGCGAACACGACCAGCCCAGTGACGGGCCCACGGTGATCGTCTGCCGCACCTGGACCAGCAGCGCGGCCGGCGGGCCACTCGACCGCCGCCTGGGCGCACCTGGCGAGGGAGCGGCCATCGAACCGCGCAACAGTGGCGCCGGCGACGATGAGGTAGGCAGTCATGCGAGGCAGTGTGACAACTGTGAAGGCGAGTTGCTCAGCGGTACCCGAGCCAGGCGAGCGAGCGGGCGGGCGGGCGGGCGGCAACGTTGCAGCTGTGCGCGGCGCGGCGGACGATCCCGCTACGCAATGGTCAAACGGGTTCGGACACGTTTCGGACGCGTCGGTTACAGGCCGTATCCGTACGCGGCGAGCGCTCGACTGCAGGCTTCGTTGTATTCGCGAACGCGACGACGATGACGGATCATGAGGGCGGCCACGCATATCGACCAGGGGATGAAGATCAGTATCAGTAGAAGGGGAGCGATGACCTGGCCGTCGATCAACAGCAGTACGAACGCGATGGTGACCACGAGCATCGCAATGCCGTTGATCACGAACGGCCGCTCAGAAGGCTGAGGCGGCAGTACTAGCGGTGCCGGCGGCGGAGTGGATCGCCGCGGAGTCTCCGGGGCGCGTTGTTGGGCGGGACCGATCCCGCAGTTCGAGTTGAGGCGGAAGGCAGCCCGTCCGTTCTCGGGCTTGAGGTCACCGAGCGGCGAGTAGGTGAACAGCATGATGCCGACTTCGTCTGCGTAGTCGATCGAGTGGCGGGAGTACCCGGCCGCGCTGAAGAACAGCATCTCTCGGCCAGTGTCGGAACCACGAGCACCGTACAGCCGTTGCAGGGCTGGGCGGCCAGTCTGTGCCGACTCGTGCTTGACCTGGGCGACGGCGCCGCGGGCGATGACGTCGACTCCGCCATCGGGTCCAATCGGAGTCACCTCGGCGTCGGGGAAACCGAGCTCTAGGCGCATCCTGACCGCGGCATTGAGCTCGGCCTGGCGCGCGGACGTGATGCACTCCATCCTGGATAGATACCACCCTGGCCTGACACTCCGTGACAGTTCACGCCCCCTGTGCGGGTGTGCGATTCCACAGCTCGATTGTGGCGTGGCCCACGACTTCCAGCTGATCGCGCACGGCGTCTGACGATCAGATTCCGACCCTCTCGCGGTACGAGGCGAGCTCAGCGGGCGAGCCGGTCGCGGTGACGGTCAGATAGGCGGGGCATGCGTGGCAGACTCGCAGCTGGGGTCGGGCGCCCCGAGCCAGGCGACCGGGCGGCGATCGCGCGGCTGATGTTGTCAAATCGGCAGACGCTGCACCTGGTCGGGCAAGGTCGTCTACTCAGACGACAGACATGGTCGCTGGCATGGTGGAGGATGTCGCACATGGGACTCTGGGAAGACGCGCAGAACGAGTACCTCCCCGAGGACCACATCGCGGCGTTGGCACGACAGCAGCAGCAAGAGATCAGGGAGTTCGTCGAGGCGATGGGGCGCCTAGGTGTCGCGCCGGGCGAACATCAGCTGTACTTCAACAACCACCAGGCGGGCTCCGACGTAGCCGGACGCGACATTGCTATCAAGGGAGCCGCCATCACTGGCTGGTTGCTGGACATCTCAGTCGCGCGTGCGTTCCTCGTAGTGACCCCCGAAGCGGAACTGTGCGACTGCCGCGGCCAACGCAAACCGAAGCGACACTTTGGCATCCGGGAGCCTGTGATCCCCCTTGTCCAGATCCTGCCACGCAATGACCTAACGCAGATTCTCCGAGAGACGCTGGCTCGACAGATCCGCGCAACGAGTAGCTCGCGACCTGCTACACGCCTCGCCCCCGAACGGATTCGTGCGAAACAGGCGGAGCCCGACCTATTCGCCAAGCAGCGCGCCGACGCCAACAGCCTGCACGAACAGAAGCAGGCGGCTCGCGCAGATGCTGAGCGTGCGTGGCGGGAGAGACAGCAGCGGAAGGGATAGACACTCGACGCCGCTACTCCAGCCCCTGCACCAGCAGCCGGACGCTGTCGGCGTTCTCAGTCCGCAGCGGCGCGATCGCCTGGTACTCGGGCGAGACGTTCCAGGCCCGCGCGGCCTCGAGGTCTGGGAACTCGACCAGCACCACCTGATCGGCCGCCCACTCCCCCTCGAGGACGTCGGGGGCGCCGGACCGGGCGAGGTAGCGGCCGCCGAACCTCGCGACGGTGACGCCGACCCGATCGCGGTACGACGCGAGTTGCTGTGCGGAGCCGGTCGCGGTGACGGTGACGATCAAGTAGGCGGTCATGGGGGCAGTCTCGCAGCTGGGTGGGTTGGGCGCTCAGCCCAGCGAGTCCAGCAGCTCCGGCACCGAGGTCGCGACACGCTCCGCGCGGAACCTCGCGTCGGGCGGCAGCGCAGTCCGCATCTCCTCGGACGGCAACATAATGAGCGACATCGGATCAGTAGGCACTGCGCCGCACTGATCAGGCTCATCGAAAGTCCCCAGTGATGCTCATTGAAATTCCTCACCTGGGTGCGGTCGGATTATAGCGGTCGGCGGCTGGGTGCGATTGCTGTGCGGTGGGTTTCGTTGCGGGCGTGGTGGTCTCGTAGTCGGTAGCTGTCGCCGTCGAGTTTGAGGACGACGGAGCGGTGTAGGAGCCTGTCGAGCATGGCCGCGGCGACGGTGGTGTCGCCGAGGACTTCGCCCCATTCGGAGACCGATCGGTTGGTGGTGATGACGATCGATGTTTTCAGATACCGTTGCGCGACAACCTGAAACAACGCTGATGCGGCTTCGGCGGGCAAGGGGAGGTAGCCGAGTTCGTCGATGACGAGCAGCGTCGGGCCAGCGAAGAACCGCATGGTCGTCGACCAGCGGCCTTCGATCGCCGCTTTGTGGCAGCGGGCGGCCAGGTCGGCGGCGGTGGTGACGTAGGTGCGGTATCCGGCGTGCACTGCGGCATGC
>NZ_LSRE01000004.1 GCF_001575205.1 Tsukamurella pseudospumae
AACACGTACAGCCACCGGTAGATCGCCTCATGCGAGACGGTCCGGCCCTGAGCATCAACAGAACGTTCCATGAGCTCCACACTGGGATCCTGCGCCTCCAACCGCAACCTGCCCGCGATCTGCCGCGGCGTGCACGAGGACTTCAAGTCCGCGAGGACCCGCGCTCTGAGGATCGGATCACGGTCGATCACACGCTCCTGCGGACGCGAACGAGACTGCCGTGCAGTCTTATCCGCGGTGGCACACCGATACCCGCCGGTCTTCGTGGAGTTCCGGTGAATCTCCCGCGAGATCACCGACGGCGCCCTCCCCAGGTGCACCGCAATCGTCCGAATCGACCAGCCGGCCTTCAACCCCGTCGAGATCTCAACCCGATCCTCCACCGTCAACATCCGCCGCACATCAGCCCCGTATCGTCGCACCACCCCGGTCTACCAGGGCTGTTGCTACGACGCTATGACACCGCCGGTTCCACCCACCAGGTAGGACAGTCCGGAGACGTCGAGAGGAATCGGAAGAATCACCCGAGCGATGAAACACCCGACGACGGCCCACCCGGCCACGCGAGCGAACCGCGATGGCGACGATGCCGACATCCACCGCGCAAGGAACATCGACAGGATGAACACACACGCGGCGATCACGCTCAGCACCACGATCCTCGCCGGGGACGCGCCGAGCCGCACCTGCACAGACGCGCCGATGATCACCGCGCAGGACAGGGTACCCACGACATGAGTGGCGCGGCCGCCCGACAACCTCATCGCGAACATCGAACACAGGACCGTCAGAACCACAGACAGAAGCACCGTGAGCTCGGGCGACTGCTGAGGCGCCCGGAAGACACCTGCGACGAGCGCCGACAGCACGCCCCAGACCACCGCGCTGCGCACCATGTCTCGCGGGCGAGTACCAGGGCGCAGGCCCCCAGCCGCCCGCTCCTGCAGGTCGGTCACACCCGCTCCACGCGGATCATCGGAGATCCGCTCGCGGCCCCGAGGAAGATGTTCTCGCCGGGCGCGATCTTCGTGCGCTCCCGCTTCGTCAGGCGCGCGCCACTCGCCCTGAACGTGCCATTGGTCGACACGTCCGTCAGATAGACGTCGTCACTCGTGCACTCCACGAGCACGTGCCGCGACGAGACCGCCCGGAACTCCGCGTCGTCGGGCACCACGATGTCCGACGCCACGGCACGTCCGATCGACAGTGATCCGCTGGAACTTACAACGGGGACGACAACGATCACCCGGTCATGGAGACTGAGCCGGATGGTGAAGTTCGGAACGAGCGTTTTCGCCACACGACCGGGAGCAGCGGGACGACTGCGATCCACATGACCCGAATCCTGGCCACCGATTGAGCGTGACACCCACAACCGAAATCCAGGAATGAAGAAGAGAGCGGCTACGGCCGACAATGCAATGACACCCAGGAAATAGGCCGTACCTGTCATCGACCACCTCGTCGCACTCCGCGGGCCATTCATCGACCCCTTGAGCTGCATAGTAATACGCCATCCACCAGCGGAGGACCGGTATTCGTTCACGCACGCACTCACCGACCGACCTGCGACCAATGAACTTCGTTTCGATCAGAATTGAATTCCAGCGATTCTGCGGGCCGCGCAGATCACGAAGCCGGAAACGACGACGGCACCTACACTGATTGCCGCTCACCGACGCCCTGCGCTGCTGCGGCGTCCGCGATTCGGCCAGGAGGGAGACGTGCAGATGATCGGCACGACGTTGGACGAGCGATACACGATCACGGCCCGGCTCGGCGCAGGCGGGATGGGCGTGGTGTATCGGGCGCGCGACATCCGGCTCGAACGGGATGTCGCGGTCAAGCTGATGGGTGAACACCTGGCCGACAGCGAACAGTCCGCGCACCGATTCATCCGCGAAGCACAGCTCGCCGCGCGACTGGACCACGACAACGTCGGCCGGGTCCACGACATCGGCCGCGACTCGTCGGGACGCCTCTACATCGTCATGCCCCTCCTGGAGGGCGATCCCCTCTCCGACCTGATCGGCGACGGAAAGTCCCTTCGAGCTTCGGAGGCGCTCATCGCGATGGCCGACGCCGCGGCCGGATTGTCGCACGCTCACCGCGCGGGAATCGTGCACCGCGACGTCAAGCCCGGTAACCTTTTCCGCTCACAACAGGGCCGACTGTCCGTTCTCGATTTCGGATTGGCGCGCCTGACCGAAGGATCGGGGAGACCCACGGCGCTCGTCGGCACCTGGGACTACATGGCGCCGGAGCAGTTCGATCCGGACACGTTCGGCCCGATCGGTCCCGCTGCGGACGTCTACGGGCTCACCGGCGTTCTACTGCATGCGGTCACCGGCCGCCCACCGTTCCCCGATGCGGATTCGTTCCCGCAGCTCTTCGCCGCGCACACCCACGGACCACGTCCGGTGCCCGGCGACCTCGATCCGCGGTTCGCTTGGCTCGACCCCGTCGTCGCGCGCGGAATGGCGATCGACCAAGCAGCTCGACCAGCCTCTGCAGAATCGCTGGTCGCGCACGCGATTCACAGCTGGGGGCGAGCGCAGCTGATCACGAGGTCGCGGGTCTCGCTCACGCGACCGACGCGGTGCGGGCGCTAAGATTCTGCGACGAGGCCGTGCACGGCCGCTGGATGAAGGTCATCACCGACCTGGAGTCCGACACCCACAGCCGCGTCTACCTGATCGAACTCAGCCCCGATGGAGCCGTCATCGAACGTGAACTCTTCGCATCGCACCGCGCGTCTGCCTGGTCGGGAACCTGGTATAGCGGGAGCGACAACGACGGTCGAAGGACCATCGAGGTCACCGTTTTCAATAGGTATTTCGGGACGGTTCGCCGAGTCAACGACGACCTGTTCGTCGGGACCGAAGTCGGCCCGCGCGTGGAGAACGACGTCGAGACACGGAGCATGACAGTGAACGCCCGCTTCGCACTGGTCAGAGTCAACGCCGACGGCACTGGTCCCGACGGGACACTCGTCTGATAGCCCGTAGCGCTCGACCCTGCGGTCCGCCGACTACGAGCCCGCGACCTCGCGGGCTTCGTCACGGGACAGCGTGTAGCCGGACGACGCGAAGTCCCAATCCCCGGTCGCCACGGGCTCCGACGCGAACCGGTCCGACGGCGCCCGCGCATCTGGGTCATCCGCGATCCATCGATCGGTGGCGATGAGGTCACTCCAATCAGGGGTCTCCAGGTCCTCGTCGAACACGCCGCTCTCCCGGAGCCACGCGGCGACGTCGTGCCACAGCCAGATCTCGCCGGATACGAACGCGTACGGGGCCGGGAAGTCGGTGGTGCCCTGCCGGTCGCCCCGGGCCCAATTGCCAACGGCCTGCCGGGTCACCCCCACGCGTTCGGAGATCTCGCGGCGATCGACGAGGTCGGGAATCGTCCGCAGCGGCACCAGTCCCGCCGCGCGCGCCGCACGCACCGCATCGATCCCGGCCGCCCGAGACGTCACGGATTCCACGACAAGAGTGACCGACGCGAGCCCGGCCCGACTCGCGAACACGACATCGTCGACCACATCCGCCAGCGCGTCGAGACGATCGTCGTCGGGCTCGATCGCCTCGATGCGCAGAATGTAACTGTACGAAGGCATGCCCCCAGAGTCCCACCCACCAGCGCTGTTGTCAATCGGAAACACTAGGCGCGACGCTACCGCGGCACACCGGGGCACTTCCGACACTCACGGTCGATGCTCCTCGCGTGCGTCGACGGATTCTTCGGGGTCCCGAACACCCTCACCCGCGCGTGATCCCCACCGTCGGAACACGGACAGTACAGAACGAATTTGTGCCCCATGGCCCGGATCCGCCACCCCTCGTCGACGTACTTCTCGACGACGGCGTAGACGTCCTTGTGGATCTGTCGCCGGGCCTCCGTCAGCTTCACCTCGACCCAGCTCAACGGGGCCTCGGCGACTCGGACACGCGCGCCCAGCGATCCCTGTGCATCCCGTCATCCTAACCGGGTACCAGTCGTCGGGACCGCTCCGCCCGACGGCCCCGAGAAGACGGCGCCGCTACGCCGCGCGGTGCTGCAGGCGCGCGTCGAACGCGGCCTCGAGGAACAGGGCCGTGATCTGCACGGCCTGCTCGCTCTCCGGTGTCGCACCTGCGAGCACGGGGAAGGCGTGCACGCCGCCCTCGTACAGGTGCAGGTCACAGAGCCTGCCGGCACCGTCGAGACGGGCGTGCAGGCGCTCGGCGTCGACCCGGAGCATCTCATCCGTACAGGCGATCACCAGCGCCGGCGGGAACGCGGCGGGGCTGATCTCGGTGGCGTCGTCGTGGCCGCGCGGATCGACGGGGCCGCGATCGAAGAACTCCCGCAAGCCGCGCAGCTTGCCGGCCGTGAGGTAGGCGTCGTCGATGTCGTAGCGCGGGTCACCGTCCTCGACGGTGGGCGTGAGCAGCGGAGAGAAGCCGAAGTAGGCCGCCGGGGCCTGAGCGGCGTCCAGGTAGGCCAGCTCGAGGACCTTCGCGGAGATGTAGCCGCCCGCGGAATCGCCGCCGACCGCCACCTGGCGGTACCGGCCCGAGTCCACGACGGCGCGGTACACCCGGTAGCCGTCCTCGACGGACGTGCCGATACCGACGTCGGGCAGCTGGCGGTAGTCGACGTTGAAGACGGTGACGCCGAGGGATCGGGCCAGCGCCGCCGCGACCCGGCGGTGCGTGGCGGGGCCGCCCGCGAGGAAGGCGCCGCCGTGGTAATAGCAGATCGCGACGTCGGTGCGCAGGTCACCGGTGGTGGGCACGAGGCGCTCGACCTGCACGCCGGCGAGCTCCATCCGGTCCACCTCGACATCGTCGGGCATCCAACCGATGAGATTGGCCAGCCCCTCGCCCAGCGCCATGGGCCCGAAGGTCCAGGACCGCACGGGGTACAACGCGATCAGGGGTCGCAGCAGCAGCTTGGCCCCCGCGATGGCGAGCGCCGACTGGGCGCTCACGCCGCGATGCGCGGTCACAGACATCGTCGTCTCCTCTCGCCCGACCGCCGGGGCCGGACAGAACCGGTTCAGCCTAAGCGGAACAGCCACCCCGATCCAGCACATCTGCTGGTTTTCCGTACGCACGTGTCCCGCTCGGCCGTCCCCGCGCGCGGTGACCGCTGTCACCCGTCAGCCGGAGATGCCGCTGCGCTCCACACCCGCCGCTATCCAACGCTGTGCTACCAGGAAGAACGCCAGGAGCGGGGCGATCGATACCAACGCCGCCGCGAACATCGCGGGCACGTTCACCGATTGCGCGGTGATGTAACTGGAGAGGACCAGCTGCACCGTCCAGGACTGCGGATCCTGGCCGATCACCAGCGGCCACAGGAACGCGTTCCAACTGCCGACGAAGGTGATCGTGGCGACCGCCGCCGTCACCGCACCCGCGCCCGGCAGGGCGACGCGGAGCAGGATCCGGGCGGGGCCGGCACCGTCGAGAACGGCGGCCTCCTCGAGCTCCCGGGGGAATCCCACGAAGTGCTGCCGGAACAGGAACACCGCCGTGGCCTGGAACAACCCGGGCACCACCAGCCCCTGCAGCGACGACACCCAGCCGAGCGAGGAGACCATGACGAAGGTCGGCACGAAGGTGACCGCGGCGGGCACCAGCAGCGTCGCCAGCACCACCCCGAACACCGCCCCCGCGTACGGGACCCGGATCCGCGCGAAGGCGTACCCGGCGGGCAGGGCCAGCGCGACCGTCCCGAGCGTCTGGAGCAGCGCGACGACCGTCGAGTTGAGCAGCGCGCGGCCGAGCGGCCGGGCATCGTCGGAGAAGACCTCCCGCAGGTTGCCCCAGACGGGCGCCCGGAGCCCCCACGACCCCGTCGCGACGTCCATCGACGTGCCGAGGGCGCCGCGGACCAGCAGGTACAGGGGCACCAGGAAGAGCACTGCGAGTCCGGTCAGGATCAGGTAGCGGGCGACGCGGGACACGGTCATCGGGGGTCCCTCCGCCCGAGCAACCCCGTCAGCCTGCCCTGGAGCAGGGCGAACAGGGCGATCAGCACCGTCAGGATCACCCCGCCCGCACCGCCGCTGCCGAAGTCCTGACCGTTGCCGACGGCCACGTAGTACAGGTAGACCAGCGGCGGCCGCGCGTACGGCGGGTACCCCTGCGCGGTGGACATGACGCCGTAGAACTCGTCGAAGGCCGAGAACGCGTTCACCGTGGACAGCAGCAGCACGGCGACGGACACCGCGCGCAGCTGCGGGAAGGTGATGCGGGTGAACACGGTCCAGGCGGACGCACCGTCGAGTGCGGCGGCCTCGTACAGGTACCGCGGCACGCGCTGCAGCGCCGCGAGGAACAGGATCATGTAGAAACCGAGCTGCAGCCACAGGCGCACCGTGACCAGCACCAACCAGTACCAGGGCGGGTGCACCACCGACAGCCACGCGACCGGCTCGAGCCCCACCGCGCGCAGCGCCGTGTTCGCCACGCCCGTGGGCACGCCGGGGAAGATCGACCCGCGCCAGATCAGCGACGCCGCGACATAGCTGCACGCCATCGGCAGGAAGAACACCGACCGGAAGAAGCGCTGGAACAGCCGCACCCCGTTCACCAGGACCGCCAGGCCCAGCGAGCCGGCGAAGGTCAGTGGCACCACGATCACCGCGAACGCGGCGAAGGTCGCGAGGCTCGACCGGAACGCGGGGTCCGCCAGCATGTCCCGGTAGTTGCGCAGCCCCACGAAATGCGTCGGGGTCACTGTGTTGCGGGCCTCGAACAGGCTCAGCCATACGCTCCACCCGATCGGGACGACGACGAACATCGCCAGTCCCGTGAGGAAGGGCCCCGTCAGCACCCAGAACCACAGGTGCGCCGAGTCGCGTCACCCGCCCCTCCAGGGCCGTGCCGAGCGCGCCCGCATCAGCTCGGGAACCGCTCGAGTTCCTTCTGGACGACAGTCGCGACGCCCCGCAGCTCGGTCATGGGATCGGCACCGCCCCGGATGATCCGGTCGAGCGCATCCCGATACGCGGTGGCACAGCGCGCCGTCCACAGCAGCGGCGTCTGGGGATGGCCCACCGTGTTCACGAGATCGGCCGCCTCGCTGTACAACCCGGTCGCCAACTTGGTGGCGCGCGGCAGCAGCGAGCGCCGCGCCGGTACGTGCAGGCCGTAACTCTGCGCCCAATCCAGCTGCAGGTCCGTGCGCTCGACCCACAGCCACTGCACGAACTTCTTCGCCCGCGCGACATCGCCCTTCGCGTTCACCGCCGCTCCGTACGCACCGAAGGGCACGCTGGTGCCGCCGTTCGCGCCGATCGCGGGGAAGGCCCGGACGCCGACATCGTCACCCAGCGCCGCCGTGATCGCGGGCAACGCCCACAGCCCCGTCCACTGCATCGCGGTCTGGCCCGCGATGAACGCCCCGGGGTCGGACCAGTCCTGCGGCGCGCCCAGCAGCAGATCGCCCGAGGTGAACAGCGCCCGCATCGTCCGCAGGCCCGCCGCGACCTCCTCGTCGACGAAGCCCGGCTTGCGCTCGGGCGTGAGGTAGTCGTGGCCCGACGACCACAGCAGCACACCGCCGAGCACGTCCGCGCCGCCGGTGTTCCCGAGGAACAGGCCCTTCGTGGTGCCCCTGTTGAGCGCCCGCGCCGCCGAGACCAGCTCGTCGAGCGTCCGGGGCGGCACGACGCCGGCCTGCTCGAGCATCGACCGGCGATACACCAGCAGCTGAATGTCCGTGACCTGCGGGATTCCGTACACGCGGCCCCCGTGGGTCATCCGGTCCAGCAGCGCGGGGGTGAAGTCCGAGCGCGCGTCGCCCAGCACGTCGGTCAGGTCCGCGACCCGACCCGACGTGATCATGTCGATCGTCGGGCCGTTGGCGAACTCGAAGACGTCCGGACCGTCGGCGCTCACCAGCGCCGAGGAGATCTTCTGGTCGTAGTCGCCGGGGAACGAGCTGACCCGGACCCCGCCGCCGGGGTACTCGGACGCGTAGCGGGCGAGCGCTTCGGGCGCACCCTTCTCGCCGTACTGGTGGAACCAGGCCCGCAGGTCACCCGCGGCGCCGCCACCGCGGCCCGTGTCGCCTCCGCACGCTGCGAGCGCGCCCGCGAGCGCAGCACCGCCGATCCCCGCCAGCACCGCCCGCCGGGACACACAGAAGTCAGCCACGGGGGTAAGTATCGCAAACCCACGGCGCACTTGCGTCCCGGGCCTCACGGAACCCCACTCAGAACAACGCGGCGGCCAAGCCCCGGCGAGCCTCCAGCACAGCGGGATCCGCCGGGTCGAACAGGTCGAAGAGCTCGAGCAGGCGGGTGCGTAGCACGGTGCGGTCGTCACCGAAGGTGGTTCGGATCGCGGTGATCAATCGTCCGAAGGCACGCGCCGGGGTGCCCGCCAGCAGCTCCTCGTCGGCCGCGGCCAGTGCGAGCTCCACCGCGTCCGTGCCGGTCGCGTCCGCCGCGGCGTCCGCCCGCTCGATCGCCCCCGGCTCGCCGCGAGTGGCCCGCGCGAAGAAGGCCATCTGCTTCGCCGCGGCCGCCGCATCCGCATCGCCCGGGTCCGCGTGCAGGATCGCCTCGTAGGCGGCGCGGGCGCCGTCGTAGTCGCCGTCGGCCGCGAGCTGCTCCGCCGCCTCGCGCCGTGGGTCCGACGGCGCCTCCCCCGCGCCGGTGCCACCGCCGCCGAACTCCGGCGGGAGCTGGGCCAGCACATCGTCGAGCCACTGCCGCGCCGCCTCCTCCGGCTGCGCGCCGGCGAACGCGGTCACCGCGCGGCCCCCGGCCACTGCGATCACCATCGGCACCGACTGCGCGCCGAAGGCCTGCGCAACGCCGGGCGCACCGTCGACGTCGACCCGGGCGAGCGTCCACCGGCCGCCGTCCGCGGCGACGAGCTTCTCCAGCACCGCCGACATCGCCTGCGACTGCTCGCTGTAGGACGCCGACAGCAGCACCACGACCAGCGAGCCGGCGGACCGGTCGATCACGTCCACGGGGAAGCTCTGGTCCGTCACATCGACGATGCCGGGCCCGGGGGCGCCGCCGGGCTGCGCCTCCGGATCCGACGGTGCGGGCCGCGCCTGCTGCGCAGCCTTCGCCTCCGCACGGGCCTTGAGGCCCGAGAGGTCGACCGCCCCCGCCATCGCAGCGGCGGTGCGCAGCGCCCGCTCCTGGTCCTGCCTGGAAGCGCCACGAGGGGCGCGCGGTGTAGTCACCACTCCATCTTGGCACGGCCCCCGGAATCAGACGTAGCGCTGCAGGTCCGGATCGAACCGCCACGACGTGGGACCGGACGCGGGCATCCCGCAGGCGGCCAGCGCGCCGCGCCGGGGCCGGTACCAGCTGGTGAGCGGCACGTCGTCGACCACGTGCACCGCGTCCGGGTACTGGCCGTGGCGGCCGGCGAAGGTGTCGGTGATGTCGGCGGCGGTGAGGGTGGCGTCGTCGCGGAGCGTGACCGCGGCGACGACGCGGGGCGGACCGTCGGGCTGCTCACCCGGCACCTGGTACACGACGGCCTGTTCCACCTGGCCGAGTTGCTCGAGGACATCGGTGACGGGGATCGAGTAGACCGGGCCGCGCTCGGTGACCGCGACGGTGCGGACGTCGTCGACGAGCCAGTAGTCCCCGTCCTCGTCCTGGCGGAACAGGTGGCCCGTCGAGAACCACGCGTCGCCCGGCCGGAAGACGCCGCGCAGCAGCACGTCCCGGTGGGTGGTGTCCGGATCCGCGCGGCCGATGAGGACTCCCACCTCGCCCTGCTGGACCTCCTGCAGGAAGCCGTCGCCGTTCTCGACGAAGCGGCCGGTGTCGAAGTAGTAGTCGACGAGCGCGACCTCGGCGCTGCCGGGCAGGCTGCGGCCCTTCGCGCCGGGCTTCCCGCCGCGGACCTTGGCCAGCACGATCTCGCCCTCGGTCGACGCGTAGAACTCGACCACCTGCGCGGCGAACGCCTCGCCGACCCGGCGGGACAGCTCGGCCGACATGCCGGAACCGATGAACGCGCGAACGGGGTGGTAGCGCGGGACCTCGAGGCGCGGATCGTCGAGCACCGCCCGCATGAGGTTCCAGGTGTAGCAGACCACGGTCACGCCGTACCGCTGCACCTCGACCATGAACCGGTCCGGGTCGAAGTCGCGGGTCAGGGCGATCCGCGAGCCGCCGGCCAGCGCGCCGCCGAGGCTCGTCATGAGTCCGGAGCTGTGGCTGAGCGGGGTGAGGCAGTAGACGGTGTCGCTCTGCGAGAGCCGCGTCGCCGACGCAGTGCCGAACGCCGACAGCGCCCACCGGCCGTTCGTGACCCGCTTCGCGCGGAGCCTGCCGCCCACCTCGGAGAACATGACGAACGCGAGGTCACGGCCCAGGCCCGCGTCCGGCCGATACCAGCGCGGGATCCGGACGTTGTCGGGGTCGACCTGCTCGAGGTCGACGAGCTCGGCGTCCAGATCCTGTCGCGCCGCCCCCGGGCGGTCGCGGCGGTCACCACCGCCGACGACGAACACACGCTCGGCGACCGCCACGGCCTCCTCCGCGTGCTCCGGATCGGTGATGACCGATGTCGCCTCGCCGAGACGCAGCGCGGCCGCGTAGTCGGTACCAGGAGGGAGCAGCACCACGACGGCGCCGAGCCGCGACAGCGCTGCCATGACCACGAGCGCCGAAGGCCGGGTGTGCATGAGCACGCCCACGTGCTCGCCCTGCCGCACGCCGACCTGCAGCAGGCCGCTGACCACGCGGTCGATGCGCTCGTTGACCGCATGCTTGGTGTGCACCCGGTCCTCGTAGAGGAACAGCTCGCCGTGCGGGTCGCTCGCGGCCTGCTCCGCCAGGAGCTTGCCGAGCGAGACCTGCGTGTGGGCCTGCAGCTGCCCCAGGCGCGCCAGCTTCGGCAGGCCGCGGGTGACCTCGCGGGCCACCGCCGTCGCGCCCGCGGCGGTCGCGGAGGCCGCGTCGAGCAGGTCGCGGGCCGCCACGAAGCCGACGGTCGCGAGCCCACCCACGCCCGCGACCAGAGGATTGACACCGGCGTCGCGGTCGTCGTCCGGCTGCATGGCGGCGATGTTCTCGGGCTCGGGTCCGCGCCCCTCCTGCCAGAGGATCCACTGCGACACCGTCGGGTACGTGATGGCGCCCGCCGAGCTGCCGACGACGAGGCCGAAGTGCCCGGCGGACACCTGCGCCTCGTACACCGTCGCCTTCGGGGCGGCCTGCAGGATGCCGCGCACCGCGCTGGGCCGGCCGATCTGGTCCGACAGGCCCACGAAGGCGAGCACCGGGCTGGTGATGGACGCCAACGAGACCGCGTCACCGTCGATCGCGAAACCCCCGGTGAGCATGCGGTTGTGGACCACGAACTGCTTGAGCAGGTCGGCGACGGCGGGACCGGAGTAGGCGACCCAGCCGTCGGCCTCGAGGAAGCGCCGCTGGTCCTCGCGCGGCAACAGGGCCGAGCGGTCGTGCAGCTGCCGCACGAAGTCGATCCGCGAGCGGACCGCCTTGACGGGGTTGAGCATCTCGAAACCGCGCTGCACCATCCAGCTCGGCAGGTAGAAGCGGTTGAAGACGTGGTCGGCGACGAACTCGGCGCCCTTGTTCACCAGCGCGGGCGGTGCGCCCAGGGGCAGCCCGGCCGAGATGTCGACGGGGCTGCCGAAGGTGACGAGGCTGGCGATCGACCGCGACCGCCGGTACGCCGCGACCTGGTAGCAGAACATGCCGCCCTGCGAGTAGCCGCCGATGTGCACGTCGCGGCCGCGGAAGGTCGCGATCTGGTCGATCGCGCGGGAGATCGCGACGACGTGGTCGGCGAGATTGCGCTCGAGCCCGCCCTCCTCGCGGTCCGGCGAGCCGAAGTCGATGACCCACGGATCGAGGCCGGCTCGGTGCAGCACCGAGACCGCGCCGTTGTGCTCGGTGACGTCGAAGACATTGGCGTCGACCATCATCGGCGGGACCAGCAGGATCACGGGGCGGTCGTCCGCCGACGGTGCCGGGGCGCGGTCCGCGAAGTAGCGCCGCAGCCGGTACATCGGAGAACGCTCGAGCACCGAGTACTGCGAGGGCTTCTGCCCGGTCTCGAGGCCGCCCTGGGTGAGCACCTCGAAGCCGTTGCGCGCCGTGGCCGCCAGGCGGTTCACCGACGCTTCGAGGGCCCTGCCTCCGGGAAGTCCGCCCAGGATGTCCACCATGTCCCCGTCCTCCGGTCGACTGACGTCTCGGTCAGCGAATCAACGTACCCGCAGCCCCGGAGCCGCGGTGACCTAACGGCCGATCGCGTCGGCGGGCTCCGCCGCCGTCGCCGCGGCGGCCGGGGCGTCGAGCTTGCCGGCGCGCTGCGCCCACACCTCGAAGACCACCGAGCAGAACGGGAGCACAGTGGCTACCAGACCGAGGAGCAGGGTCTTGACGTCCCACGCGCGGGCCCGCGCCACCGCGAGGGTGAGCACGACCAGCACGATGAAGACGATGCCGTGGGTCATGCCGGGCTTGGCCACGGCCTCCTCGTTCCCGCCGACCCACTTGCCGTACATGCCGATGAGCAGCCAGACCCAGGTGAGGGCCTCGAGGAAGGCGACGACCTTGAAGGCCGCGACGATCTTGGACGCGATGGACTCGTTCATGGGTTCCTTACTGCGCGAGAACTACTGCGCGAATGGTTCGGCGCGAGCGACTACTGCGCGGGGACGGTGATGATCAGCGCGTCGCCCTGGCCGCCGGCGCCGCAGAGGCCGGCGGCACCGGTGCCGCCGCCGCGGCGGGCGAGCTCCAGGGCGAGGTGCAGGACGATGCGGGCGCCCGAGGCGCCGAGAGGGTGGCCGATGGCGATGGCGCCACCGTCGACGTTGACCTTCTCGGCGTCGACGCCCAGGTCCGCGGTGGACGCGAGGCCCACGGCGGCGAAGGCCTCGTTGATCTCGAGCAGGTCGAGGTCCGCGGGGGTGATGCCCTGCTTGTCGCAGGCCTTCTTGATGGCGTTCGAGGGCTGGTGCTGCAGCGACGAGTCCGGGCCGGCGACGACGCCGTGCGCGCCGATCTCCGCGAGGTAGGACAGGCCGAGCTCCTGCGCCCTGCTGCGCCGCATCACGACGACGGCGACCGCGCCGTCGGTGAGCTGCGAGGCGTTGCCGGCGGTGATGCTGCCGTCCTTGGCGAAGGCCGGACGCAGCTTGGCGAGCGACTCGGCGGTGGTGTCGCCGCGCACGCCCTCGTCCTCGCTCACGCGGATCGGCTCGCCCCGGCGCTGCGGGATCTCGACGGGGACGACCTCGTCGGCGAACTTGCCCGCGGCCCACGCCTCGGCGGCCTTGCGGTGCGAGTCGGCGGCGAACGCGTCCTGCTCCTCGCGGGAGTACGTGACGGTGTCGGTGGTGTTGAGCTGCTCGGTGAGCCCGCCCATCGGCTGGTCGGTGAAGACGTCGTGGAGGCCGTCGTAGGCGGTGTGGTCGAGCATCTCGATGCTGCCGTACTTGTGGCCCTCGCGGCTGCCCGTCAGGATGTGCGGCGCCTGCGTCATCGACTCCTGGCCGCCGGCGACGACGACCTCGTACTCGCCGGCCCGGATCAGCTGGTCCGCGAGCGCGATGGCGTTGATGCCCGACAGGCACATCTTGTTGATGGTCAGCGTGGGCACGTCCCACGGGACGCCGCCCGCGATCGCGGCCTGGCGCGCCGGCATCTGTCCCGCGCCCGCGGTCAGGACCTGGCCCATGATCACGTAGTCGATCGTCTCCGGATCGACACCGCTCTTGTCCAGGGCGCCGCGGATCGCGACCGCCCCCAGATCGGTGCCGGACTGCGACTTGAGCGCGCCGAGCAGCTTGCCGAAGGGCGTCCGAGCGCCGGCGACGATGACCGTCGGATCGTTGTCGGGATCCTGATGAGATGCGGACGGAGCCACTTCGTTCCTCCTCGTGGGCATGGGTCTTCCACCTCAAAGCTACATTCGAGGCATGACAGAGAGCCAATCGCACGGATCCGATCACACCGCCCACGGCGAGCACCCCGCCGCCCACGGGGTCCCGGCCGAATACGTCCTGGGTATCGACCACGTCGGCGTCGCCGTGTCCGATTTCGACGCGGCGCTCGAGTGGTACGCCCGCGTGCTCGGCATGGTGTGCACGCACGAGGAGATCAACGAGGCCCAGGGCGTCCGCGAGGGCATGCTCTCCCCCGCCTCGCTGCCGGCGGCCGACGGCGCACCGTCGAGCGCGGCGCAGCTGCAGGTCCTCGCTCCCCTGACGCCCGAGTCGACCATCGCCAAGTTCCTCGACCGCAACGGCCCGGGCATGCAGCAGCTCGCGTACCGGGTCAGCGATCTGGGAGCGGTGACGGCGCACCTGCAGGAGCAGGGCGTGCGTCTGCTCTACGACGCCCCCCGCAACGGCACCGCCGGGTCGCGGATCAACTTCCTGCACCCGAAGGACGCCGGGGGGATCCTCGTGGAGCTGGTCGAGCCCGCGTCCTGAGGGTGGGCGCCGGTCCCGGGAATCGGACCTTTTGCTACTGCTGACGCCGCGGACGCGGGGCGTCCACGTACCATCGGAGCATGGCGAATTCGGACAACGTCGCGGGCGGCCCGGCACCCGCACCGTTCGCGGTGGTCCTGCGTGGGTACGACCGGGACCAGGTCAGCGAGCAGTTCCACCGCTACCAGGCTGAGCTGCGGGTTCTCGCGGCCGATCGCGACGCCGCCTCGGCGCACGCCCGCGAGCTGACCGACCTGCTCGACGAGGCGCAGGACGAGATCGACAACCTGCGCCGCGAGGTCGACCGCCTCAGCGTTCCGCCCACGAGCGCCGAGGGCATGAGCGACCGGATCGCCCGCATGATGCGCCTCGCGTCCGACGAGGCCTCCGAGATCCGCGCCGCGGCGCAGAACGAATCCGCCGAGGTGCGCTCGCTCGCCCGCCAGGAGGCGGAGACCACCCGCCGGGAAGCTGACCGGATCCGCTCCGACATGACCTCGCGCCGGGAGGCCATGGAGCAGGAGCACGAGTCCACCATGACCCGTGCCCGCGAGGAGGCGGACCGGATCAAGGCCGAGGCGGAGGCCGAGGCCGACAAGCTCTCGCGGTCGGCCGCGGAGAACCGCGAGCGCGTCCAGGACGACTTCGACATGGCCATGTCGATGCGGCGCGACAAGGCGATCAGCACGATCACCGAGCTCGAGGAGGCGTCCAAGACCGAGGCCAAGGACCGCATCGACGCGGCCAACGAGCGGTCGGAGCAGACGCTCAACACCGCGAACGCGACGGCGGAGCAGAAGCTCGAGGACACCAACACCCGCATCGCCACGCAGGTCGCCAATGCGCGCCGGATCACCGAGGACATGCAGGCGCTGCGCGCGTCGATCCTCGACCAGCTCGAGACGGTGCGCCGTCAGCTCTCGCTGGTGCCCGAGGCGCTCGCCACGGGTGACAACGAGACGCCGGTGGTCGAGAAGCGGATCGAACCGGCCGCCTACGAGGCCGCCACGCCGCCGAAGGCCGACCACGTGACCGACGACGGGCCCACCGCCGCTCAGCGCGCGGAGAAGGTCCTCGGTGCCGACGACTTCGCCTCCGTCGACACGGTCGCCATCAAGACCTCGCCGGCCACCGACGACACGGTCGCGATCAACACCGTCGCCAAGCGCTGATCAGCGCGACCGCCGGCCGGCCTCGCGGCGCCAGCAGCCACTGTGCCAGTGCCGGCGGTCGGTGACCCCGCCGATGTCCGCGGACGGCCACACGACCACGTGGGCCGTGCCCACGGGGATCAGCTGATCGCACCCGGGGCAGCGGTACTCCTTTGCGGCGCCGCTGCCGGTGACGGTGCGCACCTGGTAGGCCTCGTCGCCCAGTTCGATCCGGGACCCGAAGCCGCCCGTGCTGAGCGGACGGTGGTCCCCCCGGGCGGCCGCCCGCTTCCGGGACACGGGCCTGCGCCCCATCAGAAGAGCTTGTAGGACGTGTCCTCGGTGCCGCGCAACACGTCGTAGTCGACGGTGACGCAGCGGATCCCACGATCCTCCGCCAGGGTCCGCGCCTGCGGCTTCACCTGCTGCGCTGCGAGGATGCCCGTGACGGGCGCGATGAGCGGATCCCGATTCAGGAGCTTGAGGTAGCGGGTGAGTTGCTCCACGCCGTCGATCTCCGCGCGGCGCTTGACCTCCACCGCGACCGTCCCGCCGTCCGCGTCACGGCACAGCAGATCGACGGGCCCGATGGCCGTCATGTACTCGCGGCGGATGAGCGTGAAGCCCTCGCCGAAGGTCTGGGTGTGCTCGGCCAGCAGCTCCTGGAGGTGCGCTTCGACGCCGTCCTTCACCAAGCCCGGGTCCACGCCCAGATCGTGGCTGCTGTCGTGCTCCATCTCGCCGATCAGGATGCGCAGCTGTTCCTCCGCCTTGTTGCGCACGATCCACAACTGGTGCCCCTCGGGCACGTCCTTGGACTCCTCGTCCGACGGTGCCGTCTCCAGCCAGCAGGGCGGGCTCATCCAGTTCAGGGGCTTGTAGGCACGATCGTCCGCGTGGATGCTGACCGAGCCGTCCGCCTTGACGAGGATCAGCCGGCGGGCCATCGGGAGGTGGGCGGTGAGCCGGCCCACGTAGTCGACCTGGCATTCGGCAATCACGACACGCACGGGCTCCACCTTACGGTACGGGTTCGACGGTGCCCCGTTCCCGGGGCACGGGGTCCTCCCGTGGACAGGACTGCGGATACGACGAAACCCCCGGAGGCGGGGGCATTTCTGCTCACCGGCCTCCGAGGGCTCGTCCTGTATCTAATTTTAGTCCGGCGGTGTCCTACTCTCCCACACCCTCACGAGTGCAGTACCATCGGCGCTGAAGGGCTTAGCTTCCGGGTTCGGAATGGAGCCGGGCGTTTCCCCTTCGCTATGGCCGCCGTAACACTGCGAAACAACACATGTGTTGTCTCAGACATTGCATAGTGGACGCGAACCAGCCTCAACGGGCCGGATTTCTGTGAATTGTTACACGCATAATCTTCTGTGAGCCATCAGTGCTCGTTTTGGCGAATGTTATGTGTGTGGTAAGTCCTCGACCGATTAGTACCAGTCACCTGCACGCATTACTGCGCTTCCAGTTCTGGCCTATCAACCCCATAGTCTGTAGGGGGTCTTACCCACTCAAGGTGGTGAGAATCCTAATCTTGGAACAGGCTTCCCGCTTAGATGCTTTCAGCGGTTATCCCTTCCGAA
>NZ_LSRE01000005.1 GCF_001575205.1 Tsukamurella pseudospumae
GGCGGTGATCGTGAACCGGCCGGCCACGGGATCGGCCGTTCGCGGGGAGGCCTGACCACCAAGATCCACGCAGCAGTCGACGGTCAGGGGCGTCCGCTCGCGGTGGTCGTCACCGGCGGACAGCGCAACGACGGCGCCATGCTCACCGAGGTCCTCGCCGATATTCGGGTACCGAGATGCGGGGCTGGGCGTCCCCGCACTCGCCCGGACGCGGTCGTCGCCGACCGGGCCTACACCAGTGGCGTGAACCGGCGGATGCTCGCCGGCCGGGGTATCAAGGCAGTCATTCCGCAGAAGGTCACCGAGATCGACGCCCGCCGCCGCAAGGGCGCCGCGGGTGGTCGGCCACCGACATTCGACACCGATACCTACAAGGGCCGCAACGTAGTTGAGAGATCATTCAACGACACCAAGCAATGGCGCGGACTGGCCACCCGCTACGACAAACTCGCCATCACCTACCGGGCCGGGGTCGTGCTCCAAGCATGCTTGCGATGGTCACGACTATTGGGAGACACGCCCTAGCTGATCCGTGAGCGTCGATTCCGATCCGGCCCCCATCAAGGCCGTCCCCCTGCGGCATCCGGGTCAGTGGGTTGCGGCGGTCGTCGTGATCGTTCTGGTGGCGCTGTTCGTCTACGGCGCTGCCACCAACGACGCGTACGCCTGGGGCACGTACGCGAAGTACCTGTTCGACACCCGGATCATGTCCGGCCTCGGGTACACCCTCGCGCTGACGGTGCTCGCCATGGCGATCGCGGTCGTTCTGGGCGTGGCCCTCGCCGTCATGCGCCTGTCTCCGAATCGCGTGCTGCGCTGGACGGCCTGGGTGTACCTCTGGATCTTCCGCGGCACTCCGGTGTACGTCCAGCTGGTGTTCTGGGGACTGTTCCCGTCGATCTACAAGCGCATCGATCTGGGAATC
Organism: Tsukamurella pseudospumae; assembly: GCF_001575205.1. Taxonomy (GTDB): domain Bacteria; phylum Actinomycetota; class Actinomycetes; order Mycobacteriales; family Mycobacteriaceae; genus Tsukamurella; species Tsukamurella pseudospumae. The sequence continues at coordinate 926 of NZ_LSRE01000005.1, forward strand.
CCGTTCGTGGTGCAGTTCGCGCATTTCGACATCCAGGCGTGGAACGCCGCGTTCGTGTTCGCGGTGATCGGTCTCGCCCTCAACGAGGCCGCCTACATGGCTGAGATCGTTCGTGCGGGTGTGTCATCCGTGGGTGAGGGGCAGACCGAGGCGTCGATCGCCCTCGGAATGTCCTGGAGCCAGACGATGCGTCGCACTGTGCTGCCGCAGGCGATGCGCGTGATCATCCCACCCACGGGCAACGAGCTGATCAGTATGCTGAAGACCACCAGCCTGGTGGCGGCGGTCCCGTTCAGCCTGGAACTGTACGGCCGCGCCAGAGACATCTCGGGTGTGAACTTCCAGCCGATCCCGCTCCTGTTGGTCGCGTCCACGTGGTACCTGGTGGCGACGAGCGTCCTGATGGTGGGCCAGTACTACCTCGAGCGGCACTACTCGAGGGGAGTGTCGAGGCAGCTCACTGCACGTCAACTCCAATCGCTGGCCGACGCGCAGGCCGCCGGCGCCACGGAGGGGAAGCTGTGACCGATCACGTGAGGTCGACCACGAACGAGTCGATGGTCGTCGCCGACAAGGTGTGTAAGAGTTTCGGGTCGCTGCACGTGCTCAAGGGCGTATCGCTCGAAGTGGGGCGCGGTGAAGTGCTGTGCCTGATCGGGCCGTCCGGTTCGGGCAAGTCCACGTTCCTTCGCTGCGTCAATCACCTGGAGGTGGTCAACGCGGGGCGTTTGTACGTCGACGGTGACCTCATCGGGTACCGGGAGCACGGGGACAAGCTCTACGAGCTCAGTCCCAAGGACGCCGCGAAGCAACGCCGCGACATCGGCATGGTGTTCCAGCACTTCAACCTGTTCCCGCACCGCACGGCTCTCGAGAACATCGTCGAGGCCCCGATCCAGGTGAAGGGACAGAAGCGGGAGCACGCCGTGGCCCGGGCGAAGGAACTGCTCGATCGGGTGGGCCTCGGGGACAAGGCGAACGCGTACCCGGCGCAGCTCTCCGGCGGACAGCAGCAACGCGTGGCGATCGCCCGCGCACTGGCCATGGATCCGAAGCTGATGCTGTTCGATGAGCCGACATCGGCGCTCGATCCGGAGCTGGTCGGGGAGGTCCTCGGCGTGATGCGGGAACTGGCGGCGTCCGGGATGACGATGGTGGTGGTGACGCACGAGATGGGGTTCGCTCGCGAAGTGGCCGACCAGTTGGTGTTCATGGACGGCGGCGTGGTCGTGGAGTCGGGGGTTCCGGCGGAGGTGTTGGGGAACCCGCAGCACGAGCGGACCAGGAGCTTCCTCTCGAAGCTGCTCTGAGCGGCCGGACCGAAGAACTTGTCAGTGGCTCGGCTTACGCTGGACTCATGGCATTCGCGGCAGAGCAACCGGTGGTGGCGCACTCCGAGCACCGTCCGATCGGGGAGATCGAGCGGGCGTGGTCGGAGTTCACGGTGGTCAGTGAGTACGAGCCGGCGGGCGATCAGCCGACGGCCATCGCCGACCTCGAGCGTCGCCTCAGGCGGGGCGAACGGGACGTGGTGCTCCTCGGCGCCACGGGCACGGGCAAATCGGCCACCACGGCGTGGCTGATCGAGAAGGTGCAGCGGCCCACGTTGATCATGGCGCCGAACAAGACCCTGGCCGCCCAGCTCGCGAACGAGCTTCGGGACATGCTGCCGAACAACGCCGTCGAGTACTTCGTCTCGTACTACGACTACTACCAGCCAGAGGCGTACATCGCGCAGACCGATACGTACATCGAGAAGGACAGCTCGATCAACGACGACGTGGAGCGCCTGCGGCACTCCGCCACCTCGTCTCTGCTGTCCCGGAGAGACGTGGTGGTGGTCGCCTCGGTGTCGTGCATCTACGGCCTCGGCACCCCGCAGAGCTATCTCGACCGGTCGGTCCAGCTGGACGTCGGGATGGAGGTGGACAGGGACGCGTTGCTGCGGCTCCTGGTGGACGTCCAGTACAGCCGGAACGACACCGCCTTCACGCGCGGCTCGTTCCGCGTCCGGGGTGACACGGTGGAGATCATCCCGTCGTACGAGGAACTGGCCATCCGCATCGAGTTCTTCGGTGATGAGGTGGAGGCGCTGTACTACCTCCACCCCCTCACAGGTGACGTGGTGCGGCAGGTCGACAACCTGCGCATCTTCCCGGCCACGCACTACGTCGCGGGACCGGAGCGCATGTCCCGCGCGATCGAGGGAATCGAGAACGAACTCGAGGAGCGGCTCGCGGAGTTCGAGAGGCAGGGCAAGCTGCTCGAGGCGCAGCGGCTGCGGATGCGCACCCAGTACGACGTGGAGATGATGCGGCAGGTGGGCTTCTGTTCCGGCATCGAGAACTACAGCCGGCACATCGACGGACGCGCGGCCGGCTCGGCGCCGGCCACGCTGATCGACTACTTCCCGGAGGACTTCCTCCTGGTGATCGACGAGTCGCACGTGACCGTCCCGCAGATCGGCGCCATGTTCGAGGGCGACCAGTCGCGCAAGCGCAACCTCGTGGACTTCGGCTTCCGGCTGCCGTCCGCGGTGGACAACCGCCCCCTCACCTGGGAGGAGTTCACGGAGCGGATCGGGCAGACTGTCTACCTCTCCGCGACGCCGGGCCAGTACGAGCTCGGCCAGACGGGGGGTGAGTTCGTCGAGCAGGTCATCCGCCCCACCGGCCTCGTGGACCCGCAGGTGGTGATCAAGCCCACCAAGGGGCAGATCGACGACCTGATCCACGAGATCCGCGAGCGTTCCGAGAAGGACGAGCGCGTCCTGGTGACCACCCTCACCAAGAAGATGGCGGAGGACCTCACCGACTACCTGCTCGACGCCGGTATCCGGGTCCGCTACCTGCACAGCGACATCGACACGCTGCGGCGTGTGGAGCTCCTGCGGCAGCTGAGGCTCGGCGAGTACGACGTGCTGGTGGGCATCAACCTGCTGCGCGAGGGTCTCGACCTGCCCGAGGTGTCGCTGGTGGCCATCCTGGACGCCGACAAGGAGGGCTTCCTGCGTTCCACGACCTCGCTCATCCAGACGATCGGGCGCGCGGCCCGCAACGTCTCGGGCGAGGTGCACATGTACGCCGACAAGGTGACCGACTCGATGCGGACCGCCATCGAGGAGACGGAGCGCCGCCGCGAGAAGCAGGTCGCGTACAACACCAGGATGGGGGTCGACCCGAAGCCGTTGCGCAAGAAGATCGCCGACATCCTGGATCAGGTGTACACGGAGGCGGACGATACGGAGCAGGCGATCGGCGGGTCCGGCCGCAACGCCTCGCGCGGGCGGCGGGCGCAGGGCGAGCTCCGGTCCGTGTCCGCGGTCAGTGCAGGGATGTACGAGGGCGAGGACGTGAAGTCGATGCCGCGCGCTGAGCTCGCCGACCTCATCTCGGAGCTCACCGACCAGATGATGAATGCCGCCAGGGAGCTGCAATTCGAGCTGGCGGGCCGGATTCGGGACGAGATCGCCGATCTGAAGAAGGAGCTCCGCGGAATGGACGCGGCAGGCTTGCAATGACCAGCTAAGTCGGTGATTTGCACCACCCGGTGTGTTCCCCGCCGCAAAAGGCCTGTTCCGGGACGGGATCGGGATATTGTGTCGGAGAAGTGTGCCGGGTCTTCCAACCCGGTGAGATCCGCTAGAGAAATCTAGAGAAAGAGGAGACTCGATGAGTGGCTACAGCACGATCGTCGTCGGCACTGATGGCTCGGAGTCGTCGCTGCGCGCCGTGGAGCGCGCCGCCGCGCTGTCCAGCGACAGCACCCAGCTCGTGATCGCCTGCGCATACCTGCCGAGCGAGGCGGCCGATCCCGCCGCCGCCGACATCCTGGGTGACGAGGCGTACCAGTTGCAGGGCGCGAACCCGGTCAACGACATGCTGCGCACGGCCGAGGGCCGTGCTGTCGGAGCGGGCGCGAAGAACGTCGACAAGCGGGCCATCAAGGGCCAGCCCGTCGAGGCGCTGCTGGACCTGGTGAAGTCGCTGCCCGAGCCTGCCCTGCTGGTCGTGGGCAACAAGGGCATGAACTCGCTCACCGGTCGCCTGCTCGGCTCGGTGCCGTCGGACGCCGCCCGCAAGACCTCGGTGGACATCCTGATCGTTCACACGACGTAACAAGCGGAGGCGTCAGGCCTCCAGGGCGCGCAGAGCGCGCGGTAGCGACCCGGACGTGACCACGGTCAGCGTCTGGGTCGCTCGTGTCAGGGCCACGTACAGATCGCGCATGCCGCGGTCGAACTCCACCTCGGCGGGCTCGCCCACGATCAAGCCCGGCTCCACCACGATTACGTGGTCGAACTCGAGGCCCTTCGAATCCCGCACCCCCATCACTCGCACGTTCGGGGCCGTCAGGCGGCGCAGCGGTGCCACCAGGGTCGACGGTGCCAGCACCGCCGTCAGGCGGTCGGGGTCGTCGGGGATCGCGTCGCGGACGGCCTCGATCAGGTCGGCGGTGTCGGCACCGTCGACCCTGACGAGGTGCGGCGGCTCGGCACCGGACCGGACCGAGGTGGGCGGGGCCAGCGTGGGGTCGATCTCGGCCAGGACGACGGCGGCGAGATCCATGATCTCCTTGGGTGTGCGGTAGTTCACGGTGAGCTCGGCGACGGTGAACCGGCCGGGCACGTACGGGTCGAGCGCCCCGCCCCAGCTGGTGGTGCCCGCGGCGTCGCCGGTCTGGGCGGTGTCGCCCACCAGGGTCATCCATCGGTTCGGGCTGCGCCGCATCAGCATTCGCCATGCCATGGCCGAAAGTTCCTGCGCCTCATCGACGATGACGTGCCCGAACGTCCAGGTGCGGTCATCGCGAGCGCGATCGGCGGTGGTGTTGAACTCCCGGACCGTCTGGCGCTGGGCCAGCTGCTCGGCGTCGATCAGGTCGTACGCCATCAGGATCTCGGCGTCGAACTCGTCGTCCAGATCCTGTGGCGCTGAACCGGTCAGGATGTCGAGGGCCTCCTGTGCCTCCTCGAGCCGCTGCCGCCACAGGCGCTCGGCCTCGTCCGCGTCGACGTCGTCATCGCCCAGGTGCTCCGCGATCTCATCGAGCAGGGGCGCATCGGCGGGGGAGAACGCCGGCTTGCCGTTCGGGCCGGTGGTCGGCTCGCGGAGTAGTTCGGCGCGTTCGGCGTCGGTGAGGTCGGGCGCGGCCTCGGCCAGACGGTCCGCGTCCCGCCACAGCTCCGTCAGGACGCGCTGCGGGGTGAGCGCCGGCCACAGTTGGTCGAGGGCGCCGAGCACCTCCCGGTCCTGGGCGAGCTCGTCGCGGATGTCCGAGATGTCGGTGCGCGAGAGCAGCATCGTGTTGTCCACCACCGACGATCCGATGGTGGCGGCGTGCTGCGCCGCGAGCGCGTCCAGGGCGGACTGCCGGAAGATCGCGCGGGCGGTGTTGTGCGGCCGCCGCGAGGAGCGGGCGCGGCCACGCGCCCGGGTCACGATCTTCTTGTCCAGGGTCAGCGGGTAGCCGTCGAACTTCAGGACGATCGGCTCATCGGGCACCGTCTGCCAGCCGCGCACCGCCTGCTTGCACACCTCGGGCATGGCGGGCGAGCCCTTGAGGCGCGTCGCGGCCGCCGAGTCCTCCAGGGTGGCGACGACGCCCGGGTACAGGTCCCCGACGGTGCTGAGCAGCACGCCCGTCTCGCCCAGGCTGGGCAGCACCTGGCTGATGTAGTTGAGGAAGGTCTCGTTCGGGCCGACGATGAGAACGCCCGTGCGCGAGAGGTTCTGGCGGTACGTATACAGCAGGTAGGCCGCGCGGTGCAGCGCGACGGCGGTCTTGCCCGTGCCGGGCCCGCCCTGCACGACGAGAACGCCGCGGTGCTCGGAGCGGATGATCGCGTCCTGCTCGCGCTGGATCGTCTCGACGATGTCGGCCATCTGCCCCGTGCGGGCCCGGTTCAGGGCCTCGACCAGAGCGGACTCGCCCGCGACGTTCGAACCCAGGCCCCGGCCGGCGGGGGCGGCACCGTCGGGCCCGGCATCGTGAGGGTCGCCCGTGAGGGTGAGCCGCTCGGCGACGACGTTCGTGAGGTCGCGGCCGCGGGTGCGGACGTGCCGGCGGACCTTCACGCCCTCCGGCTGCGCTGGCGTGGCGAGGTAGAAGGGGCGCGCGAGCGGCGCGCGCCAGTCGAGCAGGAGGGTCGAGAGGTCCTCGTCGTCGTCGAGGACGCCGATGCGGCCGATCCGGCGGATCGTGTCCTGGGCGCCGTCCGCCTCGTCCGCCTCGTTCATGTCGAGGCGACCGAAGTAGAGGTTCTGCTCGGCGGCGTCGTACTTGGCGATGTCGTCGGTGTAGAGCTGGTGGTAGGAGTCGCGCTCGGAGATCTCCTGCGGGTTCTCGCCGACTTCCTGCAGGTTGTCGGCCCGGCGGCGGTTGGCGGTGGTGCGCATCGCGTCGATCCGGGCGTACACGCGATCGAGGTGTTCCTGCTCCTCGGAGAGCAGGGAATCGACGGAGTCGGTCGGCACGGTGCTCCTCGTAGGCGTCGTGAAGTCAGTCGCGGGGAAATCAGACCAACCATTCTCCACGACATCTCGTCGGAGGCCACCACCAGTCGCGAATCACACACTGCGGGCGGCGCGGCCCACCCGATCGGGTGGCGTTCGGCACAGGCGTGCGGCATCCCGCTGGCGTGAAGTGATGCTGGAGGGTCGGGGCGTTGTCGAGTCCACGGACGGGTGAGGACGTGGTCACGACACCGTCAAGACCGTTTTCACGGCGCTCGGGGAGCAGTGTGCGCGGAGTGCCGCGGGCGCCTCGTCGAAGGTACCGGTCGCGGTGGTGACGGCCGACGGGTCGATGCTTCCGGACGAGATGAGGGCCAATACATCGGGGAGGAGCGTGCGCACGTGTGTGCGTCCCACCCGCAGGGTGATGTTCCGGGCGTAGGACGCGGAAAGAGGTAGAGACACGCGCCGGTGAAGCGAATAGGTGCACACACATGTTCCGTCGGGAGCGGTGCGTCGCATCACCTTCCGTAGACCGGACGGGCTTCCCGTCGCGTCGATCGCCAGGGGCGCCTCGGGCCACGATCGTGGGTCCTTCGGGTCGAGTGCGTTGAATCCGAGTGTCTGGGCGAGATCTTGGACCGCGGGACGCGCGTCGACGATGCCGATCCGGCGCGCGCCCAGGGCGCGCGCGATCATGGCGGCGTAGAGCGGGGTCTTCGCGGTGAACGGATCGCGTCGGCTCAGCCTCGCCACTATGAGAACGTCGGCGTCCGCGTCCTCCGCGATGATGCCGGGTACGTACGGCGCCACTTGTCGGTACGCATCGCACAGATTGTCCGCGGCGCTCGCGGCGATGGCGGGTTCGACCCCGGGGGGCAGCGGCACCAACATCGCGTCCGCGAAGGGGACGGTCATCAGATCGGCGAGCGCGCCGCCGTACAGGCCGCCTCCGAACCCGAACCCGTACATCGATCCCGGCGGCACCGTCAGGCAACTGGCTGGTCGCCCCGACGCGCAGGGGGTGCACTTCCCACAGCTGATCTGGAAGGGGACGACGACCAGGTCGCCCGGAGCGACTGAGGAAACGTCGCCACCTGCTTCGACGACCTCCGCGACGCACTCGTGACCCATCTGCATCGGTAGCGGGAACGGGGTGCGACCCAGCATCATTGCACGGTCGAGGTCGCAGGTGGCCACAGCGACGGGGCGAACCACTGCAGCGGCCGGATCTGGCGGCTGTGGCGCGGGCGCCGATTCCCAGGCGAGATTGCCGCCGGGGCGCGCGACCAAGGCGCGCATCGTCTTCCGGCGTCGCAGGCCTCGGATCGACTGGATGACGCGTTCCTGACGCTGCTCGCGCCCGCGTTCGAGGCCCAGACGGGTCAGCTCAGTCGCATCGGGCGTGAGCATCCTCGCGTAGTGCCCGATCGCGGTGCGCGCGCGGATCGGCCGGTCGGTGGCTTGGGGTGACTCCATGGTCGAACCTCATTCTGAGACGGCGTGGTTTCAGAATGAATTAGGAACTGTCGCGTGTCAAGATGTCTTCATGGCGGACACTTCCAGGAACTATCGAGGCGAGCCGAGACATCTGCGCGTGCACGACCGGCGTACCCGGATCCTCGATGCCGCGGTCGAGGTGTTCGGCACCGTCGGCTACCGGTCCGCCACCGTCGACGCCGTGTGTGCCGCCGCGTCGTTGTCCAAGCGGTACTTCTACGAGTCGTTCGTCGACCGAGAGATGCTGCTGTTGGCCTGTTACGAGCGTTGCGCCGGCGAGATCCACGACGCGATGGTCCGCGCCGCATCGGGCGCGGACGAATCCATTGATGCGCGACTGCGCGCCGCGCTCGTCGGCTACTTCGGGGCTATCGCGGACGATCCGAGGCGGGCCCGAATCACCCTGCTCGAGATCCTCGGTGTCGGGCCGGCGATCGATGCGGCGTACTCGGAACAGACCGATGTGTTCGCGGCGTCGGTCGAGGCGCTCGCGTGGACGAGCTTCGCCCAATCGTCGCTCTCGGCCGCCACCCTTCGCCTCCTCGCGGCGGGGATCGTCGGTGCGGTGACGACCATTGCGCGGCAATGGTTGCTCACCGATCGCGCGGGTGATCAGCGCGATCTGGTGGAGTCGTCCTTCGTGCTCGTGTCAGCCGTCTTGGAGCGACTGCCGCGGAGCTGAATCTGTGCTCACCGGGCAGGTCCCGGTGTATTCGGGCAGGTCGATGCCGTTGATCGCGCGCTCGATCAGCGACATGTCCCAGTCCTCGGGCTGCACGGCCGGCGCGTCGGGGTCGCGGCTCGCCGCGTTGAGCCGGGCGATCTCCTGGTTCGCCTCGACGAACGGACGCATCCGCTGCTCGTACCGGGCGAACGCGGTGTCCGGATTCCACTTGGCGGTAGCGAGCTCGCCGGCCAGGACGTACGCGCCGACGAGCGCCAGGCCGGTGCCCTGACCGGACAGCGGCGACGAGCTGAACGCAGCGTCGCCGAGCAGCGCCACCCGCCCGTTCGACCAGCGGTCCATCACCACCTGGGCCACCTGGTCGAGGTAGAAATCGGGGGAGTCGTCGGCGTGCGCGAGGATCTGCGGGGTGAGCCAGCCGTGGCCAGCCATCCGCTCGTGCAGCAGGTTCTTCTGGGCGGCGATGTCGCGGTGGTCGACGTCGAAATCCTCGGCGGGGAAGGAGAACATCGCCATCGCCCGGGTGGCGTCGTGGATGGGCCGCAGGCCGGCGGACCGTCCGGCTTCCTGATACTCGATCAGCCACTCGTCCAGCCCGAACTCGTTGGGCACCGTGTAGAACGCGAGGACGTGGCCGAGGTGGCGGAGGAACCGCTCGTGCGGGCCGAACACCAGGGCGCGCAGGGACGAGTGCAGGCCGTCGGCGCCGATCACCAGGTCGAACCGGCGGCGGTCTCCGCCGGCGAAGGTCACGTCGACGCCGGTCGCATCCTGGGTGAGCTCCGCGATCCGGTCGTCGAAGAGGTACTCGACGCGGTCGCGGGTCGCGTCGTGGAGCACCTGCGACAGGTCGCCGCGGAGGATCTCGATCTCCGCGATGAAGCCGTCGCCGCCGTCGTCATCGGCACGGAAGGTCTCCAGCACGTTGCCATCGGCGTCGACGTAGTGCGCGCCCGCCGTGGGGGTGCGGGCCGCGCGGACGGGATCGTCGAGCCCCATCCGCCGGATGACCTCCTTGGCCACCCCGCGGGCGTCCACGGCCTGACCGCCCGGCCGTAGTCCGGGGGAGCGTTCGACGACGGTGACCTCGGCGCCGCGCTCGGCCAGCCAGTGCGCCAGTGCCGGTCCGGCGATGCTCGCGCCGGCGATCAACACCCTGACACCGCTCATACCGCCCCCTGCTCGCTCGTCCGGATCGCTGCCGGATCATTGCCGGATCGTACTTCCGTATTCCGGTGGGCGGGCCACGTGCAGCTAGGCTTCAGAGATGGCCATGGCGCAGATCAGAACTCCCCGCGGTCGACGATGACCGCGAAGTCTCCGGCGACGGATCAGTCGCGGCCCGGGACCGGTTCCGACACCGTGCCGCCGTCGGTTCGGGCGGCCGCGTCCTGGTCGTGGCGGCTCGTGGTGATCGGGTTCGCGCTGTACGCGCTGCTCATGGTGGCCGAACGGCTGCAATCCGTGGTGATCCCGTGCGCCCTCGCGCTGCTCGGGGCCGCGCTCCTGCGGCCGCTCGTGGACAAGCTGGAGGGGCTGGGCGTTCCGCGGTCCCTCGCCGTCGCCCTGTCGTTGATCCTCGCGATCGGCATGGTCGCGGGGATCCTCACGTTCGTCATCGACCGGGTCGTCCAGGGCGTGCCACTGTTGACCGACCAGGTCGCCGCGTCGATCAAACAGATCCAGGGCTGGATCACGGACGGCCCGTTGCACCTGCGGCAGAACCAGATCGACTCCATCTCGAATTCGCTGGTGGAGGCGGTGCACAAGAATCAGTCGGCCTTGACATCAGGCGCACTGACCACCGCCACCACCGCCGGCGAGATCGTCACCGGCGGCCTGCTGATGCTGTTCACGCTCATCTTCTTCCTCTACGACGGCACGGGGATCTGGCGGTTCGTGACACGGGTCATCCCTCGCGGCAGTCGGGAGAAGGTGCGCGAGGCCGGCCGTCTCGGTTTCGCCTCGCTCGTGGGGTACGTCCGGGCGACGGTGGCCGTCGCCGCGGTCGACGGTCTGTGCATCGGGATCGGCCTCGCGATCATGGGGGTACCGCTCGCGCTGCCGCTGGGCTCGCTGGTCTTCGTCGGCGCGTTCGTGCCGATCATCGGTGCGTTCGCGACCGGCACCATCGCGGTCCTCGTCGCGCTGGTGGCGAAGGGGCCCGTCTACGCGCTCATCGCGTTGGGCATCATCGTCGCGGTCATGCAGCTCGAGGGGCACGTCCTGCAGCCGCTCCTGCTGGGGAGGGCGGTGCGACTGCACCCGCTCGCCGTCGTTCTCGCCATCGCGGCCGGGCTGGTCCTGGGCGGGATCATCGGAGCGCTCCTCGCGGTCCCTCTGGTCGCCGTGCTCAACACCGCCATTCGCGCGCTGACCGGCGACTCGCACGAGATCGAGGAGGAGCTCGAAGAGGAAGGCGTGCTCGATCCGGACGAATAGTCCGGCGTACGCCGCGATCAACGCACGTCGTAGCTGATCGTCGCCGACGGCTCAGCGCGCCGATGCGCACCACGGACACCGTCGACCTTGAGGAGATTCGCACAATGGACGACAACCAGCTCGAGCAGATGTACCGACGGCTCATCGACTCCCGCGTTCAGCAGGTGGCCCTGTGCACTCGGCAGCGCGCAGCGGGCCAGTCGTGAGCCCGCGCGAAGACGAGGTCGAGGGCATTCCGGTACTGGCGGCGGCGCCATCAGGGGATCCCACTGGGGTCGCCCTGTGGCTCAGCCATCTCGGCGGATCCGCTGAGAAGACCTCTCCGCAGCTCGAACGCCTGGCTGACGCGGGAATGTTCGCGGTGAGCTTCGACCCTCCGGCGCACGGCCGGCGAGGGGGCGGTGATCCGTGGGGGTTCGCCCGATCGGTGTTGGACTCGTTTCGTACCCGGATGTGGCCGCTGCTCGGAAGCACGACGTTGGAAGCACTGCGAGTCGTCGACTGGGCCCTGCAGCGGTCGGGTGCCGACGGTCCGGTCGTCGCAGGCGGCGTGTCGATGGGTGGCGATGTTGCGGTCGCGCTGGCCGGTATCGATCCCCGTGTCCGGAGAGTGTGTGCCCTGGCGTCCACGCCGGACTGGACGCGACCGCACATGCGTCTGCTCGACGACCCCACTCGACTCCTTGATCAAGGACACGCCGACAGCTACGCCCAGTGGTTCTGCGACGCGCTCAATCCGAGGGCGAATCTCGATCGGTACCTGCGCCGCGACCTCGCCATCGCCTTTCACAACGGCAGCGCCGACCGGCACGTGCCCGCCGACGACGCGATGGCGTTCCGGGCCGCGCTGGCCGCGCGCGAGCCCGACTCCGCAGAGCGGATCACCGTGACGGTGCACGACGGTGCGGGGCATCTCGACGTCGATGAACGCTTCTACGAACCGGCCCTGACGTTTCTCTGCGCGGGCTGACGCTCGCCGGTCACCAGTTGCCCGGACACGGAGCCGATTGCGAACCCTGTCGAACTGCCCATGCGATTCGAAAGAATGCCGGTGGATGCGTGCATGTGTTCGTTCATGCGCATCCGTCGATGTCGCCCGCTGCGGTTCGGGTATTCAGTTGTCTGGAGGGCGCAGGGGTGCCCTGCTGCGCAACTCGGTCGCCGACGTCTCGTGCCGTGCGACGCTCTGCGCGAGGAATTCGTGGATCGCGGCGAGCTGGGCATCGTCGAACCGTTCGAGGGCGGTGTGCGCCTCAGCGACCCTGTCCTCGAACAGCTCGGTGACGATCTCGACGGCGCGGGAGGTGGGGGTTACCAGCACCCGCCGCCCGTGCGTCGGATCCGGCACGCGGTGGACGTACCCGGCGGCGACGAGGCGGTCCGTCATCGTCGTGACCGAACCGGGAGTGAGGCCCAGGATCCGCGCCAGCTGTCGGACGGGCTGCGGCCCTCGGCGGAACACCGTGTCGAGACAGCGGAGGTCCGTTCGCCCGATGCCCAGGTGGTCTGCGAGGGCCTGATCGTCGGCGTCGATCGCCGCCTGCAGGTCGGCCATGCAGCGGCCGATCGCTCGTTCGCGCTCCGAGCGCTCGTCCTCGACAGGTGTCATTCGATCAGTGTAGTGTTTGACTATCAAACAATGAAGTCGACTAATCGAGGAGAACACCATGACTGCACGCGACGAGCAGCGGTCCGCCGTCGATTCCGCCCTGGGTGGCGGCCTGTCCTGGATCACGGGCAGGGACTCCGTGAAGCGCGGGCGATCCGCGCTCGACGGTGCCCTCGGGGAATTGATCTCCTGGGTCACCGGGCGCGGTGGAAAGAAGGACAAGACCGCCGAGTAGGCGGGTCACCAGCCGCGTTCGCGCCACTCCTGAAGATGCGGGCGCTCGGCCCCCAGGGTGGTGCCCTTGCCGTGCCCGGGATGGACGACTGTGTCGTCGTCGTACCGGTCGAACAGCTTGGCGGTCACGTCGGTGAGGAGGCTGCCGAAGTCCTCGGGGGAGCCGGTCTTGCCCACGCCGCCGGGGAACAGGCTGTCGCCCGTGAACAGGTGGACGGGGGCACCGTCGAACTCGGGGCGCAGGGCGAGGGCGATCGACCCGGGCGTGTGCCCGACGAGCTCGATCACGTCGAAGACGAGCCGGCCCACGGTAAGCACCTCGCCGTCGGACAGTGTGCGGTCGGTGGGGGCGTCGATGCCCGCGGCGTCGTTGACGCCGGCTACCGCGGGCACTCCCAGCCCCTCGCGGACCTCTGCGAGCGCGTACCAATGGTCCAGGTGGCGGTGGGTGGTGACGATCAGCTCGACCGCGCCGGTATCCCGCGCGAAGTCGAGGATCCGATCGGCCTCGTTGGCCGCGTCGACCAGGAGAGCGCGCCCGGCGGAATCACTCACCAGGTACACGTTGTTGTCCATACCGCCGACGGAAATCTGATTGATCGTGGTGGTCACGGGCCTCACGTTACCGTGCGCGAAAAACTTGTCAGTGGGCTTGCATAGCATTGATCGGGGCCCGTCTGTGGGCCTGCAAGCTCGAACGGAAGGACGACGGTGGCTGATCGCCTGATCGTGCGCGGCGCGCGCGAACACAACCTGCGGGGTATCGATGTGGATCTCCCGCGCGACAGCCTGATCGTGTTCACGGGCCTCTCCGGCTCGGGCAAGTCGAGCCTCGCGTTCGACACGATCTTCGCGGAGGGGCAGCGGCGCTACGTCGAGTCGCTGTCCGCGTACGCGCGGCAGTTCCTGGGTCAGATGGACAAGCCCGATGTCGATTTCATCGAGGGGCTCTCGCCCGCGGTGTCGATCGACCAGAAGTCCACGAACCGCAACCCGCGGTCGACCGTGGGCACCATCACCGAGGTGTACGACTACCTGCGACTTCTCTACGCGCGCGCCGGCACGCCGCACTGTCCCGAGTGCGGCTCGGTGATCGCGCGGCAGACCCCGCAGCAGATCGTGGACCAGGTGCTGGAGATGGAGCAGGGCACGCGGTTCCAGGTGCTCGCGCCTGTGGTCCGTACCCGCAAGGGCGAATTCGTGGACCTGTTCAACCAGCTGCAGCTGCAGGGCTACTCGCGTGCCCGGATCGACGGGGTGGTGTACCAGCTCAGCGAGCCGCCGAAGCTGAAGAAGCAGGAGAAGCACGACATCGAGGTCGTGGTCGATCGGCTCGCGGTCAAGTCCACGGCCAAGCAGCGGCTCACCGATTCGATCGAGACGGCCCTGCGGTTGGCCGACGGCATCGTCGTGCTCGATTTCGTGGACCGGGAGGAGAACGACGAGGAGCGGGAGCGGCGCTTCTCCGAGAAGATGGCGTGCCCGAACGGCCACCCGATCGCGGTGGACGATCTCGAGCCCCGGTCGTTCTCGTTCAACTCGCCGTACGGCGCCTGCCCGGAGTGCGACGGCCTCGGCGTGCGCAAGGAGGTCGATCCGGAGCTGGTGATCCAGGACCCCACGATGACGCTCGCCGAGGGTGCGATCGCGCCGTGGTCCGTGGGGCAGAGCGCCGAGTACTTCCTGCGTCTGCTGTCCGGGCTGGGTGACGCGATGGGCTTCGACCTCGACACCCCCTGGAAGGACCTGCCGGCCAAGGCGCGCAAGGCGGTGCTCGAGGGGTCCGAGCACCAGGTGCACGTGAAGTACCGCAACCGGTACGGCCGCACCCGCTCGTACTACGCCGAGTTCGAGGGCGTGATGCCCTTCCTGCACCGCCGCCTGGAGTCCACCGAGTCGGAGCAGATGAAGGAGCGGTACGAGGGCTACATGCGGGACGTGCCGTGTCCGGCGTGTTCGGGCGCCCGGCTGCGGCCCGAGATCCTGGCGGTCACGCTGGACCACCCCCGGTTCGGGGAGAAGTCCATCTCCGATGTCGCGTCGATGTCGGTGGGGGACTGCGCGGACTACCTGTCCGACCTGAAGCTCGGGGCGCGCGAGGCCGCGATCGCGGGCCGCGTGCTCAAGGAGGTGCAGGCCCGCATCGCGTTCCTGCTGGACGTGGGCCTGGAATACCTGTCGCTGTCGCGGGCCGCGGGCTCACTGTCCGGAGGCGAGGCGCAGCGCATCCGGCTGGCCACGCAGATCGGATCGGGCCTCGCGGGCGTGCTGTACGTGCTCGACGAGCCGTCGATCGGCCTGCACCAGCGCGACAACCGCCGCCTCATCGACACCCTGATACGCCTGCGCGACCTGGGCAACACGCTGATCGTCGTCGAGCACGACGAGGACACCATCCGCATGGCCGACTGGGTGGTCGACATCGGTCCGTACGCCGGCGAGCACGGCGGCAAGGTGGTGCACAGCGGCACGTACAAGGCGCTGCTCAAGAACAAGGAGTCGATCACCGGCGCGTACCTGGCGGGGCGCCGGGCGCTGCCGGTTCCCGCGGTGCGCCGGCCGATCGACAAGAAGCGGCAGATCAAGGTGGTGGGCGCGCGCGAGCACAACCTGCAGAACATCGACGTGGCGTTTCCACTGGGCGTGCTGACCGCGGTCACCGGCGTCTCGGGTTCGGGCAAGTCCACGCTGGTCAACGACATCCTGGCCACCGTTCTGGCGAACAAGCTCAACGGTGCCCGGCAGGTGCCGGGACGGCACAGCCGGGTGACCGGTCTCGACGATCTGGACAAGCTGGTGCGCGTCGACCAGTCGCCCATCGGGCGCACGCCGCGGTCCAACCCGGCCACGTACACCGGCGTGTTCGACAAGGTCCGGACGCTGTTCGCGGCCACCACCGAGGCGAAGGTCCGCGGCTATCAGCCGGGACGGTTCTCGTTCAACGTCAAGGGCGGCCGGTGCGAGGCTTGCACGGGCGACGGCACGATCAAGATCGAGATGAACTTCCTGCCGGACGTGTACGTACCGTGCGAGGTGTGCCACGGCGCGCGGTACAACCGCGAGACGCTCGAGGTGCACTACAAGGGAAAGAACATCGCCGAGGTGCTGGACATGCCGATCGAGGAGGCGGCCGATTTCTTCGAGGCGGTCACGTCGATCCATCGCTACCTCAAGACGCTGGTCGAGGTGGGGCTCGGCTACGTGCGGCTCGGTCAGCCCGCCACCACACTGTCCGGCGGAGAGGCCCAGCGCGTGAAGTTGGCCGCGGAGCTGCAGAAGCGGTCCAACGGGCGCACCGTCTACATCCTGGACGAGCCCACGACGGGCCTGCACTTCGAGGACATCGCGAAGCTGCTCCTGGTGATCGACGGGCTGGTGGACAAGGGCAACTCGGTGATCGTGATCGAGCACAACCTGGACGTGATCAAGACCGCCGACTGGATCATCGACATGGGCCCCGAGGGCGGCAGCGGGGGAGGCACCGTCGTCGCGCAGGGCACACCCGAGGACGTGGCCGCGGCTCCTGATTCCTACACAGGCACCTTCCTGAAAGAGGTTCTGGCCACGTAGGGACGCCGCCCGCTTGGGGATGGTCCTGTGGATGCGCGGTGGAGCGATTGTGGACGCCTGTGGAACGCAATCCACAGCATCTTGTGTGAATTGCACGTATGTGACACTAGATGTAGTGTTGAAGACATGAGCAACGTGACCGTCTACACCAAGCCCGCGTGCGTCCAGTGCACCGCGACCTACCGCGCGCTCGACAAGGCGGGCATCGACTACACCCTGGTCGACATCAGCGTCGACGAGGACGCGCGGGAGTACGTCCTCGCGCTCGGCTACCTCCAGGCGCCGGTCGTCGTGATCGACGGTGCCGACCACTGGTCCGGCTTCCGGCCGGACCGGATCAAGGCGCTGCAGGCCGCCTGAGGCGACTGGGGAACCGGCGACCCGTTCGACCGTTCACCCGGCTCGGGTGTTCCCGGGCGGGAGCGGTACGGACCAGACGATGCGAGTGCCCCCGTTCGGGGGACGGACGATGTCCAATCGCCCGCCGAGTGCTGCGGCGCGCTCACTGAGGCCTGCGAGTCCACTGTGCGCGGCGATGTCCGGAATGCCGACGCCGTCGTCCGTCACCTCGATGATCAGGTCGTCCGCCACCGACGCGGTCACGATGAGCGCATGCGCGTGCGCATGGCGCACCGCGTTGCTCACGGTCTCCCGCACCACGGCCTCGGCGTGGTGGGCGACCTCGGGCGGGACGACGTCGATCGGGCCCGACGTCCGGATCGCGGTCCGGAGACCCGAGTCGGCGGTGAGCTCGGACAGGACTTCGCGCAGTGCGGTCCGCAGGGAGGCGCCGTCCGGCTCGAAGCGGTGCAGGTCGAAGATCGCAGTCCGGATCTCCTGAACGACCTCGTGCAGTTGGTCGATGTGGTTGTCGATGCGCGCCGCGATCTCCGGCGCATCCGCGGCACGCCGGTGGGTCGCCTGCATCGCGAGCCCTACCGCGAACAGTCGCTGGATCACGTGATCGTGCAGATCGCGCGCAATGCGGTCGCGATCGGCCATCAGTTCCAACTCCACATGCGTCGATCGGGCCTCGGCCTGCTCGAGGGCCAAGGCGGCCTGGTCGGCGAAGGATGCAGCGGGGATTCGCTGTTCGTCATCGAAGGGGCGACGGCCCACGACTCGACCGAGGATCAGAACGCCGAGTACCGCGGTCCGTGCTCGGAGGGGGAGGATGAGCGCCGTCCCCAGGGGCTCTTGCAGGTGGGGAACGATCGCGTGGGCCCGCTCCGGACCGAACGTGGTTGTTCCGGTATCGGACTCCTCGCCGTACCCCACCGCACCGGCGGGCATGGTGGTGCCGATCAGCCGGTCGACGCCGGGCCCGACCCCGGTGGTGATGCGCAGCGAATCAGGCTCTGTTCCGCCCGGATAGGGCACCGCGATCAGCGCGATATCGGCGTCGACGAGTTCAGCGGCGTGATCCGTCACCATCTGCAGCGCCTCGTTCGGGTCGTCGCCGATGAGTAGGCTGGTCCGGACCTCGCTCGCGGCTTCGAGCCACCGCTGCCGCAGGTTCGCCTGCTGGTACAGGCGCGCGTTGTCGATGGCGATTCCCGCGGCGCTGGCCAGTGCCGACACGACGATCTCGTCGTCCGCGGTGAACTCGCGACCGCCGGCCTTCTCAGTGAGGTAGAGGCGGCCGAAGACCTCGTCGCGGACTTTGACCGGCACCCCGAGGAAGGTCTTCATCGCGGGGTGATGCTCAGGGAAACCGGTCGACGACGGGTGGCGGGAGATGTCCGCCAGCCGCAGGGGCATCGCCTCGGTGATCACCACGCCGAGCACCCCGTGGCCGGTCGGAAGCGGGCCGATCTCGGCTCGCGTCGCATCGTCGATGCCGTCGTAGACGAACTCGGTGAGCATTCCGTCGGTCCCCAGGACACCGAGGGCGCCGTACTCGGCATCGACGAGGTCGCGGGCCGCGCGGACGATCCGGAGCAGGGTCGCGTCGAGGTCGAGGCCCGCGCTGACGGCGAGGACGGCGTCGAGTAGGGAATCGACCCGGCTGCGGGTCCCGGCCACGATGCCGCCGATGCGTCCTCGGATCTCGGTCAGCAACTCGTCGATACCGAGGAGCTCGAGGTCGCGGGTCACCGCTGACCACGGGGACGCGTCGTCGGTGGGTTCGACGGGCATAGGGAGAGCGTGGCACACATGAAGCCTCCGCTCAATAGCGGCTCAGTAGCGATCCCGTTCGTTCGCTTGGGATTCCGGCATCCGACGCCGGAGTCGACCGGTCGGGCCCGGGTGGCTCAGTCGGGTGGCCAGCGATGCCGCCTGCGTTCGGCGCTCGAGGTCGAGTTTCGACAGGAGCCGAGAGACGTAGTTCTTGATGGTTTTCTCCGCGAGGCACATCTGCTGCGCGATCTGCCGATTGGTCATGCCCTCGCCGATCAGTCCGAGGAGGACCTTCTCCTGATCGGTGAGTACGTCCAGCGGCGACGCCGGCGCGGGTTCGCGAAGGCGCTTCATGACGGCCGCCGCCGCCCGGGTGTCGAGGAGCGAACCGCCTCGTCCGACGGTGCGGACGGCCTCGACCAGTTCGAGGCCACGGATGTCCTTGATGGCGTAGCCTCCAGCCCCGGCCATGATGGCGTCCAGCATGGCCTGCTCATCGGTGTACGAGGTGAGCATGAGGCAATTGAGTTGGGGCGACGCTGATTTCAGGTCGCGACACAGCTCGACTCCGTTGCCGTCGGGCAGCCGGACGTCGAGGATGGCGATGTCCGGTGACTGAGCGGGGATCCGCACGAGAGCCTCCTCCACGGTCCCGGCCTGCCCAACGACGACCAGGTCGTCCTCCGCGTCGAGGAGGTCTGCGACGCCGCGCCGGACCACCTCGTGATCGTCGACGAGAAACACTTCGATCATCGCGTCCTCCCAGACGTCGGACTCCCAGTGTCGCACGGGGAGCGGGACGCTCCGCGGAGCGCCGGCGGATCAGTGATCCCTGTTCCGAGCGACTAGGACGGGGCAGGGGGCGTGGTGGATCAGGGCGCGGCTCACGGAGCCGAACAACACTCCGGTCGCGTCGCCGTGGCCACGGCTTCCGACCACGACGAGCTGTGCGTTCGCGGAATCGGCGAGGAGGGTCGGGCCGGGCTTACCGGTACGGAGGATGTTCGTGACGGCGACATCGGGATACTTCTCCTGCCAACCGGCCAGCCGCTCGGCCACAGCCGCCTTCTCCCCCTCCGCCTCCGCGTCCAGGTCCACGCCCGCGGTCAGCCCGTAGACGTGCGCGTACACGTCGAGGTAGGCGGTCCATGCGTGGAGGGCGACGAGATCGGTGTTGCGGTGTGACGCCTCGTCGAAGGCCCACGCGATCGCCGACTCGCTGGTCCGCCCGGCGTCCACGCCCAGCAGGACCGGGCCACTGGTCGGGACTATTCCATCGTTCTCGGACCCCCGGATAACCGCGACCGGGCTGTGCCCGTCGGTGACCAATGCCATCGCGACGCTGCCGAGGAGCAGGGAGCTGACCCCGCCGGATCCGCTGGCGCCGACGACGGTCAGGTACGCATCGCCGCTGAGTCTGATCAGCTCCGCGACAGGTGCGCCCGAGGTTTGGATGGTTGTTGTGCGGACGGAAGGGAAGTGCTTGGCCACTCGCTGTTCGGCGGCGCTCAGGGCGTCCCGTCCGGCCGAATCGACACGCTCGAAGAAGCTCGTCCCCGGGAGCGTCGCTTCCGGGACGTGACCGAAGCCGACGACGTCGGTGATGTTTGCGATCAGCAACGTCTTCGATCGCCGGTCCGCCTCGGCGGCGGCCCACCGCACAGCTTTGTTCGCCGCTGCCGAGCCGTCGACTCCGACGAGGATGTAGGGATCCAGGTGTGTCTTCGTCATGGTGCTTCTCCGATCGTCACGGGTGAGTCGGTCTCACCTGCTTGTATTCACGGTATGAAAACCGCGGGGGATGTACAGCGGCCGAAGGTCCCGGGTTCGGTGGACGATCGTCACCACGGTCGGAGGGGCGGGCGGCCCCGTCGGATCAGGTCACCGCGTGCGGTACTCGCGGCCGGACACACTGGTCGGGACCAGGACGACCAACTGGTTCGCCGAGAGGTCCACGAGGGGTTCCAGGTGCACCTTCTCTGCGTGGCGGAGCTCTGCAGGGTTCGGGTGGATCCGAGCACGAGCTCGCACGACCACGCTCCACACGCATTGAGCGGTGGGATCACTCCCGTCCGCCTCGAACACGGTCTCCGGGTGAGTGGCGAGATCACGCAGTTTGGTCCCGAGCCTCGTCGGGATGAGGATCTCGCCGTCGTGGACGGTGTAGCTCACGGGGAAGACGTCGACGGTGCCGTCCGGCGCGGTCGTGACGATCCGTCCGATCGTCGTACCGCGGAGGTGCTTCCACGCTTCGTAGGCGGGTAACACGCGCGACCGGGCGGTCATCGTAGCGCCGCCGTTGCGGGGGAGGTGAGGTGTGGGAGGGGACCAACGGCCACGAGCACAGCGAGGAGCAGCGACCCTGCCCCCAGAAGCCGCATGACATCGATGGGAAGCACGCTGATCACCACTTCGCTGAATCGGAACCGCTCACCCGGGAGTGGATGAATCGTTGAACGCCTTCAGCATGCGTCCGCGTCGGGGTGTGCCGGTAGGGTCCGACGCCCCGTCGTCGTATGACAAAGGTCCCTGACCGTGCGCCGGCCCGGCGGGGCACAGCCGGGCGCTCATTTGAGGACGTTGACCGCGCGGGCGATCACGAGGGCGACGGTAGAGAGCGCGATGGCGCTCTGGAACGCCATGAGCGTCTTCGCCCACCGCGACAGCGGCATCGTGTCCGTGGGGGAGAACGCCATCACATTGGTGAAGCTGACGTACAGGTAGTCGAGGAACCTCGGCTCCCAATCGGGCGGCGCGACATGCGCGGTGGCCATCTGGGGGAAGAGGAAGTCGGGGTGCGGGACGGTGCCCGCGGCGCGGATGAACGGGCCGCCCCGGTCGTATTCCCAGTACCAGATCCCGAACGCGATGATGTTGGTGAAGTAGATCGCCGCACCGCTTGCCATCAGGCCCAGCGCATCGCCGCTCGCCTTGGCGGTGAGGATGTCGTAGTTGAGGAAGCCCGCGGAGCAGGAGTTGTCGACGGTGATGGCGGCGACCAGCGTCAGGCTCGCGTACCTTCCGACTTTCGTGGTGCGCGTGAGCCGGATCGGGTTGATCGCGGTGAGCACGACGAGCAGCACCAGCTCGAGGCCCGGCATCAGCCACCGCGGGTGCAGTCCGTACTTGTCGGGCAGGGTGAGCTGAAGCGCGACGGCGACGAGGATCGCGGCCGCCACGGGAAGGCGATTCTCCGGTCCGGTGGGGCGGAGCCATGCCGGGATGTGCTCGGCACGGCCGAGGTGCGCGAGTTCCTCGTCGAGTCCTGGGCGCGCGGTGGGCGGGTGATCGCGCCTGTCGTCCGGGGTGTTCACGGCTTCAGTGTGCTCGCTCGACGGTGTCCGCGTGGAGTCCGCGCGAGGTGGTTACACCTCTTGTCGGGAAATCAGGGAACAGGGGCGACCAGTTGCGCAGGCGGGTGTCGGCTTCGACGCGGCCGCGTCAGGAGGAACGAGTCCGCCGACTGCATTCCCGCCGGCGTCACCGCGTGGTACGTGCGCTTCATGGTCGTCCGCCCGCCGCTCGTACCGGGGTCGACGGGGCGCGGCGTCGACGGCTCGTTGCCGAGGGTTCCGCGGACCGGGCGCGAACGCTCGTAGTGGTGCTCGTGGCCGCCGAGAACGAGGACCACTTCGTACTCGTCGAACAGCGCCAGCCACTCGTGCCGGATGCGTCATCGACGCTGCAAGAGGCTCGGCGCTGCCGAAGACGACGAACGGGCCTTCAGTCGCGGGGATGCGACTGAACGCCCGTTCGTGTCGGCCGGGGGTCAGCGGCCGTGGCACCAACCGGGGACGTACCTGCCCGGAACCCAGCGTCCCTGCTCGAACCACCCGTTGTGCCAGCGCGGCTGCACGTAGTAGCCGGGGTGCCAGCCCCACCGGTCGCCCCAGCCGGGACGCCAGTAGCCGCCCTCCCACCAGCCCGGGTGCCAACGGCCCTGGGTCCAGTAGCCGCCCACCCAGTGCCCGGGTTCGCACCATCCGGGTCCTGGCCGCTCCACCGCCGGGGTGGGCGCCGCGGCCGCGGTGGCGGCGGTGGCGATCCCGAGCGGTGCCATTACACCTGCAGCGACCATTACGCCGGCCGCGAGCCTCTTCACTGTGTTCATGCCAGGACGGTACGCCGAATGTGGCGTCGAACACTAGATGTATTTACACAGGTAGGGGTGTATTTGGGGGTTAACCCTGAAGCTTAGCTGTACACCGGTCCCGTGTACTTCTCGCCTGGACCACGGCCCGGTTCATCCGGGTAACTGCTGTATTCGCGGAAGGCCAATTGGAGGGACTTCAATCCGTCCCGATACGGGCCCGCATGCGGGCCCAGGTACTCGACTGACGCGGTCGTCAGGCCGGCGAGCGCGGTGATCAACCGGCGCGCCTCGTCGAGGTCGAAATGCGGGCTCCGGCGCGGGTCGAACGCGCCGGCATCGCCGCTCGCGGTGTCCTCGGCGACTTCGTCGCCGCCGGTCAGGCCGAGCTTCTCGGCCGCGGCGCTCATCAGCAGCATCCACGCGCTCGAAATCACCTCGATCGACGGCGATTCGGCGACCAATCGTTCCAGCGTGTCGGGCTGGACGGCCTGCGCGGCGTCCGGTTCGGACGGCGCCGGCGACGAATTCGGAATCTCACTCACGACTGCTACACTGTCATGTGCGACCGCTCCGGCCTTGGCCGGGGCAGCAAGTGGAGTCCACTCCCACCACGCCGACTTCAGGTCGGCTGGTCCGGTCGCCGCAGCGGTTCCCACCTGGGAATACCGCTTGCGGTCTCCTCGTTGCAGGAGGGGTCGATCGTTGGCGTACGCCGTGACGGCCCGAACCGGTCGGTGTGGGCCCCGCCAGGCGTGAATCGTCTGGTCGGGGCCTTTTCGCTGTGGTGGGAAGAGGGCCTTATCGCTGCGCGGCGGTCTACGAGTGAAGACCGCTCGCAACGAGACACGAGCACCTACTTTAGGAGGCCCCATCAGCACTGAGACACGCACCAACGGTCAGATCCGCGTTCCCGAGGTCCGGCTTGTCGGTCCCGCCGGAGAGCAGGTCGGGATCGTGCGCGTTGAGGATGCGCTCAAGCTGGCGTACGAGGCGGACCTCGACCTGGTCGAGGTAGCACCCAACGCGCGTCCGCCCGTGTGCAAGATCATGGATTACGGCAAGTTCAAGTACGAGGCCGCGCAGAAGCTGCGCGAGTCCCGCAAGAACCAGCAGATGACCGTGATCAAGGAGCAGAAGCTCCGCCCGAAGATCGATGACCACGACTACGAGACCAAGAAGGGTCACGTCGTCCGCTTCCTGGAGCAGGGCTCCAAGGTGAAGGTCACGATCATGTTCCGCGGTCGCGAACAGTCGCGTCCGGAGCTGGGTTACCGGCTCCTGCAGCGCCTGGGCGCCGATGTGGCCGAGCACGGCTTCATCGAGACGTCTGCGAAGCAGGACGGCCGCAACATGACCATGGTCCTCGCCCCGCACAAGGGTGCGAAGACCCGCGCCAAGGCGCAGCAGGACAAGGACGCCCCGGTGGCACGGCCCGCCGCACCCGAGGCTCCGGCCCAGTAGCGATTCATCGCCACCGGCCACGAACAACGAAAAGAGACGAACATGCCGAAGAACAAGACCCACAGCGGTACCGCGAAGCGCTTCAAGATCTCGGGCAGCGGCAAGGTGCTGCGCCAGAAGGCCGGCCGTCGCCACCTCCTGGAGCACAAGAGCTCGCGCGTGACCCGTCGCCTCGACGGTGTGACCGAGGTGGCCCCCGCCGACGTGCGTCGCATCAAGAAGCTGCTCGGCAAGTAAGCCGAAGTCCCGTAGTACCCGCTAGAACTTTTTGATCACGTAAGGACGAAGACCTATGGCTCGCGTCAAGCGCGCAGTGAACGCTCAGAAGAAGCGTCGTTCCATCCTCGAGGCCTCGAAGGGCTACCGCGGTCAGCGGTCGCGCCTGTACCGCAAGGCCAAGGAGCAGCAGCTCCACTCGCTCACGTACGCGTACCGCGACCGCCGTGCGCGCAAGGGCGATTTCCGCAAGCTGTGGATCACCCGCATCAACGCCGCTGCGCGGGCCAACGACCTCACCTACAACCGTCTGATCCAGGGCCTGAACCTGGCCGGCGTCGAGGTGGACCGTAAGAACCTCGCCGAGATCGCCGTCTCCGATCCGGCCGCCTTCACCGCGCTCGTCGAGGTCGCCCGCAAGGCGCTCCCGGCCGACGTGAACGCGCCCGTCGCGTAATTTGGCTCAGCATTCGCAACGACCCGCGGACCAGCTCTTCACGGAGCGGACCCCGCGGGTCGTTGCTGCATCCAAGCTCCTGCGCTCCGCCGGCCGCCGGAAGGCGGGCCTGTTCCTCGCGGAGGGCGCCAATGCCGTGACCTCCGCGCTCGAGGCGGGCCTCGTCGTCGAGCTCTACGTCACGGAGGAGGGCGCCGAGCGGTACCCCGGGCTGCTCACGGGACGTGAGGCGTACGTGACCGAGCGTGCCATGCGTGGGCTGTCGGACACCGTCACCCCGCCCGGGATCGTGGCGGTCTGCCGGGCCCTGCCCGAGGCCCGCATGCCCGACGGTGCGCGGCTGGTCGCCGTCCCCGTCGACGTCTCCGAGCCGGGCAACGCCGGCACCGTCATCCGGGTCGCGGACGCCGTCGGCGCCGACGCGGTCGTGCTCGCCGGCGACACCGTCGACCCGATGAACGGGAAGGTCGTGCGGGCGTCCGCCGGCTCCGTCTTCCACCTTCCCGTGGCGCAGGAACGCGACCCGGAGGTCGCGATCGCACAGCTCAAGGAAGCCGGCCTGACCGTGCTCGCCACCGCCGCCGACGGCGAGGTGTCGCTCGACGACGCCGACGATCTGCTCGCCGGGCCCACCGCCTGGCTGTTCGGCAACGAGGCCCACGGGCTGCCGCGTGAGCTGCAGGCCCTCGCCGACCACCGCGTCGCCATCCCCATCCGGGGCCGCGCCGAGTCTCTGAACCTCGCCACCGCCGCGTCGATCTGCCTGTACGCGAGCTCCCGCGTGCAGAATCGGGGAGAGAGCCCTACCGATTCCGGGTAGGACTACTCATCCGCGAGGCCCCGCGGGCCGGAAGCATGGTGGACATGAGATTGCTGCCCTCCCGCACCGCTGTCGTCGACGGCACGCCGGACACCCGCGACCGTGCCCTCGACGTCGCCCGCATCGTGAGCCTGCTCGTCGTGATGTTCGGCCACTGCGTGCTCCTGCTCGCGACCATCACCCCGTCGGGCGTGTGGGTCGGCAACACCCTCGGCGCGCAACCCGCACTGCAGCCGATCACCTGGATCCTGCAGGTCATGCCGTTGTTCTTCCTCGCAGGCGCAGCCAGTAGCGCCTACGGGTCGAAGCCGGGCACGCCGTGGGGCGGGTGGCTGCTGGGGCGCGCACAGCGGCTCGCGCGACCGGCGTTCTGGTACCTGGCCTTCTGGTCGGTGACGCTGCTCGCCGTGCGCGCGGTCGCGGGGGAGTCCAGCGCGAGCCGGCTCGGGCAGGAGAGCGTCGCGCTGCTGTGGTTCGTCGGCGTGTACCTGCTGGTGCTGGCGTTCGTCCCACTGCTGATGCGCTGCGGTCGGGTCGCTCTGGCCGTGGTCGCGGTGTGCCTGCTCGTCGCGTCCGCCGGGTTCGACGGTGCGCGCCTCGCCTCCGGGTCGATCGAGTGGGGCTTCCCGAACTTCCTGGTCGTGTGGCTGATTCCCGTGGTGATCGGCGTCGCGTACGCGCGGCGGCTGATCCCGGCCCGGGTGGCGCTGGCGGTGGCGGCGCTCGCCTTCGCGGGTGCCGTGGCCGCCGTGGTGGCGGGGCCCTACGACGTGCCGCTCGTGGTCACCGGCGCCGAGACCTTCTCGAACACCACCCCGCCGACGCTGCTCCTCGGCCTGCACTGCGTGTGGGTGAGCCTGCTCTTCGTCGTCGCGGCGCCGGCGATCGGGCGGTGGGCGCGCCGCCCTCGGGTCTGGTACGCCGTGGCGGTCGGCAACGGGGGAGCGATGACGCTCTACCTCTGGCACATCCCCGCCATCGCGGTCGCGGCCGTCGGGCTGCACTACCTGGGCATCGACGCCGTCGACCCGCAGCAGTCGGGGTTCTGGGGGCTGATGGCGCTGCGGGCCGCCGTCTTCGCGGTGGTGATGTTCGCGCTGTTCCTGCTGCTCTCGCCGCTGGAGCACCGTCGTCTGCCGTGGTGGGACGCAGGGGTGACCGCTCGCGGCGCCCGCGGCGCGGTGGTCGGCGGGCTGGTGTGCGTCGCCGGGGTCGCGGTGTTGCTCATGGCGAAGGAGGGGCTCGGGTCGTCGCCGGGATGGTGGGCCGCGGCCGTGTTCGTCGGCGCCCTCGCCGGTGCGCGGGGCGCCGCCACCCCGAGTGCGGTCGGAGAGCCACGGATTCCGCAGGAAACCGACCGCGATTCCACGGCAGTTCGACGGTAGACGGGTGCACTCCCGGCGTAGCGTCAGCCCCATGGCGAGGGCGGCGCGGATCGCAGACGTGGCGGCGATCGCGCTGGCCCTGCCGCGGGTCGTCGAGATCGCCGGGTGGGGCGGCAGGCCCGCGTGGCAGGTGAGCAAGAAGGTGTTCTGCGGCAACCGATCGCCGCGGCCCGACGCCGTCGACGAGAACGGCGCGCGCCTCGAGGGCGTGATCCTCATCCGGACGCCCGACGAGTCCGACAAGCTCGCGCTGGTCCAGGCCGACGGGCCGTTCTTCACCACGCCGCACTTCGACGGCTACAACGCCGTCCTGATCCGGGCCTCGCGGCTCGGAGAGATCTCGCGCGACGAGCTGCGGGAGGTCATCGAGGACGCGTGGTCCGCGTGCGCGCCCACGACGGTCGTCCGGGCGTGGCTCGCCGAACGCGACGCCTGACCACGCGCTGTGCGCGGACCAGCGGTAATGCGATTCCTATCCCGAAACACCGTCGACTACTCTGGGCGGGTACCGTCCCACCCCCAGCGAGGAGCCCAGAGAAGTGTCGGAAGACCAGCTCGCCCCTGTCGATGACCTCAGCGAAGCGGCGCTCGACGCCTTCGCCGACGAGGCCGCGCGGGCGTTCGACGCGGCGTCCGATCTCGAGGCCCTGGGCGCCGCTCGGCTCGCGCACCTGGGCGAGAAGTCACCGCTCGCGCTGAGCAAGCGGGCGCTCGGGTCCATTCCCAAGGAGGACCGCAAGGACGCCGGCAAGCGGGTCAACGTCGCACAGGGCCGCGCTCGCGCCGCCTACGAGCAGCGCAAGACGGTGCTCGACGCCGAGCGCGATGCGGCGGTCCTCGTCTCCGAGTCGATCGACGTGACGCTGCCCTCGGCCCGCGCGCCGCAGGGTGCCCGGCACCCCGTCAGCATCATCGCGGACGAGGTCGCGGACTTCTTCGTGGGCATCGGCTGGGAGATCGCCGAGGGGCCCGAGGTCGAGACCGAGCACTTCAACTTCGACGCGCTCAACTTCCTGCCCGATCACCCGGCGCGGTCCATGCAGGACACCTTCTACGTGGCGCCCGAGGGCTCGCGGCAGGTGCTGCGGACCCACACCTCCCCGGTGCAGGTGCGCTCGATGCTCACCCGTGACGTCCCGATCTACGTCGCGTGCCCCGGCAGGACCTTCCGCACCGACGAGCTGGACGCCACCCACACCCCGGTGTTCAGCCAGGTCGAGGGCCTCGCGGTTGACAAGGGCCTGACGATGGCGCACCTGCGCGGTACCCTCGAGGCGTTCGCCAAGGCGATGTTCGGCCCCGAGACCACCACCCGCATGCGGCCGAACTACTTCCCGTTCACGGAACCGTCGGCCGAGGTGGACGTGTGGTTCCCGAACAAGAAGGGCGGCGCCGGCTGGATCGAGTGGGGCGGCTGCGGCATGGTCAACCCGAACGTGCTGCGGGCCTGCGGGATCGACCCCGAGGAGTACTCGGGCTTCGCCTTCGGCATGGGCCTCGAGCGCACCCTGCAGTTCCGCACCGGTCTGTCCGACATGCGCGACATCGTCGAGGGCGACGTCCGCTTCACCCTGCCCTTCGGCGTCCGCGGCTAGCGCCGGACCAGCCCCGCTCACCAGACTCACCCAGGAGAAGGACTTCCACCGTGCGCGTTGCACAGTCATGGCTCACCGAGATCCTCCGCCGCGACACCCCCGAGTGGGGCGTCACGGCCGACGAGCTGGACGCGGGGTTCGTGCGCGTCGGCTTCGAGGTCGAGGAGCTCGACTCGCTCGACACCGTGACGGGCCCGCTGAAGATCGGTCGCGTCGCGCACATCGAGGAGCTCACGAACTTCCGCAAGCCCATCCGGTTCTGCCAGGTCGACGTGGGCGAGGCCGAGCCGCGCGACATCGTCTGCGGCGCCCGCAACTTCGCCGAGGGCGATCTCATCGTCGCGGCGCTGCCCGGTGCCGTGCTGCCGGGCGGCTTCGCGATCGCCACCCGCCAGACCTACGACCACACCTCCGACGGCATGATCTGCTCGGTCTCCGAGCTCGGCCTCGGCAGCGACCACTCCGGCATCCTCGTGCTGCCCGCGGGCACCGCGCAGCCCGGCGACGACGCCAAGGCCGTCCTCGGCATGGACGACACCGTCATCGAGCTCAACGTGACGCCCGACCGCGGCTACGCCTTCTCCGTCCGCGGCCTCGCCCGCGAGCTCGCCTGCGGCTACGACCTGCCGTTCACCGACATCACCACCCCGTCGGCGGAGTCCGGGACCGGGCGGGGCGGGGTCGACATCACCGTCGAGCCCGAGTCGGGTTGCACCCGTTTCACCGCGCTGCGCGTTGAGGGCATCGACCCGAAGGCCGTGAGCCCGTGGTGGCTGCAGCGTCGCCTGCTCACCTCCGGCGTGCGTCCGATCAGCGCCGCGGTCGACGTGACCAACTACCTGATGCTGCTCACCGGGCAGCCGCTGCACGCCTTCGACGCGGACCTCGTCCGGGGCGGCCTGACGGTGCGCGCGTCGCGCCCGGGCGAGACCCTCGAGACCATCGACCACGTGACCCGCAAGCTCGATCCGGAGGACGCGGTCATCGTCGACGACTCCGGGCCGGTCTCCCTCGCGGGCGTGATGGGCGGCGCGACCACCGAGGTCGGCGACGAGACCGTGAACGTCATCCTCGAGGGCGCGGTCTGGAACCCGGTCAAGGTGTTCCGCACCGGCAAGCGGCACAAGCTCAGCTCGGACGCCGCCAAGCGGTACGAGCGCACCGTCGACCCCGCGATCTCCGTGTGGACCGTCCGGGAGGCCGCGCGCCTGCTGACCGAGATCGCCGGCGGCACCGTCGTCGGGGAGATCACGGACCTGGGCTCCTACGACGAGCGCCCGCAGATCACCATCGCCGCGGACCGTCCGGACCGGGTCGCCGGCATCACGTACGCCCCGGGCACGACGGTGCGCCGCCTCACCCAGATCGGCTGTACCGTCCAGGGCGAGAGCAGCCTGACGGTGACCCCGCCCACCTGGCGCCCCGACCTGAACATGGTCGCCGACCTGGTCGAGGAGGTGCTGCGCCTCGAGGGATTGGAGCAGATCCCGCCGGTGCTCCCCGCCGCGCCGGGCGGGCGCGGGCTCAGCGCGCGCCAGCGTCGCCGCCGCGTCGTGAGCCGCTCGCTCGCGCACACCGGCCACGTCGAGGTGCTGACCAGTCCGTTCCTGCCGGCCGACGTCTTCGACACGTGGGGGCTCGACGCCGGCGATCCGCGCCGGAACACGACGAAGGTGCTCAACCCGCTGGAGTCGGACCGACCGGCACTCGCGACGACGCTGCTCCCGGGCCTGCTGGAGATCCTGGCGCGCAACGTCTCCCGCGGCCAGCGCGACCTCGCGCTGTACACGATCGCCGAGGTCGTGCTGCCCACCGACAACACGGTGGCGGTCGACCCGATCCCCGTCGACCGGCGGCCCACACCGGAACAGGTGGCGGAGCTGGACGGCTCGCTGCCGGTCCAGCCCGAGCACATCGCGCTCGTCTTCACCGGGCTCCGCGGCACGTCCGGCCCCTGGGGCGCCGCGCGGCCCGCGGACGCCACCGACGCGTTCGAGGCCGTCCGCGAGATCGGCCGCGCGAGCAATGTCGAGCTGACCCTGCGGGCCGCGCAGTTCGCGCCCTTCCACCCCGGACGGTGCGCCGAGGTCCTCGTCGGCGACACGGTCGTGGGCCACGCGGGCGAGCTGCACCCCGCGGTGCTCGAGCGCGCCGGGCTCCCGGCGCGCACCTGCGCCGTCGAGCTCGACCTGGACGCGATCCCGCTCGTGGAGAACCTGCCGGCCCCCGTCGTCTCGCCGTTCCCGGCGGTGCTGCAGGACGTGGCCGTGGTCGTCGATGCGGCGGTCCCGGCGGAGGCCGTGCGGTCCGCCCTGGCCGACGGTGCCGGCGAACTCCTCGAGGCGATCTCGCTGTTCGACGTCTTCACCGGCGCGCAGGTGGGCGAGGGCCGCAAGTCGATGGCCTTCTCGCTGCGCTTCCGCGCGGGCGACCGCACGCTCACCGAGGACGAGGCGTCCGCCGCCCGCGACGCCGCGGTCGCGCGCGCGGCCGACGCGGTGGGCGCCGTCCTGCGCTGATCCTCACCCGGACATGGAACCGGCCCCGGCGGTGCACGTGCTACCGCCGGGGCCGGAGTATCTGAGGTGACTAGCTGGTGTGATGGACCTCGGCCAGCTGGTACACGGGGGTGTCGATGCCCTCGTAGCGGGCCTTGAGCTGCAGGGCCAGGTACAGCGAGTAGTGCCGCGACTGATGCAGGTTGCCGCCCATCATCCAGAGGCCGGGCACCTGGGTGGGCTTCCACATGTTGCGCTGCTCGCCCTCCCACGGGCCCGGGTCCTTGGTGGTGGCGGAACCGAGTCCCCAGCACTTGCCCAGCTTGTCGGCCGTGTCCTGGCCCATGAGGTCGGCGGCCCAGCCGTTCATCGAGCCGTAGCCCGTGGCGTAGACGACGAGGTCGGCGGGGAGCTCGGTGCCGTCCTTGAGCACGACGCTGTTCTCGGTCAGGCGGTCGACCTGCCCCTTGGCCAGCTTGATCGAGCCGTCGATGATGAGCCCGGCCGCGCCGACGTCGATGTAGTAGCCCGAGCCGCGGCGCAGGTACTTCATGAACAGGCCCGAGTCGTCGTCGCCGAAGTCCAGCTCGTAGCCGGCGGCCTCGAGGCCCTTGTAGAAGTCGGCGTCGATCTCCCGGACCTTGTCGTAGATCGGCTTCTGGAACTCGTTCATGATCTTGTAGGGCAGCGAGGCGAAGATCATGTCGGCCTTGTCGGTGGTCACGCCGTTCGCGACCGCGCGCTCGCTGTACAGGTCGCCCAGGCCGTGCTCCATGAGCGACTCGGACTTGATGATGTGCGTCGAGCTGCGCTGCACCATGGTGACCTCGGCGCCGGCCTCGATGAGGGCCTTGCTGATGTCGAGCGCGGAGTTGTTCGCGCCGATGATCACGACCTTCTTGCCCGCGTAGGCATCGGGACCCGGGTGCTTGCTCGAGTGGTGCTGCTCGCCCTGGAAGACGTCCATACCCGGGAAGTCGGGGATGTTCGGCTTGCCCGACATGCCGGTCGCGAGCACGAGCTGCTTCGGGTGCAGGGTCAGCTTCTCGCCGTCCTTGTTCACCTCGACGGTCCACTCGCCCTTCGCCTCGTCGTACGACGCGGACAGCGCCTCGGTGCGCGACCAGTACGGCACCTCCATGACGCGCGTGTACATCTCGAGCCAGTCGCCGATCTTGTCCTTGGGCGCGAAGACGGGCCAGTTGGCCGGGAAGGGCAGGTAGGGGAGGTGGTCGTACCAGACCGGGTCGTGCAGGCAGAGCGACTTGTAGCGGCCGCGCCACTGATCGCCGGGGCGGTCGTACTTGTCGACCACGAGCGCGGGCACGCCGAGCTGGCGCAGGCGGGCGCCGAGGGCGATGCCGCCCTGGCCGCCGCCGATGACGAGGGTGTCGGGCTGGACGGTGCGGCCCAGCTCGGCATCCTCGCGCTCGCGGCGCTCGGCCCAGGTGGGTGCCTCCACATGGGCACCGTGGACGGCGCCCATCGGGCGGCGCACGCCGAAGGACTCCTCGTGGCCCTTGAGCTCGCGCAGGGTGGTGAGCAGCGTCCAGGCGCGGTCGACGCCGTCCTCGCCCTCCCGGATCCGCAGGTGGCCCTTGCCCCGGCCGACGCCGGTCTCGAAGCCGATGAAGGCCTCCGCGACCTCGTCGCCGGACGCCGGGTCCGTGGCGACGAAGCCGCTGGGCGCCGCGTCGTCGAGCCGTGCGGAGAGCATCGCGCGGATCTGGTCGCGTCCCTCACTGGTGTTCAGGTTCCAGGTGAAGGACACCAGGTCGCGCCAGAAGGCGCCGGGCTCGAACAGCTCGGTGACGGCGTCGACGTCGCGCGCCGTGAGCGCGGCCTCGAACCGCTGCAGCCAGGCGTCGATCCGCTGCTGGGGATCGGCGGCGGTGGTCTGTTCGGCATCCGCGATAGCGGTCATGTCTGCTCCTTCGAGTCGGGACTGGAGGTCGTGCTGTGGTGTGAATCACACGCCCGGCGCAAGGGGTGCGGCAAGGGTTGCGTGCCGTTGCAGATGTGACGACGCGGGCGACGAATGTGGGGGCGTGGCCGTCGCGAAGTGTGAGTTGAGGCACAATCGAGGGGTGGGACAGACGGTCGAGCCCGCGGTGGCTCTCGGCGACGATCCGCGCAGCTATGCGCGGCTGCTCGCCCAGGTCTACGACGCGACGATGTCGGGCGAGCGTCCGCCCGCCCGCCCGCGCGAGGTGATCGGTGACTCGTGGGATCGGGTGCGGGCCGCGGGCCTGCGGCCCGACGACGACGCCGGACCGGCGATCCACGCCGCCGACCTGGCCCGATTGCGCCGCGAGTCCGGCCTCGCCGGAATGATCGAGGAATTCACCAGCGGGCTCGCCCCGCTCACCGAGGCCGGCTCGAGCATCCTCGTGGTGGCCGACGCCGAGGGCACCATCCTGTGGCGCGGCGGACCGTCGCGCGTACTGCGCCAGGCCGACAACCTCGGTTTCATCGAGGGCGCGGCGTGGTCCGAGAGCGACGTCGGGACGAACGCGATCGGCACCGCCCTCGCGGCGCGCAGCGCCGTCCAGACCTTCTCCGCGGAGCACTTCGCCCGCAGCCAGCACCCGTGGACCTGCTCAGCGGCGCCGATCCGCGACCGGCGCACCGGCAAGCTGCTCGGCGTCGTCGACGTGAGCGGCCCGGCGTCCACGGTGCACCCGACCACCCTGGCCCTGGTGGCCACCGTCGCGCGGCTGGCCGAGTCCCGCCTGCACGAATCCCATCTCGCGGGGCTGGATCAGCTGCGCACCGTCGCGGCCCCGCTGCTCGCCGGGATGCCCGGGCCTGGCCTCGTCGTGGATCCGCACGGCTGGGTCGCCGCCGTCGGGCAGCTCTCGCCGCGGGCGCGGGTCACCCTGCCCGACGTGATGGACGGCTCGCACCTGTGGCTGCCGGAGCTGGGGGAGTGCGCCGTCGAGCCGCTCCCCGGCGGGTGGCTGCTGCGGCCCGTCGACAGGGCGGCCGGCCCGGAGCGCACCCGGGTCACCGTCGACCTGCGCGCCGATCGGTCGCCGGAGGTCAGCGTCGTGGGCTCCGGTGGGCAGTGGCGGCACCAGCTCACGCCCCGGCACGCGCAGATCCTCGAACTCCTGGCCGACGGCGCGGGGCACACCGCGGCGCAGCTCGCGTCCTCGCTCTTCGGCGACGGCTCGCGGGTGGTGACGGTGCGCGCGGAGATCTCGCGGCTGCGTCGCGTGCTGTCCGGACTCATCGCCGCGCAGCCCTACCGCTTCGCCGACGGGGTGTCGGTCGAGGTGCTGCGCTGACCTCCGTCGACCACCTCCGCAGTCCGATCGATTCGAAGCCGACCACGTAGAGCAGCGTCCACAGCACCATCCAGTCGAGGAAGCCCAGCGCGTTGCCGTGGATCCCGGTCGCTGCGGCGGGTTCGTGCAGGACGTTCTGGGCGGCGAATCGGTAGTAGAGCAGGAAGGTCGCGACGGCGAGGGCGAACGTGATCGCCGTGCGCGCGGCGTGATTCGCCACCGTGCCCAGTGATGTGGGCAGATTCGCGAACGCGTTCGCCCAGAAGATCATCCAGAACGCCCAACAGACACCGAGCTGCGCCGGGAACTGGTGGATCGCCGGCCCGAGTTCGGCCGTCGCGGCGGAGCCGATGAGGAGTTTCGTCAGCGGGAGGAAGGCGTAGTAGAGGGCCGTGCCCGCGAGCACGTTCCCGACGGTGGAGATCGCGGCGACCCGGCCCGGTCGGTCGCCGCCCAGGAACTGCCACGGCTGGTTGTCCAGACACTGTCCGGTGAGGATCACGATGACCACGATCGAATAGAACCAACCGAGCACCGTGTCACCGGACATCAGCGGGTCGTGCGCCGTGGTCGAGAAGGCGGGCAGGCCGATCACGAGGTAGAGCGCGAGAGTCGGTATCGCGATCACCACGATCTCGCACAGGCCGGCCAGCGGTTGCCGCAGTCCCAGCTGCGGCCACGGCCAGTGCCGCCAGTTCAGCACCGACATGACCCACGTCCCGAAGCCGAAGAGCACGAACAGGGCTCCGGCGAAGTATCCGAGTCCGCCGGGCCGGTCCGCGGCGAAGTCGGCGTTCCGCGCGCCGAGGCCCAGCGCCAGCACCGCCGTCACGGCGATGCCGAAGAGGAAGGTTGCGGCCAGCAGCGCCAGTCCGCGCGCAGGCCGGCGCAGTCGGTCGAATCCCGTGAACTCGCAGACGAATCCCGCGAAAACGATGAACAGGATCCCCCAGAACAGTGCCGCGTTGAACGGGAGTGGGTAGAAGTGCCACGGACTCGTGGTCGGATCGGCCAACAGGTACCAGGAGGCGAGTGCGAGGCACGTCACCACCACGAGGTTCGCGACGCCGAACAGTGCTGTGCGGGGTGGCCCGGCCGGGTCGGATCGGCGTGGAGTGCGTGGTGTGGGGTCGGTTGTCGTCATGCGCTTCAGGTCACTCCGTCACGCGGCTGGGGCGAGAGGTTGCGTCCGGTTGGTGTCGTTCCCGGGCGGATGCAACCGTCGGCAACCTTGGTCGACGTGACCTGAGTCACATATACCGGGGTGTGGCGGGACTCCGCCGAAAACGGGTATCGAAGGAGCGTGGGATGAACGACGTGCGTGTGGCGCTGGTGACGGGGGCCGGCAGGGGGATCGGCGCGGGGATCGCCCGGCGGTTGGCCGCGGACGGATTCGATCTGGCCCTCGTGGACCTGACCGCCGACGGGATCGACGCCGTGGCGAGCGAGATCCGGGACGCGGGCCGCCGCGCCGTCACCGTCACCGCCGATGTCACGGACCGTGCTGCCGTCTTCGCCGCCGTCGATGCCGCGGCGGCAGAGCTCGGCGGCCTCGACGTGGTGGTGAACAACGCCGGAATCGCGCTCGTGGGCACCATCGCCGAGGCCACGGAGGCCGAGGTCGCGCGGCTGTGGTCGGTCAACGTCAACGGCGTCCTCTGGGGCATCCAGGCGGCGACCGCGGCGTTCCGCGCGCAGGATCGGACCGAGGGGCGGGTACGGAAGATCATCAACGCCTCGTCGATCGCCGGACACGACGGTTTCGCCATGCTGGGCCCGTACAGCGCGACCAAGTTCGCCGTCCGCGCGCTCACGCAGGCGGCGGCCCGAGAACTGGCGAGCGAGGGCATCACCGTCAACGCGTACTGTCCGGGCGTGGTCGGCACCGACATGTGGGTCGAGATCGACCGCAGGTTCGCGGAACTGACCGGCGCCGCGGTCGGCGAGACCTACGACAAGTTCGTCGGCGGCATCGCGCTCGGCCGGGCGCAGACCCCGGACGACGTCGCGGCGTTCGTCTCCTACCTGGCCGGCCCCGATTCCGACTACATGACGGGCCAGGCGGGCCTCATCGATGGCGGGCTCGTGTTCCGGTGACATCGACGACGCTGACGCGCGGGCGTGCACCCCGGACACGTCGTCGTGTCTGAGCCCGCAATGGCCTTCGGCGAGGATCCGCGGCAGTACGCCCGGCTCCTCGCCGCGGTCTACGACGCCACGATGTCGGGATCGCGGCCGCCGGCACGTCCGCGGGACGTGGTCGGCGAATCGTGGCTGCGGGTCCGTGCTGCGGGCGTCGTGCCCGACGCGGACGGCCCGAGGAGCGTGCTCGACACTCTCGCCGTCGAGCGGCGACGCGAGGCTTCGGGCCTCCGCGCCGTCGTCGACGACCTGGCCGCGGGGCTCTCGTCACTGACGGCCGACGGCGACAACATCCTCGTGATCGCCGATCGGGACGGCACGGTGCTCTGGCGCAGCGGTTCGTCGCGAGTGCTCTCCCATGCCGACCGTCTCGGGTTCGTCCAGGGGGCGCAGTGGGGTGAGAAGGAGGTCGGCACGAATGCGATCGGCACCGCGCTCGCCGCGCGCGGACCCGTCCAGATCTTCTCCGCGGAGCACTACGCACGGAGCCACCACGGATGGACCTGCACGGGCGCGCCGATCCGCGACCCGCGCACCGGGCACATCCTCGGGGTGGTGGACGTGTCGGGACCCGCGGCGACGGTGCACCCGACGACCCTCGCGCTGGTCGCCGCCGTCGCCGGGCTCGCGGAGTCCCGTCTGCGTGCGGACCACCTCCTCAAGCTCGACAGGCTGCGGACGGTGGCGGCGCCGATGATCGCCGCGATGTCGGGTCCGCGTCTCGCGGTCGACGCCGAGGGCTGGGTCGTGGCGGTCGGCGACCTCGCGCCCCGATCACGGATCACCTTGCCCCAACCGATCACGGGTCCCTCGGTGTGGCTCCCCGAGCTGGGGGAATGTGTCGTCGACCGGTTCCCCGGTGGTTGGCTGATCCAGCCGGGCGGGGAGCGCGTCGTGTCGAGTGCCGGGGTCCGCGTCGTCATCGACGTGCGCCCGGGGAGGGACCCCGAGGTCGTGGTCACCGGTTCCACCGGGACGTGGCGCCGCCTTCTCCCGCCTCGGCACGCCCAGATCCTGGCGCTGATCGCGCGTGCGGGCGAGGGGCGCTCGGCCGCGCAGATCTCCGAGGCCCTCTTCGGCGATCCCGGCCGCGTCGTGACGGTCCGGGCGGAGATCTCGCGCCTGCGCCGGAGCGTGGCGGGACTCATCGTCGCGAGGCCGTACCGCTTCGCCGACGGGGTGTCCGTCGAGTTGCTGCGCTGACCGCACGCCCCCGCTACCGTGGGGCCATGGCAGACGCGACCTCGCCCGAGCCGGAAGTCTTCCCCGAGGACTGGTCCACCGCCCTGGTGCTGGTGGCGCACCCCGACGACCCGGAGTACGGGATGGCGGCGGCGGTCGCGAGGTGGACCTCGCAGGGCAAGACGGTGATCTACGGCCTCGCCACGTCCGGCGAGGAGGGGATCGAGGGGATGTCCCCCGGCACCGCGGGCCCGGTGCGCGAGGAGGAGCAACGACGGTCCGCCGCGGTCGTCGGAGTCGACGAGGTGCGGTTCTGGGGCTACCCCGATTCGGAGGTGCGCAACACCTCGGAGCTGCGGGATTCGATCGCGAAGTCCCTCACCCGGTACTCACCCGACATCGTGATCACGCTGTGGGGCGGCCCCACCTGGGGCAACGGCGTGCCGAACCAGTCCGACCACATGGAGTTCACCCGTGCAGTGGCGGAAGCGGTGGCGGACAAGGACGTCCGGGCGTTCCAGACCGCACCGGAGCCCACGCTGATCGTCGACGTGTCCGGCTTCGTCGAGCGCGCGGTGGAGTCGCTCGCCGAGCACCGTCAGTACCTGTCCGTTCTCGACCCGACGACGCCCGTCATCGAGCAGGCCCGGGCGCAGGTCGCCTCTGCCACCGAGCCGCGCGGCGGTTTCCGGCACGCGGTGGGCTTCCGGCCGCTGGGCTGAGTGCGCGGGGCGTGCTCCAGCGGGCGGTGGCCGGTGCGCCCCGGCGCTGTGCAAGGCTCGTCCGTGATCCGGCTCGAGAAGTGGAAGAGGTTCTGCGTGAACGACGATGCAGTGGGTGACGGCTCGGGCCTGGGCTTCGAGCGCGACGAGCGCGGGGTGGCGACGATCGTGCTGCGGCGACCGGACGCCGCGAACGCGCTGGACCAGCCCCTCGCCGATGCGCTGGTGACGGTGACCGCGCGGATCGCCGCGGATCCGGACGTGCGGGTCGTCGTGCTGCGCGCCGAGGGGCGGTTCTTCTGCGCGGGCGGCGATGTCAAGGCGATGGTGGCGGCCGACGACCGCCCCGCGATGCTCGATCACCTGGCGGACACGATCCATCGGTCGCTCGCGGTGCTGGACGGGCTCGCGGTGCCCGTGGTGGCGGCGATCCAGGGACCGGTCGCGGGCGGTGGACTGGGGCTGGTACTCGCTGCCGACATCGCGATCGCGGCCGACTCGGCGCACTTCTCGACCGCGTACACCGGTGTCGGACTCAGCCCGGACTGCGGGGTCTCGGCGCTGCTGCCGAAGGCCGTGGGCTTCCGGCGGGCGATGCGGATGCTCCTGCACGGCGACCGGATCGACGCCGCGACCGCGGCGGACTGGGGTCTGATCGACCTGGCGGTGCCGGCGGACGGACTGGAGTCCGCCGTGACCGCGGAGGTGGAGCGGATGCTCGCGGGCCCGCACCCCGGGCTCGGTGAGGCGCGGCGGCTGGTGCGGGCGTCGTACGCCCGGGGCTACGCGGACCAGCTCGACGACGAGCGGCGGACCATCGCGCGGATGGGCGGCACCGAGGCCGCGGCCTCGCGGCTCGCCCGATTCGCCTGAGCCGTCCCCGCTCCCGGCGGGCGCGGCTCAGCCGAGGTGGAAGGCCTGCGTGATGTGGTTGCCGCGCCGGTGGTCTCCCACCAGGCTGGGGCGGCCGCGCCCCATCTTCACGAGCATGGTGCGGTTCTCCACGCGCGGCGCGAAGCCGTCGAGGACGCGGTTGACGGTGCCGCGCACGCCGCCCTGGCGGCGCGGCAGGGACAGCGGCTGCGTCAGGGCCGTGGGGTCGTTCCGGTGATCGTTGCGCATGTGAGGTCTTTCGGGTCGGCGATGCGGTTCGTTACTGCTACCGAGGATGCCGACGATGCCTGTTCCCGGGCTGGCGGGATCCTGTGGGAGTTCCAAGGAAAGCGACGATGCGTCAGCGGCCGCGCGGCAGGAGCGCCAGCCGGGCCGCGGACATGAGGGCCTCGTCCTTCGACGTGGCGCCCAACTTCCGGTAGAGCGATCGCAGCTGGGTCTTCACCGTGTTGGTCGACACCCCGAGCGCCGCGGCCATGTCGGCGCGGTTGTCGTGGTCGATCAGCGCGCGGAGGACCTGGTACTCGCGCGGGGTCAGTCGCGGCCGCGGCGTCGACGGTGCGCCGAGCGGCAGGCCGTCGAGCCGAGCCGTGAAGGCCGACCGCGCGGACTCCGGGAGCCGGTCGCGGACGGCGTCCACGACGGTGACCGGCACGCCGGTGAACGCGCGTCGGTTGCCGGGGTTCGCGGCGAGGTCGGCCGTGCGGTGCGCCAGCTCGTCGGACACGTCTCCCGCGAGGCTCTCCCGCCACGCCGCCAGCAGGGTGACCTCGGCCCACTGGGCGGGGCTGAGCTCGGCGGCGGTCAGCGCGGCCTGGCGGGCGTGGGCCCGGACCGGGTCGGCTTCGTGCAGGGCCAAGCGGATCTCCGCCGTCCTGGTGAGCGTGCCGTGTACCGTCGCAGCCTCGAGCGCGCGCCGGGCGGCGTTCACCTCGCCGAGCGCGAGGTGCGCCGTGATCCGGAGAGCGGTCGCCGCGTCGGACGCGAACGTGCCCGCCCGGACGTCGTGGCTCACGGTGCTCATCGCGATCGCGTCGAGGGCGTCGCCCGCGCGTCCGTCCGCGAGCGCGTGGGACGCCCTTGCGTACATCACGAACGGCCACACCACGTCCGCGGTGTCGAGCGCTTCCAGCAGTGCGACGGAGCGGTCCCGCTCCGGCCGCATGCGAGCGATGTCGATGAGGGCGGCCGCGGTCCGCTCCGTTCCCAGCGCGGCGTCCGCATAGGCGGGGCCGGGTAGCGGGAGGGCCGTGGCGGTGTCCAGGGCGCGTTGCGCATCGTCGACGGCGCCCCGGACCGCATGGGTGAGAGCTGCCCGGCCGGCGGCCGACCGGACGGCGTCGGCGGAGCCGATGACCTCGCCGATCTGGCGCGCCGTGCCGAACTCGCGCAGGGCCGCCACCGTCTGGCCGGCCATGAGGTGGGTCGTGCCGATCTGGTGGCGGAAGAACCACGAAGGATCGTCGGCGGCGGGAACGTCGAAGGGACCCTCGGTGCGCAGGCGGGCGACCAGCTGCTGCGCGTAGCCGAGCGCGGCACCGATATCGCCGCTCATCCGGCTCCCGATCATCTGCATCGTGAGGATGAGCGACTCCTCGTACCCCACGCGCCGGTACCGGTTGAGGGAGTGCACCGTGAAGGGCCTCGTCGACCTCGCGAACACCGGCGCGAGCGGGTGGACCAGTTGCAGGACGGGGTGCCGGCCGACCGTCCCGCCGGGCAGCGGCGTGATCGCGGCGAGCAGCGCGGGGTAGGCGGTGTTGAAGAGCGGCCAGATGTGTCGGGTGGCGACCGCCGCGATGCGATCCGGGTCGCCCGAGCGCACGGCCTCCGCGAGGAGTTCCGACGGTCCGCCGCTGTCCTGCTCGGCCTTCATCGCCCCCCTCGTCGTCGCCGCGCGCGGCGGCATCGGAGTTCACGATAACGCAAGTCCGCGGCCCCGCCGGACGGTCGACCCGACATCGACCGGAGGGTGAAACCGCGGGTGATGTCACCGGTGAAGGGCTGCGCGCGTGATGCCCGGCGGCGTCATACTTCTGTTCGACCACAGGAGGATTCCTCGCCATGAGCCAGCCGCTCGCCTTCACGAACGCAACTTTGATCACGGGTGACCGCGACGGGACGGTCCTTCACGATCGCACAGTCATCGTCGGCGTCGACGGACGGATCGCCACCGTCGGGCCCGCCGTCGAGACGTCCGTGCCCGACGGTGCCCGCGTCGTCGACGCGCGCGGCCGATTCGTCATGCCGGGGCTGATCAACGCCCACGCGCACCTGTTCTCGGACGGTCGGCCGATCCCGAAGATCCTCACCAGCGAGCGCGCCGAGAAGCTCGTCGCCCTGTTCGCGCACAGCCCCTTCGGGCACCGCTGGCTCGACGGGCGCACCAAGCGCGCCATCCTGACCCAGATGAACACCGGCGTCACCACGATCCGCAGCCTCGGCGAGCCCGGCTACGAGGTGGTGCGCGCCGCCGCGGCGATCGAGCGCGGTGACTACCTCGGGCCGCGGCTGATCCCGTCGGGGCCGCTGCTGGCGATTCCGGAGGGGCACGGCGCCCCACAGATAGCTCTGATCTGCGCCGATGCCGACGCCACGCGCCGCAACACGCGCCAGAACCTGGACAACGGGGTCCGGGCGATGAAGATCTCGGCGACGGGCGGCGTGACCGACGCCA
Organism: Tsukamurella pseudospumae; assembly: GCF_001575205.1. Classification (GTDB taxonomy): domain Bacteria; phylum Actinomycetota; class Actinomycetes; order Mycobacteriales; family Mycobacteriaceae; genus Tsukamurella; species Tsukamurella pseudospumae. Next base: position 42,974 of record NZ_LSRE01000005.1, read on the forward strand.
AGGCGATCGGCCACGCCGGAACGCCCGAGATGTCCGAGACGAACATGCGCATCGTCTGCGAGGAGGCGCACGCGGCGGGAATCCTCGTCGCCGCGCACGCGCAGAGCGAGGACGGCATCCTGGCGGCGCTGCGCGCGGGTGTCGACACGATCGAGCACGGCGCGGCGATGAGCGAGGAGGTGATCGCGTTGTTCAAGGACAACCCGAACTCGCTGCGCGGACACTCGTCCTGATCCCGACGCTCATGGCGTGCCTGCCCCTGGTCAAGCTCGAGCCGTCGGTGACGGGCGCCAACGAGGTCAGCCGGGCGAACGCCGTGATGGTGCTCGACGAGATGCTCGCCGGAATCCGCGTCGCGCTGGAACACGACATCGAGCTGGGCATGGGGACCGACTCGGCGCTGACCTTCGTGACCCACTACAACACCTGGCGCGAGATCGACTTCGTGATCCGGTACGGCGGCGTCCCGGCCGCGCGAGCGCTGCACGCGGCGACGGGGGCCAACGCCCGCATCCTCGGCATCGACGGCGAGACCGGCTCGATCGAGCCCGGCAAGTCCGCGGACCTGCTCGTCACCGCCGCGAACCCCCTCGACGACGTCCGGACCCTCGCGAGCCCCGTCGCCGTCGTGGTGCGCGGCGAGCTGATCGACGCGCCGTCGGTGACGACCTTCCCCGAGATCGACGCACTGCTCGACGAGTTCTGATGTGGACCGCACTGGGTGACTCGCTCCCGCTCGCCACAGGGCTCGCGCTGAGCCCGTTCGCCGTGGTCACGGCGGTGGTCCTGCTGCTGGGACGCGGCGGGGTCGTCAAGACGGCCGCCTTCGGCCTGGGGTGGTTCGTCGCGATCCTCGTCATCGCGACCGTCGCGTTCCTCGTCGTCGAGGCCGCGGACGAGGCCGATCACGACGCCACCGAGACGGGCGTCGACCTCGTCCAGCTCGCTTTCGCCGCGCTGTTCCTCGGCCTCGCGGTCCTCGCGTGGCGCAAGCGCCCCGCGCCGGGGGAGCCCGTGCCGCGGAACGCGACGCTCGCCCGGCTCGACGGGATCGGGGTGCTCGGCGCCCTCGGCCTGGGCCTGGCGCAGGGATTCGTGGTGATCAAGAACATCCCGCTCGCGGTCGGTGCGGGCGTCCGGTTCGGCGTCGCGGGCCTGCACGGCGGCGCCGCGATCGGTGCGATCGCCGTGTTCGCCGTGGTCGCGAGCGCGGGCATCGTCGCGCCGCTGACCGTCGCGGTCGTGGGCGGGTCGCGCCTCGCGGAGCCGCTGGCCCGCACGCGGGACTGGCTCGAGGCGAACCTCAGCGCCATCACGGTCACGGTCCTGGTGCTGCTGGGCTCCTACTTCCTCGGCCAGGGTCTCGGCGTCCTCGGATGAGTCCGATGGCGATCACGGCCACGATCCTGCTGGTCGCGGTCGTGTCCTTCGTGTGGAACGCCGTACCGGCCGCGATCACCGCGCTCGGCGTCGCGCTGGCGCTGTTCCTCACGGGCACGGTCACGTTCGCGCAGGCGATCGCGGGCTTCGGTGATCCGATCGTCATCTACCTCGCCGGGTTGTTCGTGGTCAGCGAGGCGCTCGACGCCACCGGCCTGACCGCGTGGATCGGGCAGCTGATCGCGGCGCGGGTCGGTAGTGGCCGCACCGCGATCGTGGTGGCTCTCATGCTGCTCTCGGCTGCGCTCACCGCCTTGATCAGCGTGAACGGCGCCATTGCGGCGCTCGTGCCGGTCGCGGTGATCATGGCGACGCGGGCGCGGATCGCGCCGTCGCAGGTCCTGCTCCCGCTCGCCTTCGCCGCGCACGCGGGGTCCATGCTGACCATGCTGGGCACGCCGATCAACGTCCTGGTCTCCGAGCTCGCCGTCGACGCGGGCGCGCGTCCGTTCGGGTTCCTCGAGTTCGCGCTGGTCGGCGTGCCGCTCGTGGTCGGCGTCGTCGCGCTCGCCGTGGTGCTGGGGCCGCGCGTCCTCCCGGAGCGCACGGCCGACGGTGCTCCGCGCGACTTCAGCGCGCACGCCGCGACGCTGGCACGGGAGTACGCGATCGAGGAGTCGGCGACGGCGCTGGGCGCCGCCGACGGGGTCACCGAGTTCGTGATCCCGCCGCGATCGCCGTTCCTCGGTGACCACGTGTACCCGGGCATGCTCACCGACGACGGGGACCTGATCGTCGTGGCGGTCCGGCGGGCCGACCGCCCCGTCGAGCACGCGGACCTGCGGGTCGGCGATGTCATCCTGCTGCGCGGTACCTGGGACGCCCTGGAGCGGCGGGCCGGCGCCGGCGTGCTCCCCGTCGACGATCCGGACCGCGTGCGTCGGCAGCCCGCCCGTCCCGGACCGCGTGCCGTCGCCGCGGGAGCGGTGCTCGCGCTGATGTGCGCGGCGCTGGCGCTCGACCTGCAGCCGCCCGCGATCGTGGTGCTCGTCGCGGCGGCGGCGCTCGTCGCGCTGCGGGTGATCACGATGGCGCAGGCGGAGCGGTCCATCTCGGTGCCGACGCTGCTGGTGGTGGCGGGCATGCTGCCGATGTCGACCGCGATCCAGTCGAGCGGTATCGCCGACGCCGTGTCCCGGGCCCTGGTGGAACGGCTCGGCGGCGGCTCACCGGTGCTCCTGCTGGCGGGGATCGTGGTCACCGTGCTCGCGATGGGGCAGTTCATCAGCAACCTCGCCACGGTGCTGATCGTCGCTCCGATCGCGGTCTCGGTGGCCGAGACCGCGCACGTCTCGCCGCTGCCGATGCTGATGGCGATCACGGTGGCGGGCGCGGCGGCCTTCCTCACGCCGGTGGCCACCACGGGTAACCTCATGGTCCAGGACCCGGGTGCCTACCGGTTCGGCGATTTCTGGCGGCTGGGGCTGCGTGCCTGGTGCTGTTCGCCGCCGTCGCGATCGGGCTCGTTCCGCTGATCTGGCCGTTCTGACGCGCGTTCCTCCTCGGCACGGCGTGGCGGATACGCACGGTTCTATGAATAGGCTTGCATGATGGTGCATAATCATCGCATGACTGTTTCCGTGGCGATCGCGGGTGCCAGCGGCTACGCCGGGGGAGAGATCCTCCGGCTGCTGTGCAGCCACCCGCAGTACACCTCCGGTGAGCTCACGATCGGTGCGCTCACCGCCGGCGGCAACGCCGGCAGCACGCTCTTCGAGCACCACCCGCACCTGCTGCCGCTCGCCGACCGCATCCTGCAGGAGACCACGCCGGACACGCTGCGCGGCCACGACGTCGTCTTCCTCGGCCTGCCGCACGGCAAGTCCGCCGAGATCGCGGAGGCGCTGCCCCCGTCGACCCTCATCATCGACTGCGGCGCCGACTACCGCCTCAAGGACGCGGGCGAGTGGGAGCACTACTACGGCAGCAAGCACGCCGGAACCTGGCCCTACGGCCTGCCGGAGCTCCCGGGCAACCGGGAGGTGCTCTCCGGGGCGTCGCGCATCGCCGTCCCGGGCTGCTACCCGACGGTGTCCACCCTCGCCTTCCTGCCCGCCGTCGCGGCCGGCATCGTGGCGCCCGAGGTCACCGTCGTCGCCGTGAGCGGCACGTCGGGCGCCGGGAAGTCCCTGCGGACGGACCTTCTCGCCTCCGAGGCGATCGGTTCGGCGCGGGCGTACGGCGTGACAACACATCGGCACACCCCCGAGATCACCCAGAACCTCTCGGCCGTGGCGGATTCGCCCGTCACCGTGTCGTTCACACCGGTCCTGGTGCCGATGGCGCGGGGCATCCTCGCCACCGTCTCCGCGCCGACGACGGTGACCGCCGCGCAGGCCCGGGAGGTCTACGCGAAGGCGTACGCCGACGAGCCCTTCGTGCACCTGCTCCCCGAAGGGGCGCAGCCGCAGACGAAGTCGGTGCTCGGCAGCAATGCCGTCCAGGTGCAGGTGGCGGTCGACGAGCGCGCGGGACGGCTCATCGCCACCGCTGCGATCGACAACCTCACGAAGGGCACCGGCGGCGCTGCCGTCCAGTCCATGAACCTCGCGCTCGGTTTCCCCGAGACCGCGGGCCTGAGCATCGTAGGAGTCGCACCGTGACCGCTGGGAGCTTCAAACTCGTCCGGAACCAGGGCGTCACAGCGCCGTTGGGCTTCAAGGCCGCGGGCATCGCGGCGGGGATCAAGGTGTCGGGCAAGCCCGATCTCGCGCTGGTCTTCAACGAGGGCCCGCACTACGCCGCGGCGGGCGTCTTCACGCGCAACAAGGTCCGCGCCGCGCCCGTGCTGTGGAGCGAGCAGGTGCTCCGGGACGGCCACCTGCGGGCCGTGATCCTCAACTCCGGCGGCGCCAACGCCTGCACCGGCCCCGGGGGTTTCCAGGACACGCACGCCACGGCGGAGAAGGTCGCGGAGGTCCTGAGCCACTGGGGGACCGAGACCGGCGCGGGTGAGGTGGCGGTCTGCTCGACCGGCCTCATCGGCGACCGGCTGCCCATGGACAAGGTGCTCGCCGGCGTCACCGAGATCGTGCACGAGATGGGCGGCGGCCTCACGGGCGGCACCGACGCGGCGCACGCGATCATGACCACCGACACCGTCCCCAAGGAGACGGCGCTGCACCACTCCGGTGGCTGGAACGTGGGCGGCATGGCCAAGGGAGCGGGCATGATGGCCCCGTCGCTCGCCACGATGCTGGTGGTGCTCACCACCGACGTGCACGCCACGCCGGAGCAGCTCGACGAGGCCCTCCGGTACGCCACGGGCTACACCTTCGACCGGCTCGACGTGGACGGTGCCACCTCCACCAACGACACCGTCCTGCTGCTCAGCAGCGGGGCGAGCGAGAAGACCTGCACCCAGGAGGAACTCAACGCCGCGGTGCGTGAGGTCTGCGACGATCTCGCCGCGCAGCTGCAGGGCGACGCCGAGGGGGTGACCAAGCGGATCCTCATCACCGTGACCGGCGCCGTCTCCGAGGAGGAGGCCCTGATCGGTGCCCGGGCCATCGCCCGCGACAGCCTGGTCAAGACCGCGCTGTTCGGCAGCGATCCGAACTGGGGCCGGGTGATGGCGGCGATCGGCATCGCCCCGATCGAGCTGATCCACGACCGGCTGACCGTCTCGTTCAACGGGCAGCCCATCGCCGAGAAGGGCTGCGGCGTACCGGGTGCGCGCGAGGTGGACCTCTCCGGGCCGGAGATCGACGTCACCGTCGACCTGGGTCTCGGACGCGGCACCGCGACGATCCGCACCACCGACCTCTCGCACGCGTACGTCGAAGAGAACTCGGCGTACTCCTCATGAGCGCACCAGATCTCACCCCGCTCGACAAGGCGGGCGTGCTCGCCGAGGCGCTGCCGTGGCTGCTCGACTTCCACGGCAAGACCGTGGTGGTCAAGTACGGCGGCAACGCCATGGTCGACGACGACCTCAAGCGCTCGTTCGCCCAGGACATGGTGTTCCTGCGCACCTGCGGCCTGCACCCCGTCGTCGTGCACGGCGGCGGCCCGCAGATCAACGCGATGTTGAAGCGGCTCGGCATGGAGGGCGAGTTCAGGGGCGGCTTCCGGGTGACCACGCCCGAGGTGATGGACGTCGTGCGGATGGTGCTCTTCGGCCAGGTCGGCCGGGAGCTCGTCGGGCTCATCAATTCCCACGGTCCCTTCGCCGTCGGTATGTCCGGCGAGGACGCGCACCTGTTCACAGCCACCCGGCGGGAGGTCGTGGTCGACGGTGCCCCGACCGACATCGGGCTCGTGGGCGATGTCACGGAGGTCAACCCCGAGGCGGTGAACGACCTCATCGCCGCCGGCCGCATCCCGGTGATCTCGACGATCGCGCCGGACGCCGACGGGGTGGTGCACAACATCAACGCCGACACGGCCGCGGCCGCCGTGGCAGAGGCGCTGGGCGCGCAGAAGCTGGTGGTGCTCACCGATGTCGAGGGCCTGTACACGAACTGGCCCGACCGGTCCTCGCTGACCTCGGAGATCGACACCGACGCGCTGACCGCCCTGCTGCCGAGCCTCGACTCCGGAATGGTGCCGAAGATGGAGGCGTGTCTGCGAGCCGTGCACGGGGGCGTCCCCACCGCGCACGTCATCGACGGGCGGGTGCCGCACTCCGTGCTTCTCGAACTGTTCACGACCAAGGGCATCGGCACGATGGTGACCGCTCCGAAGGCCGGCCCGAATCACCCTGAGAAGACCTGGATCTGACACACATGACGAACGAAACGATGCAGCAGCGGTGGAACGCCGCGCTGATGAACACCTACGGCACCCCACCCGTCGCGCTGGTGTCCGGCCGTGGCGCAGCGGTGACCGACGCCGACGGCAAGGAGTACGTCGACCTGCTCGGCGGCATCGCCGTCAACGCGCTCGGCCACGCGCATCCGAAGATCATCGAGGCGGTGACGCAGCAGGTCTCGACCCTGGGGCACGTCTCGAACCTGTACATCAGCGAGCCCGTCGTCCGCCTCGCCGAGCGGCTCACCGAGGCGGTGGGCGTCCCGGGCACGCGGGTGTTCTTCAGCAACTCGGGCGCCGAGGCCAACGAGGCCGCCATCAAGATCGGCCGGCGCACCGGCCGGACGCGGATGATCGCCGCCGAGGGCGCCTTCCACGGCCGGACCATGGGTTCGCTGGCACTGACCGGCCAGCCCGGGAAGCGGGAGCCCTTCGAACCGCTCATCGCGTCGGTGACGCACGTGCCCTACGGCGACGCCGCCGCACTGCGGTCCGCGACCGCCCCGGAGGGCGGCGAGGTGGCCGCGGTCTTCCTCGAGCCGATCATGGGGGAGTACGGCGTCGTGGTCCCGCCCGAGGGCTACCTCGCGGAGGCCCGCGCCGCCGCGACCGACGCGGGCGCACTCCTCGTGCTCGACGAGGTGCAGACCGGGATCGCCCGCACGGGAACGCTGTTCGCGTACCAGCGTGCCGGCGTGACCCCGGACGTCTTCACGCTCGCCAAGGGGCTCGGCGGCGGGCTGCCGATCGGGGCGACGGTGGCCGTCGGCGCCGCGGGCGAGCTGCTCACCCCGGGCCAGCACGGCACCACCTTCGGTGGCAATCCGGTCGCGGCCGCAGCGGCGAACGCCGTCCTCGACGTGATCGAGTCCGAGGGCCTCGCGGAGCGCGCGGACGCCCTCGGCAAGCACATCGCCGCCACCGTCGAGGGATTCGGCCACCCGTTGGTGACCGGGGTCCGCGGTTCCGGTCTGCTGCTGGGGATCACGCTCGCAGAGCCGGTCGCGAAGGCGATCGAGACCGGCGCCCGCGACGCGGGCTTCCTGCTCAACGCCGCGCAGCCCGACGTGATCCGGCTCGCCCCGCCGCTGGTCCTCACCGACGAGCAGACGGACCGCTTCCTCACCGCGCTTCCCGCGCTTCTCGATGCAGCCCAGGAGAACTCATGATCCGCCACTTCCTCCGCGACGACGATCTCAGCCCCGCCGAGCAGCGCGAGGTGCTCGCGCTGGCCGCCGAGCTGAAGGCGGCGCCGTTCTCGCGGCGCCCGCTGGAGGGCCCCAAGGGCGTGGCGGTGCTGTTCGACAAGAACTCCACCCGCACGCGGTTCAGCTTCGACGTGGGTGTCGCGCAGCTCGGTGGCCACGCCGTGGTCGTCGACACCAAGTCCACGCAGATGGGCCGCGACGAGTCCCTCCCGGACACCGCCCGGGTGCTGTCCCGGTTCGTCGACGCCATCGTCTGGCGCACCTACGCGCAGGAGGGTCTCGAGGAGCTCGCCGAGTACTCGACGGTGCCCGTCGTCAACGCCCTCTCCGACGACTTCCACCCGTGCCAGATCCTCGCGGACCTGCAGACGATCGCCGAGCGAAAAGGGGAGGCGCGGGCCGATGGCAGTGGAGCGTCGGTCGCCGGCCTGAAGCTGACCTACCTCGGCGACGGCGCGAACAACATGGCGCACAGCTACATGCTCGGCGGCGTGACCGCCGGGATGGACGTGACCATCAGCGCACCGTCGGGCTTCCAGCCGGACGAGAGGTTCGTGGAGGCGGCCCGGGCCCGGGCCAAGGAGACGGGGGCCGAGGTCAGCGTCATCTCCGATCCCGTCCTCGCGGTGGCGGGTGTCGACGTGGTCGTCACCGACACCTGGGTGTCGATGGGGCAGGAGGACGACGGCATCGACCGCAACGCGCCCTTCCGGCCGTACCAGATCAACGCCGAACTGCTCGCGCACGCGGACCCCGACGCGATCGTGCTGCACTGCCTGCCCGCGCACCGCGGGGACGAGATCACCGACGAGGTGATCGACGGCCCGCAGTCCGCCGTCTTCGACGAGGCCGAGAACCGCCTGCACGCCCAGAAGGCGCTGCTCGCCTGGCTGCTGGAGCACTCGTGACCGGCGCGGCGTCATGACCGATCAGCCGCTGGCCACGCGCGCGGGGCGGCAGGCGGCCATCGTCGAGATCCTCGCCAACCACCAGGTCCGCAGCCAGGCCGAGCTGCAGGCGCTCCTCGTGCGCGGCGGCTACGAGGCGACGCAGGCCACCATCTCGCGCGACCTCGACGAGCTCGGCGCCGTGAAGCTGCGCGGTGCCGACGGCGGCACGGGCGTGTACGTGGTCCCCGAGGACGGTTCGCCCGTGCGCGGCGTGTCCGGCGGCACCGAGCGGCTCTCCCGCCTGCTGGGCGAGCTCCTCGTCTCCACCGACCACAGCGGCAACATCTGCGTCCTGCGCACCCCGCCGGGCGCGGCGAACTTCCTCGCCAGTGCGCTCGACCGGTCGTCGCTGCCGGAGGTCGTGGGCACCGTCGCCGGCGACGACACCGTGCTCGTCGTCGCGCGCGAGCCCCTGACCGGCAAGGACCTCGCCGAGCGGCTCGTGGCGCTCGCCTGAATCCGAACACCCTCCACCAGATAGGCTTATCGACCATGTCTAAGGTCCTCTCCACCCTGCCCGTCGGCGAGCGCGTCGGCATCGCCTTCTCCGGCGGCCTCGACACCTCCGTGGCCGTCGCCTGGATGCGCGACAAGGGCGCCGTGCCCTGCACGTACACGGCGAACATCGGCCAGCCCGACGAGCCGGACATCGACGCCGTGCCGGACCGCGCGAAGGAGTACGGCGCCGAGATCGCGCGCCTCGTCGACGTGCAGCCGCTGTTGGTGCAGGAGGGCATCGCCGCCCTGCAGACCGGCGCCTTCCACATCCGCTCGGGCGGCAAGACCTACTTCAACACCACCCCGATCGGCCGCGTCGTGACCGGCACCATGCTGGTGCGGGCCATGAAGGAGGACGGCGTCGACATCTGGGGCGACGGCTCCACCTACAAGGGCAACGACATCGAGCGGTTCTACCGCTACGGCCTCATGGCGAACCCCGCGCTGCGGATCTACAAGCCGTGGCTGGACTCGCAGTTCGTCACCGAGCTCGGCGGCCGCAAGGAGATGAGCGAGTGGCTCGTCGCGCACGGCTTCCCGTACCGCGACTCCACCGAGAAGGCCTACTCCACCGACGCCAACATCTGGGGCGCCACGCACGAGGCCAAGGACCTGGAGTTCCTCAACACCGGCGTGCTCATCGTCGACCCGATCATGGGCGTCGCCCCGTGGGACGAGTCGGTGGAGATCGCGACCGAGGACGTCACCGTCACCTTCGAGGCCGGCGTGCCGGTCGCGATCAACGGTGTGGAGTACTCCGACCCGGTCGAGCTGGTCCGCGAGGCGAACCGCATCGGCGGCCGCCACGGCCTGGGCATCTCCGACCAGATCGAGAACCGCATCATCGAGGCCAAGTCGCGCGGCATCTACGAGGCGCCCGGCATGGCGCTGCTGCACGCGACCTACGAGCGCCTGGTGAACGCGATCCACAACGAGGACACCATCGCCACGTACCACAACGAGGGCCGCCGCCTGGGCCGCCTGATGTACGAGGGCCGTTGGCTCGATCCTCAGTCGCTGATGCAGCGCGAGGCCATCATCCGCTGGGTCGCGTCCGCCGTCACCGGCTCCGTCACGCTGCGCCTGCGTCGCGGCGACGACTACTCGATCATCGACACCACCGGACCCAACCTGAGCTACCACCCGGAGAAGCTCTCGATGGAGCGCGTGGGCGACGCTGCCTTCGGCCCCGACGAGCGCATCGGCCAGCTCACCATGCGCAACCTCGACATCGCCGATTCCCGTTCGCGGCTGGAGCAGTACGCCGCGCAGGGCATCGTCGCAGGCGAGACCGCCGCGCTGGTCGGCGAGCTGGAACGGGGCGGCGCGGAGGCCATCGTCTCCGGCGGCGAGCAGATCCCGTCGGCTCTCGACGAGGCCAGCAACCACGCCGCGTTCGACCTCGGCACCGACTAGTCCACCCAGACCGCGGAAGAGAGTGCAACGCCAGTGAGCGAGAAGCACGCCGGCGAGCCGGCCATCAAGCACGGCACCAACGAGGGCAGCCTGTGGGGCGGACGGTTCGCGTCCGGCCCCGCCGAGGCGATGGCCGCGCTGAGCAAGTCCACCCATTTCGACTGGGCGCTCGCCCCGTACGACGTGCGGGCCTCGAAGGCGCACGCCCGCGTGTTGAACCGCGCCGGACTGCTGTCCGACGAGGATCTGGCCTCGATGCTCGCGGCACTGGATCAGCTCGGGGCCGACGTGGCGTCCGGCGCATTCGGGCCGGCGGAGTCCGATGAGGACGTGCACGGCGCGCTGGAGCGCGGGCTGATCGAGCGCGCGGGCGCCGAGGTCGGCGGGCGTCTGCGCGCCGGCCGGTCGCGGAACGACCAGGTGGCCACGCTGTTCCGGATGTGGCTGCGCGACGCGGTGCGGCTCGTCGCGGTCGGCGTGCTCGACGTGGTGGACGCCTTCGTCGCGCAGGCGCAGGCCAACCCCGAGACGATCCTGCCGGGCAAGACGCACCTGCAGGCGGCGCAGCCGATCCTGCTCAGCCACCACCTGCTCGCCTACACGCACCCGCTGCTGCGGGACGTGCAGCGGCTGCAGGACCTGGACAAGCGGATCGCGGTCTCGCCGTACGGATCCGGTGCGCTCGCCGGATCGTCGCTGGGGCTCGACCCCGACGCGATCGCGGCCGATCTCGGCTTCGACTCCGCGGCGGACAACAGCCTCGACGCCACCGCGTCGCGGGATTTCGCGGCCGAGGCGGCGTACGTCTTCGCGCAGATCGCCGTCGACCTGTCCCGCTGGTCGGAGGACGTGATCCTGTGGAGCACCGCCGAGTTCGGCTACGTGACCCTCGCGGACGCGTGGTCCACCGGCAGCTCGATCATGCCGCAGAAGAAGAACCCGGACGTCGCGGAGCTCTCGCGAGGTAAGGCCGGCCGCCTCATCGGCAACCTGTCCGGCCTCCTCGCGACGCTCAAGGCGCAGCCGCTCGCGTACAACCGCGACCTGCAGGAGGACAAGGAGCCGGTGTTCGACTCGGTGGAGCAGCTGCGGCAGCTCCTGCCGGCCGTCGCCGGGCTCACCGCCACGCTCACCTTCCACGCGGACCGCATGGGGCAGCTGGCCCCTGCGGGGTTCACGCTCGCGACCGACGTCGCGGAGTGGATGGTGCGGCAGGGCATCCCGTTCCGTGTCGCGCACGAGGCGGCGGGGGAGTGCGTCCGCGCCGCCGAGTCGCGCGGCGTCGGTCTCGACGGTCTCACCGACGAGGAGTTCGCCGCGATCCATCCCGCGCTCACCCCGCAGGTCCGCGAGGTCCTGACGGTGCGCGGCTCCGTCGCCTCGCGCAGCGCCCGGGGCGGCACGGCACCGTCGGCCGTGGCGGCGCAACTCGACCGCGTGACCGCCGCCCTCCCCGCCCTGCGTACCTGGGCCACCGCCTGATCGAATTGAACACCGTTATGGAGAATCCGACCTGCGGGTTTTCTCTCCATAACGGTGTTCAATTGGGGAGAGGGCCGGTGATCACCTGCTGGAGCGGGGGCGCGGCGAGGTCGACCACCTCGTCGACGGTGAGCGAGGCGAGGGGCTCGAAGCCCACGACGTAGCGCGCCACGAGCAGGCCGAACACCTGGGCCGCCACGAGATTCGCGCGGAGGGCCCCGTCGCCGGGGCCCGCGTCCATGCGGCCGATGAGCTCGGCCAGCGCGATCTCGAGCAGGAAGCCGCGCACGATCGCGGGGTCGCCGCCGTTGCCGAGATTGGTGCGGATCACCGCGACGCCCACGTCGCGCAAGGGCCCGTCCCACATCGTCAGCAGGGCGCGCAGCAGTGCCCGGGCGGCATCGTCGAGCGGCGCGTCCCGGAGCGGCGCGCGCACGAACTCCGGGTCGACGGGGATCTCCAGTGCCGCGAGGTAGAGCTGCTGCTTCGTGCCGAAGTAGTGGTGCACCAGCGCGGAATCCACGCCGGCCGCCTCGGCGATCGAGCGCACCGTCGTCCCCGCCAGGCCGCCACGCGCGAACCCCGCCCGGGCGGCGTCGAGGATCTGCGCGCGGGTGTCCGGGCTTCCGGACCGTCGCCCCGAGCGGCCCGCGCTCACGCGACCCTGCGCTGCAGCGTCGCCGCCGCGAGGGCGAGCGCCGCGACGGCGAAGCCGGCGACCACGGCGAGGGACGTCCACATGGTCCCGGTCGCGGCCGTGTGGGCACCCACCTCCTGCAGGGCCTTGACGGCGTAGGTCATGGGGAGGACGTCGGCGATGCCCTGCAGCCAGCCGGGCATCGCGTCGTGCGGGACGAACAGTCCGCACAGGAACAGTTGCGGCACCACGACGATCGGCATGAACTGGACCGCCTGGAACTCCGTGCGCGCGAACGCGCTGAACAGCAGCCCGAGCGCGACGCCGAGCCAGGCGTCGACCACGGCGATGAGCACCACCAGCCACACGCTGCCCGCGGTGTCCATGCCGAGCAGGTACCTCGCGACCGCCGTCGCGACCGCCGCCTGCGCCGTCGCCGCGAGGGAGAACGCAGCGGCGTAGCCCAGCAGCAGATCGGCCTTGGCGAGCGGCGTGGTGAGCAGACGCTCGAGCGTGCCGGAGACGCGCTCGCGCTGCATCGCGATCGAGGTCACGATGAACATCAACGCGAAGGGGAGCACGCCGAGGAGCACTAGAGCGATGCGGCTGAAGACCGCCGAGCCGCCCGGGGAGTCGCGGTAGAGGAAGAAGAGCAGCGCCAGCAGTGCCGTCGGGACCACGACGATCATCGCGACGGTGCGCGGGTCCGCGCGCAGCTGTCGCACCACGCGGACCGCGGTCGCCCGGGTGATGCTCGGGTTGAGGACGGTGCTCATGCCGCTGCCTCCTGGTCGCGGACGAGCGCGAGGAAGGCGTCGTCCAGGGTGGGTGCTCCGGTGCGGGTCAGCAGGTCCGACGGTGCGAGCTCGGCCACCAGCCGACCCTCGCGGAGCAGGATCAGGCGGGCGCAGTGGGCGGCCTCGTCCATGACATGACTGGAGACCAGCAGCGTGGTGCCGGCAGCGGCCATGACGGCGAAGCGCTCCCACAGCTCGGCGCGCAGCAGCGGGTCGAGGCCGACGGTGGGCTCGTCGAGAATGAGCAGCTCGGGGTGCGCGACCAGCGCGCATGCGATGCTCACCCGCGAGCGCTGCCCGCCCGACAGCGCGTCGGCCCGACGGCCGGCGAACGCGCCGAGTCCGACGGCGTCGATGGCCTCCGCCGCGTCGGCCCGCGCCGAGGCGCGCCGCCCGGGGTACAGCGCGCCGAAGTACTCGACGTTCTGCGCGACGGTGAGGTCGCCGTACACCGCGGGGGACTGCGTCGTGTAGCCGACGCGGGCGCGCAGGTCCGGGTCTCCCGCGGGTCGGCCGAGCACCGTCGCCGTGCCGCCGGTGATCCGCTGTGCGCCCACGATCACCCGCATCAGGGTGGTCTTGCCGGACCCCGAGGGACCGAGCAGGCCGGTGATGGCGCCCGCGGGGATTTCGGCATCGAGGTGGTCGAGAACGGTGGTGCCCGAGCGGGCCACGGTGAGCCCGGACAGGGTGATCGCGCTGGTCATCGAGCCTCCAAGTAATTCACTGATGGATGAATTCATCGATGAGTGAATTCTGCGCCGCGGTGCGGGTCGGTGTCAAGGTTTCGCCCGCGGTCTTGTGAAACGCGTTCCGATTCCGGCCCTCGCGACAGAGAACATCGGATAACATCACGGCATGACCGCAGCGCAGACAGTCCGCGGGCTCATCGACGAGCCACGCCCCTCCGATCCCGATGAGCTGGCCCGCCTCTTCGCACAGCTCGAGCCGGTGTCGATCGACTTCCTGTTCGGTGACTGGCGCGGCGGCGAGCTCCTGTCGGGCCACCCCATGGACGGGGCGCTGGGCAAGGCCCGGTGGTACGGCAAGAGCTTCCGCTCCGCCGTCGACGTGCAGCCACTGGTGTGCCTGGACGAGAACGGCGTGAAGTTCTCCAATGTCGCGCTGGGCAAGGGCGAGGCGACGCTGCGCCTCATCGACTTCGAGGGGCGCGTCACCGCGTCGATGGTCTACGACGGGCAGCCCGTGATCGACCACTTCGTCAAGGTCGACGACGACACGGTGATGGGCATCATGACCGGAAAGCAGCTGGTCGCGCCGTACTTCTACTTCTACTTGGAGCGCGATCCCGGAAGCAACACGGGCGGCGGCTGCGCGGAGGCGGTCCGGTGAACCGCACCGTCGCGCGCGTGGTGGCCGAGCCGGGGGCGGCACCGTCGGACCTGGAAGTGGAGGTACCGGACCCGACGGGGCACCAGGTCCTGGTCCGGATCCACGCCGTGGGCGTGTGCCACACCGACCTCACCCTGGCCGCGAACTGGCCCGAGCAGGGCATGCCGGTGATCCTGGGGCACGAGGGTGCGGGCGTCGTCGAGGCCGTCGGGCCCGACGTGACGACGGTCCGCGCCGGCGACCGGGTGTCGCTGACCTTCGACAGCTGCGGCGCCTGCGAGTTCTGTGCGGCCGGCACGCCGGGCTATTGCGAACAGTCGATCGTGCTGAACTATCTGGGCCTGCCCGGCATCCGCTCGGGTGGGACCGCCGTGACCGGCGGGTTCTTCGGCCAGTCCAGCTTCGCGGGGCTCGCGCTCGCGACCGACCGCAACACCGTGCCGATCGGCGACCTGCCCCTCGAGCTGGCGGCGCCGCTCGGATGCAGCATCCAGACGGGCGTCGGCACCGTGACCCGAGCGCTGAAGGTGCAGCCGGGCGAGTCGGTGGTGGTGTTCGGCACCGGCGCCGTCGGGCTCGCGGCGGTGATGGGTGCGAAGTTGGCGGGGGCGGGCACGATCGTCGCGGTGGACCCGCGCGCGGATCGCCGCGCGCTCGCGCTGGAACTGGGCGCGACCCACGCGGTCGAGGCCGGGCCCCAGGCCGCGCAGCAGGTCATCGACGCGACGGGCGGCGGCGCGCACGCCGCGGTCGACACCACGGCCCGGCCCGATGCCCTGACCCAGGCCGTCCTCGCGCTGCGCCCGCGGGGGACGGTGGCAGTGGTCGGGTTGGGAGAGGCGTCCGCGGAGCTCCCCGTGCTGCTCATCATGTCCCGCGGACTGCGCGTGATCGGCGTGATCGAGGGGGACTCGGAGCCGTCGGAGTTCCTCCCGGAGCTGGCCGCGGCCGTTGCGGAGGGGCGTCTCCCCGTCGACCGGCTGGTCACCGCGTTCACCGACTTCGACGAGGCCTGGGCCGCGGCCCGCGAGGGCACCGCGGTCAAGCCGGTCTGGCTCCCCGCTGGGTAACATGGGCGCATGGCCATCGACGCGACGCTGCTGAAGATCCTCGCCTGCCCGCAGGACAAGGGACCGCTGCTGTACGTGCCGGACGAGCTGTTCTACAACCCGCGCCTCCGCCGCGCCTACCCGATCGAGGACGGCCTGCCCGTGCTGTTGATCGGCGAGGCGCGGGACGTGGACGTCGCCGAGCACGAGGCGATCCTGGCCCGCGCCGCGCAGTGACGCCCGAGCGCGCGCGGGAGCGGCTGTCCGGCCACCCCCTCGACGCCGCGCGGCTCGTGCTCGGCTCCGTTCTCACGGTGGGTGACGTGCGGGCCCGCATCGTCGAGGTCGAGGCGTACGGCTCGCCCGCCGACGGGCCGTGGCCCGATCCCGCCGCGCACACCTACCCGGGCCCCACGCCCCGTAATCACGTGATGTTCGGCCCGGCCGGACACCTGTACGTGTACCTCTCGTACGGCATCCACACCTGCATCAACGTCACCGCCGGTCCCGACGGGACGGGGAGCGGGGTGCTCATGCGCGCCGCGGAAATCCTCGACGGCGCGGAGCACGTCCGAGCGCGGCGCGGCGTGCGCGACCGCGACGAACGCCTCGCCGCCGGCCCCGGGCGGCTCGGCCAGGCCCTCGGGATATCCCTCGCGGACAAGGGCATCGACCTCCTCGATCCGGGGTCGACGGTGCGCCTCGATCTCGCCGCCCGGCGCGGTCCGGTTGCCGTGGGGCCGCGCATCGGCATCTCCAAGGCGGTCGACCTGCCCTGGCGCCTGTGGCTGGAGGGTCATCCTTCGGTGAGCCGGTAGGTCCCTTGCGTCACAATGGAGCGCGTGAGTGCTGACATCCTCGAAGAACTGTCCTGGCGCGGCCTGATCGCGCAGTCCACCGACATCGACGCGCTGCGGGAACGCCTCGACGCGGGGAGCATCTCGCTCTATGCGGGCTTCGACCCGACGGCGTCGTCGCTGCATGCCGGCCACCTGGTGCAGTTGCTGACCCTGCGCCGTTTCCAGGAGGCCGGGCACCGGCCCATCGTCCTCGGCGGTGGGGCGACGGGCCAGGTCGGCGATCCGCGTGACGTGGGGGAGCGGGTCCTGAATTCGGCGGACACCGTGGCCGAGTGGGCGGCGAAGATCGACGGGCAGCTGCGACGGTTCGTCGCGCTCTCCGGTGACGAGGGGCTGACCGGCGACAACGGCGCGATCCTCGTCAACAACCTCGACTGGCACGGGCAGATGAACGTGCCCACCTTCCTGCGCGACGTGGGCAAGCACTTCTCGATCAACGTCATGCTCGCGCGCGACACCGTCAAGCGCCGCCTCGAGTCGGACGGGATCAGCTACACCGAGTTCAGCTACATGCTGCTGCAGGCCTACGACTACGTGGAGCTCTCCCGCCGCTATGACTGCGCGCTGCAGATCGGCGGCTCCGACCAATGGGGCAACATCGTATCCGGGGTCGACCTGAACCGGAAGATCGACGGCCGACACGTGCACGCGCTGACGACGCCGCTCGTCACGTCGTCGGACGGGAAGAAGTTCGGCAAGTCCACGGGCGGCGGCTCGCTGTGGCTGGACCCCGAGCTGACCAGCCCGTACGCCTGGTACCAGTACTTCGTGAACACCGCGGACGCCGACGTGATCCGCTACCTGCGCTGGTTCACCTTCCTCACGCGGGAGGAGATCGCCGAGCTGGAGCGCGAGACCGCAGAGGCACCTCAGCGGCGCACGGCGCAGAAGCGGCTCGCCGCCGAGATGACGACGCTGGTCCACGGGGAGGAGCACACCCGCGCGGCCGAGCTCGCCTCGCAGGCCCTGTTCGGTCGCGGCGATCTCGCCGATCTCCCCGAGGGGACGCTCGCGGCCGCGCTCGCCGAGGCATCGGTGGTCGAGGTGGCAGCGGGGGAGCCGCGGACGATCATCGACCTGTTGACGGCGACGGGGCTGTGCGAGTCGAAGGGCGCCGCGCGCCGTGCCGTGAAGGAGGGCGGCGCCTACGCCAACAACGTGAAGGTGGAGTCGGAGGAGTGGGAGCCGGCACCGAGCGACCTCCTGCACGGGCAGTGGCTGGTCCTCCGTCGAGGTAAGAAGTCCTTCGCCGGTGCTCGCATCGCCTGAATTCCCTGGTCATGATCACTGAGGCCGTCCCGCCATCGAGCGCGGGGCGGCCTTTGTGCTGCGGATCACATTCATGGGATTCGACGGTGCGCTCCCGGGGACGAGCCGCTGACCTGCGTAGATGAACGGAACGTTACGCGCTGACCTGCGGATTTGTGCTTCCGTTCCACGGTGCGTAACTTATTCGAAGTCAGAGCGACACCGACCAGGACGGGGCCGAAAAGCCCAGGTCAGACGGTAGAAATTCTGACAGCTTGACAACATGGAGCCGAGCCCCGGTTTGACACCGAGATCGACTCCGATATAAGCTGGAACGGTTGCTCCGAGCAGCCAGCCTCCACGGGGAGATCGCCTCTCGAACGTATGACACGGTCGAGGGCGCCTGAACGTGCGGTTGAGCGGTTCGAAGTGCTTCCGAGAGTGGCCCGCGAGAGCGAGTTGCACACGGAAATCCGATCTGCTAAGCTTGAACGGTTGCTCCGAGCGGGCCGGCCAGGGTTTTTGACTGGGTGGTTTGGAGAGAGTAGCATGGACTGCCTGCGAAGGTGCGGTTCACACGATAGGCACGGGCTTCGGTTTGTGTGGTGTGGACGGCCGCGTTTGGCGTGTTCTTTGAGAACTCAACAGTGTGTCGATGAAATTGTCAGTGCCAAAATTTTTTGGCACGCATGGACAATCAAATTTTTGGTTGTTTGTGTTGTGGCTTTTCTCGTTTATTTCTTTGCGAGATGTATTTCTGGAATCATTGATTTTTGTCAGTGGTTTCGTTTTGTTCAGGATTTCCTGGATTATGCTGAAACCTTGTGTTTCTAGTGTTTTTTATGGAGAGTTTGATCCTGGCTCAGGACGAACGCTGGCGGCGTGCTTAACACATGCAAGTCGAACGGTAAGGCCCTTCGGGGTACACGAGTGGCGAACGGGTGAGTAACACGTGGGTGACCTGCCCTGTACTTCGGGATAAGCCTGGGAAACTGGGTCTAATACCGGATATGACCTTTCCCTGCATGGGGTTTGGTGGAAAGC
>NZ_LSRE01000006.1 GCF_001575205.1 Tsukamurella pseudospumae
CCACCGCCGCGAAGAAGACCGCGGCGAAGGCCCCCGCCAAGAAGGCTCCGGCCAAGACCACCGCCGCGAAGAAGACCGCGGCGAAGGCCCCCGCCAAGAAGGCTCCGGCCAAGACCACCGCCGCGAAGAAGACCGCGGCGAAGGCCCCCGCCAAGAAGGCTCCGGCCAAGAAGGCCGCGAAGAAGTAGCCCACGACTGCTCGACGGCACCGGCCCGCAGTGTTCACCACTGCGGGCCGGCGCCGTAGATCTGTCGGTACGCCCGCGCGAAGTCCCTTCTGCCGACGAGGCGCCACACCACGCGCGCCGGCAGCGGCAACTGCGTCATGAGCAGGTCCCGCTGCTCAGGGGTCGCCGTGTGGAGCATGAATCCCAGGAACACGAGGCGCCGTTCCTTCGGGATCGATGCGTTACCCCGGTCGGCCAACGCCCGCCACTCGTCGACGCTCATCACCTCTCGCACGATCGGCAGGACGTGCCGCTCCTCGTCCGACAGGTGCTCGGCGAGGGAATCATTCAGGTCGCTCAGTGTGGCAGCCAGTGTCCCGCCGTCCGTGCGCCGACCGGACGCCGCGAACGCGGCCCCCTCCCGGTGGCAGCCCGCCACCAGGTCGGCGATGCGGCTGTGCTGTTCCTCCATCCTCAGGACGAGGGCCCGATCCTGCGGGGCCCTGCTCGCCAGCACCGGCCACATCAGTTCGTCCTCACCGACGTGGTGGTGATGCAGGCCGGTGAGGAGTTCGGAGAGCCAGCCGGCCAGGTCGGCGGCGCGCGATCGATCGCCGTCCGGCACAGCGGTTACGAGGTCGGGCAGGGCTGCGAGGTGGGTGCGGAAGAGGGTGTGGACGATGACCATCTCCTCGGTCTGCGGGCGGTTCGCCGTCGTCGTCATGGGAACTCCTTCTCGGTCGGTGCGGTTCCGTGCCGACGATCGCCCCCGTGGCTTGTAGAGCACTTGGAAGCCGCACCCGACCGCGGCCCGCGGCACCTACACTGAGCACCGTTATGGTGCAGATCCGGGTACTGGGGCCGCTGGAGGCCTGTGATGGGCGGGGTCGGGTCGAGCTCGGCGGCCCCAAGCAGCGCGCCGTGCTCGCCCTCCTGGTGATCGCCCGCGGCCGGGTGGTGTCGGTCGACAGGCTCATCGACGATCTGTGGCACGGGGAGCCCCCGCGCCGCGCGCTGGCAGCGCTGCAGGCCTACGTCTCCAACCTCCGGCGGCAGCTCGAGCCCGAGCGGGCGCCGCGGGCGCAAGCGCAGATCCTCGTGAGTCGAGCGCCCGGATACGCGGTCCGACTCGACACCGCACAGGTGGACGCGTGGCGGTTCGAATCCGTGCTGGAGGAATCCGGATCGACTGCGGAGCCGGCCGCGGTGCGCCGCCTCCTCGATGACGCTCTCGCGCTGTGGAGAGGTCCGGCGTACGCCGAATTCGCGGCTTCGTCCTGGGCCACCGTCGAGATCGGACGGCTCCAGGAACTGCACGCCGACGCCCGGGTACGGCAGGCCGAAGCCGTCCTGCGGTGCGGTGACGCGACCGGCGCCGTGCTGCTCGCCGACTCCCTCCGACGCGATCACCCGCTCCGGGAGGACGCGTGGCGGATCCTCGCCCACGCGCTGTACGTCGCCGGGAGACAGGGGGAGTCGCTCGGCGCGCTGCGCGAGGCGCGCGCCGTGCTCGCGGACGAGCTCGGCCTGGATCCGGGACCGGCGCTCGCGGCCCTGGAGGCGGACATCCTCGCCCAGCGGATCCCCGTCGACGTGATCCGGCGACCGCTCCCCACGTCGGCGAACCCGGCCGGCTCCGTCGCCGCGGCGACGGACGGAGCCCCCACCGTCGCGGTGGACGCCGCCGCACCCCCGCACGACGGATTGCTGGGGCGGACGGCGGAGGTCACCGCGATCGTCGACGCGGCCGAGACCGTCCGTACCGCACGCGAACCCGGGCTGTGTCTGGTCACCGGGGAGGCGGGCGACGGGAAGTCCGCCCTCCTGGGGCGTGTCGCGCGCGTCCTCCGGGCCGGGGGATGGGAGGTGGTCACCGGCCGTTGCCCCGAGGCCGAAGGCGCTCCTCCGGCGTGGGCGTGGAGTCAGGTGCTCGGAGCCCTGGGGGAACGCGGCGAGGAGGGACGGTGTCGTGCGCTCGTGGATCGGCTCGCGGGGGCGGTGTCGACGGAGCGGGCGGGCGCGGAACACTCCGCCGAGATGTCCCGGTTCCTCCTCCACCAGGACGTCGTCGAGACCCTGTCCGCAGCCGCGACGAGGGGACCCGTAGCGATCCTCCTCGACGACCTGCACCGCGCGGAGTCCGAGACGCTGAACCTCCTGATCGAGGTCGCGGAGGCGGTCCCCGTCCTGGTCGTCGGCGCGTACCGACCCGCCGAGGTCGGCCGGCACCTCGAGATCGCGCTCGGGGCCCTCGCCGTCCGGCACCCGCTCCGACTCCGGCTGCCCGGCCTCGCCCTCGAGGACGCCACCTCGCTCGTCGCCGAGTTCGCGCACCAGGCACCGTCGCCCGACACGATGCGACGGCTGCTCGAGCGGACGGGGGGAAATCCCTTCCATCTCAAGGAGAGCGCGCGCCTGCTGCGCAGCGAGGGCGAGCTCGTCGCGCTCTCGGCGGTGCCCGCCGGTGTGCGGGACGTGCTGCGCCGGCGCCTGTCGCGCCTGCCGGACGTCGCGGTGTCCGTTCTTCGCCTGGCGGCCCTCGTCGGTCGCACGGCGGATCTCGACGTGCTCGTCCTCGCGGCGGAGGTGGAGGAGGAGGTCGTCTTCGACGGTCTCGACGCCGGCCGGCTCGCGGGCCTCCTGGAGGTGGACGGGACCACGGTGAGCTTCACCCACGTTCTGGTGCGGGACACTCTCATCGGAGACCTACCGCGTCTGCGCAGGATGCGGTGGCACCGTCGGATCGCCCGGGCGTGGGAGGAGGTCGACCCCGCGGCGGTGGCGGCCATCGCCCATCACCACGGTGCCGCTCTCGGCGCCGACAACGCCGCCGAGGCACTGCGATACGCCCTCGTCGCCGCCGACCTCGCGGACGCGAGGTTCGCCTACGACGTCGCCGCGGAGAACCTGCGGGCCGCGGAGCGCGCGTGCATCCGGATCCCGGGGTACGCCGCCCGGGACCGGATCGCCCACCTGTGCCGGCTCAGCCGGACGCTGCTCGCGGACGGGCGACTCGAGGAGGCCCGCGAGACCAGGCTGCGGGCGGTGCGGCTCGCGCAGCGCTCCGACGCGGAGATGATCGACGCCGCGATCACCGCGTGGGACCTGCCGACGCCCTTGATCACCCGACGGTACGGCTCCGTCGACACGGAGATCGTCGATGCGGTGCGCGAGCGGCTCGAGCAGACCGATCCGCCCCCGGACGTTCGATGTCGCCTGCTCGTCGTCCTGATCGAGGAGGTGTACGGCGAGCGGGACGAGGTCGCGGCCGATGCGGCGAGGGAGGTGCTCGAACTGTCCGCGACGGTGGGCGATCCGCTCGTGCGCGGGCTGGCGCTCGTCGCCTACCTGACACTGCCGCGCCCCCTCACGCCGCCGGCGGAACGGGCGGAACTGGCGGACGAGCTGATCGGTCTCGGGGAGTCCGCGAATCGCGAGGTGTTCGGTCTCATCGGACATTTCACACACGTCCAATCCGCCGGCGCCGAAGGGGCATTGGACGAGGCGCGGGCTCACCTCGCGGAGATGGACCGGCTGGTGGGCATGTTCCGGTGGGGGCAGGCGATCGCTTCCAACCTGTTGATCCACGCGATGCTCGCGCACGCGGGTGGGCGCTTCGCCGAGGCGGCGGAACAGTACCGCGGGGCGGGCGACGTGTTCGCTCGTCAGCGGATCGCGGACGGAGCGGGGATGATCGCGCTCGCACAGTTCAGCGTCCGGCTCTCACTGGGGGACGTCGCGGAGTTCGCGGAGGTCCTCGGAGCGATCGATTCGTCCGCGGGGGACGTCCTGTGCGATCCGGTCGCGTTGGCGCTGCTGTCGGCGGGTCGGCGTTCCGACGCGGAGCGGGTGCGGCGCGCGGTCCGCCCGGTGCGGCGGGACTTCTTCCACTCCCTGCTGCTGACCACGCGGGGCATCGCGGTGGCGGCGATCGGAGGCCACGACGAGGTCGTCGACGTCTACGACGAACTCCTGCGCTACAGCGGCGAACTCGGCGGCGCCGACACGGGGTGCTACGTGGTCGGGCCCGTCGACACGGTCCTCGGCGATCTCGCTGCGCGACTCGGCGGACCGGCGCGTGCGGCCGACCACTACCGCGCGGCGGCGCGGCTGGCGGAGCGCTGCGGGAACGAGGTGTGGGCGCGGGCCGCGCGGGACAGGCTCCAAGAGTTCTCCTAGTGGGCCGGCGCACCGTCGGCACATGACCTCGACGAACCTCGTACACCGTCTCTCAGCCGTGCTCATCTCACTGGGGACGGCGTTCTCCGTGGCGGCGTGCAGCCTCAGTATCTCGGCCGACGACGCCACGCCCGCCCACCCTTCCGCGTCGCCGGCCTCCTCGGTCCCCGGTGCCGAAACGACGATCGCCGACTACCTCCGGGACGCCGGCATCACCGAGACGCCCGTGCACGTCGGCGATGCGTCGGCGCCGACGATCCAGTTGCCGACCCTGCCGGACTGGGTGGACGCGACGGAACAGGCCGGTGAGAACACCTATGCCGCTGTGAAGTACACGGGCGTGGCCGCCACGGATTACACGCCGAACGTGGTGGTCCTGCTCTCGCGGCTCACGGGACGCGCGATCGATCACGACGCGCTCCTCGCCGTCGCGCCCGGGGAGGTGCGCAACCTTGCGGGATACGCACCCCACGGTTCGCCGCGGACCGAGTCGTTGGCGGGACACCGCGCGTACAAGATCGCTGCGACCTACTACCTGGACGGCATGCCCGCCGTCGTCGGACAATCGACGGTCGTGATCGCCGGGCGCGACGCGACCTACATCGCGCAGATCAGTGTGACGGGGGCGCGGTCGCAGGAGCCGGTCGTCGAGGCCACTTCCCGGACGATCGACCGGGACCTACGTATTCGCGTGTAGCGGTAGCGGACTGTCGACGTGGTCCATGGTCAGCAGGCGGCCGCCCGACGTGGTGAGCACCCAGACGCTCGCCTTGCGGTTGCGGGCAGGCGGCAACCGGACGTCGTCGGCTCCCGCCCACCACGCAGTGAGCTCCGGGATCACCCCGCCCTGACTGCACACGACCGGCACGGTGCCCGATTCTTCACCGGTCCGCGCGATCTCGCGGATCCGACGGTGCGCGGCCGCTGGGTCGCGCGCGTAGGCGGTCTCCGACATCGTCGGCTCCAGGACGAGCGGGAGGCCGGTCTCGGCCGCCAGGGGCTCCAGGGTCTGCGTGCACCGCACCGGGGGAGCGGACAGCAGCCTGCCGGGCCCGAAGGCGCCCAGCAGGTCCACGAGCGCCTCGGCCTGGGCGCGGCCGTTCCGGTCGAGCGGGCGCGCGAGGTCGTCGCCCTGGTAACCCTGTTTCCGTCCCGCCTTGGCGTGCCGGACGATCAGCATCGTCGCCGTCGACTCGGGCTGCTTGCCGAAGGCGCGCAGGATCCGTTTGTCCATCGGGTACGTCAGCAGTGCGGTGCCGGCCTCCACCGGGAGCCAGCGCAATTCGTCGGTCTCCTCGTTCGGTGCGAACACGCCGGAACCGGCGAGCGCCGACCAGTAGGACACGCGCTTGCGCGCCGTCGCTCCGCCCGGGCCGTGCCGGCCGCGCCGCGGCACGTCGTAGGACACCTGGCCGATCCTGCGGACGAAACGCGCCGAGAAGCCCGTCTCCTCCACCACCTCGCGGAGTCCGCCCACGACGGCGTTCTCGTCGGGTTCGACGTGCCCCTTGGGGAGCGACCAGTCGTCGTAGCGGGGCCGGTGCACCACGGCGACCTCGGCACCGTCGGGACCGTGCCGCCACAGCACGCCCCCGGCGGCGCGGACGACGGCGCCGTCACCCTTCGCGGTCACCGCTGGCTCGCGCGGTGCGCGCGCATGAGTTCCCGTTGATGGTCGCGCACGGTCTCACCCGAGACGGGGGAGGCGTTCCAGTTGCCGTCGGCGTCGAGCACCCAGCACCGGGTGGCCGGGTCGAGCGCGGACTCGAACATCTCGGCCAGCTGCCGCGTGAGCCGGGGATCCTTGACCTGCGCCATCACCTCGACGCGCCGATCGAGGTTGCGGTGCATCATGTCCGCGCTGCCGATCCAATACTCGTCCGCACCGCGGAAGTGCAGGATCCGGGAGTGCTCGAGGAACTGGCCGAGGATCGACCGGACGGTGATGTTCTCGCTGACCCCCGGCATGCCCGGCCGCAGGGCGCAGATGCCGCGGACCACCACCTCGACGGGCACCCCGGCCTGCCCGGCCCGGTACAACGCGTCGATGATCTGCTCGTCGACGACCGCGTTCGCCTTGAGCTGCACGCCCGAGGGCTTCCCGGCACGGTGCAGCTCGATCTCCCGGTCGATCCGATCGACGATGCCCGACCGGATGCCG
Organism: Tsukamurella pseudospumae; assembly: GCF_001575205.1. Taxonomy (GTDB): domain Bacteria; phylum Actinomycetota; class Actinomycetes; order Mycobacteriales; family Mycobacteriaceae; genus Tsukamurella; species Tsukamurella pseudospumae. The sequence goes on from NZ_LSRE01000006.1 coordinate 6,508, forward strand.
TGCGGCGCGACCATGAGATTGCGGTACTCCTCCTTGCGGGAGTAGCCGGTGAGCCGGTTGAACAGGTCCGTCAGATCCGCGCCCAGATCGGGATCGGCGGTGAACAGGCCGACGTCCTCGTACAGCCGCGCCGTCTTCGGGTTGTAGTTGCCGGTGCCGATGTGGCAGTAGCGGCGGATGGTCGAGCCCTCGCGCCGGACCACCAGGCAGGTCTTGCAGTGGGTCTTGAGACCGACGAGGCCGTACACCACGTGCACCCCGGCGCGCTCGAGCTTCCTGGCCCACTTGATGTTTGCCTGCTCGTCGAAGCGCGCCTTGATCTCGACCAGCGCCACGACCTGCTTTCCGGCCTCCGCCGCGTCGATCAGTGCCTCGACGATCGGCGAGTCGCCGGAGGTGCGGTAGAGCGTCTGCTTGATCGCCAGCACCTGGGGATCGGCCGCCGCCTGCTCGATGAACCGCTGCACGCTCGTGGAGAACGAGTCGTACGGGTGATGCACCAGGACATCGCCCTCACGCAGGGTGGAGAAGACGCTCTTAGGCGTCTCGCGCTCGCCGAAGGCCGGGTGCGTCACCGGGACGAAGGGCTTCTCCTTGAGGTCCGGCCGGTCCACGCCGTACAGCTCGAAGAGACAATTCAGGTCGAGGAGCCCGGGAACCGTGATCACGTCCGCGGGATCGACGTCCATCTCTCGCAGCAGCAGCTCGAGCATGTGCTCGGACATGTCCTCGGCCACCTCGAGTCGGACCGGCGAGCCGAACCGGCGCCGCGCCAGTTCCCGCTCGAGCGCCTGCAACAGGTCCTCGTCGCGGTCCTCCTCGACCTCGAAGTCGGCGTTACGGGTGATCCGGAAGACATGGTGCTCGGCCACCGTCATCCCCGGGAACAGGACATCGAGGTGGGCGGAAATGAGGTCCTCCATGGGGAGCACCGCGTAGTCCATCTGCTCCGACCGCACCGGGACCAGTCGATCCACGTTGTCGGGAACCTTGACCCGGGCGAAATGCTCGCCGCCGGTGGCGGTGTCGTGCACCGCGACCGCCAGGTTCAGGGACAGGCCCGAGATGTACGGGAACGGGTGCGCAGGGTCGACCGCCAGCGGGGTGAGCACGGGGAAGACCTGGTTGTGGAAGTACGCGGTGAGCCGCTCGCGTTCGTCCGCCGACAGCTCCGACCAGCTCAGCACCGAGATACCCCGCGCCGCCAGCTCGGGGCGCACGGCGTCACTGAACACCAGCGCGTGCTTGTGCGAGAGCTCCTGCGTGCGACGCGAGATCATCCGGAGCTGCTCGCGCGGCGAGAGCCCGTCCGCCGACCGGACGGACAGTCCCATTTGGTCGCGTCGCTTGAGCCCGGCTACGCGGACCATGAAGAACTCGTCCAGGTTCGACGCGAAGATCGCCAGGAACTTGGCGCGCTCGAGAAGGGGGAGTGACGAATCCTCCGCCATGGCCAGCACGCGGGCGTTGAAGTCGAGCCAGCTCAATTCACGGTTGAGGTACCGATCCTCGGGGAGGTCGCTGGTCACCTCCGCCGGAGCGGCGGGCGGCGCCGTCGGGATCGCCGTGATCCGGCCCGGGAGGGGCGTGGAGTTCTCGGCGGCGACGGCCCCCGGAGCGGCAGTCGATTCGGAGGCGGGTGCGGAGGGCTCGGTGGTCACCGCTCCATTCTGGCGCATGGACCGCACGAGTTCGACGCGATGTCCGGATCGGCCGCGGCGAGGGCCGCCGCGGTGTGCTCGCCCACCACGAGCGCACCGGCGAGATCCTCCGGGGTGTCCACGTCGGTGCGTAGACCGGGCCAGGGCCCGGCGTGCGCGACGGCGCCCCCGGCCCGGTGCGCCGCAGCCGAACCGACGCCGAACGCCGGGCGCAGCGGCGTGCCCGCCGGCGCGTACAGCGCGGCGGTGCCGGTTCCCGCACGGTCCGGCACGAACGCGCGACGGCCGTTCGCGGCGGCGAGGAAGGCGCCCAGCTCGCCGGCGGTGATGCCGGGAAGGTCCGCCTGCAGCGCGATAACGGCTACGGCACCGTCGTACTGCGCGACGGCGGCCTCCGCCCCCGCGGCGAGGGCCGCGTTGAGACCGCCGGGCCGCGGCTCGTCGACGGGGATCGCGCCGGCCTCCGCGGCGACCGCGCGGACCACGGGATCCGGCGACACGACGTGGACGGCGGCCACCGCGGGCACGGCGAGCGCCGCGGCCAGCGTGTCGCGGAGCATCGCCAGGACGAGCCCGGGGACCGCCTCCCGCAGTCCGGCGCCGGGCGCGGCGAACCGGGACTTCGCGGCGTCGAGTGACTTCACGGCGGTCACCACCACCACGGCGGGGGGCGCGTCGGCGCCGCGCAGTGCGGTCATGACGACCAATCTAGGCGTGCGGAACCGGCGGTGCCGCGCATGGTCGGGCGATACGCTCTCCTGCGATGCCCATGTCCGTCGGCGTGGGTGCGAGCGCGATGCGAGGAGTTGGGGTGCGATGGTCGACGTTGCGGTGATGGGGGCGGGCTCGTTCGGCACGGCGATGGCGAAGGTGTTCGCGGAGGCCACGCGGCCGGAACCGCACCGGGTCACGATGTGGTGCCGCCGGCAGGAGGTCGCCGACCAGATCAACAGCACGCGCATCAACGCGCAGTACCTGCCCGAGGGCGTCCTGCCCGAGAACCTCTCCGCCACGCACGATCCCGCGGAGGCGATGCGCGGCGCGGGGCTCGTGGTGCTGGCGGTGCCGTCGCAGACGCTGCGCGCGAACCTGCAGGACTGGGGCCACCTGATTCCGCCCGACGTCACCGTGGTCAACCTGGCGAAGGGCATCGAGATCGGCACGCTCGACCGGATGAGCGAGGTGGTCGTCGACGCCGCCGGCATCGACCGCGACCGCCTGGCCGTGCTGACGGGGCCGAACTTCGCCAAGGAGATCGCGAAGGGGCAGCCCACGCTCGCCGTCGTCGCCTCCGACAACGCCGAACGCGCCTCCCGCACGCAGTACCTGGCGCGGACGGACTACTTCCGGCCCTACACCAGCGACGACGTCGTGGGCTGCGAGATCGGCGGCGCCACGAAGAACGTGATCGCGCTGGTCTGTGGCATCGCCTCTGGCATCAACCTCGGCGAGAACTCCCGGGCTGCGATCATCACGCGCGGCCTCGCGGAGACGCTGCGCCTGGGCACGGCGCTCGGGGCGCAGCCGCTGACGCTGGCCGGCCTGGCGGGCGTCGGTGACCTGGTGGCCACCTGCAGCTCGCCGCAGTCCCGCAACTTCAGCTTCGGAGCGCGACTGGGCCAGGGCATGACCGTCGAGCAGGCGCAGGCCGCCGCGCACGGGCAGGTGGCCGAGGGGGCCAAGTCGTGCATCTCCATCGCCGACCTGGCTCGCCGCGTGGGTGTGGAGATGCCGCTCACCGAGGCCGTGCGCGCCGTCTGCTACGACGGGGTCCCCGTCTCCCGGGCGATGGACGACCTCCTCAACCGCGACGTCGGGGGCGAGTGGCGTCCCAAGGGCGACGAGTAGCCGCGACCTCCGGGGCGATCGAGCGGGCCGGTGACCGCGTGGCCCTCGGCGCGGCCGCCACGTAAGGTGGGCGACCGTGACGGAGCGAATCAGGGTGGCAGTGGTGTTCGGCGGGCGCAGCAGTGAGCACGCGGTCTCATGCGTGTCGGCGGGCAGCATCCTCGCGCACCTCGATCCCGAGCGCTACGAGGTGATCCCCGTCGGGATCACCCGGGGCGGCGCGTGGGTGCTCTCCGACGGCGACGCGCAGGCCCTGAAGTTCTCCGACCGGTCCCTGCCGAGCGTCCCCGAGGGGCCGACCGATCTCGCCTTCCTGCCCGGCGCCGAGCTGGCGTCCTTGAACGGTGCCGGGGCGGACTCGGTTGCTTCCGTGTTCGGCGCCGTCGACGTCGTCTTCCCCGTTCTGCACGGCCCGTACGGCGAGGACGGCACCCTGCAGGGGCTGTTGGAGATGGTCGGTGTGCCCTACGTGGGCGCCGGCGTCCTCGCCTCCGCGGCCGGCATGGACAAGGAGTTCGCGAAGAAGCTGCTCGCGGCGGACGGACTGCCGGTCGGCGACTTCCACGTGCTCCGCCAGCGCGAGACCGAGGTCCCCTCGGACGTGCTGCACCGCCTGGGGCTGCCGCTCTTCGTCAAGCCCGCACGGGGCGGGTCGTCGATCGGCATCACCCGGGTCACCGATCTCACCGAGCTGCCCGCCGCGATCGCCGAGGCCCGGAAGTGGGACCCGAAGGTGATCATCGAGGCCGCCGTGATCGGCCGCGAGGTGGAGATCGGCGTTCTCGAACGGCCGGACGGAGGCGTCGCCGCGTCCGCCATCGCGGAGATCGAGATGGCCGCCGACGCCGAGCACTCGTTCTACGACTTCGAGACCAAGTACCTCGACGACCGCGCGCAGTACACGGTGCCCGCGAACCTCACCGAAGAGCAGTCGGCGGTGATCCGCGACCTCGCAGTGCGCGCCTTCCACGCCTTCGACTGCCAGGGCCTGTCCCGCGTGGACTTCTTCCAGACCGCCGACGGCCCGGTCATCAACGAGGTCAACACCATGCCGGGCTTCACCTCGACGTCGATGTACCCGCGCATGTGGGCCGAGTCGGGAGTGGACTACGCCGAGCTGTTGACGCTGCTCATCGACACGGCGCTGGCGCGCGGCACCGGCCTGCGCTGAGGCTCACCGGCCGGTACGTCCCGAGGTCACTTCCCGAGATCCAGTGATGCCTGCTGCAGGTGCGCGCGGATCGCGTCCGAGGTGGCCTGCACGGCCGAGGTCCCGGCACCGTCGGGCACCCAGAGCGTGACGTACGGGCGGTGATCGACAGCGGTCCAGTAGGCGCCGCCATCGGGGGCGGGCGCGCCCGCGGGGACCGCCTGCAGCCACTGCACACCGTTGATGATCTGCAGTTTCGCCGTCGCGCTCAGCTCCGCGGGCCGGTCGGTGCCGCAGCGCAGCTCGACGGCACCGGCCTTGTCCTTGGTCCAGCGCGCGAATCCCGCGGGATCCGCGGTGTCGGTGCGCCGGAAGCCGTCGACATCGGCCGGGAGCGCGCCGAGCAGCGCCGCGCACCCCGCGTCGCCCGACGACGGTGCCGCGATCGACTTCAGGTGACCGGCCTCCGCCGCGTCGCGGGCGTCTCCCTGCTTCTGCTGCACCAGGATCAGGAACGCGATGAAGCAGGCCAGCACCGCCACCGGTAGGGCCACGGCGGTGGCGAGGAAGGCCGGGCTCCTGCGCGTGCGTGGGGCCTTGTCCCGCGGGGCCTCGGTGGTCGTGTCGTCTGCATCGCTCACGTCCGATACCGTAGCCGCGATGATGTTTCAGGAGCCGGCGAGCCCTGCGCAGTCCCCTGCGCGCACCGCCGCGGAACTGGGGGAGGACGGCGTGATCGCGCTGGCCGTGGCCGGTGTGCGGCCCGATCCCCGCGTGCTGGTCGGGCCGGGTGACGACGCCGCCGTCGTGGCCGCCGCCGACGGGCGCACCGTGATCTCGTCCGACGCGATCGTCGAGGGCCGGCACTTCCGGTTCGACCTGACGACTCCGGAGCACGTGGGGCGGCGCGCGATGGCGCAGAACGCTGCCGACATCGCGGCGATGGGCGCGGTGTGCACCGCGTTCACCGTCACGCTGGGGTGCCCGCCCGAGACCGGCGCGGACGTCATCGCGGGCATCGCGCGCGGCACCACCCGCGGCGCGGCGGACGCCGGTGGCGCCGTCGCCGGGGGAGACGTGGTGCGCACCGATCAGGTGCTGCTCGCCGTGACCGTGCTCGGCGATCTGCAGGGCCGTGCGCCGGTGTTGCTCTCGGGCGCCCGCTCGGGCGATGTGGTCGCGGTGTGCGGCACGCTCGGGCACTCCGCGGCGGGGCTGGCGGTGCTCCTCGCGGGCGTCGGCGGCCACGAGGGCCTCGTGGAGATCTACCGCTGCCCAGTGCCGCCGCTCGCCGCCGGGCCGCGGGCCGCCGCGGCCGGGGCGACCGCCCTCACCGACGTCTCCGACGGCCTGCTCCGCGACGCGCGCGCTCTCGCCAAGGCCTCGGGCGTCACCATCGCGCTCGACGGTGCGCGCCTCGACCCGGATGCCGAGCTGGTCGCCTGCGCGGCGGCACTCGGCGCCGACGCGCATCGGTGGGTGCGCACCGGTGGCGAGGACCACGCCCTACTCGCAACCTTCCCCCTGGGGACGGCCCTGCCGGACGGCTGGCGCGCGATCGGCACCGTGCTCGCACCCGGGCCGCTGCCCGCGGGCACCGTCACCGTCGACGGCGATGCGGGACCCGCCGCGGGCGGCTGGAACACCTTCACCGAGAGCGACGAGGAGGACGGACGATGACGGCGCGACCCCTGACGGACACCGTCGAGGCCGGATGGGCGCAGGCCCTGGCCCCGGTCACGGACGAGATCACCGCGATGGGCGAGTTCCTGCGGGCCGAGAACGCGGAGGGGCGGGGCTACCTGCCCGCCGGCGCGAACGTGCTGCGCGCCTTCCGGCAGCCCTTCGACGACGTCCGGGTGCTCATCGTCGGCCAGGATCCGTACCCCACCCCGGGGCACGCGGTCGGGTTGTCCTTCTCGGTGGATCCGTCGGTGCGGCCGATCCCGCGGAGCTTGCAGAACATCTACAAGGAGTACTGCGAGGACCTCGATCTGCCGATACCCGCGAACGGCGACCTCTCGCCGTGGTCGCGGCAGGGCGTGCTGCTGCTGAACCGCGTGCTGACGGTGCGCCCGGGCGAGGCCGCCTCGCACCGCGGCAAGGGCTGGGAGAAGGTCACCGAGTGCGCGATCGACGCGCTGGTCGCGCGGGACGCGCCGCTGGTCGCGATCCTGTGGGGCCGCGACGCGGCGTCGCTCGGGCCGCGGCTCGGGGACGCACCACGGATCGAGTCCGTGCATCCGTCGCCGCTGTCCGCCTCGCGGGGTTTCTTCGGCTCGCGCCCCTTCTCGCGGGCGAACGAGGCGCTGGCCGGGCTGGGCGCGGAGCCGATCGACTGGCGGCTGCCGCACCTCGCCGCGGCGCTCTGATCCGGGGCGCGGGGCTCGGACGCATAGGACACGCCGAAGGCCCGCCACCTCGGAGGTGACGGGCCTTGGCGGAAAGCGCTTCTCGCGTACTACCCGCGAACGACCTTGCCGGCCTTGATGCACGAGGTGCACACGTTCAGGCGACGGGTCTGGCCGGGCGCGACCTGGGCGCGCACGGTCTGGATGTTCGGGTTCCACCGGCGGTTGGTACGCCGATGCGAGTGCGAGACCGACTTACCGAAGCCGGGGCCCTTGTCGCAGACGTCGCAGACGGCAGCCATAGTCGTGTACTCCTCGCAATAGTTGAAAACCTGTGCTTCGCCCCGCCGGCCCTGAACATGTGGAACACACGCCCGGACGCGAGGCAACCCTGCAAGCATAGCCGAGGGCGCCGACGGAGCCAAACCGCTCTGCGGGCCCGTACCTGTCGGGCCCGACCACTAGGCTTGCGGTCGTGACGGGACCGATGGTGGCGGACGGGCGCGTGGTGGTCGCCTGGCTCCAGCGCGCGGTCCTCGGCCTGGAACGCGCCGTGGACGAGATCAACGCGCTGAACGTGTTCCCCGTGGCGGACGCCGATACGGGGACGAACATGCTGGTCACGCTCCGTGCCGCCGCGCGCGCGGCGGAGGAGGCGGACCGCACGGAGGGGCCGCACGCCGTGGCCCGGGCAACCGTGGCCGGGGCGGTCGCCGGAGCCCGAGGCAACTCGGGCGTCATCGTTTCCCAGATCATGCGCGGCCTGGCGGGGGAGCTCGGTCCGGACGCGGACCTCACGGCGGAGGGGCTCGCGACCGGGCTGCGCAAGGGCACCGACCTCGTGACGACGGCCGTCGCCGACCCGATCGAGGGCACCATCCTCTCCGTCCTGCGGGCGGGGGCCGACGGTGCCGGGGCCGCGCTGGCGGGCGGGGCGGACCTGCCCGCGTGCGCGCGGGGCGCCGCGGACGCCGCGTTCGACGCGCTGCTGCGCACCCGCGACCAGCTGGCCGACAACGCCGCCGCGGGGGTCGTAGACGCCGGCGGCCGAGGACTGCTCGTGCTCCTCGACGCGCTCGTCCAGGTGACCGCCGGCACGGCGCCCGAGCGGCCGCGGTTCACCCGGCGGATCGCGCCGCACGTGCAGGTGCACGTCGGTGAGAGCGACGGGCACGCGCATCACCACGGCGAGGACCCGCCGCGCGGTCCCCACGCCGACTACGAGGTGATGTACCTGCTTCCCGACGCGACCGAGGCGGCAGCGGCGCGCCTGCGCGGCGAACTGCAGACCTTCGGCGACTCCGTCGTCGTGGTGGCCGCCGCCGATCCCGATCCGGTGGCCACCTGGTCGGTGCATACGCACACTACGGAGCCGGGGCGGGCGATCCAGGCCGGCCTGGCCCACGGCAAGCTCCGCAGCATCGCGGTGAACGTGCTGCAGGAGACGGGGCACACCGAGACCCCCCTGCAGGCGCTGCTCGACGCGCCCCGGGCCATCGTCGCCCTCGTCTCCGGCGACGGTGCCGCGGAGCTGTTCGCGGGCGCGGGTGCCGAGGTGATCCGCTGCGATCAGGGCATGACCCACGCCGAGTTGCTCGCCGCGCTGCACCGCTTCGAGGGCCGCGAGGTGCTGCTCATGCCCAACGGAGCCCTGCCGACCCCCGAGCTGCTGGCGGTCGCCGCCCGCTCCCGGGAGTCGGGCGTGCTCGTCACGCTGCTGCCCACCTCGTCGATGGTGCAGGCGATCGCGGCGCTCGCGGTGCACGAACCCTCGGGACACGCCGCCGACGACACCTACTCCATGGCGGAGGCGGCGGCCGGGGCGCGCTGCGGCTCCGTCGTCGCGGTCACCGAGGACGCCCTGACGATCCTCGGCCCCTGCGGCCCCGGCGACTACCTGGGAATGGTCGGCGGCGAGGTGGTGGTGCTCGAGGAGGATCAGTACTCCGCCGGAGAGGCGCTCGCGGAGCTGCTGCTCGCCACGGGCGGCGACATGGTCACGGTGCTCCTCGGCGACGCGGGCGACGGCGACTTCCCCGATCGGGTGAGCGCGGCGCTGCGCCCGGACCGGCCCGAGGTCGAGGTCGTGGGCTACCGCGGCGGGCAGACCGCCAGCGTGATGGAGATCGGTGTCGAATGACCGCTGCACGCGACCTCACGCTGCAGACGCCGCTGGCGCAGGCGCTCGATCCTGAGATCGCCGAGCTGGTCACCACGGAGCTCGGGTTGGACACCGTCGGGGACCTGCTGCGACACTTCCCGTTCCGGTACGAGGGCGGGGCCGTCGAGGACGACGGTACGCGCCGCTCCGAGCCCCGGATCGGCGACGACGTGGTGGTCATCGGGACCGTCACGGCCATCACGCCGCCGCGGGCGCACCACCGTGGCAAGAAGATGTTCAAGGTGCAGGTGGTCAACAAGGTCCGCGCCTACGACGTGACCTTCTTCAACTACCTGCCCAAGCCGATCCAGCCCGACCGCCAGCTGTTGCTGATCGGCAGGCTCGGCGAGTTCAACGGCAAGCTGCAGCTGACGCACCCCGAGTGGCTCGTGCTGCCGGACACGACGATCACCTCGGCGGAGGCCCTGGCCGCGAACGAGGCGGGCTCGACCAAGGCCGGTTCGAAGCGGCTCAAGTTCGCGGACCTCAGTCTGCTGATGCAGCCGACCGTCCCGATCTACCACGGCACCAAGAACATGCCCACCTGGCTGATCCTCTCGCTCGTCGACGCTGTGCTGAAAAGACTCGCACCCGTGCCGGAGTCGCTGCCCACCTCGTTCCTCGCCCTGCACGGCCTGATGAGCCTGGACGAAGCGGTGCGCGCGGCGCACAAGCCCGACGGTCGAGCACAGTCGGAGGAGGCCAAGCGCCGGCTCGCGTTCGACGAGGCCGTCGCCATCGAGACCGCCCTGGCGCGTCGGGCGCACGACGTGGGCACCGTCGCCGCCCCACCGCTGCACGCGCCCGACGGTTCGCTGCAGGCCGGTCTGCGCGAGCGACTCCCGTTCTCCCTCACCGCCGGCCAGGAGGAGGTGCTCGCCGAGATCCTCGCGGACCTGGCGCGCGATCACCCGATGACCCGGCTCCTCCAGGGTGAGGTGGGCTCGGGCAAGACGCTCGTGGCGCTGCTGGCGATGCTCGCCGCGGTCGACGCGGGGCACCAGGCGGTGCTGCTGGCCCCGACCGAGGTCCTCGCGACGCAGCACCTGCTCTCGATCTCGAAGATGCTGGGCGACCTCGCGGAGGCGGGGCAGCTGGGCGCGGCCGATGCCGCCACCACGGTGACGCTGCTGACGGGGTCCATGACGGTCAAGCAGCGGCGGGCGGCCTTGTTGCGCATCGTGACCGGCGAGGCGGGGATCGTCATCGGGACCCACGCGCTCCTGGAGGACACGGTCGAGTTCTTCCGGCTCGGCCTGGTCGTGGTCGACGAGCAGCACCGATTCGGCGTGGAGCAGCGGGACCGGCTGCGGCGCAAGGGCACCGGTACCTCCGATGAGGACACGCCCGACGAGACGATGCCGCACCTGCTGGTGATGACGGCCACGCCGATCCCGCGCACCGTCGCCCTGGCCCAGTTCGGCGACATGGCGACCTCCGTGCTGCGCGAGCTGCCGCGCGGGCGGCAGCCGATCCAGACCTCGGTGGTCCCGGCGGACCGGGAGGCATGGGTCGCCCGGGCGTGGGCACGCGTCGACGAGGAGGTCCGTGCGGGGCGTCAGGTCTACGTGGTGTGCCCCCGCATCGGCGACGACGCGACGGGGGAGCAGGCCAAAGCGTCGTTCACGGACGAGGACTACGACTTCGAGGGAACCACTGCCGCCCCGAAGGATTCGACGCGCGGGGCGGCCCGCGACGCGCAGCCCGACGACAGTGAGAAGCCGAAGACCGTCTCGGCGCTCGAGATGCACGACGAGTTGGCCGCCGGGCCGCTCGGCGAGCACCGGATCGCGCTGCTGCACGGCCGGTTGCCCGCGGAGGAGAAGGCCGAGATCATGGCCGCCTTCGCCGCCGGCGAGATCGACATCCTGGTGGCCACCACCGTGATCGAGGTGGGTGTCGACGTGGCGAACGCGACCACGATGGTGGTTCGCGATGCGGACCGGTTCGGCATCAGCCAGCTGCACCAGCTGCGCGGCCGCGTCGGACGAGGCGGCCTGCCCGGGCTGTGCCTGCTCATCACGGCGAGCGGATCCGAGCGCACGCTGGGGCGGCTGAACGCGGTGGCGGACACCGTCGACGGCTTCGCCCTCGCCCAGCTCGACCTGGAGTACCGCGGCTTCGGCGACATCCTCGGCGTGGACCAGTCCGGGCTCGCCCGGCGCCTGAGCTTCCTGGACCTCGCGACCGACGGGGACGTGCTCGCCGCGGCGCGGGACCTCGCCTACGAGATCGTGGGCGAGGACCCGGAACTGGAGAGCCACCCCGCGCTGCGGGCGATGAACGAGGTCGTCCTCGGCGGCGAGCGCGGCGACTACCTCGACAAGGCGTAGCCCGCGCCTCCAGTCAGCGGTGCGCGACGATCGACGTGAGCTGTCGGCCCCAGAAGTCGATGACCTGCTCGCGCCGCTCGGCATCGTCGGAGAGCAGGTCCGCGAGGCCGAGCCCGCGGGCCAGGTCGAGCGTCGCCTGCACGGCCCGGCGGGCCTCGTCGTCGTCACGGTCCACTTCGAGCAGGCGCATCGCGAGGGAGAAGACCTCGCGGGAGTGCCGGTTCTCGAAGGGCAGCATGCGTTCCCGCAGCGCCTCGTCGCTCGCGGCCGCGGTCCACACGTGCAGCGCCGCCTTGAACAGGTCGTCGGTGTAGTACTCGACGATCAGCCGCGCCACGGCGTACGGCCGCTCGGGGCCCTCCGGCACCGCCGCGCCCGCCGCCGCGACGTGCGCGAGGCGCTGCTCGCCCATGTACTCGAGCGCGGCGCTGATCAGATCCTCCCGGGTGGGGAAGTGGTGCTGCGCGGCGCCGCGTGACACGCCCGCCTGGCGGGCGACGCTCCCGACGGTGGTCGCGACCCAGCCGCGGACGGCCAGGGACGCGATCGTGGTCTCCAACAACCGCTGCCGGGTCTCCCGGCTGCGGGACTGCTGGGGCGCCCGGATGGGCGGACGGAGGGGTGCCATTGCCGACCAGTCTATTCCGACGGTGCCGGTTCGGCCCAGCTCGGCGCGCGCTTCTGCAGGAACGCGGTGATCCCCTCGACCGACTCGGTCGATCCGAACAGCCGCGCGGACTGCTCACCGAGCGCGTCGGCCCGCTCGTCGAACGAGCGGAGGACGTCGTGCCACAGGATCTGCTTCGTCTCCCGCAGGCCCTGCGGGCTGCACAGCTGCAGCTCGGCCAGCTGCTCCGCGACGGCCTCCGCGGGATCGTCGACGGCGGCGGTGATCAGGCCGTACCCGGCGGCGTGCGCACCGTCGAACTTCCGGCCCGTGAGCAGGAGGGTCGACGCGACGCGGGAGGGCAGGTGCGGCAGCAGCACCAGCGAGACCATCGCCGGCGCGACGCCGATCCGCGTCTCGGTCACCGCGAACGACGCCGCCGGGCCGGCGAAGACGAAGTCGCACGAGCCGATGAGGCCGAAACCGCCGGCGCGCACGTGGCCGTCGACCTGGGCGATCACCGGCTTCGGGCACTCGATGATGCCGCGCATGGCGCCGATCATCGCGAGGGTGCGCGACTTCGGGTCCGAACCGGCCCCGTTCGCCGCGGCCTCCTTGAGATCCGCACCGGCGCAGAAGGTCGTGCCGGTGTGGGTGAGCACCACCGCGCGGGCGGCGTCGTCGGCTGCCGCGCGCTCCAGCCCCGCGCTGAGGTCGGCGAGCAGGCGCTGCGAGATCGCGTTGCGGTTGTGCGGGCTGTCGATCGTGAGATAGGCCGCGCCGCCGCGGGTCTCGTACCGCACCAGGGGATCGCCGGAGGGCTCCGTCATCGCCTGACTCCTAATAGCTCTTGGGCAGGCCGAGCGAATGCTCGGAGATGAAGTTGAGCACCATCTCCCGGCTCACCGGCGCGATGCGGAACAGCCGCGACGCCACCAGCATCTGCGCCAGCCCGTACTCGGTGGTCAGGCCGTTGCCGCCGAGCGAGTGGATCGCGCGGTCGACGGCCTTCGCGCCGGCCTCGCCGCCCGCGAACTTGGCCATGTTCGCGGCCTCCGCCGCGGCGAACTCCTCGCCGGCGTCGTAGAGCGTCGCGGCCTTCTGCAGCATGAGCTTCGCGAGCTCCGTCTCGACCTTGAGCTCCGCCAGCGGGTGGGCGATCGCCTGATGGGCGCCGATCGGGACCTTGAACACGGTGCGCTGCTTGGCGTAGTCCACCGCGCGGCCGATCGCGTAGCGGGCCGAGCCCACCGAGCCGGCGGCGGCCATGATCCGCTCCGGGTTCAGCCCCGCGAAGAGCTGGGCGATGGCCGCGTCGGGCTCGCCGACGAGCGCGTCGGCAGGCAGCCGCACGTCGTCGAAGAACAGCGTCCACTGCGACTCCGGCAGGCCCACCTCCATCGGGATCTTCGTCTTCTGCAGACCGGGGGAGTCGGTGGGCATGAGGAACAGCGCGGGGCGCAGCTTGCCGGTCTTGGCGTCCTCGCTGCGCGAGACCACGAGGATCACGTCGGCCAGCTCGATGCCGGAGATGAAGGTCTTCTGGCCCGAGATGATCCAGTCGTCGCCGTCCCGCCGGGCGGTGGTCGTGATCCGGTGACTGTTGCTGCCCGCGTCCGGCTCGGTGATCGCGAAGGCGGCGATCGTCTCGCCGGAGGCGATGCCCGGCAGCCAGCGCTGCTTCTGCTCCTCGGTGCCGAACCGGGAGATGATGGTGCCGTTGATCGCCGGGGACACGACGAGCATGAGTAGCGACGAGCCGACTGCGGCCAGCTCCTCGCCGACGATGCCCAGTTCGTACATGCCGGCACCGCCGCCGCCGTACTGCTCGGCGATGTTCACGCCGATCAGGCCGAGATCGCCCGCGGCCTTCCACAGTTCAGTGGGTCCCTCGCCAGCGGCGATCTTCTCGCGCATGTACTCGGGGCCGAACTGCTTGCCCAGGTCCGAGACCGTCTTGCGGAGCGCCTGGCGCTCCTCGGACTCGATGACGTCCATGGAAATGCTCATGTGGTGCTACTCCGAATCTTCCAGCACGGCGACGACGGCGCCGGCATCGATGTTCTGGCCCACCTCGACCGGGATCGAGGCGATGACTCCGTCGGTGGGGGCGGAGATCGCGTGCTCCATCTTCATGGCCTCCATCCACAGCACCGGCTGTCCGGCGGTGACGGAATCGCCCTCCTGCGCGCCGATCCGGGTGACGACTCCCGGCATCGGGGCGAGCAGGGAGCCCGCCGCGGCGGCGGCATCCGCGGAGGGCAGCCGATTCACGAGCGTCAGTGTCGCCGCCCCGCGGGCGGTCTCCACCTCGACGACGGTGCGGTCGCCGGGGTACGGCGTGACGGTGACGGTGCGCCGCAGTCCGTCCCGCTCGACGGCGACGGTCGCGCGGTCACCGTCGTCGGTGACGGTCGCGACCTGCCCACTGTCCGCGGCGAATTCCTGTTCGTCGGCGGTGCGGAACTCGGGCGCCAGGGTGCGCGAGCCGATGTTGCGCCAGCCGGGCGCGACGTGCGGTAGCGGGCTCGCGGCCGCCTCCCGTCGGTCCAGGACAGCGCCCGCCGCGCTCGCGGCCTCTGCCAGCTCCGCCTCGTCCAGCAGGGGCGCCGCGAGGCGCTCGAGCCGGTCGCCGGTGAGGAAGTCGGTGGCGAAGTCACCGGCCTTGAAGTCCGCGTCCGCGAGGATCCGGACCAGCAGGTCGCGGTTGGTGGTCAGGCCGTGGATCGTCGCCTTCCGCAGCGCCGCCTCGGTGATGGCGAGCGCCTGCGCGCGGGTCGGGGCGTAGCCGATCACCTTGGCGAGCATCGGGTCGTAGAAGACCTCGACGACGCTCCCCGTGGGCGCGAGCGCGCTGTCCAGGCGGATGCCGGGCCGGTCCGGGCCGGCGAACTCGCTGATCGTGCCGGGCACCTCGAAGCGGTGCACGACGCCCGCGGCGGGGCGCCAGTCGTTCGCGGGGTCCTCGGCGTACAGGCGCGCCTCGATCGCCCACCCGCGGGGCGCGGGCGGCTCAGCGGACGGCAGCGGCAGGCCCGCTGCGACGTCGAACTGCAGGCCCACGAGGTCGAGGCCGGTGGTGGCCTCGGTGACCGGATGCTCCACCTGCAGGCGGGTGTTCACCTCGAGGAAGAAGAACTCGCCGGCGTCGGTGGCGAGGAACTCGACGGTGCCCGCGCCCGTGTAGCCGATGGCCTTCGCCGCGTTGGCGGCCGCGTCGTACAGGGCGGTCCGCATGGCCGGGTGCCGCTCCACGAGGGGCGACGGTGCCTCCTCGAGCACCTTCTGGTGGCGGCGCTGGATCGAGCACTCGCGCTCGCCCACGGCCCACACCGTGCCCTGGGAGTCGGCCATCACCTGGACCTCGATGTGGCGGCCGCGCTCGAGGTAGCGCTCGCAGAAGACGGTGCCGTCGCCGAAGGCGGACTTCGCCTCCCGCTCCGCGGCCGCGAGGTTCTCCTCGAGCTCGCTGCGGGTGCGGACGACGCGCATGCCGCGCCCGCCGCCGCCCGCGGACGCCTTGACGAGGACGGGGAAGTCGCTGTCGGTCACCTGGTCCGGGGTGAGGTTCGTGAGCATGGGCACGCCCGCCTCGGCGAGCCGGGCCTTCGCCGCGACCTTGGAGCCCATCGCGGTGATCGCCTCGGGCGACGGGCCGATCCAGACGATGCCCGCGGCCTGCACTGCAGCCGCGAAGTCGGCGTTCTCGGAGAGGAAGCCGTAGCCGGGGTGGATGGCCTGCGCGCCGGTGGCCTTCGCCGCGGCGATGATCTTCTCGCCCTGCAGGTAGGTATCGGCGGGGGACTCGCCGGGTAGGCGCACGGCCTCGTCGGCCTCGGCGACGTGCGGCGCGCTCGCGTCCGGGTCGGAGTAGACCGCCACGGCGCGCAGTCCGCGGGCGCGGGCCGCGGCGATGACGCGGCGGGCGATCTCGCCGCGGTTGGCGACGAGGACGGAATCGAAAGTGCTGTCAGTCATCTCTTCACTCACATCCGGAAGACGCCGAAGGCGTCGGTGCCGTTGACGGGGCCGTTGTGGATGGCGGAGAGGGCCATCCCGAGCACGGTGCGGGTGTCGCGCGGGTCGATGATGCCGTCGTCGTAGAGCATCCCGGACATGAAGGCCGGCAGGGACTCCTTGTCGATCTGCGTCTCGATGGCGGTACGCATGCCATCGACGAAGGCGGGGTCCATGGCCTGGCCGCGGGATGCGGCGGAGGCCGCGGCGACCTCGGTGACCACGTCGGCGAGCTGCTTGGCGCCCATGACCGCGGAACGCGCACTCGGCCAGGAGAACAGGAAGCGCGGGTTGAACGCGCGGCCGGCCATGCCGTAGTGCCCCGCGCCGTAGGAGGCGCCGGCGATCAGCGACAGGTGCGGCACCTCGGAGTTGGAGACGGCGTTGATCATCATCGAGCCGTGCTTGATCATGCCGCCGCGCTCGTACTCGGCGCCGACCATGTAGCCGGTGGTGTTGTGGATGAACAGCAGCGGCGTGTCGTACCGGTTCGCCAGCTGGATGAACTGCGTCGCCTTCTGCGCCTCCTCGGAGAACAGGACGCCGCGGGCGTTGGCGAGGATGCCGATGGGGTAGCCGTGCAGGTTCGCCCAGCCCGTGGTGAGCGAGCCGCCGTAGAGCGGCTTGAACTCGTCGTAGTCGGAGTCGTCCACGATGTGGGCGATGATCTCGCGCGGGTCGAACGGGATCTTCAGGTCGTCCGGGACGATGTCGAGCAGGCCCTCGGCGTCGTAGCGCGGCGGCTTGACCAGGCTCGACGGTGCCGTGCCCTGCTTGCGCCAGTTGAGCCGCTTGACGATGGAGCGGGCGATGCGGGCCGCGTCCAGTTCGTCGTTCGCCAGGTAGTCGCCGAGGCCCGAGGTGCGCGAGTGCATTTCGGCGCCGCCGAGGGTCTCGTCGTCGGAGATCTCCCCGGTGGCCGCCTTCACCAGGGGAGGGCCGGCCAGGAAGACCTTGGAGCGCTCCTTGATCATCACGACGTGATCACTCATGCCGGGGATGTACGCGCCGCCCGCGGTGGAGTTGCCGTAGACCACGGAGATGGTGGGGATCCCCGCCTTGGACAGCTGCGTGAGATTGCGGAACATCGCGCCGCCGGGGACGAAGACCTCCTTCTGGGTGGGGAGGTCGGCGCCGCCGGACTCGACCAGCGAGACCACGGGAAGGCGGTTCTCGCGGGCGATGTCGTTGAGGCGCAGCGACTTGCGCAGGGTCCACGGGTTGGAGGTGCCGCCCTTGACGGTGGGGTCGTTGGCCACGACCATCACCTCGACGCCCTCGACCACGCCGATGCCCCCGACGAGGGAGGCACCCACCTGGAAGTCGCTGCCCCACGCGGCGAGCGGCATGAGCTCGAGGAAGGGCGACGCGGGATCGAGCACGCTGTCGATCCGCTCGCGGGCGGTGAGCTTGCCGCGCTTGCGGTGTCGCTCGACGTACTTCTCGCCGCCGCCGGCGAGGGCCTTGTCGAACTCGGTCGTGAGGTCGGCGAGTTTGCCGAGCATCGTCTCGCGGTAGCCGGCCGCATCGGGCGACGGGGTGCTGCGGAGCACCGTCATGAGGGGAGTCCTTTGCCGTGGGAGGTGTCGGAGTGGGTGCCTGGGTGGTGCATCACGTGTAGCCGAGGCGGTTCGCGGCGAGTGTGGTGAGGATCTGTGTGGTGCCGCCGCCGATGCCGAGGATGCGGACGTCGCGGTAGTGCCGCGAGACCTCGTACTCGGCCATGTAGCCGTGGCCGCCGAACAGCTGCACGGCCTCGTTCGCGACCCACTCGGCCGTCTCGACGGCGGTGTTCTTCGCGAAACACGCCTGGGGAACCAGCTCGGCGGCAGCGGCGGCGCCGCGCATCGGATCAGTGGCGGACCCATCGATTCCCAGTGCGTCGGTGTAGAGATCGGCGACGTGCCGGCTGTAGACCCGGGCGACCTCGGTGCGCCTGCGCATCTCGGTGACGGTGTTCTGCACCGCCTGCCGCTTGATCAGCGGCTGCCCGAAGGTCTCGCGGGTGCGCACCCAGTCGAGGGTGAGGTCGAGGCAGCGCTGCGCGTGCGAATAGGCCTGCACCGCGAGGGCGAGCCGCTCGGTGACGAAGGCGGCGCCGATCATGAGGAAGCCGCTGTTCTCGGGGCCGATGAGGTTCTCGGCGGGCACGCGGACGTCGGTGAACGACAGCTCGGCGGTGTCGGAGGCGAGCCAGCCCATCTTCTTCAGGGGCGCGCTGACCTCGAAGCCGTCCAGGCCCTTGGGGATCACCAGGAGGCTGATGCCGCTCGCGCCCTCGCCGCCGGTGCGGACCGCCGTGACGACCCAGTCGGCGCGCACGCCCGAGGTGATGAAGGTCTTGGCGCCGTTGACGATGTAGTGCTCGCCGTCCCTGCGCGCCGTGGTCGTCAGGTGCCCGAGGTCGGAACCACCGCCGGGCTCGGTGAGCGCCAGCGAGCTGATCTTCTCGCCCGCCAGGACCGGCGCGACCCACATCTGCTTCTGCTCCTCGGTGCCCGCGAGGATGATGTGCGGCACCGAGATCCCGCAGGTGAACAGCGAGGCGAACAGGCCGCCGGAGCCGCCGGCCTCGTGCATCGCCTCGCACACGATGAGCGCGTCGCGGGGGTCGCCCCCGCCGCCTCCCACCGACTCGGGGAACGAGACACCGAGGAGGCCGAGATCGCCCGCCTTCTTGTGGAGCTCGCGGGGGAGCAGGCCGCCCGCCTCCCAGTCGTCGAGGTGGGGCAGGATCTCGCGCTGCGTGAACGCGGTCACCGTGTCGCGGAGCGCGATCCGCTCCTCGGACTCCCAGAGGCCGGTCATGCGTTGTTCTCCTCGGTGTGGGCGGTGGTGGGCAACAGGGTGACGGGCAGGTCGACGTAGCGGCCGCGGAGCCACTCGCCGAGTCCCTTGGCCTGCGGGTCGAAGCGGAAGCCGTGCGCGACGCCCTTGCCGAGCAGGTCCTCGATCACGAAGTTGAGCGCCCGCAGGTTGGGCAGCTCGTAGCGCCGGACGGGCAGGTCCGCCGCTTCCGGGAGCAGCTCGCGCAGTGCGGTTTCCGTCAGGTGCGTGCGGAGCCAGTCGTAGGCCTCGTCCGACTCGGCCCAGACGCCCACGTTCGCGCTGCCGCCCTTGTCGCCACTGCGGGCGCCGAAGACGGTGCCCAGGGGCACCCGGACGGTGGCGGCACCGTCGGGCGACGGTGCCGCGCCCGGCTGCGAGGGGTCCGCGGGGAGGACCTGCGTCGCCGCGGGCGGCGCGATGTCGATGACGGTACCGTCGGGGCGGTGGGCGCGGTGCGGCACATCGTCGTTCGGGACGTACACCGCCTGGTACACGCCGTAGGGGCCGCCGCTCGACGGCGGGGCCATCGGGGAGGCGCCGGGGTAGGTGGCGAGCGCGAGCTCGACGGCGGCGGCGCTGAAGGCGCGTCCGACGCGATTCGGGTCGGCGTCCCAGGCGATCGCGGTGAGCGTCGCCGACGCGGCGGCCTCCGTCGGGGCGTCCGGGTGGTCGGTGCGGGCGAGGCGGAACTGCAGCTCCGACGGTGCCGGCTGCAGCGCGGCGCGCAGCTGCGCCTCGAGCAGCGCGGCCTTGCGCTCGATGTCGATGCCGGTGAGCAGGAAGGCGATCTCGTTGCGGAAGCCGCCCAGGGTGGTGGTGGCCACCTTGGTCGTCGTCGACGGTGCCTCACCCCGGACGCCGGAGACGGTGACCCGGTCGGCGCCGTCCTGGGCCAGGGTCATCGAGTCCAGGCGCAGCGTCACATCGGGATTGGCGTACCGCTGGCCGGTGACCTCGTAGAGCAGCTGCGCGGTCACGGTGCCCACCTCGACCACGCCGCCGGTGCCGGGCTGCTTGGTGATGGCGAAGGAGCCGTCGGACTCGATCTCGGCGATGGGGAAGCCGGGGTGCAGCAGCTGCTCGATCGGGTGGCGGTCGAAGAAGGCGTAGTTGCCGCCGGTGGCCTGGGTGCCGCACTCGATGATGTGGCCCGCGGCCACGGCGCCGGCGAGGGCGTCGAAGTCGGTGCGCTGCCAGCCGAACTCGGCGATGGCGGGGCCGAGGATGACCGAGGCGTCGGTGACGCGGCCGGTGATCACGATGTCGGCGCCCGCGGCCAGGCAGTCGGCGATGCCGAAGGCGCCGAGGTAGGCGTTCGCGGTGACCGCGTTCGGCACCCCGAGCTCGGCGGACCGGGCGATCAGGTCGTCACCGTCGACCCAGCCGACCGTGAGATGGCGGACGGACTCCTCAGCGCTCTCAATCGCCTTCTCGACGGCGGCGGCAAGGCCACCCGGATTCAGGCCACCGGCGTTGACGACGACCTTGGTGCCGCGCTCGGCGAGCGTGCCGAGGTGCGGGGTCAGGTGGCGCAGGAAGGTCTTGGCGTACCCGAGGTCGGCGTCCTTGAGGCGGTCGCGTCCGAGGATCAGCATGGTGAGCTCGGCGAGGTAGTCGCCGGTGATGTAGTCGACCCGGGGGCCGGCGAGCATCTCGCCGAGCGCGGCGGCGCGGTCGCCGTAGAACCCGGAGACGTTGGCGATGCGGATGGAGCGGGTCATGGAGATGCCTCCTAGTTCGAGGTAGGCGCGCGGCCGGTGCCCGGGGCTCCGGCGAAGCACTGCGCGATGGTGAGCCAGTGGGCGGCGTCCGCGCCGGTGGCGACGAGGTCGGTGTCGGCGACGTTGATGCGCTGGGTCGCGAGGCGGCAGAAGTCCTCCAGCGAGCCGGTCACGCGCTGCGGCGCGTCACCGGGGCCGAAACAGACCTCCGAGCCGTCGGCCGCGACGAGGAAGACGTCGAAGGGCTCGGCGGGCGGGGTCTCACCGTTGACCGTGTACGCGAAATCGCGGGTCTTGTAGGCGATCTTGGCGACGTGCGGCAGGGCATCGGGCGCGTTCAGCGCGACGCCGGCGGCGTCGGCGATGTCGAGACCGTGCGCCCAGGTCTCCATGAGGCGGGCGTTCGCCATGGTGGCGGGCCGCATGGGCGGGCCGAACCAGGGGAGTTGCGTGCCCGGGTCGGCGGCACGCAGGGCCGCGGCGAGGGCCGCGCGTGAGCGGTCCCAGCGGGCGCGTAGCTCGGGTTCGGCGGCGAGCTCGGCGGCGCCGGCGTCGACGAAGCCCATGGGGTCCTTCATGGCCTCCTGCAGGAGCGCGGTGAAGCCCTCCGGGTCGGTGGCGGCGACGAGGGAGACCTCGTCGGTCCAGGCCAGGTGCGCGACCTGGTGGGCGACCGTCCAGCCCTCTGCGGGCGTGGGCAGCGTCCAGTCGGGGAGGGCGTCCGCGATCGCGGCGACGGCGGCCGAGGTGGATTCGAGCGCGTCGAACACGGGGGCTGAAGTGGGCACGCCCACACTCTGTCAGCCGCGGCCGAAAAAAACAAGCAGCAATGCTTGTTTACGTTCCGCAGGTCGCGACGGCCTGCTCGACGACCGCAGCCGACGCACGGTCGACCGACAGGCCGTACTCCCGGGCGACGGAGGAGAACTGGCGCGCGTACTGGCAGTGGAAGCGTTCGTTCGCCGGCATCCAACGGCCCGGGGGAGAGTCGCGCTTGTTCTCGTTCGCCGGGCCGTCGACGGCGACCAGGTTGCGGGGGTCGTTCGCGAACGCGGTGCGTTTCGCGTCGTCCCACGACCAGGCGCCCATGTCCCACGCGTAGGCCAGCGCCACGATGTGATCGATCTGCACCTTGGCCGAGGTCTTCGCGCCGCGCTCGAAGCGCATGGTCGTGCCGCTGTACGGATCGACCAGCGTGCCGGTGGCCACGGCGTTCGGGCAGGCCGACGTGCGCACGAAGGTCTTGTCGGTGAGGTCGCGGTCGAGCACGTCGTTGCGGGTGTCGCACCCGTTGTGTCCCAGCTGGGCGGACTGGTCGTCGGTCCACGCCTCGCCGAATGCCGCCCGACGGTACGCCTGCGGTGCCCGCTCCCGTGCGGCGACGATCCGGACCCCCGCCAGCGGCGCACCGTCGGACACCTGCGCCGATGGCGCCGCCGGGCCGGGTGCGGGCTCCGCCGCGGACCGGTCCCGGTACACCCCGACCGCGACGAACAGGGCTGTCGCCGTGACGAGGACGAGCCCGATCCAGGACTGCCTGGACAGGCGGCGGGTCGTTCTCCGGCGGGACACGAGCGCAACCTAGCACCGCGCACCGACAATCCGGCCCCACGTATTCTCGACCCATGAGCACGCCCACCGCCAACGATGCCGCCACCGACGCCGATCTGCAGGCCGCGACCGCTGCGGTGGAGGAGGTGGCGCGCGCCGCGCGCGCGGCGTCGAAGCAGCTGATCACGCTGACCACCGAGCAGAAGAACGCCGCGCTGCACGCCGCGGCCGACGCCCTGCTGGCGAACAAGGACCGGATCCTCGCGGCGAACGCCGAGGACGTGGCGCGGGCCCGCGCGGCCGGCACCGAGGAGTCGCTGATCGACCGGCTCGCCCTCAACGCCGCCCGCGTCGACGGCATCGCCTCCGGCCTGCGGCAGGTCGCCGGCCTGCCGGACCCGATCGGGAACGTGCTGCGTGGATCGACGCTGCCCAACGGCCTCGAACTGCGGCAGGTCGCCGTGCCTCTCGGCGTGGTCGGCATCGTCTACGAGGCGCGGCCGAACGTCACCGTCGACGCCTTCGGGCTCACGCTCAAGTCCGGGAACGCGGTGCTGCTGCGCGGCTCCAGCTCGGCGGCCTCGTCGAACGCGGCCCTCGTCGAGGTCCTGCGCGAGTCGCTGGCATCGTCGGGCATCACGCCGGACGCCGTCGCTCTGCTCTCGGCCGACTCCCGCGCCAGCGTCACCGCGCTGATCCGCGCCCGCGGTCTCGTCGACGTGGTGATCCCGCGCGGTGGCGCCGGGCTGATCGCGGCGGTCGTGCACGACGCGACGGTGCCCACCATCGAGACTGGCACGGGCAACTGCCACGTCTACGTGCACGCCTCCGCCGATCTCGACATGGCCGAGCGGATCGTGCTCAACGCCAAGACCCGCCGGCCCAGCGTCTGCAACACCGCCGAGACCGTGCTCGTGGACGCGGCGCTGAAGGACTCGTTCCTGCCCCGCCTGCTCGGCACCTTCCAGGCGGAGGGTGTGATCGTGCACGGCGACGAGGCCGGGATGATCCCCGCGACCGAGACCGACTGGGCGGACGAGTACCTCAGCCTCGACATCGCGGTGAAGGTCGTGGACGGCCTGGACGAGGCCGTCGAGCACATCGACCGCTACGGCACCGGGCACACCGAGGCCATCGTCACGGACGACCTCGCCGCCGCCCGCGCGTTCACCACGCGCGTCGACGCCGCGGCGGTCATGGTCAACGCCTCGACGGCGTTCACCGACGGCGAGCAGTTCGGCTTCGGCGCCGAGATCGGCATCTCCACCCAGAAGCTGCACGCCCGCGGCCCGATGGGCCTTCCCGAGCTCACCTCCACCAAGTGGATCGCCTGGGGCGACGGGCACGTGCGGCCCCGGTAACGGAAGACCCGCCTGACGGCGGCGGCCGCGAGGGTAGGTTGTCGCCATGGCAATCAACGAATCCCTCGAATTCGACATCGATGCACCGCTCACGCTGGTGCTCGACACCCTGGCGGACGTCGACGCGTTGCCGGACTGGTCCTCCGCGCACAGCAACGTCAAGGTCGTCGAGCGCGACGCGAACGGCCGCCCGAGCGTGGTGGACGCCTCCGTCGGCCTGCTGATGTTCAGTGACAACCTGACCTTCGACTACGTCTTCACCGACGTCAGCTGCAAGTGGGACACCCGCAACGAGGGCACCGCCGTGCGCAGCCAGGGCGGGATCTACGAGCTCTCGCCGAAGGGCGACGACGCGACCCACGTCAGGGTCACCATGTACCTCGATCCCAAGGTCAAGGCGCCCGGCTTCGTGGTCAAGAAGGGCATCAAGCTGGCCATGGACATCATCAAGAACGGCCTGACCAAGGAGGTCATGAAGCGCAAGGCGGCTGCCTGACCGTTCGACCGGGCGACGGCTACATTGTTGCAATGGCAATCAATGAACAGGTCGAGTTCGAGATCGACGCGCCGGCGGCGCTCGCCTATGCGACGCTGCTGGACGTCGAGTCCCTGCCCGAGTGGTCGTCGTCGCACAAGAGCGTGACGATCGTCGAGCGGGCGGCGGACGGCACGCCGAGCGTCGTCGAGGTCGAGGCCGGCATGGTGGGCATCAGCGACCGCATGCGCTTCCGCTACACCTTCACGCCGGACACGAAGGTCGCGTGGCAGTCCGAGGCCGAGGGGATGGCGGTCCGCTCCCAGGGCGGGTACTACCAGCTCACGCCCATCGGCGAGGACAGGGTGCACGTCCTCTGCGACATGAACATCGACCTCAAGATCAAGCTGCCCGGCTTCGTCGTGCGCAAGGGTGTGAAGATGAGTGCAGAGATCGCGTCGAAGGGCTTCGAGAAGGAGGTCCTCAAACGGAAGGCTGCACGCTGAGCACCAACACCACGATCACGGCCCCGACGGCGCTGTTCACCAGCGTCGACGACGTTGCCGCGGCACTCCGCGAGACCGGCTACATCCCGTCCGTCGCCACCGCGACGGCGGTCTTCCTCGCCGACAAGCTCGGCAAGCCGCTCCTCGTGGAGGGCCCGGCGGGCGTCGGCAAGACCGAGCTGGCCCGCGCCTGTGCCCAGGCCCGGGAGGCGCGGTTCGTGCGCCTGCAGTGCTACGAGGGCATCGACGAGGCGCGGGCCCTCTACGAGTGGAACCACGCCAAGCAGATCCTGCGCATCCAGTCGGGCGGCGCCGGCGGCGACTGGGACGACACCAAGCAGGACGTCTTCTCCGAGGAGTTCCTCCTCCCGCGCCCCCTCCTGCAGGCCGTGCGGGAGAGCGGACCGTCGGTCCTCCTCATCGACGAGGCCGACAAGGCCGACCTCGAGTTCGAGGGGCTGCTGCTGGAGGTCCTCTCCGACTACGCGGTGACGGTGCCCGAGCTCGGCACCATCACGGCGGTGCGCAAGCCGCTGGTCTTCCTCACCTCGAACGCCACCCGCGAGCTGTCGGAGGCGCTCAAGCGGCGCTGCCTCTACCTGCACATCGACTTCCCGGACGCCGAGCTCGAACTGTCGATCATCCGCAGTCGCGTCCCGGACCTCTCGGTCGAGGTCGCGCAGCAGCTGCTCCGCGTGATCTCGACCCTGCGCGGGCTGGACCTGAAGAAGAAGCCGTCGGTCTCCGAGACGCTCGACTGGTGCCGCACCCTGCTGGCCCTCGGCGTCACCGGCACCGCGAACGGCTCGATCGACAAGGCGGCGCTCCGCTCGACGCTCGGCGTGGTGCTCAAGCACCAGGTGGACATCGAGACCGCCGCCGCGGCACTGGGCCTGTAGATGACCACCGCGCAGGCCGGCACCCCGCTCGACAAGCATCTGCACGCCTTCGTGCGGACGCTGCGCGAGCGCGGGATGTCCATCGGTCCGGGCGAGGCCATCACGGCCGCCGAGGTGCTGACGGTGCTCGACCTCACGGACCGCGGCCAGCTCCGCGAGGGCCTCGCCGCTGTCCTGCTGCGCGAGCAGATGCACCGCAAGACCTTCGACGTCATCTTCGACCTGTACTTCCCGGTGCGCGGCGGCTTCGGCGCCGCATCCGACGGTGCCCAGGGCGCGTCCGGCACGGGCGGCGAGGGCTGCTCCGGCGTGCCGGGTGAACCGGATCCGCTGAAGATGCCCGCCGCCGACACCCCGCCCGACCCCGACGCCGTGCGCGAGGCGCTGCGCCAGGAGGCGATCGCGGCGCTCGTCGCGGGCGGCGACCACGACGGCATCGCCAGCCAGATCGTCGAGCAGCTCGGTGAGTACAACTCCGCCACCGGCACGGCCTTCTCCTCGTACCAGGCGCTCAAGGCCCTCAACCCGCAGACGCTCATCGCCGCCATCGCGAACGGCCTGCTCGCCGCCGCCGGCGAGGACGGTGCCGCGCCCGGCAGCTTCGAGTACGAGTCCGCCCGGCGCGTGGCGCGGTCGCGGGTCGCGGGCCTGACGGAGCGGGTGCAGGAGCTCACGTCGGTCGCGATGGCCGCCCGACGGGGCCCCGAGGCCGTCGCGCAGTACGCCGCGCCGCAGCTGCCGGAGAACGTGGCCTTCTTCGCCGCGACCCGCACCGAGCTGCATCGCATGGAGCAGACCGTCAGACCGCTCGCCCGGCAGCTGTCCACGCGGCTGCTGGTGCGTCGGCGCCGGGCCCGCCGCGGTCCCATCGACCTGCGACGCACGCTGCGCAAGTCGATGTCGACGGGCGGCGTGCCGATCGATCTGGCGCACCGTCGACCCCGCCCGACCAAGCCCGAGCTCGTGCTCCTGTGCGACCTGTCCGGCTCCGTCGCGGGCTTCTCCAACTTCACGCTGCTGCTCACGCACGCGCTGCGCGCCGAGTTCTCCAAGATCCGGGTGTTCGGGTTCGTCGACTCGGTGGACGAGATCACGGACTACATCGACCCGTCGCGCACGCTGACGGTCGACACGGTCGTCGACATGTTCGACCGCGTGATCCGCGAGACCAAGGTCGCGCGGTTCGGCGGCTCGGACTACGGCAACGTGCTGCGCACCTTCGTTCGTGACTTCCCGGACGCGGTGACCCACCGTGGGACGCTGCTGATCCTCGGCGACGCCCGCTCCAACCACACCGATCCCGCGCTCGCGGAACTCGACGAGCTCGTCGAGAAGGCGCGGCACGCCTTCTGGCTCAACCCCGAGCGGAAGGCCGCGTGGGGCACGGGCGACTCGGTCGCGGACAGGTACGGGAGTCTGATCGACATGTACGAGTGCCGCACTGCGGGGCAGCTGGCCGAGGTCGTCGGGCGCCTGCTGCCCGTGTGAGTACGCGGTCACGAGCGGCCGCCGCATAGGATGGTCCGTTATGCGTGAGTCCAGCACCGCCGCACAACGCCGCGGCAGCGACAACGGACGCCGGCGCGTCGGCGTCATGGGCGGGACGTTCGACCCGATCCACCACGGCCACCTCGTGGCCGCCAGCGAGGTGGCCGACCGGTTCGATCTCGACGAGGTCGTGTTCGTGCCCACCGGCCGCCCGTGGCAGAAGAACGAGGTCACACCCGCCGAGGACCGCTACCTGATGACGGTCATCGCGACCGCGTCGAACCCGCGGTTCTCCGTGAGCCGCGTGGACATCGACCGCGGCGGCGACACCTACACCGTGGACACGCTGCGCGATCTGCAGGGCCAGAACCCGGACGCCGACCTGTACTTCATCACCGGCGCCGACGCCCTCGCCTCCATCCTCAGCTGGCAGGACTGGGAGGAGCTGTTCGGCCTCGCGACCTTCATCGGCGTCTCCCGTCCCGGCTACCAGCTGGCCGCGGATCACCTGTCGGACGTGCCGAAGGATAGATTGTTCCTCGTGGAGGTGCCCGCGCTGGCCATCTCGTCGACCGAGTGCCGCGCGCGGGCCGACGCCGGGCGCCCCGTCTGGTACCTCGTGCCCGACGGTGTGGTCCAGTACATCGCCAAGCGCGCCCTCTACCAGAGCCGCCCGGCGCAGGAGAAGACCGTGAACCCAGGAGGATCATGACCGCATCCGATCAGGCCCGCACCCTCGCCGCCATCGCGGCCCGTGCGGCCGACGACAAGCTCGCGAGCGACATCGTCGTCCTCGACGTCTCGGAGCAGCTCGTGCTGACCGAGGCCTTCGTCATCGCGTCCGCGAGCAACGAGCGTCAGGTGAGCGCGATCGTCGAGGAGATCGAGGATCAGCTGCGTGAGGCCGGCGTGAAGCCCGCCCGCCGCGAGGGCGCCCGCGAGGGCCGCTGGGCGCTGCTCGACTTCCTCGACATCGTGGTGCACGTCTTCCACCAGGAGGAGCGCGAGTACTACGCGCTCGAGAAGCTGTGGAAGGACTGCCCGCACATCGAGGTCGAGGGCCTCGGGCAGCACGCCGACGAGTCCCCGGCCCAGAGCGGCACCGGGGCCGACGGGGACGCCTGATGCACGTCGAGGACGGGCTCGACTCGTCCGTCGAGCGCCTCACCCCGACGGTGCGCCGCCTGATCCTGCTCCGCCACGGCCAGACCGCGTCCAACGCGGAGGGCCGCATGCAGGGGCAGCTGGACACCGACCTGACCGAGCTCGGGCGCCGGCAGGCGCGCGCGGCCGCCGCGGCCCTCGCTGACCGGGATCCCATCGCGATCATCAGCTCGGACCTGCGCCGCGCCCGCGACACCGCGGACGCCGTGGCGGCCGCGACGGGCGGCACCGTCGAATCCGATGTCCGGCTGCGGGAGACCATGCTGGGGGACTGGCAGGGCATGACCCACGTCGAGGTGGACGCCTACATGCCCGGAGCGCGCCGACGGTGGCGCGACGCCCCCGAGTGGGCGCCGCCCGGCGGCGAGGCCCGGGTGGACGTGGCGGCGCGGTCGTACCCGCTGGTGACCGAGCTGATGGAGCGGCTGCCGGAGTGGGGCACCAGCGAGCGGCCCGTGATGCTGGTCGCGCACGGCGGGCTGATCGCGGCGCTGACCGCCCGGTTGCTGGACCTGCCCGTCGACCACTGGCCGGTCCTCGGCGGCCTCGGCAACTGCAGCTGGGTGCAGCTCTCCGCGCACGGCGACGCGACGCGGTGGCGGCTCGACGTGTGGAACACCTCGTCGGACGTCGACACCGCGCCCCAGTCGGTGCCCGAGGTCCAGTGACCGATTCACCGACCGGCGCGCTCCTGGTGCTCAGCGACTCGCTGGGCTTCTACGGTCCCGAGGGCGCCCTGCCGACCTCCGACCCGCGGATCTGGCCCAATCTGGTCGCCGCGGAGCTGGGGCTGCGCTGCGAGCTGTTCGCGCGCGTCGGCTGGACCACGCGCGACGGCTGGTGGTGCGTGGCCCAGGATCCGCGCGTCTGGGCGACGGTGCCGACCGTCGAGGCCGCGGTCCTGGCGCTCGGCGGCATGGACTCCCTGCCCTCGCCGCTCCCGACGGCCGTGCGTGAGCAGATCCGCTACCTGCGGCCCGCGTCGCTGCGCGCCCGCGCGCGCGAGGGCTACGCGACGATCCAGAAGGTGTTCGCGCCGGTCGGCTGGCCGATGGCCCTGCCGCCCAAGGTCACCGTCGACTACCTGGACAAGACCTATCAGTCCCTGCACGCCCTGCGGCCCGACGCTCCGATGGCGGTGCTCGCGCCGCCCACGCACCGCGCGCTCGCGTACTCCTTCGCGCACCCGGGGTGGTCGCGCACGGAGGGCGCCATGCGGGCGTGGGCCGACGGTGCCGGGGTGCCGATGGTTCCCCTGCGTGACCTGTGCGAGTGGTCGTTCGACCTGGGGATCAATAACCTGGACGGGATCCACTGGTCGTTCGAGATGCACGAGCGGGTGGCGCAGCGCGTGCTGCGTTCGCTGCGCGGTGCGCAAGGGGGTGCGTAATGAGTGTCGTCGTGGTGACCGACGCGTCGGCCGCGATCTTCCCCGACCGCGCCGACGAGCTGGGGATCCGGATCCTGCCGCTGCACGTGCTGTCCGGCGAGAGCGAGTACCTCGACCGCGGCACCGGCTACCAGGCCGAGCGGTTCGTCAAGGAGGGCGTGACCACCTCCGGGCCGTCGGTGGGCGAGGTCCGCGAGGTGCTCGACGCGGCCGTCGCCGAGGCCGGCGGCGACGGCGTCGTGGTGATCACCATGAGCTCGCACCTGAGCTCCACGTACTCGACCTCGGTGGCGCAGGCCGCGCTGATGGACGATGTCATCGTCATCGACTCCCGCAGCATCGACATGGCGATGGGTTTCGGGGTGCTGGAGGCCGCGCGGCTGGCCCGCGCCGGGGCGTCCGCCGACGAGGTCGCCGAGGCCGCGCGGCAGGTGCTCGACGGAGCCGAGGGCTTCTTCTGCGTCGCGACCCTCGATCACCTGCGGGCCGGGGGCCGGGTGAGTGCACTCGCGAAGCTGCTGGGTGGGGCGTTGCAGATCGTTCCCGTGCTGCGGCTGCAGGACGGCCGGATCGTCTCCGAGCGCAAGACCCGCACCGTCTCCCGCGCCCGCGACCAGCTGGCCGCGTTGGCCTCCCAGCACCTCGGGAACCGGCCGGCGCGGGTCGCGGTGCACCACGTCGAGGCGCCGGAGGCCGCGGAGCACGTGGCCGAGCTCGTCCGCGGCGAGTTCCCGCAGCTCGTGGAGCTGGTGATCGGTCGATTCGGCGGCACCATCGCGGCGCACCTGGGGCCCGGCGCGGTGGGCGTCGCGGTGGCTCCGGCGCTGGTCGACGAGGCGGATCCCGCCTAGCACACCGGGCCGACCGTTCCGGCTCGCCGGGGCGGGTTATCCACAGGTTCGGGGTTATCCACAGGCGTCTCTGATTCGGGGCTCGGCCGGGCTTTCCGACGGTGGCCCGGGCCTACGGTTCGTCGCATGAACGGCGAACGAGAGGCGGCGCCCGAAGCCGGCGCGGCCGACGAGCAGATCTTCGCGCGACCGGCGTGGTTGGAGGAGTTCGGGAGCGGCGCTGAGCGGGCGCCCGCCGAACGCTCCGACTCGGCCGCACCGGGTCGGGGTGTTCGGCTGGAGGACGACGACTTCTGGGACCAGGAGCCGACGGGGTGGCGTGCCACGGTCGATCGGGTGCGGACCACGCCGCGCGCGGCGATCGCGCTGATCGTCGTCGGGGTGATCGCCGCTGTCGTGGCTGCGGTTGCGGTGTTCGGAACGTCCGACGGAAGCGGCTCAGGTCCCTATCCGGTGGTGAACTTCGCCGGGGCATCGTCGAGTCCCTCCGCAGGCGGAGCGGATGCCACTGCGTCCGTGGCGGTTCGCCCCTCCGGCGCCGCACCGTCGGAGTTGGTGGTCGCGGTCGTCGGGCTGGTCCGAGCCCCGGGGCTGCACCGGTTGCGGCCGGGCGCGCGCGTGGCGGACGCCCTCACCGCGGCCCGGGGTGCCCTCGGTGGTGCCGACACCGCGAGCCTGAACCTGGCGCAGCCGTTGCGCGACGGCGATCAGGTGGTCGTCGGCGTCGTGGACCCGAAGTCCGGTGTGAAGCTCCGCAGTTCGGTGGTGTCGGGCGCTGGGCCCGGTGCGCAGGGTGCGGCGCCGGCGGGGGCTGGATCGGGCGCGCCGGCCGGGGTGACCGGCACCGTGAACATCAATACGGCAGGTGCCGCCGAGCTCGACAAGCTACCCGGTGTGGGAGCCGCGACGGCCTCGGCGATCATCGCGTACCGGGACAAGAACGGGCCCTTCCGTTCTGTCGACGACCTGGCGAAGGTGAGTGGGATCGGGACCGCGAAGCTCGCGAAGATCAAGCCGATGGCCACGGTGTGAGCGATGCGCGAGCAGTGGACCTGCGGCTTCTCCCGGCGGCGATCGTCTGCTGGGTCGCGGCGATCATCGCGCTGGTGTCGGCGGTGGCCGCGTGGTGGGTCGCGGGCGTCCTGGTGGCGGCCGCCGGGCTGGCGGCGCTCGTGCGCGGGCGCGCCGGTCGGCCCGCGGTACGGTCCCTCGCCCTCGTGGTCGTCGCGGCGGCGGGCCTCGGCGCCGGGGTGGCCGCGTCGGTAGCCTTCCGGGTGCACGACCGGGAGCGGGCGTCGATCGTGGATTTCGACGGCGCGGGCTCCGTGCAGGTCGTGCTGGAGGTCGACGAGTGGCCGCGGCAGCGATCGGGCGATCCCGGCGGGCATCTCGACGCGTCGCGCGTGCTGGTGCCGGGCACCGTCGAGGCGGTGCGGACCTCCCATGACACGCGCGCCGCGCGGGGCGGGATCCTGCTGCTGGGAGCGGGATTCGACCTCGGCGCCCTGGTGCCGGGGGAGCGGATCGCGATCCGGGCTACGGTGCTGCGCAGTACCCGGCCGGGTCTCGTCGCGGCCGTGCTGGTCGGGTCGGGGCAGCCGACGGTGCTCGGCCGGGCCCCGCCCTACTTCCGCGCGGCCGCGGCGGTGCGGCGGGCGCTGTCGGCGGTCGCGGCGGAGGCGTTGCCGACGGATGCCGCGGGCCTGCTGCCGGCGTTGGTCCTCGGCGACGAGTCGGCGACCCTGCCGACGGTGCGCGGCGACTTCCAGGACTCCGGGCTCACCCACCTGACGGCCGTCAGCGGCGCCAACTTCGCGATTCTTGCGCTGTGCGTCCTGGGTGCGTGCGCCGCAGCCGGCCTTCCGTTGCCAGCGCGTGCCGCGCTGACCGCTGCCGCCATGGTCGCCTTCGTGGGACTGGTGGGCCCGACGGGGTCGGTGGTGCGGGCCGCGGTGATGGGGCTGGTCGGCGTCGCGGCACTGGCGCTGCGGCGCGGGCGGCAGCCGCTGGTCGCGCTGTTCGCCGCGGTCGTGGTGCTCATGCTGATCCGGCCGGTGCTGGCCCGCGACATCGGCTTCGCCCTGTCGGTGGCCGCGACCGCCGGTCTCGTGCTGTGGTCGCCGGTACTGCGCGATCGGCTGGTGGCGGCGCGCGTGCCGGACACGCTCGCGAGCCTGCTCGCGGTGACGGTCGTGGCCCAGGTGGTGACGCTGCCCTTGCTCATCGCGTTCTCAGGTCGGGTACCGCTCGGCGGGCTGGTCGCGAACCTGCTGGCCGGCCCCGCGATCCCGATCGTCACGGTGGTGGGCACGCTGGCCGCGGTGGCGGCCCCGGTGGTCCCACCGATCGCCGAGGTAGCGGTACGGGCGACGGGTCCCGAGCTGTGGTGGGTGATCACCGTGGCGCGGTGGTGCGCCCGGATCGGGGTGATCGAGGTGCCCGGCGGCGCCACCGCGGGTGTTCTGCTCGTCGCGGCGTGCGTGATCGTCGGTGGGGTCTGGAAGTATGGGAGCCGTGGTGGACAGCGCGCGCGTACACGTGGTGGTGGGGACCGAGGGCCTCCTGGTGGAGCGGGCGGTCGCCGCGATCGTCGACGCGGCGCGCGCGAGTGCGGGTGACGGCGGCATGGGGCTGCCGGGCGGCGCCGGTGACGCGGTCCCGGTCACGCGCATCCGGGCGGGCGATGTCGACCAGTCCGAGCTGGTGGAGCTGCTGAGCCCGTCGCTGTTCGCGGAGGAGCGCATCGTCGTCCTCGAGTCCGCGGCCGAGGCGGGCAAGGCCCCCGTCGATCTCATCGTGGAGGCGGCGCAGAACCCGCCGGACGGGATCACCCTGGTCATCGAGCACAGCGGCGGCGGCCGCGCGAAGTCGATGGTGGCGGCCCTGAAGAAGGCCGGAGCCGAGATCGTCGAGGTTCCCACGATCACCTCCGCCCGCGATCGCGCTGACTTCGCCAAGTCGGAGTTCCGCGCCCGCAAGGTCCGAGTGTCGGACGAACTGGTCGACCTGCTCGTGGATTCCGTGGGCAAGGACCTGCGCGAGCTCGCGGCGGCCATCGCTCAACTGGTGGCGGACACGGGCGGCCGGGTCGACCTCGCGGCCGTACACCGCTACTACGCGGGGCGCGCAGAGGTCACCGGCTTCGAGATCGCCGACAAGGCGGTCGCCGGACAGGTCGCGGCCGCGCTCGAGGCGTTGCGCTGGGCCCAGCACCGCGGAACCCCGCACGTGCTCATCGCCGACGCGCTGGCCGACGCGGTGCACTCGGTGGCGCGGATCCGCGGGCTCGGCCGCACTCCGGACCAGTACCGCGACGCGGGGGAGCTGGGGATGGCGCCGTGGAAGGTGAAGAAGATGACGCAGGTCGCCCGGCGCTGGCGTGCGGAGAACGTGGCGAGCGCGCTGCAGGCCGTCGCGGCGGCGAACGCCGACGTCAAGGGCCAGGCCGCCGATCCGGACTACGCGCTGGAGATCGCCGTCCGCAAGGTCGCAACGCTCGCGAGCTGAGCGGCCGCACGGCGCGGGGGAATCGCACGGCGCGGGGATCGAACCGTCGAACCGGCTCCGGCTCCGGTTCCTGATCCGGATACGCGAAAACCGCGCCGTACCGTTCCGGCCCGCGTGGTGCCGGTGGTGGTGCGGCGCGGTGATACGCGCGTCTAGCGGAAGATCAGAGCTTGTTGAGAGCCAGCGACAGGGCCGACTTCTTGTTGGCGGCCTGGTTGGCGTGGATGACGCCGGCGCTGGCGGCCTTGTCGAGCTGACGGCTGGTGCTGACGAGGAGCTCACCGGCCTTGGCCTTGTCCCCGGCCTCGACGGCCTCGCGGAAGTGGCGGATGGCGGTACGCAGCGACGACTTCGCCGACTGGTTGCGCAGGCGGTTGCGCTCGTTGGTCTTGATCCGCTTGATCTGGGACTTGATGTTGGCCACGCGTTCAAACTCTCTTGTCTCGAAAGGGCAGCCGGTGATGACTGCCGACGTACCAGGTTACCAGCGGCCCGGATACAACCCAAATCGCGGCACCGGCCTGCGGAACGGCGTCCGACGCCCAGCTTGCCACGCCGTGAACGAGACCGCTGCCGAAACGGCTCGGGTGCGGCACGATGGCCGAGTGACCCCGCAGAAACAGGCCAAGGCCGGCACCTCGGGACGCACGTCGGCGTCCGCGACCCGGAAGCCTGCCGCCGTCCCACGACTGTCCGATGACGCGCCGCTGTTCGCGGGCTACGACGAGGCACCGTCGTTCCAGCGGGCGTTCGACGAGATGTTCGCCGACGACGGCACCGTCCGGACGCCCTACAAACGGATCTTCGGCGCTCTCGCGTCGGCGGACGAGTCGGACCTGGCGGCCCGCGTGGACGCGCTCGGTGCGGCGTTCATCGACCAGGGCATCACCTTCTCCCTCGAGGGTCGCGAGCGGCCCTTCCCGCTGGACCTCGTGCCGCGCGTGATCGCCGCCGCCGAGTGGAACCGGTTGGAGAAGGGGATCAAGCAGCGGGTGCAGGCGCTGGAGATGTTCCTCGACGACATCTACTCCGAGCAGGAGATCCTGCGCGACGGTGTCGTCCCCAAACGGCTGGTCACCTCGTGTGCGCACTTCCACCGGCAGGCCGCCGGCATCCGCCCGCCCAACGGCGTGCGCATCCACGTCGCCGGCATCGATCTGATCCGCGATGCCGAAGGAACCTTCCGCGTGCTCGAGGACAACCTGCGGTCCCCGTCGGGCGTGAGCTACGTGATGGAGAACCGCCGGACGATGGCGCAGGTCTTCCCGGACCTGTTCCAGCGCCACCGCGTGCGCGCCGTCGCGGACTACAGCTCGCACCTGCTGCGCGCCCTCCGGCGGAGCGCCGCGTCGAACGAGGCCGACCCGACCGTGGTGGTCCTCACGCCCGGCATGGCGAACTCCGCGTACTTCGAGCACTCCCTGCTCGCCCGGCAGATGGGCGTCGAGCTGGTCGAGGGCCGCGACCTGTTCTGTCGCGACAACGTGGTCTACATGCGCACGACGAGCGGCGAGCAGCAGGTGGACGTGATCTACCGCCGCATCGACGACGAGTTCCTCGACCCGATGCAGTTCCTCCCCAACTCGGTGCTGGGTGTGGCCGGCCTGCTCAACGCGGCGCGCGCCGGCAACGTGGTGATCAGTTCCGCCGTGGGCAACGGCGTGGCCGATGACAAGCTGACCTACACCTACGTGCCCGACATCATCGACTACTACCTCGGCGAGAAGCCGATGCTGCTGAACGTGGACACGCTGCGCTGCTGGCTCGACGAGGAGCGCGAGGAGGTGCTGGACCGCATCGACGAGCTGGTGATCAAGCCCGTCGAGGGCTCGGGCGGTTACGGCATCGTCTTCGGGCCGGACGCGAGCGAGAAGGAGCTCGCGACGATCCGCCGCAAGGTCATGAGCGACCCTCGCGGCTGGATCGCGCAGCCGGTGGTGCAGCTCTCGACGGTGCCGACGAAGATCGGCGAGCAGGCCCGCCCACGGCACGTGGATCTGCGGCCGTTCGCCGTCAACGACGGTGACGACGTGTGGGTGCTGCCCGGCGGCCTGACGCGCGTCGCTCTTCCGGAGGGCTCCCTCGTGGTGAACTCGAGCCAGGGCGGAGGATCGAAGGACACCTGGGTGCTCGCAGCCAGGTCGTCGGCCGCGGAGGCGGAACTCGAAGGCGTGGAAGTGGTTCCGAGCCGCGACCTCGCCGAGCAGCAGCAGGTGGAGCTCGGCCCCGAGCTCAGCTCGCAGGACCAACAACAGCAGCAGGCTCGAGAGGAGGTCCGTGATGCTCGCCCGTAACGCGGAGGCGCTGTACTGGATCGGCCGGTACGCCGAACGCGCCGATGACACCGCCCGCATGCTCGACGTGACCGTGCACCAGTTCCTCGAGGACGCCACGGTCGACGAGGACCGGGTCTCCCGCCAGCTCGTCCGCGTCCTCGGCATCCCCGAGCCGCCGGCCGACCAGCCGCTCGACCTGCGCTCCGTCACCGAGGTCGTCGCCTACAACCGCGACCCGGGCAGCGGTTCGATCGCCGCCACGGTCGCCTCCGCCCGCGAGAACGCCCGCGGCGCACGGGAGGTCACCAGCTCCGAGATGTGGGAGTGCCTCAACGCCACCTACAACGGTCTCGCCGAGCGGGAGCGCGCCGCCCGCCGCCTC
Source organism: Tsukamurella pseudospumae (assembly GCF_001575205.1). Lineage (GTDB taxonomy): Bacteria > Actinomycetota > Actinomycetes > Mycobacteriales > Mycobacteriaceae > Tsukamurella > Tsukamurella pseudospumae. The sequence goes on from NZ_LSRE01000006.1 coordinate 43,036, forward strand.
GGCCCGCACGAGTTCCTCAACTACATCAAGAACCGCGCCGCGATGTTCGCCGGTCTCACCGACTCGACGCTCTCGCGCGACGAGGGCTACCGGTTCATGTTGCTGGGCCGCTCGATCGAGCGCATGGACATGGCCGTGCGGCTGCTGCTCTCCCGTGCCGGCGATCGCGCGAACGCGCCCACCTGGGTCACGGTGCTCCGCGCGACGGGCGCGCACGACACCTACCTGCGCACCCACCGCGGGGTGCTCGACGCCACGCGGGTGGTCGAGTTCATCCTGGTGGACAGGCTCTTCCCGCGGTCCGTGATTCACGCGCTCACCACCGCGGAGGACTGCCTGAACGCCATCGAGGGCGGCCGCGAGGGTCGCCTCGGCACCCGCACCGAGGCGCAGCGCCTGCTGGGCCGCGCCCGGGGCGAGCTCGAGTTCCTCGCCCCCGGAGAGCTTCTCGACGACCTGCAGCGCAGGCTCCTCGCGCTGCAGGAGTTGGGGCAGGCCGCTGGCGAGGCGGTCACCGCTCGCTACTTTCACGTGACGCCCTATGTCGCCTGGACCGACGCCCGCGCCCGCGGCGACATCGACACCATCCTGGAGGGGGAGCTGTGAGCTGGCGTCTTCGAGTCGTGCACTCCACCGGTTTCGGCTACAACGCACCGGTCACCTCGTCGTACAACGAGGCCCGCCTGACCCCGCGAAGTGACCAGCGGCAGAACGTGATCCTCAACCGAGTCGAGACGGTGCCCGCCACCCGCGCGTACCGCTACACGGACTACTGGGGCACGGCGGTGACCGCGTTCGACCTGCACGCCCCGCACACCGCGCTCGAGGTCACGGGCGCCTCCGTCGTCGAGACCGAGGCCGCCGACGATACGGGCGAGGTGGTCGGTTGGGATGAGCTCGCGACCGATCACGTCCGGGACCGGTTCGACGAGCTGCTCAGCTACACCGACTACGTGCCCAAGCAGCGCAAACTCGCGGCGCAGGCGAAGAAGCTGGTCAAGGATCTCGAGCCCGACGAGGCCGTGCTCGCGGTGTGCCGCTGGGTGCACGAGGAGCTGGATTACGTGCCCGGTACCACCGGCGTGCACTCGTCGGCGACCGACGCCTGGGAGGAGCGCAAGGGCGTCTGCCAGGACTACGCGCACCTCACTCTGCTGCTGCTGCGCAGCGTCGGCATCCCGGGCCGGTACGTCTCCGGCTACCTGCACCCGCAGCGCAACGCGGAGGTCGGTTCGACGGTGGCGGGGGAGTCCCACGCGTGGATCGAGGCGTGGACCGGGCAGTGGCGCGGCTACGACCCGACGAACGACGTCCCGATCGGCGAGCGGCACGTCTCCGTCGGCGTCGGCCGCGATTACGCGGACGTCCCGCCCCTGCGCGGCGTGATCGCGGGCGGCGGCGCGTCGGATCTCGATGTGGTCGTGGAGATCACGCGTCTCGCATGAGCGGCCGGCGCGCATGACCGACGACACGCCGCTGTGGATCGCCGTCCGCGGGGCGCGGGTGCACAACCTCCGCTCCCTGGACGTCGACGTGCCGCTGCGCCGGCTCGTGGCGATCGCGGGCGTGTCCGGCAGCGGTAAGTCCTCGCTGGCGATGGGCGTGCTCTACGCGGAGGGCTCGCGCCGGTACCTGGAGGCGCTCTCCACGTACACCCGTCGCCGGATGGCGCAGGCGCCGCGGGCCGCCGTCGATTCGGTGGAGCACGTCCCCGCCGCGCTCGCCCTGCGGCAGCGGCCCGGCGTCCCCGGCGTGCGCAGCACCTTCGGGACCAGCACCGAGCTGCTGAACGTGTTGCGGCTCATGTTCTCCCGGCTCGCCGCGCATCGCTGCCCGAACGGCCACTACGTCGATCCGACCATCGACGTCGCGATCGGACTCGACCTCACCTGCCCCGTCTGCGGGGCCGTCTTCACCCCGCCCGGCGCGGAGTCACTGGCCTTCAACTCCGACGGTGCCTGCCCCACCTGCTCGGGGACGGGAACCGTCCGCGAGATCGACGGTGCCGCACTGGTACCGGATCCCACGAGGACCATCGCCGACGGTGCCGTCGCGCCCTGGTCGATGATGGGTCTGACTGTGATGCCGCAGGTGGTCGCGGAGATGGGGGTCCGCACCGATGTGCCCTTCGGTGAGCTGACCGACGACGAGAAGCAGGTGGTGCTGCACGGTCCCGCGGAGAAGCGCCACATCACGGTGCCCTCGAAGAACGGCAAGCTGTTCGAGCTGAACTTCACGTACCGGAACGCGACGACCGCGGTGCAGGAGGCGCTGGACAAGGCGGCCACCGAATCCGGGCTCGGTCGCATCGAGCGCTTCCTCTACTCGGGTCCGTGTCCCGACTGCCGCGGTACCCGCCTGAGCCCCGCCGCGCGAGCGCCGCGCATCGGCGACCTCGGCCTCGCGGACGTCACCGCGATGACCCTCGACGAGGTGGTCGCGTGGGCGCCGGGCACCGTCGAACCGCTCCCGGCCGACATGCGCGAGATGGCCGGAATCCTCGTCGACACCCTGGAATCCATCGCGCGCCGCCTGTTGGAACTGGGCCTCGGGTACCTCGGCCTGGACCGTGCCGCGGCCACCCTCTCCACCGGTGAGCGGCAGCGGGTGCAGCTCGCGCGGGCGGTCCGCAACCGCACCACCGGGGTGCTGTACGTGCTGGACGAGCCGTCGGTCGGCCTGCACCCGGCCAACGTCGAGGGCCTGCTCGGCGTGGTGCGGGACCTGTTGCGGGACGGCAACTCCGTGGTCGTCGTCGATCACGATCTGGACGTCGTACGCGAGGCGGAGCACCTCGTCGAGATCGGCCCCGGTTCCGGCGCGGAGGGCGGCCGCCTGATCGCGCAGGGCACCGTCGCCGAGATCGAGCGCGACCCGGACTCCGTGCTGGGCGACTATCTCGCGGGCCGCGTGCCGGTTCGCACGCGGCCCCGTATCGCCGACGACGAGGTCTTCGCGCGGGGCCGGGTCCACCTCGAGACGGCCCCGATCCACACCGTGCACGCTCTGTCGGTCGACCTGCCCGTCGGTCGGATCACCACGGTGACGGGCGTTTCCGGCTCGGGCAAGTCGACGCTGGTACTCGAGGCGTTGGTGCCTGCGCTGGCCGCCGCGGCGGAGGGCGAACCCCTTCGTGCTCCGGTGACCGCCCTGGACGCGCCGGGCCTCGGCCGGGTGAACCTGGTGGACGCCACGCCGATCGGCGTCAACGTGCGCTCGACGGTCGCGACTTACAGCGGCGTCCTCGACGACCTGCGGCGCGAGTACGCCAAGACCGCCGCGGCCAAGGACCTGAGCCTGAAAGCCGGTGCCTTCTCCTACAACACGGGATCGCTGCGCTGTCCGCGGTGCGAGGGCACGGGGCAGGTCTCGCTCGACGTGCAGTTCCTCCCCGACGTCGACATCGAATGCCCGGTCTGCCTGGGCCGACGGTACGCCCCCGAGGCCTGGGCGGTGCGCTGGCCGGAAGGGCAGTCCGACGGTGCCGCCCTCGCCCTGCCGGACCTTTTGGCGCTCAGCGTCCGCGAGGCCGCCGACGCCGTTCCCGTGCCGCGGATCGCGAAGAAGCTGCGCACTCTCGACGATCTGGGACTCGGCTACCTGACGCTGGGCGAGGCGACGCCGGCGCTGTCCGGCGGCGAGGCGCAGCGGCTCAAGCTGGCGGGGGAGCTGGGGCGCGATCAGTCCGACGCCGTCTTCGTGCTCGACGAGCCCTCGGTGGGGCTGCACCCCAAGGACGTCCGCGTGTTGCTCGACGTCCTGCAGCGGCTCGTCGACCGCGGCGCGACGGTCATCGTCGTCGAGCACGACCTGGACATGATCGCCAACGCCGACCACGTCATCGACCTGGGCCCGGGTGGCGGGGCCGCGGGCGGCACCGTCGTGGCCCAGGGGACGCCCGAACAGGTCGCGGCCGCCCCCGACAGCGTGACGGGCCGGTTCCTGCGCACGCACCTGGAGCAGCTCAGTCGAGCGTGATGACGAGGACTGACTCGTCGGCCCGGCGCCGCGTGAGCGCCGTCTTGAGCGTGCTCCCGAGCCCGATGACGACGGCCTGTAGGCCGTACTTCGCGCGCAGCGCGCGGCGGACCGCGGCGATCTCCGGGCCGTCGGCCACGATCGTCGCCCGGCCCGTCACCGTCGGGGCCCCGGGCTCGATGCGGCCCCGCACATCGCACGGGGTGAGCTCCACGCGCGCGTCGTTCCGCAGGCGTTTGACCTTGCCCGCGTCAGGTGCGGTGGACACGCCGATCCGGCCGTCACCGAGCGGGACCGTCCAGACCGGGGTCGCGACGCGCTCCCCGGACCTGCGGAAGGTCGCGAGCGAGACGTAGCGGGCGTGACCCGGCTCGAACCCGGTCATGACGCGGCTCCGGCCGCTCCGGAGACCCGGGCGAGCCCGACCTCCGCGCACGCCGTCGGGAAGGCGTCGGCGCCCAGGCCGTCGATCGGCCCGACGACGCCGGCCGTACGGCCCAGTCCCCGGGCCAGACGGTCCGCCGCCATCGCCATCAGCTCGGCCGTCACGGTGTAGGGCGACGGGCCGTCGACCTCGACCTCCGCGAGCACCTCGCCCGAGGCCGACCGCGCGACGGCGACGGCGAGGCCGCGCGTCCGGGCGCGCTCGGCCTCGTCGGGACCGCCTGCGGGGCCGACGAACCGGGGCAGGACCGCGTCGAGCGCGCGCCGGCCGAGCGGGTTGCGGGAGAGCGTCGTCGCGACGAGCGACATCGCCTGCATGGCGCGGGCCAGCTCGGGGAACCAGCCGTTGAAGACGCGCACGCCCTGCAGCTGCGGGTAGGTGCGGGGCAGCTGAAGCACCTCCGTGCCGGTGGCGAGGATGCCCGCGCGCTCGCGTCCGCGCACGGGGAAGCGCACGACCTCCTGCGCCGCGCGCAGATCGGTGAGTGCGCCGCGGCGGAACACCGCCACCGGCAGGCTCATGCCGTCGATCACGGTCTTGCGCGTGCCCTGGCTCAGGCCGTTCCGCAGCGATCCGGTGGCGAAATAGCCGATGTCCACGGACCGCGCGCGCTCGCCGGCCTCCTCCAGTGCGAGCGACCCCGCGAGGACGCCGGGCACGTAGTCGTAGCCGAAGGCGGGCAACATGACCGAGCCCGTTTCGCGGGCCTGCGCGTCGTGTCGCCGGTGCAGCTCGCGGACGAAACCGACCTCGCCGGTCGAGTCCACGTAGTGCGCGCCGGCGCGGGCCGCGGCCTCGGCGGCGACCCACCCGACGCGCTCGAACGGGCCGACGCCGGTGACGAGCACGTCGCCCGCGGCGACGAGTGCCCGCACGCTGTCGGGGTCGGAGACGTCCGCTACCTGATACTCCAGGCCGCCGTGCCGTGCGGCGAGTTCGGTCAGCTTGCCCTCGGATCGGGCGGAGAGGACGGGCCGCAGCCCGCGCGCGACGAGCGCGTCGACGGCGAGGCCGCCCGCGTAGCCGGTGGCCCCGAAGACGACGATCCGGCCCGGGGTCTCGGGTGCTGTCATGGTGGTGCTCCTCGGTGGGGACGGGTCAGCGTGCGCCGACGGACTTCCAGATGCGCAGTGCTGTGGTGATGGTGGGTGCCCACATCTTCCACGGGACGCCGGCGGGCGGGTAGAAGTTCAGGCGGGCCTGATGCGCAACGGTCTGCGCCTCGGTGTACTTGAGCAGGCCCTCGACGCCGTGCCGGCGGCCGAGGCCAGAGTCGCCCATGCCGCCCATGGGGGAGTCGATGCTGCCCCAGGCCGCGGCGAAGGCGTCGTTGATGTTGACGGTGCCGGTGCGCAGCCGGGCCGCGACCGCGCCGGCGCGGCGTGCGTCGCGTCCCCACACGCTGCTGTTGAGGCCGTAGACGGTGTCGTTGGCCCGCGCGATCGCCTCCTCGTCGTCGGCCACGGTGTAGATCGAGACGACGGGGCCGAAGGTCTCGTGCGCGTACAGCGTCATCTCCGGGGTGACGCCGGTGAGGATCGTCGGCTCGAAGAACAGCGGGCCGAGGTCCGGGCGGGCGCGGCCGCCGGCCAGCAACGTCGCGCCCTTGGCGACGGCGTCGGCGACGTGCTCGGTCACGGTGGCCAGCTGCTTCTCCGTGGTGAGGCTGCCCACGGCCTTGCTGAAGTCATAGGCGGCACCGATCTCGAGGGCGCGGGTGCGGTCCACGAACTTCGCGACGAACTCGTCCCGCACCGAGGCGGCGACGTACATCCGCTCCACGGACACGCAGAGCTGGCCCGCGGACGGGAAGGCCGCGGCGACCGCGCCCGCGGCGGCGCGGTCCAGGTCGGCATCGTCGAGGACGAGCATCGCGTTCTTGCCGCCCAACTCGAGTGAGGCGCCGATCAGGCGCTCCCCGGCGTCGCGGGCGATCTGCCGGCCGGTCGCGGTGGATCCGGTGAACATCATGTAGTCCGCGCCCGCCATGAGGGCGTCGCCGATCGAGCTGCCGCGCCCTACGACCATCTGCCAGACATCGGCCGGGAGACCGGCCTCGTACATCAGGTCGAGGGCCCACAGTGCGGTGAGCGCAGTCTGCGTGTCGGGCTTCTGGACCACGGCGTTGCCGGCCATGAGGGCGGCGATCGCGTCGGTGGCGGCCATCGACAGCGGGTAGTTCCACGGCGAGATGATCGCGACGACGCCCTTCGGATGGTGCAGCTCCGTGGTGCGGGTGAGCAGGGGGAGTGCGCCGTTCCGGCGGTGCGGAGCGAGCGCCTTCGGCCCGGTGCGCGCGTAGTAGCGCGCGGCGATCGCGGCATCGGCGATTTCGAGGTAGGCGTCGCGGCGGGTCTTGCCGTTCTCCGCCTGCATGAGGTCGAGGCCGGTGGCCTGGCGTTCCAGGACGAGGTCGTGGAAGCGGAGCAGGACCTTCGCGCGGTCGGCGGCGGGGGTCGCCGCCCAGTCCGCCTGGGCGCGGCGGGCGCGGGCGTAGGCGTCCTCGACGTCCGTCGGGGTCGAGACGGGGAGATCCGCGAGCGGCGCAGCGGTGTACGGCGCGGTGGTGACGGTGCGCGCGGCGTCGGGTCCGGCGCTCACGCGGGCCGCCAGACGGTGGAGCGCGGCGCTCGTCAGCGAGGCCGGCAGTACGGGAGTGGTGGTGGTCGTCGGGGTGACGACCGATGCTGTCGAGGTCATGGTCTCCGGGCTCCTCGCCGTTCGATGTATGCGTTGCTTACATGAGGCTAGACAGCTCATGTAAGCACTGTCAACACCTGAGTGGTATCTCACGCGGGGATTGACGGCCGCAGGGGCGCCGCCTAATGTAAGCGCTGCACACATCGCAGGTCGCGGCTCTCACGGCGATCGGAACGAACCACTCTCCAGGAGGCATCGCCCCATGTCGAAGCGCATTCTCAATGTCGTCACCAATGTCGGCCACTACGACGATCCGTCGCACAAGACCGGCCTGTGGCTCTCCGAGCTCACGCACGCCTGGCACGTCTTCGAGGAGGCCGGCTACGAGCAGGTGCTGGTGAGCCCCCAGGGCGGCGCGTCCCCGCTGGAGCCGCGGTCGCTGAAGTTTCCCAACTACGACAAGACCGCGAAGGCCTGGCACGCCGACCCCGCGAAGATGGCACTGCTGGAGAACACGTTGAGCCCCGACGACATCGATTCGGCGGACTTCGATGCGATCTTCTTCACCGGCGGCCACGCGGTGATGTACGACTTCCCGGGGAGCGAAGGGCTGCAGCGGATCTCACGCGAGCTCTACGAGCGCGGCGACATCGTCTCCTCGGTGTGCCACGGCTACTGCGGGCTGCTCGACACCACGCTGTCGAACGGCGAGTACCTCATCAAGGGCCGCAACATGACCGGGTTCGCCTGGCAGGAAGAGGTCCTCGCCCGCGTCGACAAGCTGGTGCCGTACAACGCCGAGGAGCGGTGCAAGGAGCGCGGCGCTTCCTACCAGAAGGCCAAGCTGCCCTTCGTTTCGTACACCGTCGTCGACGGGAACCTCATCACCGGCCAGAACCCGGGCTCCGCCAAGGCGACCGCGCAGAAGGTCGCCGCGGCCCTGCGCTGAGTGTGTGACAGGCTCGGGCCATGCCGAGCCAGGTCCGATTGATCCGTTCGTCCGCGCTGAGCGACGTGGCGCAGTACGCCTACGCCGCGACCGCGCCGGCGCAGGCGCGGCTGATCTTCCTCGCGGGCGCGTGCCCCCTGGCGCTCGACGGCGGCACCGTCGGGCCCGGTGACTACGCGGCGCAGGCGGCGCGGTGCGTCGAGAACCTGGTCCTCGCCCTGGACGCGGCGGGCGCGACCCTGCAGGACGTGATCCACACTCGCGTCCTGGTCGCGTCGATGCGTCAGCACGACCTCGTCACCGCGTGGGACGTGGTCCGGTCCGCGTTCGGTGACCATGACGTGCCCAGCACGCTCATGGGCGTCACGGTGCTGGGCTACGACGACCAGCTGGTCGAGATCGAGGCCGTGGCAGCGGTGACGGACTCCGCTCAGGACCAGCCGTAGTCGTCGCGCAGGCGCTGGGCGACGGACTCGAAGCGACGTCGGTCCAGAACCGCGCCCTCGCGGCGGATGCCGTCCTCGGGCACGTCCAGGACCCGGTCGAGCCGCACCCACGACGGGCGACGGTCCTCGTCCCACGGGCCGGAGCCGATGCCGACCCACTCCGGGTCGCCCATGTGCTTGTCCTGGCTGGAGAGCATCAGGCCCAGCAGTGCCACGCCGGAGCGGCCCACCACGAGCACGGGCCGGTCCTTGCCGTGGCCGGCGTTCGGCCCCGTCGTCTCCTCGAACTCGACCCAGGTCCACACGACCTCGCCCGGATCGGCCTGCCCGTCCAGTTGGGGCGCGTAGGCGATGGACCGGGCCATCAGCTCGGTCCGCGTCGAGGTGCGGGTCACGGGCCGCCCAGGGGTGAACTCCTTGGGCTCCGACGGTGCCTCCAGGCCGAGGGCTTGATTCACCGTCTGGGTGACCACCTGGGTGATCGCCTCCCGGCCGGCGCGGACGGGAGGGCTGTTCACGACCTGCGCCGCGAGCCGGGGGCCGTGCTCGCGCGCGAGCTTGGCCGCCACGGCCGCGAAGCGGGTGAAGTCGTTCGCCATGGTCCCAGGATAGGCCCGCGGGTTCGTGGGGCGCGCGCGACGAATTCCAGCGGCCCCGCTCGTACACACCTGTGACGATCCCTTCCCGAGCACAGGAGAGCACCATGACCACCCTTTCCGATACCGACCTGTACGACGCCACCGTCGCCGAGCGCACCCGGATGGCAGGGTTGCTCGACGGCCTCACGCCCGAGCAGTGGGCGGCGGACTCCCTCTGCGCGGGTTGGCGGATCCGCGAGGTGGTGGCGCACCTGAACATGACCGACACGCAGACCTTCGAGGAGTTCGGAGCGGCCGTCGCCGAGGCGGGCGGCGACGTGAACGTCGCGGTCGACCGCACCGCCCGCGCCGATGCCGCCCGCTTCACCGACGCCGAGCTGCTGGCGATCCAGCACGCCCGCGTCGCCAGCCGGTGGACGCCCGGGCCCGGCGCGACGCAGGGCGCGCTGGCCCACGAGGTGATCCACGGCCTGGACATCACGATCCCGCTCGGGCTGCCGGGTCCGGCACCGGAGGTGCTCGCCGCGACGGTGACCGGGTCGAGCGCGGAGGGGCTCGGGTTCTTCGGTGTCGACCTCGCGGGTCTGAGACTCGCGGCCGACGACTCGGATCTGGTTCTCGGCCACGGCCCACAGGACGTCGCGCTGCCGACGCTCGAGATCGTCCTGATCGCGACCGGCCGACGCCCGGTCCCGACACCCACCGTCGTGGGATGATCGCCGGTGTGGCGGGAGTCGACGAGCCAGTGATCGATGATGCGGCCCTCGGCGCCCTCCGCCCCGAGCTGGTCCGGTACTGCTACCGGATGATCGGCGACGGTGCGGGCGCCGAGGATGCGGCGCAGGAGGTGTTGCTGCGGGTGTGGAACGCGCGGGAGCGCTACGACCCGGCCCGCGCGAGCATCCGGACCTGGGCGTACGCGATCGCGTCCCGGTACTGCATCGACCTGCTGCGTGCCGCCCCGCGCCGGGCTCTGCCGACCGACCTGGCGGAGCGCAACGGCGCGGGGGATCAGGCGTTCGCGGAGCTGCGGCCGGGCAGCTGGGTCACGCCGCTGCCGGACGTCGTCGCGGATCCGGCGGCTGCGGCGGAGCGGCACGAGAGCATCCGGATGGCCTTCGTCGCGGCGTTGCAGCACCTCACGCCGGCGCAGCGGGCCGTGCTGGTGCTGCGCGACGTGTACCGGCACAGTGCCGCCGAGACCGCGTCGATCCTCGGGATCAGCGCCGCCGCAGCGCATTCCTCGCTGCAGCGCGCCCGCAAGGTGCTCGCCGGGGCGGCGCCGGCACCGTCGGACGTTCCTGCGGGCGAGGTGGATCCCCGGCTCCTGGACGGCTTCGTCAGCGCCTTCGAGCGGCACGACGTCGCGGGGCTCGCCGCGCTCCTGGCGGAGGACGTGGTCTTCTCCATGCCGCCGGTGGCGTTCTGGTTGCGGGGCGCAGCCGACTACGCGGCGTTGTTCGCCTCGGGCGACGCCTGCGTCGGGCACCGCCTCGTGGCGACGACGGCCAACGGATCGCCTGCGTTCGGGCAGTACGAGCCGGGTGACGGGAACGGCATGCGCCCGTTCGCCCTCGTCGTCCTCGAGTCCGACGGTGCCCGGGTCACCCGGGTGACGACGCATCTGGACCAGGCCGACCGGTTCGAGGCCTTCGGCCTGCCGACCCGCCTGCTCCCGTAGCCGTCGCGGTCAGTGACCTGCTGCGACCAGTTCCGCGCAGCGCTCGCCGACCAGCATCACGGTGATGTTCGGGTTCACCGTCGTGTGCTCGGGGAAGACCGAGGCGTCGGCGACGCGCAGGCCGGCGACGCCCTTGACCCGCAGTTCCGGATCGAGGGGTGACATCGGGTCGTCGACGGCGCCCATCCGTACCGTGCCCGCGGGGTGGTACACGGTGTTGTGCGTGCGCCGGATGTAGTCGGCCAGTTCGGCATCCGTCTGGGCGCCGGGGCCGGGGTAGAGCTCGCGCTCGACCCAGTCCTTGAGCGGTCCCGCCTCCGCGATCTCGCGCGCCTTGCGGATCCCGGCGATCATCACCTTCAGGTCGTGCCCCTCGGCGTCCGTGAAGTACCGCGGGTCGACCCTCGGCTTGTCGCGGAAGTCTCGGGTGCGTAGCCGGACGGTGCCGCGCGAGCGCGCGTGGGTGACGTTGGGCGTGAGGCAGAAGGTGTTCTCCGCCGTGGGGTAGCCCTGGCGGAGCGTGTGCATGTCGAAGGGGACGCTGCCGTAGTGCATCATCAGGTCCGGCCGGTCCAGGCCGTACTCGGTGGGCGTGAAGATCCCGATCTCCCACCACTGGGTGGACTCGCGGACCATCGGTCGCGAGGTCTCGAAGCCGATCACGCCCTCCGGGTGGTCCTGCAGGTGCGCGCCCACGCCGGGGGAGTCGACGAGCACGTCGACGCCGGTCTCCCGCAGGTGGTCCGCGGGCCCGATTCCGGAGAGCATCAACAGCTTCGGTGAGTCGATGGCACCCGCGCTGACGATCACCTCGCGCCGCGCCTCGACGGACGTGGTGCGCCCGAACGCGCCCACCGTGATGTCCACGCCGGTGGCACGCGGCTGATCGCCGGACGTGTCGAAGACGACTCGCTTGGCCCAGGCGCCGGTGCGGATCGTCAGGTTCTCCCGGTCCAGGACCGGGTGCAGGTAGCTCACGGACGAGGACGACCGCGTCCCGTCGGCGCGGCGGTTGATCTGGAAGAAGTTGGCGCCGTTGGTCACCGTGGTCCCGGAGTTGAACTCCGCACGCGGGATGCCCACCTCCTCGCACGCGTCGAGCAGCGCGACGCCGCACGGGTCGTTCGGGGGCACCGTCATGATGTGCACCGGTCCGGAGCGTCCGTGGTGCTCGCCCGGGGCGTCGTTGGTCTCGATCCGCGGATACAGCCGGTACACCGAATCCGCGCCCCAACCCGCCGCGCCGTGGTCGCGCTCCCACGAGTCCAGATCCTCGCGCGGTGCCCAGAAGGCGATGCAGCTGTTGTGGGAACTGCAGCCGCCCAACACCTTCGCGCGGGCGTGCCGCATGAACGAATTGCCGTTCTCCTGAGGCTCGATCGGGTAGTCCCAGTCGTAGCCCGATTCGAGAAGCTCCATCCAGCGGTCGAGTCGCAGGATCGCCTCGTCGCCCACGTCGGAGGGTCCGGCCTCCAGGAGGCAGACGGTCACCGTCGGGTCCTCGGACAGGCGGGCGGCGACGGCTGCACCCGCCGATCCCGCGCCCACCACCACGTAGTCGAAGGCCTCCTGGCCGGATTCGGGTGCAGTCACTGATCGTCCTTCCGCTCGGCGAACCATCCGGTGACGGACGGCCGCAGGTTCTCGTAGACGTGCTTGGCCTCGAGGTACTCGCCGAGGCCCGTGGGGCCCAGCTCGCGCCCGATGCCGGAGGCGCCGAAGCCGCCCCACTCGGCCTGGGGGAGGTAGGGCCCGAAGTCGTTGATCCAGACGGTGCCGTGCCGCAGGCGCCGCGCGACCCGCTTCGCGCGCCCTCCGTCGGCCGACCAGACCGCGCCCGCCAGACCGTATTCCGTGTCGTTGGCGATCGCCACGGCCTCGTCCTCGGTCTCGAAGGTCTCGACGGTGACCGTTGGCCCGAAGGCCTCGTCGTGCACGCACGCCATCGACGGATCGCACTGGTCGAGCACCGTCGGGAGGTAGAAGAAGCCGCCGTCCAGCGGCCCCGAGCCCTGGTCCCCGGTGGCGAACGCGCCGCCCGTGCGGACGACCGCGCCGTCGGCACGCGCCTTCTCGACGTACGTGTGCACCTTATCGCGATGCGCGGCCGAGATCAGCGGCCCGGTCTCGGTGCCCTCGGCGTGCGGCAGGCCCTGCCGGATGCCCTCCGCACGCCGGACCAACTCGTCGACGAAGGCGTCGTGCACGGACGCCTCGACGACGAGCCGGGCGCCCGCGGAGCAGACCTGGCCGGAGTGCAGGAAGGCGGCGTTGAGCGCGTTGTCGACCGCCGCGGCAAGGCCTTCCGGCGTCGCGCACGCATCGGCGAAGATCACGTTGGGGTTCTTGCCGCCGAGCTCCAGTGCCACCTTCTTGACGGTGCCGGCGGCGTTCGCGGCGATGATCCGGCCGGTCACCAGGCCGCCGGTGAAGGACACCAGGTCGACGTCCGGGTGGGTGGACAGGGGAGCGCCGGCTTGTGCCCCGGCGCCGAGCACCAGGTTGGCGACGCCCTCTGGCAGGCCGACCTCCTGCAGCACCTGCATCAGCAGGATCGACGTGTGCGGGGTGAGCTCGGAGGGCTTGAGCACGAAGGTGTCCCCGGCGGCCAGCGCGGGCGCGACCTTCCACGCAGCCTGCAGGAGCGGGTAGTTCCAGGGCGTGATCATCCCGCACACGCCCACGGGCTCGTACACGATCTGCGAGGCGACATCCGCGGATCCGGCGTCCACTATCCGCCCGGAGTCCTGGCCGGCGAGCTTGCCGAAGTAGCGGAAGCACGCCGCGATGTCGGCCATGTCGAGCTCGGACTCGTACAGGCGCTTGCCGGTGTCGAGGGTCTCGGCCCGCGCGAAATCGTCGCGCCGCCGATCGATCTCGTCGGCCACCCGCAGCAGCAGGTCGCCCCGTTCGGCGGCCGGGACGTGCGGCCAGGGGCCCGTGTCGAAGGCACGGCGGGCGGCGGTGATCGCGGCTCCGGTGTCGGAGGCGGTCGCCTCGTCGACCACGCCGACGTCGGTGCCGTCGGCGGGGCAGACGATGGTGCGGGTACCACCGTCGGCGCTGTGGCGCCACGTGCCGTCGATGAACAGGGTGGGTTCGGTCATGCGGGTGTCCCTTCGGGTTCTGTGGACGCTTCCGGGTCGGGATCGGTTAGGGTGCCGTCGGTCTCGTCGTCGCCGTCGTGATGGTCGGTCGCCGCGCGGCGCAGATGCAGGTAGCCGAGATGGCGCTCGTACTGGTCGAGGATGTCGCCGATGATCTGCTCGCGCGTGTAGCCGTTGAGCGTGTAGCCCTGCGAGCCCTCCGCGAGGTAGACCTCGCACCGGAAGTACCGGTCGGCCGAACGCTGGGCGAGCACCGCGTAGCTCGGCGCCGGGGCGGAGACGGGCCACACGCAGTACTCGAAGTGCGGCTCGCTGGCCAGGTCGACGGTGAGCGTGGGGGAGGGCAGCGATTCGCTGCGGCCCGATTCGTCGATCGTCGCCGAGATGCCCTCGGCGGCGAACTCGGCTGCCACGTCCCGCATGGCGGGTGCGACGGCGTTCTCCAGGAACTTCAGGGTCGCGGCGCGGCTCGGGTAATGGATCGTCGCGAGGAGGCGCCGGCGCCAGCTGCCGGACTCGCCGCCGCCCCGACCCGCAGCGAGGGACTTGGGCAGCGCCGTCCGATAACTGTCGTGCTTGTACGACTCCGTGTGCAGGGCCCGCAGCAGCGACAGGCCCACCAACGCCAGCACGAACGAGAAGGGCAGGCCCATGATGATGGTCGCCTTCTGCAGAGTGACGATCGAACCCTCGTTGCCGGCGAACAGCATCGCGAGGGTCAACAGGCCGATCGCGAACGACCAGAAGATCCGCGTGCTGCGGGCGCAGTCCGCCATCGGATCCGACAGCTTGCTGGTGAAGTTGCCCATCACCAGCGAGCCGGAGTCGGCGCTCGTGACGTAGAAGAGCAGTCCGGTGATGGTCGCGATCGCGAGCAACAGCGGTGCGCCGGGGTACTTCTCGAGCAGCGAGTAGAACCCGACCTCGGGCGTCGACGCGGTCGCCTCGGCGAAGGGCTTGTCGCCCCGGGCCACCTCGAGTGCGCTGTTGCCGAAGATCGAGATCCACACCAGGATGAAGCTGAAGGGCACGACGAGGACGCCGAAGACGAACTGGCGCAGCGTGCGGCCCCGCGAGATGCGGGCGAGGAAGAGTCCCACGAACGGGGCCCACGCCACCCACCACGCCCAGAAGAACAGCGTCCAGGAATCCAGCCAGCCGGACGGATCGTTGCCCGCGGACTCGGGACTGATCTGGCCCCACGCGAAGGTGTCCATCGTGCGGTCGAGGAAGGTCGACAGGTAGTCGCCCGTGTTCTGCACCAGGCCGTTGAGCAGGAAGTCGGACCGGCCGGCGACCAGGATGTAGACGAGCAGCAGGATCGCGAGGATCACGTTGAGCTCGCTGAGCCGGCGGATGCCCTTGTCGACGCCGGAGGTCGCGGAGATCGTCGCGACGATCACCGACAGCACGATGAGGCCGATCTGCGCGGCCTTGCCCTGCGGCAGGCCGAACAACTCGTGCAGGCCGTAGTTCAGCTGGACGATGCCGATGCCCAGCGAGGTGGCGATGCCGAAGATGGTGCCCAGAACCGCGGCCACGTCGACCGCGTCGCCGAGACGTCCGTGCACGCGCCTGCCGAGGATCGGGTAGAGCGCGGCGCGGATGGTGAGCGGGAGGTTGTGCCGGAAGGCGAAGTAGGCGAGGGCGCCGCCCATCAGCGCGTACATGGCCCAGCCGGTGACGCCGTAGTGGAACACGGTCCACGTGACGGCCTCCCGCGCGGCGTGGTTGTTCTCGCCCGTACCGACCGGGGGATTGAGGTAGTGACTCACCGGCTCCGCGACGGAGAAGAACATCAGGTCGATGCCGATCCCCGCAGCGAAGAGCATGGAGGTCCAGGTGAACAGGCTGTACTCGGGGCGGGACTCCTCGGGCCCCAGGCGGTAGCGACCGTAGCGACTGAGGCCGATGAACACGACCACGCCGACGATGGCCGTCGCGAGGAGGAAGTACCACCAGCCGAACCAGGTGGTGATGAAGGAGACGACGCCGCTGATCACGCTCTCCGCGGTCTCGGGAGAGGCGAGTGCCCAGAGGGCGAAGGCCAGGACCGAGCCTGCGGCGGCGATGAAGACTCGGCGGTTGAGGGAGCTCGTCGGTGTCGATGTCGTGTCTACTGGTTTCGATGTTCGTGAGGATTCAGAATCACTCATGCCTTTCGACGTTACCGGGACCCGGGTGAAACCGGACGTAGTCGCCGGGACTCGCTCACCGCGGTGCGGCCGCGCGAGGCGGCATGAGAAACTGGACGGTGACGTGTGCCGGGGACCCGGCCAGCCGCCCGAGGAGTGAGACCGATTCCCAGCTTCGCCGACGAGACCTTCACCGAGCCCTCGCGTATCCGAAATTTCTCGATCATCGCGCACATCGACCACGGCAAGTCCACCCTGGCCGACCGGATGCTGCAGATCACAGGGGTCGTCGAGGCGCGCGCCATGCGCGCGCAGTACCTCGATCGGATGGACATCGAGCGCGAGCGTGGCATCACGATCAAGGCGCAGAACGTGCGCCTCCCGTGGTCCGTGGACGGCGAGGACTACGTCCTGCACATGATCGACACGCCGGGTCACGTCGACTTCACCTACGAGGTCTCCCGCGCACTCGAGGCGTGCGAGGGCGCGATCCTGCTGGTGGATGCCGCACAGGGCATCGAGGCCCAGACCCTCGCCAACCTGTACCTGGCGATGGACAAGAACCTCGAGATCATCCCGGTCCTCAACAAGATCGATCTTCCCGCTGCGGACCCGGACCGGTACGCCGAAGAGATCGCGCACATCATCGGCTGCGAGCCCGACGAGGTGCTGCGCGTGTCCGGCAAGACCGGCGCCGGCGTGGACGCGCTGCTCGATCGGGTGGTCCAGAAGGTGCCGGCCCCCGTCGGCGATGCCGACGCGCCCGCCCGCGCGATGATCTTCGACTCGGTCTACGACACCTACCGCGGCGTGGTCACGTACATCCGCGTGGTGGACGGCAAGATCGTCCCGCGCGAGAAGATCCAGATGATGTCGACGGGTGCCACCCACGAGCTGCTCGAGGTGGGCATCGTCTCGCCCGAGCCGAAGGCCTCGAAGGGGCTCGGCGTGGGCGAGGTCGGCTACCTCATCACCGGTGTGAAGGACGTGCGGCAGTCGAAGGTGGGCGACACCGTGACCACCGCGCGCAAGGGCGCCGAGACGCCGCTCACCGGCTACCAGGAGCCGCGGCCGATGGTCTACTCGGGCCTGTACCCCGTGGACGGCTCCGACTACCCTGCCCTGCGTGAGGCGCTCGACAAGCTGCAGCTCAACGATGCCGCGCTGACGTACGAGCCGGAGACCTCCGTGGCCCTCGGGTTCGGGTTCCGCTGCGGCTTCCTCGGGCTGCTGCACATGGAGATCACCCGCGAGCGGCTGCAGCGCGAGTTCGGCCTCGACCTGATCTCGACCGCACCGAACGTGGTCTACCGCGTGGTCGGCGAGGACGGCAAGGAGCTCATCGTCACCAACCCGTCGGACTGGCCCGACGGCCGGATGCGCGAGACCTACGAGCCGATCACCAAGACCACGATCATCGCGCCCAGCGAGTTCGTCGGCACGATCATGGAGCTGTGCCAGTCGCGCCGCGGTGAGCTCGGCGGCATGGACTACCTGTCGGAGAGCCGCGTGGAGCTGCGGTACACGCTGCCGATGGCGGAGATCATCTTCGACTTCTTCGACTCGCTGAAGTCGCGGACCCGCGGCTACGCCTCCCTCGACTACGAGGAGGCGGGCGAGCAGCAGTCCGACCTGGTGAAGGTCGACATCCTGCTGCAGGGCGAGGCGGTCGACGCGTTCAGCGCGATCGTGCACCGCGACGGTGCCCAGGCCTACGGCAACAAGATGACCGTCAAGCTCAAGGAGCTCATCCCGCGCCAGCAGTTCGAGGTGCCGGTGCAGGCCGCGATCGGCTCGAAGATCATCGCCCGCGAGAACATCCGCGCCATCCGCAAGGACGTGCTCGCCAAGTGCTACGGCGGCGACATCAGCCGTAAGCGCAAGCTGCTCGAGAAGCAGAAGGAGGGCAAGAAGCGGATGAAGACGATCGGCCGGGTCGACGTCCCGCAGGAGGCCTTCGTCGCCGCGCTCTCGTCGGACGCCTCGGCGGACAAGCCGAAGGGCAAGTAGTGTCCCGACGGTGACCGCACCGTCGAGCCCGGCAGCCCCGGGCGCGGGTCCTGGCGTCCGGCAGGACCTGTCGCGCTTCGCCCTGCTGTCGATCGCGACCTCGATCGTCGTGATCGCGCTGAAAATCCTCGCGTGGCGGCTGACGGGCTCCGTCGGCCTGCTCTCCGACGCGGCCGAGTCGTCCGTCAACATCGTCGCGGCCGTCGCAGCGTTCGTGGCGCTCAAGGTGGTGGCCAAGCCGGCGGACCACGACCACAACTTCGGGCACACCAAGGCCGAGTACTTCTCGGCGGTGCTCGAGGGCGTCATGATCGTGGTCGCCGCGGTGGTCATCATCGTCTCCGCGGTGGATCGGCTGCTCAACCCGCAGGCACTGGAGCAGGTGGGGCTGGGCCTCGCGATCTCCGTCGCGGCGACGGTGCTCAACGGGCTCGTCGGGCTCTACCTGATCCGGGTCGGCCGCCGGCACCGCTCGCTCGCGTTGCAGGCCGACGGGAAGCACCTGATCACGGACGTGTGGACCACGGCCGGTGTGATCGTGGGCGTCCTGCTGGTGGCCCTCACCGGGTGGCTACCGCTGGACCCGCTCATCGCCATCGCGGTGGCGGTGAACATCCTCGTCGTCGGTGCGCGCCTGGTGTGGCAGTCGGGCGCCGGCTTGATGGACGCCGCGCTGCCGGTCGAGGAGCGAGCGCAGATCGACGAGGTGCTCGACCGCCACCGGGTCGCGGGCATCGACTTCCACGACGTTCGGACCCGCGAGTCCGGGCACGAGCGCTTCCTGCAGATGCACATGCTCGTGCCCGGCGACTGGACCGTGCAGCGCGCCCACGACGTCACAGAGGAGGTCGAGGCGGACCTCGACGCGCTGTTCGACGACCTGCGGATCACTGTGCACATCGAGCCGATCGACGACCCGCGGGCCTACGAGGACTGGCGCCTGGACTGAGCCGGCTCGCTGAACGCTCAGCCGTTGAAGGATTCCGGGTGCGGTCCGGTGCGGCCGTCGGCCTCGAGAGCATCGATCGCGGCGGTCTCGTCCTCGTCGAGCGCGAAGCCGAACAGGTCCAGGTTCGCGGCGATCCGGCTGGGCGTCACCGACTTCGGGATGACGACGGTGCCGTTCTGGACGTGCCAGCGCAGCACCACCTGGGCGGGGCTGACACCGTGCCGCTCCGCGGCGGCGAGGACGGCCGGGGAGCCGAGTGCGGCGCCCTGGGCGAGCGGGCTCCAGGCCTCGGTCGCGATGCCGTGGCGCCGGTTCGCGGCCACGGTCTCCCGATTCTGCAGTGAGGGGTGCAGTTCGATCTGGTTCACGGCCGGGAGCGGCGCTCCGAGCGCGGCGACGCGGTCGAGGTGCTCGGGCGCGAAGTTCGAGACGCCGACCGATCGGGTACCCGTGCCGCGCAGGTCCTGCAGCTCGCGCCACGTGTCGAGGTAGTCGTCGGTCGCGGGCGCGGGCCAGTGGATGAGATACAGGTCCACGTGGTCGAGGCCGAGTCGCTCGAGGCTCGCGTCCAGGGCGGCGCGCGCCTTACCCGCGCCGAGGTCGGCGACCCACAGCTTGGTCGTGACGAAGAGCTCGTCGCGGGCGACGCCCGAGGCCGCGAGTGCCCGGCCGACGCCGGTCTCGTTGCCGTAGATCATCGCGGTGTCGATGCTGCGGTAGCCGGCCTCGAGTGCGGTCTCGACGGCGCGCTGCGCCTCGTCGTCCGGCACCTGGAAGACGCCGAAGCCGACCTGGGGCATGAGGATGCCGTCGTTGAGGGTGATGTTCGGGATGGTGGTCATGGGGTACTCCTGGGTTCTGGTGGAGGGAGGGGCAGTCAGGCGGCGACGGGGATCGGCGCCGAGTCGGTGGAGCGGTCGAACTCGCCTCCGCGGACACGGGCGGCGATGAGGTAGGCGACGAGACCGGCGAGGGTGATGCCGGCGCCCACCCAGAGCGGGGAGACGTAGCCGAGCCCGGCGGCGAGGGTGAGCCCGCCGGCCCAGGCGCCGAACGCGTTGCCCAGGTTGAAGGCGGCGATGTTCGCGCCGGACGCGAGAGTGGGGGCGTCGTCGGCGTAGTTCATGATGCGCATCTGCAGTCCGGGCACGGTGGCGAAGCCGAAGGCGCCCATGAGGATCAGCGCGACGACGGTGGCGATCTGCGAGGTGGCGGTCAGTGCGAACACGCCGAGGACCACCGTCAGCGCGGCGAGCAGCACGATGAGCGTGAGCGGCAGGTTCCGGTCCGCCGCCCGCCCGCCGAGCAGATTGCCGACGAACAGGCCCGCGCCGAACAGTACGAGCAGCCACGGCACGGACGAGGACGCGAAGCCGCCGACCTCCGTGAGGGTGAAT
Source organism: Tsukamurella pseudospumae (assembly GCF_001575205.1). Classification (GTDB taxonomy): domain Bacteria; phylum Actinomycetota; class Actinomycetes; order Mycobacteriales; family Mycobacteriaceae; genus Tsukamurella; species Tsukamurella pseudospumae. The sequence continues at coordinate 63,372 of NZ_LSRE01000006.1, forward strand.
GCGATGTAGGTGAAGGCGCCGAACATGCCGCCGTAGCCGAGCACGGTGACCAGCATCGACAGCCACACCTGGCGGCTGCGGAAGATGCGGAACTCGGCGAAGGGGTTGCTGCCGGCGGGGGCGGCGGGGGTGTTCTGGACGAGTGCGGCGATACCGATCAGGGCGAGGACGCCGATGATCGTGATTGCCCAGAAGGTGGACCGCCAGCCCGCGGCCTGTCCGAGGAACGTGCCGAGCGGCACGCCGAGCACGTTCGAGACGGTCAGTCCGGCGAACATGATGGAGATCGCTGCGGCGCGGCGGTTCTCGGCGACGAGGTCCGCTGCCACGACGGCGCCGATGCCGAAGAACGCGCCGTGGCACAGGGCGGCGACGATCCGGCCGGCCAGCATGAATTCGTAGGTACCGGCGAGTGCCGACATCAGGTTGCCCACGATGAACAGGACGAGGAGTCCGAGGAGGGCGTGCTTGCGATTGACCCGGCCGAGCGCCGCGGTGAGGATGATGCCGCCGATGGCCACGGACAGCGCGTAGCCGGAGATCAGGTAGCCGGCCACGGTCTCGCTGACGGCGAAGTCGCGCGCGACCTCGGGGAGCAGTCCCATGATGACGAACTCGGTCAGTCCGATGCCGAAGCCCCCGAGGGCGAGCGCGAACAGCGCGATGGGCATGAGGTTCCTTAGGAAGTCGGGATGGTTGGCGCGTCTGCAATCACCGGCGTCTGCAGTAGTTGCACACACAACGAATAGATAGTTGCACACGCCGATAATCTTCGCAAGGTGCTATGCTCGTAGTTACGACGAAAGGGGTCCTCACCATGGGTATCGCCGACGATGCGGTGGAGATCCGCGCACGGGGATGGCGCACGCTGGTCGCGCTGCATGCGCTGATCGAGAACGATCTCGAGCGCTCGCTGCAGGCGGGGCACGATCTCTCCGTCGTCGAGTTCACAGTGCTCGACGCGCTCAGTCGGCAGGATGGCTGGCACATGCGGATGCGCCAGCTGGCGCGTGCCGCCGCGCTGTCCAGCAGTGCCACGACGCGCCTCGTCACCCGGCTCGAGGATCGGGGTCTCTTGACCCGGATCCTGTGCGCGGACGACCGTCGCGGCATCTACACCGAGCTCACCCCGGCGGGGTGGGATCTCCTCACTGCGGCGCGTCCGACCCAGGAGCGGGTGCTGCGGGAGGCGCTGTCCGAGGCTGCGGGACAGCCCGAACTGCGCCCGCTGGTCGATGCGATCCAGGTGCAGGCGCCGGTGGTGGAAACGTCCGCGTGACGCGACTCGCCTGAATCACGGGAAACTTCAGCCGCTTTCGTCTCAGCCGTAGCGCCAAAGGTTGGTTTTCCGTCTCGGACGCGCGACAATGTGACCGGCGTCACACTGACGCTGGGTCGCTGCTGCGGCCGGTCGTCGTTCGACGGAGGATTGGGGAGATCAACCATGAAGATGAGGACAACGGGAGTGTTCGGGCTCGCGGTCGCGGGTGTGGCGACGATGCTCTCGGTCGGTACGGCCTCGGCGGATCCTGCGCCCCCGTACGTGGATCTACAGGCGTTCGGATACGTCAGCTGCGGTGGGCCGCTGCCCGGTCGGGCCGAGCCGAATTCGCTGATCGACCACGGCTGGGTCACCAACAACGGCCCGGGGGTGGCGCACGACGTCACCGTCTGGTTCAACGGCGGCGTCAGCAAGTCGGCCGGCGAACTCCGTGCGGGACGTTCGTTGCAGATCGAGCAGGTCGTGCCCAGCTGGGGCTGCCCCTTCCGGGCGATCCCGGTGACCGCTTCCACCAGTACCTACGACCTGAACGGCGGCAACAACAGCTGGATGGCGCGCAACTGACGCGTCCGCGCAACCGATTCGACGACCCCGGGACCCAGGGCCCGTGTCCCGGGTTCGTCGTCCGCGCTGTCCACTCTCGAACGGCGATGTCCCGCGCGGACACGGATACCGTTCGCGCTACGCGAGTTCCGCCCCGAGACCGAGGAACCGTCCGTAGTCGCGCACTGGCTCGGCGAGGCGTCGTTTCGTGGCAGCGGTGAGCGAGGTGAAGGGCTCCAGCGCGACGGTGACCTTCTTCGCTGTGGCCTTCCGGCTCCAGGTGCCCACGATCTCGCCGTCGACGACGATCATCGGCTTGAACACACCGTTGCGCCCGGGGATGATCCGCGCCAGGTACTGCTCGTCGAGCTGCGGTGCGCGGGAACCGTATCCGATGATGTACTCGTCGAATCCGGGGAGGAGGAGGGGGCGCGCGAGCGCCTCGTCGACCTCCGCGTCGGTGATGTCGACGGTGCCGGGCGCGACCAGGTAGGTCGTCCCCGCCAGCTCGACGGTCTCGACGGCGCGGCCCGCGGCGGTGATGCCCTCGTCGACGGCTCCCATCGGCAGGTACGCCCACTTGCCGATGTCCTGCCGGGTCACCGGGCCGCGGGCCGCGACGAACCGCGAGACCATTTCGCCCAGTGCGTGATCCGGCTCCCGACGATCTGCGATCCACTCGTCGGCCAGGGCGAAGACATCGGTCTTCGACGCGGGATCGGCGAACACGATCGCCATGAGCTCGGTGAGATGCCGCAGGACGTGCCCGGCCTGACCGTTGTCGAGGACGACCCCGTTCTCCGCGCACGCTTGCACGAGTTGTGGACGCGTGAGGACCTTTCCGCCCGCCAGTTCCGCGCGGATGGTCCGCTCGGCACCGTCGACCATGGCGTCCGAGAGTCCGAGTGCCGGACGTCGCTTGGCGGCCTCGGTCCGCGAACGGTCGGTGAGCGCGGCACTGAGCCAGTGCAGATCCTCGGCGGCCGTGATCTGGAGCGTGCCCCGCGCGGGCCGATTGCGGGTGATACGCCCCTCTGCCAGATCGGTGAGGACGGCGGCATCGTCGGGATGATCCGCGGCGCGCAGGGACAGTGCGAACCGGGCCGCCGCACCGTCCTGCGCCTGGATCGCGAGCATCCCGCGCGCGGCGTCCTCCGCTGTGCGCCAGTCCCGAACGCCGGGCACCAACCCCTGGGCTCGAAGCCTGAGTGCGCGGATACGGCGGATCTCAGGGTCCACGGATACGGCCATGAGTGATGATCCTGCCACGGGCGTAGCCTCGTCGGTGTGTGGAACACCTGGCTGACGCGCACCCTGAACATCGACCTGCCGATCATCGGTGCCCCCATGGGCGGCCGTGCCGGGGGCGAGCTCGCCGGGCAGGTGACAGCGGCGGGCGGGCTGGGCATGATCGGCGCTGCCCGCTACGCCACGCCCGAATGGATCGACGAGCAACTGCGCGTCATCCGCGCGGCCGCCGGCGGCGATGCGCCGCTGGCCTTCGGCCTGCAGACCTGGTCGCTGGCGGACAGCCCCGAGCTGTTGGACTCCGTGCTCGCCGCGCAGCCGAAGCTCGTCTCGCTGTCCTTCGGCGATCCCGCGCCCTTCGTGCAGCGCGTCAAGGACGCGGGGGCCGTGGTGATCTCGCAGATCAACTCCGTTGATGACCTGCGCGAGGTGGAGGCCGCCGGCGTGGACGCGGTCGTCGCCCAGGGCGGTGAGGCCGGCGGGCACACCGGCCGCATCGCCACCCTGCCACTGCTGCAGGAGGTGCTCCGCGCGACGGATCTTCCCGTGCTGGCGGCCGGTGGCATCGGCAGCGGCGCGGGCCTCGCGGCGGTGCTCGCGGCCGGGGCACAGGGCGCGCTGGTCGGCACGGCGCTGCTCGCCTCGCCCGAGACCATCGGCCCCGAGTACGCGATCCCCGCGCTGCTGAAGGCCCGCAGCGTCGACACCGTCTACACCGATGTCTTCGACAAGGCCCGGCATCAGCCCTGGCCCACGCGGTGGTTCGGGCGCGCGCTCACCAACGACTTCACCGAACGGTGGCACGACGGCGACGGGGTGGACGCCTCGTCCAGTACCGAGGAGGCCGTCAGCGCCGCGTACGACGGTGCCATGCCCGAGCTCGGTGTCGTCTACGCCGGACAGGCCGCGGGCCTCGTCGACGAGGTGCGCCCCGCCCGCGAGGTGGTGGCGTCGATCGCGGCGGATGCCGAGGCCCGTCTCCGTGCCGTCGCCGAGGTGCTGGGCTGATGGCCGGCCTCGTCGCACCCAAGATCACGCCGCTGCGGCTGCCGGACCTCGAGGACGGCGTCACCGACGATCTCATCCCCGGAGACACCCACGACCGGCAGCGGTTCGCCGAACCGACGGTCAAGGGCCGCGACCTCGGCGGGATCACCTTCAGCGAGTGCGAGCTCGTCGGGTGGGAGGTCCGCGACGCGGTGTTCACCGAGTCGGCGTTCCTCGAGACCCGCATCTCCTCGTTGTTCACGACGGGCTTCCGGGCGTCCCGCTCGACCTTCCGGCAGGTCGAGGTCGACGATGCCCGCATCGGCGCCGTCGAGCTGATGGACTCCAAACTGCGCTCCGTCGTCTTCACCGGCGTCCGTCTCGGATTCGTGAACCTGCGGGGCGCCGCACTCACCGATGTCGTGTTCCGGGAGTGCGTGCTCGACGGCATCGACGCCGGTGACGCGACCCTGACCCGCGTGGCGTTCGAGGACTGCCGCGCGGGCGAGCTCGATGTGACGCGTGCGAAGCTGCAGCACGTGGACCTGCGCGGTCTGCAGGTGGAGCGGATCCGCGGGATCGAGGGCATCTCCGGGGCGACGATGTCGCACTTGCAGGTCGTCGGCCTGGCGGAGGTGTTCGCCGCGCACTTCGGGATCAGCGTCACCGACTGACGTCACCTGAGCGGGACTCGCGGAGATCCTCGCCACGCACGTGGGTGTCAGCGTCTCCGACTGAGGTCACCGGAGCCCGCCCGCGTCGATCACCAGGCGGAAGCCCCACCAAGTGCCCGCGGACGCGATGAGGATCCCGAGCAGGGGCCAGTACCAGACGGACCTCCGCACGACCGCGCAGGCGACGCTGCCGACTCCGGCGACCGCCCAGCCGCCCAGCACGCCCGCGGACAGCACGACGACCGCGAACTCGGCCTGCTCGCGCGCTGCGCACGGGCTTCCTGCGGCGCAACCCGGCGCGCTCGCGGAGAAGTACATCACCGCGAAGAACATCGCGAGCCCGCCCGCGAGGACGAGCAGCCCCCACAGCACCGTGGCGACGACCAGATCTGCGATCACCGGGCCGGTACGGCGACGATGGGGAACCACCGGATGTGTCATACGTCCACGGTCGCGGATGCCTGTGCTCGGTGGATCCGTGGAACTACTCAGATCGGGTGGGGGCTTGTCCCGGTAGGTTCGAGAGGTGACCGTCGACGCCGTTCTCGCCCCCAGCACCCTGCCCTTCGCCCTGCCTGACTTCGCCGCGTTCGCGGACGCGGACTTCGAGGCCGCGTTCGCCGAGGGGTTCGCGCGGCACCGTCGGGAGATCGCGGCGATCGCCGGCGATGCCGAGCCCGCCACGTTCGCCAATACCGTCGAGGCGATGGAGCGCGCGGGGCAGGACCTGGGGCGCGTCGCGGCGGTGTTCTTCTCGTTGACGTCCACCGATCGCACCGATGCGTTGGAGGCGGCGCAGGCCGCGATCTCGCCGCTGTGGTCGGCGCATTTCGACGCGATCCTCATGGACCAGGCGCTCTTCGGCCGCGTCGACGCGCTGCACTCGCGGCGCGGTGAACTCGGTCTCGATCCCGAACAGCTTCGGCTGCTCGAGCGCTACCACCTCCGGTTCACTCGCGCGGGGGCAGGGCTCGACGACGCCGCCCAGGAGCGGCTGCGGACCATCAACACCGAGCTCGCCGAGCTCACCACCGAGTTCTCCCGGCGCACTCTCGCCGAGACGAACGCCTCCGCAGTGCATTTCGCGAGCGAGGCCGAGCTCGACGGGCTGGACGCGGACGCCGTCGCCGGAGCTCGCGCCGCCGCCGAGGCGGCTGGGCGTGACGGGTACCTCCTCGCCCTCGGTTACCCGCTCAATCAGCCGAACCTCGCGCGCCTGACGAACCGCGATTCGCGGCGGGCGGTGTACGAGGCGTCGTCGCGCAGGAACACCCGGGGAGGCGAGAACGACACCCGGGAGCTGATCGCCCGCGTCGCGAGCCGGCGGGCGGAGCGCGCGGCGCTGTTCGGGTATTCGCACCACGCCGCCTATCAGATCGCCGACCAGACCGCCGGTACGGCGGAGGCGGCCCTCGGCATGCTCCGCGACCTGGCAGTACCCGCCGCGCGTAACGCCACCGCCGAGCGCGCCGAGCTGGAAGAGCTTGCGGGCCATGCGATCGAGGCCTGGGACTGGCCCTTCTACGCCCGCGTTGCCGAGCAGCGTGCGCAGGCCGGCGACGGCGGATCCGGACCCGCGCTGAACGAGTACCTCGCGCTCGACAACGTGATCGAGAAGGGCGTCTTCGAGGCGGCCTCGCGGATGTACGGGTTGGGTTTCGCCGAGCGCACGGACCTCGCCCTGCACCATCCGGACGCGCGCGCCTGGCAGGTCACGGGGCCCGACGGTGCGCCGCTCGGCCTGTTCGTCGGGGACTACTTCGCGCGGCCCAGCAAGCGGGGCGGGGCGTGGATGACGAGCTTCGTGGACCAGTCCCGCCTGCTCGACGCGCAGCCGGTGATCATCAACGTCTGCAACTTCGTTCGCCCGCCGGACGGGCGGCCCGCTCTGCTCAGCCGCGACGAGGTGACCACCGTCTTCCACGAGTTCGGGCACGCCCTGCACGGCCTGCTCTCGGAAGTGACCTACCCGTACTTCTCGGGCACCAGCGTGCCGCGCGATTTCGTCGAGTTCCCGTCGCAGTTCAACGAGATGTTCGCCGCCTGGCCCGCGATCCTCGACGGCTACGCCCGGCATCACGCGACGGGGGAACCTCTGCCCGAGGGGCTTCGCCGGTCGGTTCTCGAGCCCGGCACGCGCGGTGAGGGATTCGGCACCGTCGAGTACCTGGCCGCGGCCGTCATCGATCTGGCATGGCACACGATCGAGCCCGGCACCGTCGTCGACGACGTGGAGGGCTTCGAGTCCGCCGCGCTCGCCGACGCGGGGTTGGACGTGCCGGGCGTCCCGCCGCGCTACCGCGGGCCGTTCTTCAACCACATCTTCTCGGGCGGCTACAGCGCCGGGTACTACAGTTACATCTGGTCCGAGGTGCTCGATGCCGACGCCTCCGCGTGGTTCACCGCGCACGACGGACCGACGCGCGAGAACGGCGAGAAGCTGCGTGTCGCAGTGCTCTCCCGCGGCGGCAGTGTCGACGCCTCGCAGGCCTACCGCGACTTCCGCGGCGGTGATCCCGATATCGCGCCCCTGCTCGAGCGGCGTGGCCTGACTCCATGAGCGACGATGCCACGCAGTACTTCCGGGTCCTCGACGAGCTGGTGCGGACATCGAAGGTGGTCATCGACCGCCCGCGGGGCACGGCGCATCCCCGGTATCCGCGGGCGATCTATCCGCTCGACTACGGGTTTCTCGCGGGAACGACCGGCGGTGACGGTGAGGGAGTCGACGTCTTCGTGGGCACCGATGCCGGAGTGGGGGTCGTCGCGGTGGTGTTGACGGCCGACGTGCGTAAGCGCGACGTGGAGACCAAGGTGCTTCTCGATTGTACGGCGGCCGAAATCAATGCCGTGCGTGGTTTCCTCGCCGACTCCTTGGGGCTCGCCGGACACTTTGTTCTTCGCGAGGGGCATGCACGGACGGTTGCGTCGATCGGTATGCCGTAGTGTTCTAAACAATGGCGTGATCGAACGGATAGGCGTATCATGGAGTCATGGCCCTACCGGACGCATTACGTGAACTCCCTGAGGATTTGGTTCCTCAGGAGCTCGCTGATGCACGGGGTGAAGATCGTGCGGTAGCGGAAGTATTATTCGAACAGCGGCGGGTCGAGGGTGTTGCGTACTGCCGCACGATGACCGCGGTCTACGCGCTGCACCGCGCCCTGTACGCCGATGATGAGGCGCAGTACCTCGCCCAACCCGCGAACTACCGGGAGGCGGTCGAGGCGCGGCAGCGTTTGGCCGCCGCGGAGGTCGCACTCAGTGCGCAGATCTCCACCCTGCTCCGCCTGGGCTCGGCCGCGGCGGTGCACGTGGTGGAGGTCGCGGTCGGGTTGATCGAACGGCTTCCGAAGGTCTTCGGGTTGATCGGGGAGAACGTCATCACGCCGAAGGCTGCGGAGATCGCGTTGGGGCGCTCGCGGGTACTCAGCGCCTCGCAGGTCCGTGATCTCGATGCGGCGTTGCATGAGCGGCTCACTCGCGACTACGAGGTGCTCTCGATCCCCGCGCTGCGTGAACAGGTGGATCTGCTGGTCGGTGCGATCGACCCGGACGCGGCGGAGCGGCGTCGCAAGCTCGCCGAACAGGACCGCAAGGTCACCTTCCGCCCCGCGGACGACGGGATGGCGATGGCCTTCGCGTTGTTGCCTTCGCCGGATATGCAAGACATCGCCGCCCGAGTGCAGTACATCGCGACCACGGTCTGTGATGATGACTCGCGGACCGTGCCGCAGCGGCAGGCCGACGGGTTGGCGCAGTTGATCCGCGGGTACAGCACCCTCGGCTGCGCGTGCGGGAACGCCGAGTGCAAGTACCGTACGGCGCGGTTCCACGGCGAGCCCGACGCGGACGGTGTGATCACCCGGTTCGTCACCCTCATCAACGTGGTCATCAACGAGACCGACCTCGCCGATCCGGACACGCCCGACCAGGGTGCGCCCGAGCAGAGCGTGCCGGAGGATAGCTCCGCTGCGGACTCACACGCGGATAAGGGCGCCGCGGGTGCCAGTGCCGCCGATGACGAAGGCGCGCAGGCAGATGCCGTTGCCCGCGCAGACGCTGACGCAGGAGTCGATGCAGATGCTGCCGCTGACTCTGCATCGAACCCGGCGCCCGGCCGTCGTGGCGGGCTCGCGTACCTCGAGGGGTACGGCCCGATCAGCCTGGCGCTGGCGCGGGCACTGGCGGCCCGCGAGGACGCGGTCATCCGGCCGTTCGGCCGCCGGATCACCGACCACGACGATGCTGCGGGACTATCGAGCCGGGCGGCGTGCGACGCCTCCAGCGAGACCGAGCCGCGTGGCGCGATCGACTTCCAGTGGGCCTGGCGCGATATCGTCGCGCGACTCGAAGGACACGACGACCCCGGTGGCACCGGATTCGACTTCGGACCCGACGACCACGGGCCGGACGGCGACGCACCGGATGGCAACACCAGCCCAGACGACGAAGGCCCGGATGACGGAGATCTGGACGGTGGAGTTCTGGACGACGGAGATCTGGACGACGGACGTGCAGGGGAGACCTGTGCGGACGACGGTGGTCCTCACCCGGGCGACTCGAGCCCGCCCGGAGCCCCGCCTGCACTCGTCCGGGCACGCGGAAGCTCCGGATACCGGCCATCGGCGGACCTACGCCGCTACCTGCGACTGATCCACCCCCGGTGCGTGTTCCCGCACTGCAACCGACCCGCGGCGAGGGCCCAGATCGACCACCGCCGCGAATACGACCACACCTCACCCGAACTCGGCGGGCAGACCACCGCCGAGCAGATCCAACC
>NZ_LSRE01000007.1 GCF_001575205.1 Tsukamurella pseudospumae
GCACGCCGGATACCGCACCTACGTCACCACCGCCGCCGACCTGGCCGCCCGCTGCCACAAAGCGGCGATCGAAGGCCGCTGGTCGACGACCATGCGGTTCTTCGCTGGCCCGACGCTGCTCGTCATCGACGAACTCGGCTACCTCCCCTTGCCCGCCGAAGCCGCATCAGCGTTGTTTCAGGTTGTCGCGCAACGGTATCTGAAAACATCGATCGTCATCACCACCAACCGATCGGTCTCCGAATGGGGCGAAGTCCTCGGCGACACCACCGTCGCCGCGGCCATGCTCGACAGGCTCCTACACCGCTCCGTCGTCCTCAAACTCGACGGCGACAGCTACCGACTACGAGACCACCACGCCCGCAACGAAACCCACCGCACAGCAATCGCACCCAGCCGCCGACCGCTATAATCCGACCGCACCCAGGTGAGGAATTTCAATGAGCATCACTGGGGACTTTCGATGAGCCTGATCATGGGTTCGGACCGCGCGGCCGAGAGGTCGTCGTGCGGGCGGTGGACGGTGGCCGCCGCGATGACGGCCGAGGCGATGGCTGCCGCCGCGGTGGGTAGGCTGGACTCGTTTGCCCCCGGCACACCGGTGGGTCGTTTTCGCGTGAGAGCAGGCAGGGACTGTGGCTGAGTTCATCTACACCATGAAGACTGAATCGTAACAGAGGTGAGCCTCAAAAATAGTCTTGACCTGTCGATTTGACAATCAAGTACGTCTTATGCTGCAGTCATGACTTGTTCACGATGATCACTATGACTTGTACACGTTCGAGGCGCTCGACATCCCAACTCCGAGGTCGAACCCCCGCGTGTCGAGAGATTCGAGGGTGAGACAAGTGTCTTGTCTCACCCTCGAACGAGCGCTGGAGTCCGATGAGCGGAGTCCTCGGACCGCGAAACGGTGTGGCTCGGCTGTGGCCTAGTTCGCAACGACGGCAGCGAACCGGAAGCCGCTGCCATGGTTCCGGACGTTGCCGTATTGGCACTTGTTGCTCACCTGCACGACCCTGCGCTTCTCGTAGCTGCCGGACCTCGACCAGTCGAGAGCCCGGAAGGGCGTTCCGCTCAGAGCATCGGACCGCGCCTCTTCACAGACCGACTTGAGCGGGAAGCCCCACGAGTAGACTCCCTCGCGGGGGGCTGCGGACGCGGCCCCGACGCTTGTCGTCAGCACCGCGCCGCTGAGTGCAATCGCAGCCGCCATACATGTGGCCATCCGACGGACCGTGGTCGACTTCTTCATGGTTCCTCCCAATCCTTGACATCCTGTCCCAACTATTGTTGCTGACAATCGGGCGCGTTTCGCTGCTTGAGGGTGGTTACACCCAACCGATGTGGTTTCCGCGGCGACTCATACCGATTCGGGGTTTTGGACAGGGCCTTTGAGCTTGTACATGGCGACGCTGGGTAGCCGCCGACTCCGCAGGCGTGACAGTCGGAGACGAAGCACGGCGATTGAACTCGTATGGTTGGTCGGAGAGGCACCGTTTCGGTTGCCGTAGGATTGGAGCGACGAACATGACAGCGCTGCCTGCGCCCCAGCTGATCGATGCCACGGGGATCTCCGTTCCTCTGAGCAGAGACCGGGTCACGACGATCGGGCGCGATGCAGACCTCTCGTATTCGGAGAACCAGTTTCTGCATCGTCGCGCGGCAGCGGTCTACTGGTCGGACGGGGCATGGTGGCTGCGCAACACCGGCGAGTGGATTCCTATCCGTTACGAGCACCGGGACGACCCTCTAGGCAACGTTCTCAGCGTCGGGCAAGCTACCAGAATCACCCGGGTCGAAACCTTGGTCGTCATCAGGGCGGGTAAGATAGAACATCGGCTGATGATTCGGATTCCCGACGTGCAAACTGGCACATCATCGGTGGAGCTACCACCGCTGCCCGTCGGTATCGAGACGCTCGGGCCAGGCTCGCTCACGATCGAGCAATTGCAACTCTTGGTTGCGCTGTGTGAACCTATCCTCCGCCAGCCGGGTACCGGCATGGCTCAGATCGTCTCGACGAAGGACGCTGCGTGCCGCCTAGACTGGTCGGTGAAGAAGCTCGAGCGGAAGATCGATAATTTGTGTGTCAAGCTGACCACCGCGGGAGTTCCCGGACTGGCCCCAGGCCCCTCTGCGAGCAACCGCAGGGTCGTCCTCTGTGAGTGGGCCTTGGCCAGTAGAATCGTGTCTCGCGACTCTCTGCGGCTGCTGCCGTGACTTGTTGTCGCTGAACCGGGTAATTGGTGGCGTCGACTAGTCCCGTTTCCAGTTGGAGCGCACCTCTCGTGCCGCACGGAGGAACCGTGTGGCGAAGAAGGCTAAGACAATAACTCCGACCAATGCGGCGATGCCTTGGAGGACTACCTCCGTATCGAGCCACCATCGCCGGCCGGCTTCGACTGCTTGCCCGTATGCGTCCGCGCCGAACAACACGGCGGCGACTAGGCCCCACATACTCAAGCAAGTGGCAACAAGGAGGAGAGTGAAGCGCCACCACAATCGCTCAGGTACCCGAACCGCGCGCGATCGAAAATCGCGTAAGTCTCGCTCCACATTTCGTGATGCCGAACGGCCGATGCCACCGATGATGTTGCTACCGGACCTCCACGCGTCTTGAATCGCGCTGCTGCCCACTGCAGCTGGCTGCTTGGCTGGCTCCAGTTGCCCATCCGCCGCAGCCGAAGGGGCACCAGTACCCGCCGCCCCTTCGGGTGTTATCGCTCCGCGAGCGACCTGGGCGCAGTTGAACTCAGTGGGCGCCTGCGATGCAAGGACGGCGCCCGCAAAGGCGTCCGAGAACGCCGTACATGTCTCGTACCTATGGGTAGGGTCCTTTGACAGAGCCCGCCGGACGACAGTATCGAGTGGTCCAGCGGCACCTGTGAGTGGTCGTGGATCAGCGTGTGCCTGCGCGTACAACAATGCGGCGACGGAGTCCGCGCGAAACAATGGGGCGCCGGACAGATACTGGTAGACCGTGCACGCCAAGGCGTACTGGTCTGATGCCGCGCTCGGCTGGCCACCCTGCACCAATTCCGGAGCGAGATACGCCGCTGAACCAACGACGGCGTCTGCGGAAGTCATCCGGGTCTCATCCAGCACGCGGGAGATTCCGAAGTCCAATAGCGTGACTCGTGCGATTGACCCATCCGTAGCGGTGCTCACGGCGATGTTGGCCGGCTTGATGTCGCGGTGAACGACGCCCATGGAGTGGGCGTAGTCGATCGCCTCACTCAGCTCACCAAGCACGTTCATCACGTCGCGTGGTTCTACAACGCTCCCGTCGAGGGACACTGCATCGGGTATGTAGCGCATGGTGTACCAGGGAACGCCACGCGTGACCCCGTAGTCGTAAACCGTGATGATCCCCGGGTGATCCAAACCTGCAGCCGTCCGCGCCTCGGTCGCGAAGCGTCTGAGGAACTGCGCGTCGGTGGACCCGACGGCCATTAACTTCATCGCTTCGAGGCGCTGCAGGCGGTCGTTCTCGACGAGGAACACCTGTCCCATACCTCCTCGCCCAACTTCGTCAACGACGCGGTATCCAGCGAACTGAGTACCAGGCTCGAGATTCACACTTCCACCTTCCGGTCCGTCCTGTCGTGCAGCCAGGCTCACTGATCTTCGCCATCGCGTCTCGGGTGCAGAGGCCCGTTCACAGTGGACAAGTCCAATAGCCGTACGGAGTCTGTCGAGATGATGCGCGTCGCCAGCGCCCACTCTAGGAGTGCGATCCGACGGTTCGTCGCGGGTACCCCAGTTTCCGAGACGAGTCCCGCTACCCCCGCTGTCGCGAGCTTCCCGCACAGATTGTCCAGCTTGCGACGAAGTTTTGCCGAACTCCAGCCCAGCCGGTCCTCGACGGCGCGCATCGAGCGGATTCGGTCTATGCCCACGCCGGGGGCGAGCAAGAGCGGTTCGCAGAACGCGACAAGCATCGCGAGCTGCTCCAAGGTCAGAGATCCGGGGCCCAAGGTGCTCGTGCCGGGGGAAAGCCCAACCGATTCGGTTCGTCGATGCTCGCGGTGGTCTGGGATCCTCACAACCACCTCGTACTCCGTGCCGCCTGCGCGAAACACGAGATGCGTCACGCGGCTGCTGAGCCGCATCGCCTGGCCCACGTCGAGTATGGAGCTGAGTGCCTCAGCCGCAGCGCAATATCGGACGGGGATCCAGGCTCCCACGTTCTCGATCCACCAGCCGTCATCGCGCCAGTAGATGTCGATGAGACGCCGGTGCAGAAAGTTGTTGCCGGGGAACGAGAGATCGGCATCGCGACCGATTGAGGTCACCCGGTCACGCGAGAGCGGGACGACGCTCCCGACGAGGTCATCAAGATGCGGCACTGCCTTCATTGTCCTGGAATTGCGGTCGTCACGGCAATGACCCGAGGAGCTTGTACTGTGCTGCGATGCCCTGAAGCGCATCAGTCTTCTGAAAGCTGCCCAGACCCGCCATGTACCGCCCCCTGTGTACGCGGCACACGTAGTACTGCCGAACGGAGCCATCAGATCGTGCCTCGGGGGTTTCGGTGCACGAGGCGGTCACTCGATTTAGTCCTGGTACGCCGAAGTTCCTGACCCCACCCGCGGTGCGGTCCGAGACGAATCCCGCGAACATCCGCCCGGCCTGGGTCGCATCTTTGGCGCGGAAGATGACACTGTTGCCATTCTGGGTGGACCCGACGAGGTCGACTCCGTACTCGTCCAGGGTCTGCTTAGTCAAGTAGCTTCCTTGATTCAATGCCCAACCCCGAGCGGAGACGTATCCGTCGCCCGCTGAGATGCCGGGTGAAAAACCCTGGTCCGAATTAGTGTCCACCTTGTTGGGCAGCGTAGCGCTCATAACCCCATCGCGGTCCATCGGAACACGAGGGATCTCGGGCGAGGACGTCGGAACGGGCGTCGGCCTGTACTCAGCCGATCGCTTCTCCTGCATCGTCAGCGCTTTTGCGACAATCTTCGCCGCGCCACCGCTGTCCGCTCCCGACGCACCTGCCACCACGAGCAGATCGCCGACCTTGATTGCAGCAGTTAGGGTGCGTACAGGCACCTTTTTCCCAGAGCCATCTGGGCTGTCCACCGAGAGCAGTTCGTCCAGGATCGTCACGGTGTTGCCGGCGCCCTTCAACGATGCGTCTGTGCTTGGTTTCGCCCCCACCGCGCGCAAGGCCAGATCGGCCGCTTCCGCAGTGCGAAAGCGGAGCATGCCCACCCGCAGGACTCTGTTGGCAGCGTCTCCCATGGCATCCACCGACACTGCGACGTACCCTGCAGTCATCTTGATCGCCCTGAGTGCGCTCGCCTGCTCTTGGTTGAACAACCGTGCGGTCGTCTGATATCCAAACTTGGCGGTTGACACGACCGGCCCGCTGACCTCCTGGTAGTTCTGGCCGTCCGTGGTCGTGTCGAACCGGTACTGAAAGTCCGAATCAACCTCCCACGGGGCTACGACGGCGTCCGTCATGTTGAGTGACTCTTGTTGCCAGGCGTCAGATTCGGTCCGCGCGACCACAGTGCGCGGCGCGGTGCCGAAGTTGCCAGTATCAAGCGCTGGCTCGCCCACTGTTGCTTGGCCAGCCACGCGCTGTGACCCCCAGCCCAGCGGGCCGACCAGGACCACGGCTGTCGTCAATAGGAGCGCGACAACACACATGGCCGCAACGGCGCGCCATCGCAGCCCGTAACGACGCGAAGTCCACTCAGTATGCCGGTGAGGCACACCCCCGCCACTCAGAGCGGATGCAAGTGCGGAGGCGAAGTCTGCCGTGGACCGGTACCGCATGTTCGGACTCTTGGCCATTCCTTTGGCGAGGACGGCATCGACGGCTTCAGACAGACCGGGTCTGCGCGCGGAGGCTGACGGCGGAGGCGTGTGAAGGTGATCGATCATCAGCGCCGCAGGAGCGGCGACGCGATAGGGTAGACTCCCTGTGAGCATTTCGAACGCCGAACATGCCATCGAGTACTGGTCCGAGCGCGGATCTGCACCGTCGCCGTGAATCACCTCCGGAGCCAGATACGCAAGCGTGCCGACCATGCCTCGCGTCTCGGTCAAGCCACTGGTCAGTTCCGTCATCGTCGCGACACCAAAGTCCGCGAGTTTCACGACCGCCGGGCGGTCGCCGTCGAGCAGCGTGAGAATATTGGCAGGTTTGATGTCTCTATGCACCAGCCCGTACCTCGACCACACGAACTCCAGTGCCTCAGCGATTGGCCTCACGATATCGATGACCTGACACGGATCCAGAGCGCCATTTCTGCGAATGAGGCTGAGTACGTCCGGGCCATCGATGAACTCAGAAGTCATCCATAGTCTGTCGGACGCAGTACCTGAGTCGAACACGGTCACGATATTGGGGTGCGACACTGTAGCGAGCATCGCCGCTTCTCGATGGAATCGAGCCCGGTATACCTCGTCTCGTGCGAGCGCCGGCATCAACAGCTTGAGCGCTTCCATCCGGGGCAGACGTGGATGCCGCACCAGGAAGACCTCACCCATCGCACCACGTCCGAGCGGCCTGATCACCGTGTAGTCCGACAAACCCACCACTGCCCCCATCGCCAGATCACGTGAGTACCCGATTCGGTCGGCCGAACGCTGTCCGAGCGAATCAGTTCCATTGTGGACACATCAGAGATACCACGGGCAGTAGACGCGCGTTGCGGCCCCTGCGAAGTACGAGGCGTTGTACGGCGTGAGGCCTGCTTGCCTGTTGAGCTTGTTCACGATGACCTGCAACGAGACTCCGTCGCGTCGATCCGCGCAAACCGCCTTTCCGATGCGAACCGCGGTCGCACCTCCATCCTTCGCGACGATGCCCTGAGCGCGCAGCACGGTCAGAAACGCCTGGTCCTGCGCAGTAAACGCATTGGCCGGCCCGCCGCCTGCGAGTGCCACACCGCCCGCGGCCACCGTCGCGATGAGCGCTCCGCGAGCGATCCGACCGATCTCTGTCATCTTCGTCATCTGTTCCTGCTCCTTCTCTGCGGTGCGCAGTTGTTTGCGAACCGCACCAACAGGATCGCAGCGGATCTCGCTCAAGCTGGCATTCCGGGTGGAAGCACCCACCGGACAAGTAAAGATACACCACTCCGAATTTATGATAATCAACTCTCGACAGAGTGTCAAGCCAGGTAGGCGCGCGACTATCGATGGTCGAGGGGCGCAACACGAAGCAACGGCCCAGCTGTCCGCCTGATCGCCGAAATCAGGCGAGTCTCTCCTTTGCCGTATGCGGGCGGTTGAGGCCGTGAGGAAGTCAATCAGGGCACAGCACCGGGATTCTAAACAAGGCCATTAATGGACGCCGCAGTTGTAATCGCCTCTCGAGCCCGGGTCATCGCACCAGGCAGGATATGGGTATAGACATCCAATGTGATCTGGGTTGTGGAATGCCCCAGCAAGGAAGAGACAGTAGGTACGTCTATGCCATTGTGGATAAGCGTAGAGGCGTAGTAGTGACGTAGGCTATGCCAGGCGAACGGTACCCGCCGTCTGCGTCGCGCCTGGTTGGCATGCGACGGTGACCACATTGCCCCGTTCGTTGTTTGAAATAGCGGATCACGCGGTCCTCGATTATTGACTCGCGCGTGCTCGAGGCATTTCTCGACGACCTCGTTCGGTAAGGGCACTTCGCGTGAAGTTCCGTTCTTCGGAGGCGCCCACGACCACGGATTGGTTCCGTCCGCTTGTTCCATTACCATAATCCGCCCGGCGGACCGGTCGATTGATGTTATACGCAGACCCGCAATCTCGCTGATTCGAAGTCCTGCGGTTGCTGCGATAGTAACCATTAGTTCGAGATCATAGTTGTGCGCGAAGCGCGCGTCGTCTGAAGCTCTCATTGCATTCTTAAAGGCGCGCACCTCTTCGCTCGTAGGGATCTCGCTCGGAGAGATTGCACGTCCATTGGACCGTTTTTGCTTCATCCCAGCCATTGGATGCAGCTCTTTGGGAAGAAGATCCCGTTCCACGGCGGTGTTGAACGCACCCTTTAGCATTCGCATGTGGGTTCTGATTGTGGATTCAGCGAGGCTATTCCCACTCTTAGTGACGCCAGATCGTAGGCCATTCGCCCACAAGACAATGTCATTGTGAGTGAAGTTGATCAGTAGCGTGCCCGCGATCGGCTCGCAGTTGTCACGCAAGTTCTGACGGAGCTTGCGAGTGTTGGAATTACTGGATTCGAGTACCCAGGAGTCGAGGAACGTCCCCAGGTTCGTATTAGATTTAGCGATGAGTCGATTGCCCAACGGCGAGATGGTCGTCTCGTGTGTCATGGTGGATAACTTCGCGACCAGGTCCTTCTCCTGGATGTTCCGGGCCATCACTACTTCGGTAGGACTAACTGAAGGGGACATTATTCCGCCAGACATCTTCGCGTATTCGGTGCGCTCCCAAGTCAGGGCGTCGTCCTGCCGTGAGAAATTCTTGGTTCGAGACCTGCCCGTTGACTTATCGTACACAGATCCGCGCCATCGAGTGTTGCCACTTGGTAGGACTATCCGATTCACGCTCACAAGCCAAGCCTAACCGAGGAGTTCGATTTACACAACTTATACAAGGTGTCGCCGCCTGGATGTTGCGTGCAGCCAGTTCATTGTTGACGCGCAACGATCCCGGGCATGTCAGGACAAAAGCATCGGGATGTTGATGAAGAGTTAGGAAGGCGCGAGTTGGGTTAGGCGACTTGGGGGTAAAGATCCGCAGATCAATCAGACTATTGTCTGTTCTTAATACTATTACCGGGTACATAAATTGTATGCCAGGCATCGTCCGTCTTAGAGTTCCTCGGCAGGAATCAGTGCATGTCAATGGGTGCATTCGCTTGGTAATCCGATTGCACTCGAAATCCTCTAGAGTGCACCATCTCAGCTGGATTCGCCTTACTGTTCTATGCGGTCGTCACGACCATTGCAGTGACTATCACAGGAGAGATTCACCTTCGAGTTGTAAGCTATCTGATGACTAGCAGTATTTGAATTAGATTCATGCTAATGTACTTAGTGGTGGCCAACAGTTCCGGCGGAATGCTGCGCAGTTAGCGCCAACAAAGGAAACGTGGCAAGATTCTAGGAGATGGGGCGATGCGTAGAAATATATTGAGAGCTCGCGCTCTGAACGACCAGATTAAGACCTATGTGGTTGACTATGACCATGATGCGTCCTCGATTGGTGGACGACCTGCAGGGGCGGCCAACACTCCTGGGGTTCGAGACAACAGGAGGTCGACTCTAGACCGTCTTCTCGCGGTCGACTACGATCTAGCGCACGGCAGCCTGTTTCCGATTGTCTTAGCGATGCCGCCGAAGTCGGTCGTAGACAATTTGGGCTACAAAGATTCGAGGGCTATCCGTCGAAGATTCGCCCGCGCGATACGAGGAGTAGCCGGCCTCAAAGGACTTACCTTGGATACCACGGTTGAATTTACGCATAGCAAATTGACTGCAAATATCGAGCACTGGTCTGGTTGGTTGTATATCCCTGATGCTGACGTCAGAATAGACTTCCGCGGTAAGTCATGCTACAAGGCCGACGTGGTGAAGCGCTTATGGATTAACGCTCTGGTTTCGAGCTATGGCAAGTTCTCGTCGCGAGGCAATAAGATTGCATGGACTGGTGAGGCTGTCCGCTTGGGTCCGGATGGCAGCAGGTACGCCGCTATGAATAGCTGGGCGAGGTATTGCACAAAGTACGGCGAGAAGCACGGGAGCAAGGTCAAGTCTCAGTTTCAAAACATGAGAGCTCCCGATAGTCAGATTCGTCGAGGTAGATCGATGTGGACGTTAGGTGGAATTGAAAGATCAAAGACGGAGACGATCGCAGGTGACATTTCGGCGAATGATGTTCAATTTCTTCGCGATTCTGGAACAGTGGTTAAGGAATCTGATCTAGGCGACATGCGGCTGATCAAACTGGGTACGCGCCCCGCTAGTCAGGTAGCGGACATCGTGAATGACATGATGGAAGCACGCGCAGAACGGGATGTCTCGAATTGAGCCTGCTAAGAGTACACCTGGCCACACCTCCTGACCTGGCGGTGCTGGCATCAAGGATTTGAATCCTTGGATGCGGATGATGCGGATTGAGATCTGAGTGAGAGCTTGTGAATCAACAATTTTGATTCCGGACCACAGAGTCCTATCCGCGAACTCGGGATCGTTCCGTATGGAGCTTGAACCGGGTTGGCCGAGCATCTCGTGATTTTGGCGATCAACATATGTTGAGATTTCGAATACGGCCGATATCGTCCATCTTTGGGCGACCTGAACGCGACCTGTTGATGTTCAACATGGGTTGAGCGAGATCGGTGGCTCGCACGCTGTCTTGGGTACTGGTGTGTGAGAAGTGTCGAGGAACGAGACACCATCGTGATGGTCGTTAAGCGGCGAAACTGTTAGGCTGCGACTGGCTACGCCTTGCGTTGTCTCCGCGTGGCGAGTTCGGGAATATGTGATAGCATCGATACCATGCTGAATGGTAATGGCGCATCTGTCGTCCGGGTAAAATTCTTGTTCAGAACTGGTTTGGTGCTGGTCTTAATCGCCGTTGCAGGCGGATGCGCCTTCGATTCTGATGGGCCGGCTACGTTATCTGAATTGGAATCAGAGGCGGCAACTACTACAACGACCGTGTCATTCCCCGACCTTCTGGAGAGTGATGATGCAGGTCCGTCCACGTCAAGCAGCTCGGCTTCGACGAGCGGCAGTAGTGAGACAACAGTAGGCGCGCAGGGGAGTGATTCGTCTGTATCGGGGATTAGTTGTGGGCTTTCTTGGGATAACGTACAGCCGGGAACTGCATTTCATGATGGTGGTGAAACGGGTTTCGAGAAGCGGTGTGTCGATGTTTTTAATGCGGTTGACAGGGAGCGTCAGAGTGGGAACGTCGAGGCGGGAGTGCAGGAAGACCTCAAGAAGCTGGTCGAGAAATTCTACTCTTTGAATCGGAAGGGGAAGACGTGGAGAGATGTTCTCGCGCTAGTTTGCCCTTCATCGGTTGTGGAATCTCACATGCTCGAAAATACAGATCCTGATCGAGAGATTGGTAAGTACTCGGGACCGGAATATTACGAGGTGGCGCGTTGGGAGCGCTTTCTGATCACCGCGAAGCCTGGATGGAAGATTCCGTACCCTATTGAAGCCAGGTTCTACCACACTTCGCCCAATCGGCCGTTCGTAAGTCCCAGTGATACGGTTGGACATGACGGATCAGCCAGATTCGCGCGGGATAGCGGAAAGTGGTGCATCGTGTCGGTAGATCCTTATGTGAACAATTAGGCTTGTCGTGATACCTCGATTGGTTCGTCTGGTAGGCAATGATAGATCTGTCCGGATCGTGCAATTCGGTTCGGGATTGCTTATGCTGGTGTCGTTGCTAGCTTTGCTGTATTTCGCATACAACGCTGCCGTGGACGCCTGGATCGTAAGCGGTGACGATCGCTATCCTATTTTTGGCAACACTCGCTTGACTGTGGTTGGTTGCATCGCTGGTATTGGTGCTTCGATCGGCGCGGTGGGATTATTATTTGACGAGCTCCTGGTTTTGCTAGTCTCCTTCTTCTTCTCGTTTGCGGTGCTCGTTATTGCGGGTTACCTATTTCCCATCGGTTGGCTGGCCGGGGCGATCGATAGTCCTGAATATGGGATCGGCAGGGAAGCGGCACTATTTGGTTTGATAGCAACCCTTGTTTGTGCTGTGGCGTCACGGGGTGTAGCCGCGGTTGGTGTGAGGATTGAAGAGTTGTCGGATGACGGTGGACAGTAGAGCTGTGGGGTGGCGCCGTGGCTGGTCAGCAGTCCGTGGCCACTGTATCCGCGCTCGAACGTAGAATCTGGGATGACTTGTGCACGTTCTGTCAGAACACTTGTGCGCACGGACAAGGGGCAGCGAGCGAAACTTGCATTATTGCAGGTAGATTGGGTAAAAATGTCAGAGCGTTTCATTTACACGATGAAGAAGGTGCGTAAGGCGCACGGCGACAAGGTCATTCTCGACGACGTGACGATGTCGTTCTACCCGGGCGCGAAGATCGGCGTCGTCGGTCCGAACGGTGCGGGCAAGTCGTCGATCCTCAAGATCATGGCGGGCCTGGACCAGCCGTCGAACGGCGAGGCCTTCCTGGACCCGGAGGCCACCGTCGGCATCCTGATGCAGGAGCCCAAGCTGGACGAGACCAAGACCGTCAAGGAGAACGTCGAGGACGGCCTCGGCCAGACCATGGTCAACCTGCGCCGCTACAACGAGGTCGCCGAGCTCATGGCCACCGACTACAGCGACGAGCTGATGGAGGAGATGGGCAAGCTGCAGGAGCAGCTGGACGCCGTCGACGCCTGGGATGTGGACTCGCAGATCGAGCAGGCCATGGACGCGCTGCGCTGCCCGCCGGGCGACTCGTCCGTGGAGAACCTCTCCGGTGGTGAGAAGCGCCGCGTGGCTCTGTGCAAGCTGCTGCTGAGCAAGCCCGATCTGCTGCTCCTCGACGAGCCCACCAACCACCTCGACGCCGAGTCGGTGCTGTGGCTCGAGCAGCACCTCGCGAGCTACGCCGGCGCCGTGCTGGCCGTGACCCACGACCGGTACTTCCTCGACCACGTCGCGCAGTGGATCTGCGAGGTCGACCGCGGCAAGCTGCACGGCTACGAGGGCAACTACTCGGCATACCTCGAGAAGAAGGCCGAACGCCTCGAGGTGCAGGGCAAGAAGGATCAGAAGCTGCAGAAGCGCCTCAAGGAGGAGCTCGCGTGGGTCCGCTCGGGCGCGAAGGCCCGGCAGACCAAGAACAAGGCCCGTCTCGAGCGCTACGACGAGATGGCGGCCGAAGCCGAGAAGCACCGCAAGCTCGACTTCGAGGAGATCCAGATCCCCACGCCGCCCCGCCTGGGCAACGTGGTCGTCGAGGTGAAGAACCTCGACAAGGGCTTCGACGGCCGCGTGCTCATCAAGGACCTGTCGTTCACACTGCCGCGCAACGGCATCGTGGGCGTGATCGGTCCGAACGGCGTCGGTAAGACCACGCTGTTCAAGACCATCGTCGGTCTCGAGTCCCCGGACTCGGGCGACGTGAAGGTCGGCGAGACCGTCAAGCTCAGCTACGTCGACCAGAACCGCGCCAACATCGACCCCAAGAAGACCGTCTTCCAGGTGGTCTCCGACGGGCTCGATTACATCACCGTCGGCCAGAACGAGATGCCGGCCCGCGCCTACGTGAGCGCCTTCGGTTTCAAGGGCCCGGACCAGCAGAAGCCCTCGGAGGTCCTCTCGGGTGGTGAGCGCAACCGCCTGAACCTGGCGCTGACCCTCAAGGAGGGCGGCAACCTGATCCTCCTCGACGAGCCGACCAACGACCTGGACGTCGAGACCCTGTCGAGCCTGGAGAACGCGCTGGAGCAGTTCCCCGGCTGCGCCGTGGTGATCTCTCACGACCGGTGGTTCCTCGACCGCACCTGCACCCACATCCTGGCGTGGGAGGGCAACGTCGACGAGGGGCAGTGGTTCTGGTTCGAGGGCAACTTCGAGGCGTACGAGGCGAACAAGGTCGAGCGCCTCGGCGCCGATGCCGCCCGTCCGCACGCCGTGACGCACCGCAAGCTCACGCGCGACTGATTCCCGCGCGCGGACCCGCTCCGCACGAACAACGACGCCCCCGGCCCGCGCCGGGGGCGTCGTCGTTCATTACTCGCCCGTAACCCCCTGCTCGGTCGTAGTGTGGTGCGCGGAGCCCACCGGCTCCGTCACACCTTGGCAACGGCGCCGTGTGCTGACCTCGCATTTGGCGTGCCCGCTGCCGCGACTCATCGCAGGAGGAGTACACCCGTGGAGCAGTCCGCGCACGATCCGTCCGACTTCACCCGAGCTGCAGCGAGCGTGGGCAACCAGCCCCCCGGACGGTCACCGTCGGACTTCCTGACCTGGCTCTCCGAGGAGAACGCGCGCATCCTCGGAACGTGGACGGGCGACGCCGGCACGGGGGTGCTCTCGGATCCCGACGACAAGCTCCGCGCGGTCATCGACGCGATGCCGGCGCCGGAGGCGGGCGGCATCGGGGTCGTCGAGCTCGCGCAGCCGCTCGGCGACGCCGCGGGCTCTCCCTTCCTGCTCGCCGCGAGCCCGTCGGACGGTGGGCCGACCGAGCTGTTCGCCATGGCGATGACGGTTCTGGGCTTGCACCACAACGTGTTCGGCATTCCCATGGTCGGGGCGAAGATCGAGCGCGTGCTCGCGCGGATCGGGGTGGACCGGTCGGATCCGGCCAATCAGCGCCTGATGGAGTTCATCCAGACCTATCCGCGCCTGCGGCTCGTGGTGGCGGACGAGGACGAGCTGGCCCGTGTCTTCGGCGCCCTGCGCGACCTCGGCGACGAGGACCTCGCACTGTTCCTCCGGACCGACAAGCTGGCGCGGTTCGCGCGGGCCCTGGTCTACCTGCCCCGCGACCGCTACACCTCGCGGGCCCGCGGCGTGCTCATTGACGTGCTCGAGGACGAGACCGGGATGCGGGTCGATCGGTTCACCGCGCGCGTCACCGAGTCCGCGATCGCTCGGATCCAGTTCGTGCTGCTCCCGCGGGCGGAGGGCGCGGTTCCCGTCTTCCAGGCCGCCGACGAGGCCCGCATCCGGGCCCGGCTCGGCGATGTCAGCCGCACGTGGGACGAGGACGTCCTGGCCGCCGCGACTGCCGCCGGCGCCGACGCCGCCCTCGTGCGCGAGTACCTGCCGGGTATCTCCCCGAACTACAAGGAGGATGCCGCGCCGGAGCAGGCGCTCGCCGACGTCACCCGCATCGCGGGCCTCGCGCCCGATGGGCAGGACCTGGTGTTCTACGACCCGCGTCACGGTGACGAGGCCGGCCTGCGGTTCGCGATGTACGTCAACGGCGGCCGGGTGACGCTCTCGCAGGCGTTGCCGATGCTGCAGTCGCTCGGCGTGGACGTCCTCGATGAGCGCCCCTACAAGATCCGCAGGCCCGACGGTGTGCTGTGCTCGGTCTACGACTTCGGCCTGCGAGTGCCCGCTGCGCTGACCGCGGCCGCCGCGACCGGGGTGGCGGAGTCGGACCTGCCGGGGCGGTACGCCGTACTGCGCGGGCTGGCGAGCGATGGCGCCGCGGCGGCGTGGCGGGGCGATGCCGAGGTGGACCGGTTCAACGAGCTGATCCTCTCCGTCGGGCTGGACTGGCGGCGCGTCGCGCTGCTACGAGCTATCGGACAGTACCTGCGCCAGTGCGGTTTTCCCTACAGTCCGGGACACATGGCGCAGGTGCTCCTGGAGCATCGGGACGCTGCGCTCGCTCTGGACAGGCTGTGGACGGCCACCTTCGACCCGATCGCCGCGGACGCGGATGCGGCCGCCCAGGCGGAGACCGATGTCGTCGCGACGCTCGAGGCCGTCACGAGCCTGGACGCGGACCGGATCCTGCGGGCCTACCTGCATGTCGTGCAGGCCACCGTGCGCACCAACTTCTACGCCGACAAGCCCGTGATCTCCATCAAGCTGGAACCCGGCCGCGTCCCCGAGGCGCCGAAGCCGCGCCCGCGGTTCGAGATCTTCGTGTACTCGCCGCGTGTGGAGGGCGTGCACCTGCGGTTCGGCATGGTCGCCCGCGGCGGCCTGCGCTGGTCGGACCGCCGGGAGGACTTCCGCACCGAGGTCCTCGGCCTGGTCAAGGCGCAGGCGGTCAAGAACGCCGTCATCGTGCCGGTCGGCGCCAAGGGCGGCTTCGTCGTCAAGCAGCCGCCGGAGATCACCGGCGACGCCACCGTCGACCGGGACGCGCAGCGCGCCGAGGGCGTCGCCTGCTACCGCATGTTCATCTCGGGCCTGCTGGACGTGACCGACAACCTCGGCCCCGACGGTGCCGTGCTCCCGCCCGAGCGCGTGGTCCGCCGGGACGCCGACGACACCTATCTCGTCGTGGCCGCGGACAAGGGCACCGCGTCCTTCTCCGACATCGCCAACGACGTCGCCGCCGGATACGACTTCTGGCTCGGTGACGCCTTCGCGTCCGGCGGCTCCGAGGGCTACGACCACAAGGGCATGGGCATCACCGCGCGCGGCGCGTGGGAGTCGGTGAAGATGCATTTCCGCGAGATGGGCGTCGACACCCAGAGCGAGGACTTCACCGCGGTCGGTGTGGGTGACATGAGCGGCGATGTCTTCGGCAACGGCATGCTGCTCTCCGAGCACATCCGGCTGGTCGCCGCTTTCGACCACCGCGACATCTTCCTCGACCCGAATCCCGATGCCGCCGTGGGCTTCGCGGAGCGGCAGCGCCTGTTCGACCTGCCGCGGTCGTCGTGGAAGGACTACGACACCAGCACGATCAGCGAGGGCGGCGGCGTGTTCAGCCGCGATACGAAGTCGGTGCCCATCAGCCCGCAGGTCCGGACGGCGCTGGGCCTGGCCGACGACGTGACCGAGCTGACCCCGCCGGAACTGATGCGCGCGGTGCTGCTGGCCCCGGTCGACCTGCTGTGGAACGGCGGGATCGGTACGTACATCAAGGCGTCGACGGAGACCGACCTGGCGGTGGGCGACCGTGCCAACGACGCGATCCGCGTCGACGGGAACCAGCTGCGCGCCAAGGTCGTCGGCGAGGGGGGAAACCTGGGCGTGACGCCGCTCGGCCGCATCGAGTTCGATCGCAGCGGCGGCCGGATCAACACCGACGCGATGGACAACTCGGCCGGCGTGGACTGCTCCGACCACGAGGTCAACATCAAGATCCTGCTGGACCGGCAGATCGCGGCCGGCGCGATCGGGGAGGCCGAGCGGCACGACCTGCTGGTGTCCATGACCGACGACGTCTCCCGGCTGGTGCTGGCGGACAACGTCTCCCAGAACACCGCGCTGTCGGTGGAGCGCTCGCTCGCGCCGAAGATGGTCGACGTGCACGCCCGGATCCTCGCGGACCTCAGTCGTAACCGCGGCGTCGACCTGCGTCTCGAGGCGCTGCCGACCCGCAAGGAGACCGACCGGCTGCAGGCCGCCGGGCTGGGCCTGAGCTCGCCGGAGCTGTGCAACCTGATGGCGCACGTCAAGCTCGCCGTCAAGGACGATGTCATCGCGAGCGACCTGCCCGACAACGACGCGCTGGCGGCGGGCTTCCCGGCGTACTTCCCGGATCACCTGCGCGACCGTGCGGGCGATGCCGTGTTCTCGCACCCGCTGCGCCGTGAGATCGTCGCGACCCAGGCGGTCAACGAGCTCGTCGACAACGCCGGCGTCAGCTTCGTCTACCGCCTGCAGGAGGAGACCGGCGCCGCCGCCTCGGACGCCGTACGCGCCTTCGTGGCGGTCAGTCGGGTCTTCGATCTGCCCGCGACCTGGGCGGCCGTCAAGGCGTTGCCGACCTCGGCGGCGGAATCGGCCGCGCTGCTCTCCGAGAGCCGCCGCGTGCTCGACCGCGCCGCCCGCTGGATGCTCACCAACCGGCCCCAGCCGATCGCGATCGGTGCGGAGGTCAACCGCTACGCCGACCGGATCGCGGCGATGACGGCCGCGATGCCGGACTGGGACATCGAGTACGACGCGTACGCCTGCAAGGCAGCGGATCACGCCAGGGAGGCCGGTGTGCCCGACGACCTGGCGTATGCGGTGAGCCGGGCGCTGTACCGGTTCAGCCTGCTGGACGTGGTCGACATCGCGGACATCACCGAGCGTGAGGACGACGAGGTCGGGCGCCTGTACTTCGCGCTCATGCAGCACCTCCGGATCGACAAGATGTTGGGCGCGGTCGCGGAGCTGCCGCGCGGTGACCGGTGGAGCGAGATGGCCCGCCTCGCACTGCGCGACGACCTGTACGGCGCGCTGCGGGCGCTCACCGTCGAGGTGCTCAACTTCACCGATCCCGACGAGCCCGCCACGCAGAAGATCGGCGACTGGGCCTCGCATCACGCGCAGCGTCTCGAGCGGGTGGGTGCGCTGCTCGCCGAGATCCTCGATCCGGTGGACGGTGCGGCTGCGGCGGCGAACGACGAGTCGCGGCTGTCCGTCGCGACCCGGGCCCTGCGCTCGCTCCTGCGCCACGTGGGGTAGCGGTGGTCGGCTAGCGTTGAGGGCGTGACCGACTACAGCTTCACCGCAGCGGGCGTCACGGGCCTGCGCACCGTCTCCGCCGACGGTGCCTCCGTCCTGACGGTGCCCGTCGACGTCCGCTGGTCCGATATGGACGTCTACCAGCACATCAACAACGCGCGCATGGTGACGCTGCTGGAGGAGGCGCGGATCCCGCTGCTCTTCGCGCCGGACGCGCCCACCCGCGACCTGCTCGAGGGACTGCTGCTGGCCAAGCTGGAGGTCGAGTACCGCGGGCAACTGCGGCACCAGGATTCGCCGCTGCAGGTGACGGTGTGGACGTCCGCCGTGCGGGCGGCCGACTTCGTGGTGCACCACGAGGTCCGGCCCGCGGGCGCCCTGCTCGACACCGCGCCGGCCGTGGTGGCGCACGTGCGCCTGGCCGCCTTCGACGTGGCGGAGCAGCGGGTGCGCCGCCTGTCCGGAGAGCAGCGCGACTACCTGAAGTCGTTCTCCCGGTGAGCGACCGGAGGCTGACGGTGCCCGGGGCGCGGCCGCGGGCGAACCTCGCGGCGTTCGTCACCCGGCTGCTGCGCACCGACGACTCGGCCGTCGTCCGGGTCCGGCGGCGCGACGACGACCACGTCGAGGTCTGGGGCCGAACGGGCTTCGGCGTCCTCGTGGTCCGGGTGCTCACCGGTACTGTCGCGCCGGAGTCGCTCGTGTGCAGCGCCACGACCGTCCTCGATTCCCTGCGAGAGGATCCCGCGGGCGACCGGCAGCACGCGGGCGGGTACGTCGACGTGGGCTTCGCCCTCGATTCGGCCTGGCGCGGCGCGCTCCCACCCGCAACGGGTTTCGTCACCGTCGACGAGGTACCTGCGCGCGCGTTGCGGGACGTCGCGGCGCGCGGCGTCGAGGTGGGACGGGAGGCGGGCGGTCCCGCCGGGCCGCCGGCGTCGCTGCTGGACTCGGAGGTGGTCAGCGTGAGCTCGGGGGAGACCACCGTGCCGATCGCGCTGCGCACGGCGTTCGCGCTGGAGGCGATGGGCTTCGCCGCCGACGGTGCCGACGAGCCCGTCCGGGTGTCTGCGTCGGCGACGTGGGTGCGGGTGGACGCGCGGTACGGATCGCTGTATCAGCGAAGGGAATCCGGGCCCGGCCTGTTGGTCTGACGCTCGGCCTCGGTGGCGCGCTCGAGGAGCGTCGCGGTGAGGTTCTGCTGCGCCAGGCGGCGCAGGGTCTGCAGCACTCGGTCGGAGAGGACCGTGCCCACGATCGCGGTGCGCAGCGCCTGCTCGTCGTCGTCCGTCAGCGTGTCGAGGTCGCCGGCGGCGATGCCCTCCGCGGCGTCCGCCCAGCGGTCGAGGGTGCTGGTGCTGCCCACGTCGCAGGTCTCGGCGAGCGCCTTGAGCTGCGATCCGAGTTGGGGGAGCAGGACATCGCCGTCGCGGATCCGCCAGTCGCGGTGCTCGACGAAGGCGACGGCGGTAGCGGTCCAGTCGGGATCCTCGTCGTAGGCGGTGCCGTCCGCGAGCGCGTCCTGCGCGACCCCGAGCAGCTCGTGGCGCGGCACCGTCGGGCTGTCCAGAGCGTCGATGACGCGCCGGACCTGGGCGAGGGACAGGCCGCCCGATTCGACGAGGGCGCGGATGAGGCGCACCCGTTCGACGTGCGCGGGGCCGTAGTCGGCCTGGGTGCGCGTGCGCGGCACGCCGGGCTCGAGCAGCGACTCCCGGAGATAGAACTTCAGCGACGCGGTGCTGACGCCGGTCTCGGCGGATAACTCGGACAATCGCATGATTCGATCTTGACATGGGATAGCTTCACTCTCCAATATGGAGAGTGTCACTATCCAATGCTGCCTCGGGAGGCGCACCGTGAAGCACGACATCAAGACCGACGCCCATGACGGTGATGTGATCGTCTTCCTGATCGGGATGCAGCCGCGTCCTACGTGGAATCTCGGGCAGGCGGTCTTCCTCACCCGCTCGATGTTCGGCATGCAGCGAGAGCTCAAGCGTGATCGCCGGCGCGGCGGCGCGATCGGGTTCCTCGGCGGCTACAACGCGTTCACGACGACCGGGCCGATGGCGGTCCAGTACTGGCGCAGCTTCGAGGACCTGGAGCGATACGCCCGGTCGACCGACTTCCGGCACCGCCCCGCGTGGTTGAAGTTCTACGCGATGACCCACCAGGACGGGCGCTCGCGTGCGGGGATCTGGCACGAGACCTACCGCGTGCCCGCCGGCGGACACGAGTCGATCTACGGCGACCTCGCGAAGCCGGTCGGGCTCGGCGCGGCGGTCGGCGTGCAGCCCGTCGGGCGGCGCGGTACGTCGGCGCGCGAGCGCATCGGCGCGTGATCGGTCTCGGCGGAAGCCGGGAAGCCGGGAGGGCGGATCAGGCGCAGCCGCGTCCGCCGACAGCGCGCTACGCGAGCCAGCAGGCGGCGTTCGGGGGCAGCAGACCGTCGACCAGCGGTGCGCTGGCGAGGACGACCTCGCCCCCGGGCAGTTCGACGGGGTCGTCCGACGCGTTGAGCACGCAGGTCAGGCGGCCGTCGACCCGGCGGAACGCCAGCACACCCGGGCGGGGAGCGCCGTACCACTCGATCGCGTCGCCACGGAACTCCGGCCGCATGCGCCGCAGCTCGATCGCGGTGCGGTAGAGCGTGAGCGTCGAGTCGAGGTCCTCGAGCTCGGCCTCCGCCGTGAGGTCCTTCCAGTCGTCCGGCATCGGCAGCCAGGTGTCCGGCTCCGTCGAGAAGCCGTACGGCGGAAGGGTTCCCTGCCAGGGCAGGGGGACGCGGCAGCCGTCGCGGCCGCGCTCGGCGTGCCCGGAGCGCTCCCACGTGGGGTCCTGCAGCGCCTCGTCGGGCAGCTCGACATTGGGTAGGCCCAACTCGGAGCCGTTGTAGAGGAACGCCGTTCCGGGCAGCGCCAGCTCCACGAGGATCATCGCCCGCGCCCGCGCCACGCCCAGATCGCCGCCGCCGTACCGCGTGACCTCGCGGGGAACGTCGTGGTTGGACAGCGTCCACGTGGGGATGCCGTTCACCGACTCGACCGCGATGAGCGAGTTGTCGATCGCCGCGCGGATCTCCCGCGCGTCCCACTCCGCTTCCGCCAGGCGGAAGTTGAAGCCCAGGTGCAGCTCGTCGGGCCGGATGTACTCGGCGAAGCGGTCGTTGTCCTTCACCCAGATCTCGCCGACGGTGACGCGTCCCGGGAACTCGTCCATCACGGCGCGGATGCGCCGGTGGATCGCATGCACCCCGGGATCGTTGAACCGCAGGTCGTTCTCGTCGTTGTCCATGATCTGGTTGTTCACCAGGTCCATGTCCGGCAGCCCCGCCGGCTTGGCCATCCCGTGCGCGACGTCGATCCGGAAACCGTCCACCCCGCGGTTCAGCCAGAACCGCAGGGTCTGTGCCAGATCCTGGAAGACCTCCTCGCTGTGCCAGTTCAGATCCGGCTGCTCGGGGGCGAAGATGTGCAGGTACCACTGGCCCGGCGTCCCGTCGGGCTCGGTCACGCGATGCCAGGCCGGGCCGCCGAAGATGCTGGGCCAGTTGTTCGGCGGCTCGTCACCGTTCGGCCCGCGGCCCTCGCGGAAGACGTAGCGCTCGCGCTCCGCGCTGCCCGGGCCCGCCGCCAGCGCGGCGCGGAACCACGGGTGCTGATCGGAGGTGTGGTTCGGCACCAGGTCCATGGTCACGCGGATCCGGTGCGCGTGCGCGGTCCGGATCAGCTCGTCCATGTCCTCGATGGTCCCGAACAGCGGGTCGATGTCGCGCGGATCCGAGACGTCGTAGCCGTGGTCGGCCATGGGGGAGCGCATCACCGGCGAGAGCCACAGCGCGTCGACGCCGAGCAGCTCGAGGTAGCCCAACCGGTCGATCACGCCGCGCAGGTCCCCCACGCCGTCACCGTTGGAGTCGGAGAAGGACCGGGGGTACACCTGGTAGAAGATCGCGTCCTTCCACCACGGGGCGTCGGTGTAGCGGGGCGTGCGGACGGGTGGCGTCATCTCACTCCTCAAGTCATCCGCCCATGGGGGTGTTCACGAGCATCTGTGCGGCCATCTCACAGTAGTTCCTGAGCTGCTGCTTGCGATCGGGGCTCATCCGCACGTCGTCGATCGAGGCGATCGCCGTGTCCATGCACCGCAGCCACGCGTCGCGCTCGATCTCGGTGATCCGGTACGGCACGTGCCGCATCCGGAGCCGCGGGTGGCCGCGCTGCTCGGAGTAGGTGCGCGGGCCGCCCCAGTACTGCTCGAAGAACATCCGCAGGCGGACCTCGGCGGGGCCGAGGTCCTCCTCGGGGTACAGGGGTCGCAGCAGCTCGTCGCGAGCGACCTCCTGGTAGAAGCGGTGGATCAGCTCCTGGAAGGTGTCCGCGCCGCCGACGGCGTCGTAGAAGCTCTGCTGGTCGGGCGTGCTCACCCCTCCAGTCTCGCACGGGCGGGGCGGCCGCTCCGGACCGGCAGCGCGGCGCGACGACGGTGGCCGGGGCCCGCCGCTATTGTTCGATCCGTGGACGGTGACGGGGAGATCGAGCGGTTGCGCGCGATGATCGACGAGTCGACGCGGTCCGCCGAGGACCGCGGTCTCGCCACCCTCCGGATGCTGCAGGCCATCGCGGACGCGGCTCCGGACCTGGTGTTCGTCAAGGACCTCGAGGGCCGGTACGTGTTCCTCAACGCGGCGGCGGCGAAGGTCAAGGGCGCGCCGGTCGAGGAGGTCCTGGGGCGCGACGACACCGACTTCTTCGGGCCGGCGTTCGCGGCGCGACTCATGGCCACCGATCGCGCCATCATGAGCAGCGGGACGGCGCGCGAGGTCGAGGAGACACCCGTCGTCGAGGGTCGGGTGCGCACCTTCATGTCCCTCAAGGCTCCCTACCGGGGCGCCGACGGAGCCGTCATCGGTCTCATCGGGATCTCCCGGGACGTCACCGAATCGCGGCGCGCGGCGGCCGAACTGGAGAACGCGCGGGCGCGCTGGCAGTTCGTCGTCGACGTCGCGGGGGACGGGGTCGCCGAGTGGGACCTCACGTCGGGCGAGGTGTTCCTGTCGGCCCGCTGGAAGGCGGTGCTCGGCTACGCGGGCCACGAGGACGAGATAGGTTCGAGTCCCGTCGAATGGGAGCGCCGGGTGCACTCCGAGGACCTGACGCCCGCGTTGGCCGCCGTGTGGCGCCACCTGCGTGGCGAGACCCCGAGCTTCTCCTTCGAGCACCGTCTGAAGACCCGGTCGGGTGAGTGGTTGTGGGGCCTCGGGCAGGGCCGGGTCACCGAACGCGGGCCCGACGGGCGTCCGCTGCGCATCGTCAGCATGCTCACCGACATCAGTCCGCAGGTGATCGCCCGTCGCGCGGCCGCCCGCGAGGTCCTCAAACTGGGCCGATTGGTCGAGCTCGACGACCTCACGGGGATCGCCAATCGTCGGGGGTTCGGCAGCGCGCTCGACGAGGCCTGGCGGACGTCGCGGGGTGGGGACGCGGTGCACGTCGCGGTCATCGACGTCGATGACTTCAAGGGGTACAACGATGCGCGGGGGCACGGGGCCGGGGACGCCGCGCTGCAGTCCGTCGCCGGAGTGCTGGCCCGAGCGGGCTCGGCGGTGCGGAGCACGGCGGCGCGGTTGGGCGGCGACGAATTCGGACTCGTCATCGAGGGCCCCGTCGACCTTCCGGCGCTCCTCGAGCAGGTCCGCGCGGACGTGCTCGCCCTCGGACTCACCCACGACGGTGCCCGCCCGGTCTCGGTCAGTTGCGGTGGGGCGTCCGGTTCGATCGCGACATCCACGGCCGCGCAGCTGCTCGGCGAGGCGGACCGTCGGCTGTACCGGGCCAAGGGCCTGGGCAGGAACCGGGTGGTGGTCGGGTAGGTCACCTCGCGTTCACCGGTTGTGCGCCGACTCGCCGCGGGAAATGCGCGGAAATCACCGTGCGGATACCGGTCGTCCGTGGTGCACTACTAGAGGCGGACGACCCGGCCGAACCCGGCGGGTCGGCGCTAGGGTGAGGAGAGTCGATGAAGCGGACGCACGCCGCGGGTGCCCCCGCGATGGTCGCGCTCGCCGGCGACACCCCGCCCAGCGGGTCGGTGTGGGGCAAGCGGCGGGTGCTGCTCCTCAACGCCACCTACGAGCCATTGACCGCGATCTCGATGCGGAGGGCGATAGTCCTCATGCTCAGGGATAGGGCCGATGTGGTCCACGACGATCCGAACGGTCCGCTGGTGCATTCAGCGGACCGTTCGCTGTCTGTGCCCTCGGTGATCCGGCTGCGCACGTACGTCCGCGTGCCGTACCGGGCGCAGGTACCGATGACCCGGGCCGCGCTCATGCATCGCGACCGGTTCCGCTGCGGCTACTGCGGGGGTAAGGCCGACACCATCGACCACGTTCAGCCGCGCTCCCGGGGCGGTGCCCACGGGTGGGAGAACTGTGTGGCCTGCTGCGCCCCCTGCAACCACCGCAAGGCCGACCGGCTGCTGTCCGAAATCGGCTGGAAGCTCCGCACGGAACCGCGGGCGCCGCAGGGCCGGCACTGGCGGTTGCTGTCGACCCTCAAGGAGGTCGACCCGATGTGGAGTCGGTATCTCGACCTCGATGCGGCATAGGCTAAGTTGTTCTGCAGACCGACCAGCGCCGTGGGGCGTTCGCACAGACAGGAAAGGGGCCCACAGTGAGCTTGCTCAACATCATCGGCGGGATCACGGTGATCGCCACGATCGTCATCGTCGTCCTGTGTGTCATCTCGATGGCCACCGGCCGCAACGAGAAGTACCAGCAGCCGGACGAGTACAAGCTCGGCGAGCCGTGGACCCGCGAGCCCATGCTGTTCAGCGCGGTCGACGAGGCGCAGGTGGGGCCGCACGGCGGGCACCACGACGACCATGACAACGAGAACCTGATCGGGGGTGCCGCTCGTGGCAAGTGGTGATCACACGCAGACCGTCGCCGTTCCGCAGGGCGACCTGCCCATCGGGACGGCCATCACCTCCAGCGGGCGCATCTCGGCGGCCCGTCAGGCGAGCGACAGCCCGGTCAACCCGCCCTTCTCGCGCGAGGAGCTGATCGGCCTCGACGAGGCGCTGATCCGCGCGACCCGCGACGCGAACGCCCGTTTCTCGGTGTACATCGGCGACCTGGGTGACGATGCGCACGCCGGTGCCGAGGCGGTGCTCCGTCAGGCTCCCGAGCCGGAGTACGCCGCGCTCATCGCCGTCTCGCCGAACACGCGCGACATCGTCGTGCTCACCGGTAGCGGCGTCGCCGACCGCCTGGGCGACAAGGTCGCTCAGCTCGGCGTGACCGCCGCGATCCCGCCCTTCCAGGCCGGGGATCTCATCGACGGCCTCATCGCCGCGCTGCGCGTCATGGCCTCGGCCGTGAAGCCACCCACGGCGTAGTAGTCAGCACGAACGAACGGCCCACCGGATCCGATCCGGTGGGCCGTTCCTTCGTCTCCGGACCGAGGTCAGTGCTCGGCCGCCGCCAGGTCCCGGGCCTCCTCGTACAGCTCCGTCGCCTCCTCCGGGGTGTCCACCTGCGGCGCGGAGCCGAGCAGGGGCTGGGTGGCGGTCTCGCGCATCGCGATGACGGCGATCAGGCCGACGATGCCGCTGACGATCAGGTAGAAGCCCGGTACCAGGTCGTTCTTCGTAGCGTCGACCAGCGCGGACGTGATGAGTGGGGTCGTGCCGCCGAACGCCGAGACGGCCACGTTGAAGCCGAGTCCCAGAGCGCCGTACCGGACGGCGGTGGGGAACAGGGCGGGCAGCGTCGAGGCGGTGGGCGCCGCGAAGCAGGCCAGAACGGCGCCGAACACGATGCAGGCCACCACCGGGCCCCAGAGCGAGCCGTGACTGAAGAGCCAGAACGCGGGCACCGCGACGACGATCTGCGCGACCGCCGCGGTCGCGAAGACGGCCCTGCGGCCCACGATGTCGCTCAGGTGTCCCACGATCAGGATCAGCGCGACCACGACGAGCATCGCGAGCAGCACCAGCATGTCCGCGGTCAGCTGGGTGCGGTGCGCCACCTCGGTGAGATAGGTAGGTAGGTAGGCGGTGATCATGTAGTTGGTCACGTTGTAGAGGATCACCAGGCCCATGCACACGAGCAGTGGGCGCCAGAGCTTCGTGATGATCATGCGCAGCTCGTGCTGGGGCGTCTGCACCGCCTTCAGTGCGTCCTCGTGGGCGTCCAACTGGGCCTGGAAAGCGGGGGTGTCCTCGAGCTTGAGGCGCAGGTACAGGCCGATCAGGCCCATCGGGCCCGCGATGAAGAAGGGGATGCGCCACCCCCACGACAGCATGTCCGCCTCGGAGAGCGCTGCGTTGAGGACCGTGACCAGCAGCGATGCGCACGAATAGCCGATGAACGTGCCGAAGTCGAGCCAACTGCCGAGGAAGCCGCGGCGCTTGTCCGGGGAGTACTCGGCGATGAAGGTGGTCGCGCCGCCGTACTCGCCGCCCGTGGAGAAGCCCTGCACGAGCCGGGCGCACAGCAAGAGGATCGGCGCCCACATCCCGATCGCGGCGTACGACGGAATGACGCCCACGGCGAAGGTGCCGATCGACATCATGATCATGGTGGCCGCGAGGACCTTCTGCCGGCCGACGCGGTCGCCCATCAGTCCGAAGACGATTCCGCCCAGCGGGCGGACGAAGAACGCGGCGGCGAAGGTGCCGAAGGTCGCGAGCAGCTGACCGGTGTGCGAAAGGCTCTCGAAGAACACCTTGCCGAGCGTCGTGGCGAGGTAGGCGTACACGCCGAAGTCGAACCACTCCATCATGTTGCCCAGTGCGGCGGCGGTGATCGCCCGCTTGAGCATCGGCTGGTCGACGACCGTGATCGACTCCTCGGTGAGCGGCGGCTTGCGCCGGAAGAGCCGCGCCAGCGTACGGCGGCGAGAGGATCGAACACTCTCGGTGCCCCAGCCTGCTATGTGCAGTTCGCCCGATTCCGTTCGCGTCCTGTCCATTTCTCCACGCTAACAAGATTTTCTAATCATGAGGCGCGGGGTCCGGAACGGCGGACGGTATGCGCCGATATGGGGTGGTATCGGGGAGTGGATCAGGTGAAGAGGTCGCCGTCGACGTAGAACCATGCGCCGTCCTCCCGGACGAAGCGCGACCGCTCGTGGAGCACGCCGAGATCCCCGGCGGCGAGGTAGGTGGCTCGGAACTCCACGACACCCGTCCCGTCGCCGGCGGCGCCGTCGACGGTGTCGACGATCTGGAGTCCGCGCCAGCGCACGTCCTCGTCGAGCTCGAGATCCGCCGGGCGGGTGCTCGGATGCCACGACGCGAGGAGCCACTCCACGTCGCCGTCGCGGAACGCGGCGAAGCGGGAACGCATCAGTGCCTCGGCGGTGTCGGGAGTGTGGCGCGCGTCCATGTGTGCAGCGTACGGCGATGGGCATCACGTTGTGCGTCGCGTTCGATCGTGTTCTGATCGAATAAAAGTATTGAAGTTTCAATGATTGGATACGGGATGAACCTCAACCGGACGATCCGCAACGCCGTCGCGGCGCTGTTCACCGTCGGTGCACTGGTGCTCGGCGTCGCGGCCCAGGCGAGCGCGGCACCGTCGAGCCCCAAGCAGGTCGTGACCGCCTTCTACACCGAGGGTTTCGTGCAGCGCGACATCGCCGGGGCCGCCCAGCGCTACATCGGTGAGAACTACATCCAGCACAATCCCGAGGTCGCCGACGGGCGCGAGGCGTTCGTCAAGGTTCTCGGTCCCGTCGTGAAGGACCCGAAGTACAGCACCTCGATCGTGCGCGTGGTCGCCGACGGCGATGTCGTGGTCGTCTACGCGAAGTCGGTCTACGACGGCAAGGCGCAGGCGGTCGCCGACATCTTCCGCGTCGCCAACGGCAAGATCGTCGAGCACTGGGACGTGATCCAGGACGATCCCGGCAGGACGGTGAGCGGACACCCGTTCATCAGCTGACGCACGTGCCGAAGCGGCCCCGGGATCGAAGGATCCCGGGGCCGCGGCGTTCGAGGGTCAGGCCCGGTCGAAGGCGCGGGCCGCCAGCGAGCGGACGATGCCCGCGCGGCCCTCGAGCACCAGGCGGCGCAACGCCGGCGGGTGCTCTCCCGCGAGCCACGCGTCCGCGGCGGCCACGGCACCGTCGGAGATGTCCCAGGAGGGGTAGAGGCCCACGACGACGGTCTGCGCGACCTCGGAGGAGCGGCGGCCCCACACCTCGTCGATCGACGCGAAGTAGCGCGGCGTGAAGGGGGCGAGCAGCTCGCCCTGGCCGGGGCCGCCGATGCCCGCGGTGATCGCGCGGGTCAGCGTGTTCGACAGCGAGTCGTCGCCGAAGACCTTCTCCCAGGCCTCCTCCTTGACCCGGATGTCCGGGCGCGCGGCGAGCGCGGCCGCGGCCGAGCGCTCGCCCGCGGCGGTGGGATCGCGGAGGACCTCCGCGTCGATCTCGTCCACCCCGACGACGCCGGCGCGGGCCAGCGCGGTGAGCAGCCGCCACCGCAGATCGGTATCGACCGTCAGGCCGGCGAGCCCGACGGTGGCGGGCTCGGCCTCGTCGTACAGCGCACGGAGGGCATCGATCTCGGCGCGACCCAGGGCGGACGCCGCGAGCGCGTTGACGAAGGCCAGCTGGAAGTCCGAGCCCGCCTCAGCGTCCCGGGCGAGCTCCAGCAGTCCGGCGGCGAGCCGCTCGCGGCCCTCCGCGTCGGCCCAGGTCGGATCCGCGTACGACTCGACCGCGGTCTGCGCCTGCAGCACGACGCGCTGCACCACGCCCACCTCGGTCTCGGCACCGATGCCGCCGAGCACGAGCTCGACGAAGTCGCGCGCCCGCATCTCGGCCTGTCGGGTCATCTCCCACGCCGCGGACCAGCCGAGGGTGCGGGGCAGCGACTCCGCGATATCGGCGATGCGGCCGGTGACCGTGTCCAGCGAGACCGGGTCCAGCCGCACCGAGCAGTAGGTGAGGTCGTCGTCGTTGAGGAGCACCAGCTCGCCGCGGTGCACGCCCACGAGCTCCGGCACGTCCGTGCGCTCGCCGGCGACGTCCAGCTCGACGCGCTCGGTGCGCACCAGTTTCCCATCCTGATCCGCGTAGACGCCCACCGCGAGGCGGTGCGTGCGCAGCTCGCCCGCGCCGGGCTGTGCGCCCTCCTGGACGATGGTGAACCGGGTGAAGTTCCCGGCGTCGTCGACCTCGAAGTCGGGGCGCAGGATGTTGATGCCGGTGGTCTTGAGCCACTGCGCGCCCCAGTCCGACAGGTCGCGCCCGGAGGAGGCCTCCAACGCCCGGAGCAGGTCGTCGAAGGTGGCGTTGCCGAACTTGTGCTCGGCGAAGTAGGCGCGCAGGCCGGCGAGGAAGGGCTCGAGGCCCACGTACGCGACGAGCTGCTTGAGCACCGACGCACCCTTGGCGTAGGTGATGCCGTCGAAGTTGACCTCCACGGCCTGCAGGTCCGGGATGTCGGCGGCGACGGGGTGCGTCGACGGCAGCTGGTCCTGCCGGTAGGCCCACGACTTCTCGACATTGGCGAAGGTGGTCCACGCCGAGGTGTACTCGGTGGCCTCGGCCTGGCTGAGCACGGAGGCGAAGGTCGCGAAGGACTCGTTGAGCCACAGGTCGTCCCACCACCGCATGGTGACCAGGTCGCCGAACCACATGTGCGCCATCTCGTGCAGCACCGTCTCGCAGCGCCGCTCGTAGAGGTAGCGGGTGACCTTCGACCGGAAGACGTAGTCCTCGAGGAAGGTGACCGCGCCGGCGTTCTCCATGGCGCCCGCGTTGAACTCCGGCACGAACAGCTGGTCGTACTTGCCGAAGGCGTAGGGGATCCCGAAGTTCTTGTGGTAGAAGCCGAAACCCTGCTTGGTCTCGACGAACAGC
Organism: Tsukamurella pseudospumae; assembly: GCF_001575205.1. Lineage (GTDB taxonomy): Bacteria > Actinomycetota > Actinomycetes > Mycobacteriales > Mycobacteriaceae > Tsukamurella > Tsukamurella pseudospumae. The sequence goes on from NZ_LSRE01000007.1 coordinate 29,928, forward strand.
CGATCGGCGTCCATGTGCTCGGCGAGGCTCGCGCGGCAGAACAGGCGCAGGTCGATGGTGCCGTGCTCATCGGTGTAGGCGTCGGTCCACACCGCGTACGGGCCGGCGATGAGCGCCACGAGGTAGGTCGACATCGGCTCGGTCGTGACGAAGGTCCAGCGGTGCGCGCCGGTCGGCAGCGGCTCCCTGGTCGCCTCCGCGCCGCCCGTCACCACCGTCCAGGCCGACGGTGCCGTCACGCTCACGTCGAAGACGGCCTTGAGGTCGGGCTGGTCGAAGCACGCGAACATGCGCTTGGCGTCGGCGGTCTCGAACTGCGAGTACAGGTACACCGCGGCGTCGGTCGGGTCGACGAAGCGGTGCAGGCCCTCGCCGGTGTTGGAGTAGAAGAACCGCCCGGAGATCACGAGCTCGTTCTCCGCGGCGAGGCCGTGCAGGGCCAGGCCGCCCTCCTCGGTGTAGCCGGACGTGTCGACCGGGCGCCCGTTGAGGGTCGCCGTGAGGCCGGTGGCGATGAGGTCGATGAAGGTCTCCGCGCCAGGCGTCGCCGAGAACGTGATCGTCGTGGTCGAGCCGAAGGTCTTGTCGCCGGGCGCGTTCGCGCCGTCGGTGAGATCCAGGTCGATCGCGTAGCGGGAGACGGTGACGACTCCCGCGCGTTCGGCGGCCTGGATCCGGGTGAGATTGGGGGCGGACAAGGGCGACGCTCCTTCGTGCTCGGGTGCATGCTCGGCTACTGCGCGCTTCGATGGGACCGATTCCACAATGCCACCCGCGCCCCGCGAGTGTGTGACGGGGAAGCACATGCGCGTGCGCGGCGTTGCGACGAGGGGAAGAATCGACACCGTCGGGCCGGGAACGTCCGCGCCGTGCCCGGCGGCACCGTCGACCACCGCGAACGCAAGGAGACCCTGTGACCGAGACCGCCCCGACGAAGGACCGCGTCGACTTCTGGTTCGACCCGCTGTGCCCGTGGTGCTGGATCACCTCGCGCTGGATCCTCGAGGTCGAGAAGGTCCGCGACATCGACGTGAGTTTCCACGTGATGAGCCTGGCGGTGCTCAACGAGGGCCGCGACAACCTGCCCGAGATCTACCAGGAGCTGATGAAGACGGCGTGGGGCCCGGTGCGCGTGCTCATCGCCGCCGCCCAACGGCACGGCGACGAGGTGCTGCCGCAGCTCTACACCGCGATGGGCACCCGGATCCACAACCAGCAGAACAAGGACCTGCCGGTCGTGATCGCGGAGTCGCTCGCCGAGGTCGGCCTCGAGTCGGACCTCGCGGCTGCCGCGAACAGCAGCGATGTCGACGAGGAGCTGCGCAGGAGCCACCACGCCGGCATGGACAAGGTCGGCGACGACGTGGGCACCCCCACGATCCACATCAACGGCGTCGCCTTCTTCGGGCCGGTGCTCTCGCGCATCCCGCGCGGTGAGACCGCCGGGAAGGTGTGGGACGGCGCGGTTCTGCTGTCCGCGTACCCGCACTTCTACGAGCTCAAGCGCACCCGGACCGAGGAGCCCGAGTTCGACTGACCAGGTGGTCTCTCGTCGAGCTCAGCGCACACGGACCGAGGAGCCCGAGTTCGACTGACAGCCCCTCGGACACAGACCCGGGGCCCCGTCGCAGCACGTGCGACGGGGCCCCGGTCGTGGTGGAGAGCGCGATCAGGAGCCGTCCGGTCCGTTCGGGCCGGGCTGGTTCGGGCCGGGCTGCGCGGGCGGCTGCTGCTGGCCCTGCGGGGCCTGGCCGGGCCCCTGCGGCGGGTACGGACCCACGGGCCCCTGGGGCGCCGGCCCGGAGGGGACCTGATGGGCGCCCGGACCGAACGGGCCCTGGGGGCCCACGGGGCCCTGGGGGACCTGGCCCGGCGCGGGGGCCAGCGTCTCCTGGCGGTTGTAGACGGGTACCGGCCCGGCGGGCACGACGGCGCCGCCGCCGATGCCGCGGAGCGGCTGGGACGGTGCGAACCACAGCGAGCCCGCGCGCGTCCGGTTGCGGAGCGCCGCGGCGCGCCAGGTGAGCACCGGATGGGATGACAGGAGGTTCACCACCCAGGTGAAGAAGCCCTTGTCGGTGGACGCGCGGTCGGCGAGCTGGTCGAAGTCGACCTGCTTGCCGAGGTACTTGCCGGCGCCGAGCACGCCCATGCCGCCGGGGATCCCGGCGGGCTCGTTGAAGTAGCCGTAGTTGTCGGCGGTGTATTCCTGCGAGCGCGACAGCGCGGTCCCGATGACGGGCAGGTAACTCATCGCGAACGAGCCGACCTGGCGCCAGTAGGACACGTGGCCGGCGGCGATGTGGCCCACCTCGTGACCGATGATGTAGGCCAGCGCCTCGGGATCGCGGGCCTCGCCGCCGATCTCGAACAGGTCGCTGTAGACCACGACGAACCTGCGGAACCCGTGGCCGGACGCGAAGGCGTTGATCTGTCCGTTGCCGAGGACGACGAACGCATCGGGCACCTCGCGCATGCCGTACCGGGCCGCGGCCTCGCGCACCATCCGATAGCCCTCGGGGAACTGCGTGGGCGTCATCTGGATGCCCTGGACCCGGGGTGAGGCCCAGTTGATGCCTCGCCCGAGCCACAGGACGATCGGGACCAGCAGCGCGAGCAGCGTGTACTCGTTGATGGCGCCGAGCATCGCCAGCAGGATCGAGCCGCCGTAGATGAGCAGGGTCACCAGGATCACGATCACCAGCAGCGGGATCTCCCAGGGGTGCCGCCGGGGCGCGCCCGCGTAGGCGGGCGGCTGGTACACGGGCGTCACCGGACCGACGGGTCCGGCCGGTCCGCCCGGGAACTGCGGCCCGGCGCCGAAGGGAGCGCCGGCCGGGAACTGCGGGATCTCGCCGGTTCCCGGATACGACGGTGCCGCGCCGAGCCCGGCGGTGACCGCCGGGTCGTGCGCGCCCAGCTCGGGCAGCGCGTGATGGCTGCCGGTCCGGTGTCGCTCGGTGGGGAAATCGGCGGCGGGGATCGCGGAGGTCGCAGCGTCCGAGGGGGAGACGGACGCTGCGGCGTCCGCGCCCGGTGCTACGTCCTCCGGCTGCACGACGGGGAAGAAGCCCGTGCTGGGCATCGTCGATTCGTTCGGCTCGGAGCTGAAGGCGCCGCTGCGGGCGGACTCGGTGGGGGCGGAGTCGTCCTTCGGCTCCTGCCCCGGTGTCTGCTCGGTGCTGTCATCCATGCCATCGAATGTAGGCTGTGCCGCTCATCGATGCTCGCGCGGCGCGTGCAAGACTTGTAGCCATGCGCGTTTACCTCGGCGGCGATCACGCCGGATTCGAACTGAAGTCCCAGATCATCGAGCACCTGACGGCGGGCGGCCACGAGGTCGTCGACTGCGGCGCCCACACCTACGACGCCCTCGACGACTACCCGGCCTTCTGCATCGACGCCGCCAAGCGCGTCGTCGCCGACCCGGGCAGCCTCGGCATCGTGCTCGGCGGCAGCGGCAACGGCGAGCAGATCGCCGCCAACAAGGTGCCCGGCGCTCGCTGCGCCCTGGCGTGGAGTGTCGAGACCGCGCAGCTGGCGCGGCAGCACAACAACGCGCAGCTCATCGGTCTCGGCGGCCGCATGCACAGCAAGGAGGAGGCGCTCGCCATCGTCGACGCGTTCCTCGCCGCCGAGTGGTCCGACGAGCCGCGCCACCAGCGCCGCATCGACATCCTCTCGGAGTACGAGCGCACGGGCGTCGCGCCCGAGGTGCCCGCCTCGCCGGAGGCGTAATTGCCCGAGGGGCACACACTCCACCGGCTCGCCCTCGCCCACGACGCACTGTTCGGGGGCGAGGGCGTCCGCGTCTCCAGCCCCCAAGGGCGGTTCGCACCGGAGGCGCAGCGCCTCGACGGCAGGGTCTTCGAGCGCGCGGATTCCTGGGGCAAGCACCTGTGGCACCGCTACGAGGGCGGCGCGATCGTGCACGTGCACCTGGGCCTGTACGGCGCGTTCACGGACTTCGGCCTGGTCGACGGTGCCGCGCCCGCGCCCGTGGGGCAGGTGAGGTACCGCATCGTCGGACCGCGCGGCGGCACGGACCTGCGCGGCCCCACCGCCTGCGAGCTCGTCACGGAGGAGCAGGTCGACGGTGTCCTGGCCCGTCTCGGGCCCGACCCGCTGCGACCCGACTCCGACCCGGACGACGCACGACGGCGCATCGAGCGCTCGCGACGACCGATCGGCGCGCTGCTCATGGACCAGAAGGTGCTGGCGGGCGTCGGCAACGTCTACCGGGCGGAGGTGCTGTTCCGGGCCGGGATCGACCCGCACCGCGAGGGGCGGGACGTGTCCGGTGAGGAGTTCGACGGCATCTGGGCGGACCTGGTCGCGCTCATGCCGATCGGCGTCGAGCGCGGGCGCATGCACGTAGTGCGTCCCGAACACGACCACGGCGCACCGTCGTACGCCGAGGACCGGCCCCGGACCTATGTCTACCGGCGCACCGGCGAGCCCTGCCGGGTGTGCGGCACGCCCGTTCGCACCGAGGTGATGGAGGCGCGAAACCTCTACTGGTGTCCCACCTGTCAGAGTTGACCGCGCTGTTAGCTCAGACACAGAACCGCTTTCTTAACATGGATTTCAGCTCGTTCACACACGCAGCGGGTTGAGTCGCGGGCATGAACACGCTGACCGTCCACAGCAGGGCGGCCCGACGACCGGCGGACGCCGGCCGGGCCCGGATCACCGTGCTCGCCGTCGGCGGTACGGGCGAGTCGTGGATCGACGATCCGCGCACCGATGTCACCGGCATGCTCAGCCATGTGGTGGCGGAACTCGACGATCGGTTCACCGACCGGTGGGTGGGCTACCCGGCGTCGTACGGCCCGGTCCCGGCGCGCGACGGCGTCTCGTTCGCGGAGTCCGTCGCGATCGGCGTCGAACGCCTTCTCGTGGCGATGGCCGAGATCGACGGGCCGGTGGTCCTCATCGGGTACTCGCAGGGCTGCACCGTGGTCCGACGGGTCCTGGGCGCGATGGCGGACGGTCCCGTGCTCGCGCCGCACGTGCTCGCCGCCGGCCTGATCTCCGACCCGGAGCGGCCGCACGGCAGCGACCCCGCGCTGTGCGGATCGGGCGTCGCGGGCGACGGACCCGCGGTGCCGGACGGGTTGCCGCTGCTGTGGATCTCGCACCCGCAGGATGTCATCTGCAATGCCAGCGTCGACTCCTTCGTGCGTGACATCGCCGACGCGACCGCCTATCTGACGCTCCGCGACCTGGCGACCTGGGCGCCGCGCGCGGCCGGGGAGTACCTGGGGCACCGCTTCCAGAACGCCACCCGCACCGCGTTCGGGTCGCGGCAGTGGCGGCGCGACGTGGACCGGCTGCGCACCGCCGGTCGGGAGATCCTGGGCTACCTGCCGCGGGTGAACTACCGCGGGCGGGACTACAACCTGCGCGGCGACCGGCACACCGCCTACGCGAACGAGCCGCTCGCCCGGCTCCGGCACGAGGACTACGAGCTCACGGGCTGCCAGATCCTCGCGCAGTGGCTGCAGGTCCAGGCCACCTTCGCCCTCCCCGCGGAGCCGGATCGTGCCGCCCGGGCCCCGCAGCGGGCCGCGGCCGCGACCGCTGGTCTAGAGTCGGAGAAGTATTTGCAGGCCGGCTGACCCGGAGGTAGAGCGAAGTGGCACGTGACACCGAGAGCATCGAGCGCGATATCGAGCGCGCCCGGGAGCAGCTGGCGGCGACGCTGGATCAGCTGGGGGAGCGCGCGGATCCCCGCAAGCTCGCCGAGCAGGCCCAGCAATCGGTGATCGCCACCGTGACCAAGCCGCCGGTACTCGCCGCGGCAGCCGGTGCCGTCGTGCTGGTGCTCGTCGTCGTGGGATCGCGGGTCGCCCGCGCCCGCCGCGAGAAGCAGATCATCCGAGCGCTGGCCGAGGGCCGGATCTCGATCTGATCTCCGTGCTCGAGACGAGAAGGGGCGGCGCCGTGATCGGCGCCGCCCTTGTCGTTGCCGCGGTCGCGATGGGAGCGGGCGGCTGCGGCGCGCCGCCGCGCGCCGTGACGCCGTTGCCCGCCGGATACCCCGTCGCGCAGGTGCCGATCGTCGGCACGGTCAGCAAGGCGGAGACGATCGACATGGGCCACCCGATGTGGCGCGTCACCGTCGACGGACGCGACACGGTGGCCGCCGCCCGCGCCCTGCTCGCCGCGGGGCTCGCGCCGGTCGCGCCGGGCGTCCCGCTGGACGCCGGCCGGGTCGGGGCGGTGTACCGGGGCCACGGCTTCACCGTCGGGATCTCCGCGAACGACGGTGACGTGACCTACGTGGTGAGCCCCACACCCGGCGTCTGACCTCAGGGAATCTCCTGATTCCGCGATCGCGGATCGGCGCTACGCTGGAACCATGGAGTTTCCGAAAGTACTGCTCGCCCCGGCACGTGTCGGGCTGGCCGCCGCGGGTCTCGGCCTCGCCGCGGCGGAGACCTCCGTCGCGGTGGCGCGCGACGTCGTCGGGATGGCCGCGGACCGGCTCGATCCCGGTTCGGGTGACGGCACCCGCCACGAGAACCTGATCACCGCCGCGCAGCGCGTGCCGTCGATCGTGCACCGCGTCTCCGATCTGCTCGGCGACGAGGGTGCCATCCACCGGGTGGTGGGTCCCGGCGGCGCGGCCGATCGGGTGGCGGACCTGTTCAACGAGGGGGGATCCGTCGATCGGATCATCCGGCCCGACGGTCCGCTGGACCGTGCCACCCGGGACGGCGGCATCGTCGACGTGCTGACCGCGGAGGACGGTGTCGTCGCGCAACTCGCCGCGATGACCGACGCGCTCAACCGGCTCACCCCCACGGTGTCCGCGATGAATCAGCGGATCAGCGACATCGAGACCGTGGTGGGTGCGGCCAACACCGTCGCCGAGCCGGTGACGGACCTGCTGTCGAGCCTGCCTAAGTTCGCGCTCCGCACCGCGAACGAGATGGCCCGGGCTGCGCAGCCGCGGCAGCCGCGCCCCGCCCGCATCATCGACGCGCCGTCCGCAGGTCCGACGGTGCTGCCGGCGCCCGAGGCCTCGGCCGAGAGCTCGCCCGAGACTCAGGTGTAGGACTTGGCGCAGATGGTGTAGACGGGGTCGTCGAAGAAGTAGCTGCGGTCCCACTCGCCGGTGCAGCGGGCGGAGTCCTTGAGGCCGCCCACCACGGAGATCACGGTGATGGTGCCGGGCGCGCCGCACTGCGCGGCCGCCTTGATCCAGGTTCCCGGGACCGGGGCGGAGTAGCAGTAGTTCACGTTGAGGTTCGGGGTCAGGCAGTAGGCGCGCCCCTTGGTGATCGAGGTCTGCTCCTTCTTGCACGCCTCGCCCACGGGCATCACCTGGGTGACCTTGTACGGGGACCCGCCGTCGTCGCAGTTGCCGACCTTGGGGTTCTCGGGCACGTCGTAGAGGCAGTCGTTGATCCGGAACACCTGACCGGTCGCGTCGATCGTCGCCGACGTCGCGCCCTTGCCGGGGTCGTTGCCCCCCTTGGAGTCGTTGAGCAGTGCCGCCGTCACGATCGCCGCGATGAGCGCGACCACCGCCGCGACGGCCACGATGCCGACGATGAGATTGCGGCCCGACGAGGGCTTCCGGGGAGGCTGCGGCGGCGGGCCGCCGGGGACGGGGCCGGGGGCGGCGGGGCCGCGCGGAGGCGCGGGCAGCGGAAGGGCCTGAGAGTACGCCTGGCCGGGTTCCTGCGGGTGGTATCCGCCGTGCGGGCCGGGACCCGTCATGCGCCCTCCTTCTTCGCGGCCGCCTTCATCTCCTTCTTGTGGGCGCGGACCTTCTGCAGCGACTCGCCGTCGACCACGTCCGCGACGGAGCGGAAACCGGCCTTGCCGTAGTCGCCGACCGCCGTCGCCCACCCGCGGGGCTTCACGCCGAGCTGCTTGCCGACGAGTGCCGCGAAGATCTTCGCCTTCTGGGCGCCGAACCCGGGGAGCGCTTCGATCCGCTTGACCAGATCGGCGCCGGACGAGGCCTCGGTCCAGATGCGCTCGGCGTGTCCGTCGTACTCGTCGACGACGATCCGCGCGAGCGCCTGCAGTCGGGCCGCCATGGCGCGCCCGTAGCGGTGGATCGCGGGCGGGGTGGTGCACAGTTCCTCGAATCGCACCGGATCCGCGACCGCGATGTCGCGGGGATCGATGCTCCCGAATCGCTCGAGGACCTTCCAGGGACCCGCGAACGCCCGCTCCATGGGGAACTGCTGATCGAGGAGCATGCCCGCGAGCAGCGCGAACGGGTGCTCGGAGAGCACCGCGTCCGACTCGGGTTCCCCCGTGATGTGCAACGTGACCGCCATGGCCGTCATGGTACTTCAGCCGTGCCTTCCAGTATCGGGAGCAACGCGGCGGCTAGGGTTGGTCTGACGGCCAACGGCGAGCGGAATCGAGGAGAAGCGAATGTCGAACATCGACTACGAGGTGCGCGACGAGGTCGCCTATGTGCGAATCAACCGTCCGGAGAAGCACAACGGCCTCACGCTGGACATGCTCGACGATCTCGCGCGGGCCGCGGACCGCGCGAAGAACGACCACTCGCTGCGCGCCGTGATCCTCTCGGGCGAGGGCAGCTCGTTCAGCTCCGGCCTCGACTTCGCCTCGGCGGGCAAGGAACAGCGCCGCCTGTTCATGAACTTCGTCCCGAAGCGGATCTCGGCCGCGAACAGCTTCCAGGCCGCCGGCTGGGCCTGGCGCAGTGTGCCCGCGCCCGTGATCGCCGTGGTCACCGGACACTGCTACGGCGGCGGTCTGCAGATCGCACTCGGCGCTGACTTCCGCTACGCCTCCACCGAGGCCGACTTCTCGATCCTCGAGGCGAAGTGGGGCCTGATCCCCGACATGTCGATCTCCGCGTCGATCGCCCAGCTCACGACCATCGACGTCGCGAAGCGCCTGACGATGACCGGCGAGATGTTCACCGCCAAGCAGGCCCTGGACTGGGGCCTGGTGACCGGTGTCTCCGCCGATCCGATGAAGGACGCCCTCGAGTTGGTGGAGAAGCTCAAGGAGCGCTCGCCCGATGCGGTGGCCGCCTCGAAGGCCCTGTTCGAGAACACCTGGTACAGCGGCTCGCGCCTGTCCTTCCCCGTCGAGCAGGCACTCCAGCTGGGCCTCCTGCGCGGCCGCAATCACACCATCGCCCGCACCGCGGCGATGAACAAGGAGAAGCCCGTCTTCGTCGAGCGGCAGTAGCGGGCCGGAGCGTCAGCCGCCGGGGCGGACGATGCCGTGATCGGGGGCGAAGACCTGGCCCCGCCCCTCCGGACCGTCAGCCGCCCGGCCGGACGATGCCGTGATCGAACGCGAAAACAATCGCCTCGGCGCGGTTGCGGACGTCGAGTTTGGTGAAGATCGATCCGATGTGGCTCTTCACGGTCACGATGGAGATCACCAGCTCGGCGGCGATGTCGTCGTTCGACATCCCGCGCCCGACGAGGGCGAGCACGTCGATCTCCCGGGACGTCAGCCGGGTGATCGCCGGGCCCGACGGTGCCGCGGTCGCGACCGGTGCCGCGCGGTAGGTCTCGAGCACGCGGCCGGTCACCGCCGGGTCGAGGACGGCCTCGCCCGCAGCGACGAGCCGCACGGCCCGGATCAGCTCCTCCGCCGGTGAGTCCTTGAGCACGAAGCCGGATGCGCCGGCGCGCAGCGCCTCCGACAGCAGGTCGTCGTCGCGGAACGTGGTGAGGACGAGAACCGGTGGGGCGCCGTTGTTCCCGGTGACGCGTCGGGTGGCCTCCATGCCGCTCATCCGCTTCATCCGCAAGTCCATCAGCACCACGTCCGGCGCGGAGTCGGCGACCGCACGCGCCACCTCGTCGCCGTCGGAGCATTCGGCCACGACCTCGAATCCGTCGCGGCGGCGCAGGATCCGGCGGAGCCCGAGGCGCACCAGGTCCTGATCGTCCACCAGCAGCAGCCGGATCGGCGGGTCGGTCACGGTCATGACGGGGTCTCCTGACGGACGGTCGGACTCGGGCGGGCCGCCGGGAATCGCGCGTCCACCAGCCAGGTCCCGTCGACGGGACCGGTCGTGAGGGTGCCGCCCGCGCTCTCGACGCGCGCCCGCATGCCGTCGAGGCCCGTCCCACCCGGGGCGCGGCGGGCACCGTCGGGCACGGGGCACGCGACCCGGACGGCCAGGCCTCGCCGCTCCCGGGCCTCGACGGTGACCGCGACCTGCGCGCCCGGTGCGTGCTTGACGGCGTTGGCCAGGGACTCCTGGACCACCCGGAAGGCGGCGAGACCGGAGGTGCCGGCGAGCGCCGTCGACGAGGTCCGCTGGTCGAGGGTCACCGCGAGTCCGGCGCGCTCGAAGGACGCGACCAGCTCGGGGATGTCGGCCAGGCCGGGCTGCGCGGATCCGGGTCCGTCGGTGCGCAGCAGCTCGATGGTGTTGCGGATGTCCTTCATCGCGGTGCGGCCCTGGGTCTCCGCGTCGCGGAGGGCCTCGACGGCCTCGGCCCGGTCGTCGTCGGACTCGAGCGCGCGACGGGCGGCGGTCACGTTGAGCAGCACGACGGCGAGCGAGTGCGCCACCACGTCGTGGACCTCGGCGGCGATGGCCGCACGATCGAGCGCCGTGCGTGCCGCCTGCGCCCGGCGCTCGGCGCGCAGCAGGAGGAGCTGGTTCTGCAGCAGCTGGCCGACCGCGGCACCGAAGCAGACCGTCAGCACGATGAGCCAGGCCTGGTGGTTCGCGCCGAGCAGGCCGGCGCCGATGACGACGGCGAGGTACACGGCCAGGTGGGTCGCCGCCACTCGCGGCGTGCAGACCGCCGCGACCTGGGTGATGCCGAGGACCAGCATGAGCGGCACCACGTCGAAGGTCGTGGGCACGCACCAGAACAGCATCGCCACGCCCAGGGTGGCCGCGGTGTGCGCGGTGATCGACACGGATCGAGCACTCACGAGGCTGGCGCTGAGGTGCACCAGCGACAGGGCGATCGCGGCTGCGAGCCACACCCACTGCGCGACCTGCGGTCCGGCGAGCACTCGGGGCGCCACCGCTCCGATCGTCAGCAGCACCATCGCCGCCTCGGTGATGGTCATGTAGTACGGCGGGTACTCGTAGCCCAGCTGCGCGAGTACACGCCGGTACCGCGCCTCGAGCCACCGCAGAGCGCGCATGGCTTGCATCGTAGCCGCGCGACCAGCCCGGTTCATCCGCCCGGGGGCGGATCCCCGGCTCCACCCCCGGGCGGGGGCGCGAATCCGACTTGAGCACGCTGACCTGCGTCGACGCCGGCGATAGCGTCGAAGACGGACCCGGGACACCCACCGGGCACGGGAGAAGGAGCAGGACATGATCACCGTTGGAGTCATCGCCGCGTTCGTCCTCGCGATCGCGGTCCTCACCCACGACCGCGACGGTCTCGACTTCGGCGCGCGCGACGTTCACCGCGCGGTCGCCGAGCGCGACCACCGGACCGGGCCGCTGGGCACCGTCGTCCCCTGAGAACCGGCCGCCGCCCGCGGGAGAGCACGGGCGTGCACAATCGATGAAGGAGGACGATATGACCACGATCACACGCGCCGCCCGATCCGGATTCGGCAGCGGGCTGGGCGGCACCGTCGCGCGCACCCTGTCCATCCCCGAACCCGCCTGGCATCTCCGTGATCCCGCGCGGCCGGGGATCTCGGGCAGGAACTCGGACGATGCAGGTCCGGTGGACGACGGCGCCGGGCTGAGTGCGGCCCCGTCGTTGCCGATGGGCCGGGTGCGGGCGTCTCTGACCTACACCCTGCGCGAGGGGGACGTGATCTTCGGCGCGTCGGAGCGGTACGGGGACGTGTTCCGGTCCGAGTTCGCCGGCGGTCCGGGGCGGATCGTCATGCTGTCCAACCCCGCCCACATCGCGTCGCTGATGTCGCGCCCCGACGGTGCGCCGTCGGCCACCCGGTTCTCCCCGCTGCGGCCGATCGTGGGGCCGGACTCGGTGCTCACCTCGGTCGGCCCGCGGCACAAGCAGCAGCGCGGGCTCCTTCTGCCGCAGTTCCACGGGCGCGCGGTGGCGGCGTATCAGCAGCGCATCGACGCCGCCACGGCGCGCCGCATCGACGAGTGGCAGCCGGGGGAGCGGGTGGCGCTCGCCGACATCGGGCAGCAGATCACCCTCGACGTGATCATGTCGGCGGTGTTCGGCATCGACGACGAAGCGGGCGCCACGCGGGCGGAGCGCGCTGTCCGCTCGTCGATGATCCGGCTGCTGCACCTCTCGACCCACCCGCTCGCCACCGTGGTGCAGCTGGTCAATGCACGCAGCCCCGAGCCGCGGGGCGCGTTGAAGATGGTGCTCCGCCCGCTCGACAGGGCGATCTACGCCGTGATCGCGGAGCGGCGCCGGGAGGGAGCGGACGGGCCGGACGGCGGGGGCCGTTCGGACATCCTCACGGTGCTCATGGCAGCGCGCGGTGACGACGGTGCGCCGCTGGCCGACAGTGAGATCCGCGACGAGCTGCTCACCCTGGTGCTCGCCGGGCACGAGACCACGTCGAACTCCGTGGCGTGGACCTTCGAGCGCCTCACCCGCAACCCCGAGGTGTACCGGCGAGCGGTCCTCGCCGCCCGCGAGGACGACGAGGAGGCCTACCTCGAGGCGTTGATCAACGAGTCGATGCGCAGCCGCCCGGTGGTGCCGATCGTGGCACGGGAGCTGCTGTCGGACTGGCGGTTCGGCGACTACGTCGTGGACCGCGGTGTGGTGGCACTGATCTCGATCCTGCTGCTGCACCACCGCGAGGAGCTGTACCCGCGGCCCTACGCCTTCGATCCCGAGCGCTTCCTGGGCGTCAAGCCCTCGCCGCAGAAGCTCATGCCCTTCGGCGGCGGCTCCCGCCGCTGCCTCGGGGCGGGCCTGGCGATGGCGGAGCTGCGGGTGGTGGTCACGCAGATCCTCCAGCGCGTCGATCTCGCGATGACGGACGCCCCGGCCGAGCAGCCGAGGCACCGCAACGTCACCATGATCCCGGGGCGCGGCGGCCTGGTGACCGCACTGTCCCGGGACTGAGCACAGCGCCGCTCAGGCGCGCGTGCCGCGCTCGTCGCCGAGCCGGATCGGTGCGATGTCCGCGAAGACGTCGCCCGGTCCGGGATTGGTCGGTCGCGTGCCGCCGCCGAGGTGGTGCACGACGCCCCAGACGGCGTTGAGCGCCGTCTGGAGCGCGCCCTCGGCCCACCCCGCGGTCCACGAGATGTCGTCGCCCGCCAGGAAGAAGCCGCGGTGCCGCGGATCGAGCCGCTCCTGCATGAAGTGCGTGTAGAGGCGCTCCTGGTACCGGTAGTGCCCCGGCAGGTTCGCCTTGAACGCGCCCATGAAGTAGCGCTCCGTCTCCCAGGACACGGTCTTCGGCGTGGCGATGATGTGGCTGCGGATGTCCACGCCCGGGTAGATCTCGCCGAGAGATTTGAGCATGAGGTCCATCCGCGCGTTCACGTCCAGCGGGAGCACCTTGAGCGAGTCGTCGGACCAGGTGTAGCTCAGGCAGATCACGCCGGGCCGGTCCGGACCGTGGTCGAGCAGGTAGGTGCCGCGGCTCATCCGGTCGGTCAGGGTCATCGACATCGTGTCCCGGCCGGTGGCCGGGTCGACGTCGAGCCAGAACGGGCGGTCGACCAGCGCGAACACCTTGGAGCTGCCCATGTAGTGGGTGCGCTCCACCGCGGTCCAGTGGTCGATGGGCAACAGGTCGTCGTCGCAGTCGATGGTGTTGAGCAGCATCCACGCCTGGCCGGTGAAGATCGCCGCGGGGAAGGTGCGGGTCTCGCCGCCCGCGTCGACCAGGGTGTAGCGCGGCGCACCGCCGGGGCCTGCGGTCCGGCGGATCTCGGTCACCGCGGGGCGGTGCGCGCCCCCGTTGAGATCCTTGACCGACCGGGCACCGTCGAAGGTGTTCTCCCAGAGGTGCTTCGGGAGCCGGTCCGAGCCCCCGACGATGCCGCGGTGGTGGTCGTCCGCGGCGGTGCAGGTGACCCGGAGGATCTCCAGCATCGAGTTGGGATAGTCGGTGTCCCAGCCGCCGGTGCCGAATCCGACCTGCCCGAACAGTTCCCGGTGCGCGAAGGAGCGGAAGTGCTTCGAGGCGGTGAGGAAGCCGTAGAAGGTCTGGTCGTCGAGTTCCTCGACGAGGCGCGACCACACGGCCCGGATCCGCGGCACGTCCCGGGCGCGGATCGCGTCCTGCAGTTCGGCGGCGTCGGCGTAGTCGGCGAGCGTCGCGTCCCAGGCCTTCGCCACCTCGGCGAACTCGGGCGGCAGGTCGGCGGCGGTGCGCGCGTAGTGGCTCTCACCCTTGAGGTCGATGACGGTGCTGGGCGTCGCGTCCGCGAGCGGGTTCGGGAAGGCCTGCGTCCGCAGCCCCGCGAGGTCCAGGTAGTGCTGCAGCGTGGTGGACGAGGGCGGGAAGCGCATCGCGCCCATCTCGGCGACGAGATCGTCGTCGTAGCCGGAGAACCGCTCGCTGCGCATCCGCCCGCCGATCCGGTCCGCCTCGTACACCACGGGTTTCAGGCCGATCCGGGCCAGCTCGTAGGCGGCGGTGAGCCCGGCGAGGCCGGCACCGATCACGGCGACCTCGGTCCCGAGCGCCTCGTCCGGGACACTGCCCAGGCCGTCCGGGTGGGTCACCCAGTCGTCGTAGGCGAAGGGGAAGTCGGGCCCGAACATCGTCAGGGGTGCCTCGGATGCGGACGGGCCGTGGGCGGGCATGGCGGGCTGGGTCATGTGCGCTCCTTCTCGGGGGCTAGTACAGGTCGGCGCGCCGGTCGCGCAGGTAGGTGTTCGCAATGCGGGCCTCGCGCAGCCCCTCGGCGTCGGCGGTGAAGGTCAGGAGTTCCTCGTCGCGTCCGGCGCGGGCCACGACCTCGCCGTCGGGTCCGGCAGCGGTGCTCAGCCCGCAGTACTCGAGCGTTCTCTCGCGGCCGCAGTGGTTGGTGTACGCGATGTACAACTGGCTCTCGAAGGCCCGCACCGGCACGAGACGTTCCGCGATCCGGCCGAACGGTTCCATCAGGCCCGTCGGGATCAGGAGCAGGTCGGTGCCGGCCTCCGCGTGGGCGCGGACGGCCTCGGGGAACTCCACGTCGTAGCAGATGAGGAGCCCGCAGCGCAGGCCGCCGAGGTCGAACTGCACGGGCAGCTCGTCGCCGGGTGCGAAGACCGCGCGGTCGAGGTCCCCGAAGAGGTGCGTCTTGCGGTAGTGCGCGAGCTCCGCACCGTCGGGAGCGATCACGGTGGTGGCGTTGAAGACCCGATCGCCCTCGCGCTCGGGATACCCCGCCACGATGGCGATGCCGTGGCGGCGGGCGACCGCGCCGACCGCCGCGTGGTACTCGCCGCCGCGCGGACGAGCGAGTTCGGTTGCGGCCGGGCCGATGTCGTAGCCGGTCACCGACAGCTCGGGCGTCACCAGCATCTGCGCGCCGCCGGCGGCGGCGCGGGCTGCCGCATCGTCGATCGCGGCCAGGTTGCGCCCGACGTCCGGCTCGGGCCCGAGGCCCTCCGGCCCCTGGTACATCCCGACGACGACCGTCATGACGCCTCCTTCGCGAGCGCGACCCCGCCCCGCAGGCGCGAGTGGCGGTAGCCGTAGCCGAAGTAGACCGCGAGGCCGACCGCCGACCAGATGCCGAAGGCGATCCACGTCGGGGTCTCCAGCTGCAGCATGAGGTAGACGCAGAAGCCGATGCCGAGGACCGGGACGACCGGGAAGAGCGGCGTCCGGAACGCCCGGGGGAGATCGGGGCGGGTGCGGCGCAGGACGATCACGCCCACGTTGACCAGCGCGAAGGCGAAGAGCGAGCCGATCGATGTGGCGTTGGCGAGCTCGCCCAGGGGGACGAACCCGGCGAGCGTGGCGACGAGCGCACCGACGATGAGGATGTTGCGCACGGGCACGAAGGTGCGCGGGTTGACCTTCGCGAAGACCTTCGGCACCAGGCCGTCGCTGCCCATCGTGTAGAGGATGCGGGTCTGGCCGTACATCACCGCGAGCACCACGCTGGCGATGGCGATCACGGCGCCGATCGACAGGATCACGGATGGCCAGGTCTGACCGGTGACCCCGGTGAGGATCTTCGCCAGTGAAGCCTCGGACCCGCCGAACTCCTGCCAGGGCATCGCGCCGATCGCCGCGAGGGCCACGAGGCAGTAGAGCACCGTGATGATGCCGAGCGACAGGATGATCGCGCGCGGCAGGTCACGGGTGGGGTTCTTGGCCTCGTTACCGGCGGTCGACGCGGCGTCGAAGCCGATGTAGGAGAAGAACACCATCGCCGCCGCGGCGGTCATGCCGTTGACGCCGAAGGGCATGAACGGGCTGAGGTTGCCCGCCTTGAAGGCGGTGAAGGCGATGGCGCAGAAGAACACCAGCACGCAGAGCTTGAGGACCACCATGGCCGTGTTGAGCCGGGCGCTCTCCGTGGCGCCGCCCACCAGCACGAGGCACGCGAGCGCCACGATCACCATGCTGGGGATGTTGACGATGCCGCCGTCGCCGGGCGGGGCGGCGATCGCGGCGGGCAGCTCGACGTCGAAGAGGGTGCGCAGCAGCTCGTTGATGTACTGGCCCCAGCCGACGGCGACCGCCGCGACGGAGACGCCGTACTCGAGCAGCAGGCACCAGCCGCAGACCCACGCGAAGAGCTCGCCGATCGTGGCGTACGCGTAGGAGTAGGAGCTGCCGGACACGGGGATGGTTCCGGCCATCTCGGCGTAGGACAGCGCCGAGAACAGCGCCGTCACGGCGGCCAGGACGAACGCGACGATGACCGCCGGCCCGGCCTTCGGCGTCGCCTCGCCGAGGATGACGAAGATGCCGGTGCCGAGCGAGGCGCCGATGGACAGCGCGGTCAGGTGGCCCAGGCCCATCGACCGCTTGAGCTGCGGTCCCTCGTGTTCGGCGGCGCTGTCGGCCAGGATCCGGTCGACCGGCTTGCGGGCGATGAGGCCCGCCGTGAACGGGTTCACCGGGCGTTCACCGCGAGGACCGACAGCAGCTCGTACGCGACGTGCGCGGCGGCGACGCCGGTCAGCTCGGCGTGGTCGTACGGCGGGGCCACCTCGACGACGTCCGCGCCCACCACATCGGTGCCGACGAGCGCGCGGATCGTGTTCAGCAGCTCGCGGCTCGTCATGCCGCCCGCCTCGGGCGTGCCGGTGCCGGGCGCGTGCGCGGGGTCGAGGACGTCGATGTCGACGGAGACGTAGACGGGGCCGCCGGCACCGTCGGGCCCGGCGAGGCGACGGCGCATGCGGTCGATGACCGTCTGCAGTCCCTCGTTCTCGTAGTCGTCCGAGCGGACCACCTGGAAGCCGAGCACGCCGTCGGCGGTGAGGTCCTGCTCGCCGTAGAGCGGGCCGCGGATGCCGATGTGCATCGAGCGCTCGAGGTCGATCAGGCCCTCCTCGCTCGCCCGGCGGAACGGGGTGCCGTGCGTGTACGGCGCGCCGAAGTAGGTGTCCCAGGTGTCGAGGTGGGCGTCGAAGTGCAGCACCGCGACAGGGCCGCGGTCGGCCGAGACGGCCCGCAGGATCGGCAGGGCCAGCGTGTGGTCGCCACCCAGGGTGAGGACCTTGGAGCCCGCGGAGCGCAGGCGCGCGATCTCGGCCTCGACGGTGCCGAGCGCCTCCTGGATGTCGAACGGGTTCACCGCGAGGTCGCCGGCGTCGGCCACCTGATGCACGGCGAACGGGGAGACGTCGAGTGCGGGGTTGTAGGGCCGCAGCAGCTTCGACGACGCCCGGATGTGGCCAGGGCCGAAGCGTGCGCCGGGGCGGTAGCTGACGCCGGAGTCGAAGGGGATGCCGAGCACGGCGACGGCGGCGGAGTCCACCTCGTCGAGTCGGGGCAGGCGGGCGAAGGTCGCGGGGCCGCAGTAGCGCGGAATGAGACTCGCGTCCACCGGTCCGCGGGGCTGCGACGGGCGCTGGGTTTCGTCGGACACGGATGGATCCTCTCGCAGGGGCTGCAATTGTGGGCCGGATCACATAGTGTGGGACATCGACCGACTTGTCAACTCGAGTTTCCTGGGAGGAAACAGGCGTTGGATGCGATTGCTCCGGGGGCGGATGCCCTTCCGCCCGTGTCGGATCAGGTGGGCGGGGCGCTCAAGGCGGCCCGTCGTTCCCGCCGGCTGACGCTCGCCGACATCGCGGAGCGGGTCGGCGTCACCAAGGGATACCTGTCGAAGGTGGAGCGGGGGCTCGCGGCACCGTCGATGGCCGTCCTCGTCCGGCTGTGCGAGGTCCTGGAGGTCCCCGTCGGATCGCTGTTCGACGGTGGCGGGGCGGGCTCGGTCGTCCGGGCCGACGCCTATCCGCAGGTGAGTTTCGGCGGCACCGGCCTGTCCGAGTATCTGCTCACGCCGTCCGCCGAACAGCGGGTTCAGGTGCTGCTCAGCGACATCGAGCCCGGCGGCGGCAGCGGCGACGAGTCCTACGCGCTACCCGCCGAGGTGTCCTTCGTACTGGTGCAGCGCGGGCTGCTGCACCTCACCTTGCCCCCGGAGCCGGGCGTCGAGCTGGCCGTCGGGGACGCGATGACCTTCGACCCCGGACGCCCGCACGCCTTCGCCGCGGGACCCGAGGGGGCGCGCGTGCTGTGGGTGATGGCGCCCGCGTTGCCCGGCCGGTCGGACGGCGGGGCGCGGGCGGGGGCGGCTACGCCCCGGTGAAGCGGGGCGGGCGCTTGTCCAGCATGGCGGCGACCGCCTCGTGATGGTCCGCGGTCGCATGCGCGATGGTCTGCATCGCCGCGGACAGCTCGAGCAGCGCGTCGAGGCTCTGGTGCTGCCCCTCGCGGAGAAGGCGCTTCGTCATCCGCAGGGCCTGCGGCGGGTTCGCCGCGACGCGGTCCGCGAGGGTGCGCGCAGCGGCGAGCAGGTCGTCGGGCTCGACGACGCTCGACACCATGCCCCATGCCAGCGCCGTCTCGGCGTCGACCGCGTCGCCCGTGAGTGCCATCTCTGTGGCGCGCGCCATGCCGACGATGCGGGGGAGCAGCCACGCCCCGCCGTCGCCGGGGATCAGCCCCACTTTGACGAAGCTCTCCGCGAAGAGCGCCCGTGTGGAGGCCACTCGCAGGTCGCACATCATCGCGAGGTCGCAGCCCGCGCCGATCGCGGGACCGTTCACCGCGGCCACCGTCGGGACCTCGCAGTGGTACAGCGCCCGCGGAATCCGCTGGATGCCGTGCCGGTAGCCCTGCCGCTGCTGGGCCGCGGTGCCGCCGAACATGCCCTCCTTGTCGCGCATGTGCTTCACGTTGCCGCCGGAGCTGAACGCCGACCCCGCGCCGGTGAGGATCGCGACACGGACCTCGTCGTCGTGGTTGACCGCGTCGACGGCGCGCTCGATCGCCTCGATCATCGCGTCGTCGGACACCGGGTTGCGCGCCGCGGGGTCGTTCAGGGTCCAGGTGACGACGGGGCCGTCGCGCTCGATCAGGAGGGGTTCGGTCATGATCCGACCCTAGGCGGACCATCGTGCGCGCGAGGGAGGCATCCCGAACTCGGCCGTGAACGCGGCGGTGAACGCCGCGGGGGTCGAATACCCCAGGCGTCCCGCGGTCGCCGTGACGCTGAAGGTGCGCAGGAGCGCTACGGCGGCGAGCAGCCGGGCACGCCTGCGCCACGCCGCGGGGCTGGTCCCCGTCGCCGCGCGGAACCGCGTGGTGAAGGCGCGCTCGCTCCGCCCGCACCGCCGTGCCCACGTGGCGTTGTCGACGGCGACCTCGGGCTCGACGAGGTACTCGCGGCACAGCGCGCGCAGTTCCGGATCGGCGGGAAGGGGAACGTGGAGCGGAAGCGGTGCCAGGGCGGCGATCTCGTGCAGCAGCAACGCGGCGACGGCTCCGGCGCGTCCCGCCTCGTCGTAGTCGGCGGGGAAGTCGACGGCGGTCAGCAGGAGCTCCCGGAGCAGTCCCGTCACCTCGACGACCGTGCAACGCGCCGGCCACCACGGAGCGGCGGCCGGTTCGATGTAGAGGCTGCGCGTGCTCACGCCCGCGTAGCGGACGGCGTGCGGCTCGCCGGGCGGGATGAGGACGGCGCGGTCGGTCGGCACCGTCCACGCCCCGTCCGCCGTGTCGACCTCCATGACGCCCGTCGCGGCGTACAGGAACTGCGCTCGACGGTGGCTGTGCCGCGCCTGTTCGTAGCCGTCGGGGTAGTCGGTGCCGACGGGGAGCACGTCCCGCGGGAGGTCCTCGAGATCGATGACCGGAACGTTCCGCATGCCCGTGATGCTACTGGGATTCGAAGATATCCAGCTCACGATCGATTGTCGGCAGCGTCGGAGTCCGGTGGAATCGATGAGTGAGTGCAGTGATCCTGGTCCTGGTGGGCGCGGTGTCGGGCGTGACGACCGCGATGTTCGGTTTCGGGGGAGGGTTCGTCGCAGTACCGGTGCTGACGTGGGCGGACGCGTACCTGGGAGGCGACGCCCCACGCGCTGCCGTCGCGACCTCGTCGGTACTGATGGTGGTCGCAGCCGCGGTGGCGACGGCCTCCACCCGGCGTGCGGTGCTGTCCGAGCTGCGGGGGAGCGGGCGCCTGCTCGGCCTCCTCGCCGTCGGCGGAGCGGCCGGGGCGGTCGTGGCGCGGCACGTCCCCGGCGGCGCGATCGCAGTGGGCTTCGTCGCCTACCTCGTCGTCACGATCGTGTCCGTCACCGTCCGGCCGGGTTTCGTGCGGCCGGACGGTGACGATGCTCCTCCCATCCCGTCGGCCGCCGGCCTCCCGATCGGCGCCGTCGCGGCCGTGCTGGGCGTGGGCGGCAGCGTCCTGACCGTGCCGATGATGCGGCGCAACGGGCATCGCATGGACGTGGCGGCGGCGCTGGCGAATCCGCTGACCCTCGCGGTGGCGCTGCCTGCGACCACCGTGTTCCTGCTGTGGTCCGGCGGCCGGCCCGCCGGTGCGGGATTCGGTTTCCTGGGCGCCGTCGATCTCCGAGCGGCGGGCGCCCTCATGCTGGGATCGCTCCCCGTGATCGTCCTGGTGCGGCGTCGCACACCGCGCCTGTCCGATGTTGCGCACGCGCGGTGGTACGTCGGGTTGCTGGTGGTGGTGACGATCGCGATGGCGGCCACGTTGGTGCGGTGAGCCCGGTGAGCCCGGTGAGCCCGGTGATCCGGGTGGATGGGCTCAGGTGGGCCAGTCGACGCCGAATCGACGTGCCAGGACCCGCTCCCCGGCGGGGGTCACCCGCACGGCGCGGTACAGCGGTAGGCGTTCGGCCCAGCCCGCGGTGAAGAACCGGTCGCTGAGCGCCCGGCCTGCGCCGCCCGCGAGGTGGTGCCGGGTCTCGGTCCAGTCGATGCAGTACCGGACCAGCGGGCGGGCGGCACCGTCGGGCAGCACGACGCCGAGGTCGTCGAGGAAGGCGAGCCCGTCGTCGGTGAGGCGGTAGTCCAACTCCCGGCCCGCCGAGGCGGGGCGGTCGGCACCGTCGTCGCGGAACAGGCCGTCGCCGCCCGTCAGATGTCCGTGGTCGAGCAGCGAGCCCATGATCGCGACGCCGAGGCGGCCTGCGAAGTGGTCGTAGCAGGTGCGGGCCGTGCGAAGGCGCTCCGCGCGGGTGGTCGCCTTGAGCGAGCTGACCGGCTGCGGCGGGGCGAACGCGGCCAACCGCTCGACGAGGTCGGCGACCTCCGGCCCCGCGATCCGGTACCAGCGGTGGCGCCCCGCGGACCGGACCGCGAGCAGGCCCCCGTCGACGAGGCGTCGGAGGTGGCCGCTCGCGGTGGGGCGCGACACTCCGGCCTCGTCGGCGAGGACGCCGGCGGCGAGCTCCCTACCGCCCAAGAGGGACAAGAGGATCCGGCTGCGGGTGCGGTCGGCGAACAACTCGCCGATCCCCGCCAGATCCGCATCACCCGGCATCGCTGCGCACCTCCTGCTCTCCGGGGGCGGTGGCGCCGATGCTGGTGACCACCCCCACCACGAGTATGACCGCGACGGCGCCGAAGGTCACCGCGAGCGCGGTGGAGGTGCGGCCGGTGGCGTTGTAGAGCGCCCCGAATCCGGCGACGCCGAGCGCCCCGCCCGCCTGGCGCGCACAGTTGAGCACCGCCCCGGCGAGCCCGGCGTGTTCGGGCGGCGCGGCGTCCAGCGCGACGGAGGTCATCGCGGGCATGGCGAGCGACGCGAGCCCGATCAGGCTCATCCCCGTGACGATCGCGCTCGGGTGGGACGCGCCGACGGCGACCACCAGCGCGCCCGTCGCCGCGCAGGCGAAGCCCGCGACCATCGGCGGCCGGGGACCGGTACGCGCGGTGACGAATCCACTCGCGGTGGATCCGAGTGCCACGACCACCGTCATCGGCAGGATCGCCGCCCCGGTCTCGAGCACCGTCAGGCCGTGCACCTGCTGCAGGGCCAACCCGACGACGAGCAGCGCCCCGTACAGCGCGAAGTTGAAGACCAGCCCCGTGATCGCCGCGCCTCGGAACGGTCCGCGCGCGAGCAGCCCGCGGGGAACCATGGGATGCCGCGCGACGCGCTGGGAGGCGACGAAGGCGCTGGTCGCGAGCACGGCGGCGGCCGCCAGGGCGCCCGCGAGCGCAGCGCGCCCCTGACCGAGCTCGATGAGGGCGGCCGTGCCGAGAGCCAGCGCCGCCGCGCCGACGGTCGCGCCCCGCACGTCCAGGGGGCGGGCGTGCCGGGGCGAGTCGGGCACCGTCGCCCACACGGCCAGCCCCGCGAGGATCGCGATCGGCGCGCCCACCCAGAACACCGCGCGCCACCCCGCGCTCGCGGCCAGGAGGCCGCCGATCGGCGGACCCGCCGCGAATCCGGCGCTGGCGATCCCGCCCCAGATCCCCAGCGCCCGTGCCCGTTCCGCCGCACCGGGGTAGAGCTCGCCGATCATCGCCAGCGAGCTGGGCAGGATCATCGCCGCCGCCACGCCCTGCACGACGCGGAAGCCGATCAGTGCCGCCCAGCCGGGGGCCAGTGCGCAGCCCGCCGTGGCGAGCGCGAACAGTGCGAATCCGAGGACGCAGACCTGCTTGCGTCCGAATCGGTCGGCCGCGGGGCCGGCGAGGAGCATCAGCGCCGCGAACGGGATGGTGTAGCCGTCGACCGCCCACTGCGCGAGGCCCAGGCCGCCGCCCAGATCGCGGGTCATCGAGCCCAGGACGACGTTGACGACGGTGGCGTCGAACTGGATCAGGCCGAACGCCAGGGACAGGGCCAGGAGTGCGACGGTGCGCCGCCGATCGGGATGCATGACACCAGCCTGGTGCCGGAACGGTTCGGTGCCCGCCGAACAGTTCGCCGCAGGTGATTTCCACCCGTGCGAGGCCATGCCGTAGCATGTTGCGAGCGTCGTGAGACGTACGCGGGCGTAGCTCAATGGTAGAGCCCTAGTCTTCCAAACTAGCTACGCGGGTTCGATTCCCGTCGCCCGCTCAGATGGAAAGGCCCTGGTCGGAGTAGGTTTCCGGCCGGGGTCTTTGTCGTGTTCGGGGGCGCTGCAAGGGGCTGGGGCCGCGCTGGGGCCGCGCGTCGATTCGGGGCGAACCTGTCTACGCTCAGCCGGAAGCGGCCAGTCAGAAGTGCCAGCCACCGTGATGTGGCTCCCGCTACGATTGCGGCAACGACTAGCCTCGGCCTTTCGCGGGTGAGGTCGTGTCGGACATGAAGAAAGGTGCTCTGAGCTGGAAGAATAGGGGTTACCACACCAACCTATTTCCAGTCTCGAAGGAGCACCTTTCTGGTGAGTCAGTCTACGTCCTGCTACCCGAAGGTGTCGGTCGACGCGGCCGGAACGAACCTCGTCTCGCATGCCGGGACAGTGCTGTTGCTTCGTACCGCCGAGACGGTCGGTCTGACCGCGGCTCTGACCAGTGCGTTGATGCCGTGGCGCAAGCCGAACGCGATCCACGATCCGGGGAAGACGGTGCTTGATCTGGCGGTGTCGATCGCGGCGGGCGGGGACTGCCTGGCCGACCTCGATCAGCTCCGCACCCAACCACAGGTGATGGGCCAGGTCGCCTCCGATCCGACGGTGTCGCGGCTGATCACCGCCTTAGCAGGCGATGTCGACGCGGCGTTGGCGGCGATCGCTGCG
>NZ_LSRE01000008.1 GCF_001575205.1 Tsukamurella pseudospumae
CTCACCCACCTGCTTGCGCGGCTTGCGGCGGGTTCGCTTGCTCTGCAACATGATTCCCTGCCGATCAAGCTCACCTTTCGGCAACACGTACAGCCACCGGTAGATCGCCTCATGCGAGACGGTCCGGCCCTGAGCATCAACAGAACGTTCCATGAGCTCCACACTGGGATCCTGCGCCTCCAACCGCAACCTGCCCGCGATCTGCCGCGGCGTGCACGAGGACTTCAAGTCCGCGAGGACCCGCGCTCTGAGGATCGGATCACGGTCGATCACACGCTCCTGCGGACGCGAACGAGACTGCCGTGCAGTCTTATCCGCGGTGGCACACCGATACCCGCCGGTCTTCGTGGAGTTCCGGTGAATCTCCCGCGAGATCACCGACGGCGCCCTCCCCAGGTGCACCGCAATCGTCCGAATCGACCAGCCGGCCTTCAACCCCGTCGAGATCTCAACCCGATCCTCCACCGTCAACATCCGCCGCACATCAGCCCCGTATCGTCGCACCACCCCGGTCTACCAGGGCTGTTGCTACGACGCTATGACACCGCCACCCCCTCTCGGAGGACCGTCGATGGCGCGGGCCACGTTCCTACAATATTTCCCCAGTCATAATCCCCTAGTGCCGACGCAATCGCCGCTGGTTTCGTCGACAGCCATCCGCGAAGAGTTTCGCGATCAATTTCTGTGCCTCTCAGGCCCGCAGCCGCCTGCGTCACCTTATCAATTATGAAGGCAGAAAGGAGCTCCGAAGAGTCCACTCCTGTACCGACACGCTGCGCCAAACGTATATCACGAAGCCTAAATCGGAACTCGCGCCGAAGAGTCACCGCATCCGAGACTTGAATGAAGCGGCCACGCCGGATCGCGGCCCGAACATGAGGTACCTTGATCTGCAGGCGGTCCATTTCGGTTTCAAGTTCTCGCCCTCCGCCAATGATCAGCGCCATCAGGGACTCTCCACTCGGCCCAAGCTTCGCATTTGTCACATATTCGTACGATTCTGCATTTGGAATCCTGGCCAGGGATTCAATTATCGAAAGGATTCTTCCAGCACTGACAGTCGAGCCTTCAGGGTTAGCAACCGATTTTATCTGGACTACAGATAGAATTTGTCCGTCCACTGAATGGACAGACAAATCAACAGCTTGATCGTCCGCGACGGTCGCGTTCGCGACACCGCTCTGCTCAACGTGCACGTGACCGATTCGACTATTTCTGTACGCCATCTCAAGTACCCGGCTGGCGCTCACGACATACTGAAAGTGAAATCCTCTTGCGGCTTCTCGTCCGCCGTCGATGTCGCTCACGCGTCCATCATCGCACGTTCACTCGCAGTAGCGAATGGCAAACAGCGACGCCAGATGCCCTAACGGATCACAGGCCTAGAGGGCGGGCGGTGGCCATGGCTCGGTCGACCTCCCAGAAGGCGCGGAGCGCAACGATCTTCCCGGCATCGTCGACCTTGTACGTGAAGACGCCTTCCGCGTCGATGACGTGCCCGCCGATGACGGTGCGGATGAGGCCCGTGAAGGCGACCTCGTTCCCGCAGGCGAAGCCGTCGCCGAAGAGGAACTCCAGGGACTCGGCGACGCCGATCGTCTTGTCGTAGAAGGCTGCGATCTCCTCTCGGCCGTGATGCCCCTCGCCCTCGGGGTCGAACCCGGAGGGGCCCACCGGATCCTCGACGACACCGTCGGCGGCGAACAGGTCGAGCCACTCCTCCTTGCGGTGGCCGCTGGCCGCCGCCTGGGAGGCGCGTCCCGCGAGGACGGCGGGGTGATCGTCTTTCATCGGGATCTCCTTGAACTTCAGGCGAACTTACTGATGACGGAGTCGGCGTAGCGGCGCAGGTGGTCGATCTTGGGCTGCAGCGGCTCGGTGTCGGGTCCGAGCTGGTAGGGCAGGCGGAAGCCGACGATGACATCGGTGACGCCCTTGTCCTCAAGGCGCTTGATGCCGTCCACGGTGTACGCGTCCAGGGAGATCACGTGGATCTCGAACTCCTTCTTGTCGTGCTCGGCGCGCAACTCGTCGATCCGGGCGAGCATGCGGTCGAGCTCCTCGCCGTCGCCGCCCGCGTGCATCCAGCCGTCGCACAGGCGCACCGCGCGGCGCAGGGCGGCGTCCGCATGGCCGCCCACCAGGATCGGCAGCGGCTCCGTCGGAACGGGGGCGATCTTGATCGACGGGATGTCGAAGAACTCGCCGTGGTACTCGAAGTACTCGCCGGTCGAGAGCCCCTTGATGATCTCGATGCACTCGTCCATCCGCTTACCCCGGCGCTCGAACGGGACACCCATGATCTCGAAGTCCTCGGGCCACGGGCTGATCCCGACGCCGAGAGAGAACCGGTTCCCACTCATCGCCGCCAGCGAGGCGGCCTGCTTGGCGACCAGCACCGGTGGGCGGATCGGCAGCTTGAGCACGAAGGGCGTGAAGCGGAGGGTCTTCGTGGACGCCGCGAGTGCCGAGGCCAGCACGAAGGTCTCGATGAACTCCTTGCCGTCGAGGAACTCCCGGCTTCCATCGGGCGTGTACGGGTACGTCGAGTCCGAGACCTCGGGATACGCGATGCTGTCGGCCACGCACATGCTGTGATAGCCGACCTCCTCGGCCGCCTGTGCGAGCGGCACGTAGTACGACGGGTCCGTCATCGCCTCGGCGTACGTGAATCGCATGGTCACCCTTTCGTCGATCCGCTTGCGGGCGTTCGCCCCACTTGCTAAAAATAGAACACGTTTCACCGTTTGTACGCGGTATCGAGATCAGGAGTGCGCGTGGACTTCCGTCCGGACGAGAACCAGGTGGCCGTCGCCGGCCTTGCCGCCGACGTGCTCGGCCACGCCGCCGCGCGCCGTGCCGACGGCGCCGCCGCCCACACCGAGGACGCCTGGCGCGCCATCTGGGCCGACCTCGCCAAGGCGGACCTGCTCGGCCTTCCCGCGCCCGAGGACCTCGGCGGCGCAGGCCTCGGCGCCGAGGAGGTGGCGGCCGTACTCACCGAGGGCGGGCGGCTCGCGATCGGCGCGCCCCTGCTCGCCGGGCTCGCACTCGGCATCCTGCCCGTCGCGGCGCACGGCACCCCCGAGCAGCGTGCGGCCCTGCTGCCCGCGGCCCTGACCGGCGACGAGCTCATCGTGGGCGCCCTGGGCGAGGCGGGCGCCGCCATGCCGGTCACCCCCGCGACGCGCGCCGTCCGCACCGCGAGCGGGTGGGCGCTGACCGGACGCAAGGTCGCCGTCGGCTACGCGCAGCACGCCGCGCAGCTGCTCGTGAGCGCGGCCACCGACGACGGTGCCGCGGTCTTCCTGGTGCCCGCGTCCGCGCCCGGTGTCTCCGTCGTCCCGAGCCCCACCTCGACGGGTGCGCCTGAGGGCACCGTCGACCTCGCGGGCGTGGAGGTCCCCGCCGAGGCGGTACTGGGCGCCTCCACGGACGGCACCGTCGCACAGGCGGTGCGGGAGTGCGGCCTGACGGGTGCGGCCGCCGTCGCCGACGGTGCGCTCGCCGGAGCCCTCTCGCTCACCGTCGACCATCTGCGCAAGCGTGAGCAGTTCGGGCGCCCGCTGGGCGCCTTCCAGGCCGTGGCGCAGCAGATCGCGGACGTGTACATCGCCTCCCGCACGCTGCACCTCGCAGCCGTCTCCGCCGCGTGGCGCACGGGCACCGGGTCCCCCGCCGACGAAGCCACGGCGCTCGCGGCGCACTGGCTGGCGACGGAGGCACCGTCGGCCGTGCGGACCTGCCACCACCTGCACGGCGGCATCGGGGTCGATGCCACGTACCCGCTGCACCGGTTCTACTCGACCATCAAGGACCTCACCCGGTTCGTGGGCGGCGGCCCGCAGACGGTGCGCGCCCTCGCCGCGGCGCACCGCGACGACGCCACCGGCGCCGACGAGTCCGGGCGGTTCCTCGCGCTGACCACCGCGCAACGGGCGCTGCAGGCGGAACTGCGCGACTACTTCTCCGCACTGATGACCCCCGAGGAACGCACCGAGATGCTCGTGCAGCGGCACGGCGAGGTGTTCCGGGACGTGGTGCGGCGCATGGGCCGCGATGATCGCCTGGGCGTGGGCTGGCCGACGGAGTTCGGCGGCAAGGGCTTCGGGCCGATCGAGCAGTACCTGTTCGTCAACGAGGCCTCGCGCGCCGACGTGCAACTACCGTCGGTGACACTGCAGACCGTCGGGCCGACGCTCCAGGCGTTCGGCACCGAGGAGCAGAAGGCGCGGTTCCTTCCCAAGATCCTCTCGGGCGAAGTGCATTTCGCCATCGGCTACACCGAGCCCGAGGCGGGCACGGACCTCGCGTCGATCCGCACCACCGCCGTCCGCGACGGAGACCACTACGTGGTGAACGGCCAGAAGATCTTCACGACCGGCGGCCACGACGCCGACTACGTGTGGATCGCGGTCCGCACCGACCCGGATGCCCCGAAGCACAAGGGCATCTCGATCCTCATTCTGGACACGAAGGATCCCGGCTACAGCTGGACGCCGATCATCACGGCGGACGGCGCGCATCACGTGAACGCCACGTACTACAACGACGTGCGGGTGCCCGCGGACATGCTGGTCGGCGTCGAGAACGAAGGGTGGAAGCTGATCACCACCCAGCTCAACCACGAGCGGGTCATGCTCGGCCCGTCCGGCAGGATCGGCTCGCTGTACGACCGGGTGGACGCCTGGGCCCACGAGAAGGAACTGCTGGGCGACCCCGACGTGTCGGGTGCGCTGGCGCGGGTCCGCGCGGCGGAGCTCATCAACGAGTTGCTGAACTGGCAGGTCGCGGCCGCCGAGGCGGGCGGCCCCGTCGACGTGGCGGACGCCTCCGCCACCAAGGTGTTCGGCTCCGACCGGATCCAGGGCCTCACGGCGCTGCTGGAGGAGACGGTCGGGACGCACGGCGACCCGTCCGATCCCGCGACCGCGGAGCTGCTGCACTGGCTCGACGTCCAGGCCAAGCGGCACCTGGTACTGACCTTCGGCGGCGGCGTCAACGAGATCCAGCGCGAACTCATCGCCCTCATGGGCCTGCAGCTGCCGCGGGTGCCCCGATGAGCGCGGCCGAAGACGCCCCCATGACGCCCGACTCCGACGCCACCACGGCCGCAGTGCTCGCCGCCGCGGAACGGATCCGTGCCCTCGGCGACTCCGCGCCGCGAGCGGGCCGCGACCCGGTGAACCAGCCGATGATCAACAACTGGACCGAGGCGATCGGCGACGCCAACCCGCTCTACGCGGACCCCGCGTTCGCGGAGCAGTCGGTGTTCGGCGGGCCCGTCGCCCCGCCGGCGATGGCGCAGGTGTGGTCCATGCGCGGGCTGCACGGCGAGCGTGCCGCCGACGACCCGCTGGGTCTCATGACGGAGGCCCTCGACGAGCTCGGCTTCACCTCGGTCGTCGCCACCAATTCCGACCAGACCTACCACCGGCACGTGCGGCCCGGCGAGGAGATCACCGCGTCGTCGCGGCTCGAGGACGTGGTGGGCCCCAAGAAGACCGCGCTCGGCGAGGGCTGGTTCTTCACGACGCGCACGCTGTGGCGCGTGGGCGACGAGGTCGTGGCCGAGATGGTCTTCCGCATCCTCAAGTTCCGGCCGCCGGCCGCCGACGCCGCCCCGGCGGAGACCGCCGTGCCCACCGCGGGGCCCAGCGGACGCATCGTGGACGCCTCCGGCTACGCGGGCGGCGTACTACGGCCCGTGATCTCGCGCGACACGGCGTTCTACTGGGAGGGCGCCACGATCGGCGAGCTGCGGATCCAACGCTGGGGCGAGACGCTGCGGCACCCACCCGGGCCCATGGACCCGGGCGGCGATCTGTCGCTCGTCCCCGACCACATCGTCTCCCCCGGCACCGGCACCGTCTTCAGTTTCGTGGTGCACCACCACCCCAAGGTCCCCGGCAAGCGACTGCCCTTCGTGGTCGCGCTCGTGGAGCTCGACGAGGGCGTGCGCGTACTGGGCGAGCTGATCGACGTGGATCCCGAGACCGTCGAGATCGGGATGCCCGTACAGGCAGTGTTTTTGCGAGTCGATGACGACCTGACCCTGCCCGCGTGGGAGGCCCGGTGACGTACCCCTCTTCGCTCCGCGATGACGACGACATGACCCTGCCCGCCTGGGAGGCCCGGTGACGTACCCCTCTTCGCTCCGCGATGACGACGACATGACCCTGCCCGCCTGGGAGGCACGATGACGTACCCCGCAACCCTCAGGGCCGCCGAGGTCACCGTCGGGACGGCGCTGCCGCCCATGACGATCCACGCGACCACGACCTTCGTCGCGACCACCGCGATCGCGACCCGCGACTTCCAGGACGTCCACCACGACCGCGACGCGGCGATCGCGCGCGGCAGTAAGGACGTCTTCGTCAACATCCTCACCGACAACGGCCTGGTCCAGAAGTACGTGACCGACTGGGCGGGCCCGGAGGCCTTCGTGCGGAACATCTCCATCCGGCTCGGCGCGCCATGCTACGCCGGCGACACCCTCGCGTTCTCGGGCACGGTCACGCAGGTCGACGGTGCCGCAGTCACCGTCGCGGTGACCGCGAAAGACAGCCTGGGCGATCACATCTCCGGCACCGCGACCGTGGTGCTGCCGGCATGAGCGGGCTGAGCGGCAGGGCCGCGATCGCCGGCATCGGCGCCACCGAGTTCTCCAAGGACTCCGGCCGTAGCGAGCTGCGCCTGGCAGTGGAGTGTGTGCGGGCAGCGCTCGACGACGCGGGCCTCACCCCGCAGGACGTCGACGGCCTGGTGACCTTCACCATGGACACCAACTCCGAGATCGCCGTGGCCCGCGAGCTGCAGATCCCTGAGCTGAAGTTCTTCAGCCGCATCAACTTCGGCGGTGGAGCCGCCGCAGCGACGGTGCAGCAGGCCGCGATGGCCGTCGCGACGGGCGTGGCCGACGTGGTGGTCGCCTATCGCGCGTTCAACGAGCGGTCCGGGCACCGGTTCGGACAGGTCTCGAACACCGCCGCGCAGCAGGTGAACACCAACGGCATCGACAACGCCTTCCACTACCCCGCCGGGATCGCCACGCCGGCAGCCACCGTCGCCATGGCGGCGCGCCGCTACATGCACGACTTCGGCGCCACGAGTGAGGACTTCGGCCGCGTCGCGGTCCTGGATCGCGCCCGGGCCGCGACCAACCCGAAGGCCTGGTTCCACGGTAAACCGATCACCCTCGACCAGCACCAGGTGTCGAAGTTCGTCGCCGAGCCGCTCCACCTCCTCGACTGCTGCCAGGAGTCCGACGGCGGTGTGGCGCTGGTGATCACGAGCGCAGAGCGCGCCCGCGACCTGCAGCGAACGCCCGCGATCATCTCCGCCGCAGCGCAGGGCAGCGGCCCCGACCAGTACGTGATGACCAGCTACTACCGCGACGGGCTCACCGGCCTGCCCGAGATGGGCGTCGTGGCCGGCCAGCTGTGGGCGCAGGCGGGAATGGCACCGTCGGACATGGACCTGGCGGTGCTCTACGACCACTTCACCCCCTACGTGCTCATGCAGCTCGAGGAGCTCGGCTTCTGCGGGCGGGGGGAGGCACCGTCGTACCTGGCCGCCGGCACCTGCGAGCTCGACGGGGCCCTGCCCCTCAACCCGCACGGCGGGCAGCTGGGCGAGGCGTACATCCACGGTATGAACGGCATCGCCGAGGCGGTGCGCCAGCTGCGCGGGACGGCGGCCAACCAGGTCGCCGGCGCGGAGCGCGCCGTGGTGACCGCCGGGACCGGGGTTCCGACCAGCGGTTTGGTGCTGAGTAAGGTCTGAGGGATGAGCGAGTCGGATTCGGACAAGGTGGACCTGCGCAGCGAGATCCCGCGCTTCAAGGAAGCCACCCCGCCGCCCGCGTTCGGCGAGTTCGTCGAGAACATGCGCCGGCTGCAGGACCTCGCGGTGAGCGTCGACGCCCCCGACGGGGTGTACGAGGCCGCACGGGACAGGGTCGCCGAGCTGATCGAGCTGCTGGCCCCGTTCCAGGCGCGCGAAGGCAAGGGACCCGCGAACCGATCCATGTCGCTGCCCGGGCGCGGCAGCCTGCTGATGCCGCCCTTCCACGTCGAGAAGTTCGATGCGGAGTCCGTCGTGGCTCGCGGCGTGCTCCGTCGGTATCACCTCGGCGGCGGCGGGGTCGCGCACGGCGGCGTCCTGCCGCTGATCTTCGACGACAACTTCGGCAACGTGGTCTACGCGGCGAAGCGGCCCATCAGCCGGACCGCGTACCTGCACGTCAACTACCGCAAGGTGACCCCGCTCGACGTGCCGCTCGTGATCGAGGGCAAGGTCGATCGGGTGGACGGGCGGAAGACCTTCATCACCGCCCGGCTCACCGAGGAGGACGGGACACTGCTGGCCGACGGCGAGGGCCTGATGGTGCAGCTGCTCCCCGGCCAGCCCTGAGGCACGCCGGGGAGCCGTTCGCGCGGCCGAGCCGCGGCTGCTACTTCTTGCCGCCCAGCGCCCCGTCGATGCTGCTCACGTCGCTGATCACCCAGTTCTGCTTGGTGTCGATCGTCAGCGCGTAGGTGGTCACGGACGGAATCCCCTGGGGCCGCTGCGTGCTCTTGGTGACGACGTTGACGAAGACGTTGACGACCATGATGTCGTCCTTGTCCGAGACGACGATGGTGCCGAGCGGAGTGGCGGTGGACTGCCACTGCAGCGGTACGTACACCTGCTCCAAGTCCGTCGAAGCGGTCTTGAGCGTGTTCGCCAGCTCCGGCGTCGTGTTCGCCACCAGCGCGGTGCGCCAGGGATCGAGGTTCTGGTAGTCGACGGTGGCCGCGCCGATCGCGTACTTGACCGCCACGTCCTTGGCGCGCGCGTTCCGGTCCTCGGTGTGGGTGATCGACGCCAGCTGCCCGCGCGCGTCGTCGCGATCCGACGACGCCGAGAGCCAGAGGAATCCGAACGCGGTCGCGGCGACGGCGAGGACGACGACGACCGCCGCCAGGCCGAGCATGAGCGGCGTGACCACGATGCCCCGCTGCTTCTCCGGCTCCGCGGATGCCACCTGCTCCGCAGCCTTCTTCGTGAGCTTCGGCGTCACCGGTGCGGTCGGCTCGTCGACCTCGTCCGCGCCCGTCAGGCCGTCGTCGAGGACCCCGTCCGGATCCGATTTCGTTGCCGCCATGGTGCTACCCCTCTCCCGCGGCGCCGTCCTCGAATGCCCAGGCAGGACAGCTCAGCGCCACGGTATCGTGAGCAGAACTGTAACACGTTCCAGTTTTGGCCGGAACGATTCGCGGACGATTCCCGGAGCCGGGCGTCACATCGACGCGACGGCCCGAAGGCTACCCGGCACGGGACTGCCGCGCGAACGGATCGTCGAACACCGCCGTCGACTGCGCGGCGGCGATCCGCCAGGCCCCGTCCTCCTTGGACAGCACGTAGAGCGGGGCGGACTCGAGCTGCGGCGCACCGTCGGACCCGAGGGGCCGCACCCGGACGCTCACCGCGGCCACGTCCGGACGGATGAACAGGATGCGCTCGACACGGTAGTGCGCCCCTGCCCGCACCCCGGAACCGCGGATCGTCCGCGCGAGGAAGCCGTCGATCGCGGCCCTGCCGTGCAGCCGGCGGCCGTGCGCGGTGGTCCAGACCGCGTCGTCGCGGAAGAGCGAACGCACGCGGGGCACGCTGCCCTCGCGTTGCGATGCGAGCACCTCGGAGACGAACTCCACGATCGCGGCGGCGTCGTCGAGCGTGCCGTCGCCGAGGATGTCGGGAAGGTCGCGGAAGCGGTCGTCAGCCATGCCTCCAGGCTCGCTTATCAACCCCGGTTGAGGTCAAGGCTTCGATTCAGTGCGATTCGAGGGGATGCGCATCCACGCGCCGGTAGTACAGCTCGTGGATCAGGCGCAGGGTCAACAGAACGCCGGTCACGATCAGCAGGAAGATCATGAGCCGGAACGTTATTCGGGCCCGCATCGGGCCGGTAGGGATGTTGACGCGGTCCTGACGGAACCTTGACGGCGGCGACGTCAAAGTGATATCACTTAAATTAAGTGATATCAGAATAAGGAGGGGTGATGACAAGCATCGTTCAACCCGAGGACACCCAGGTGGCCGTCACGGAGCGCACCGCGTGGCATGCCGGCGCCGGCGCCGCCGTGGCCGCGTTCGTCGGCTTCCTCGCGCTCGTCGCGGGCGCGGTCGGTCTGGTGATCCTCTCGATCTCGACGCAGACGCCGGTGCTGATCGTCGGCGCGGTCGTCCTGGCCATCGCCGCGCTGCTGTTGGTCAGCATGGTCGTGGTCGTCGCGCCCGGGCACACCCTGGTGGTGCAGCTGTTCGGCAAGTACGTGGGAACCGTGCGCGCCCAGGGCCTCGGGCTCGTCCTACCGCTGACGACGCGGCAGCGGGTCTCGGTGCGCGTGCACAACTTCGAGACCGCCGAGCTCAAGGTGAACGATTCCACCGGAAACCCGGTGAACATCGCGTCGATCATCGTCTGGCAGGTCGCCGACACCGCCCGGGCCACCTTCGCCGTCGAGGACTACGAGGAGTTCATCGTCTCGCAGGCCGAGTCCGCGCTGCGGCACGTGACCACCAGCCATCCCTACGACGCCGACGAGGCCGTGGCGGGCGCGACATCGCTGCGCGGATCCACCGACCAAGTGGCCGCCGAACTGGCCGAACAGGTCGCCGCGCGCGTCGAACTGGCCGGACTCGAGATCCTCGAAGCGCGCATCTCCTCGCTCGCCTACGCCCCGGAGATCGCGCAGGCCATGCTGCAGCGACAGCAGGCCTCCGCCCTCCTCGCGGCGCGCGAGAAGATCGTCGAGGGCGCCGTCGGCATCGTCGAGAACGCGCTCACCCGGCTCGAGGAGAACGGCACCGTCGAGCTCGACGACGAGCGCCGGGCCGCAATGGTGTCCAACCTCCTGGTGGTCCTGTGCTCGGACAGCCGCACCACGCCGGTGGTGAACACGGGGAGCCTGTACAGCTAGTGGACGCACCGGAGGCGGGAAAGGAGCGGGGCCGCAAGGCGGTCCCGCTCCGGATCGACCCCGCGGTGCACCAGGCGCTCGCCAAGTGGGCCGCGGACGATCTGCGCAGCGTCAACGCGCAGATCGAATTCCTCCTGCGCCGCGCGCTCGACGATGCCGGGCGCATGCCCGCGAAGGCGCGCCCGATGCGCGGGCCGGGGCGGCCGCCGACGAACCCTGAACAGCCCTAACGATTGTTGTCCAGATCGATAAGGCAAGCGTAACCTTCCTTCTCGCAGATCGCGGCCCCGCGACATCGCGACCGGAAGGAACCCCCGTCCCATGAAGCTCTCCCTGGCGCGCGTCACGCTCGCCGCACTCACGATCGGCGCGCTCACCGCGTGCGGCAGCGGCGCACCGTCGGACTCGGCGAACAGCAGCACCAGCGCCGGAGGCGGGTTCCCGCGGACCGTCGAGCACGCGATGGGAACGACGACGATCCCGAGCGCGCCGCAGCGGGTGGCCGCGCTCGACGCGTCCTTCACCGACGCGACGCTGATGCTGGACACGAAGGTCGTCGCGTTCACGGAGTACAACACCCTCGGCAGCAAGCTGCCCGACTACCTCGGCGCGTCCGCGACGAACTTCGGCGCGGAGGCCGTGAGCGTCGGGAAGCTCGCGGCGCCGTCGCTGGAGAAGGTCATCGCCACCAAGCCCGACCTCATCGTCAGCGCGAAGGTCCGACACGGCAAGGAGTACCAACAGCTCTCGGGTATCGCGCCGACGGTCTTCAGCGAGACCACCGGTCCCACGTGGAAGGACAACATCCGACTGCTGGCCAAGGCCCTCGGCAAGGAGACTCTCGCCGACCAGCGGCTCGCAGAGTACGAGGCGCAGGCGCGGGCGGTGGGCGCCGCCGTGAAGGCGAAGGCGGGACCCGACACCACCATCTCCGTGGTGCGCTTCCTCGACGGCCCGACGCGCCTCTACGCGAAGAAGTCCTTCTCCGGCATCGTGCTCCAGGACGCGGGTCTCGCGCGGCCGGCGTCGCAGAACATCGACGACTTCATGACGGAGATCAGCGCCGAGCGGATCCCCGCCGCGGACGGCACCAAGATCTTCGTGACCACCAACGGCGACAAGGGGTCCGACTCGTTGAACACCTTCCGGCAGAACCCGCTGTGGGCCCCGCTGGTGCCGCGGGTCGTGGAGGTCAAGGACGCCGAGTGGATGAGCGCCGTGAGCGTGCAGGGCGCCTATCACATCCTCGCGGACATCGCGAAGGCCTTCGACGTGACGGGTCCCGTTGTCCCGGCGTGGATCTCGGGGAAGTAGCGCGCCCGGCGGCCGCTTAGGCGACCGCCGCGGGGACGGCGACTCGAGGCCGGATTCGACGGATGGGGTCGATCCGCGGGCTATGAAATTGTGACCGCCAGTGCCAAACCGGACGTCTCCGGTGGGCACTGGCAGTCACGATGAACGGGGCGGCGAACGCGGTGCACCGTAGCATCGGGGCATGACAACGGTGCCGATCCTCGCCGAAGCAGGACTGAGTGAATGCGCGCGGATACCCGAGTGCGCTCAGGAGATGAACCGCGACATGCTCGTCTTTCTCGGGATCTTCGGCGGCGTCCCCCTCCTTCTGATCGTCTCCGCGGTCGTGTTCCTGCTGTTCCGGGTCCTCCCGCGGCGGCGATGATGACGGTGCAGCCGACGATCGAGCGCGAGACTCTCGACGCAGAACTGCGTGCTCAGTTCGAAACCTTCCTCGATGAGCACCGGGAGCGACTGGCCGCCGTCCTCGACGGTCTCACCGAGCAGGAAGCAAGGGCGTCTCTCGTCCCGTCCCGCACCACCCTGCTCGGCCTCCTCAAGCACGGATCCTTCGTGGAGAAGGTGTGGTTCGACGCCGCGCTCACCGGCCGGACCCGCGCGGAGATCGGGATCCCCGAGAACCCGGACGAGTCCTTCGTCCTCGCCGCCGACGACGACATCCCGACGGTGCGCGCGACGTACGAGCAGGCGTGCGCCGCCTCCCGCCGGGCGACTGCGCATCTCTCGCTCGACGACCCCCTGCCCGGACATCGACTCAGCCCTCTGCCCCTGCGATGGGCGTATCTCCACGTGCTGCGCGAGCTGGCCCAGCACCTCGGTCACGCCGAGATCCTGCGGGAGCAGCTACTCGCCAAACGTGCCAGCTGAGCGGTGCATTTGGTGGTCGACGGGGCGGTCAGTACACTTGGTCCTCGGTCCTGCACCCGTGTGGGGCCACGCCGCCTTAGCTCAGTCGGTAGAGCGCTTCACTCGTAATGAAAAGGTCGCGAGTTCGATTCTCGCAGGCGGCTCCACCGAAGGCCAGGTCGGACGCGTTTTCCGACCTGGCCTTCGCCGTACCCCGTGCCGTCGCCGGATGTCTGGACACACTCGCGCCCGAGCCCTGCAGCGCAGAGCCGGGCACATCCCGGATTCCCGGACTATCGTCTGGACTCATGTCCAGCTCGACGGAACTCCCCCGCAGGCGGCTGTCCCCGGCCCAGGCCGAGACGGTGGCCAGGCTGTGCGCCGCGGTGCCGGCGGCGCTCGCCGAGCACGGTGTCGACGGGTTCACCGTGCGCGTGGCGGCGCGCGCAGCGGGCGTCTCGCCGGCGACTGCGTACACGTACTTCTCCTCAAAGAACCACCTGATCGCGGAGGTGTTCGCGCGCCGCGTGGAGGCGGAACTCGTCGGGCCCGACCCGGCGGCCGCGCCGCGGGAGCGCGTCCTGCAGGTGCTCACCGGCCTCGTCGAGCTGGTGCTGATCGACCCGCAGTTCGCGACCGCGGTGAACACCGCGCTCCTGGGCCACGAGTCCGACGCCCAGGCCGCGCGACTGCGCGTCGGGCTGCTCATCCGCGCCAGGCTGTTGGAGGCCCTGGGGCGCGGCGCACCGTCGGGCCTGGTGGAGTCCGTCGAGCTCGCGTACTCCGGCGTGCTGGTCCAGGCCGGGATGGGGTACCTCGACGTCGAAGCGTCGAAGGCGGCGCTGACGCGCGCCGTCGACCTGATGATGTCGAACTGACGGACAAGAACCTGTTCCCCTTCGACACGTTCTGGACTATTGTCTGGACACATGTCCAGTCCAATTCTCGATCCGTACTCCTACGCCTTCCACGACGACCCGTACCCGGTTTTCGAGCGGCTGCGCGCGGAGCGGCCCGTGTACTACAACCCGGAGCGCGACTTCTGGGCCCTCTCGCGGTACGACGATGTGCGCGCCGCCTTCCGCGACACCGAGCGCCTCTCCAGCGCGTGGGGCGTGACGCTGGAACCCGCGGCCTACACACAGGACGCCGAGTACGCGATGAGCTTCCTCGCCATGGACGACCCGCGTCACCTGCGGATCCGGCGACTGGTCGCGAAGGCGTTCACCCCCAAACGCATGGCGGCACTGCGGCCGTGGATCGAGGAGCGCGTACGCGCGCACTGGGCGGCGTGCCTGGACCGCGGCGAGTTCGACTTCGTCGCCGACTTCGCCGCGCTCGTCCCGATGGAGGTGATCTCCGAGATGATGGGCGTCCCGATCGCCGACCGGGACGAACTGCGCCGGCTCGGCGACGTGTTGATCCACAGGGAGGACGGCGTTTTCGACGTCCCGCAGCCCGCCGCGGAGGCCTTCTTCGGCCTGTATCGGTACTATCTTGACCTCGTCGGCGAGCGTCGCGCTCGGCCAGCGGACGACCTGGTCTCCGCATTGATCGCTGCGCAGGTCAAGAACGACAGCGGTGCACAGGAATCGCTCACCGACGCGGAGATCGTCGGCATCCTGATCCTCATGATCGTGGCCGGCAACGAGACCACCACCAAGCTGCTGGGCAACGCGATCTACTGGGGCGCACGACATCCCGACGAGGGAGCGAAGCCCTTCGGCGCACCGTCGGCCATCCCGGACTGGTCGGCGGAGACCCTGCGCTACGACACGTCGACGCAGATGTTGCTGCGGCGCGCGGCCACCGACGTGGAGTTCCGTGGAACTGTAATCCCCCAAGGGGATCGGGTCCTGCTGCTCGTGGCGTCGGCGAACCGCGACGCGGACGTGTTCAACGATCCCGCCGCGTACCGGATCGGTCGGGACACCTCTGCGTCACTGAGTTTCGGCTTCGGGAGTCACTTCTGCCTCGGCTCGCACCTGGCGAAGCTGGAGGCCGATATCGCGCTGGGCGAGGTGGTGTCGACGGTGCGCGGCTACGAGGTGGACTTCGAGAACGTCGAGCGCGTGCACTCGCTCAACGTGCGCGGACTCTCCTCACTGCCGGTGCGGGTCTCGCGACGGTGATCCGTCCCGTTAGTCGACGAGGACGCGCCACCACCCGTCGGACAGGCTCTGGCATCGATTGGTGCCGCAGCGGTCCGGGGAGCTCCCGTCGGGCCGGTATTGGAGCGTCGTCATGCTGAAGAACCCGTCGCTGCTGAACAGACGGAAAGTGACCACTCCGTCGACCTTGCTCGTGCTGGACACCTCCTGAGTGCCGATCGTCCGATCATTCTGATCGTGGAACTCCGCGCGCGGATCGGCGATCGCCTCCCGCGCCGCCACGGTGAGCCGGGGCTCGTCGTACGCCCACCGCGCCTTCTGCGGCAGTCCCGAGAATGCTGCACCCAGCCCGAGCAGGCCGATCGTCGGGATGATCAGCAAGTGCCATGCGAACCGCTTACGACGGAACGCCCAGGTCACGAGGTAGGCGAGCCACGCGACGACGAGCGCTACGCCGACGAGGAGCGTGAGCACCGACCACCCGAAGCCCGCGCCGATGGTCTGCGCCCACAACCAGGCGAGCACCTCGATCACGACAAGCCCGGCGAGAATCGCACCGAAGGTCCCGAGCGCCGTCGCCCCCTGACCGGAATCCGCATCCATCACGCCAGAATAGCGATTCACGAACTACGTCTAGCGGATCAGCCGCGGGATCAGCCGGACGAACACGACCATCACCACCAGCTCGACGAGGGTCTGCGTGACCACCACCAGCGGCGCCAGATCGTACGCGGCCGGTAGGGCCAGGACCAGCGGCAGGATCACCAACGAGTTCCGGGTCACGCCGCTGAACACGACGCTGCGCCGGCTCGGGACGTCCAATCCGGCGAACCGTCCCGCGACCGCGCCGATCGGGGTCATGACGACCGCGAACAGCACGTAGACGGGGACCGTCAGCAGCAGAGACGACAGCTCGGAACGCACACCCGCGATCTGCGACGCGACCACCACCGCGAGCGTGAGCACCATGACCGGCACCATCGCGCCCGACACCGCCGCGGAGAGCACAGCACCCCAGCGAGTGCGCGCCGCCGCCCACTGCGTCGCACCGGCCAGCACCAGCGGCAACGCGATGATCACGACGAACGCTCGCACGAAGGGCGCGACGTCGAGGGTCCGCACGACATCGGCACCCACGAACAGCCACAGGTACGCGGGCAGCAGGATCATCTGCGCCAGCATGAGCAGCGGCGCCGCGGCGAGCAGCCGGTCCTTCGCCCCGCCCGCGAGGCCGCTGAACACGATCACGTAATCGATGCACGGCGTCAGCAGTACGAACAACACCCCGACCAGCAGCACCCTGTCGTGCGCGACGATCCGCGACACCAGCAGCACCACGATCGGCACGGCGACGAAGTTCACCGCCAGGACCGTGCCGAGGAAGCGGACATCGCGCAGCGCCTCCCCCATGCGCGCGAACGGGATTCCCAGAAAGGTCGCGTACAGCAGCGCGGCGAGGGCCGGTTCGACGAGCGCCCCGGCGGGGCCGGACACCGTCGGGACGGCGAGGCCGAGCGCGGCACCGATGGCGAGCCCGGCCACGTACAACGCGACCTGGTGCGTCTCCATCCGATCCACGACTGTCCGAATTCCCGTCACGCGCACACCCTAGCGACGCCCCGGATCAGTAGGGTTCCCTCCATGGGTGCGCCGACGGAACAGAACTGGCCCGAGCCCTCGGACCGGGTCAAGGAGCTCATCCGGCGCGCCGCGGAGTTCGCCAGCAACGCCCCCGACGAATGGGTGACCGCGCTGCAGGACGCGACGCTGACCGGCATCATCCTGTCCCCCATCGCCGCGGATCCGACCCTGGCGGAGCTGGTGCGCAACTCCGACACCGCGGTCATGCTGCACTGGGCGGCGCACAACCTCGCGCACCCGGGCCGCCGGGTACCGCCGAACATCGACTCCGCGGACGCCCTCGCCGTCGCCCGGGACCTCGTCCGACGGGGCCTCGACCTGCACGGCATCGACACCTACCGCAAGGGCCTCAACACCGCCTGGGCGCTGTGGATGAACGTCTGCTTCGAGCTCACCGACGACCCCGCGGAACTGCGCGAACTCCTGTCCGTCACCTGGGCCTCGATGTCGGCCTACGTCGACGACACCATCGACGCGATCACGATCCGGATGGCCGGCGAACGCGAGCAGCTCACGACGGGGACCAACGCGGACCGTCTGGCTGCGGTCACGCTGATCCTCGAGGGCGCCCCGATCACCCGGTCACGGGCCGAGCAACAGCTGGGATACCGGCTCACCGGCCCGCACACCGCCGCGGTCATCTGGACCACCGGCACCGTCGGCGACCTCGACGCCGCCGCCCACGCCCTCGCGCGGCACGCCGGGGTGACCCGGCCGCTGACCGTCGTCGCGAGCGCGTCGGCGCTGTGGCTGTGGCTCCCAGGCACCGTCGTCACGAACTCCGGAGACCTGGCCCGCGAGCTGTCCGACCACCCCGAGGTCCGCGTCGCGATCGGCCGACCGGGCGACGACCTCGAGGGTTTCCGCCGCAGCCACCTGGACGCGGGCACGGCGCAGCGCGTGATGACCCGGCTGCGGACCCGTCGCCGCGTGGCCGGGTACGACGACATCGCGCTGATCTCGCTGGTCACGAGCGACACCGGGAAGGCCGACGAGTTCGTCCGGGACACCCTCGGTGACCTGCTGACCGCCGACCGGGAGACCCGCGAGACCGTGGCCGCGTACGTCGACGAGCAGTTCAACACCTCCCGCACCGCCGAGCGGCTCTACACCCACCGCAACACGGTGATCCGGCGCCTGACCAGGGCGGACGAGCTGCTTCCGCGCCCGCTGACGGACAACCCGACGGGCGTGGCCGTGGCGCTCGACGTGCTGCGCTGGCTCGGCCCGGACGGGCCCGCATGACGCGGCCCGGACGGCCGGCATGACGAGGCCCGGAAGGCCGGCATGACGCGGCCGGGCGGGCCCGCGTGACGATCTGCACCAACCTGTGGGACAACCGGGTGCAATCTGCGCTGGCCGCGAGGGGCCGCCGAGCGAGAGAGTGAGTCATCGGTTCTATCACGGAGCCCTCGGACCAGGAGAGACACGCATGACGAACACCACCGGAGAGCATCTCGACATCATCGTGATCGGCGCCGGCATCTCCGGCATCGGCGCGGGACACTACATCACCGACGAGCTGCCGTCGAAGTCCTTCGCGATCCTCGAGGGCCGCGCGACCTTCGGCGGCACCTGGGATCTGTTCAAGTACCCCGGCATCCGGTCCGACTCCGACCTGCACACCTTCGGCTACGAGTTCAAGCCCTGGGAGTCCAAGGACTCCATCGCCGACGCGCACAAGATCATCGACTACCTGCGCGAGACGATCGAGGAGAACGACCTCACCGACAAGATCCGCTACAACCACAAGGTGCTCTCCGCCGACTGGTCGAGCGAGGACGCCCGCTGGACCCTGCAGGTCGAGCGCGACGGGGAGCAGGTCGCGATGACCGCGAGCTGGGTGTTCTTCGGCAGCGGCTACTACGACTACGAGCAGGGCTTCACCCCCGAGTTCACCGGCCGCGAGACCTTCGCGGGCCAGATCATCCACCCGCAGTTCTGGCCCGAGGACCTGGACTACACCGGCAAGAAGGTCGTGGTCATCGGGTCCGGCGCCACCGCCGTCACGCTCGTCCCCTCGCTGCTGACCGGCGCGAAGCGGGCCTCGCACGTCACCATGCTGCAGCGCACGCCGAGCTACATCATGCCGGTGCCCAAGCAGGACCCGCTGACGAACCTGTTCCATCGGGCCTTCGGCCACAAGATCGGCCACGGGCTCAGCCGCAAGCGGTTCATCTGGCAGCAGCGCGGCGTGTACGTCTTCGCCCAGCGCTTCCCGGATCTCGCACGCAAGATCATCCGCAAGGAGAACGCCAAGCGCCTCCCCGAGGGCTACCCGGTGGACGTGCACTTCAACCCGCCGTACAACCCCTGGGACCAGCGCCTGTGCGCCGTTCCCGACGGTGACCTGTTCAAGGCCATCCGCAGCGGCGACGCGGCCGTGGCCACCGACAAGATCGTGACCTTCGACGAGACCGGCATCGAGCTCGCCGGCGGCGAGCACCTGGACGCCGACATCATCGTCACGGCCACCGGCCTCAAGCTCAAGCTGTTCGGCGGCGTGCAGCTGTCCGTCGACGGGCGGCCCGTCGACGTCACCGAGTCCGTGATCCACCGCGGCGCGATGCTCTCGGGCGTCCCGAACGCGGCGCTCGCCATCGGCTACACCAACT
Organism: Tsukamurella pseudospumae; assembly: GCF_001575205.1. GTDB lineage: Bacteria > Actinomycetota > Actinomycetes > Mycobacteriales > Mycobacteriaceae > Tsukamurella > Tsukamurella pseudospumae. The sequence continues at coordinate 19,495 of NZ_LSRE01000008.1, forward strand.
CGTCCTGGACGCTCAAGGTCGGGATGCTGTGGAAGTACATCACCACGCTGATCGGCACGATGGACGAGCGCGGCCTCGACACGGCCGTCGCGGTCGCCGACCCCGACATGCCGACCCGCCCCGCCCTCGACTTCGAGGCCGGCTACGTCCAGCGCGCACTGAACGAGCTGCCCCGCCAGGGCGAGGCCGACGACTGGCGCATGTCCATGAGCTACTTCGAGGACGCCAAGCGCCTGAACAGCGAGCTCTCCCTCGGAGAGGAGTCGGGCCTGCGGCTGACCTCCAGCGCGCACGCCAAGGTCACCGTCTGACCTGCAACGATCACCGCTTCCGCCCGTCTACCGCTACCGTTGACTCGGTGCGGTCGACGGGCGGCGCGGATGAGGTGGGGATGAACGAGAAGCAAGTCGCGGGTCAGCGGGTGACCCGTGCGCTTCGCCGCGGAGGTCTCGGATGAACGAGCAGCAGGTCGCGGGCTACCGGGTGGTCCGCAAGCTCGGCGGCGGCGGCATGGGCGAGGTCTACCTCGTCCAGCACCCGCGCCTGCCCCGCCAGGACGCCCTCAAGCTGCTGCACACGTCCGTGAGTAGCAACCCGCAGTACAAGGCGCGGTTCGATCGCGAAGCCTATGTGCTCGCGCAGCTCAACCACCGCAACATCATCCACCTGTACGACCGGGGCGAGGTCGACGGCCGGCTGTGGATCACGATGGAGTACGTCGCCGGGCCGGACACCGCGCAGATGCTCGCCCAGCGCGGGCCGATGCCGCTGCCGCTGGCGATCGAGATCGCCGACGGTGCCGGGGCGGCCCTCGACTACGCCTACCGGCAGGCGCGGATCACCCACCGCGACGTCAAGCCCGCCAACATCCTTGTGGCCTTCGATTCCGACGGTGCGCCGCAGGTCAAGCTCGCCGACTTCGGCATCGCCAAGGCGGCGGGCGAGGCCGTCGGCGTCACGTCCACGGGCATCACGGTCGGCACGATGTCGTACATGTCGCCCGAGGCCTTCGACAACAAGAACCTCGACAACCGGGCGGACCTGTACTCGCTCGGCTGCACCGTGTTCGAGCTGCTCACGGGCGCGCCGCCGTTCCCCGGCGACTCCCCCGCGGCCGTCATCGCCGCGCACCTGAACCAGCCCGCCCCGAAGATCACGGCCCGCAATTCTTCACTGCCGGGCCACCTCGACGCCGTCTTCCGCAAAGCCCTCGCCAAGCGTCCCGAGGACCGGTACGCCACCTGCGCCGAGTTCGTCGCCGGGCTGCGCGGAGAATCGCCGTCCGTGCCGCCCGGCACCGCACAGCAGCGTATGCCTGCGGGGACCGCGCAGCAGTCCGTTCCCGCCTTCACCGGCGAACACACGGGCGCCCAGCCCGGCTCCGGCACCGCGCCGTACCCGGGGCCGCCGACGGGGCAGTACGTCCCGACCGGCGAGTACCCCGGACCGCACACCGCGGCCCAGCCCGCTCCCACCCGTGCCGAGCAGCTCCCCGCCTCGGCCCGGCAGCAGGAGCCACTCACACCCGCCCCGGCGAAGCCCCGGAGGTGGGGCCGCGCGGTCGCCGCGCTGGTGGCCGTGGTGATCATCGCGCTGGCGGCGGGCGTGTTCTACGTGGTCAACCAGCCCGGGGGCGGGGGATCCGGCGGGGGCGGTTCGACGGTGACCGCATCCTCGGTCACGCCCGTCTACTTCCAGGGCGGCGCCGAAGCGTCCAAGTACGCCCAGAACGTCCTGACGGGAGACAAGCCGTCCTGGCGCACCGACGACTACTTCTCCGGTCCCGGCTTCGGCGGCCTCAAGAGCGGGACGGGTCTGCTCATCACCCTGGACAAGGCGGTGTCGATCACCTCGGGCACCATCACCTCGCCCAGCGACGGCTCGACCGTGGAGATCCGGATCGCCGACTCGGCGTCGCTGAACTCGCTCGACGGCACGACCAAGATCTGGAGCGGGACACTGTCGAGCGGCGAGACGCACTTCAGCGCGAGCGGGGCACCGTCGTCGAAGTACGTGCTGGTGTGGATCACCGGACTGGTGAAAGTCGACAGCGGTAAATGGTCCACCACCCTGGCGCAGGTCCAGTTCAGCGGGAAGTAACCACCAGCTCCCCCGCTCGGCCGGGCCGGCTCAGCGGCGATGGTCGCGCAGCGCCGAGGAGACGCCGGCGGCCATCGCGTCGAGCGCGACGACCGGCTTGACGTTGAGGTCGATGGCCTCGCGGCACTCGAGGATCGACTCGACGCACCGCAGTAGGCCCTCGGGGCGGGCGAAACCGGCGAGCCGCCGGGTCTGCTCGGCTTCGTCGGGATGCATGAGGGTGACCTGTGCGCCCGTGCCCTGGACCAGCGCATCGCGGAACAGGGCCGCGAGGTCTATGAGCGCGCGGTCGAGCGCATCCCGCACCGCACGGGTGCCGCGGGCCTTCTGCCGCTTCTCGAGGTCCTTGAGCTGGCCCGCCGAGCCGCGCATGACGCCCGCAGTGCCGCGGCCGCTGCCGCCCGCGCCGAGGGCCGTCTTCAGATCCTCGGTCTCGCGCTCGTTGAGATCGGCGTTGATCTCCTTGGCGGTGCTCTCCGCGTCGCGGAGCAACTGCTCGACGACCCCGTACACGCCCTCCGAGGTGGCGGCGCGGGCCAGCCCCAGCGCCTGTTTGCGCTGTTTCTGCGCCTCGGGGTCCGTCGCGAGGCGTTTGGCCCGGCCGACGTGGCCGCCGGACACCCCGGCGGCCCACGCGGCGCGATCGGCGTCGATGCCGTCGCGCTCGAGCACCGCGGCGATCGCGGGCGCCGAGGGTGTGACGAGCGGCACGTGCCGGCAGCGGGACTTCAGGGTGACGGAGATGTCCTCCGGGTCGACAGTAGGCGCGCAGAGCAGCACGATCGTCTGCCCCGGCGGCTCCTCGACCATCTTGAGCAGCGCGTTGCCGGCCTGCTCCGTGAGGCGATCGGCGTCCTCGATGAGCACGATCTGCCAGTGCCCGACGGACGGCCGCCGCGACGCGTCGGCCACCACCTCCCGCATCTGCTTGACGGCGATGGACAGCCCGTCCGGGGCGATGGACCGGACGTCGGCATGGGTCCCGGCCAGCACCGTCGTGCAGGCGCGGCAGCGTCCGCAGCCCGGCTCGTCCGGGTCCTCGCACTGCAGCGCCGCCGCGAGCGCGCGCGCCGCGACGGACCGGCCGGACCCGGGCGGTCCGGTGAACAGCCACGCGTGCGTCATGGCCGATCCGGCGAGGTCCGCGACCGTGCCCCCGCTCGCGACGACCTCCCGCGCGGCCGTCGCGGCGGCCCGGAGGCCGACCACCACCGCTTCCTGCCCCACCAGGCGATCGAACACTGAGCTCACCCCCACAGCTTAGCCATCCGGCTGGCCCTCCCCCGATCACACAGCGCAGGCTAAGTTGGAGCGGTGGCAGCACCGAAGAGCAGACTCAGTCGCGCACTGCGACTGGCGCGGTGGCTCGCCAAGACGCCGTGGCCGATCTTCGCGCTCGACATCCTGCGGTCGAACATCCTGGGCGCGGTGTTCGTGTTCGGTTTCCTGCGGTTCGCGCTACCCGTTCAGCAGTCCGTGCAGTTGCAGGAGATCAGCGGCGTCAACCTGCTGGTGTTCGTCACCTACCTGGTGGCCGCGAGCCTGCTGGGCATGCTGATCGGACTGCAGCTCGTGCTGCCGGTGCTGCGCTGGCATCGCCGCAGCGCGCCCCACGACCCCGAGATCTCCCGCCGCGCGCTGGCGATCCCCGGGCGCATGGCGCTCCTGCAGGCCGTGCTGTGGCTGGTGGGCGGCGCGATCTTCGTCGTCATCAACTTCACCAGCTCGCACGGCATCCCCATCGTCATCGCGATGACGGTGCTGCTGGGTGCGATCACCACCTGCGCGCTGAGCTACATGCAGACGGAGCGGGTGCTGCGGCCCATCACCGTCGCGGCGCTGGCGCAGGAGCCGCAGGGTACGGCGGGGCTCTCCGTGACCACCCGGATCCTACTGAGCTGGGTGCTCGGCACCGCGACCCCGATCGTCGGCATCATCATGGTCGTCGTCTCCCAGGAGACCGGCGTGATCGACCCGGACGCGCGCACCGTCGTCAATCCCGTGCTGTTGCTGTCGGTCGTGGCCCTGGGCGCGGGCCTGCTCGGCACCGTGCGCGCGGCGAAGTCGATCGGCGACCCGATCAGCGACCTGTTCCGCGCTCAGCGCAAGGTGCGGGGCGGCGACTTCACCGCGTCGGTGAAGATCTACGACTCCAGCGAGCTGGGCCTGCTGCAGGCCGGGTTCAACGACATGGTGCACGACCTCGCCGAGCGGCAGCGGATGCGCGACATGTTCGGCCGGTACGTGGGCGAGGACGTCGCCCGACAGGCACTCGAGCACGGCACGCACCTCGGCGGCGAGATCCAGGAGGTGGGCGTCCTCTTCGTCGACCTGGTGGGCTCCACGAAGCTCGCCGTCACCGAGGAGCCGGCGGCAGTCGTGGACCTGCTCAACGACTTCTTCAAGGTGGTCGTGGACCTGGTCGACCTGCACGGCGGCTTCGTCAACAAGTTCCAGGGCGACGCGGCGCTGGCGATCTTCGGCGCCCCGCTGCCGCACCCGGACGCCGCAGGAGCCGCGCTGGCCGCGGCGCGGGAGATGCGGTTCCAGCTCAGCGACGTGCTCGGTGGGACGGGCTTCGGGATCGGCGTCTCCGCCGGTCAGGTCGTCGCCGGACACATCGGTGCGCGGGCGAGGTTCGAGTACACCGTGATCGGCGACCCGGTCAACGAGGCCGCCCGGATCACGGAGATCGCGAAGTCGGAGCCCTCGTCGCTGCTCGCCGCCGGCCGGGCCGTGGAGGCCTCGACGCCCGCTGAGCAGGCCCTGTGGGTGCTGGGCGAGGCCATCGAACTGCGCGGGCGCGGCCAGCTCACCCGACTGGCGCGCCCCGTGGAGGACTGAGGGCCGCGGGGCGCCGCCGATGCGCTCGACCGCCGAGGCGGAGGGCGGGGCGAGGGCGGGCGCGGCACAGGGCGTGGTCCACCTGACCACCCATGCGCCGGACGCATGGCTACAAAAACCCAGTTCAGAGACTGTTTTTCGCGTTCTTGCCATGCGTGCCACGCATGCCGCACCACACCGAGCCGGTGGCGGATGCGAGAGAAGCGTCGGGACGCCACGGCGTTCGGCGGTGCCGCTCGGCAGGCGGTGTGGGCGTCACCATGCGACCGAGTCGCAGTCGACATCTTTCGAAGCGTTCTGCGACAGATCGGACTGAATCGATCGCAGAAAGCTTCGAAAGATGTTCGCCGGGGTGCGGTTTCGCAGAATCTTCAGTAGTGCGCCCCGGGATCGACCGCGCGTACAGGGACGCCCGCAGATGAGCGCCATGCACGGCGCGCATACCCTCCCGACTGAAAACCGGATTGACCTGCGGAAACCGCGCCATACGCGCGGCGCATGGCGTTCTGAACGGCCTCGCCTTCCTGCGCTCCCCGACGGCCCGTCGAAGACTGAAGCCCGACGGACCCGCCGGGGTCCAGCAGGTCAGCTCGCGTCGGTCGACGCCGCCGCCGGCGCCGTGGTCTTCTTCGCGACGGTCTTCTTCGCCGCCGTCGTCTTCTTGGCCACGGTCTTCTTCGCCGCCGCCTTCTTGGCAGCGGCCTTCTTCGCGGGCGCCTTCTTGGCCGGCGCCTTCTTGGCAGCGGCCTTCTTGGTGGCCTTCTTCTTCACCGGGCCGCGGGCGCGACGGTCCGCGAGCAGCTCGGACGCGCGCTCGTCGGTGATCGTCGCGACCTCGTCGCCCTTGCGGAGCGACGCGTTGGTCTCGCCGTCGGTGACGTACGGGCCGAACCGGCCGTCCTTGATGACCATCGCGGTGCCGGACACGGGGTCGTTGCCCAGCTCGCGCAGCGGCGGCGCAGCGGCCGCGCCCCGGCCCCGTCGCTTGGGCTCCGCGTACAGCTTGAGCGCCTCCTCGAGGGTCACCGTGAACATCTGGTCCTCGGTGGCCAACGAGCGGGAGTCGGTGCCCTTCTTCAGGTACGGCCCGTAGCGGCCGTTCTGGGCGGTGATCTCCTCCTTGGACTCGGGATCGACGCCGACGACGCGGGGCAGCGACAGCAGTCGCAGCGCGTCCTCGAGCGTGACGGTCTCGATGTCCATGCTCTTGAGCAGCGAGCCGGTACGCGGCTTCGGGCCCTCGACCTTCTTCTTCCGCGTCTTCGGCTTCGCCTTCGCGGCGCCCGTCTCGTCGAGATCCTCCGCCTCCGCGGGCTCGTCCTCGGGCGCGGGCAGGAGCTCGGTGACGTACGGACCGAAGCGGCCCTCCTTGGCGACGATCTCGTGCCCCGTGGCCGGGTCGACGCCCAGCGGGCGGCCGTCCTGCGGGGTCGCGAACAGTTTCTCCGCGACCTCCTCGGTGAGCTCGTCGGGCGTCATGGACGCCATGATGTTGGCGCGCTGGACCGTCGGTTCCCCGGCACCGTCGGCCGGCGCGACGGTGCGCTCGAGGTACGGGCCGTACCGACCCACTCGCACGTAGACGACGTTGCCGTCGGTGTCGGTGTAGAGCGGGATCGAGTTGATCTCGCGGGCATCGATCGCGTCGAGGTTCTCGGCGACGAGGTTCTTCAGGCCGGGCGAGACGCGCTCGGCACCGTTGGGCTCGACCACGTCGGAGCCGAAGTAGAACCGGGTGAGCCAGTCGACGCGACCCTCGCGGCCGCCGGCGATCTCGTCGAGATCGTCCTCCATCGAGGCGGTGAAGTTGTAGTCGACGAGGCCGCCGAAGTGGCCCTCGAGCAGCCCGATCACGGCGAAGGCCACCCACTGCGGGACGAGGGCGTTGCCCTTCTTCACGACGTAGCCGCGGTCCTGGATGGTCTTGATGATCGACGCGTAGGTCGACGGTCGGCCGATGCCCAGCTCCTCGAGCGTCTTCACCAGGGAGGCCTCGGTGAAGCGCGCGGGCGGGCTGGTCACGTGGTCCGCGGCGGTCAGCTCGGCGGCCGTGATCGCCTGCCCGGTGACCAGCTGCGGCAGGCGCGACTCGGCGTCGTCGGCCTCGCCGCCCGCCTGGTCGTCGACGGTCTCGACGTAAGCCGAGAGGAAGCCGGGGAAGGTGATGGTGCGGCCCGACGCGGCGAACTCGCAGTTCTCACCCGACGATGCCGTGCCGCCGATCCGCAGGCTCAGGGTGGTGCCCTTGACATCGGCCATCTGCGAGGCGACGGTGCGCTGCCAGATCAGCTCGTAGAGCCGGAACTCGTCCGAGTTCAGCACGGACGCCAGCGCGCCCGGCGTCTGGAAGGTCTCGCCGGCGGGGCGGATCGCCTCGTGCGCCTCCTGCGCGTTCTTCACCTTGCGCGTGTACTGGCGCGGCGTGGGATGCACGAATTCGGGCCCGTACAGCTGCCGCGCCTGGTCCCGGGCCGCGGTGATCGCGGTCTCGGACAGCGTGGTCGAGTCGGTACGCATGTAGGTGATGTAGCCGCCCTCGTAGAGGCGCTGCGCGATCTGCATCGTGCGGTCGGTGGTGAACCGCAGTTTGCGGCCCGCCTCCTGCTGCAGCGTCGAGGTCATGAAGGGCGCGTAGGGCTTGCGCGTGTAGGGCTTCTCCTCGACCGAGGTCACCGTCAGGCTGGCGCCCTGCAGGCTCGCCACCAGGGCGTTCGCCCGGGCACCGTCGAGCACCGTGATCCCGGCCGGCTTGCGGAGCTGTCCCGTGGCGTCGAAGTCGCGGCCGGTGGCGACGCGGTCGCCGTCGATCGAGACGAGACGAGCGCCGAAGGTGCGCGGCGTCGCCTCGGCGCCGGCGTCGAGCTGCGCGGCGATGTCCCAGTACCCGGCGGTGCGGAAGGCGATGCGCTCGCGCTCCCGGTCGACGATGATGCGCGTCGCGACGGACTGCACGCGGCCGGCGGACAGGCCCTGGTTGACCTTGCGCCACAGCACGGGGCTGACCTCGTAGCCGTAGAGGCGATCGAGGATGCGACGGGTCTCCTGCGCGTCGACGAGGTTCATATCGAGCTCGCGCGGCTCGTCCGCGGCGGCGAGGATCGCCTGCTGGGTGATCTCGTGGAAGACCATCCGCTTGACGGGGACCTTCGGCTTGAGCACCTCCTGCAGGTGCCACGCGATGGCCTCGCCCTCGCGGTCACCGTCCGTCGCGAGGTAGAGCTCGTCGGCCTGCTTGAGCAGGGACTTCAGCTCGGAGACGGTGGAGCGCTTGCTCGCGGAGGTGACGTAGTGGGCCTCGAAGTCGTGGTCGACGTCGACGCCGAGGCGGGCCCAGGGCTTGCCCTGGTCGGCCTCGGGGAGGGGATTGTCCCGGCTCGGGAGGTCACGGATGTGGCCCATCGACGCCCGGACCGTGTAGTTCGGCCCCAGGAAATCGCCGATCTTCTTGCCCTTGGCCGGGGACTCCACGATGACCAGACGCTGCAGACCGTCGCCGCCTGCTGCCTTCCCGCGTGCCGCCATGGACCCTCCTGATCTGTTCCGGTGGCACCTGCGTCACCACCAACGACCCCTCACGTCACCTACAACGCAGCGGTCACTCCGGTACGCATTCTGCCGCACCTTTCGCCCCACCTTATATACAGGGTCCGTCGCACGCCTCGCGGAATACTCGCTGTCAGTCCGCGACGGAGCGTCCCGACACTCGCGCCGTGTGCCGCCTAAGAACGTCGGTGGTCGCGCGCTGGAAGTCGGCGATCGTCTCCTGTTGTTCCGGCGTGAACCGCTCGTCGAGCATCGCGGCCATGTCCACTCCGAGGGGGCCGAAGACCTCCGCAGTCCGCCGATCGAGGTCCGGGTTGGATGCCAGGCTCACCACGATCCGCCGACGGTCCTGCGAGTCCGGCTCGCGCAGCGCGAACCCACGTCGCACCAGTCGGTCGACGAGGCCGGTGACCGCGCCGGAGGTGAGGCCCGTGTGCTCGACCAGCTGCGACGCCGAGACGGGGCCGAGGCGGCGAAGGACGTCCAGCGTCTTACGCTCCACGGCCGTCAGCCCCATCGACCTGCCGACGGCCTCGTGGAACATCACGATGGCGGTGATGAACTCCCGTCCCAGCAGTTCACCCGGCGTCGGCTCCGACATGACTCGATGTTATCTCAGCAGATAATTCTCTTAGTTGCTAAGTTATGAGAGTGACCAAGATTCTTAGGAGTCCTGCGCTGGCTCTGTACTTCCTCTCCCCGCTGATCGGGGAGTTCTTCCTGGGCGATTTCCCGGTCGTCCTGCTTCCGCTGATCGTGGTGCTCGCGCCCTGGTACGGCGCGGGCGCGCTCCTGATCCGGGAGGTCGCGCGCCGACGCGGCCGGGGCTGGCCGACGATCGCCCTCCTCGCTCTCGCCTGGGCGTTGATCGGCGAGGGCCTGCTCGGACAGTCGCTGTTCAACCCCGGCTACGCCGACGCGCACTTGCTTGACCACGGCTTCCTGCCGGGGCTCGGCATCGGCGCGACGTGGACCGTCTTCGTCCTCGCGATCCACGTCGCCTTCAGCATCTGCCTGCCGATCGCGATAGTCGAGCTCGGCATGTCCGAGCCTCGTCAGCCTCTGCTGCGCCGCCGAGGAATCCTCGTGTGCACGGCGCTGCTCCTGGTCGGAGCGGTCGTCACCGTGACGACGGCGTACCGCACGTGGGGGCACTTCGTCGCCCCGTGGCCGCGCCTCGCCGGTACCGCCGTGATCGCCGTGGCGCTCGTCGCCCTCGCCCTCCGCCTGCCGGGCCGCGCGCCCGACGGTGCGCGTCCGCCCGGGCCCGGCATCGTCTGCGGGCTCTTCCTCGCATGCGGCGCCGCACTACTGGGCGGCGTGCGTCTCGCGACCGCGGCCGGACTGGTGACGATGACGGTCGGCATCGTCGTGGCCGTGATCACTCTCGCCCTGTGGGCACCGTCGCCGATGTGGACGGACCGGCATCGTCTGGCGGTGATCGCGGCGGGGCTCCTGACCTATGGCTGGTCGGCACCGATCCGGATGTGGGGCCACAGCCCGGCCGACCACGCCCTCGCCCTGGTCAGTGGGGTCGTCTACCTCGCCGCGGAGACCGCGATCGTCGTCCACCTGCACCACGCGGTCGTCCGCCGCGAGCGCACGACCTACGGCTGAGGCCAGTGCGCAGCGGCATCGGGATGCGCCGGCGGGTCGCCGATGCTCTCCCGCAGACGCAACAACCGACGGTGCCCGGAGACCCGCAGCGCGGGTCTCGTCCCGCGGGTGCCCACGAGGGTCGGGGCGACGCCGGCGCGCATCAGGGCGGTGGCCAGGACCGGTGCGCTCTCGGGCGCGTGCGGGTCCAGGTGGAGCAGGTAGTGCACGCCGTCGACGTCGCCCGCGGCCAGGGCCCAGGCACGCAGGGCCCGCGGTCCGGGCACCCAGGTCGGGGGTGCCGTCTTCGCCGCACCGCGCGTCCAGGCCAACGACATGGGCTGCAGTTCGGGCGCCGCGAGGGTCCGGACCAGCGGCGTCCCCTCCTCGGAGACGCCCTGCTGGGCACGCAGCCCCGCCTCGTCGATCATCACGGCGATGGCATCGGCGCGCCACTGGTCCGGGACGACCACCGACACGCGGGCACTACCGCCCAGCTGCACGATCTGCCCCGACGCGGCCAGAAGACCGGCCAGGTCGCGCGGCGACGGCTCGGTCTGCTCCGCGGAGAACAGTGACAGTTGGGACACATGATGAGCCTAGAGCCCCGTGGTGCGGCAGAGCTCCGTCGACACGAGAACGTGACCGAAATGCACAACGCCCCTCCGCTGTGACAGCGGAGGGGCGTTGCGAGAAACGCTTATCGCGTGGTGCGGGGTTTCTTAGAGGGCGCGGACGCCGGTGGCCTGCGGGCCCTTGGTGCCCTGGCCGACCTCGAACTCCACGAGCTGGTTCTCCTCGAGGGTACGGAAGCCGTTGCCCTGGATCTCCGAGTAGTGGACGAACACGTCATCCGAGCCGTCGGCCGGTGCGATGAAGCCGAAGCCCTTCTCCGCGTTGAACCACTTCACAGTTCCCTGTGCCATTGAGATGTTTCCTAACTTGTCTAACTACCGGTGTAGGAACCGTTCCCCGAGTGGGGTGCGACTCCTGGCCGGTTCCGGCCGCCATACTTTCTGGAGCCGTTTGCGGAGACCGCACACAAAAACCTTCAGTACCACGCCCGCAACATCGATCCCCCGATGGTCCTCTAGGACCCCCGGCGGGAGCTGCGACCGCATACAGTCAATCACGATTTCCAGGCGAGCGACAGCGGGCGGCGGGAATTCGCCTCATGTTCACCCTCCGTCCCACCCGCCGATCGCCTGTTCGCGCCGCCGCTAGACTGGACGAAGCCCGCCGTCACCGCCTCCTGCGGCCGCGGGCGCACGTTTCGAAGCGAGGTCTGACACGGTGGAGCACAACACCTTCGGGCGCGAGCTCCTGGCCAGGATCCAAGCCGGCGCAGGCCCCGGCGCCGAGAGCCTGACTCATGTCGCGGACATCCCGTCACGGCGCGCGGAATTCGCCGACTGGCCCTCATGGGTTCCGCCCCGCCTGCGGGACGGGCTCGTCGACGAGGGCGTCCAGCGGCCCTGGCGACATCAGGCCGAAGCGGCGGAACACGCGCACGCAGGCCGCCACACCGTGATCTCCACGGGCACCGCATCGGGCAAATCGCTCGCCTACCAGCTGCCGGTGCTCGCAGCGCTCGCCGACGATCCGCGCGCGACGGTGCTGTACCTCTCGCCCACGAAGGCGCTCGGCACCGACCAGCACCGCGCGGCGGTCCGGCTCACCACGGACTACGGCCCGCACGACGCCTCGCCCGCCATGTACGACGGTGACACCTCGCAGGAGATGCGCCGCTGGGCGCGCTCGGACAGCCGCTGGGTGTTCACGAACCCGGACATGGTGCACGTGGGACTGCTTCCGCGGCATGCGAAGTGGGCGCGATTCCTGCGCGGTCTGCGCTACGTCGTGGTGGACGAGTGTCACCATTACCGCGGGGTGTTCGGCTCGCACACAGCGCTGGTGCTGCGGCGCCTGTTGCGGGTGGCGGCGAAGTACGGCGCCACGCCGACGGTGATCTGCGCGTCCGCCACCACGTCCGATCCCGGCGGCGCGGCGTCCCGGCTGATCGGCGCCGACTGCGTTGCCGTGACCGAGGATTCGTCACCGCACGGACCGCGCACCGTCGTGCTGTGGGAGCCCCCGCTCCTGCCCGACCTGGAGGGCGAGAACGGCGCGCCGGTGCGCCGCCCCGCGACGACCGAGGCGGCGCGGATGCTCGCCGACCTGGTGGTCGAGGGTGCGCGCACCCTCGCGTTCGTCCGGTCCCGACGGTCCGCCGAGACCGTCGCGCTCTCGGCCCGGCGGATGCTCGCGGAGGCCACCCCGGAACTGGCCGAGCGGATCGCCGCCTACCGGGCGGGGTACCTCGCCGACGACCGGCGTGCCCTGGAGCGGGGGCTGAACGACGGTGCGCTGCTGGGCGTCGCCACCACGAACGCCCTGGAGCTGGGCGTGGACATCGCGGGCCTGGACGCCGTGCTGATGGCGGGCTTCCCCGGCACCGTCGCCTCGTTCTGGCAGCAGGCGGGGCGCAGCGGGCGACGCGGGCAGGGCTCGCTGATCCTGCTCATCGCCCGCGACGACCCGCTGGACACCTACCTCGTGCACCACCCGGAGTCGCTGCTCGGCAAGCCGGTCGAGGCCACCATCACGGACCCGTGGAACCCCTACGTCCTGGGGCCGCAGCTGCTCTGCGCCGCGAGCGAGATCCCGTTGACCCGACCGGAAGTGGTATCGCTGGGCGCGGTGGACGTGGTCGGGCGACTCGTCGCCGACGGGCTGCTCCGCGAGCGTCCGGCCGGCTACTTCCTGGCCGCGGGCATCGATCCCCATGCGGGCGTGAACATCCGGGGCGGCGCGGGCAGCGAGATCCTCATCGTCGAGGAGGCCTCGGGCCGGTTGTTGGGCACCGTCGACTTCACCCGTGCGCTGTCGACGGTGCACGAGGGCGCGGTGCACGTGCACCAGGGCGAGTCCTACGTGGTCGACGAGCTGGACCTCGACGAGGGCCTCGCGCTGGTCCACGCGGAGGAGCCCGACTGGACCACCTCCGCGCGCGAGGATCTGGACGTGCACGTCACCGCCGTCCACGCGACGGAGGTACTGGGAGAGGTGGCCGTACGGTTCGTCTCCGTGGAGGTCACCAGCCGGGTGGTCGGCTACCTGCGCACGCTGCGCAGCGGCGAGGTACTCGACGCCGCCCCGCTGGACCTCCCGGAGACCACGCTGGCGACGCGCGCGGCGCTGCTCACGCTGTCGCCGGAGGTGCTCGAGGGCGCCGGCCTGGTCCCGGAGCGCTGGCCGGGGGCGCTGCACGCCGCCGAGCACGCCGCGATCGGCCTGTTGCCGCTGGTGGCGTCGTGCGATCGCTGGGACATCGGCGGCCTGTCGACCGCGCTGCACGAGGACACCGGCCTGCCGTCGATCTTCGTCTACGACGGCTACCCCGGCGGCGCCGGTTTCGCCGAGCGCGGCTACGAGTCGATCGCCACGTGGCTGGTCGCCACGCGCGACGCCGTAGCCGCCTGCGAGTGCCCGTCCGGCTGCCCCTCGTGCGTCCAGTCGCCCAAGTGCGGCAACGGGAACGACCCGCTCGACAAGGAGGGCGCGGTCATCGTCCTCGACCTCGTGCTCGCGGCGGTGGCCCGTGGAGAGTGAGCTGCCGGAGCCACCCCGGATCGACCGGTACGCCGAGTTCGTGATGTCGATGCCGGAGGAGTCGCGCCGCCGGCTGGGCAGGCTCCTCGAGAACCTCGCCACCCGCGATGAAGGCGGCTGGCTCATCGTGAACCAGACCGCCGACGACTTCCTGCGCAGGCATCGGGAGTACCTGCGGTCCATCGTCGACAACGACTACCCCGACGCCTTCGACGCCGGGGAGTGAACCGCTACTTCGGCGGCAGTGACCGCGCGTAGTCGACGGTGCGCCGCACCCATTCCGCGAGCTCGACGTCCGAGGCCGTCGCCTCCGCGCTGAGGTCGAGCCAGCCGCGCATCTCGCGGCCGCGCATGACGGTGGCCCGCACGTGCGGCCCGATCAATCCATCCGTGGCCTCCGGGTGCAGGTGGACCATCGCCTCACCGTGACTGTTCGCCGCGATCGCCATGTGCCCGTCGACGAGGAACGCCAGCCCGCCGAACATCCGCTTCTCGGTGACCCCGGGTTCACCGTCGATCGCGTCGCGGATCCTGTCCGCGAGCCCCTCGTCGTACGCCATCGTCTCAGTGTGCGCCGGTCGACGGTGCCGCGCAGCACGTCTGTGCTCGACGCAGCTCAGGCGGGGAGGTGAAGCAGATCGCTCCATCCCTCCGCGAGAATGCTCCGACGGAGCACATCGGAGGCACCATTGACTTCCAGCCACCTCGCGACGGCGATCTTCTGCTGTTCGTTCGGCAGGTCACTGACGCCGAGATGCATGCGCAGCTGGGGGACACTGAAGATTCTCGGCGCCGAGGCCGCCGGCGCCGCGGACAGGTCATCGGAGAATCTCGACATCTAACCCACCACCCTCCCGTGCAGGAGCGGGACGGCGCCGGGCCGATCCACCCTCCACAAGCGTACAACCGGATCGAGGAGCAGCACCTCCTCCTGGTATCCCAGGTCGGTGAGCCCGATACCGCCCACCCAGAACCTCGAGTACCCCGTGGCAGTTCGAGGCGGATCACGACCGGGCCACCGGCTCCGGGTGGGGCGGCGAACTCGCTGACAGCGATGTCGCGATTCAACGAGGAAGCAGTGAACCCGTCGAGTCGGAAGTCGCGAGGACCGGCCGATGTGGGCTTGTCGTACGAGTCGCCGAGCGCGCGCTCCACACTCCGAATCCCGCGCCACACCGTCACGTCGCGAAGAACGCGCGATCGTTCGATCGCACTGGCCAGGTCGATCGCGACGGTCGCCGCTTCGGCCGAGCCTGTTCCACCACGTGCGATCCTCTGCACCTCCTGGTAGAAGCGGTCCGTCCCTTGCCACCTCAGCACCGAGGTGAGCTGGCGGGCCGTGAGTTCCGGTACCGCGAACGCCTCGGTCACTCGGGCCCCGCACGCGCGACGGCGACGGCCTCGTCGGACCCGAAGACCGCCAGCGAGACCGGGACGCTCACGCGCACGACCACGTCGAAGCCGTCGACGGAACAGGCGCGCAGCGATCCCGCGTTGGCCCGGGCCAGACGGTCCGCCGCGGCGCACGCCGCGTCGACGTCGATCGCGCTCGCCGCACCGGCGAGCGCCGCGAGGTCGGCGGCGGCCTGGGCTCGGTGGCGCGCGGACACCGCGGCGCCGACGTCCACCACCATGACGACCACGGTGATGATCGCAGCGACCATCACCGCGGCCAGCACCGTCGCCACCCCGTCCTCCGCGCCCGCACGCAACGGCGCCGCCCGCGGCCGAGCGCAGGTCACGGCCCCGTCCCGGGCTCGACCGCCGCCACCGCGACGGCGGACACCGTCAGCCCTGGGAGCAGCGCCACCGGGGCCCTGACCCGCACCGTGACGGTCTCGCCCTCGCGGCTCACCGTCGACGACGCGCCGGGCGGCCCGACCTCGGCGACCGCACGGGACGCTCGACCGTCGTCACCCCGGGCGGCGAGTCGAGCCGCCTCCCGCGCCGCGTCGACGCACCGGACGTGCGCGGTGACACCCACGACCGCACCGACGCTGAGCACCAGCACCGTGATCAGGCTGGCGACGGCGAACGCGGCCTCGACCGTGACCGCGCCCGCATCGCCCGCTAGCCGGTGGAGGTGCCCAGCGCCTTGCCGATGATCGAGGTCAGACCGCTGATGATGTTGTCGCCGGTGACGACCCCGTAGAGCACCGCGCCGAACGCCGCGGCAGCAATAGTGCCTATTGCATATTCGACGGTGCTCATCCCCTCGTCCTCCAGCATGAGCTCGGTCATCCTGCACCGCAATCGAATCCACATTCCATCCCCCTTCCGTCGGGCCGCTACAGCAGCCCCTCCCCGAGCACCTTGCCCGCGAGTCCCATCACCACCGGCACAATGCCGAGGCACACGAAGGCCGGCAGGAAGCACAGGCCGAGCGGCCCCGCCACCGCGACCCCGGCGCGCTCCCCCGCCGCCACGGCTCGGTCCTCCGCCTGCGCCCGCTCCGTGCGCGCCAGGTCCGCCAACCCGACCGCGGGCGGCGACCCGGCCCGCGCGGACCGTCGCAGCATCCGCGTCAGCGCGACCACTTGCGGGTCCGCCGAGTCGGTGCGCCAGGCGGTTTCGGCGTCGGATCCGAGTGCGAGCAGCTCCGCCGCCCGGTTCAACACCTCCGCCAGCGCCGCCGGCGCCTCCCCGGCCACCGCCCGTGCCGCGTCCGCCGTCGGCATGCCCGCGCGCAGGCACACCGCGAACAGGTCGTACGCCGCTGCGGCGTCGAACGGGTCCGGTTTCGGGGCACGGCGCGGGATCCGGGGGCGGAGCCGCTCCGCGCCGCCCGGGGCGTCCGCCGCCAGCCGCGCCCGCGCCGCCAGGGGGAGTACGAGGACTGCGGCCGCGAGCATGATCAGGGCCGCCGCGAGCGGCCCGTGCCCGCTCACGAGCCGTCCCCCGACGACCGACTGCCCGACGGTGCGCCGGCGGCACCGTCGGCGATCGCGCGGGACCAGAGCAGCCCTGCGCAGGTCAGGCACGTCCCGACGACGAGCAGTACCCCGCCCGCACCGGTACCGAGCAGGGTGCCGACGGGGTCGGCGTCGATGAGCTGCCCCATCAGGACGCCCAGGACCGGGAGCGCCGCGAGCACCTGCGCGGTGGCGCGAGCTCCGGCGAGGGCGGAATGCGCACGCCCGAGGTATCTTTCGCGGGAGCGCAGGTCCTCGCGCACGGACGCGAGCAGCTCACCCATGCCGATGCCGTGCCTGGTCCCCGTCTCCCACGCGGCCGCGATGCGTGTCCAGGCCGCGCTCTCGGCGGCGTGCGCCCGGAGGCCCGCCGCCACGTCGCCACCCAGTTCCGCCCGCCCCGCCATCTCGGCGAAGACCGCGCGTACGTGCGGATCGTCCGCGTCCCGTCCCGCCGTGCCGCACGCCGCAGCCGGGTGCGCGCCGACGGACAGCTCCGCGACCATCGCGTCCACGCCCGCGAGGACCGCCGAGAGCCGCGCGGCGGCCTCGTTCCGTGCGCGGGAGCGTGCCCACAGTTCCCGGGCCGTGCCCGCGGCCAGCGCCGGGGCGAGGGCCTGCCCCGGTCCGACGGCCAGCGCGCCGACGGGAACGGCGACGGCGAGCCAGCCCCACCGCATCACCCGGTGCGGCTTGCCCGGTGCGTTCATCGCGCGGAGCCTGGCCGCACCGAGCCCGCCCGGCCACGCCAGCAGCGCGGCGGCGAGGAGCATCAGGACCACGGCCGTCACGACGCACCCCGTTCCGCGAGCAGCGCGGACACCCGGTCAGCGGACGCCGTGAAGCCGCCGTCGCGCTCCCAGACGGGCAGGACCCGCACGTAGCCGGATCCGCCGCGCTCGACCACGCCGATGCTGCGCAGCCCGCGCCGGCCCGACGGCCAGCGGTGCACCGAGAAGACGATCTGGAAGGCCGCCGCCAGCTGTGCGTGCAGTGCCTCCCGGCCGAGCCCGCCGAGCGCGGCGAGCGCCTCGAGCCGCGCCGGGACCTCCCGCGGGGAGTTGGCGTGGACGGTGCCCGCGCCACCGTCGTGGCCGGTGTTGAGCGCCGTGAGGAGGTCGACGACCTCGGCGCCGCGCACCTCGCCGACCACGATCCGGTCCGGCCGCATCCGCAGGGCCTGCCGCACCAGGTCGCGGACAGTCACCTCGCCGACGCCCTCGACATTGGCCCCGCGCGCCAGCAGCGAGACCACGTGGGGGTGCACCGGATCGAGCTCGTGCGCGTCCTCGACGCACAGCACCCGCTCGTCCGGATGCACCGCACCGAGCAGCCCGTTGAGCAGCGTGGTCTTGCCGGAGCCGGTGCCGCCCACCACGAGGAACGCGAGCCGCGCTGCCACCACCCGGCGCACCAGCTCCGCCACGTCCGCAGGCACCGCGCCGCCGTCGATCAACGTATCGAGCGTCTGGGTGGCCGGCCGCAGCACGCGGAGCGAGATGCACGTGCCGCCGTGCGCCAGCGGCGGGAGGACGGCGTGCAGCCGGATCCCGCTGCCCGCCCGGCCGCCCGGACCCGCGGGCAGGTGCCCGTCGACCCACGGCTGGGCGTCGTCGAGGCGCCGGCCCGCGGTGAGCGCGAGCCTGGCCGCGAGGCGGCGGACGGCATCGTCGTCCTCGAAGACGACGTCCGTGAGCTCGAGCCCCGCACCCCGGTCGACCCACACCCGCCGCGGGCCCACGACGAGGACGTCCGCCACCGCCGGGTCCGCGAGCAGCGGCTCGAGCCGGCCGGCGCCGACGAGCTC
The DNA here is from genome assembly GCF_001575205.1 of Tsukamurella pseudospumae. Lineage (GTDB taxonomy): Bacteria > Actinomycetota > Actinomycetes > Mycobacteriales > Mycobacteriaceae > Tsukamurella > Tsukamurella pseudospumae. The sequence goes on from NZ_LSRE01000008.1 coordinate 37,909, forward strand.
CGTCTCGAGATGGGCGAGACCGTCGAGCAGGTCGGTGTCGCCGAGGACGCCGCCGCATTCGGCGCGCAACGCGGCGGCCATGACATCGGGTGTGAGCGCGGTGGCGGTGTGGGCCAGCCGCTCCCTCACCCGGGCGAGCAGGTCCGGATCCGGCGAGGTCACGCCGCACCTCGCCGCACGCCGTCGAGCACGCGCCCGGCCGCGACCGCGAGGGGCGTCCCCTTGCGCAGGCGCAGCCCGGCACCGTCGAGCTGCTCGTCGAGACGTGGCTGCGGGCGCATCGAGGCCAGGAGCGGGAGACCGACCGCCCGCTCCACGTCGCGCGCCGACAGCCCGCCCGGTGACGGTCCGCGGACCACCAGGCCCACCGATCGGGCCCTGTCCGCCAGCCCGCCGGCCACCGCCCGGCCCGCAGCGCAGCCGCGGACGGTGGCGCCGACCACCACGACCACGACGTCGGCGACCTCCAGGCACGCCGAGGTGGCCGGGTCGTCGCGGCGCGGTAGATCGACGACGGTGACCCCGACGCTGCGGCGCCCCGCGTCGATGACCGCGAGCAGGCCCTCGACGGGGATCTCGGGGACGCCGACACCGCCGGCGGACAGCACCGCGACGGCGCCGGCTCGGCCCGGCAACGCCGCCACGAGCGCCTCGGACGGGACGTGCCCGCCCCGCAGCGCCAGATCGCCCCAGCGCAGGCCCGGCAGGTCCGCGCAGCCCAGCAGCAGATCCAGGCCGCCGCCCCACGGATCCGCGTCGACGGCCAGTGCCGTCACGCCCCGGCCCGGTGCCGCGACCGCGACCGCAGCGGCCAGCACCGAGGCGCCCGCGCCGCCGTGCCCGCCGACGACGGCCACGACCCTGGACCGCTCACCGTCGTCCGGCTCGCGGGCGGCGAGGAACCGGGCGAGGTCCCGAACCTGCCCGGGGAGGACGAAGACCTGCGCGGCGCCCACCTCGACCGCGGCCGCGAGCTCGGCCAGCCCGGCCTGGGCGGCGACGATCGCGACGCCCTCGCGACGGGGCAGGCCGCCGGCGCGGGCGGCCTCGGCCATCGCCGTGGCGGCGCCCAGGTCCAGGACCATGCCCGCGGCCGACGCCCACCCGGCGCGCGGCCGCCCCCGGTCGATGTCCGTCACCGTGCGCGCCGCCGCCGCCGCCGCGCGACGCACGTCGTCCGCCAGCGCACCGTCGGCCACCGCCATGCCGATCTCGATCCCTCGCATGGGCCCAGCATCGCCCTCGGACCGGCCCGATCCCCCTGCGTCCGGACCCGGCCTGTGGAGGAATCGCGTCATTGCAGAAACCTGTGGAGGAATCCGGGGTCCGCTCTTGCGGGGTACGGATCGATGTGGCAGCGGTAGTGTGTTCCGCGTGAGCCCAACCGCGCCCGACGAGGCCCCGGTGCGCCGGGTCGCCGCCTTCTTCGACCTGGACAAGACGATCATCGCGAAATCGTCCGCGCTGGCGTTCTCGCGCCCCTTCTTCGACGAGGGCCTCCTCAACCGCCGCGCCGTGCTCAAGTCGAGCTACGCGCAGTTCCTCATGATGCTGACGGCGGCCGATCACGACCAGATGGAGCGCATGCGGGACCACCTCACGCAGATGTGCGAGGGCTGGAACGTCGAGCAGGTCAAGTCCATCGTGCGCGAGGCCCTGCACGATGTCGTCAATCCGCTGGTGTTCGCGGAGGCGTCCGAGCTGATCGCCGGCCACCACGCCCGCGGGCACGACGTGGTGATCGTGTCGGCCTCGGGCGAGGAGATGGTCGCCCCGATCGCCGAGATGCTGGGAGCCGACTACGCCGTCGCCTCGAAGATGAAGGTCGAGGACGGCAAGTACGCCGGCGAGGTGGAGTTCTACTGCTACGGCGAGAACAAGGTGGTCGCGATGGAGGCGCTCGCCGCCGAACACGGATACGACCTCTCGCAGTGCTTCGCATACTCGGACTCGATCACCGATGTCCCGATGCTCGCGGCCGTCGGCCACCCGACCGCCGTGAACCCCGACCGCGGCCTGCGCAAAGAGTCGTCCGAGCGCGGTTGGCCCGTCGTGTCCTTCTCGAACCCCGCCCCGCTCCGGGACCGGATCCCGACCCCCTCGCGGAACTCCGTCCTCGCGACGGCGGGCCTCGGCATGATCACCGCAGGTGTGGGGTTCGCGACTTACCTTGCGCTGCACCGGAAGAAGAGCTGACGACGGATCGCGACCCGCATCATCGGGGAAAATTCTCGCTCACCCCTTGCTGTGACGGCGATCACAGGGTAGAAATGAATCACGGAGCGGCGCAAAGCCAGATCCTCACCGGAAGAGAAGGTCGAGGGTCCCTGAGCGTCAAGGCTCCCAGCACGGACACCAGGCACCCACGCGGAGCTCGCCACCTATGGCGGAAAGCGCTGTCGGCCTGCGTCACCGGAGAAATCAGTGGTCAGCACAAGGTCTGCGGATAGTGGACCTCTCTCCGGCTACGCCGAGGCCGTAATACAGCCCACCCTCACGCACGCTTGGTAACCGGGATCCGTGCTAGCGAACGGCGATTCGGACCCGTTCTTCAGGACACACCGCCAGGTGCGCACCTGGAGCTCAGGCCGGGTCGCCGTTGCGCATGTCCGGGGTAGGTGGCGCGATCAGCGCTCGGCCAACGCGAGTGCCTCCGCTCCTCCCGCCTCCAGCGCCTGGCAGCACAACACCACCCACGCCACTACGCCGTCCGGGTCCCCCATCCCGAACGCGTCCGCGGCATCGGCGTAGCTCGGGGCGAACTTGAGCCACGTGGTCTCGGGGATCCCCAGCGCGTGCGGGTCCAGACCGGACGCCACGGTGACCAGGCGCGACGCGGCGCGGGCCACCACCCCGTCGGACACCTCGAAGGGACGCAGCGACAGCAGTTCCCCGTGCACGACGGCCGCGACCACCGGCGCGGGCGCCTCCGTACCACCCGTGACCAGCTGCGCGAGCAACGAGAGCCGCTCGCCCGCGCCCGGCCGTGGCCGGCCGAGGCGGGAGTCGTCACCGTCGACCAGGTCGGCCGCCGCCAACGTGTGCAACCGGGCCAGGACCTGGAGCGGAGCGCGGCGCCACACGCCGACGCTCGCGTCCAGCAGGTCGCCGTCGATCGCCTGGTAGGCGCGCATCGCGCCCGCCAGGACCGGATCGTTGATCAGTTCGTCACGACTGAGAGCGACCGCGGCACCGTCGAGCGCCGCCGACGCGCGGGCCCCGCGCAACGAGGATTCCGTCGCCGTCGCCCGCCACTCCCGACGGTTCGCGGGATGACGGTGCACCTTCGCGAGCGACTCCCGGGCGGCTGCGGCCGCCTCCGCGACGGCGGGGACGGCGACGAGCGGGCTCAGCGGGTCGGTCATTCGACCACCCTAGCCCGCACGTCGCCGCCGCCCGGCCGCCCCGGGCGCCCGTCCTCGGATCAGCTCGCGAGCTCGATCGACCCGCCGGGGATGGCGTCGATCAGCTTGCGCGTGTAGTCCGAGGTCGGGTTGTCGTACACCCGGTCCGTCGGCCCCTGCTCCATCACCTTGCCGCCGGCCATCACCAGCGTCTGGTGCGCGATCTGCTTGACCACCGCCAGATCGTGGGTGATGAACAGGTAGGTCAGGCCCAACTCCTTCTGCAGCCCCTCGAGCAGCGTCAGGATCTGCGCCTGCACCAGCACGTCGAGCGCCGAGACCGCCTCGTCGAGCACGATCACCTCGGGGTTGAGTGCCAGCGCCCGCGCGATCGCGACGCGCTGTCGCTGGCCACCCGACAACTCGTTGGGGTACCGGTGCATGGTGTCGTTCGGGAGTGCCACCATCTCGAGCAGTTCCTTCGCCCGGTCCACCCGCGAGTTCTTGTCGCCGACACCGTGCACCACCAGCGGCTCCGTGATGGCGCGGTAGATCGAGTACATCGGATCCAAAGAACCGTAGGGGTTCTGGAACACTGGCTGCACCCGCCGCCGGAAGGCCTTCGCGTCGGCACCCCGGATGGTGCGCACGTCCACCCCGTCGAATTCGACGGTGCCGCTGGTGGGCTCGAGCAGGCCGAGGACCATCTGCGCCACCGTCGACTTGCCCGAGCCGGACTCGCCCACGACGGCCGTGGTGGTGCCTCGCAGCATCGTGAAGCTCACACCGTCGACTGCACGGAAGTCGCTGCTCTGGAAGGGCATCGATCCGCGGATCGGGAAGTCCTTCACCAGGTTCGACGCCACCACGACCTCTGCCGGGCCGGGGGTCACCGCGTCGACGACGCCGTCCACCACCGACTCCAGCTCGACCTCGGCCTCCTTGACCATGGTCACCCCGGGCGCGTCCGTCACCACGTCGCCCACCGACGGTGCCTCAACCCTGCGGGCCGAGAGCGACGGTGCCGCGGCGACGAGTCGCTTGGTGTACTCGTGCTGCGGATCCTGCAGGATCTCCAGCGCCGGACCGGATTCCACGACGCGCCCCTTGTACATCACCACGAGATGGCTGGCCCGCTCGGCGGCGAGCCCCAGGTCGTGGGTGATGAGCAGCACCGCGGTCCCGAGTTCCTGCGTGAGCGACTCGAGATGGTCGAGGATCTGCCTCTGCACCGTCACGTCCAGGGCGGACGTCGGCTCGTCGGCGATGAGCAGCTTCGGCCGGCAGGCGAGGCCGATCGCGATGAGCGCGCGCTGCTTCATGCCGCCCGAGAACTCGTGCGGGTACTGGTTGACGCGCTTGTCGGGATCCTTCATCCCGGCCTCCGCCAGCAGTTCGATCGCCCGCTTCTTGGCGTCACCCTGCTCGGCGTTGTTCGCCTTGAGCGTTTCCCGGACCTGGAACCCGACCCGCCACAGTGGGTTCAGGTTCGTGTTCGGATCCTGCGGCACCAGGCCGATGCCGCTGCCGCGGATCTTCTGGAAGTCCTTCTCCGACGCCTTCGACAGGTCCTGGCCGTCGAACACGATCTGGCCTCCGGCCACCTTGCCGGTGCCCTGCAGCAGGCCCATCACGGCCGCTGCCGTCGTGGACTTACCCGAGCCGGACTCGCCGACGATGGCCACCGTCTGGCCCGGGTAGACCGTGAGGTTGGCGCCGCGCACGGCCTGCAACTGGCGATCCTGCACCCGGAACTCGACCACCAGGTCGCGGATCTCGAGGAGGGGTTTCGGTTGATCGACCATCAGCGGGTCCTCGCCTTCGGATCGAGCGCGTCGCGCAGGACGTCACCGAGCATCATGAACACGAGCACGGTGATCGCCAGCGCGGCGGCGGGGTAGAAGAGGATGGGCGTGCCCTCGCGGAGCAGATCCTTACCTGCCGCGATGTCCATCCCCCACGACACGGTGGTCTTCGGCAGGCCGATACCGAGGTAGGACAGCGTCGCCTCGGTGACGATGTAGATGCCCAGCGAGATGGTCGCGATGACGATCACGGGACCGAGGCAGTTCGGGATCACGTGCGTGAAGAGGGTACGAACCTTGGAGGCCCCCAACGACTTCGATGCGGTGATGAACTCCTCGTTCCGGATCGAGATGGCTGCCGACCGTGCGATACGGGCGATCTGCGGCCAGCTGAAGATCGCGAGTACCAGCACCACGGTGAAAATGGTGCGCCCCTTGATCATCTGCATGACGACCACTGCGGCGAGCATGAGCGGGATGCCGAAGAAGATGTCAGCGACGCGGGCGATCACGGAATCCAACCAACCGCCGTAGAACCCGGCGATCGTCCCCAGCAGACCACCGATGATCACCACCGCGATCGTCGTCAGCACGCCGACCAGGACGGACGCACGAGCTCCGTAGACGGTGCGGGTGTAGATGTCGTACCCGAGCTGATCCGTGCCGAACCAGTGCTCGCCGCTCGGTGGCAACAGGGAGCGATCGAGGGTTGCGTACTGCGGGTCCTGGTGCGCGAACACCCACGGGAAGAGCACGAAGAGCACGATCAGCGTCAACATGACCACGCACACCCAGAACAGCGGCTTGCGGCGCAGTTCCTTCCACGCGGTCTTCCAGAAGCCCGCGGGCTCGACGTCCTTCGCGACTGCGTCGACGGCGCCGACGATCACGTCCTCCGGAGCGGCGACGAATCGCTCCTGTCCGGGATAGGTCTTGTTGTCAGGCATAGCGGATCCTCGGGTCGAGGGCGGCGTAGAGCAGGTCGACCACCACGTTGGAGATCAGATAGATCAAGATGAGCACGGTGACGAACGAGACGACCGTGGGCGCCTCGCCGCGGATCACCGCCTGGTAGATGGTGCCGCCCACGCCGGGCACGTTGAAGATGCCCTCGGTGACGAGCGCGCCGCCCATCAGCGCACCGAGGTCGGCGCCGAGGAAGGTCACCACGGGGATCAGCGAGTTCCGCAGCACGTGCACGATCACCACGCGCCAGCGCGGCAGGCCCTTGGCGGTCGCCGTGCGTACGTAGTCCGCGGTGAGGTTCTCGGCCACCTGTGACCGGGTCAGCCGCACGACGTAGGCGAAGGACACGAGGCCGAGAACGATGCCGGGCAGTAGCAGGTGGTAGAAGTCCAGGTTGCCGCCGACGGTGACCGGGAACCACTGCAGCTTCACGCCGAAGACGTACTGCGCGATGAAGCCCAACACGAAGATCGGCACCGCGATCACGATGAGGGACACCGCGAGGATCGTGGTGTCGAACCACTTGCCCTTCTTCAGGCCGGCGAGCACGCCGAAGAAGACGCCGAGGACCGCCTCGACCGCGAGCGCGATGAGCGCCAGGTTCACCGTGACGGGGAACGCCCGCTTCATGACGTCCCACACCGGTTGCCCGGAGAACGACGTGCCGAAGTCGAGCGAGAACACGCCCTTGATGTAGTACCAGTACTGCACGAAGAAGTTCTGGTCCAGGTGGTACTGGGCGCGAAGGCCCGCGGCCACGTCCGGCGGCAGCTTCCTGTCGCCGCCGAGTGCCGCGATGGGATCATCGGGGACCAGGAAGACGAGCGCGTAGATGAGCAGGGTGGCACCGAAGAAGACGATCACCACCTGCCCGAGCCGACTCAGGAGATATCTCAGCATCGTCGGTTATCCCTTCGTCGTATTCGCGTAGTCGGCCTCGCCGTTCCAGGTCAGCGCGGACTGCACGCCCTCGCCCCGGGCACCCACCGCGAAGTAGTCCCACAGCGGGATGATCGGCAGGTCGCGCAGCAGGATCTCCTGCGCCTCGTTCGCGAGGCGGTTCGAGGTCGTCTGGTCCACAGCCTGCTCCGCAGCACGGATCTTGGCGTCGAACTCGGGATTGGCGTACACGGCGTCGTTCGAGCTACCCGTGCTCAGGTACTGCGGCCCGAGGAAGTTCAGCAGTGACGGATAGTCCGCCTGCCAGCCCGTGCGTGCTCCCGAGGTCAGCGACTTCGCGGTCACCTCGGTGCGGATCTGCTTGAAGGTGGCGTACGGCTTGGGCAACGCATCGATCCCGAGCGTGTTCTTGATCTGGTTGCACACCGCCTCGACCCACGTCTGGTGGCCGCCATCGGTGTTGTAGGCGAACTGGAACGAGCCCGTCCACGGGCGGATCGCATTCGCCTGCGCCCAGAGCTGCTTGGCCTTCTCGGGGTTGTACTTCACGTTCTCGTTCCCGGGAATGTCTCCGTTCCAACCCGGAATCGAGCGGGCGGTGAACTCCAGGGCCGGCTTGCGCGAACCGAAGAACACCTTGTCGATGATCAGCGGTCGGTTGATCGACATGGAGATGGCCTGACGACGCAGCCGTCCCTCTTCGTCGTACCTGAAGTGGTCCAGATACTCGGGGATGGAGAAGGCCTGCGTCTGCGCGGTCGACCGCTCCATCGCCCGATCTCCGAGCACCTTCTTGTACGAACGCTGAGCGCTCGGCGGGAGGATCTCCATGACGTCGAGGTTCCCCGACCCGAGGTCGGTGTAGGCGGCGTCCTGTGTGGCGTAGAAGATGAACGACAACCCGCCGTTCTTCGGCTTCTCCCCCTTGTAGTCGTCGTTCCGGACGAGGTCCGCCTGGACGTTGTGCCGCCACTGGGTGAGCTTGTACTGGCCGTTGCCGATCGGGTTCTGGCCGAACTTGTCCTTGCCCTCGGTGAAGAAGACGTCGGGCAGCGGCATGAACGGGTAGTGACCCAGGCCCAGCTTGAAGTCGATGTTCGGCTCGGTGAGATCGATCGTGAAGGTGTAGTCGTCCACCACCTTGAGGCCGCGCATGTCCTCGACCGCCGAGCCCTTCTTCGACACGTCCTCGAACCCGTCGATCGCGGCGAAGAAGTCCTGCTGCAGTTGGAGGTTCTTGACGTTGGCGCCGAAGTTCCACGCACGGACGTAGTTCGACGCCTTGACCGGCGTCCCGTCGGTGAACTTCCAGTCGCGCTTCAGTTTCACCGTGAAGTGCTTGTTGTCAGTGGTGTCGACCGCTTCCGCGTTGGCGAGCTCGAGCGCTCCGTCCGCCTTGTACTCGTACAGTCCGGTGAACAGCGCGCGGAGTATGCGGCCTCCCATCTGCTCGTTCGTGTTCGTCGGCACCAAGCCGTTCTGCGGCTCGCCCGCGAACGCCCGGATGATCGCGTTCTGTCCCGTCGTGTTGACGGACCTCGCGCCCTCCATGCTGCACCCCGACACCGCCAGGGTCGCGGCGACCGCCGTCGCGAGGATCGCCCGCGCCGCAGACCATCGCCTACTTCGTGTTCTCACTGTTACCTCCGCCTGAGTTGGCCATCTGGTGTTCAGCACTTTAAGACCGCTCGGGCTCGCTGTCCCGGTAACCGCCAGCACTGCTAACGGATCTGGACGCCCGACATCACCCGATCACCGTCGACCAGGTGCAACCGTCTGCAACCCCGCGTCCGGCACCGTCGATTTTCGACTTTCCACTGCCTCCCCTCCGCACGCTCCTTACGATTGACCCATGACTGATTCCGCTGCCGCCGCATACCCGCCGCCCGCTGAATTCGCAGCTCAGGCCAACACGCACGGTAGGGACTTGTACGACCGTGCCGAAGCCGACCGTCTGGGCTTCTGGGCCGAGCAGGCGAACCGGCTGCACTGGGACACGCCGTTCGACGAGGTCCTGGACTGGAGCGGCGCCCCGTTCGCCAAGTGGTTCGTGGGCGGCAAGCTCAACGTCGCGTACAACTGTGTTGACCGTCACGTCGACGCGGGCAACGGCGACCGCGTCGCCATCCACTGGATCGGCGAGCCCGGCGACAGCCGGGACATCACCTACTCCGACCTCAAGGACGAGGTCAGCCGCGCGGCCAACTACCTCGGCTCCCTGGGCCTGAACGCCGGCGACCGCGTGGCGATCTACATGCCGATGGTCCCCGAGGCCATCGTCGCGATGCTCGCCTGCGCGCGCCTGGGTCTGACGCATTCCGTGGTCTTCGGCGGCTTCTCCGCCGGCGCACTGCGCTCCCGCATCGACGACGCACAGGCCCGCGTCGTGATCACCACCGACGGCCAGTTCCGCCGCGGTAAGCCCACGCCGCTCAAGGCCAACGTCGACGAGGCGCTGGACATGGACGTCGACGGGCAGAAGGCGCAGTCCGTCGAGAAGGTCCTCGTCGTGCAGCGCTGCAAGAACGACATCGACTGGCACGACCGCGACGTGTGGTGGCACGAGAGCGTGGGGGCGGCATCGTCGGACCACACGCCCGAGGCCTTCGACGCGGAGCACCCCCTCTACCTGCTGTACACCTCCGGCACCACCGGCAAGCCCAAGGGCATCGTGCACAGCTCCGGCGGCTACCTGACGCAGGCCGCGTACACGCACTACTACCTCTTCGACCTCAAGCCCGAGAAGGACGTGTTCTGGTGCACCGCCGACATCGGCTGGGTCACCGGGCACACCTACATCGTGTACGGCCCGCTCGCGAACGGCGCCACGCAGATCATCTACGAGGGCACCCCGAACTCGCCGAACGAGCACCGGCACTTCGAGATCATCGAGAAGTACGGCGTCTCGATCTACTACATCGCGCCCACGCTGGTCCGCACGTTCATGAAGTGGGGCCGCGAGATCCCCGACGCGCACGACCTGAGCTCGATCCGCCTGCTGGGCAGCGTCGGCGAACCGATCAACCCGGAGGCGTGGCGCTGGTACCGCGGGGTGATCGGCGCCGGCAAGGCCCCCATCGTCGACACCTGGTGGCAGACGGAGACGGGCGCCGCGATGGTCGCGCCGCTCCCCGGCACCACGACGCTCAAGCCCGGCTCGGCGATGGAGCCCGTGCCCGGCATCAGCGCGAACATCGTCGACGACGACGGGAACAGCCTGCCCCGCGGCGAGTCCGGCCTGCTCGTGCTCGACCAGCCCTGGCCGGCGATGCTGCGCGGTATCTGGGGCGATCCGGAGCGCTTCGTGGACACCTACTGGTCGCGCTACGCCGATCAGGGCTGGTACTTCGCGGGCGACGGTGCGCGGTACGACGAGGACGGCGCCCTCTGGGTCCTGGGCCGCGTGGACGATGTCATGAACATCTCCGGCCACCGCATCTCGACCGCCGAGGTCGAGTCGGCGCTCGTGGGGCATCCCGCCGTCGCCGAGGCCGCGGTCGTGGGCGCCTCCGACGCGACGACGGGCCAGGCCATCGCCGCGTTCGTCATCCTGCGGCAGGGCGTCGACGACTCGGATCCCGCGCGCCTCGTCGACGAGATGAAAGCACAGGTGTCCAAGGACATCTCGCCGATCGCCAAGCCGCGCGAGATCAACATCGTGCCCGAGCTCCCGAAGACGCGGTCCGGCAAGATCATGCGCCGCCTGCTCCGCGACGTCGCCGAGGGCCGCGAGCTGGGCGACACGTCCACCCTCGTCGATCCGTCGGTGTTCGAGAACATCCGCAAGCAGAAGGGCTAGCCGAGGGCTGGCCCGGGACGCCGGAGGGCGGTAACGTCAGGCCACTGTGACGTCGCAACACGCGACCGCGGTGTCCGGGCCTACCGCCCTTCTCCGTTCCGTCCGGTCCATCGTCCTCCCGTACGCCCGCCTGACGGTGGCGGGCTTCCGCCAGCAGTCCACCTACCTGGGCGCGGCGGTCGCAGGCGTGTTCACCAACGCCGTGTTCGGGTTCATCAAGATGGCCATCCTGCTGGCGACGCTCTCCGGCGCGGGAGGCGCGGCCGGCGGGTACACCCCGCAGCTCATGGTCAGTTACATCTTCCTGTCGCAGGGCATGCTGACGGCGATCGGCGCGTTCGGCGGCGACGGTTCCCTGGCGGAGCGGATCCGGAACGGCGACATCGCCATCGACTTCCTGCGACCCGTCGACGTGCAGTTCGCCACGCTCGCGACGGCGATCGGTGGCGCGATCTACTCACTCATCCCGCGGGCGCTGCCACTCGTGGTGATCGGCGCGGCGACGTCCATGATGGCCTGGGCCGGCGAGGCTGCGGCGTACCCGCTCGGCGTGCTCAGCGTCCTCCTGTCGATCGTGCTCGCGCAGGCACTGCTGTACTGCGTACAGATCCTCGGCTTCTGGGTCGTGGACACCCGCGGCATCCAGATGTTCTACGTCGTCGCCGGCACCTTCCTCATGGGGATGTTCGTACCCGTCGGCCTGTTCCCCGGATGGCTCGCCCGGATCGCCGAGTACACGCCCTTCGGGTGGATCCTCATGCCGCCGTGCGACATCCTGTCCGGGCGTATCGACGCCGCCGCGGGGCTCACCGCCGTCGCGGTACAGGCGGGGTGGTCGGTGGCCGTCCTCGCGCTGGGGCACGCGCTGACCCTCGCAGGCCGACGGCGCCTGGAGGTGCAGGGTGGCTGACACCGCCCCCGCTCCCCGACCCGGGCCGCTGGCCCCGTACCGCGCCGTCCTGCTCTCGAGGGTCCAGGCCCAGGTCACCTACCGGGCCTCCCTCGCGATGGACCTGTTCTCCGCGTTGATCCTCGGCCTCGTCGAGCTGGCGGAGGTGTGGCTGCTCTTCCACAACGCCAAGGTCATCGGCGGCCTCACCTTCTCGGCCGTCCTCCTGGTCTTCGCGCTCGCCGATCTCTCGTTCTGCGCCGCGGACATCCTCTTCGGCCACCTCGACAAGCTGCCGCGCTACGTGCGCGCCGGCACCATCGACGTGTTCTACCTGCGGCCCCAGCCGATCCTGCTGCAGCTCATGACGAGCGACATCCGGATCCACCGGCTCACCCGCCCGGTCGTCAGCCTGTTCGCCCTCGGATACGCCCTCACGCACAACGGGATCGACTGGGGGCCGGGCACCGTGGGAATGCTGGCGCTGACGCTGGTGTGCGGGCCGATGATCTACGCGGCCGTCTTCGTCATCGCGGCGGGGTGCCAGTTCGTCCTCGTCAACGCCGCCGAGTTCACGAGCTCGTTCGTGTACGGCGGCCGGTACGCGGCCACCCAGCCGGCGTCGGTGTGGCCGGGAGCGATCAAGGCGACCTTCGGCTTCGTCCTACCGCTGGCGTTCACGGGATACCTTCCCGCGCTGTACGTCCTGGGCCTGCCCGGGCAGGGGATCTTCCAGCCCGGCGCGGCGTGGCTGCTGCCGGTGGTCACCGTGTGGGTGCTGGCCCTGGCGGGCGCGACCTGGCGGTTCGGACTGCGACACTACCGAGGAGCGGGCGGATGACCGGCGAACACATCATCGAGACGCGGGGCCTCACCCGCACTTTCGTCAAGCGCGGATGGAACGGCCGCACCACATCCGTCACCACCGCGGTCGACCACCTGGACCTGCGGATCGCCCCCGGCGAGTCCGTCGGCTACATCGGCGCGAACGGCGCCGGCAAGTCGACCACCATCAAGATGCTCATGGGCATCCTGGTGCCCACCTCCGGGACGGTGCGCACCGTCGGGCTCGATCCCCTGGCCCGGCGACGCGAGGTGGCCCGGCGCGTCGGTGTGGTCTTCGGGCAGCGCTCGCAGCTGTGGTGGGACCTGCCCACGGGTCGGTCGCTGGAGATCCTCGCTGCGGTGCACCGCCTGCCCGACGCGGTCGCGAAGGAGCGGGCGGGCCGACTGATCGAGCAACTGGAGCTCGGCGAGTACCTCGACCGCCCCGTGCGGCAACTCAGCCTGGGTGAGCGGATGCGCGCGGAAGTGGCCGCGGCGCTCTTGCATTCGCCGGACCTGCTCATCCTCGACGAGCCGACCATCGGCCTCGACGTCCTGAGCAAGCAGCGCCTGCGGGAGTTCCTCATCGCCGAACGCCGCGAGCGCGGCCTCACCCTCCTGCTGACCACGCACGACATGGGCGACGTGGAACGTCTCTGCGAGCGCATCCTCGTCGTCGATCACGGGCGCACCGCGTTCGACGGCACCCTCCCCGGCCTGATCGACGCCGTCGGCGCCGCACGGGTACTCGTGGTCGACCTGGACCGCCCCACCCCGGACCTGCAGGTCGACGGTGCCCGGCACCTCGCGAGCGAGGGCGGGGGCCTCCGGCAGCGGCTCGAGCTCACCGGCCCGCTTCCGGCGGTCCTGTCGGCGATCTCGGCGTGCTCGACGGTGCGCGACCTCACCGTCGAGGAACCCGACGTCGAGGACGTCGTCCGTCGGCTCTACGAGCGATCCCGGCCGAACACCTGAGCGCGCAGCGCATCGACCGGGTCGCCGCCCCGTGCGGGCGGCGGGCCCGCCTCGGGAATCCCCAGCGGCCCGGTCAGGTCCTTCTCCCACCGCGTCCAGTCGGTGACGGCCCAGCGCTCGGCGAGGGCCCACCGTCCGGCCCGGCGCTCGAACCGGTCCACGTAGCGCAGGCCCAGCGTCAGGTAGGCCTGCAGCTCCGCGCCGGGCGCGGACCAGTGCGTCGCGGTGCAGTAGGTCTCGACCACCGCCACGTCCCCGGACAGCTCGCACAGGTGGTTGCCCACCTGGTGGTGCGTGCCGCCCAGCGACTCGAGCTGCCCGCGCACCCAGGGCACGTACTCCTCGACGGGGCCGTCGAATCCGGTGTGGTGGTCGACCGCGCCCGGGTGATAGCAGGCGCGAACCGCATCGAGGTCGAGCCGGTCGATGCCCCGGCAGTAGCGCAGCACCACGTCGTGGATCTCGGTGCGGGCGAGCAGATCGTCGACGGTCATGGGCCCCAGTGGACCACGCGGGCGCGACCCTGTAGGCAGTAATCCATGGGCTTCACGCGCGAACAACTCCTCGCCTACTCCGATACGACGGTTCCCGACCTGATCGGTCCCGGCTGCCGGCTGCTGTTCTCGGGCATCAACCCCGGCCTCTGGACGGCCGCGACCGGGGCGCACTTCGCCCGGCCCGGCAACCGCTTCTACCCCGCGCTGTACGCCGCGGGGATCGTCGACCACCTCATCGACGCGTCCGACGGCATGACCTTCGCCGACCGGAACGTGCTGGTGGACGCGGGGATCGGCATCACGAACGTGGCGCCGCGGGCCACCGCGAAGGCGAGCGAGCTCACCGCCGAGGAGCTCCGGACCGGCGGCGAGGCGCTCGTCGAGCGCGTGTCGCAGGTGGCCCCGCGGATCCTCGCGGTACTCGGGATCACCGCCTACCGCACGGCCTTCCACGAGCCCAAGGCCGCGCCCGGCCCGCAGGACCGCACCATCGGCGACACGCAGGTGTGGGTGCTGCCGAATCCCAGCGGGCTCAACGCCCACGAGACCGTCGACACGCTCGCCGCGGCCTACCGCGCGGCCGCGGAGGCCGCGGGCGTCAGGATCCCGCCCGCTGCAGAGCGTCCGCCCGCACCTGGACCAGGGTGAGGTCGAGGAGGGGCGTCGCGACCCCCAGCTCCCGCGCGCGGACCGCGAGGTCGCCGAGGATCTGCTCGGCCTCATGGGGCAGGCCCGCCACGAGATCCCGGTAGAGCGAGGAGGTCATCGTCGAGTCGGCGTCCACGAGCGTCCCGACGGTCCGCTCGTGGGAGGCCGCGGGAACCGGGTGGCCGGCGGCCGCGGCCACCCCCTCGGTCTCGGCGATGAGCGCCCGCACCTGCGGCTCTCCGCCGGCGCGGATCACCGGGCCCGCCGCGCTGCGGAACAGGCAGCAGTCGATGCCGCTGGCGGCGATGAACGCCCACTTCGCCCACATCGCGCCGACGATGTCGTCCTCGACGGTGAGCCGGATCCCCGGCACGTCGAGGGCCTCGGCGACCGCGGGCGCACCGTCGCCGATGGTGATGGCGGACCAGTCGTTCATCTGGACCACGGCACCGTCGTCGAGGGTGGCGACGATCATCGCGAGCCCGCCGAGGACCCGGCTCCCGAAGGCCTGCTCGAGCCGGTCCACGTGGGCCATACCGTTGAGAACGGGCAGGACGACGGTGCCGTCCCCCACCGCGGGCGCGACATCGGCGATCGCGGCCTCGAGCGCGGGTGCCTTGACCGTGATCACCACGAGGTCGAAGGCTTCGGGCGCAGCGGCGAGCTCGTCCGCCGTGCGCACGCCGACGCGGAGCGTCCGGGTGCCGGACGGGTCCGTGAACCGGAGTCCATCGCGCCGCAACAGGGCCGCGCGGGCGGGCCGGACGAGGAAGGTCACGTCCCGCCCGGCCTCGATCAGGCGCGTTCCGAACGCGCCACCGGTCGCACCCGCACCGACGATCAGGATCCGCATGGATCAGACCCTATCGAGCTCCACGTCCCGCGTCTCGCGCATGACGACGAGCGCGATCAGCGTGGCCAGGCCTGCGATCGCGAGGTAGACGCCCACCCACGCGACGCCGTAGCTGTGTACCAGCCAGGTCGCGATGAAGGGGGCGATCGCCGCGCCGAGGATGGACGCGAGGTTGTAGGAGACGCCGCTGCCGGTGTACCGGACATTGGTCGAGAACAGCTCGGGCAGCACGGCGCTCATGGGGCCGAAGGTCAGGCCCATGAGCGTCAGTCCCACGATGAGCACCGTCAGCATCGAGCCCTGCGTGGTGCTCGCCGGGTCGAGGATCCACTTGAACAGCAGGCCGTAGACGATGATCGCGACGGTCACGACGATCAGGACGAGCCGGCGCCCGAACCGGTCCGCGAGCCAGCCGGAGACCGCCACGAAGACCGCGAAGAAGAGCACCGCGATCAGCTGCATCTTGAGGAAGTCGGTGAACGAGAAGGTCAGCTTGATACCGGACTTGTCCACGACCTTGCCCACGCCGTACGACGCGACCCACGTGGTCACCAGGTAGAACAGCGTGTACGTGGCGACCATGACGAAGGTGCCGATGATGAGCGGGCGCCACGCCGTGCGGAAGACCTCGCCGATCGGTGCCTTGACCTTCTTGCCCTCCTCGACCGCCTTCGCGAAGACGGGCGTCTCCGAGATCCGCAGTCGCACGTACAGGCCCACGATCACCATCACTGCGGAGAGCAGGAAGGGCACGCGCCAGCCCCAGGTCATGAAGGCGTGGCTGGTACTCGGATCCTTGGAATCGAAGTCGAGCACCTCCATGAGGATCAGGAAGACGCCGTTGGCCAGGAAGAAGCCGAAGGGAGCACCCAGCTGCGGCCACATCGCGGCCCACGCGCGTTTGCCCTTCTCCGCGGTCTCCGTCGCGAGCAGCGCCGCTCCCGACCATTCGCCGCCGAGCCCGAGTCCCTGGGCGAAGCGCATGAGTGCGAGCAGTCCGGGGGCCCAGTACCCGGCCACGGCGTAGGTCGGGAGCAGACCGATGAGGAAGGTCGCGACGCCCATCGTGAGCAGCGAACCCACGAGCGTCGCCTTGCGGCCGATCCGATCGCCGAAGTGGCCGAACAGGATCGAACCGAGGGGCCGCGCGGCGAAGGCCAGTCCGAAGGTCGCGAACGAGCTGAGCAGCGCCGCCGTGTCGTTGCCCTTCGGGAAGAACAACGTGGGGAAGACCAGCACTGCTGCGGTCGCGTAGATGTAGAAGTCGAAGAACTCGATGGTGGTGCCCACCATGGAGGCGACGACGATCCGACGGCGGTTCACGGGCCGGTCGGTTGCGGTCACGGTCATGAGCGCAGAGATTACCGTTCGCGAGGTGCACGACCGCGAGTGACCCGGATCACCGGGCGGCACTGGGGTAGGTTCGACGGATGACCGACGCACCGCCGCGGTTCACGGCCTCACGCGCATTGATCCGCTTCCTCCGCACCGAGACCGTCGGCGGCACAGCACTTCTCGTGGCCGCAGCCATCGCCCTCATCTGGGCCAACTCGCCGTGGTCCGGCGGCTACCTGCACCTCGGCGAGATCCACCTCGGCAGCGACGACTGGAGCGTCTTCGGCCAGAGCCTGCACCTGCGGCTCTCGCTCGCGGACTGGGCCAAGGACGGCCTGCTCGCGATCTTCTTCTTCGTGGCCGGGCTGGAACTCAAGCGCGAGTTGGTGGTCGGGGAACTCTCCACGCTGCGCGGCGCCGCGCTGCCCGTGCTGTGCGCGGTCGGCGGCGTCGTCGTCCCCGCGGTCATCGCCTTCACGGTCGCCCGCGACAATCCGCACATCGGCAGCGCGTGGGCCATCCCCATCGCCACCGACATCGCGTTCGCTCTCGGCATCCTCTCGCTCATCGGGTCCCGGCTGCCCTCGGGGGCGCGGGTGTTCCTGCTCGGCCTCGCCGTGGTCGACGACCTGATCGCGATCGCCGTCATCGCCGTCCTGTTCGCGGGGGACCTCCGCGCGGGCTGGCTCGCCGTCGCCGCCGCCGGCTGCGCGCTGTACTGGTTCGGGCAGCACCGTCGGATCTCCACGCCGTTCCTCTACGTCCCGATCGCGATCGTCGTCTGGGTGGCCATGTTGCAGTCGGGGGTGCACGCCACGATCGCGGGCGTGGCGCTCGGCCTACTCACCCGCGTGAAGCCGGACCCCGGCGAGCACTCGTCCCCGGCCGAACGGCTCGAGCACCGGATCCAGCCGGTGTCGGCGCTGATCTGCGTGCCGGTCTTCGCGTTCTTCGCGTCGGGCGTCGCGGTGAACGGCGCGGTGTTCCGCGAACTGTTCACCGACGACCTGGCGCTCGGCATCATGATCGGCCTGTTCGTCGGCAAGATCGTCGGCATCTCGGGCGCCAGTGCCCTGGCGGTGCGGCTCCGGCTCGCCGAGCGCCCCGAGGGTCTGGTGGGCCGGGACATCCTGGCGCTCAGCGTGCTCGGCGCGATCGGCTTCACCGTGAGCCTGCTGGTCGCGGAGCTCGCACTGCCCGCCGACGAGGCCGATCTCGCGAAGGCCGCGGTCCTGCTGACCTCCGTGGTGGCGTCCGTCGTCGGGTCCCTGCTGCTGCTCCGGCGTGGGAGGGTGCACGCGCATCCGTGACCTCTGGCACGATGACTACAACTAGAGGAGGACCACAGTGAGCTTGGACAGCACACCCACAGGCGGGACCCCGCGCACGCTCTCGGCGATCCCGCTCACCGATCCCAACGTGACCGCCTCCGGCGATCCGACGATCGGCAGCCTCGTGCGCGACGCATCGGCCCAGGTCTCCTCGCTGGTCCGCGCCGAGGTCGAGCTGGCCAAGGCCGAGACCATGCGGGACGTGAAGAAGGCCGCGACGGGCTCGGCGTTCTTCGCCGTCGCAGGCGTCGTCGCGCTGTACTCGTCGTTCTTCTTCTTCTTCTTCCTCGCGTGGCTGCTCAACGTGTGGCTGCCGATGTGGGCGGCCTCGCTCATCGTGTTCGTCCTGATGCTGATCGTGGCCGGCCTCGCGGCGCTCTTCGGCTTCCTCAAGGTGCGGAAGATCCGCGGCCCGCAGAAGACGATCGCCTCGCTCAAGGAGTCGCAGTCGATCCTCAAGGGCGACGTCGACCCGATGGCGGCCCTGAAGGGCGGCGCACCGTCGGGCGACGCCCGGCGCTGACCCGACGAGCCGAGGCGAGGAGAAGGTGACCAGCCCCGACCCGTCGAGCGTCCGGTTCGCCGGTCCCTGGGAGCACCTCGACGTCCGCGCCAACGGGATCCGGCTGCACGCCGTCGAGTACCGGCCGGACCCCGGTCCCCCTGCCGCCGATCGGCCACTCGTGGTGTTCCTGCACGGCTTCGGCGGCTTCTGGTGGAGCTGGCGGCACCTGCTGCCCCAGCTGCACGAGGCGGGCCACCGGGCGGTCGCCGTCGACCTGCGCGGCTACGGCGACAGCGACAAGCCGCCCCGCGGCTACGACGGCTGGACCCTGGCCGGCGACATCAGCGGCCTCATCCGCGCGCTCGGCCACACGTCCGCCGCCGTGGTCGGGCACGGCGAGGGCGGCCTGGGCTGCTGGGCCACGGCCACCCTGCACCCGCGGGTCGTCTCGGCGATCGCGGTGATCTCCTCGCCGCATCCGATCGCGCTCAAGCGCTCGGCCCTGCGCAACAAGGACCAGCGCTCGGCGATGCTCGGCCCGATCACCTTCGCGCAACTCCCCCGTGTCGCCGAGGACCGCCTGACCAGGGACGACGGCGCCGAGATCGGTGCCCTGTACGCCGCCCGCAGCGGCGCGACCTGGCGCCGCACCGCCGACTACGCCGAGGCGCTCACGCAGTACCGCAGCGCCATCCAGATCCCCGGCACCGCGCACAGCGCCCTCGAATACGCGCGCTGGGCCTGGCGCAGCCAGTTCCGGCCCGATGGCAGCCGCTTCCTCAGCAGCATGAACCAGCGGCTGCACATCCCGGTGCTCGCCTTCCGCGGCGAGGACGACCCGTACGTCCTGCCGCAGCCCGTGTACTCGAGCCACGACTGGGCGAACGACTACCGGGTGCGCGCGGTCGAGAACGCCGGGCACTACGCGCACGAGGAGGCGCCCGGCATCGTCGGGCCGCAGTTGGCGACCTTCCTCGCGGACCTGCCCGGGCCCCGCCTCCTGCCCTGAGCAGGCCCGCGGTCCCGCAGGCCGACGGTGCCGCGGCCCGGACCCGTGAGTCGGGCGCCGTCAGCGGTTGACGCAGTCCCCCGTCGAAACGCCTGCGGTGGCGGTACTGCCGGCCTGCAGCGCCGGCTCGACCTGCTTGGCGGTGAGCGCGAACGCGGTGTCGGCGTCGTCGACCGCGACGCCGAAGATCACCCCCACCACGTTGCCCTGACGGTCGAACATCGGCCCGCCGGAGTTGCCCGGGCGGACCTGCCCGCGCAGCAGGTAGACGTCGCGCCGGACCTGCGCGTCGCGGTAGATGTTGCGACCCTCGAGGGTCTGCTGGCTGCGCACGCGCGACGAGGACAGGGTCAGCGGCCCGCCGCCGGGGAAGCCGAGCACGAAGCCCGGATCGCCCGGCTTGGCGCCGTTGAACACGATCCGCAGCGGTGCGGCGTTCATGCCGGGCACGTTGAGGACCGCGACATCGGTCTGCGGGTCGAAGTAGACGACCTGCGCGCTGTACTTCTTGGTGCCGTCGACGGTGACCTGCACGCTACGAGTACCGGCGACGACGTGTGCGTTGGTGACCACGCGGCCGGCCGTCGAGACGAAGCCCGAGCCCTCGAGCGCGCGGCTGCAGGACGGGGCCTGGCCGTCGATGCGCACGACCGAGGAGCGGACCCGCTGGACGACGGGGTCGGTGAAGTCGACGCGGTCGGGGGCGTCGACGCTCACCACGGGAGTGTTCACGAACGGCCCCAGTGCCTGCGGCAGCCCGGAGTCGTCGATGATCGACGCGAACTTCTGCGGCAGCCCGTCGGCGCCGACCACCTTGGCGAAGCCGTTGACCTTGCCGAGCACGTACGAGCCGTTGACGGACCGCGCGATCTGCGGGGCGGCGGCGGTGGTGAGCGGGATCGCGACCAGCCACGCCGCCACCAGCAGCGCGCCCACCTGCACGACCGCGCCCACGCCGGAGTCCACCGTCCGCAGGCCGCCGTGCCGGATCGAACTGCGCACGGCGCGGCCGAGGACCATGCCGGACAGCTCGCCGATGATCACCAGGCCCGCGAGCAGGCCGACGCCGAGCACGACGCGCCCCGTCGGATTGTTCACCGAGTCGAGGACGTGCGGGGCCAGCAGGACACCCGCCGCAGCGCCCAGCACCACGCCGACGAACGCGAGCACCGAGGCCGCGGCGCCCTGGCGGTAGCCCGACAACGCCGCGAGCAGCATGAGCCCGACGACGACCACGTCGACCCAGGTCGATCCTGTCATCGGGCGTTCTCCTGCCAGGTCGCGGCGCGCGCCGCGGCGGCGCGCACCTCGTCGGTGAGTGGCCGCACGTCGTCGGTGTTCCACGGGCGTTCCCAGCCCGCGGAGCGGATCAGCGCGTTCACCAGGCCTCCCGTGAAGCCCCAGACCAGCATCGGCCCGGCCGCGAACGCCGGCCCGCGGTAGAAGGACTTGCGCACCATGAACCGGTGCGCGGGGTCGATGAGCTCCGCCAGCGGCACGCGGCGGACGAGCGCGGTCTCGCCCGGATCCACGACGCCCACCTCGGACGGCCGTGCGGCGTAGCCGATGACCGGAACCACGCGGAAGCCGGACACCGGCACCTCGATCGGGTCGAGCTCGGCGAGGATCTCGACGGAGTCGGGGTCCAGCCCGGTCTCCTCCCACGCCTCCCGCAGCGCGACCGCCACGTCGTCGGCGTCCCCCGGGTCCCGCTTGCCGCCGGGGAAGGCCACCTGGCCCGAATGCTGCCGCAGGGCCGACGCGCGCTGCGTGAGCAGCACCGTCGCGTCCTCGGGCGGGGTCGCGCCGGACGCGCCCGGGTCACCGTCGAACAGGATCAGGACGGACGCCGGACGCGGATGCTTCGCCCGTTGCAGCGCCGCGACGGCGCCGCCGCGCAGCCGGAGCTCGTCGGCGACATCGCCGAGATTGCCCAGCAGCGGGTCGAGCCACTGCGGCGCGCTCACAGGCTCACCCCGAGCTCGGTGCGGACCAGGGCGGCCACGTCGTCGGCGGAGGTGAAGGGTTGGGCGTGCACACCGGCAACAGTGCCATCGGAACGCAACAGAACGGTCACGGGGTAGGCGCGCGGGGCGCCGAGCAGCGCCGCGACGACGGCCTGCGGGTCCTGCACGGTGGGCAGCTTCACCTTCAGCTCGGCCAGGAGGTCCAGGCCCGCGACGGGATTCGGGTCGGCGTGCACGCCGAGCACCGTCAAGCGGTCACCGGCGCGCGCGGCGATCTCCGCGAGGGCGGGCAGCTCGACGCGGCACGGCCCGCACCACCAGGCCCAGACGTTGATGAGCGTCGGCCGGGCGGTCGGGGCCGCGAGGTCCACGGGCGCACCGTCGCCGAGGCAGCTCAGCGACAGGCCCTTCAACTGCACGGCGCCGACCCCGGCGGGGCACGCCGGCTGCGCCGCCCTCTCCCGGGCCTCCGCCAGTCGGCCGGGGCTCACGTCGGCCGACGGTGCCGCCCCCCGCGTCGGCGAGGTCGGCGCACCGTCGCCGCCCCGGGGCCAGATGGCGACGGCCAGGGCGACCACGACGACCGCGCACACCACGAGCCAGCGCACGCGCGCAGGGACGCGGCCGGGCCGCTCGCCCGGGAGCAGCGGGGCGGGCGTGGTCATCGACCCGCTCCGGCCTGCACGCGGCGCCGGCGGGGCGGGGGCGGCGCGATCTCCAGCAGATGGTCGCGCTCCGGGCCCTTGACCAGCTCCGCGGCCTCGACGGGGTCGATCGGGCCGGCGCCGAACGAGGGGCAGTCCTTGGCCAGGACACACACGCCGCACGCGGGCTTACGGGCGTGACAGACCCGACGGCCGTGGAAGATCACCCGGTGGCTCAGCAGGGTCCACTCCGCGCGCGGAATCAGCTCGCCCACGGCGTGCTCGATCTTCACCGGGTCCTGCAGCTCGGTCCACTCCCAGCGGTGCACGAGGCGGGAGAAATGCGTGTCGACGGTGATGCCGGGGACGTCGAAGGCGTTGCCCAGGATGACGTTCGCCGTCTTGCGGCCGAAGCCCGGGAGTGTCACGAGTTCCTTCATCGTGCGCGGCACCTCGCCGTCGAACCGGTCGACGAGCGCCTGCCCGAGCCCCATGATCGAGGTGGCCTTGTTGCGGTAGAAGCCGGTGGACCGGATGTACTCCTCGAGCTCCGCGCGGTTCGCCCCCGCGTAGTCGGCGGCCGTCCGATACCGGGCGAACAACGCCGGTGTGACTTGATTCACCCGGACATCGGTGCACTGCGCCGAGAGGATCGTGGCGACCGACAGCTCGAGCGGATCCGTGAAGTCGAGTTCGCAGTACACGTGGGGAAACGCGGTCGCCAGGGTCCGGTTCATCCGGCGGGCGCGCCGCACCAGCGCGAGGTGGGATTCCGGCTCCTGGGGCATGAGAATCGATTCTAACGACGACGACGTCACTCGTTCGTTGCCGTATCGAGACCTTGGCTGTGTTTACTGTCCGGCATGCAAGGATTGCTCGGGCTGCTGTTCCCGGTGGTGCTGATGCTGTTCGCATTGGCCATGGAGCGTATCGAGACGCGGGTGACCGCCGAACGTGCGGCACCGCCCGTCACCGGCGACGACGAGGTGCCCGATGTCGAGACGCTGGCGCGGATCGGGCTGCCCAAGGCCGTCGACAGCCTCGACCTCGACGGCGGCGCCGACCGACGGGCCAGCTGAGACCGCGCTCCTCGACCTGACGAGCCCTCGCCCAGCCCGCCTTCGCCGACTTCGCTACGGCATCGGACGGGCCGGATGTGGAACGCAGACGTGCCGTTCATCATGCGAACGGGTAATGTTCACGACAGACGTCTGTGCGATTTCCCACATCAGCGCGGAACGCTGCATAAACTCACACTCCAGGTCGCGGCGATCACCGCCTGCGACGGATGGTCGATCAAGGAACGAGGTACCCCGTGGACGAGGTCCTGGCGCGGGCCGGCATTTTTCAGGGTGTCGAGCCGGGCGCGGTCGATGCGCTCACCAAGGATCTGCACGAGGTCGATTACCCCCGCGGGCACGTGATCTTCAACGAGGGCGAGCCGGGTGATCGGCTGTACATCATCCTCGCCGGCAAGGTGAAGCTCGGCCGCCGCTCGCCGGACGGTCGCGAGAACCTGCTGTCGGTGATGGGCCCGTCGGACATGTTCGGTGAGATGTCGATCTTCGACCCGGGCCCCCGCACGTCGAGCGCCACCTGCATCACCGAGGTCCGCGCGATGACGATGGACCGCGAGGCGCTGCGCGCGTGGATCCGCGACCGGCCGGAGATCGCGGAGCAGCTGCTGCGCGTGCTCGCGCGCCGTCTGCGCCGCACGAACAACAACCTGGCCGATCTGATCTTCACCGACGTTCCCGGCCGTGTCGCCAAGCAGCTGCTGCAGCTCGCGCAGCGCTTCGGCACGCACGAGAACGGCGCCCTGCGCGTGACCCACGACCTCACGCAGGAGGAGATCGCGCAGCTCGTCGGCGCCTCCCGCGAGACCGTGAACAAGGCCCTGGCCGACTTCGCGCACCGCGGCTGGCTCCGCCTCGAAGGCAAGTCCGTGGTGATCACGGACAGCGAGCGTCTGGCCCGCCGCGCCCGCTGAGGCCTCGCGACCGCGAGGTCCCTGATCGAGAAATTGTCCGGTCATTCGTTCTCACGATCATTGAGACGAACGACCGGACATTTTCGTCCGCGGGGCGGCGCACGGCCCCCGCCGGCATCACGACGCGCTGCCCGCCCCTTCGAGCCTCGGTGCGTGTCGGCGACGACACGCCGAGGCGCCGTCGCAGAGGTGCACCCATGTCCGTTTCGGCACGGGCGGTCACGGTTGCACAGCCCCCGGACCGATACGGGGAACCGTGCCGCGGCCCTGCGGACCGGGCGCCTCAGCCCCGTTCGACGAGGTACCGCAGCTGGACCTTGACGGACATGCGCGCTGCCGGCCACGCCTTCTTGTCGACGTCGCGGTAGACGTGCTTGACGACCTTCATCGGCTTGGCCTCGGCCGCGCTCACGCCGAGCTCGTCGAGCGCGTCCCGGACCTGCTGCAACCGGTCCTGACGGTGCGCGGCGTACGCCGCGACGACGGGCCCCGCGTCCGGCAGGTCCGGGCCGTGGCCCGGCAGCAGGACGCGACCGGCGGCCACCGTCGACAGCGACTCCAGCGAGCCGAGGTAGTCGGCGAGGGTGCCGTCCGTGGCGTCGAGAACGGTGGTGCCGCGCCCGAGCAGCGTGTCGCCCGAGACGAGAGCCCCGGGGTCGCCCTCGGCACCGTCGACCAGGAAGCTCAGCGAATCGGCCGTGTGCCCCGGCGTGTGCAGCACCGTGATCCGCAGACCCGCGACCTCGATCACCTCGCCGCCGACGAGCGGCGTCGCGGTGTTGATGCAGTACTTCGGCGAGAAGGCGCGGATGGGGCTGCGCGTGAGCTCCTCCCACTTCTTGAGCCCGCCGGTGTGGTCCGCGTGCCGATGCGTCACGAGCGTCAGCGCGACGGTGCCCGCCGCCTTCGCGACCCGCTTGAGGTGCTTCTTGTCGCCCTTGGGGCCGGGGTCGACGACCACTGCCTCCTCGCGCCCGGGCGCCCGGAGGATCCAGGTGTTGGTGCCCTCGAGGGTCATCACCGACGGGTTGTCGCAGAGCAGCACCGCAGCGAAGGGCGTGACCTGCCGCAGCTTCCCCGGTGCGGGATGCTCGAGGGTCATACCTGGACCGTGAGCTCGACCTCGACGGGCGCACCCAACGGCAGCTCCGCGACGCCGACGGCGGACCGGACGTGCACGCCCGCGTCACCGAAGACCTCCCCGAGCAGGAGCGACGCACCGTTGACGACGGCGGGCTGACCCGAGAACCCTGGCGCGGAGGCGACGAATCCGGTGACCTTGACGACGCGCTTGACGTTATCGATGCCGACGAGCGCGTGCACGGCGGCCAGTGCGTTGAGTGCGCACTGGCGGGCCGCGGCCACGGCGGTCTCGACGTCCACGACACCCTCCGCGTTCTCGCTGACCTTGCCCTGCGCGAGCAGGGCACCGTCGACGAGCGGGAGCTGGCCGGACGTGTGGACCAGGTCGCCCACCTGCGTGGCCGGGACGTACGCGGCGAGCGGCGGCACGACCTCGGGCAGGACGATGCCGAGCTCGGCGAGCCGGGCGGACGCGGCGGTCACGAGAGCGGCCGCTTCATGTAGGCCACGTGCTGCTCACCGGTAGGGCCGGGGAGCACGGTGACGAGTTCCCAGCCATCGGAGCCCCAGGTGTCGAGGATCTGCTTGGTGGCATGGGTCAGCAGGGGGATGGTGGAGTACTCCCACGTGGTCTTCTCGCTCATGGCCTCACCCTATCCACCTCCCGGTCAGCGCGATAGGCGCGATCCCTACAGCGGTGCAGAACGTGTTCTCGGTCGCATTGCGCGGGGAGGTTCACGCTATCGGCCCGGACGTGCAGGGCGGTATGGATATGCTCCGGTCGTGGTGGTGAGTGAGGCGGGCCCCGGCGGGGTCGCGCAGGACACGGCGGCGGCATGGCCCGAGGGGCTGCGGGATTCCCGGCTGCACTTCGTGTCCGGCAAGGGCGGGACCGGCAAGTCGACGGTGGCCGCGGCGCTCGCGCTCGCGCTGGCCGAGCGCGGTAAGAAGGTCCTGCTGATCGAGGTCGAGGGCCGCGCCGGCATCGCCCCCACCTTCGAGCTCGGCGAACTGCCGCCGACGGAGACGAAGATCGCGACCGCCGGTACCGGCACCGTCTTCGCGCTCCCGATGGACGTCGAGGCCACCTTCCTCGACTACCTCAAGACCAACTACGGCATGGGCCTCGCGGCCCGCGCGCTCAAGTCGATCGGCGCGATCGAATTCGCGACGACGCTGGCGCCCGGCCTCAAGGACATCCTCATCACCGGCAAGATCATGGAGTGCACGCAGCGCCGTGACCGTGACGGCCGGTACGCCTACGACGCGATCGTCGTGGACGCGCCGCCCACGGGCCGGATCGGGAAGTTCCTGGACGTGACGCGGGCGATGAAGGAGATCGCGAAGGCGGGCCCGATCGCAGGCCAGGCGGACCGGGTGGTGCGCCTGCTGCACTCCCCCGACACCGTCGTGCACCTGGTGACGCTCCTCGAGTCGCTGCCGATCCAGGAGACCGCGGAGGCCGCGCGGGAGCTGCGCGAACTCGATCTCACGGTCGGCGCGGTCATCGTCAACCGGACGCTGCCGCAGCTCCTCGACGCCGACGAGCTGCGCGCCGCCGCGGACGGCACCGTCGACGGCACCGCGGTCCGGGCCGCGCTCGACGGTGCCGGGCTCGCCCTGTCCGACGAGGATCTCGCCGGGTTGCTCACGGAGACCATCCAGTTCGCGCGAACGGTCGACGGGCAGGACGAAGCGCGCGCGGACCTGCGGGCGATCGATGTCGCAGGCCGGTTGGAGCTGCCTCTGCTGACCGGCGGGGTGGACCTGCGAGGCGTCCGCGAACTGGCGGGTGCACTGGAAGAGGCGGGGGTCCGATGATCGGCCTGGAACTGGGTCCGCAGCTGGTGGATCCGGGTACCCGCGTGGTGGTGTGCTGCGGCTCCGGCGGCGTGGGCAAGACGACGACGGCCGCGGCGATGGCGCTGTGGGCGGCCGAGCAGGGGCGTCGCGTGGTGGTGCTGACCATCGATCCCGCGCGCCGACTGGCGCAGGCGCTCGGCGTGGCCGACCTGACGAACGAGCCGCAGGAGGTGGACGTCCCCGGCGACGGCACCTTGCACGCGATGATGCTCGACATGAAGCGGACCTTCGACGAGATGGTCACCTCGAACGCGGATCCCGCACGCGCGCAGGAGATCCTGAACAACCCCTTCTACCAGACCGTGGCCAGCTCGTTCTCCGGAACGCAGGAGTACATGGCGATGGAGAAGCTTGGCCAGCTCACCGCCGACGAGCGCTGGGACCTCGTGGTGGTGGACACGCCGCCGTCGCGCAACGCCCTCGATTTCCTGGACGCACCGAAACGGTTCGGCTCCATGCTCGATTCGCGCCTGATGGGGCTCATCGCGGGCCCCACCCGCGGCTTCGGCCGGCTGGTCTCGGGCGGCATGGGGATCGCGCTGAAGCTGGTCTCGACCATCGTCGGCAGCCAGATGCTCTCGGACGCTTCCGGATTCGTCTCCCAGATGGACACGCTGATCGGCGGCTTCCAGGAGCGCGCGGATCGTACCTACGCGATGCTCGCACGGCCCAGCACGCGTTTCGTAGTGGTCGCCTCACCCGAGGAGGACACGCTGCGGGAGGCCACCTACTTCGTGGAGCGCCTCGCGGGCGAGTCGATGCCGCTCGCCGGCCTCATCGTCAACCGCACGCATCCCGGACTGGCCGCGGTCCCCGTCGAGGCCGCCCGCGCCGCGTCCGGCCGGCTGGGGCCCGACGGCGCCGCCCGCACCGCCGAGGCCGTCCTCCGCGTGCACGCGTGGCGTGCGGAGATCGCGGCGCGCGAGGTGCAGGTGCTCGGGGAGTTCGTGCGACGGTGCCCGACGGTGCCGGTGGTCGGCGTGCCCTCCCTGCCCTTCGAGGTGGCCAACCTGGAGGCGCTGCAGGCCGTCGCCGAGCAGATCGTCGGCCGAGTTCAATAGCTGGACAAACGAAAGGGCCCCGCACCGTCGAAGGTACGAGGCCCTGATACCTCCCGCCGGGAGGCGGGGAGTCAGCCGGCGACGACGCGCTTGCGATCGCGCTGGGCTTCGAAGAAGGCGCGCCAGCTGGTGACCTCGGGGTGCTGGCGGAGGAGGGCGCGGCGCTGGCGCTCCGTCATACCGCCCCAGACGCCGAACTCGACGCGGCTGTCGAGCGCGTCGGCACCGCACTCGAGCTGGACCGGGCAGTGACGGCAGATGGTCGCGACCTTGCGCTGGGCGGCGCCACGGACGAACAGCTCATCGGGATCGACGTCACGACACTTGGCCTTGGAGACCCAAACCAGGCGATCCTCGTCGTCGACCAGAACCCGTGCACTTGTCATGTGACATCCCCTTTCGCGTGTCGTGGTCCCGACCTCCCCTCGGTCCTTCCCGGAGGTGTACGGGGGGCCGATCGAGGTGCTCACCACATCGTCTGCAATAGTGTTACCTGAATCACACGGAGGAAACAAGTCGGGGACCGAGGTAAATCGGAACAGTGGTCCAAGAAAATCTGTACGCCCGTACCGATGCCCTGGTCGGCGCGTCGGGACCCCGGAATCGGGCGGGTCGGCACGTATCCTGGTGACCGTGTCGAAACCCGGAGTGATCGCGAAACTGGTCGGCTGCATCCTGCTGGCCGGTCTGCTGGTCGCCGGTGTCCTCTTCCCGTACATCGGCGGCGTCGGCCTCATCTCGAACCGTGCGGCGGACACCGTCGACAACATCAGTTCCGAACTGCTCGAGGGCCAGGTGCCCGAAGTGACCACGGTGGTCGACTCGACCGGAGCGCCGATGGCGTACCTCTACGACCAGCGGCGCGTGCAGGTCCCGTTCGACCAGATCTCGCCGAACATGGTGCGCTCGATCATCTCGATCGAGGACAAGCGGTTCATGGAGCACGACGGCGTGGACTACCAGGGCACCCTGCGCGCGTTCCTCAAGAACCAGTCGGCCGGCGAGGTCCAACAGGGCGCATCGACACTGGATCAGCAGTACATCAAGAACTACCAGCTGCTCGTCCTCGCGAAGTCGGACGCGGACCGGCGGGCGGCCGTCGAGACCACCCCGGCGCGCAAGCTGCGCGAGGTGCGGATGGCGCTCACGCTCGAGCGCACGCTCACCGAACGCGCGAAGAAGGAACACGGCGTCGACGACGCGCGGGCGAAGGTGATCGCCAAGGAGCAGATCCTCGCGCGGTACCTGAACCTGGTGCCCTTCGGCAACGGCGCCTACGGCATCGAGGTGGCGGCCCAGACCTACTTCGGCAAGCGGGCCTCGCAGCTCAACATCCAGGAGTCGGCGATGCTCGCCGGCATGGTCCAGTCCAGCTCCTCACTGGACCCGTACACCAACCCCCAGGGCGTCACGATCCGGCGCAACACCGTCCTGGACACGCTCGTGGCGAACTTCCCGGACAAGGCCGCGGAGTACCAGGCGGCGAAGCAGACACCCCTCGGCGTTCTCCCGCGCCCGAACACGCTGCCGGGCGGCTGCATCTCCGCCGTCGCGAACCGTGGCTACTTCTGCGACTACGTGCTGCAGTACCTCGCCCAGGCCGGGATCCCCAAGGACATGGTGATGCGCGGCGGCTACACGATCCGCACCACTCTCGATCCGCGTGTCCAGGACTCGGTGCAGTCGGCGCTCACCGCCACCGCCAGCCCGACGCTCTCCAACGTCGCGCAGGTCATGAACGTGATCAAGCCCGGTCAGACCTCGCACGACATCGTCGCGATGAACTCCTCGCGCGTCTACGGCCTCAACGTGGACAAACGCGAGACCGTCCAGCCCGAGCCCTTCGCGCAGGTGGGCGACGGTGCCGGCTCGACCTTCAAGATCTTCACCGTCGCGGCGGCGATGGAGAAGGGCATGGGTCTGGACACGAACGTCACCGTGCCGTCCACGGTCTCGGTGAAGGGGATGGGACACGGCGGCTACGCGGGCTGCCCGTCGGATTCCTACTGCGTGAAGAACGCGGGACCGTATCCGTACTCGATGTCGCTCACACAAGCCCTCGCGACCTCGCCGAACACGCCCTTCGTCAAGCTGATCGAGCAGGTCGGCGTCACCCCGGTGGTCGACATGGCGGTCAAGCTCGGCATGCGCTCGTACACCCTGCCCGGCAGCTCGGGCTTCGGCAACGACAGCCTCGCCGACATGTTCAAGAAGCAGAACCTGGCCTCGTTCACCCTCGGTCCGACCGCGGTGAGCGCGCTCGAGCTGACGAACGTCGCGGCCACGCTGTCGTCGGGCGGCATGTGGTGCCCCGCCAACCCGATCCAGTCGATCACCCAGCCCAAGCGCAACAGCGACGGCATCCAGACCGTGGGGGCCGACGGTAAGCCGGAGACGACCCCGGTGCCCTTCAAGTCCGAGAAGTGCGAGCAGGTCATCGACAAGGGCCTGGCGAACACGCTCGCGAACGCGCTCAGCCAGGACGACCGCGGCGGGGGCACCTCCGCGGGCTCGGCCTCCCGCGTCGGCTGGACGCTCCCGTTGTCCGGCAAGACCGGCACCACGGAGACCTTCCGTTCGTCGGCCTTCCTCGCGTTCACCAACCAGTACGCGGGTGCCAGCTACGTCTACAACGACGGCAACTCCCCCGGCCCCATCTGCACGAGCCCGCTGCGGCCCTGCGGCGAGGGCAATGTCTACGGCGGCAACGAGCCGGCCCTGGCCTGGTACACCGCGATGAAACCGATCTCGACGATCTACGGCCCCGTCGCGCTGCCCTCGGTCGACCCGAAGTACCGGGACGGCTTCGGCCCCGGCAAGATCCCGAACGTGATCGGGCTCAACGAGTCCGCGGCACGCGCCCGGATCGAGGCCGCAGGCTTCAAGGCGACCGTCGCGTACGTGAACAACTCGGCCGCGAAGGGCACCGTCGTCTCGACCTCGCCGTCCGGCTTCACCCAGCCCGGCTCGACGATCACCCTCAACCTGTCGAACGGCATCGCCCCGGCGCCGACGGCCCCGTCGCTCCCCGGCGTCCAGACGGGGCCGGGCGGCACCACGATCACCATCCCGGGCTTCGGGCAGTTCACCATCCCCGGGGCGGGCGGCCAGGGCGGCGGCCCGGTTCCCACGCCGGCGCCGACCCCGGACAACTGACGTGCGCGGCGGACGCGCCGTCGTCGCGCTCCTGCTGGCGGGTTCGACGGTGACCGCGTGCGCCGGTCCGGCGTCGCCGCCCGCCGGGTCGACCGGCCGGTCCGGCGCGTCGGTGGCCGTCTCGGTCGCGCCGTCGACCACGTCCGCGGCGGAACCGTCGTACGACTTCGGTCCTCCCGGGCCCACCGCGGCCCCGGCGCACGGCTACGTACCCGGTCTCGACCGACGCAAGGGCGTCGACGGTCCACTCACCTACGACGTGCAGGTGCCGACGTTGTCCGGAGGTGCCGCCGCCGTCACTGCGCGGTTCAACGCGTCGATGCAGGCCTCGCTGTCGGAGGTGATGAACGCCCTGACCAAGAACGAGCGCGCGACTCTCGCGAACGGCAATCTGGTCAACGGCGAACGCTCGCGGGTGACGCACATCGGCTCTCGCGTCGTCGCCGGCATCCTGCTGACGAACTACTACGTCACGGGCACGGCGCATCCCAGCAATGGTCTCGGCACCATCGTGATCGACACGACCACCGCGCAACCGATCTTGCTCACGCAGGTCTTCCCCACGTCCGAGGGGCAGGCGCGGGTGCTCTCGCTCGTTGCCGCGAAGCGGTACGGTCCAGCGATTCCGTTCGCCCGGGAGTTCGCCCGTGACCTCGCGAACTGGGTTCCGTCGGACGTGGGCCTCACGGTCTACCCCGACGTGGCCCACGCGGCCGGCGACTACGGTACGGTCACGATCCCATGGTCCGAGCTGAAAGACGTGGTGGCACCGGCGATGTGGCCGGTCGTCACGTCCTGATCAGCCGATCTTCGGGGTCACGCGGTCGAGGATGGCGGCGGTGTCGACGTCCTGCGGGAGGGTGCCGAAGACGTCGCCGCGGTCGCCCGCGAGCCGGCTGCGGGTGTAGGCGTCCGCGACGGCGGGGTGGCCGAACCGGACCAGGAGCGAACCCTGCAGCGCCGCAGCCATGTCGCCGACGAGGCGGCGGGCGCCGAACTGCAGCGCCGTCTGATCGCCGAGGTCGAGCGCACCGAAGGAGCCCTTGAGCTTCGCGACGGCAGCGTCGTAGACGGAGTCCGCGCCGGCGGCGGCGTCGAGCTCGGCGAAGAACGCCGCGACGGCCTGCGGTTCGCGGGCCATGGCGCGCAAGACATCCAGGGCTGCGACATTGCCGGAACCCTCCCACACCGAGAGCAGCGGGGCCTCGCGGTACAGGCGCGGCATCCGCGAGTCCTCGATGTAGCCGTTGCCGCCCAGGCACTCCAGCGCCTCGGCGGCGTGGATCGGGCCGCGCTTGCAGACGTGGTACTTGGTGACGGCCAGGGCGATCCGGCGCAGCAGCGACGCGTCCTCGTCGCCGGCGACGGAGCGGTCGGTGAGTCCCGCGAGCCAGAGCCCGGCGGTTGTCGCACCCTCGGCCTCCACGGCGAGGTCGGCGAGCACGTTGCGCATGAGCGGCTGGTCGATGAGGCTGGCGCCGAAGGCCTTCCGGTGCGCGGCGTGATGCGCGGCCTGGGTCAGCCCGGCCCGCATGCCGGTCGCGGTGCCCAGCACGCAGTCGAGGCGGGTCATGTTGACCATCTCGACGATGGTGCGCACGCCGCGCCCCTCCTCGCCGACCAGCCAGCCGACGGTCTCGTCGTATTCGACCTCGCTGCTGGCGTTGGAGTGGTTGCCCAGCTTGTCCTTGAGGCGCTGCAGGGCGAAGACATTGCGCGTCCCGTCGGGCAGCACGCGCGGGATGAAGAAGCACGAGACACCCGACTCGGTCTGCGCGAGCGTCAGGAACAGGTCGGACATCGGCGCCGAGGTGAACCACTTGTGGCCCGTGATCCGGTACGTGCCATCGGATTGCGGGATCGCGCGGGTGGTATTGGCACGGACGTCCGAGCCGCCCTGCTTCTCGGTCATCGACATGCCGGCGATGAGGCCGCGCTTGCCGAGCGGGGCGCGCAACCCGAAGTCGTACTCCTTCGCGGTGAGCAGCGGCTCGTACTGCGCCGCGAGCTCCGGGTTCGCGCGCAGGGCGGGGACCACGGCGTAGGTCATGGAGATCGGGCAGCCGTGTCCGGCGTCGACGTGGCCCCACACGCTGAACTTCGCGGCGCGCACCAGGTGCGCGTTCGGGCTCGGGTCCGCCCACGGCGCGGCGTGCAGGCCGTGCTCGACGGCGACCGTCATGAGCCGATGGTAGGCGGGGTCGTACACCACCTCGTCGACACGGTTGCCGTACCGGTCGTGGGTCTTCAGGACGGGCGGGTGCGCCTCGGCGAGGTCGCCCCACTCGAGTGCCTCGGCGGTGCCGCCGAGCGCGCCGAGCGCGTGGATCGCGTCCAGCTGCGTCGCGTCCACGTGCGCGCAGCGCAGCGCATCGTCGATCATCGGGGTCTCGGCGGTGTTGAAGCCGAGCAGCGGGGGCACCTGGTTGGTCACTTCGTGCGTGGGCATGCTGCGGTTCCTCCGGTTCGACGGTGCGCGACCCGCCCGGGCCGTTGCGTCCAGTGTTGCATATGTTCGACAGTCGCACCACAGATGCAATGGATCCGTGGGGTCAGCTGTTCTCCCGCGGTGTAGCGTCGACGCCGATGTCCCCCTCCCTCACCGCCACGGTCTCGGCACGATCGGCCGTGCTCAGCCTGCTGCTCGGCGCGCACCCGCCCGAGCTGGAGGGGCGCGAGATCGTGGCGGCGATGCGACTGTTCGGAGTCTCGGAATCGACGACCCGCGCCGCGATGTCGCGCATGGTGACCGCAGGCGACCTGGTGCGCGACGGCGGACGGTACGCGCTCTCGGAGCGGCTGGTGCGGCGTCAGGCGCGCACGGACTCCCCCACAACGACGGTGTGGGACAGGACGTGGGAGACCGCGATCATCACCACGAGCGGCCGCAGCGCCGGCGACCGCGCGAACCTGCGGGCCGAGATGACCCGGCTCCGCCTCGCGGAGCTCCGCGAGGGCGTGTGGATGCGGCCGGCGAACCTCGACCGCCCGTGGACCGACGCGGTGCGGGACGTCGCGTCCCGCTTCTCCGCCCGGCCCGAGGACGACCCCGTCGAGCTCGCGCACGCGCTGTGGGACCTGCCGGAGTGGTCCCGGCACGGGCACGCGCTGCTGGCCGCGGTCGATGACGCGGGCGACGACGGGCAGGCCCGGTTCCTGACCATGGTGGCGCTGGTGCGCCACCTCTACGAGGACCCGGTGCTGCCGCCGGAGTTGCGTCCCGCCGACTGGCCGGCGGAGGCGCTCACCGCGGCCTACGCGGACTTCCGCGCCTGGCTCGCGGCGATGCGGATCGGCCGGGGCTGAGGCGGCCGCCGCCGATCAGGCGAGGGTGTTCGCCACCTTGGTGATGCGCGCCTGCAGCCGACGCAGCTGCAGCCCCTGGTCGTCGAGGCGGCGGGCGATGGACTTGACCGCGTCGCACGAGCCGGTCTCGTGCAGGCTGCGGGCGTCGATCTGAAGGTCGTCGCCGGTGCGACCGAGGGAGTCTGCAATGAGTGTGAGCTGGGCGGTGAGATCGTCGAGTTCGCTGCGGACGCTGCCTGCGAGCCCCATGATGTTCCCTCTCTGCACGACCCCGGACGGAGCCGTTCCACCTGCACAGTAGGTGGCGAGTGTTACCCGTGTGACGAATTGCAGGTGACCGATGCGTGTCCGTTACCCGACGATTCGTCGGCATCGCACGCCGCGCCCGCTGTGATCGTCAGGCACTCCCGAGGCCCGCGAAGACCACGTCGAGTAGCCGGGTCGCCTGGGCTCGGCCGTCCGGCGTGGGCGCGACTCGCCAGAGGAAGCTCATGAGCATGATGACGTCCGCAGCGTCATGCCCCTGCGCGACAACACCTTCCGCAACGCACGCATCGAGCAGCTTTCCTACTGCGACGCTCATCGGACCCCATGCTTCGTCTGCGACGGCCTGCGCGGCGGCCGAGTGCAAGGCGTCGCCCAGTCGGTGTTTGCGGCGGATCGAGGCCGCCAACATCGCGAACCACTCGACGAAAGCATCCTTCGCCGAGGCGCTCGCGCGGAGGACGTCGTCGACGGATTCGGCGAGCGCGTCGATCTCGCCCTGATAGGCGGCGAGCAGGAGATCGTCACGGGTCGGGAAGTGACGGTAGAGCGTGCCGGGACCGACCCCCGCGCGGCCTGCCACCGCCGTCAGGGTGGCGTGTGGATCCTCGGCGAACAGCTCTCGCGCGGCGTTGACGATGAGGGCCCGGTTTCGAGCGGCTGCGGCGCGCTGGCGCCCGTACCCGCCGGCCTGGTCGACGTCCTCCACAGGTTTCCTCCCGTTGCCTTGCGGAGGATCCTCCGCTATCTTGAAATTACGGAGAATCCTCCGCATGTTGTTGACCATACCGCGCCGAGTCGCACAAGAGGCGGCGCTGAGGAGTTTGAAATGACACAGGTGCTGGTCACAGGTGGGTCGGGATTCATCGGCGGTTGGTGCGTCCTCGCCGCGCTCGAAGCCGGACATGATGTCCGAACGACCGTCCGCAATCTCGACAAGGGGGATGCGCTGCGCACGCGACTCCATGCCGCCGCCACCTTCGACGATTCCAGACTGACCGTCGTCCAAGCCGATCTGACCAGCGACGACGGCTGGGGCCCGGCCACCGCCGGAGTGGACTACGTACTCCACGTCGCGTCACCGACCCTGCGCAACGGCCCGGTCGACGAGCAGCAGATGGTTGATGCGGCGCGCGGCGGCGTGCTCAGAGTACTTCGCGCGGCTCGCGGCGCCGGCGTTCAGCGTGTTGTGCTGACGAGCGCGTCCGGTGCCGTCGTGTACGGGCACGAGCCGCAGTCGGAGCCGTTCACGGAAGAGGACTGGACTGACATCGATGCCGGCGTCCCGCCGTATCAGAAGTCGAAGACTCTGGCCGAGCGTGCCGCGTGGGAGTTCGTCGCCGGCGAAGGGCAGGGCCTGGAGCTCGCGACGATCCAGCCGACCGCCGTCCTCGGCCCGCTTCTGGGCAACGATGATCCGCCGTCGCTGCGCACCGTCGCCGGCATGCTCAACGGGTCCTTGCCGGTATGTCCGCCGTTCGGCACCGGCTGGGTCGACGTCCGCGACGTCGCGGACCTGCACCTGCGTGCGATGACCGATCCGGCGGCCGCCGGGGAGCGGTTCATAGCAACATCCGGGCACAGTCTGAGGATGGTTGAACTGGCGCGGATTCTCCGAGATCGACTCGGCGACCGAGCGGCGAAGGCGCCCACGCGAGAGATGCCCCTGCTACTGGCGAAGGTTCTCGCCCTGGTCAATCCGCAGATGCGGGCCCTGCGGCCGCAGCTCGGATTGAACCTGGACTCGAGCTCGGCCAAGGCGGAGCGAGTGCTCGGTTGGCGGCCCCGAACGGTCGCGGATTCCCTCGAAGACACCGCGAACAGTCTTCTCTCGCAGGGATCGGCGGCCGACTGACATCCCGCACAGCTGTGCACGTTCCACGTCGATCCGGACGAGGAACGGTACGTCGACGACGTGCCGCCTAGAGGACCGTCGAACCGTGCCGTCCGGCACCGTCGGAGAAGCGGGTGGCACCCTCGACCGCTCCGTCGGCGAGCGAGGCCAGGCCGTAGCGGTACTCGATCGCGAGGGCCGCGGGCTCCGGCTCGGCCTCGCCCTCCAGCATCGACAGCCTGTCGTTCCGCAGGCAGGCCTGCGGGAATGCGGCGAGCTGCCGACCGAGCTCGACGGCCGCCGCCAGGGCGGTCCCCGGTTCGACGGTGCGGTTGACCAGCCCGATCGCCTCGGCCTCCGCCGCGCCGACGGGGCGGCCGGTGAGGATCAGGTCCATCGCGCGGCTCGCGCCGATGAGCCGGGGCAGGCGCACGGTTCCTCCGTCGATGAGCGGCACGCCCCAGCGGCGGCAGAAGACGCCGAGGGTCGCGTCGCTCGCGGCCACGCGCAGGTCCGCCCAGATCGCGAGCTCGAGACCGCCCGCCACGGCGTGGCCTTCGATCGCGGCGATCACCGGCTTGCTCAGCCGCAGGCGGGAGACGCCCATCGGGGCGTCACCGTCGGGCTCGACCCGGTTCGGGGTGCCCGCGGCCACGGCCTTGAGATCGGCCCCCGCGCAGAAGGTCCCGCCGCGACCGTGCAATACGGCTACCGCGGCGTCGGGATCCGCCTCGAAGGCGCGGAAGGCGTCCGCCAGGG
This sequence comes from Tsukamurella pseudospumae, assembly GCF_001575205.1. Lineage (GTDB taxonomy): Bacteria > Actinomycetota > Actinomycetes > Mycobacteriales > Mycobacteriaceae > Tsukamurella > Tsukamurella pseudospumae. The sequence goes on from NZ_LSRE01000008.1 coordinate 75,517, forward strand.
CTTCGGCGGTGGCGCGGTCGACGGCGTTGCGCACGCCGGGCCGGTCGATCTCGACCACGGTGACGGGCCCCTCGCGGGTGACGACGACGGTGCTCATGACGACGTCGGCCCGTGGACGGCGGAGCCGGTCGCGATGCCGGTGACGGTGCAGACCCCGAAGCGCCCGCCGCGGTCGAACATGCTGGCCGAGGAGATGCTGACGCCGTCGACGATGACGAATTGATCCGCCTCCAAGCCGATCTCGTCGCTGATCGGGGCTCGCGCGAGCGCCATCGAGACATCGCCGTTGATGGTCTCGACGCCGCCCGTTCCCATGCCGGTGACCAGGTTGGTGCAGTCGGAGACCATCGCGGCGCGGGCGAAGGGCGTGGTCTCCTCGCCGTCGAGAACCCGCCAGCCGGCCGTCCAGATCCGCTTGCGCTCGGCGTTCGCCCACACGGCGGGTGTTTCGGCGGAGATGTAATCGCCGTTCCCGCTTGCCATCGCGAGGCGCAGCCCGTCGTCGGGCGGCGGCGCGGGGACGTGCGGATCGGACCAGACGGCACCGTCGGGCTGCGGGGCGGGGTGGTAGAAGGTGACTGTAGCGCGGACGACGGTCTTGTCCTCCTGGACGATCTCGGCCTCCGCCACGCGGATCCGGCGACCCGAGCGGACGAGGCGGGTGCGCACCTCGAGGTGGCCGGAGCGGACCATCCGGAACATGTCGCAGTGCCACCTCGCGCCGACCAGTCCCGCACCGAACTCGGTGTCGAGGACCTGCGCGAGGAGACCCGTAATCGCCGGGCCGGACAGGGTGCCGGGCGCCCAGCGCCCTTCCGCCGCGGGCAGCGAGTCGAAGCCGCCGCCGCTGCGGGTGAATTGTGGTGATACGTCCTGCCTGGTCACCCTTATCGGTCTACCAGGCGCCCGGACGGGGGTCGTCGGCAACCCGGTCGTCAGCAACCCAGCTGGTCGGCGAGGTCGTCCATGCCGGTGGCGTGGTAGGCGTCGAGCGGTTCGCGCTGTTCGGGCTTGTCGACGGGGCCCCACTCGCGCGGCCGTTCGACGTACGCCGTGCGCAGCCCGCAGGAGCGGGCGGCGGCCAGGTCGGAGACGTGCGTGGCGACCATGAGCACCTCCGCGGGTTCGACCCGGAACAGTTCGGCGATGCCGAGATAAACCTCGGGAGCGGGCTTGTAGTGCCGCCACAGGTCGGCGCCGCCGAGGAAGTCCCAGTCGAACCCGTTGTGCTTGGCCATCTCGCTGAGCAGCGCGACATTGCCGTTGCTCAGCGCGGTGACGGTGTACCGGGCCGTGAGGCGACGGATCGCGCCGGCGGCGTCGGGCCAGCCGGGGATCACGTGCCACGCGTGCACGGCATCGTCGAGTTGCGCTGCGCCGGCGACGGTCCCGTGGTTCTCCCGGAGGATCGAGTCGAGTTCGGAGCGGTGCAGATCGTCGAGCAGCGTCCACGGTCGGACGCCGGATTCGACCTCGGCGAGCGCGGGGCTGTAGCGCAGGCGCCATTCGAGGGCGAGCTGCCCCGCGTCGATGTCGGGGAAGATCCGCGCGAGCGCCGCCGACACCCCGGTGTGCCAGTCGGTCACGGTGCCGAAGGTGTCGAAGGCGAGGACCTTGATCTGCTCCATGCATCGATCCTGCCAGCCGCGGCCGCCGAACAGGTCCGGGTCGCGCGACGGTGCGGTACCAATGGGGGCATGGGTGATTCGTTCTTCGTGAAGCTGTGGCCCCGACTGGTCCGGAACGAGCCGCCGTTGGTGAGCGAGCTGCGGCGCCGCAACCTGGCGGGGCTGTCCGGTCGCGTCCTCGAGGTGGGCGCCGGCACGGGCACGAACTTCCCGCTCTACCCGGCGGACGTCACCGATGTGGTCGCGCTGGAACCGGCCGCCGAGCTGCGCGCCCTCGCCGTGCGGGCTGCGGACGGCGATCCGCGGATCGAGGTCCGGCCCGAGCGGCTCGACGAGTACGTTCCCACCTCCCCGTTCGACGCCGTCGTCTTCAGCCTCGTCCTCTGCTCCCTTCCCGACCCCGAGGGTGCCGTTCGGCAGGTCCGCGAGCTCCTGGTGCCCGACGGTGAGCTCCGCTTCCTCGAGCACGTCGCCGCACGGGGCGGGATCCTGGAGGGCGTGCAGAAGGCGGCGGACGCCACCGTCTGGCCTCGAGTGTTCGGCAATTGTCACGCCCACCGCGACGCCGTGGGCCTGATCAGCGGCGCCGGTTTAGCCGTGACCACCGTCGAGGACCGGATGCTGGCGCCCGCCTGGGTCCCCTTCCCGACGTCACCCCTGGTCCTCGGCCGGGCGTCGGCCCGGTAGAACTGACGGATGACGATCGACGCGGCACACCTCGGGCTGGACACTCGGCTCACCCTGCTGGCCGCGGGTCTCGTGTTCTTGTGGGCGCTCGCGCTGGGAGTGTGGAAGTACCACGGGATCATGACCTCGCCCGACCATCAGGCGCACGTGTACGTGGACATCGCGCACCGCGCCGCACTGCTGTACTCGTTCGCGCTGCTGCTGACGGCCGTGTTCGTGCAGTTGAGCGCCTGGCCACAGTGGGTCGACCTGACCGCCGCCGCAGTGCTGACCTTCTTCTTCGCCGCCGCGATCGGCAGCTACTGCTGGCACGGCGCGCGCCGCGACACCGACAATCAATTCGCCCCGCCCGCTCCCGGAGTTCACGGGTTCATGCTCGCGCTGATCGTCGCCGAGATCGGCGCGTTCGCAGTCCTTCTCGCGGGGTTCGTCGCGGGCTGGTAGGCGCGAGCTCACTGTTGGTCAACGCAGCGGACGCGGTTCACCGATCAGGCCTCGGCGCACGGAGGACCTCTGTGACATCGCGATGGAAGCCATTGACCAAATCGACCATGCTGGAAACGAAGCCGTTCTCCGATGCCGCCCTTTTCGATCCCATCGACGCCTCTGCGGTGATCGTGAACTCGCGGATGTCACGCCCGCTGGGAGGCACGAGCATCGCCGGGTCGTCCCGAGCGGACTCCATCAATGCGGACGTCGTCTCGGTTCGACTCCCGAAATGGTGCGCCGTCACTCGAAGCTTCGGAGGCGCGGCGTCCAACTGCCGCAGGAGCCAGTTGATCTTGGTCGTCGTCCTCCCCGCTCGTGGCGCCTGGACAGCCTGAGAGCAACCGACTTTCAGCCGCGACAGGTTGGCGTTCAACACGATCGGCGCAGTCGCCCCGTCGACACGGAGCGTCCCGAAGAGCTCACCGGAATCGGCCAACTGCTTGGCCCGACTGACAGCATCCGCACGACTACTCGGAATCTGCGACGACGCCGTCTGGCCGGTCAATGCGGTGAGCTGCAGCGCGAGATGTCTCGTCAGTTGATCGAACCGCGCGCAGACCTCCGCTGTCGCCGGATCGCTCGCCGAGAGCGTCCCGTCGGCGACGCCGTTTCTGACCTTGACCCAGTGACGACCCATGTCGCCGAACTGCCACATACCGGCCTGCTGCTCCGACGCGTACAACAGGAACTGCTCCATGATCCGATCATGAAGACGATCTCCACCTGAAGCCGCTAGGGCCAGTGAGCCCTCGGTCACGATCTCTTCCCACGAAAGATGCGTCACCGAAACAGACTTCGGTGGTCGCGCCTTCAGCTGAATCGGCAGTTCGCCGGGACAAGGCGGCACATCGCAGGTGATCGTGACGACGGCGTCGAACCCCTTTGCACGAGCAATCTGGACGTACCGGTCGATCTGATCGGCGTTGAGCGCTCCCTTCGCCGTCTTCACCTCGACCAGCGCCACCCACTCCTTCGACCCGCGCGACACGCGGATGAGACCGTCCGGCCGGTGCTCCTGCCCTCCCAGTGGGAACACGACCTCCGTGAATGTCTCGGTACGGCCGCGCGGTGCCCCCATGAGCGAGGCGATCCTGCGACCGAATTCCGGAACCGTCGACATCACCGACAGCAGTACTGAGGTCGTCCGCCCCTCCTGCTCCGCACTGCTCCTGATCCCCACCGCTGGGAACAATCGGGCCCGCCGCCACGGGCCCGCCGCGACCTCGACGGGGAGGCCCGGACACGCTCGCTCCTTCCAGTCCACAGGCAGCTTCGCTACGGCCTTCCTTCGGCGCGAGAGAGCGACCTTCGTTCCCGGCACAACCGGCACATCGCCGACGAACTCCTGTTCCTCGATGACGTCCGCCGCTCCGCCGGCGACGTCGTCATCACGATCGGCGGGCGGATCATCGACGTCGACGCCGTACTCGCCGACCAGAGCGCGCAGGCCCGCACTGTAGCCCTGCCCGACCGCGCGAATTTTCCACTCCGATTCCCGGCGGTAGATCTCACCGAAGATGACGGCGCGCTCGCCCGCCAAGCCCGTCAGTTCACTGACCACAACGGAATCGGACGACTCATCGGTCGACTCGGCCGTCATGCAGAGCGATTCAGCCTCACCGAATGTGCGTTCCGTCCCGGCGGAACCGTCGATGCTGGCGGCGATGAGGACTCGATCGACCGACTCCGGAAGTCTCGCAAGATCCACCTCGATCGTCGCCTCGTCAGCGGTCACCTCACCCGACCCGACACTCGAGGTCAGACGAACAGCCGCATCGGCCCCCAACGGTTGGTTGTAGAAGATCAGGTCGTCATTCGATCGAACCTTCCCATCACCACCGAGAATGAGCACGCTGACGTCGGTGGGAATCCTCTCCACGTCCGCACCGACCCTCGTGGCGATCGTCACGGTGACATGAGCGCTCGGATCCCCGAACACTTCGCCGACCTTGATGTTCGCCCCCTTGACGAGGACATGCGACTCCGACATTTCGTCAATGTATCGCCGCCCGCCTCAGGGCGTCGGCAAAGTCCCCAGCTTCATCCAACGCCGTCGGACTCCCACGCTGGATCACGCTTCCCCGACTGCCCCGGACGACGTTCCCTGCACGTTGCACGTACGTGTTAGCTTGCAGATCATGCGCAGTCGGCGTGGTCGTGCAGCGGCCCTCACAGCCGTGGCCATCCTCGTCGCCGGCTGCACCCCGATCGCGGGGACCGCCGTGCCCGATCCGACTGCGATGAAGCGTTTCCAGCTCAACACCGGCAACTTCTCCACGACTCCACGCACGGTGACGGCGGGCAACGCGCTCGATGCATGGCAGCAGGAGGGCTGGCGGATCGCGTCCGCCGTCGTACCGCCGTGGGACGTCGACACGACGCTCGGCACCACCGGCGGCGGGGATGGCAGCAGCATTCCCATGTTCACCGCGACGCAGCTGATCAAGACCACCGACGCCGTCACCGCGGAGCAGGCCGTCGCCCTCGGAGCCAACGGCTACCAGACCGGATACCTCGCCAGCAGCCACGACACCGCTGACCGGACGCGACTCAGGATCGGGATCCTGCGGTTCGCCGACGAAGCCGCGGCGACACGCGCGGTCGCGGCGGCCACGGCCAAGAGCCCGTCCAACACGCGGACGGTCCCCTCCGACTTCCCGGTGCCGGGCGCCTCCCTGACGCTGCTCGGAACGAAATCGAACGAGACCATCGTCGGCATCACGACGATGGTGCCGCGCGGGAATCTCGTCGCCATCGCCGGAGTCCGCGCCGCGGGCACGCGCGACGACACCGACCGGCTACTCGCCCTCGTCGGCCGGGCGCTCGCCGCGCAGGTGGCGAAGCTCGGCGACTACCGGCAGACCCCGTTCGACGCGACCAGGGCCGAGATCCCGCCCGTACCGATGGACGACGACGGCATCGTCGGGCTCACCCAGGAACCGAAGCAGGCCCAGGGCTCCACCGGACTGTCGTCGAACAACGCCCCGGGTAGCGGTTGGGGCGATGCGCACGCCTACTCCCTCAGGGGGCACGAAACCGTCTCCGGGCTCGAGCGTTTCGGCTCCGCCGGCCCGAACACCGTCTACCGGTTCACCGACGAGGCATCTGCCGCCCGCATCTTCACCTCATGGGTCGGCGACAAGCGTGAGACGATCCCCGGGATCACAGGCCAATACGGTGGCTGCGTCACGGGTCAGGTGCTCACCATCTGCTTGATTCGCCAGGGCCGCTACATCGCCGAGTCCGTGTCGCAGACATCCGACGCCTCGAAACAGCTGTCCGCCGCAATGTTCCTCAAGCTCCGGTCCGCGAAGTGACCTCGGAGACTTCTCCGACGGTGCCCCATCCGCGTTGCTCGGTCGTCATGCTTCTCAGACGATTCCGGCCGCGACGAGAGCACCCACGATCAGCAGCACCGCGGCGGTGATCAGGTTCGCGCCCTTGTCGATCCACGCACCGCGCAACTGATACCCCGCGAGCGCGCCGAGCATCGTGAGGCCGACGATCGTCCCGATCGTCACGATCGAGAAGGCGACGAGGGTTCCCGTCGCGGCGACGACTCCGAGACCACTCGCAGCGAGGAACACCGGCAGGATCGTCAGATCCGGCGACGCTGCGGCTCCGAAGGGGACCACGAACGCCATCAGCCGCACCGTCCTGCCGCCGTGGTCGTGCGCATGACGGCCGTCGTGCACGTGACCGCCATGGTCGTGTACGTGGTGACCGTCGCCGTGGCCGTGGCCACCGTGCTCGTCGTGGGCATGGGAGTGGCCGCGCCCGAGGACCTCCATCACGAGGAAGACCAGGCCGGTCAGGACCAGGAGGCCGCCCACGATCAGGCTCTGGTTCCGCTCGATGACGGAGCGGAACTGCAGTCCGATCGCGATGATCGCCGCGCCGAGTAACAGCGACAACGCGACGTGCGCAACACCGGCGAGTGCGGACAATCGCAGCACTCGACGCAGCGAATAGCGTTGCGTCCGTGCAATCACCGAGAGCGGAACCCAGTGATCGGGCATAACGGCGTGGCCGAATCCGACTCCGGCGGGGGCGGCGAGGCTCATCGCGTAACCATATCGCATATCTGCGTATCAATGAATATACGAAGATCACGAATCACAGGTGTAGCCTGTGCGATGACCGGCGCCGCGCCGACGGAGGAGGCACTGCAAGATGGGCCACTCAGCCACCGACATCTACAGCGGATCGACCCACCACCCCGAGCGACTCAGCAATGAGCAGGTCGACGCGGCGGTCTCCATGCTGGCGATGCTCGCCGAACCGACCCGACTCCGGCTGCTCTGGGCCCTGCGCGATGACGAACTGGGTGTCGGCACCCTCGCCGAGAAGGCCGGCTGCACACCGACCGCAGCTAGCCAGCACCTCGCGAAACTGCGTCTCGCCGGTGTGGTCGTCAACCGCGCCGACGGCACCGCCCGGCTCTACCGCCTGGCGGGTGGGCATGTCCTGCGTCTCCTCCTGGAGTCCGTCGCGCAGGCCGACCACACCGTGACGGGAACGCCCGACCACCTCTGATCACCGCGCGGGCACGCCCGGATCGCGCCCACGGAGCACCGTCGACACCCCTACCGGCTGTACGTTCCGGAACAGGACGTGCGGCTCGTATTCGCGTAGCCCCAGCCCCATTTCACGGTCGTGTCGGCGGTGAAGCGGACGGTTCCGGCACCGGTGTCGATGTCTGCGAACCGCCCATCGGCCGCCCGCAGCACTCCATGGGCACCCGTCCGTAGGTTCTGCCAGGTCAGCGTTCCGGAGGTCTTCGGCATGACCTGCATGAATCCTGCGTTGTACTTCGACGCGTCGGCGATGGTGTCCACCCAGGTGCGGCCGGGGACCGGATAGCCGCCGTGCACACCGTCACGATCGGACGCACTCACCGAGACACCGTCGCTCGTGCAGACCAGCGCTTCGCCGCCGGCCGCCTGAGCAACGCCGCCGCCCGCGACGAACAGCCCCGATGCGGCGACCGCGCCGGCGATTCCCACGACGAGAGAGGGCTTCACGTCCACAAGATGGAGCCGTGAGTTGGTTGAGGTCATGTCGAGTCTCCTACTCTTGCTGTGGATCGATTCCTTCCAGAACGTCGACGCCTGGATGTTATTCGTTACGTTCGCTACTTAATTCCGGGAACTCTCAGCCCGCCCCTTACCTCGACTCGCGAGGACGAGCCCCACCACGGCCGCCGCGACGTAGACGACGAGGTGCACCACGAACCCGCCGGGCATCCATCGCAACAGCCCCTCGTTGGCGTGATCGACGAGCAGTCGAATCCCGCCCTGCACTCCCAACACCAGCAGCGCAATGCCCGCTACCAGCACGATTCCACTCCGCACCGCCACACCCCTACCTAGCAGTCTTGTTGGTTCGATCGAACCATAACATCCTGTTGTTACGCTCGCACCACGAAAATTCGAGAAGGGCTGGACGCGATGCCGAGGCAGGTGGACCACGACGAGCGACGGCGCCAGATCGCGGAGGCGGTCTGGCGCCTGGCGATGCGGGGCGGTCTCGAGCAGGTCACCCTGCGCCAGGTGGCGACGGAGGCGGACGTCTCCGCTCGACTCCTGCAGTACTACTTCGGAACACGCGATCAGGTGCTGCTCGGCGCACTGGAGATCCTCAACGCCGACGCCGAACGCCAGGCGAAGCGACGCATGGACGAGCTCGGCGAGTCACCGACCATCCGCACCGTCGTCCGGGGCGTCCTCCTGGAGATGCTGCCGCTCGACCAGGAGCGCCGCGACCGGCACACCGTCTACGCGGCCTACTTCGTCCGCTTCCTCACGGAACCCGCCCTCGCGTCGGTCGCCGAGGCGGCCACCTCCGGGCTCGCCGATCTGGTGACGGACCTGATCGCTGCCGCCCGCGCAGCCGGGCAGGTCGTGGAAGGCGTCGAACCCGCCGTCGAGGGAGCCTTCCTCACCGCCGGCGCGGAAGGCCTGCAGACGCGGATGCTGCTGAGCCAGTTGTCGTCCGACGACGCCATCGCGATCATCGACCGCCAACTCGATCGCGTCTTCACGACTGCATGACCGCCCCGACGACGGCCACCCCTACTCGGCGCACAAGTAAGGCCCCTGGCCAGTGTTTCCACTGATCAGGGGCCCTGCTGTCGTCTCAACCAACGAGTCGGGGTGGCGGGATTCGAACCCACGACCTCTTCGTCCCGAACGAAGCGCGCTACCAAGCTGCGCCACACCCCGTGGTGACAACCTCGATAAGGTTACTACAGCCACCGTCGGGCGGGAAATCGGCAGGTCAGGCCTGTACTGCCTCAGGGGCGATGACGGGGCCGAGCTCGACCTCCCGATCGCGGACGGGCGCGCCGACGAGGGTCAGCAGCGAGGCCTCGGGGCGACAGAACGTGCGGAACGGCGCCCAGGGCGACGTGCCGAGGCCGGCGCTGACGTGCAGCTTCATGTGCGCACCCCAGGCGGAGGCGCCCTTCACCCGCGAGCGATCCAACCCGCAGTTGGTGATCAGCGCGCCGTACACGGGCAGGCACAGCTGGCCGCCGTGGGTGTGGCCGGCGAGGGCGAGGTCGTAGCCGTCGGCGGCGAACTTGTCGAGCACGCGCGGCTCCGGCGAGTGGGTGAGGGCGAGCCGCAGGTCGACGGCCTCGTCGGCCCGCCCGGCGATCGTCTCGTACCGGTCCCGCTCGATGTGCGGATCGTCGACGCCCGCGACCTGGATCGTGACTCCCCCGGCCTCGAGCCGGCGGCGTTGATGCGTGGCGTCGAGCCAGCCGCGCTCGGCGAACGCGGCGCGCAGGTCCTGCCAGGGCAGGGGCTCGCCGTGCTTGCGCTCGTGGTTCTTGTCGAAGTACTTGGCCGGGTTCTTCGGGGTGGGCCCGAAGTAGTCGTTGGACCCGAACACGAACAGGCCGGGGCGCGCCAGCAGCGGGTTCAGGGTCTGCACCACCGACGGCACGGCCCGCGGATGCGACAGGTTGTCACCCGTGTTCACCACGAGGTCGGGCTCGAGCGCCGCCAGGTCCCGCACCCAGCCCTGCTTGAGCCGCTGCCCGGGCGTCATGTGCAGGTCCGAGATGTGCAGGATCCGCAGCGTGGGCGTGCCGGGCGGCAGAATCGGCAGCGTGTGCTCGCGCAGCGTGAACGCGTTGCGCTCGAGGACCGTGGCATAGGCGATGGACGCGACGCCCGCGCCCGCCAGGCCGGCGCCGGCGCGGATGAGTGGGTGAACTGCCATTGCCCCAGGATACTCAGCTGCCGCCCCCACGCACACCGCGTAACTTGGAGGCCATGTCAGAAGTGAAGGCCGCGATCCGCGACGATCTCAAGACCGCGATGAAGGCCAAGGACGTCCTGGTCACCGGCACGCTGCGGATGCTGCTGTCCGCGATCCAGAACGAGGAGACCTCGGGCACCGCGCACGCGCTCACCGACGAGGAGTTCCTCAAGGTGGTCGCGCGCGAGGTGAAGAAGCGCGGAGAGGCGGCCGAGATCTTCGCCGCGAACGGCCGCGATGAGCTCGCCGACAAGGAGCGCGCCGAGGCCGAGGTCATGTCGCGCTACCTGCCGAAGCAGCTCGGCGACGACGAGCTGAACACCCTCGTCGACGCCGCGGTCGCCGAGGTGACCGCCGAGCTCGGCGAGGCCCCGACGGTGCGCCAGATGGGCCAGGTCATGAAGGTCGCGAACGCGAAGGCGGCGGGCGCCGCGGACGGCAAGCGGCTGTCCTCCGCCGTCAAGGCCCGGCTGGCCTGACGGTGGCGAAGGCACGCCGTCCGGGCGCGATGTGGCTGTGGGTCCTGATCTCCCTCGCCGCCGGCGCGGGCGCCATTGCGCTCCACGTCACTGCGATCATCCAGTGCTCCGCGCTGCTGGGCACCATGGGCTACCCGGGGAACTTCCCGGGATCGCCGCTGGGCGTGCGCACGATCACGATTCTCGTGCTCGCCATCGCGGGGCTGGTGGTGTGCGCCGCAATGGCGTTCACGGGCCTGTTCGCGCTGTTCGGGCAACGCTGGGCGACGGCGCTGTACGGCCTCGCAGTGTTCGCCGGGTTCCTCGCCGCCGCGGCTGCGGCGCTGCTGGGGAACGAGCGCGCCTACTCGGATCCGGTGAGCCGCTTCGGCATCGACCACAACGGCGCGCCGCTCGCAGGTCTGCCGATGTGGGGTGCAGTCATCGTCATGCTGCTCATGCTGTTCTCGCTGATGCTCACGCGCCCGGTGTACCGGTACGCGCAGGAGCGCAGCGGCGCGTAGCGCAGATCAGAGTGCGCCGAGGGCGTAGCCGCCCCACACCGCGACGACGCTCGCGACCAGCGTCGTCAGACCGTAGACCACGCCCTCGCGGTAGCGCTTGTCCCGCAACAGGGTCAGCGTCTCGACGGTGGCGGTACTGAAGGTCGTGTAGCCGCCGCAGACGCCGGTGCCGATGATCGCGAGGGTCTCGCCACCGACCCCGTTCTTCGCCGCGAGGCCCGCGAGGACCCCGAGCACGAAGGAGCCGGTCGTGTTGATCACGGCCGTGGACCACTCGACGAGTCGGCGCCGCAGCGCACCGTCGACCAGGTACCGCAGGACGGCCCCGAGCCCGCCCCCGAGGGCGATCAGAAGGGTGGTCACGCCGGGATCACCTTGGGCACCAACATCGCCCCGGCGAGCGCCGTGACGAGACCGAGGAGCACCGTCGCACCGGCGTACACGGCGCCGACGGCCGGCGAGGCACCGTGGATGTCGAGCGCGAACGCACTGTAGGTGGTCAGTCCCCCGCAGAAGCCCGTGCCCAGCAACAACTTGACCCGACGGTGCCGTTCGTCGTCGGGCCGCTGCGAGAGCGCCTCGACCACGCCGCCGAGCAGGAACGCGCCGACCATGTTCACCGCGAACGTGGCCCACGGGAACGGGGTGTGCGGCAACCAGTGCCCCACCTCGGCGCGCGCAAAGGTACCGACCGCGCCGCCCAGGAACACCAGTCCCAGGGCGGCGGGCCGCAGCAGAGTGCTCAGCGGACGATCAGACCGCGGTGGTCAGGTCGACGTCGATGTTGCCGCGCGTCGCGTTCGAGTACGGGCACAGCTGGTGCGCCTTGGCGACGATCGCCTCGGCGTCGGCCTGCGCGAGCCCCGGGAGGGTCGCCGTGATCGCGGCGTTGATACCGAAACCGGTCTCGGTCTTGCCGAAGCCGACGGTGACCTCGACGGTGGCGTCGTCGGGGATCGCGACCTTCTCGTTCCGGCCCACGGCGCGGACGGCGCCCAGGAAGCACGCCGCGTAGCCGGCGGAGAACAGCTCCTCCGGGTTGGTGCCCTCGCCGTTGCCGCCCATCTCCTTCGGGGGCCGGGTGTCGAGGTCGATGCGGCCGGTGGCCGACTTCACGTGACCGTCGCGGCCACCGCCGTTGGCGGTCGAGGAGATGGTGTAGACGACGTCCAGGCTCATATCGGGCGCTCCTTCGCATTCGTGCCGCCCGGTCCGGGCGGCGTCCCCCTCGACAGTAGTCCGCATCACCGCTCACGTCCCCGGGGTTCGACGGTGCGCCGACCCGAAGCGGAACGCGCCCGGAGTGTGCGGCCCGAGGGAAGCGAGTACCGCAGGAATCAGCGCGCGGCGGCGCAGTCGGGACAGTAGCCCCAGAAGGTGACCTCGGCCTCGTCGATGAGGAAGCCGTGATCGTCGTCGGCCGTGAGGCACGGGGCGGCGCCCACGGCGCAGTCGATGTCGACGATCCTCGCGCAGGACCGGCACACCAGGTGGTGATGGTTATCGGCGACCCGCGCCTCGTACCTGACCGCGGATCCGGCGGGTTCGATGCGCCTGAGCAGGCCTTTCTCGGCGCAGACGCGCAGCACGTCGTAGACGGTCTGCGTGGCGACGGTGCCGAGCCTGCCCCGCAGGAACTCCGCGACGTCGTCCGCGGTGGCATGGGGATGCCCGTCGAGGAAGCCCAGCGCGGCGACGCGGGGTGCGGTGATCCGCAACCCCACGCCGCGCAGCCGATCCTCGGCGGTGTCCACCTCGCTCATGCGAAATAGAGTACGCCCGATGTCAGAACGATTCCAGGTTCAATCGCGAGCTGTGAGCAGACCGGCCTTCCGACCGCGCCACTGGCGCCGTCCGAGGTGCGGCGTCCCGAGGAACTCGTCGATGACCGGCGCCAGCTTGTCCGCACGGGTCACCAGGTCCACGTGGCCGCCGTCGTGACGATGCAGGGTGGCCCGGGGCAGCAGGGTCTCGAAGATCCGCCCGTTGACCATCGGGACGATCGGGTCGTCCTCGCCGAACACCAGGAGCGTCTTCTGCCGGATCACCGGCAGAGCGAAGATCGAGGTCCACACCGACCCGGCCATGAGCTGGTGCAGGTAGCCCATCTTCGAGCCCGCGTGCATCTGCCGCGAGAAGGTCTCGCCGATGTCCGCCGAGTCCTCCCGCACCGACCCGCCGTACAGCTCGCCGGCCACCTGCGCCGCGTACTCCGGATCGCGGAAACGCTTCGGCGTGACCATCTTCCGGAGCACCCGCGGGTCACCGGGAACCATGATCGCGCCCGTTCCGGTCGACACGAGGATCAGCCGCCGGCAGCGCATCGGGTTCTGGAAGGCGAACTGCTGAGCCAGCGCACCTCCCCAGGACAGGCCCAGGATGTCGACGACGCCGACGCCCAGCTCGTCCAGCACCCTGCCCAGGACCCACGCCAGGTACGGAAAGCCGTAGGGCAGCATCGACGTCGGCGACTCGCCCGTGCCGGGCGCGTCGAACCGGACGACGGGGCGCTCGGGGTCGAGGGCCTCGACGAACGGGTCCAGCACCTCGAGGCTCGCGCCGATCCCGTTGCACAGCACCAGCGGCACGCCCATGCCGGGACGGTAGCGCACCCGGATCCGCTGCCCGCCCGTGGCGATCAGCAGGTCCTCGGGCAGCTCCACCTCGGTCCCCTCGGCACCGTCGCCGGCGCCGGATGCGTTGTCGCTCATCGGTACAGCACCACCGTCTCGGCGATGCACGCCGGACGGTCGGCACCGTCGACCTCGTAGGTCAGGCGGAAGACCGCCTCGATCGCCCCGTTCTTCTCCTGCGCGGACACCAGCTCGACGGTGGCCCGCAGCCGCGAGCCGACCGGCACGGGCGACGGGAAGCGGACCTTGTTGAGCCCGTAGTTCAGCGCGGCCGAGAACTCCTCGACGACGACGGCCTCCTGGAGCAGCACCGGCGCGAGCGACAGGGTGAGGTAGCCGTGCGCGATGGTCCCGCCGAACGGGCCCTTCGCCGCCTTCTCCGGGTCGACGTGGATCCACTGATGATCGTCGGTGGCGTCGGCGAACAGGTTCACCCGGTCCTGGTCGATGCTGACCCACTCGGTGGTGCCGAGCGTCTGCCCGACGAGTGGAAGCAGGTCCTGCGGGGTCTTGACGGTGGTGGTCATGCGCTCACTTCTCCATCACGTAGGTGCCGGGGGCGGGGGCGAGGGGCTCGTAGCCGGCGGCACCCAGGGCCGACGGTGCGTCGACCTCCGCGCCGCTGCGGGCGTCGAGCCACTCGAGGTGGTGCGGCCACCAGGAGCCGCCGACCTTCTCGGCGCTCTCGAACCACTCCTCGGGCGTCTGGTCCTGCAGGACCGGCGCGGTGCGGTAGGAGGCCTTGGGGTTGCCGGGCGGGTTGACCAGCGACGCGATGTGGCCGGCGGTGGACAGCACGTAGGTGTTGTCCTTGCTGCCGAACAGCGCGGCGCTGCGCTCGGTGGCCTGCCAGGGGCAGATGTGGTCGGAGATGCCCCCGAGCACGTACAGGTCGGCCTCGATCTTGCCCAGGTCGACCGGGGTGCCGAGCATCGTCGACGCGCCGGGCGTGACCAGCTTGTTGTCCAGGCCCATGAGCACCATGTCGCGGTGCAGCGCGGCGGCCATGCGAGTGGTGTCGGCGTTCCAGAACAGCACGTCGAAGGCGGCCGGCGGGCGGCCCTGGATGTAGTTGTTGACCACGTAGCGCCACACCAGGTCCGTCGGGCGGAGCCAGGCGAACATCTCCGCCATGGCGGCACCGTCGAGGTAGCCCTTGCTCGCGGAGGTGCGGATCGCGGCGTCCGCGGCCCGACGGTCCGCCAGCGCGGAGGCGAAGCCCGCGTGGCTCTGATCGAGGACGGTGACGCCGAAGGTCAGGCCGGCGATCCGGTCGCCGTGGCCCGTGGCGAACAGGTGCGACATGACCATCGCGGTGAGGATGCCGCCCGAGCAGGTCGCGAAGACGTTCGCCTGGTCCGACCCGGTGATCACCTGCAGCGCGTCGAGCGCCTCGATGATGGCCTTGCCGTACTCGTCGAAGCCCCAGTCCCGGTGCCGCGCCGAGGGATTGCGCCACGAGATGGCGAACACCTGCTGGCCGCCCTTGACGTAGTGCTCCACGAGACTCCGGCCGGGCGCGAGGTCCATGATGTAGAACTTGTTGATCACCGGCGGCACCAGCAGCAGCGGGACCTCGCGCACCTGCTTGGTCTGCGGGGCGTACTGGATCAGCTCGAACATCCGGGTCCGCAGGACGACGGTGCCCTTCGTCGTCGCGACGGACTCGCCCACGTTGTAGGCCTTCGGGTCGATCATCGACGGGATGCGCGGCTTGGAGGCCATGTCCTTGGCGAAGGCGGTGAGGCCGCGCACCATCGACAGCCCGCCGGTGTCGATCATCGCCTTCCACCCGAGCGGGGAGACGAAGGGGTTGTTCGTCGGCGACAGGCCCTCGATGAGGTTGTCGAGGACGAACCGCATCTTCTCGGCGTCCTTCCAGTCCAGGTCGGCATCGTCGTAGAGCTGGTTCGCCAGGTCGGAGATGGCCAGGTAGGCCTGCTCGATGCGGTTGAGCAGCGGGTTGTTCGCCCAGGCGGGATCCTTGAACCGGAAGTCGCCCTTCTGCGGCTCGCGGCCGCTGCGGCCGACGGCGATCAGGCCCAGCTCCTTCGCCAGGCCCGCGGCGCGCTCGGCCACGGTCACCGGCTGGCCGGCGAGGGACTGCCCGAACCGGGCCCAGGCGGCGTTCGGCACCATGCGGGACGCGAAGCTCTTGGTGGAGTTGACGAGCAGCAGATCCAGGGGGGCGACGATCTCGTCGGCGCCTTCAGCGGTGGTGGTCATGTCAGGTGGCCTCGACTCTCTCGTTCGTGGGTTGTCAGTTGATCTCTGCGGGGACGGTGATGTCGCGCTTCTGGACCTTGCCGGTGGCGCCCTTGGGGAGCTCCGTCAGCAGCCAGATGTGGCGCGGGTACTTGTAGGCGGCCACGCGGTCCTTGACGTACTGGCGCAGCTCGTCGACGGTGGCCGTGGCGCCGGGCTTGAGGGCGATGGCCGCGCCGACCTCCTCACCCAGTTCGGCGTGCGGGATGCCGATCACGGCGGCCTCCGCGATCTCGGGGTGGCTGTAGAGCACCTCTTCGATCTCGCGCGGGTAGACGTTGAAGCCGCCGCGGATGATCATCTCCTTCTTGCGGTCGACGATCGAGAAGAAGCCGTCCTCGTCGACGATCCCGATGTCGCCGGTGGAGAACCAGCCGTCGGCGTCGATCGCGGCGGCCGTCGCCTCGGGCAGGTTCCAATAGCCCTTCATGACGTTGTGGCCGCGCACCTGGACCTCACCCCGCTCGCCCTGCGGCGACTCCCTGCCGGAGTCGTCCACGACGCGCATCTCGACGCCCTCGATGGGGGTGCCGATGGTGCCGGCCTTGCGCGGCTTGTCCGGGTGGTTGAAGCACGCGACCGGCGAGGTCTCCGACAGTCCGTAGCCCTCGAGGATCGCGGCGCCGAAGGCGTCCTCGAAGTCGGTGATGACCTGCAGGGGCAGCGCCGCGCCGCCGGAGGCGCAGACCTGCAGCGAGGAGACGTCGTCGCCGGGCTGCTTCGCAGCGACGAGCGCCGAGTACATCGTGGGCACGCCCTCGAAGATCGTGACCCGGTCGCGGGCGATCACCTCGAGTGCCTTGCGCGGATCGAACCGGGGGATCAGCGTCAGGGTGAGGCCGAAGCGGACGGCCGCGTTGAGCCCACAGGTGAGGCCGAAGACGTGGAACAGCGGCAGGCAACCCATCATCACGTCGCCGGGCTTCGCGTGGAACAGCGTGCGGCCGGCGATCTCGCAGTTGCGGCCGAGACCGTCGTGGGTGAGCTCGGCGCCCTTGGGCTTGCCCGTGGTCCCGGACGTGTGCAGGACGACCGCCGTGTCGGAGGGCTCGCGGGGCTCGACGGCCGGCGCGGGCCGCTGGTCCGCCAGTAGGGCTGCGAGGGCGGCGTCGTCACCGAAGTGGCAGGTGGCGCCGGCGGCCTTCGCCCCGGCTTCGGCGTCCTCGGCGAAGACCGGCGTGGCGAACAGTGCCTTGGCGGACGTGTTCGCCAGGTAGAACTCGACCTCGGCTGCCTTGAGCAGCGGATTCATCGGTACGGCCACCGCGCCGCGGCGCATGATCCCGTAGAAGACGATGGCGAAGGCCGGGGTGTTCGGCAGCATGATGCCCACCCGGTCCCCGGGCTCGATCCCCTGGTCCGCGAGATAGCCGGCGAACCGCGCCGAGGCATCGTCGAACTGCGCGTAGGTGTACGTCAGGTCGTCGCACTTGAGGGCGATCGTCGCAGGGTGGGCTGCCGCGGCGGCGGTGAGGTTCTCGGCGAGGTTCGTCATCGAGTGCTTCCTTCGTGTGGTGTCGTCTTCGTCCATTCCAGAGTGACCCCTCACACCCCACCGGGTCGATGGTGACGGAGACAGCCTTTCGCAGCCGTGGGTGTTACCGAGCACAATCACCCGTGCTGGGAATCCCGGCTCACTTCCCGAAGGGGGCCGCGCACGGCGCCGGAGCCGCGGCGCGGGCGGCCTGCGAGCTACCGCGGGAGCGGCGGGCGCCGCAGGTGGAAGTCGGTGACGCCCTGATAGGCGTGGCCCGCCTGGAGCACCAGTTGCTCGGCGAATTCGCCGCCGCAGAACTGGAAACCGAGCGGCGTTCCGCGGTCGGTGAACCCGCCGGGCAGGGTCAGCGAGGGCAGCCCGGCGATGTCGAGCGGTGCGGTCGGCACGAGCAAGCCAGCGAGCAGTTCCTCGTCGCTGCCCAGGTTCGCCATCTGCGCCAGCGTCGGCGAGGCGATGCCCGTGCCGGGGAGCAGCAGCAGGTCCACCGTCGCGAACAACCGCCGGCAGCGGCCGATGAAGTCCCGCCGCCATTCGAGCATCCCCTGGTACTCCACGCCGCTGATCCCCTGCCCGAGGGTGATCAGATCCCGCAGGTCCGGACCGTATTCGGCCTCGCGCCCCGGGAAGGTGTCGCGATGCTCGTAGGCGGTCTCGACGGCGCACAGGGGAGCCCAGTGCTGCGCCGCCGCCGCGAAGTCCGGGGTCTCGACCTCCACCACCAGGAAGCCCAGGTCCCGGACCGTCTCGACGACACCGTCGAGCATGGCGCGGGTGGGGGCGTCGAAGGTCTCGTTCAGGCGCGGGTCGACGCCGAGCCGTGGGACCCGGCGCAGCTCGATGTCGTGGAGGTAGTCCGGTACGGGCAGGATCGAGGTCGTCGGATCGTGCACGTCCTGGCCGGCGATGGCGCCGAGGATCGCGGCGCAGTCCTTCGCGCTGCGCGCCATCGGGCCGACGTGGTCCATGCTCGCGGCGAGCGCGGTGCTGCCGTGCCTGCTCACGCGGCCCCAGGTGGGCTTGAGCCCCGTCGTCCCGTTCGCGCTCGACGGTAGGCGGATCGACCCGCCCGTGTCCGTGCCCAGCGCGCCGAAGCACAGCCCGGCGACCGGCGCCACGCCCGAGCCGCTCGACGACGCCCCGGACCAGGTGTCGGGGTCCCAGGGGTTGACCGGTGTCGGCAGGTCCGGATGGTGGGCGGTGTAGGCACCCTCCGTCATCGTCAGCTTGCCCAGGATGACGGCGCCCGCTGTGCGGAGCCGCGCGACGACGGTGGCGTCGTGGTCCGCGCGGTGGCCGGCGTGCACGGTACTGCCGGAGCCGGTCGGCGCGTCCGTCGTGTAGAACAGGTCCTTCACCGCGAGCGGAACACCGTGCAGCGGACCGCGATACCGGCCGCAGGCCAGCTCGGCATCGGCCCGGGCCGCGGCGTCCAGCGCCGCCTCACGCCCGACGTGCGCGTAGCTGTGCAGGTCCGGATCGAGGGTCTGGATGCGGGCCAGCAGCGCCTCGGTCACCGCGGTGGAGGTGGTCCGCCCGGAGCGGATGAGCTCCGCGACGTCGGTCAGGTCGAGGAAGGCGAGATCGTCGGCATCGGGCATGGGAGAGTCCTCCGGATCGATGTGGCGCACGTCACGTGCGGCCCCCTCAGGCTGTCACATCACGCGGTGCGTCGATCTGTAAACGGACACGGGCGTCGACCTCGAACGCCAGGCACAGCTCGGCGACCTCGCGGGGCGCGTTGATCGATCGATCCGTGAGTTGCTCGATCCGGCGCAGGCGGTGGCGCACGGTG
Source organism: Tsukamurella pseudospumae (assembly GCF_001575205.1). Lineage (GTDB taxonomy): Bacteria > Actinomycetota > Actinomycetes > Mycobacteriales > Mycobacteriaceae > Tsukamurella > Tsukamurella pseudospumae. The sequence continues at coordinate 94,760 of NZ_LSRE01000008.1, forward strand.
TTCGGGTGCACGAACAGCCCGGCCGAGGCGTCCTTGACATTGCCGTCGTGCGCGACCCACGCGCGGAAGGTCGCGAACAGCGGATCCCGATCCTCGGCGGGCAGCGCGTAGAGCCTGCGCAGCACCGCGCGGGCCAGGTCCACGGTGGTCTCGGGTGCGGCGATCGCCGCCGTGCCGAGGACGGAACCGTCGAACACCGACACTCCTGTGCCCGGCCCGACCAGTTCCCGCCGCGCGAAGTTCAACCCGTGCGGAGTGTCCCGGAGTTCGCTGAACGGCGCACTGACCCCGACACGGGCGGTCGCGATGCGGCGCAGCAGGTCGATCACGGCGGTCCGCACGGCGACGGTGGGCGCGTGCACGATGCCGATCTGCTGGTCGGGCAGCAGCCGCCACGCGGAGTAGACATCGATCGCTCGGAGCCGGTCGACGATGCCGGGCAGGGGCTGCTTGCCCACCTCCGTTGTCGCCGCAGCCACCGCGAGGTAGGGCCCCGTCGTGGGCAGACGCAGCAGCGTGGCGATCTCCCACAGGCTCTGATCGCTCGGGATACGCCCCTGCAGAAGGTGTTCGGCGAGGGCGGCGCGCTCGGCGGCGTCGTCGAGGGCCTGCTCGGTGGTCCGGTCTCGATGGGCCCCGGCCATCGCATCGACGAACTGGTCCTGCGCCTCCCACATGTGCTGCGCCGCGCTGAGGAGGGACTGCCGACTGAGGCCCGGTTGTGCCTCCGCGACAGCCATCACCTCCTGCCACATACGGTGCACGCCGATGCGGTAGGCGTGCATCACGGCGGCGAGGGGTACGCCGAGCTCGGCCCGGGAGCGACCGGTCGCCGCGGCGGGAGCGGTGTCGAACGACGAGGCCGTCAGCGCGTTCACCATGTACGTCAGGTTGTCCCGCACGGACTCGGTGATGAGTTCGTCGGAGACCGCGTCGGACGCCCCGTAGAAGGGGATGTCCGCGCGGATCGACCCGACGACGGCCACCGTCACCTCGCCCATCCGGGCGATCAGCGCCTCCCGGATCTGCGCGATCTCTGCATCACTCACACCTGTCGATTGTGCTGCCTCCCGCCGTCCGGCGTGCCCGATTCACCGCGCGTGGCACACCTCGGGCATCCGGACGTGCTCGAAGCCTCCGGCGACTCGACCTAGACTCCGGCTCATGGATCTGATCCGGCACCTGCGGTTCTTCGTGGCGGTCGCCGAGGAGCAGCACTTCGGGCGCGCCGCGGACCGGCTGGGCATCACCCAGCCGCCGGTCTCGGCGGGCCTCCGACGGCTGGAGGAGGCGCTGGGCGTCACGCTCATCGATCGCAGCCGACGGGGCGCCGACCTCACGCCGGCCGCCCGCGAACTGCTGCCACGGGCCCGCGTCATGGTGCGCGACGCGGACCGGTTCGTCGCGGAGGCGGCGCGACTCGGGGCCGGGGCCGGCGAGCGGCGCGTCGCGCTGTGCGACGCGCTCGGGTCCGCGGTCTCCGCCGTCTGCGCCGCGGCTCTCGCCCAGGCGGACGACGGTGCACCACTGACCCTCTCGGCGGGCCCGTCACCTCACCTCGCGCGGGCCGTCGGCGAGGACCTGCTCGACGTCGCAGTGGTCGAACACCCCGTACTGGGGGGCGGGGCACCGTCGGGTCCCGTGATCGCGCTGCCTCGGGACTTCCTGGTGCCGGACGGCTTCAGTGCGCCGCGGCTGCGCGATCTTTCAGCGCTCGCCGTCGCATTGCCACCCCGCGCGGCGAACCCGCCCGCGGCGGATCTGCTGCTGGACCGCCTGACCGCCCGCGGCATCACCTCGTCGGTGTTGATCGCCGAAACGGAGGCAGCGGCACTGGCAGCCGTCGCCGCGGGTCTCGCGTTCACCCCCGTACCCGCCGGCGGTGGGGCCCCAGCGGGTACCGAGCGCCGCTCCGCGAACGACTTCCCCCTGCGGGTCAAGGTTCTCGGGCACCGGGATCATCCGGACACGGCCCGTCTCGAGTCCGCGTTGTGGCGCGCGGGGCGGTCCCGGAAGTGACCGCGGGCGACGCGCGCGAGCGGATCGAGGCGGTCTTCGCGGACGCCGGGTGCAACGGTTGGTTGCACGCCCGGGTGATCGGCGACGGTGCCGAGCTGTCGGTGCGCGGCGGGCAACCGGTCGTGCCCGCGTCGGTCTACAAGGTCGTGTTACTGGTGGCCGCGGCGCGCGCCGTCGACGCGGGTCGGCTGGATCCGCGGGCCCGGGTCGTCGTCGATCCGGCGACCGCGACGCCCGGCCCCACCGGCCTTGCGGCGCTGTCGGATCCGGTGGAGATGAGCGTGCGCGACCTGCTCCGGTCCATGGTCGCAGTCTCGGACAACGCGGCCGCGGGCGTGGTGATGCGGCTCGTCGGTCTCGATGCCGTGCAGATGACCGCGCGCGACCTCCGGCTGAACGACACGCGGATCGTCGGCGGAGACGCGGAGATCCACGCCGCGATGATGGCCGAGACCGACACCCGGACGGTCGCCGAGGCGTTCGCGGCCCTTGCGGACGACGACCTCGCGCGTCCGGTGCGCGCCTACGACCCGTCGTTCGGCAGCGCCACGACGGCAACGGACATGACGGCACTTCTCGCCGCGGTGTGGTCCGACACCGCGGCCTCCGCGGAGCAGTGCGCGTTCGCCCGGTCCGCGCTGGGCGGTCAGGTCTTCCGCCACCGCGTGGCATCGGGCTTCGGTTCGGCGCCCTCGATCGCGGGCAAGACGGGGACCCTCGGCGCACTCCGGAACGAAGTGGCGGTCGTCGGCTACCCCGGTGAGCATCCCGTCGCGGTCGCGGTGTTCACCCACGCAGCGCGCAGCGACCCGAGCCTTCCACTCGTCGACGCGGCCATCGGGCGGGTGGCCGCGATCGCGGTCGATGCACTTCGCGTGCCCATCGACCTGTAGCGATATCGATCCGCTATCGCCCGGGAGCGTTTCGCACTTTGGTCGATATCACCGCGCGCAGGTTCACTGGTCGCCATGCGCCATTCCTCACGCCGGCACGCGCCGACCCGACCCGCCCGCGCACTGCCCGGCGTCGCCCTGGTGATCGCCGCCCTCGCGGGATCGCTCGTCGCGTGCTCGGAGGACGACGTGGTCACCAAGTTCGCGACCGCGGTGTCGGCGCGCGACGCGGCGCACGCCGGCAACCTCACGTCGGACCCGACCTCGGCGACCGAAGGGCTGCAGGCCACCTTCGACGGCATGGGCGACGCGAAGCCCACCGTCACCGTCGGCAAGGACGGTGAGGATCGAACTCTCACCTGGTCGTGGGCACTACCGCGCCAACACGGCGTCCGGTACACCACGAAGATCGCAGCCGGTGGCGGCAAGGTCACGTGGGCACCGACTCTGGTCCACCCCGACGCCGTCGCCGCGGGCTCGCGCCTGCGGTACGCCGACGAGAAGCCGTACACCACCAGGGTCGTGGATCGGAAGAATGCACCGCTCATGACCTGGCAGACGGTCACCGTCGTGAATCTCGCCCCGGAGAAGGCCGTGTCCGCGGCGGACGCGCTCGCCACGAAGCTCCGCACCGCCGACCCGTCGGTGACCGCCGCCGGACTCCGGAAGTCTGTGGCGGGCAAGGACTCCCCCACCGCCGTGATCTCACTGCGGGCCGACGACGCGAAGCGGGTCGGCCCGCTCACCGGGATCGACGGGGTGACGGTCCGTGAGGAGGGCCGCCTGTTGACCGCCTCGCCCGCGCTCCGCTCCCCGGTGATCCCGGGGTTGGAGGAGCGCTGGCGGCGGGACGTCGACGCTGCGGCCGGATCGTCGGTCACCGTCGTCGACCGCGACGGCGACCCGGTACGCCTCGTCGACACGTTTCCAGCGAAACAGATCCCGCCCGTTCGAACCACCGTGGACGCGGGATTGCAGCGCGCCGCGAACGCCGCGGTCGCGGGCGAGAAGCGCGCGACGATGCTCGTCGCGATCCGCCCGTCCACCGGCGGCATCCTCGCGGTCGCGCAGAACGCCGCCGCCGACACGCAGGGCCCCGTCGCACTGACCGGCCTGTACGCGCCCGGATCCACCTTCAAGACGATCACCACCGCCGCGGCGCTGGACGCGAAGATCACCACCCCGGACGCACAGCTCGCCTGCCCCGGTCGAGCGACCTTCGGCGACCGCACCATCCCCAACGAGAACGAATTCACCCTCGGCACAGTGCCTCTGCACACCGCCTTCGCCAAGTCCTGCAACACCACGATGGCGGGCCTGGGCACGAAGCTCGGCGACACCGCGCTCACCGACACCGCGAAACGTTTCGGCCTCGGCGTGGACTTCACCCTCCCCGGCATCACCACCGTGACCGGCTCGGTACCCGCCGCGCGCACGTCGGCCGAGCGCGTCGAGGAGTCCATCGGGCAGGGGCGGGTCACGGCCTCGCCCTTCGGGCTCGCCGTCGTGGAGGCCTCACTCGCCGCCCGCAGTACGGTCCGGCCCGCACTGTTCGACGGTGAACCCGCCCGCACGGACACCGAAGCCCTGCCCATCGACGCCGGCGTCGCCGCGGCGTTGCGCGCCGCGATGCGGGAAACAGTGACCGCGGGGACCGCGACCGCATTGCGCGACATCGAGGGCCTGGGAGGCAAGACGGGGACCGCGGAGTTCGGCGACAACACCCACGCGCACGGCTGGTTCGCCGGGATCGTGGGCGACCTGGCCTTCGCGACCCTGGTCGTCTCCGGCGAGAGCTCGGGCCCCGCCGTCGCGGTCAGCGGCGCCTTTCTTCGCGGCGCCGGCGGCGACCTGCCGTGACCGCGTGTGCAACCGCACATCACGTTGATACACTGAAACCAACATTCACTGTGAAGGGGTTTTCATGGCACACCGTCGCCCGCTCGGCCGCCGCGCGCTGGCCACCGGCCTCGCCTCGCTCGGCCTCATCTCGATGAGCCTCGTCTCGCCGATCGCCGTCGGCGCTGCGAACGCGCTCGAGCCCTGCCCGCCGGGGCAGATGCCCTTCTACAACGGCAAGAACTGCGCCATGCAGCTGTGCACGCCGCCGTACAACCCCACCTTCCCGCCGTGCACGATGCCCCTGCCCACGCCGACCCCGACCCCCGGGATCACCGGGCCGAGCGGAATCCCCGGCCAGCCCTTCTGACCGGGCCGGTAGGCTCGGCCCGATGTTCGTCAAGGTGTGTGGGCTGCGGACCGCCGAGACCGTGGCCTCCGCGGTGGCGGCGGGCGCTGACGCGGTCGGCTTCGTCTTCGCACCCGGCAGCGTCCGGCTGATCGACGCGGGCGCGGCCGCGCCGCTGGTCGCGGGAGTGCCCGAGAGCGTCGAGACGGTCGGGGTGTTCCGCGGTCAGCCGATCGACGAGGTGCTGCGCCTGGCCCGCGAGGCCGGGGTCGACACGATCCAGTTGCACGGCGACGAGCCCGACGACCACTTCGTGCGCGCCACGGCCGCGGGGTTCTCGACCATCCGCGCGATCTCCGCGGTCCGGTACACCGCCTCCGGGCACGCGGGCCCCGAGCGGCTGCTCATCGATGCGACGGTGCCCGGTTCGGGCGCCGCCTTCGACCCCGCGGACCTACCGGTTCCCCCGGACGCCGACTGGCTGCTCGCCGGCGGACTACGCCCCGACAACGTGGCCGCGCTCATCGCGGCGTTCGGGCCGTCCGGCGTGGACGTCTCCAGCGGCGTGGAGTCGGCGCCCGGCGTCAAGGATCCGGCCCTCATCCGCGCATTCCTCGCCGCCGCCAAGCCCTGACCTGCCGCTTCCCGCTCCGTCCGCCTCCCCTACAGGGGGTAGTATTCGGCGCATGCTCCGCCCCGCCCGCCCCGAAGCCACGATCCGTGGCGCCGCGGTGGGCGTGGTCTCCTTCGCCGCGAGTCTGACGGCGCACGCACTCGCCATGCGGGGCACCGGAGCGGCGATGCCGGGACACCACACGGGCGGCGCGATGCCGATGACGTCCGCACACGCCGGGCACTCGATGCCGCCGATGGCCTCGATGCCGGGCCACGACATGGGTGCCGCAGGGGCGCACGCGATGCACGACATGACGTCGACGGCGATGCCGGCTGGGGCACCGTCGGTCCCGATGACCGCAGTGCTCGTGCTGGCGCTCGCGTGCGCGGCGCTCGGGGCGCTCGCGGCCCGGCCGCGCACGACCAGCGCCGCCGGCGCAGCGGCGATGCTGCTCCTGGGCCAGGGCGCCGGCCACCTCGCACTCGGCCTCACGATGGGGCACCTCGCGCTGAGCCCCACCATGGCCGCTGCCCACCTCGCCGCAGCGATCGTGGCCGGCGCGGTGATCGCCGGAGCCGAGCACGCGCTGCGCACCGCCCTCGCCACACTCGCGCCCCTGGCAACGACGTGGCGGGAGCGGCCCGGCACCGTCGTCGCCCCGATCTGGACCTTCCGCGTCGCCCCGCTCCCCGTGCTCGCGCGGCACGGGGCGCTGCGCGCGCCGCCGCGCTGACATCACCTCCCTCTTCTCCGCCCGGATCGGCCCCGCCGCCCGGGCTTCCCGCGCGTACGCGCACAACTCTCGAGGTGACTCATGTCTGTGACCGAATCGGCGGCCGAGAACGCGCCGCCGACCCAGCCACCCCCAGCCGCCGGCCCGCCGGCGCGGCCGGGGTGGCGCGCCGCGATCCTGCGGCTGCACTTCTACGCGGGCCTTCTGGTCGGCCCGTTCCTGCTCATCGCGGCGATCAGCGGAGGGCTCTACGCCGCGGCGCCCACCGTCGAACGATTCGTCTACGCGGACCAGATCGTCGCCGCAACGGACGGTCCGGCACGGCCGCTGTCGGAGCAGGTCGCCGCAGCGCAGGCGACCCGTCCGGATCTCCCGGTCGCGGGGGTCCGCACGGGGGACGGCGCGGGCCGCACGACCCGCGTGCTGTTCGACGATCCCGCTCTCACGGCCGAGGGGCGCCAGCTCGCGGTGTACGTCGACCCCGCGTCGGCGCGGGTCCAGGGCGCGCTGCCGGTCTACGGCTCGGCCGAGGCCCTGCCGATCCGGTTCTGGATCGACAGGTTGCACGTCGATCTGCACCTCGGTGCCGTCGGCCGCTTCTACAGCGAGCTCGCGGCGTCGTGGCTCTGGGTGGTCGCCCTGGGCGGCCTGTTCCTGTGGTGGCGGCACCGTCGGGGGAACCCGAAGCGCATGCTGGCGTACCCGCGCGCTCAGAAGGGCCGGGGTGGCCGGATGAGCCGCCACGCAGCGATCGGCACATGGCTGCTGGTGGGCCTGCTGTTCTTCTCCGCGACTGGCCTGACCTGGTCGAAGTACGCGGGTGAGAACATCGGCCAGCTGCGAGCCGAGCTGGGCTGGGTCAAGCCGACCCTGTCCACCTCACTCACCGCGGGCGGCGCGAACACCGGCGGCGGCGAGCACGCCGACCACCAGATGCCCGCCGAGGTTCCGACCGTGTCGCCCGAGGTCGCCGCGCAGACCCGGGCCCGCAACATCGCGGTCCTGGACCGGGCCGTCACGGCCGCCGCGGAACGGGGCGTCGACGGTGCCGTCCAGGTCTCGATCCCGACGGATCCGTCCGTCGCGATCACTGTCGCGCAGACCCGGCAGCCGTGGCGGATGGGCGTCGATTCGGCGACGATCGACCCGTCGACGGGGCAGGTGGTGACCGTGCTCGCGTTCGCATCCTGGCCGCTGTTGGCGAAGGCGACGGAGCTGCTCATCAACACGCACATGGGCTGGCAGTTCGGTCTGCTCAATCAGATCGCGCTGATCGTGTTCGCGGCGCTGCTGGTGACCGTGATCGTGCGGGGCTACCTGATGTGGTGGCAGCGGCGACCGAAGCGGGGCGGGTTCCCGACACCGGCCGCCCGGGGCGCGATCCGGAAGGTCGAACCGTCGCACGCGATTCCGGCGATTCTGGGCATAGCGTTCCTGGGCTGGTTCCTCCCGGTGTTCGGTGTTTCGCTGCTCGCATTCGTCGTCCTCGACCTTGCGATAGGCGTGGCTAAGAGGGGTAGGGCTAACCTAAGAAATAGGGTCTGACCTGCGCAAAGGGTCGCCTTGCCTGCGTTGCGCGGCAGCTGGAACGGTTCTAGAGTCGTCCGTATGAAGCTGACGGATGCACTCGAAGAGAAGTTCAACGATCAGATCACGCTCGAGTTCGAGGCCTCGCTGGTCTACCGCCAGCTGGCCATCGAGATGGAGATCCGTGACCTGCCCGGTATCGCGGCGTGGCTGCGCCACCAGGCCGACGAGGAGATCGTCCACGCGAACAAGTGGATCGACCACCTCTCGGACCGCGACAACCACCCGAAGATCGGCGCCTCGGCGGCCCCGAAGGTGGACGTGACGACCGTCCTCGACGTGTTCGAGGTCGCGCTGGAGCACGAGCGTCGCGTGTCGGACTCGATCCGCGACCTCTACCGCGCCGCGAACGAGGACATCGACTCCAAGAGCCTCATCCAGTGGTTCGTCAACGAGCAGGTCGAGGAGGAGGCCACCGTCAGCGAGATCGTCGGTCGCCTCAAGCTCATCGACGGTGACGGCCCGGGCCTCCTGCGTCTCGACGAGGAGCTGGGCTCGCGCCCGACTCGCACCACCGAGGCCTGATCAGACCACTATTGCAGCCCGGGGAACGGGGCTCTCCGCATGCGGAGGGCCCCGTTTTTCGGTTGTCCATCTTGACCGCGCGTGCTAGTTTTTGACCATGGGGCCAGAAAATAAGTCGGACGGCCAGAGGTCGTTCATCGAGGAGGCGCGGCGCCGGCAGATCATCGCGGCGGCGGCCGAGGTCCTCGCCGACGAGGGGTACGGCCGCGCCACGTTGGCCCGCATCGCCCGACAGGCCGGGATCTCCAAGGGCGTCATCTCGTACCACTTCGACGGCAAGGACGACCTGATGCGACAGGTGGTGATCCACCTGTTCGTGGCCGGTGCCGAGTTCATGGGCCCCCGGCTCGCCGAGCAGCACACCGCCACCGACATCCTGCGCACCTACATCGCCACCAACCTCGAATACATCAAGGCGGAACGCCGTTTCCTGGGCGCCATGGTCGAAGTGGTCCTCAACCTCCGCAATCCGGACGGCACCCCCGCCTTCACTCCGAGTGACGGCGAGAAGGAGATGCTCGCTCCACTCGCCGAGATCCTGCGAGGCGGCCAGGAATCCGGCGAGTTCTCCACCGACTTCGACGCGATGATCATGGCGCGCCTGATCCGCGACGCGATCGACGGCGCGGCCGGCCACGCCGCCCGTGACCCCGAACTCGACCTCGACGCCCACGCGGAACAGATGGTCCGCGTCTTCCTCGCCGCGGTGCAGCCCTCGCCGCACGGATCCGCATCACTCGCACCATCGGAGGACACCGATGACTGAGACCACGCCCGCTCCTTCCGTCCACCCCACCCCCACGTCGCCCCCGCCCGTTGCGTGGGTCGCGATCGTGCCCGTCGTCGTACTCGGCGCGATCGCCGCCACGTTCGGCGCGAGCAAGTACCACCTGTTCGGCGACGAGCTGTACTTCATCGCAGTCGGACAGCATCTCTCCGTGAGCTACGCCGACCAGGGGCCGATCCTGCCCCTGCTGGCACTCCTCGGCAACGCCATGCCGGGCGATTCACTGGTACTGTTCCGCCTCCCGTCCGTTCTCATCACCCTCGTCGGGATCCTGTTGTCGGCCTTGCTCGCCCGCGAGTTCGGCGGCGGACGTCTCGCGCAGGGCCTCTCGGCGGGTGCGTACGCGACCTCGACCTTCCTACTGCTGCAGTCCTCCCTACTCGCCACCAACGCGATCGACACTCCACTGTGGGTGGCGGTCACCTGGCTGGTGGTGCGCTGGGTGCGCACGCGCCAGGACTGGCTCCTGTTCGCAGCGGGTGTGGTGACGGCCATCGACATGCAGGTCAAGTGGCTGATCCCGGTGTTCTGGGTGTGCGTGATCGCCGCCTCGCTGATCTGGGGGCCGCGCGAGCTCCTCCGGCGCCCCGCGCTGTGGGCGGGCGGCGCATTCACCGTGATCACGATGATCCCGGCGCTGATCTGGCAGGCTCGACACGGCTGGCCGTACCTGCAGCTCACGAGCCAGGTCGCGGAGGAGAGCCAGTACACCGGCGGACGATTGTTGTTCGTCCCGATCATGCTGCTACTCGCGGGAATCCTCGGCACACCGTTGCTGGTGTACGGGCTGTACGCGCTGTTCCGCTCGCCGGACCTTCGACCGTTCCGCTTCCTCGCCCCCGCGTTCGTGCTGCTGGTGGTCGTCTTCATCCTCACCGCGGGACGGCCCTACTACCCCGGCGGCATGCTGCCCGTGATCATCGCCGCGGGTGCCGTCGCCTTCGAACGGATCCGATGGCCGCGATTCCGATGGATAGCCGCGCCGCTGTCGGCGTTCGCCGTGGTCTTCGTGGTCGTGAGCCTGCCCTTCACCCCGGAATCGAAGATCGCAGAACCGAAGTCGGTCATGGAGGCCGGGATGCAGATCTCCGTGTACGGCCAGTTCGGTTGGCCCGAACTCACGCGGGCCGTGGAGGATTCGATCACCGCGCTGCCCGAATCCGAACGCCCTCAGGCGATCGTCACGAACTCCTACTGGCAGTCGGCGGCCCTGCAGTACTACGGAAAGGGCCTCCCCCCGGTGTACAGCCCGAGCCGCGGGTACGGCTATCTCGGGCAGCCCGACGATTCCGCGACGACCGTGCTCTGGGTCGTCGACTCCGACGCGGAGCAGCCGGGCGACATGTGCGAGACCTCGCGAACCCTCCGGTCGGTGCACCACCGCATCGGGATGCCCACCGCGTCGACCGGTGTCGACATCCGACTGTGTCATGCCCGCGCGCCCTGGTCGCAGCTGTGGCCGGACCTCCGGCGGATGTGATCGGCGCGCGGCTCAGACCAGCTGATCCAGAGCGATCTCGAACGCGGTGGCGGCCACCAGCGTCGAGCTCGCGGACCGGGCGTGGCAGCGCTCGAGCGCGGTGCCGATGGTGCGGGAGACGTCACCGAAGATCGACTCGTCGGAGACCTCGACCTCGCCCTCCATGAGCATCGCGAACGCGCGGGCCATGCCGCAGTTGGCGATGAAGTCGGGGATCACGGCAACCTGCTGATCGGCGTGCTCGTAGACGGGACCGTAGAAGATCTCGGGGTCGGCGAAGGGCACGTTCGCACCGCACGCGACCACCTCGAGGCCGGCGCCGATCATCGCGTCGACCTGCTCGCGGGTCACGAGACGCGATGCGGCACAGGGCAGGAAGACCTCGGCGCCGACCGACCAGATCCGCTCTGCGGCCTCGTCGAAGGTCAGCAGGTCGTCGGCCACCAGCTGGTTGCCCTGCTTGGCCAGGTACAGGTCGGTCACCTCGTCGGCGCTGATGCCCTCGGGCCGGACGATGCCGCCGTCACGGTCCAGGATCCCGACGATCCGCGCCCCGGCCTGCCCCGCGTAGTAGGCCGCCGCCGCACCGACATTGCCCCAGCCCTGCACGATCACGCGCTTGCCCTCGAGCGAGCCACCGTGCACGCGGTAGAAGTGGAGCACCGATTGCGCGACACCCCACCCCGTGATGAGGTCGGCCACGCTGTAGCGGCGGCCGTGGTCCGGCGTGAACCGAGGGTCCTCCACGATCTTCGCGACGCCGAGCCGCAGCTGCCCCACCCGCTGCACGTGATCGCGGCCGTCGGGAGCGAAGTGGCCGTTGACGACTACCTCCTGCGGGTGCCACAGGCCGAGGCTCTCGGTGATCGGGACGACCTCGAGCTTCTCGTCCACGTTGAGGTCGCCACCCGTGCCGTAGTACGCCTTGAGCAGCGGCGTGACGGCCGCGAACCAACGGCGCAGCACCTCGTCCTTGCGCGGATCGGTCGGATCGAAGTCGATGCCCGACTTGGCGCCACCGATCGCCGGGCCGGCGACGGTGAACTTGACCTCCATCGTCTTGGCGAGCGACTCGACCTCCCGGCGGTCCAGGCCCCGTCGCATCCGGGTACCGCCACCCGCGGCCCCGCCGCGCAGGGAATTGATGACGGTCCAGCCGCGGGCCGAGGTCTCGGGGTCGTGCCATTCGAAGACCACCTCGGGCGCCTTGGCTTCGAACCTGGTGAGCAGCTGCTTCATGTCGCTCCTGTGGGTCTGCGAGATCGGGTGTGAACGAGATCACTGTGCGACCGGATGACGGCTCCGGACAACCGATGCACGACTGACCGCGCAGAATGCCCATCCCATGTCGGACCCGCGATCGAGAACTGCGCAATCTGCTCAGCGGCCCGCGTCGAACGTGATCAACCGCGATAGCGGGGTGCTCTCGACACCGGCCGGGCGTCGAGCGTCCGCAACAGCGGCATCGCCCGGAAGGGCACGATCTCGGACAGCACGACGATGCTGATCGACCGCGCGACCAGCGGCGATCGCCCGATCCGGAGCAGCGTCTCCTGCAGTCCCCGATGCGAGTCGGCGGCCACGCGGCAGAGCACGTCACTGCCGCCGGTGGTGGCGAAAGCCTCGAGCACGTTCGGGATCCCTGCCAGTTCATCGGCGACGGCGCTCAGCTCGCCCTGGGCCGTCTCCAACTGCACGAAGCACTGGACACCGAAGCCGGCGGCCGCGACATCGAGGTGCGGCTGGTATCCGGCGATGACGCCCGCGTCCTCCAGCTTCTTCAGCCTGGCCTGCACGGTCGCGCGGGCCACGCCCACACGGCGCGAGGTCTCCAGCACGCCGATCTGCGGGTCGCGGTTCAGCGAGTCGAGCAGCGCGAAGTCGACATCGTCCAGTTTCACCGGTTCCTGCATGACGACATCCTTCCTAGTCGAAATGACTACATCAGTCGGTGTATCACCGGCGCATCACGGCAGTTTGAGCATTCGAAGCTGTCGATATTGCCACCGGGCCGCGCGCGGCCGATCGTCGTGATGCACGTTACATCCAGCCCGGAAGGTGAGCAGACCCATGACGCAGACCACCGCCCCGCAGTCCTCCCTCGAGCAGACGCTGACCGACGAGGAGAAGCTCGCGGGCCTCGGCGCCGACCAGCTGCAGCAGCTCGTCGGCCTCGTCTCCTACGACGCCACGCGCGACGACTTCCCCGTCAACGGCTGGGACTCGATCGTCTTCGTGGTGGGCAACGCCACCCAGACGGCGCACTACTACCAGTCGGTCTGGGGCATGGAGCTCATCGCCTACCGCGGCCCGGAGCAGGGCGAGCGCGACCACAAGTCCTACGTGCTCCGTTCGGGTTCCATCCGGTTCGTCGTCCAGGGCGCCGTCAGCCCGGACAGCCCGCTGATCGCGCACCACACCCGTCACGGCGACGGGGTCGTCGACATCGCGCTCGAGGTCCCGGACGTGGACCGGTGCATCGCCCACGCCCGGGCCTCCGGCGCGACGGTGCTCGAGGAGCCCCACGACGTGACCGACGAGCACGGCACGGTCCGGATCGGCGCGATCGCGACCTACGGGGAGACCCGGCACACGCTGGTGCAGCGCGTGGTCGACGGTGCGCGGTACCAGGGCGCGTACCTGCCCGGTTACGTTCCGGCCACCAGCACCTTCCGCAAGCGCGACGGTGCCCCCAAGCGGATCTTCCAGGCCCTGGACCACATCGTCGGCAATGTCGAGCTGGGCCGCATGGACGAGTGGGTCGGCTTCTACAACCGCGTCATGGGTTTCACCAACATGGCGGAGTTCATCGGCGACGACATCGCCACCGACTACTCGGCGCTCATGTCCAAGGTGGTGGCCAACGGCAACCACCGCGTGAAGTTCCCCCTCAACGAGCCCGCGATCGCGGCCAAGAAGTCGCAGATCGACGAGTACCTCGAGTTCTACGGCGGGCCGGGAGCGCAGCACCTCGCCGTCGCGACCAACGACATCCTCACCGCCGTGGACGCGCTGCGCGCGGAGGGAGTGGAGTTCCTCAACACCCCTGACGCCTACTACGACGACCCCGAGCTGCGCGCCCGGATCGGCGAGGTGCGGGTGCCCGTCGAGGAACTGCAGAAGCGCGGCATCCTGGTCGACCGCGACGAGGACGGCTACCTGCTGCAGATCTTCACGAAGCCGCTGGGCGACCGGCCCACCGTGTTCTTCGAGCTCATCGAGCGGCACGGCTCGCTCGGCTTCGGCAAGGGCAACTTCAAGGCCCTGTTCGAGGCCATCGAGCGCGAGCAGGACAGCCGCGGCAACCTCTGACGCGACACCACCACCAGGAGGGTTCCCATGGCCTACTACCGCAGCGTCGGCACGATTCCGCCCAAGCGCCACACCCAGTTCCGGCGAGAGGACGGCGAGCTCTACTACGAGGAGCTGGTCGGCGAGGAGGGCTTCTCGTCCGACTCCTCGCTGCTGTACCACCGCGGCATCCCGTCGGCGATCACCGCGGCCGAGCCCTGGGAGCCGAGCGACCTGAGCCTGACGCCCAACGCCCCACTGCTGCCCCGGCACCTGCGGCTGCACGACCTGTTCGACGACGCCGCGGCCTCCGCCGCGGACGTGGTGACCGGCCGGCGGCTGGTGCTGGGCAACGCCGACGTGCGGATCTCCTACGTGGTGGCGGGCGCACCGTCGCCCCTGTACCGCAACACGATCGGCGACGAATGCGTGTACATCGAGGACGGCGCCGGCACGGTCGAGACCGTCTTCGGTGCGCTCACCTTCCGCACCGGCGACTACGTGCTGATGCCCCGGGCCACCACCCACCGCTGGGTGCCGGCCGCGGGAACGACGGTGCGCGCCTACGCGATCGAGGCGTGCGGCGGGGGCGGCGGTCACATCGCCCCGCCCAAGCGGTACCTGTCGCGGTACGGGCAGCTGCTCGAGCACGCCCCGTTCTGCGAGCGGGACCTGCACGGACCGTCGGAGCCATTGCTGCGCGCGGGCACCGACGTCGAATTGCTGGTCAAGCACCGCGGCCCCGGCGGCGCGACCGGCACCCGGTACGTCCTGCCGACGCACCCGTTCGACGTGGTCGGTTGGGACGGCTGCCTGTACCCGTACACGTTCAACGTGGAGGACTTCGAGCCGATCACGGGCCGGGTGCACCAGCCGCCGCCCGTGCACCAGGTCTTCGAGGGACACAACTTCGTGGTCTGCAACTTCGTGCCGCGCAAGGTCGACTACCACCCGCTGTCGATCCCCGTGCCGTACTACCACTCCAACGTCGACTCCGACGAGGTGATGTTCTACGTGGCGGGCGACTACGAGGCGCGCAAGGGAACGGGCATCGGCCCGGGATCGATCTCGCTGCATCCGGGCGGCCACGCCCACGGCCCGCAGCCCGGCGCGATGGAGGGCAGCATCGGCCTGGAGCGGTTCGACGAGCTCGCCGTCATGGTCGACACCTTCGCGCCGCTGCAGCTGGGCGAGGGCGCCCGCGCCACGGACGACGGTGCCTACTACCGCAGTTGGTCACGGTGACCGCCCTGCTCGCCGGGTTCGTCGACGACGCGGGTCTGTTCCCGCCGACGGCGCTGCCGATGAGCGAGGCCCTGGCCCGGCACCGGCACGACCTCGCCGTGGGCGATCCGATGCTCACGCACCGGTTCCTCTGTCCCGCAGCGCGGATCGACGAACTGCGTGCGCACCTGGTCGAGGACGACCGGATCGCCGTGGGGATCATCGCATCCGCGGACGCACCGGACGGTGCCCTCGCCGCCGCGGCGGCCGCCGCCGACGCCGACCCCCGGACGCAGCTCGCGCTGGTCGAGATCGCCTGCGATCTCGCTGATCTCGACCCCGCGCTGGCAGCCGCCACTGCGTACGGCACCCCAGTTTTCGTCGAGGCCACCGAGCGCACCGAATCGCCGCGTTTCGCCGCGGTGCTCGCGGGACGCGGTGCTGGCCTGAAGATCCGGTGCGGCGGCGTGCGCGCCGACCTGTTCCCGGAACCCGCCGAGGTCGCGAACGCCCTGGTCTCCGCCGCTGCGGCAGGCGTGCCCGTCAAGGCGACCGCCGGCCTGCATCACGCCGTGCGGTACCGGGACCCGGCCACCGGGTTCGTGCACCACGGCTTCCTCAACCTGGTGGTCGCAGCGGCGCGCGCCGCCGCAGGAGCCGGGTCCGGTCCCGTGGCCGACGTCCTGTCCAGCGCCGACGGTGCCGCCCTCGCCGCCGAGGCCGCCGCCCTGACGCCCGACGGTGCCACCGCGGCCCGTCGCCTGCTCGTCTCGTACGGATCCTGCAGCACCACAACCCCGCCCACCGAAGCCGCCGATCTCGGACTCTCCCCCTCCGCTCTCGACACAGAAGGACAACGATCGTGACCACCACCTGGGCGCCCGTGCCCGCCGGCTCCGGCTTCGGCGTCGAGAACCTGCCCTACGGGGTCTTCCGCCCGGTCGACGGCGCCGCCCGCGTGGGCGTGCGTATCGGCGACCACGTGCTCGATCTCGCGGCCGCCCTCGGAGACCCCGTGTTCGCGACGCCGTCGCTGAACGGCCTCCTCGCCCGCGGCCGCACGGAGTGGAGCCGAGTGCGCGCCGAGATCGTCGCGCTGCTCACCGATCCCGCGCGCGAGACGGACGGAGCCGCGGCCCTGCATCCGCTGACGGAGGTGACGCTGCATCTCCCCTTCGAGGTCGCCGACTACGTCGACTTCTACGCCAGCGAGCACCACGCCACCAATCTGGGCCGCATGTTCCGCCCGGATTCCGCTGCGCTGCTGCCGAACTGGAAGCATCTGCCGGTCGGGTACCACGGTCGTGCGGGCACCGTCGTCCCCTCCGGGACGCCCGTCGTGCGGCCCGCCGGGCAGCGGAAGGCACCGTCGGACGACGCACCGGTGTTCGGTCCGTCCGGTCGCCTGGACATCGAGACCGAGCTGGGCTTCGTCGTGGGTGCGCCGACCACGCTCGGAAGCAGCATCGGCACGGGCGATTTCGCCGAGCACGTCTTCGGCGTGTGCGTGGTGAACGACTGGTCGGCGCGCGACATCCAGGCGTGGGAGTACGTGCCACTGGGCCCGTTCCTCGGCAAGAGCTTCGCAACCTCGATCTCGCCGTGGATCGTCCCGCTGGAGGCCCTGGAGGCCGCTCGCGTCGTGGTCCCCACGCAGGACCCCGTGCCGCTCCCCCACCTGCGGGAGATCGAGAAGTGGGGCCTGGACATCGTTTTCGAGGTCGAGCTCAACGGCGTGCAGATCTCCCGCCCGCCCTACGCGCAGATGTACTGGTCACCCGCGCAGATGCTGGCGCACATGACCAGCAACGGCGCGAGCCTGCGCACCGGCGACCTGTTCGCCTCCGGCACCGTCTCCGGCCCGGAGCGCGACCAGCGCGGCTCGCTCATCGAGCTCACCTGGAACGGCACCGAACCACTGCGTCTCGCCGACGGTTCCGAGCGCACCTTCCTCTCGGACGGCGACGTGGTCACCATCAGCGCCACAGCGCCCGGACCGAACGGCACCCGCATCGACCTCGGCGAGGTCACAGGCAGGATCGCACCCACCCCGAGCTGACGGCGGACCGTCGAAACCCGGAAGCACCGGCCGGGCCGATCGGGTGCGGGAAGGCATCCGCACCCGTTCCGCACGTACGCACCCGGCATACCGGGTGCGCTCGGGTGTTTCGGGTGCGGATAGCCTTCCGCACCCGAATCGCCCGAGGTCTAGACCAGCAGTTCCGCGATCTGCACCGTGTTCAGCGCAGCGCCCTTGCGCAGGTTGTCACCGCTGATGAACAACGCCAGGCCACGTCCCTCGGGCACGCCCGGATCCTGGCGGATGCGGCCGACGAGCGAGTCGTCGGCGCCCGCGGCGGCCAACGGGGTGGGCACGTCGACGAGCTTGACGCCCGGCGCGGATGCGAGCAGCTCCTGCGCCCGCGCGACCGACAGCGGCGAGGCGAACTCGGCGTTGATCGACAGCGAGTGGCCGGTGAGCACGGGCACGCGCACGCATGTTCCGCTGACCAACAGGTCGGGAAGGCCCAGGATCTTGCGCGACTCGTTGCGCAGCTTCTGATCCTCGTCGGTCTCGCCCGAGCCGTCGTCCACGATCGCGCCGGCCAGGGGCAGCACGTTGAAGGCGATCGGCGCGACGTACTTGTTCGGCGCCGGGAACGTCACGGCGGAACCGTCGTGCACCAGCTTCTCGGCCTCCGGCTCGACGGCGCGCACCTGGGAGACGAGCTCCTCCACGCCGGCCAGGCCCGAACCGGACACGGCCTGGTACGAGGAGACGATCAGCCGCTGCAGGCCGGCCTCGTCGTGCAGCACCTTGAGCACCGGCATCGCGGCCATCGTGGTGCAGTTCGGGTTGGCGATGATGCCCTTCTTGAGGTCGCGGACCTGCTCGGGATTCACCTCCGAGACCACCAGCGGCACGTCCGGATCCTTGCGGAAGGCGCTCGAGTTGTCGATCACGGTGACACCGGCGGCGGCGAACCGCGGCGCCTGGACGCGGGACATCGTCGCACCTGCGCTGAACAGCGCGATGTCGAGGCCCGCGGGGTCTGCGGTCTCGGCGTCCTCGACGACGATCTCGCGGTCGCCGAAGGGCAGCGTCCTACCCGCGGACCGCGAGGACGCGAAGAACCGCACCTCGTCGGCCGGGAAGTTCCGGTCCAGCAGCAGCTGACGCATGACGGCGCCCACCTGGCCGGTGGCGCCGACGACTCCTACACGCACACCCATGACTACCGCCCCGTTCCCGCGTAGACGACGGCCTCTTCGTCCGTGCCCAGGCCGAAGGCGTCGTGCAGCACCTTGACGGCCTCGTCGAGCTCGGTGTCGCGGATGAGGACCGAGATGCGGATCTCCGACGTGGAGATCAGCTCGATGTTGATACCGGCCTGCGACAGCGCCTCGCAGAAGGTGGCGGTCACGCCGGGATGGCTCTTCATGCCCGCGCCGACCAGCGAGACCTTGCCGACGTGATCGTCGTAGACCACCGAGTCGAAGCCGATCTCGCGGCGCAGCGCCTCGAGCTTCTCCACACCCAGCGGGCCGAGCTCGCGCGGCAGCGTGAAGGTGATGTCGGTGCGGCCCGTGTCGACCTTGGACACGTTCTGCAGCACCATGTCGATGTTGATCTCGGCGTCGGCGATGGCGCGGAACACGCGCGCGGCGTAGCCGGGCTTGTCCTCGAGGCCGACGACGGTGATCTTCGCCTCGCTGCGGTCGTGGGCGACGCCGGTGAGAATTGCCTCTTCCACGGGGATGTCCTCCATAGATCCGTTGACGATGGTGCCGGGCTTGGTCGAGTACGAGGAGCGCACGTGGACCGGGACGTTGTAGCGGCGCGCGTACTCCACGCACCGGAGCATGAGCACCTTCGCGCCACACGCGGCCATCTCCAGCATCTCCTCGAAGGAGACCTTCTCGAGATGGCGGGCATTGGGCACGATGCGCGGGTCGGCGGTGTAGATGCCGTCGACATCGGTGTAGATCTCACAGACATCGGCGTTCAGTGCCGCGGCCAGGGCGACGGCCGTGGTGTCCGAGCCGCCGCGCCCGAGCGTGGTGACGTCCTTGGTGTCCTGCGAGACGCCCTGGAAGCCGGCGACGAGGACGATCTTGCCGTCGTCGATCGCGGCCTGGACGCGCCCCGGGGTGACGTCGATGATCTTCGCCGCGCCGTGCTTGCTGGTGGTGATCACGCCGGCCTGCGAGCCCGTGAAGGACTGCGCCTCGGCGCCCAGGGAATGAATGGCCATCGCGACGAGCGCGTTGGAGATGCGCTCACCCGAGGTGAGCAGCATGTCCATCTCGCGGGCGGGCGGCGCGGGGCACACCTGGTTGGCGAGATCGAGCAGCTCATCGGTGGTATCGCCCATCGCGGAGACGACGACCACGACGTCGTTCCCCGCGCGCTTCGTCTCGACGATCCGTTCGGCCACGCGCCGGATGCGCTCGGCGGAGGAGACGGAGCTGCCTCCGTACTTCTGGACGACGAGTGCCACGTGGAACCTCTCCGTTGCGGGCTTCGATGGTCGACTCGATCCTACCGACCTGGGTTCTTCGGATTCGAGGGCACCGTTCCAAGCGGTGCGCAACCCGCCGTTCAGCGACATCGGGGATGATCGACGGGAACGCGAAACCTCAGGAGATCCGATGAACCCCTACGGCGGCGGCCAGAACCCCGGTCAGTACCCCGGTGGCCCGTACCCCCAGGGCGCCCCGCAACCCGGCGGACCCACCGGCCAGCAGTACGGCGGGCAGCCCTCGCAGAGCGGATTCCCGGGCCGGCCGGGCCAGCCACAGAGTCCGAGCCAGGGCCCGCAGGCCACCACACCCTTCAGCCCGCAGCAGGGCGGGTACCCGCAGGGGGCGTACCGGCCGGGCGGCTACCCGCCCGGACCGCCGCAGCCCCCGTACGGCGGCCCCGGTGGTCCCGGTGGCCCAGGCAATGGCGGCGGAGGCGGCAACCGCAAGGGCCTGATCATCGCGCTGACCGCGATCGTCGCGATCCTGGCCGTCGCCGGGGTGATCGCGATCGTCGTCGCGACGAAGAGCGACGGCTCGTCCACGACCGCCTCCCCCGTCACCTTCTCGGCCGATGCCAGCACGACCGGCGCCGCGCCCACCACGGGCGCCGCCCCGACGACCGGCACCGCGCCCGCCACCGAATCGGACGGCTTCCTCACCACGGCGCCCAAGCCGACCAGCGGCGCACCGTCGGGCGGCGTGTCCGTGCAGCTCAAGCTGTCCGCGGGCGGCAACGGCGCGGGCGTCGTCATGGTCACCGGCGTCCAGGAGGGCACGGTCCCCAAGGCCTCGACCCTGCCGTGGGAGTGGCAGGGCACCGCGACGATCGGCGCTCGGATGTCCCTGATCGTCACCGGGACCGGCCCCGTGACCTGCACCATCACCGTCAACGGGCAGGAATTCGCCAAGTCCGGCGACAACTACGTCAACTGCACGATCACGCGGATCAGCTCACCGTGACCGCGGTCGGCGCGCGCGGCGACGACGCCGACCGGACCGTCGGTACGATGCAACGCGTGCCGACCGCCCCCGACCTCGCCGCGACCGGAGCCGACACCCGAGCGGGCACCGGCGCCGCGCCGGCACCGTCGTCCCTGCTCGACCGCACCCGGTCGATCTGGCTGCCGATCGTGTTCTACCTCGCGATCCGCGGTATCGGGCTGGCGGTGCTCGCGCGATTCGCGCAGCTCCGCAACCAGAACCTCGCCGATCTGCTGACCGCGTGGGACGGCAAGTGGATGATCGGGCTGGCCACCTACGGCTACAACGACATGCCGTGGCGGTTCGTCGACGCGCGGGGCGAGCACACCGCCGACACGGCCTACGCCTTCTTCCCCGGCTTCCCCATGCTGGTCCGGGCGGTGGCACAGCTGCCCGGCTTCGACGCCTACCGCGCGGCGCTCACCGTCAACACGATCCTCGGCTGCGTCGCGGCGGTGGCCGCCTATCGCCTGGGCCGGCTCTGCGTCGAGCACATGCCGCGCGTGCCCACCCACCTCGCCGAACGGGCGGGCCTGCTCACGACCGTCCTGTTCGCGGCCGCGCCGATGTCGATCGTGCTGACCATGGCTTACACCGAGGCGCTGTACTGCGCCCTCGCCGGCTGGGCCCTGGTCGGGGTCATGGAGCGCAGGTGGATCCTCGCGGGCGTCTGCACGGCGCTGGCGGGGCTGTGCCGCCCCACCTCCGTGGTCCTCATCGGGGTGGTCGCGCTGGCGGCCCTCATCGCGGTCCTCTCGTCCGACGGTGCCGAACGCGTCAAGGCCGTCGTCTGCGTGCTGCTCACGCCGATCGGGTGGCTGACCTACCTGCTCATCGTGGCGCACCACACCGGGAGCCTCACGGGGTGGTTCCGCATCCAGACCGAGGGCTGGGGCACGACCTTCGACCTGGGCGTGCAGACCTGGCAGTTCGTCAACTACAGCCTGATCAACGGTTCCGACATCGCCGACCTGTCGGTGGTCGGGCTGCTCGCCGCATCGATCGTGCTGATCGTGCTCGCGATCCGCGCGAAGATGCCGTGGCCGATCACGCTGTACGGCTCGCTCGTGGTGGTCTCACTGCTCGGCTCCGGCGGCCTGATGATGTCGCGGCCCCGGCTGCTGCTGCCCGCCTTCGTGCTGCTCATCCCGATCGCGATCGGCCTGGCGAGGCGTTCCCGGAACGTCCAGATCTGGACCTGCGTCGGCATCGTCACGGTCACCTGCTGGTACGGCGCCCACATGGTGAGCGTCTACCCGCACGCCATGTGACGGGATTCGGGCACGGCGCACCGTCGGACCCACGAACGTGGCGTCCGCTCCGTCCGGGAGCGAGGACGGTGCCGCGTACTCCGGGCACGGCGACGGCCGACAGGACGACTGCCCTGCCGGCCCCGCCGATCGGAACTCTCAGGCGCGCAGACTGAGCGGACGGATGTCCGTCCACGCGGACTCGATGTACTCGAGGCACTCCGCCCGCGAACGGCCGCCCTCGCCGAAGGCGATCGTCCAGCCCCGGGGCGCCGGCCGGAAGGTCGGCCACAGGGAGTGCTGGCCCTCGTCGTTCACGAGGACCTCGAACTCGCCCGACTCGTTGTCGAAGGGATTGTTCATTTCATTTCTCCTTTGTGGGAGGGATACGGCGATGGGTTGTCGATGAGCACGCTCGCGGCGCGAGCGCGCGGGTCAGTGGCGCATGTAGGCGCGCGCGGCGAAGGGCACGATGACGACGATCATCACGAGCGAGACGATCGCGGAGTAGGCGGTGGCGTGCTGCGCCGCCCAGTTGACCGGCTCGTTGAACACCGGCTTGGGACTCAACGGATTGCCGAAAGCCTCACGGAGCGAACGGGCCATCGAGGTCACCGGGTTCCACGACGCGATCGTGCGCAGCGGGCCCGGCAGGTCGCCCGACGCGATGAACGCCGACGAGATGAAGGCGATCGGGAACATCACGATCATGCAGAGCGCCTGCGCGGACTCGGGCGTCGAGACCGAGAGGCCGATGAGCGCGCCCAGCCAGGACATCGCGAAACCGAACAGCAGCAGCGTCGTCAGGGACAGGGCCGCGTCGACCCAGCTGCCGCGGAACCGCCAGCCGACCAGCAGGCCGACCACGAGCATCACCGCCACGCTGATCACGTTCACGACGAGGTCCGAGAGCGTGCGCCCGACCATGACGGCGAGCCGCGACATCGGCAGCGAACAGAACCTGTCGATGATGCCGTTCTTCATGTCCGATGCGACGCCGATCGCCGTCTGGCCGGAGCTGAAGGCCACCGTCTGGACCAGGATGCCGGCGAGCAGGAACTCGCGGTAGCGGTCGCCGCCCACCTCGCCCCCGAGCGCCGAACCGAACACGTAGCTGAAGAGCAGCACGAACATGATCGGCTGGACCGTCGCGCCCAGGAGCAGCTGCGGGATCCGGATCAGCGTGGTCAGGTTGCGGCGGGTCATCACCGCGCAGTCACTGAGGAATCCGTTCAGCGACGACTCCCGCTCCTGCGGGAAGGTGATCGCGGTCATCAGTTGCTCTCCTCGGTCTTGTTCGCGTCCTCGCCGGTGAGGGCGAAGAAGACGTCGTCCAGGGTGGCCTCGCGCAGCATCGCGGACTCGACGTGGACGCCGGCCTCGCGCAGGTCGTTGAGGACGGCGACCAGCTTGTACTGGCCGTCGGCCACGCGGATGGCACTGAGGCCGGAGGCCTCGCGGAT
The DNA here is from genome assembly GCF_001575205.1 of Tsukamurella pseudospumae. GTDB lineage: Bacteria > Actinomycetota > Actinomycetes > Mycobacteriales > Mycobacteriaceae > Tsukamurella > Tsukamurella pseudospumae. The sequence continues at coordinate 118,324 of NZ_LSRE01000008.1, forward strand.
CGCCGTGCCGTCGATGGCGTGGCGGGCCAGGATCGGCCACGCGGTGACCCGATCGCGCTCGCGGATCCCGATCTGGATCAGGTCGGCCGCGGCGGCCGACTTGAGCTCGGGCACCGTGCCGGACCGGATGATCCGGCCCTGGTCGATGATCGTGACCAGGTCGGCGAGCAACTCGGCCTCGTCCAGGTACTGCGTGGTGAGCAGCACCGAGATGCCCTCCTCCTTGCTGAGCCGGGCGATCACGTCCCACACGTCCTTGCGGCTGCGCGGGTCGAGACCGGTGGTCGGCTCGTCGAGAACGACGAGGCGCGGCCGCGCGATGATCGCGCCGGCCAGGTCGAGACGCCGGCGCATGCCGCCGGAGTAGGTGCCCGACGCGCGGTCGGCGGCACCGGTGAGCCGGAACTGCTTGAGCAGCTCCGTCGCCCGGGCCTTCGCAGCGCCCTTGTCGAAGCCGTACAGGCGGGCGAACATCTCGAGGTTTTCACGGCCCGTGAGGTTCTCGTCCACGGCCGAGTACTGGCCCGAGAGGCCGATGATCGAGCGCGCCCGGCGCGGGTCGGCCAGGGCGTCGACACCGTCGATGGTCACGGAGCCCTCGGAGGGCTTCATGAGCGTCGAGATGATCTTCACCGTGGTCGTCTTGCCGGCGCCGTTCGGGCCCAGCAGCGCGTGCACGCTGCCCGGCGCGATGTCGAGGTCGACCCCGTTGAGCGCGTACACCGCCTTCTTGCCGCGGCCGTACTTGCGGGTCAGGCCCCGGACGCTGACGAGCGGCTTGGTGTCGTCGAGCGTCTTGCTCGTGGACTTCACCACGCTGGTGTAGTTGCCCGTGAGGAAGACGTTCATCGTCCGGGCGATCTCGTCGATCGCCGGGGCGGAGCCGAGCTGATTGTGCGTGGCCTCGATGTCGTGCACCTGCACCAGGCCCGTCACGTACGGCCGCCACAGCTGCGGCACGAGGCCACCCGTCGGCTGCTCCGTCGCGCGGAAGACCAGCATGTTGCCGTCGTACTCGCGCGGACGGTGCGAGTAGCCCAGCGACGTGTTGTGCCGGTAATTGGTGAGCAGCCGCTCCATCTGGCCGCGCGAGAGCTCCCGCGCCGGTCCGCCGGCGGAGGCCAGCAGGTCCAGGGCGTCGTCGGTGCTCAGCTCGGCGTCCTCGTCGATGTCGAGGCCGACGAACTCGCGCAACAGCGCCGCGATCGACATCTCCTCGCGCGGTCCGCGGTAGTCGCCCAGCGGGTACGCGTCCATGAGCGCGAGGTTGACCTTCTCGCCCAGTTCCCGCAGCTCGACGGCCATCTCGTGCGCGATCAGGCCGCCGAGCGACCAGCCGAGGAGGTTGTACGGACCGTGCGGGCGGGCCGCGCGGATGGACCGCACGTAGGTGCGGGCCAGTTCCTTGATCGAGTCCGCGGGCGGCATCGGGTAGGAGATCCCGGGAGCCTGCATGCCGATGATCGGGATGCTCGGGTCGAGCTCGCTGGAGAGCCCCAGGTAGTTCCACGCCAGACCGACGGCGGGGTGGATGCAGTACAGCGGGTCCACACCTGGGGTGCCCGCGCGCAGCGGCAGGATCGGGTCGGTGATCGCGGTATCGGAATCCGCTGCCACACCGGTGATCACGGCAGTGGTCGAGACCCGGGCCGGAGCACCCGCGATCCGTGCCGCGATGGTCCCGACCTTCGCGTCCTCGAAGAACCAGCGGATGCTGGCGTCCTCGGAGCTGAACCGCTCACGCAGCCGGTCGACGGCGATCGCGGCCTGCAGCGACGTGCCGCCGACGGCGAAGAAGTCGTCCTCCATGCCCAGCGACGCGACGCCCAGCACGTCGGAGAGGATCTCCGCGACCGCACCCTCGAGGCTGGCCGACGAGACCGCGCGCCGTTTGGGCGCCGCGGGCTCGGCCAGTGCCGCCAGGGGCGAGACCGGAGCCTCGTCCGCCGACGGTGCCGGCGTGAGCGGCGCACCGACCGGAGGCAGGGCCTTGAGATCCGTCTTGCCGTGCGCCGTGACCGGGACTCTGTCGATCTCCTGGAACACGGCCGGAACCATGTGGCGCGGAAGCCGATCCGCGACGTACGCCCGGAGACCGTCCACGGTGACGGCACCGTCGGTCACGTAGTACGCGACCAGCCGCGCCGCGGCCTGCGCCTCGAGCGAACCCTCGGGTCGGTCGACGACGACGACGGCCTGCCGCACGTTCGGGTGTCCCTCGAGCGCCGTGACGATCTCGCCCGGCTCGACGCGGAAGCCGCGCACCTTGAGCTGATCATCGCTGCGCCCGACGAACTCGAGCACCGGATCGCCGGATTCCGATGCGCGCCAGCGCACCAGATCGCCCGTGCGGTACATGCGCTTGTAGCCCTGCGCGTCGTTGTACGGGTTCGCCACGAACCGCGATGCCGTAAGATCGGGGCGGTCCAGGTAGCCGTGCGCCACACCGGGTCCCGCGACGTACAGCTCGCCGACGGTGCCGGGCGCGACCAGGTTCAGCCGCTCGTCGCAGATCATCAGCTGCGCGTCCGTGACGGCACTGCCGATGCCCACGTTCTCGGGATCGACGGCGCCGATGGTCGCGGCGATCGTGACCTCGGTCGGGCCGTAGGCGTTGATCAGGATGCGCCCGTCGGACCAGCGGCGCGCCAGCTCGGTCTGCAGCACGTCGCCGCCGACGCTGAGCGCCTCCAGCAGCGGCAGGTCGCGATCGGGGATCGTAGCCAGCGCGGCGGGAGTGATGAAGGCGTGGGTGACCTCGTGCTCGGCGAGGAAGTCGCCGAGGGGCGAGCCGCCGTAGAGGGTGACCGGCGCGACCACGAGCTCGGCGCGCGACCAGGTCGCGAGGAGCAACTCGAGGATCGACGCGTCGAAGCTCGGCGACGCGAAGTGCAGCACCCGCGCGTTCGCCCCGACGGCGTGCTGGCGCACGAGCGTGTCCGCCATCGCGGCCAGACCGCGGTGCGGGACGACGACGCCCTTGGGCTTGCCGGTGGAACCGGACGTGTAGATCACGTACGCCGGGTCGTCCATGCCGATCTGCGCGATGTCCGCCGATGGGTGCTGCACCCGGGACGTGCTCAGGTCCACGGTCACCCAGTCCACGAGCTCGGGCAGGTCGCTCGCGGTGTCGCGCACCGTCAGGCCCATCGCGGGCTTGGCGTCCTCGAGGATGTACTGGACGCGCTCGGCGGGGTAATTCGGGTCGACGGGCACGTACACCGCGCCGAGCCGGGCCACGGCCCAGAACGCGACGACGGACGCGGCGGAGCGCGGGATCGACACCGCGATCCGGGTGCCCGCCCCCACGCCCAGGCCGGCCAGGCGGTTGGCGAGCGCGGAGATCGACGAGTCCAGCTCGGAGTAGGTGTACCGCACGTCGCCCGCCCGCAGCGCGGGCGCGCCGGGACGCTGGCGCACGGCGCGCGCCAGGATCTCGGCCATGGTGTGCGGCTCGATCGTGGTGGAGGCCCGCCGGAACAGTTCCTCCTCCTCCGGCAGCAGCACCGGAAGATCGGCGACCGGCGTGTCCGGCGACGCGACGCCGGCGGTCACCAGGCGCACGAGGCGGGCGACGATGCCCTCCGCGGTGCCCGGACGGTACAGGTCGGTCCGGTACCGCAGGTTGAACCGCAGGCCCTCCTCGACCTCGCGGACCTCGAAGGTCGCGTCGAAGGTCGTGGTGGCGGCGGCCAACGGCAGCGGCTCGAGGTCGAACAGACCGCCGCCGTCGGAGCTCAGCACGCTCAGCGGGTCGCCGAGGTTCTGATGGCTGAGCACCACCTGGAACACCGGGTGCCGGTCACGGCTGCGCGGCGGGGCCAGCGCCTCGATGACGCGCTCGAACGGCGCGGTCGCGTGCACCAGGTCGTCCAGGTCACCGCTGCGGATCCGATCGACGAGCGCGTTGAAGGTCTCCGTGCCGGTCACCGAGGTGCGCAGCGCGACGGTGTTGACGAACATGCCGACGACGTCCCGCAGGCGACGGTCCGTACGACCGATCACCGGCGTGCCGATGACCACGTCGTCGGCGTCGTTCACGCGATGCAGCAGGGCGGCCAGGGCCGCGTGTAACACCATGAACATCGAGACACCGCGCTTGCCGGCGAAGTCCGCCAGCGCCTCCCGCTCGGCGAGCGGCAGGACGACGGCGACCTCACCGGCGTCCGTGGAACCGATGGTCGGCCGCGGGCCGTCCGCGGGGAACGAGCTCTCCTCCGGGATGCCGCGCAGGCGATCCGCGAAGTAGTCGACCGCGCCGGCGTCCTTCTCCGCCTGCCCGCGCTGCCACACCGCGTAGTCCGCGTACTGCAGCGGCAGCTCGGCCCACTGCGGCTCGGTGCCCGTCGTACGGGCGAGGTAGGCGGCCATCAGGTCGCGGGTCAGCGGCACCACCGAGGCGCCGTCGGCCGCGATGTGGTGCACAGCGATCGCGAGGATGGATCCCTTGCCCGTGGGCGCCGTCATCACGCGCAGCGGGAGATCGCGGTTCAGCGCGAACGGGCGCGCCACGAACTCGGCGATCGCCGACTCCTGGCCGGCGACGTTCGACGTGGCGGTGCCGACCTCGGCCGCGAAGTCGCGAACCACCGGCGCGCCGGCGGGGAGGATCTCCTGGTAGGGGCCCTCCGCAGACGACGGGTACCGGGTGCGCAGGCTCTCGTGCCGCTCGAGCAGGTCGCGCAGAGCGGCGTCGAGCACGGCCTTGTCCACCGGGCGGCTCGCGAGGAAGGCAGCACCGATGTTGTAGGTCGGGCCCGGATCGATCTTGTTCTGCAGCCACATCCGCTCCTGCGCGGAGGACAGCGGCATACGGTCACCGCGCTGGACACGACGCAGCCCCTGGTCCTCGAGAGCGGACTCGTTGGAGATGCGGTCGGGATCGCCCGTCAGGGCGGTCGCGATCGCCGCCGGGGTGCGGAGATCGAAGACGGTGCGCGCCTCGATCCCGTTGCCCAACAGGCTCACCAGCTCGTTGGCCGACAGCGAGTTGCCGCCGAGGTCGAAGAAGTCGTCCTCCACGCCGATCGCATCGCTGCCGAGCACCTTCCGGAACGCCTCCACGACGCGGGCCTCACCAGGAGTGGTCGGCTTCGCGGCGGCGTTGCCGGTGCCGCCGAAGTAGGGCTCCGGAAGCGCGGCGTTGTCGAGCTTGCCGGTGTTGCCCATGGGCACCTTCGCGATGATCATCACCGCGGCCGGAACCATGAAGCCGGGCAGTCGCGTCCGGACGTGCGTGCGGACCTCGGACGGATCCACGTCGCCCTTGACGTACGCGACGAGCGCGGGGGCACCGTCGGGCCCCGGACGCACCTGGGTCGAGACGAAATCGACCCCGGGCATGGTGTCGATCGTGGAATCGATCTCGCCCAGCTCGATCCGGATGCCGCGGATCTTGACCTGGAAGTCGTTGCGGCCCACGAAGTCGACGATCAACTGGTCGGCATCGCTGCGGGTCCAGCGGACCACGTCACCGGTGCGGTACATGCGGTCGCCGGGCTCGCCGTACGGGTTCGCCACGAACCGCGACGCCGTGAGCTGCGGGCGGCGGTGGTAACCCCGGGCCAGCTGCGGCCCGGCCACGTACAGCTCGCCGGGCATGCCGACGGGGACGGGGCGCAGCTCGTCGTCGAGCACCAGGAGACCCTGGCCGCGGACGGGCGGCCCGATCGGCACGCGGCCGTCGCCGGACAGCGCGTCGGAGATCGCCGTCATGATGGTGGTCTCGGTGGGGCCGTAGCCGTTGTGCAGGCGCCGGCCGACGCTCCACTTCTTGGCCAGGCCGGGGCCGAGCGCCTCGCCGCCGGCGAGCACGTGAGTCCACGAGGGAACCGCGTCGGGGTTCACCGTCGCCAGGGTGGACGGCGTCAGGAAGCCGTGGGTCACACCGTGATCGGCGATGATCCGCTCGAGCTCGCGACCGCCGGTCGTGCCGGCGGGCACGACGACGAGGGGCGCGCCCACGCGGATCGCGAGCAGGTGCTCGAGCACCGTCGCATCGAAAGCGGTGGAGGCGAAGGCCATCACGCGCGTGTCGGCGCCGCTCTGCAGCCGCACGTGCAGTTCCTCGGCGAAGTTGCCCAACCCACGGTGCGTGACGACGGTGCCCTTCGGCTGTCCGGTCGAGCCCGAGGTGTAGATGACGTACGCGGCGTCGTCGAGGTTCGGCACGATCTGAGGGTCGTAGCCCTCGCCGCCGAGCTCGTCCATCGCCACCCAGTTGACGCCCTGCACACCGGTTCCCGTCGCGGTCACGCCCACCCGGGCGCGCACGTCGTTCGCGATGTAGTCGCGCCGGTCCTGGGGGTACTTCGGGTCGACCGGGGCCACGGCGGCGCCGGCCAGGGTGATGCCCCAGAAGGCGGTGATGGACTCCGCCGAGCGGGGCAGGTCCGTGAGGACCGCCTCGCCGGGGCGCGAGCCCGCGGCCAGGACGGCCGCGGCCACCTTGCGGGCGTCCGCGTAGAGCTCGCGGTAGGTGAGCACACGGGCACCGTCGATCACGGCGGGCCGGTTCGAGTAGGTGCGAGCGGCCTCGCGCATGAGCTGGCCCAGCGGCGTGTGGAAATCGGCCTCCACGCCACGCACGGGCGTCAGCTCCGCGAGCCGGTGCGCCGACATGATCGGCAGCTCGCCGATCGTGGTCTGCGGGTCGTGACCCACCGCGGTGAGGACCGCGACGAGCGCGTCGAGGATCGACTCGGCCTGCTCGGTGCGGTAGAGCTCGGACGCGTAGCGCAGCTCGATCGTGCCGTCGGCGCCCAGCGTGACCTCGAGGTCGAAGCGGGCGATCGGAACGTCCACCGGGACCACCTCGACGTCGACGCCCGCCATCGGGAAGTGCGTCGTGTCGAAGGGGCGCTGGTTCAGCATCACCTGGAAGACCGGGTGGCGGCCGGCGGCGCGCGGCGGGTCCACCAGTTCGAGCACCGACTCGAAGGGCAGGTCGGAGTGGTCGAGCGCGTCCAGATCGCCCTGACTCACCGCGGCGAGGTGCTGCGCGAAGGTCTGATCGTCGGTGGTGCGGGTGCGCAGCGGGATCGAGTTGACGAACATGCCGACGAGACCGTCGAGCTCCGCTTCGCCGCGTCCCGCGACGGCGGTGCCGATCACCAGATCACCCTGGCCCGACAGGCGCGCGATCGCGGCGGCGAGCGCGGCGTGCACCACGATGAACGGCGTGGTGGTGTGCGCTCGGGCCAGGCCCGCGACGCCCGCCCAGACCTCGGGGGCCACGCGCGTGTCGATCGAGCTGGCGGCCGAGACCACGCCGCCCGAGCGGGGCACGGCGGCGGGCGGCACCGACTCGGCCGGCGGGTCGGCCAGGACATCGGCCCAGAACCGGTCCAGAGCCTGGCGCGGGGCACCGGTGAGGCGGTGCTTGTAGGAGCGTGCGTGCTCGGTGTAGGTGCGCGGCAGCGGCGGGAACTTCGGCGCCTTGCCCTGGGTACGCGACGCGTACGCGGTCGCGAGGTCGCCGGCCAGCGGCATCATGGACCAGCCGTCGGCGGCGATGTGGTGGATCACCAGCACGAGCACCTGGTGCCGGTCGTCGATGCGGTAGAGACGCGCGCGGATCGGCACGTCGGCCGCCAGATCGAAGGGCTCGCCGGCGTAATCGGTGGCGGCGGCGGTCAACTCGTCGAGCTCCACCGACCGCTCGGTGAACGGCACCAGGTTCGGCCCCGCGGGCAGCACCTGCACCTCGGGCTCACCGGCCGTGGGGCCGTTGCGGTAGACGGTGCGCAGCGGGGTGTGCCGCGCGACCACATCGCCCAGGGCGACGCGCATTGCGGAGACGTCCACGTCTCCACGCAGGTGCAGAGCGACCGGGATGTGGTACGAGCCATCGGGACTCAGGCGGTTGCGGACCCACATCTGATGCTGGGCGGGGAGCAGCTCGGCCGCCTCCTCCGGGTCCGACGGTGCCGCGTACTCCGGCTCCGGCTCGGCTCCGGCCACATCGACGGCCGAGGATGCCGCCAGCGCGGCGGCGGGCACCGGCGCGCCGCCGATGGCGGCCGCGAGCCCCTCCACCGTCGGGTTGGCGAACACCGTCGCCACGCTCACGCGGCTACCGGTCGCCGAGCCCAGGCGGGCCGCGATACGTGTGGCGGACAACGAGTTCCCACCCAGATCGAACAGCGTGGTCGCGACGTTGAGGTCGTCCTTGACGACGCCGGGGATCACCTCGGCGAAGGCCTCCGCGACCAGCATCTCCGCGTCGGTCCTCGGGCCGCGTCCGGCGACCACCGCGACCGCGCTGCGCTCCGGCTGCGGCAGCTGCTTGTGATCGACCTTGCCGTTCACCGTGAGCGGGAACTCGGCGAGCGGAACGATGTGCGCGGGAACCATGTACGCGGGCAGCTCAGCGGCGATGCCCGCGGAGATCGCGTCGGGCTCCGCGGTGCCGGTCACGTAGGTCACGAGCTCGGCGGTGGCGGTGTCGTCACCCTTGACCACGGTGATCGCCCGCTCGGTGCCGGCCACGCGCATGACGGCGGCGTCGATCTCGCCCAGCTCGATGCGGAAGCCGCGGAGCTTGACCTGCGAGTCGATGCGGCCGAGGAACTCCAGCGCACCGTCGGCGTCCCACCGGACGAGATCGCCCGAGCGGTACATCCGCGCACCGTCGGCCTCGAAGGGGTTGGCCACGAAGCGTTCCGCAGTGAGCGCCGGGTTGCCGTGGTAGCCCCGGGCGATGCCCGGACCGGAGATGTAGAGCTCGCCGGGCACACCGGCGGGCGCGGGACGCAGGTACGGGTCGAGTACGTACAGCCGCGTCCCGGGGATCGGTCCACCGAGCCGGACCGGAGCGTCGGCGTGGAGGCCGCCGAGCGTGACGGCGATGGTGGTCTCGGTGGGGCCGTAGACGTTGACGAGGGTACGGCCCTCGGTGGCCCACTTCTCCACGAGCGCCTGCGGGACGGTGTCGCCGCCGACGCCGAGCGAGGTGAGCTCGGGCAGCTTCTCCGGATCCATCGTGGCGACGGCGGCGGGCGTGATGAAGCCTCCGTTGACGCCGCCCTGCGCGAGGACCTCCTCGAGCTCCTCGCCGCCGTAGACCTCCGGCGGCACCACGACCAGGGTGGACGCGCTGTCGACCGCCATGAGCAGCTCGAGCACGGAGGCGTCGAAGCCCGGCGACACGAAGTGCATGACGTGCGAGCCGTCGGCGAGACCGTGCGAGCGCACGAGCTCCGCGGCGAGGCTCGACAGGCCGCTGTGGGTGACGCTGACGCCCTTGGGCCGGCCGGTGGAGCCGGACGTGAAGATCAGGTAGGCGGGGTTGGCGAGATCGATCGCCGGCCAGTCCGCGTCGCTGCTCCCCGCGTTCGCACCGGGCCCCCACACGCGGGCGAGGTCCGCCGGCGTCAGGGTGGCGACCGGGGCCGCCGCCGTGGCGATGTGCTCGGCGCGCTCGGCGGGCAGTTTCGGGTCGATCGGGACGAACGCGGCACCGGTCTTGGTGACGGCCCAGACGGCGATGACGGACTCCAGCGAGCGCGGAATACGCAGCGCGACACTGGCCTCCGGGGCCGCGCCGACCGTCATCAGGTAGCGGGCGAGGCGGTCGCTGTAGCGATCGAGCTCGGCGTAGGTGATGCTGCGGTCACCGTCGACTACCGCGACCCGGTCCGGATGCGCTGCGGCGGCGCGGCGCAGCAGGTCGGGCATCGGGACGGACGGCCCGGCGGCCTGCCGCGCACCGTCGGCCGCGCCGGCGAACCGGGTCCACTCGACGGCCTCGGACTCGGTCGCGACGGTGAGCGCGGAGAGCGGGGTGGCGCCCGTGGCGGCCGCGAACCGGTCGAGGTACTCCATGAACCGGGCGTAGTGCGCGTCGAGGTCCGCGACGGAGTACGACGCGGGGTTGGCCTCCATGTCGATCCGCAGCGCGCCCTGCTCGGACTCGTAGACGGTGACGGCGACGTCCTCAGCAGGACCCGAGGTGAGCAGGTTCAGGGTGCCGGCGGCCTCGCCCAGCGTCATCGCCGAGGAGAACATCATGATGTTGATGGTGTCGCCGAAGGTGGACCCGACGACGCCCTCGCGGAGCGTGGGCGCCTCCATCCGCGCCGCGGGGTAGAGCTGGTGCCGCAGCCCGTTGCGCAGGTCGAGCCCGGTGCCGTCGATGACGTCGGAGACGGTGGCGCCGGAACCGGCCCGCACGGGGACCGGTAGCACGTTGGCGGTCATGCCGGTGGAGCCTCGCAGGGCCGCGGTGGTGCGCGCGGCGACGGGGACCGACAGCGAGATCTCCTCCCGCCCCGACACCGCGGCGACGTACGCGCCGAAGGCCGCGATGACGAGCCCCGTGCGGTTGGTGCCCAGCCGCTCCGCCGCCGCCTCCAGGCGCGCTCCCGCTTCGGAACTGGGAACACCGTTGCGACGCAGGTTCAGGGGCGACGGTGCCGCGGCCATGCGGCTCAGGCCCGCGGCCTCGGGGAGCGTCGCGACGATCTCCGCCCAGTAGTCGGCGTCACCGTCGGAGCGCGCGGACGCGAAGTACTTGTCCTCGGCCGTCACGAACCCCTCGGGGCCCAGGGGCGCGGGCTTGAGCGCAGGAGTCTCCCCGCCGGTGACGCGGGCGGTGTACAGCTCCGCGACGCGGCGCTGGAGCGTCGAGGCACCGTATCCGTCGATGACGACGTGGTGCGCGCGGGCGTACCAGAGCCAATGCTCGTCGGCGACGCGGATGAGCCTGTTGATGATGAGGTCGTCGACGGCGAGGTCGAGCGGACGGGAGTACTCGGCGCGCATCCAGGCGACCGCGGCATCGATGCGCTGATCCTCGGGAAGGTCCGCGAGCCCCAGGTCGATGACCTGTGCAGCACCGTCGATGGAGCGATCGAGCCGCTGTACCGGCGCGCCCGACTCGTCGACGTCGATGCGGACGTACGGCGACTGGAACTCGTCGCCGGCCTCGCGGGTCACGGCCTGCATGGTCTCGACGTCGAACGGTCCGCGGATGTCCACGTACTGCGCAACGGTGTAGGCGACGTCCGGGGACATCTGCTGGCTGAGCCACATTCCGTACTGGGCTCCGGTCAAGGAGTGCACCACGTGCTCCACCAAGCTCTCCTTCGCATCGCGATCGCAACGCAGAACGGTTGCAATCGCAGAATTGTAGGGAGGTCAACGTTGAAATTGCAACATCTTCAACACGGATTCCCGCGGGTGAAGGCCACAGCAAGTCAGCAGGTGAAGGATGTGATGGTTCGCCAAAGTTCACCAACCGCCATCTGTCCTGCGGATTCACAGACAAACGTGATCATCAACGGCAGCTCGCGATGCATGATCACGAATTCTGCAACCTGCACCGAAGCACGGGATCGTCGGAACGTGTTCTAGATCACACCCGGTCATCGGCGCACACACCGCCCTGCCGCGCGGTCGCACCGTGCGCTACATTCGACCTGTGCAGTGGCGCGCCCTTCTCCTCGGTTGCCGCGGCGGGGTCTGATCCAGACCGGCTCCCCGTCGCGGGTTGAGCCGTGGGAACAACGGCACCGCCGGTCGAGCCCTCCAGGTCGCATCGCGACCGATTACGTCCCTGCCAGCCGCAGGGGCGCCCCGAGAAAGTAGCCTCGACACCATGAGCCCTGCAGCCGATTCCTACACGTCCGGCGTATCGAAGATCACCGCCCCCGCCGGCCCCAGCAACCCTGGCCAGCCCGCGTGGAACCCGCAGCGCGGAAGCGCCATGCCCGCCCACCGCTACCGCCCCTACGCGGACGAGGTCGAGCAGATCGCGCTCCCCGACCGCACCTGGCCGGACAAGGTCGCCACCACCGCTCCGCTGTGGTGCGCCGTCGACCTGCGCGACGGCAACCAGGCGCTCATCGACCCCATGAGCCCCGCGCGCAAGCGCCGCATGTTCGACCTGCTGGTCCGCATGGGCTACAAGGAGATCGAGGTCGGCTTCCCGTCCGCGAGCCAGACGGACTTCGACTTCGTCCGGGAGATCATCGAGGACGGGGCCATCCCCGACGACGTGACCATCCAGGTGCTGGTGCAGTGCCGCGAGGAACTGATCGTCCGGACCTTCGAGGCCTGCCAGGGCGCGAAGAACGTGATCGTGCACTTCTACAACTCGACGTCCGTGCTCCAACGCCGAGTGGTCTTCCGCGCCGACAAGGCCGCCATCAAGAAGATCGCCGTCGACGCCGCCCACCTGGTGCGCCGCGAGGAGAAGAAGTACCCGGACACCGCCTGGCGCTACGAGTACTCCCCCGAGTCGTACACCGGCACCGAGCTGTCCTTCGCGAAGGAGGTGTGCGACGCGGTCGTCGAGGTCATCGACCCGACGCCCGCGAAGCCGATCATCCTGAACCTGCCGGCCACCGTCGAGATGGCCACCCCGAACGTCTACGCCGACTCGATCGAGTGGATGAGCCGCAACCTGAACCGCCGCGACAGCATCATCCTGTCGCTGCACCCGCACAACGACCGCGGCGAGGGCGTCGCGGCGGCGGAGCTGGGCTACCTGGCCGGCGCGGACCGGATCGAGGGGTGCCTCTTCGGCAACGGCGAGCGCACCGGCAATGTCTGCCTGGTCACGCTCGGCCTGAACATGTTCAGCCGCGGCATCGACCCGCAGATCAACTTCTCCGACATCGACGAGATCCGGCGCACCGTCGAGTACTGCAACCAGCTGCCCGTGCCCGAGCGGCACCCGTACGGCGGCGACCTGGTGTACACCGCCTTCTCGGGCAGCCATCAGGACGCCATCAACAAGGGCCTGGACCAGATGAAGGTCGACGCCGACGGGGCCGACAAGGACGTCGACGACATCCTGTGGCAGGTCCCCTACCTGCCGATCGACCCCAAGGACGTGGGCCGCAGCTACGAGGCGGTCATCCGCGTCAACAGCCAGTCCGGCAAGGGCGGCGTCGCGTACATCATGAAGACCGACCACGGGCTGCAGCTGCCGCGGCGCCTGCAGGTCGAGTTCAGCCAGTCGGTGCAGAAGATCACCGACGGCGAGGGTGGCGAGGTCACGCCGAAGGAGATGTGGGACGTCTTCGCCGGCGAGTACATCGACCCGATCGTGCCGCTGGAGCGCATGCGCCAGAAGGTGACGGCCTCCGAGGTCGACGGTGGCGTCGACCGCATCGACGCCGTGGTCAAGGTCGACGGTAAGGAGCAGGAGGTCTCGGGCGAGGGCAACGGCCCGCTCGCGGCGTTCGTGGACGCGATCAGCACCGTCGGCTTCGACGTCCGGGTCCTGGACTACAGCGAACACGCCCTCTCCGCCGGCGACGACGCCCAGGCCGCGGCATACGTCGAAGCGATCGTCCGCGTGGACGACGAGGACCGCACCGTGTGGGGTGTGGGCATCGCCCCGTCGATCACGACCGCCTCTCTGCGCGCGGTGGTCTCCGCGGTGAACCGCGCGAACGGCAGCGTCCGAGCGACCGAGGCCGCCGTCGGCGAGGCCTCGACGCGCACCTGGGCCCCGTAGGTTCCTCCAGCTGCAGCAGAAATCCCCGCTCCCCTCGTGTATTCGCGAGGCGAGCGGGGATTTCTGCGGGGAGACGCCTCAGCGACCGGATCTGGTGCGGACCGCGAGGGCGGCGGAGGCGATCACGGCAAGGCCGCCGAGCACCGTCGACCACCCGACGGACTCGCCGAGCAACACAGCGGCCCAGGCGATCCCGAACACGGGCTGGACCAGCTGCACCTGGCTGACGGTGGCCATCGGTCCGATCGCGAGGCCGCGGTACCAGGCGAAGAAGCCCAGGAACATGCTCACCACGCCGAGGTAGGCGAAGGCCCACCAGCCGGATGCCGTGCCACTCACCCCACCTCGGGTACTGAGGGCCGTGAGCACCAGCATCACCGGCGCGGCCACCACGAGTGCCCACGAGATCGTCTGCCACGCGCCGAGTTCCCGCGAGAGCAGTCCACCCTCCGCGTAACCGATCGCCGCGGCGACCACCGCGCCGAACAGCAGGAGATCCGAGGCGCGCAGGGTGCCGAGGCCGCCGCCCTGCAGGACGGCGAAGACCACCGCGCACACCGCGCCGACCGCCGCGGCGCCCCAGAACGCGGGACGCGGCCGTTCTCCTACCCGCCACACGGCGGCCACAGCGGTCGCGGCGGGCAGCAGGGCGATCACGACGGCACCGTGCGAGGCGGAAGCCGTGGTCAACGCGAAGGAGGTCAGCACGGGGAAACCGATCACCACGCCGAGCGCGACGACGCCGACGCGGACCCACTGTCGGCCGCGCGGAAGCGCCTGCCGGGTGGCGAACAGCGCAATCGCTGCCAGCGCTGCGGCCACGACGGCACGGCCGGCGCCGACGAAGAGCGGCGGGAGGCCGCCGCCGGCGACCGCGACGCGGGTGAAGGGCACGGTGAAGGAGAAGGCGAGCACCCCCAGGAGTCCCCACAGCAGCCCCGATCTCACGATCGGCGACCCCGGTATCACTGGTCGACGTTGGACAGTAGCGCTATCATGCTGGTTCATGTCTGACGATAGCAGTGGGGCACGTCTGACGACAGCCCTCCGATCCTGGATCGCCGCGGCTCCACCCGGCGCCAAGCTCCCGTCCACTCGGGCGCTCGTGGCCGAGTACCGCGTCAGCCCCGTCACGGTGCAGCAGGCGCTGCGCTCGCTCACCGCACTCGGTGTCATCGAGACACGGACGGGTGTCGGTACTTTCGTGCGCACAGAGCGCGCCGCGCGGCCCGTCGACCTGGGCTGGCAGACCGCCGCCCTGGGCGCTTCGGGGCGCCGCACACCAGTCGCGCCCACCGCCCTGCAGCCGTCCGACGGGGACGCCATCGGCCTGCACTCCGGGTACCCCGCGCGGGAGCTGCTACCGGAACGCCTGGTCCGGCCTGCCCTCGCCCGCGCTGCGCGGAGCGAGGCGCTGATGGGACGACCGCCCGTCGCCGGGCTCCCCGAGCTGCGATCCTGGTTCGCCGCCGAACTCGCCGCGCAGACGCCGGCCGGGACCGGCCCCGTCGGCGCCCGCGACGTGGTGGTCACGCCCGGCAGCCAGGGCGCCCTGCTCGCCGCCTTCCGGGCGCTGGTGGGCGCCGGGCGGCCGCTGGTGATGGAGTCACCCACCTACTGGGGCGCGATCCTCGCCGCGGAACAGGCTGGGGTCGAGGTGTTCCCGGTACCGAGCGGACCGTCGGGCCCGGATCCGGACGTCGTGCGGCGCATCCTCGCCGAGACCGGGGCGCGCGCCTTCTACGCGCAGCCGGCGTTCGCGAGTCCGACGGGTGCCGTGTGGGATCCGGACCGTGCAGGGCGGATCCTCGCCGCGGTACGCGACGCCGGCGCGTTCCTCATCGAGGACGACTACGCGCGGGACTTCGGCATCGACGCCGCGCCGGTCCCCCTCGCGACGCGGGACGACTCCGGACACGTGGTGTACGTCAGGTCCCTGAGCAAGAGCGTCGCGCCCGCGGTGCGCGTGGCGGCGATCATCGCGCGCGGCCCGGCCCGGGACCGGATCCTCGCCGACACCCAGGCGGACGCGATGTACGTCAGCGGCGTCCTCCAGGCGGTGGCACTCGATGTGGTCACGCAGCCGGCCTGGCGGACGCACCTGCGGCGGCTGGGACGGCAGCTCGGCGACCGTCGAGACCTGTTGCTGCGCAGCCTCCGCGCGCACGCGCCCGATGTCGCCGTGGACGCAGTACCGCGCGGCGGCCTCGCGCTGTGGGCGCGCCTGCCCGACGAGGTCGACCTCGGCACCGTCGTCGAACGGTGCCGCCGCGACGGCCTGATCGTGGGTCCCGGTGACGAGTGGTTCCCCGCGGAGCCCACGGGGAACCACCTCCGTCTCGCCTACGCCGGACCGCAGCCCGAGCGCTTTCCGGAGGGGTCTCGCATCCTGCAGAACGCGCTCACACCGACGGCGTGAACGCCTCGAACCACACGCGCTCCCGCGGGAGACCGGCGACCTCGAGCTGATCGGCCGTCCCCGACATGAAGGGCAGCGGTCCGCACAGGTACGCGTTCGCATCGCCCGGGATCTCCATCCCGGACAGGTCGATGCGGCCGCGGGACTCCCCCTCCTCCAACGGATAGCCGTCCGGGAGATCGTCGTACCACGTGTGCAGCTCGGCACCCGGGATCCGCGCGACCAGCTCCGCGAGCTCGGTGCGGTGCGCGTGCGTAGCGCGGGTGCGGTCGGCGTGCGCGACGACGACTCGCCGGCCGCCCTCCTCCTCCGCGAGGTGGTAGAGCATGCCGAGCACCGGCGTGATGCCGATGCCCGCTGATGCCAGGACCAGGGGCGTCGTCGGATCGCTGTCCAACACGATGTCGCCGAAAGGCGGGGAGACCTGCAGCTCGACACCCTCGAACGCGTACTCGTGCAGGTACGACGACACTTCGCCGTCGCGCCGGACCCCGACCCGCCATCGGCCCTCTCCGGCGCCGGAGAGGCTGTACTGGCGGATCTGGCGGGCACCGTCGGGCAGGCGGACCGCGACCGAGACGTACTGCCCGGGGAGGAAGTCCGGGAGCGGAGCCCCGGACGGGTCCGCCAGGACGAAGGCGACGGTGCGCGGGGTCTCCTGCTGCCGCTCCGCGACGACGACGGTGCGCCATACGGATTCGGGCGTGATCGCGGCGGCTGCGTAGAGCCCCTTCTCGATGGCGATGAGTTCGTCGGCGAGCTGCCAGTACAGCGCGGTCCAGGCCTCGGCGACCGCCGGTGTGACGGCCGCCCCGAGCACCTCGCCGATCGCCGCGAACAGGTGCTCGTACACGACCGGGTACTGATCCGGCGCGACGCCCAGGGATGCGTGCTTGTTCGCGACGCGCTCGAGCATCGTCCGCGCGGAGACCTCGTCGTCCACGACGGCCGTGGCGTACATGGCGATCGACGCGGCGAGCGAGCGCTGCTGCGCGCCCACCGCCTGGTTGCCCCGGTTGAACAGGTCGCGCTCCAACGCGGGATGCGCGGCGAACAGGCGGCGGTAGAAGTTCGGCGTGATCTCGTCGATCGCGCCGCCGACGGCGGGCAGAGTCTCGCGGATGACGATGATCTGGGGTTCGGTGAGCATGGGGCATCTGTCCTCGGGCTGACGGGAAGGGCTACTACGACGTTATGTAGTAGTAGCCCGTCGCCGCCAGGGACGGATGTCCCGCAGCTCCGGGACCTACCGCTTGAGGCCGTGCCGCCGCGCCACGATGCTGGACACCACCTCGACCGGGACGAGCCTCTTGAGCAGGAAGACCAGCGGCGCATTGCTTCCCACCGCGTAGAACTCGCGCGGCTTGTCGGCCTCGATCGCCTTCACTATGACCTCCGCCACTTCCGCCGGCGTGATCCCCGAGCGCTCGTTCGCGTCGAGGTTCTCGATCATCGTGTCGAAGTCGGCGCGGTACACGGAATCGTCGGCCACGTACTTGGTGCGGCGCTCGCCGATCCCGGTGGCGATCGAGCCGGGTTCGACGGTGGACACCCACACGCCGAACGGCGACAGCTCCTGCCGCGCCGCCGAGGCGAAGCCCTTGAGGGCCGCCTTCGCGGCGACGTACGAGCCGCGGTACGCGAGCGGGAAACTCGCGAGCATCGACCCGACCATGATCACCCGGCCGTGGCGCCCCTCACGCATTGCGGGCAGCAGGCGCTGGGTGAGCTGCACGGCACCGAAGACGTTGGTCTGGAACAGCCGGTCCACGGCGTCGGCGGGCAGCTCCTCGAGCGGCCCCGACTGGCTCTCACCCGCGTTGTTCACGACGACATCGACGGCGCCGGCCGCGGCGGCGCACTCCGCGATCGACGCGCGATCGGCGAGGTCCAGCGCCAGGTACTCGACTCCGGGGATCCGCTTGTCGGCGGGGATCGTCTCCGGGTTCCGGCTGGTGCCGAGCACCCGGTATCCCTTCTGCGCGAGCAACTTCGCCGTCTCGTATCCGATGCCCGACGATGCCCCCGTCACCAGTGCCGTCCGCTCAGTCATGTCCGTTCCCCGTTCGTCCGCCGGTGGCGGCCGCTGCTGCGCGGCCCGCCGTCATCCCCGAGAATATGCACCCGCCGAGGAACGTGCCCTCGAGAGCGTTGTAGCCGTGCACCCCGCCGCCACCGAACCCCGCGACCTCGCCCGCGGCGTACAGGCCGGGGACGGGGGCACCGTCGGCCCCGAGGACGCGCGCCTTCAGATCCGTCTCGAGTCCGCCCAGGGTCTTACGGGAGAGGATGTTCAGGCGGACGGCGATGAGCGGCCCGTGCGCCGGATCGAGGATCCGGTGCGGCTTGGCGACCCGCACCACCTTGTCTCCCAGGTAGTTCCGCGCGTTGTGCATCGCCTGCAGCTGGGCGTCCTTGCTGAAGGAGTTGGCGACCTCGCGGTCGCGCGCCTCGATCTGCCGGCGGAGGTGGTCGAGGTCGACGTGCCCGCCGCGGCCCAGGCCGTTCATGCCCTCGACCAGTTCCTCGAGGGTGTCGGCCACAACGAAGTCCTCGCCGTGCTGCTTGAAGGCCTCGACGGGGCCGGGCGCGCCCTTCGACTTCACCCGGCCCAGAGCCAGTTTCAGGTCCTTCTCGGTGATGTCCGGGTTCTGCTCGGAGCCCGACAGTGCGAACTCCTTCTCGATGATCGACTCGGTGAGGACGAACCACGAGTAGTCGTAGCCGGTCTCGAGGATCGCCTTCATCGTCGAATTGGTGTCGAAGCCGGGGAAGTTCGGGGCGGCGAAGCGGTTGCCGTTCGCGTCGAACCACAGCGACGACGGCCCGGGAATGATGCGGATCGCGTGGTTCGGCCAGATCGGGTCCCAGTTGTGGATGCCCTCGGTGTAGGCCCACACCCGATCGCGATTGACGATGTTCGCTCCCGCTTCCTCGGAGATCGCCAGCATGCGGCCGTCGACGTGCGCCGGCACGCCCGCGATCATGTGCTCCGGGAAGGGGCCGAGCCGCTCCGTCGGCCAGTACTGCCGCATGAGCTCGAAATTGTGGCCGATGCCACCGGAGGTGACGAGCACCGTCGGGGCGCGGAACGCGAACTCCCCGACTGCTTCCCGACCGCTGGCGACGCCGCGATCGAGGTCGGAGGGTTCGAGGACGGCGCCGCTGACGCCCACGATCGCGCCGTCGTCGCTTCGCTCCAGTTCGTCGACGCGGTGTCGGAAGGCGAAGCGCACCAGGCCCTGCCGCTCCGCTCGCTCGACCGGCTCGCGGAACACGCGCACGACCTCGGGCCCCGTCCCCCAGGTGAGATGGAAACGCGGGACGGAGTTGCCGTGTCCGTCGGCCGCGCCGCCGCCGCGCTCCGCCCAGCCCACCACGGGTGTGAAGCCGAGCCCGAGACCCCGCAGGTAGTCGCGCTTGCGGTGCGTCGCGAACTCGACGTAGGCGCGGGCCCACTGCCTGGGCCAATGGTCCTCATCGTCGCGGTCGAAGCCCGCGGACCCCGTCCAGTCCTGCCACGCCAACTCGAAGGAGTCCTTGATGCCCAGGCGCCGCTGCTCGGGCGAATCGACCAGGAACAACCCGCCGAGGCTCCAGAAGGCCTGACCTCCCAGGTTGTTCCGGTTCTCCTGGTCGAGGATCAGGACCCGACGGCCGACCCGGGACAGCTCGTACGCCGCGACGAGGCCGGCGAGGCCCGCCCCCACCACGATCGAGTCGGGCGCGAAGCCGTTCGGACCCGTCGACGATTCCTCGGTCATGCGTCCACCTCTCGATGCCCATAACTGGACTGGCTGTTCTACTTATCGCTAGCATGGCACGCATCACATCCCGCGTCAACGAGAGGACGAGCGATGGCCAAGGGCGAGCAGACCCGCGCCCGCAGCGTGGAGCGGTTCCTCGACGCGGGCCTGGACGTGTTCGCCGAGCGCGGCTATCACGCTGCGTCGATGGACGAGATCTGCCGCCGCGCCGACCTGTCCCGCGGCGCCTTCTACTCGAACTTCTCCGGCAAGGAGGCGCTGTTCCTCGCCCTCTTCGACCGGCACACCGAGCGGCAGGTCGGACGCGTCGCCGCCGTGATCGACGGGGCCGGGTCGCTGGACGACGCGATCGCGGCCGCTGCTC
This sequence comes from Tsukamurella pseudospumae, assembly GCF_001575205.1. Taxonomy (GTDB): domain Bacteria; phylum Actinomycetota; class Actinomycetes; order Mycobacteriales; family Mycobacteriaceae; genus Tsukamurella; species Tsukamurella pseudospumae. The sequence continues at coordinate 138,342 of NZ_LSRE01000008.1, forward strand.
TCGCCGCCGCGCCCGACGATCCCGAGGAGCGCCGCTGGGGACTGCTCTCCACCGAGTTCACCATCTTCGCCGCCCGCGACGAGGCCGCCGCGGCACGGCTCACCGAGCGCGATCGCGCGGTCCGGGAGCGTCTGGCGGGATCGCTCCGCAGGTTCGTCCCCGCCGACGACGCGGCGTCGCTGGCTCGCTTCGCCATCGCGCTCTACGAGGGCGCGCAGCTCACCCACCTGGTCGACGGTGACTCGGCCGCGGCCCGGGAGTTGCTCCTACGCTTCCTGCCCGCCGGGCTGCACACCGTCGCCGAGCGCTGACGGAGCCCCGACCGTGCGATCGCCTCCGGCGAACACTCCGCACAGCAGCAGCGGTATCAGGAGCACCAGGAGGCTGATCAGCGGCAGGTTCCAGTTCCCGTGCACGCCGTGCAGCACGCCCATGAGCATCGGGCCCCACGCGGCGAGCAGGTACCCGACCGTCTGCGACATCGCCGACAGCGAGACCGCTTCGGCCGTGGTCGCTGCGCGCAGGTTCATCATCGTCACCGCCAGGGAGATCATCGCGCCCAGGCCGAAGCCGACGAAGACGTTCGCGATCCAGGCCCCGATTCCGTTCCCGAAGGCGAGGACGCCGAGTACGCCGATCCCCTGCAGCGCCACGGCCGCCACCGCGACGATCCGCTGCTCCCGGCGCCGGGCCGCCCACTGCGGGAAGGTCAGCGCGGTCAGCACGCTGAGCAGCCCGCCGATGGCGAGCATCGCCCCGGCGGTCTCCGCGGACAGTCCGCGGTCGCGGTAGATCGTGGGGATCCAACCGATCAGGGCGTAAGCCTGCAGCGACTGCAGGCCCATGAAGCCGGTGACGGCCCATGCGACCGGGCTGCGGAGCACCGTCCGGACGGCACCCGGCGCGTCGGCACCGTCGGCCTCGGGAACGTTCCGGCGGAACCGGAGGTACCGCACCGTCACCACGGCGAGCAGCAGGACCGCGACCAGCGCGGGGACCGCCCAGAGTGCCAGCGCTCCCCGCCAGCTGCCGCCGAGCGCGGTGGCGCCGGGCACCGTCAGGGCGGAGGCGAACCCGGTGGAGACGCAGACCATCGCGGTGAACAGGCCCGTCATGAGACCGATCCGGTGCGGGAAGAAGATCCGTACGAGGACGGGACCGAGCACGTTGCCCACCGCGATCCCCGCGCCGGCCAGCATCGTCCCGCCGAGCAGCACGGGCCAGCTCGGCAGGATCCGGAGCGCGCTGCCGACGGCGATCATCGCGAGCGCCACCGCCGCCACCAGCGGAGCGGTGTACCGGCGGGCCAGGCGGGGCGTCGCGGCCGAGAAGAGGCCGAGGCAGAGGACGGGGCCGGTGGTGAGCAGCGCGACCTCCGCGCCGTTCAATCCGTAGGCATCGCGGATCTCGGAGAGCACAGCGGACGAGCTGCCGAAGATCAGCCGCAGGCAGACCCCCATCATGATGAGAGCGACCGCGCAGGTCAGGGCACCGACCGCTCGCAGCGCGGCGGGGGATGAGGACTCCTCACGGACGGTCACCCCTCGAATCATGGGATGTATTCGGCTCGGGGTCAATTCTCGGGACCCGTCTGCGCGCTACCGTGACGGAGGTGGCCGCCCTCCCGAACGACCGCATCATCGGATACCGCCTCCGCGCCCACGGGCTCGTCGAGCGGGCGGATCCGGACGCCCTCCTGACGGCGGCCGGGCGGTGCGGAATCCAGGACAGCCCGCCCGGATCCGGGCTCCTCGCGCTGCACGCACGGGTCACCGGAGTCGCCCCCGGCACCCTCGACGCGCGCCTCGACGACCGCGCCCTGCTGCGTACGTGGTGCATGCGCGGCGCCCCGTTCGTCATCCCCGTCGACGGTGCCGCCGTCTTCACCGCCGGCGTCCTGCCGGGCACCGAAGCCGCCGTCCGGCACTTCCTTCTCGGGCTCGGTCCTGCGCTCGACGATCTCGGGATGTCCGCCGACGGTGCGGTCGCCGCCGTCGCGGCGCGCACGACGACCATGCTGTCCGGTCGCAGGCTCGCGATCGGCCCGCTCGGGGCGGAGGTCGCCGAGGCGATGGCGGCCGAGCTCAGCCCGGCACAGCGCTCGGTCTGGACCGCCGACGGGCCGTGGTCCGCCGGGCAGTCGCTCGGCGAGGGTGTGGTGCACTTCTGCCTGCGGATCCTCACTCTGCGTGGGCTCGTGTGCTTCGCGCCGCGGGAGGACGACACCGCACCGTTCGTCCTCGTCGAAGAGTGGCTGGGCCACCCCCTCCCGGGACCGGATGGAGACGATGCCCGCGCGGAGCTCGTCCGGCGGTACCTGCGCTGCTACGGGCCGTCGACGAAGGCCGACTTCGCCGCGTGGCTCGGCGTCCGCGCCGGCGACGCCGGCCCGTGGTGGAGCCTCGTCGAATCCGACCTCGAGCGCGTCGAGACGCAGGCGGGGCGCGCGTGGGTCCACGCGGACGACCTCGAATCCCTGCGGACCGCAGCGGATCCCGCCGGGACCCGCCTGCTCCCTCCCCGCGACCCCTACACGCAGGCCCGGGACCGCTCCGTCATCGTCGCGCCCGAGCACCACCGGGCCGTGTGGCGCACCGTCGGGGAGCCTGGCACGGTCCTGATCGATGGACGCATCGCCGGGACCTGGCGCCCGCGCAAACACGGGAAGAGGTTGACCCTCACCATCACTCCCTTCGCGCCGCTCTCGGTTCGAGCCCGCAGGGCCGTGACCCACGAGGCCGAACAGGTGGGCACGCTCCGCGGTGCCGCATCCACCGAGGTCGCTATCGACTCCTAGCGCCCGCGGAAATCTCCGGCCCCGTCAGATATCTCCGGACACACCGACTATTCGCGGGGCGAGCGAGGATATCTGCCGCGCGCGAACATTCCTGCCGCCTTACGGCTGGACCGCGGCGACCTCCTCGTCGAGGGCCCGCAGGACCGCGGCGACCGCGGGGCGGCGCTCGGCGCCGGGCCGGATCGCGACCTCGAGGATGCGGGCGGCGAGCACGCCGACGATCTCCAGCCCGCGGACGCCCGGATGGGTCACGGCATGCCGGGCGACGAGCGCCACGCCGAGATCGGCGGCGACCATCGCCTGGATGGTGTGGAAGTCGTTGATCCGCTGGACCACCCGCGGCTGCACGCCGGTGAGCGTGGCCAGCGAGCGGAGCACGTCGTCGACGGGGAAGCCGTCCCGCACGCTGATCCAGTCCAGGTCCGCCAGCTGCGTCGCGTCGACCCGGCCCGCGTCCGCCAGCGGATGCCCCAGGGGCACCACCAGGTCGATCGGCTCGCGCATGAGGACGCGAGAGGCGATGCGCGGACCGCCGAGCGGTGCGGCGCGCTCGTCCCGGTGCGCCACGACGATGTCCGCGTCGGCCAGCATCGCCGGGAGTTCCGTGCCCGGCAGGTCCGCGTCCGACGCGGTGACCCGCACGCCGGCGGCCCTCGTCCGCCGCAGCACACCCGGCAGCAGCAGCTCCGCCGCGGACGGGAACAGCGTCAGCCGGACCACGCCGACCGGCGTCGAGCGGTAGCGGTCCATCTCGGCCCGGGCCCGATCGAGTTCGCCCAGCACCGATTCCGCGCGCACGACCAGCGCGAGCCCGGCGTCGGTGAGCCGCACGCGCCGGCCGTCGGGTTCGAGCAGATCCACCCCGGCCTCCCGGGCGAGCACCTTGAGCTGCTGCGACACCGCCGACGGGGTCATGTCCATCGCCCGCGCCGTCGCGGCTACCGTGCCGCGGTCGGCGAGCTCGCGCAGGATCCGCAGGCGGTGGACGTCCATGCGCAGTGAGCGTACGCGCGGCTCAGCGCAGGGCGTACCCGCCATCGACGTACAGCGTCGAGCCCGTGGTGTAGGTGTTCGTGAACAGATGGACGACCGCAGCGGCGATCTCGTCCTCGGTCCCCGGCCTGCCGAGCACCGCCTCGCGGCGGATGTGCGCGAACGCCGCGTCCCGAGCCTCGTCGGGCCGCCCCGCCCACAGGTTCCCGTCGACGGTGCCGGGCGCGATCGCGGTGACCCGCACCGGCGCCAGCTCCACGGCCAGGCCGCGGGCGAGCCCCTCGATCGCGGCGTTCGCGGCGACATAGGGCGCCGCCGGCCCCGCGGGCCGGACACTGGCGGCGCCGGAGACCAGAACGACTGCGGCATCGGCGCTGAACTTCGGCAGGGCGGCCTTCACCACGCGGTACTGGCCCCAGAACTTCGATTCGAACGGGCTCCGTGCGGCATCGGGGTCGAGATCCTTGAAGGAACCCACCGTGTAGGTGGCCGCGGTCGTCAGCAGTGCGTCGACCGTGTCGATGTCCGCGAAGAAGTCCTCCACGGACGCGGGATCCGCGGTGTCGACGGCCCGCGCCGTCGCGCCCGGTCCCAACTCGGCGACGGCACCGTCGAGCCGCTCCCGCGAGCGACCACCCAGGACGACCCGGGCACCGTCGGCGATCACGCGGCGGGCGACGGCGAGGCCGATCCCGCTGCCTCCCCCGATGAGGACGACGGTGCGATCGCGCAGTTCGAAGGTCATTCCGCGACGCTAACCGCAGCTCTGCACCGGCGGCAGACCTGCGCGCCGCATGATTCCAGGTTCATGTAGGTCGACTACATGGTTGATCAAGAAGTATTCGATTGTGCTTCCGCTCGCGCGCCGGAACAGTGGAGGTCATGAGCCCCCGTGACCGCCTCGTCGCCCTCACCGTCGTCGTGCTGTGGGGGCTCAACTTCCTCGCCATCCGCTACGGCCTGGACTACTTCCCGCCGTTGTTCCTCGGCGCCCTGCGCTTCCTGGTGCTCGCGGTCCCGGTACTGCTGTTCGTGCGGCCGCCGAAGGGCCCGGTGAAGTGGCTGCTCCTCTACGGAATCGGTTCGGGCACCTTCCAATTCGGGCTGCTGTTCACCGCGATGCACATCGGCATGCCGACCGGCCTGGCCTCGCTGGTCCTGCAGTCCTCGGCGCCGTTCACGGTGTTGCTCGGCGCGGTCCTGCTGCACGAGAAGCTGACCGTCCGGCAGGTCGCGGGTATCGGGATCGCCGTCGTCGGCATGTCCCTGATCATCCTGGACCGCGCCGACGCCGCGTCCGGGGTCGGCGTCCTCGGCGTCGCCCTTACCCTGCTAGGTGGTCTGAGCTGGGCGTTCGGCAACATCGGACAGCGACTCGCGGCACCGTCGGAGCCCTTCCGGTTCACCCTGTGGATGTCGGTCATCCCGCCCCTGCCCCTGCTGGCGCTCAGCGCCGCGATCGAGGGGCCCACCACGGGCTGGAAGGCCCTGGCCCACAGCTTCGACGGTGCCGAGGGCCGCCTCGCGCTCCTGGGCGTCGCCTACATCGCGATCATGAGCACCGTCGTCGGCTACGGACTGTGGGGCGCGCTGATGGCCCGCTACCCCGCCTCGACGGTGGCGCCGGCGACGCTCCTGGTTCCCGTCGTCGGCATCGCGGCGAGCGCGGCCGTGCTCGGCGAGCATCCGACGGCCCTCGCCCTGACCGGCGCGGCAATCGTCATCGCCGGCTGCCTGCTCGGGATGCTGCGCAAGCCCGCTCCACTACCGGGTGGCGATGAGGGCGGTCGTGCCGGCGGCGAGCTCGACGTCACGATCGCCGATGACCGCGGCGAGCGCGGCGCGCAGGGCGGACCGGCGGTCGTCCGGCAGCGTTGAGTGCGACGAATAGGTGAAGACGAGGTCGAGCCACCGCTCCTTGGGCTGCGTCTCGGTCCAGTCGTCCTCGCGCTCGGTCACGGCGAAGCCCGCGTCCTCGAACGTCCTCCTCAGCGCGGCCATCCGGAACATCTGGTCGTGCGGGGTCCCCGCGCCAGCGGCCTCGACGTTCACGTAGTCGCTGCTCGCGGCGCGGAGGTCGTCGTTGGGCGGTGACGTCGGGCGGAGCTTGTTCCACAGCAGGACCACGCGCCCGCCCGGGTTGAGCAGCTCCAGGAAGCGCGGGATCGCGCGGTCCGCGTCCACCCAGTGGAAGGACTGCCCGAACGTGATGAGGTCGAAGGTGCGGCCGCGGTCGTCCCACTCCTCGAAGGTCGCGACCTCGGCCGGCACGCCCGACGCCCGCGCGAGGGCGGCCATGGCACCGTCGGGCTCCACGGCCAGGACGTCCAGGCCCCGGTCCCGCAGCTGCCGGGCGAGGATCCCCGTCCCGGCGCCGACGTCCAGGGCCGAGCGGCCCGTCGCGATCGCGTCGAGGGTCACCTCGCTGTACCGGGGCCGGAGCCGGTCGTAGTCCGCCGCGATCGCCCCGAACGACAGTGCCCGCTGCCGGTCCTCGTGCAGTTCAGCCATGCAACCACCTTGCCCTATCCTGGAACGCATGCCCGGACTCCCCCTCCGCGCCCGCGCGGCGCTGCTCGCCGCCCGATCCGCAGCCTGGGCGTCGCAGCGCGCCGGGCGCGGCAAGGGCTCGATGATCGGCGGCCTCGTCGCGCTCAAGATCGAGCCGAATCTCATGGCCCGGCTGGCCGACGGTAAGCGGACCGTCGTCGTGACCGGCACGAACGGCAAGTCGACCACCACGCGGATGACCGCCGCCGCCCTCGCCACGACGGGCCGCCCGGTCGCCACGCAGGCCGACGGGGCCAACATGGACGCCGGCATCGTCGCCGCGCTCACCGCGCACCAGGGCGCGTCGCTCGCCGCGCTCGAGGTCGACGAGCTGCACGTGCCGCACGTGCTCGATGCCACCGGCGCCGAGGCGCTCGTGCTGCTCAACCTCTCCCGCGACCAGCTGGACCGGGTGGGCGAGATCAACGCCATCGAGCGCCGCCTGCGCGCGGGCGTCGACGCCCACCCCGAGCTGACGGTGGTCGCCAACTGTGACGACGTGCTCGTGACCTCCGTCGCGTACGACGCGAAGAACGTCGTGTGGGTCGCCGCCGGGGCGGGGTGGACCAGCGACTCCACGTCGTGCCCCCGCTCGGGCGAGCCGATCGTCCGCGACGGGGACCACTGGTACTCGACGGGGACCGATTTCTCCCGCCCGGAGCCCGACTGGTGGGTGGACGAGTCGGACATCCACGGGCCGGACGGCTTCGTCGCTCCGCTGGTGCTGGCGCTGCCCGGCCGGGCGAACCGCGGCAACGCCGCACAGGCCGTCGCCGCCGCCGTCGCCATGGGCGCGGATCCGCTGGAGGCGGTCCGCGCCGTCGGCACCGTCGGGGAGGTCGCCGGACGGTACTCGACCGTCACCGTCGGGGAGCACACCGTCCGGATGCTGCTCGCCAAGAACCCCGCGGGCTGGCAGGAGGCCATGTCGATGATCGACGGCACCGCAGAGGGTCTCGTGATCGCCGTGAACGGGCAGGTACCCGACGGCGAGGACCTGTCCTGGCTGTGGGACGTGCAGTTCGAACGGTTCGAGAACGGCAAGGTCGTGGCGTCCGGCGAGCGCGGGGCCGACCTCGCCGTGCGGCTGACCTACGCCGGCGCCGAGCACACCCTGCTCCCGGATCCGTTGGCCGCCATCGCCTCCTGCCCGCCCGGGCGCGTGGAGGTGCTCGCGAACTACACGGCGTTCCGCGACCTGAACACGGCACTGGAAGGGCGGAGCGCGTGATCGACTTCTCCGGATCCGAGACCCGGATCACCGAGTCCACCTTGGTGATCGGCCTCGTGCTGCCCGACGTGATGGGCACGTACGGCGACGGCGGCAACGCGCTCGTACTGCGGCAGCGTGCTCGGCTGCGCGGCATCGACGCCGAGGTCCTGCCGATCACACTGTCCGACCCGGTGCCCGCGTCGTGCGACATCTACACCCTCGGCGGCGCCGAGGACAACGCGCAGCGGCTCGCCACCCGACACATGACGCGCTACCCCGGCCTCCAAGAGGCTGCAGCGAAGGGCGTTCCGGTGCTGGCGATCTGCGCTGCGATCCAGGTGTTCGGCCACTGGTACGAGACCTCCGAGGGCGAGCGCGTCGACGGCATCTCCCTGTTCGACTTGACCACGACACCGCAGGAGAAGCGCTCCATCGGTGAGGTGGAGGGCGTACCGCTGATCGAGGGCCTCACGCAGCCGCTGACCGGGTTCGAGAACCACCGCGGCGGCTCGACTCTGGGGCCGGACGCCGCACCCTTGCAGCGCGTGGTGCGGGGCACGGGCAACGGCGCCGGCGTGGCGGTCGACGGGGTCGTGCAGGGCAGCGTGCTCGGCACCTACATGCACGGCCCGGCGCTGGCCCGGAATCCCGAGCTCGCGGACCACCTGATCTCCCGTGCGACCGGGCGGCCGCTCGAGCCCCTGGACCTGCCGGACGTGGAGCTGCTGCGCCGCGAGCGCCTGCGGAAGTAGGCGCGCCCCGGCGTGAGTCCGCGGGCGCGAGCAGGCAGGTGGCTTCTCGAAAGCCATGCGCGAGACGCATGGCTACATCACCCCTGTTCATAAGGCATTTCTACACTCGAGGCCATGCGTGCGATGCATGGCCTCGCGCCGGATCCGATGAGTACGACCCTCGTGAGAGAACTTGTCAGTGGGTCGTTCTAGCGTGTCCCCATCATCGAGAGTTCGGGGGGACTTCATGAGCAGAACGAGCAAGCAGCGGCGGGACGCGCGGAAGAAGCGGAACCGACGAGCGCCGACGCCGCCGAGGAAGAATACGCAGGCAGCGACGCCGGCGATCCCCTTCGACGGATCGAGGTCGAACCACACGCCGACCTCAGATGCGGCGGATCCGGCTTCACGGAATCGCAAGGACGCGAGGGACGCCCGGCTCGCCACGCTGTTGCGATTCCTCTACACCCGCGTCGAAGACTCCCTCTACGAGACGATGTGCGAGTTGTACGAAGAGCTGTGCCCCGACGACGACCCGTCCGTCATCTACGAGCTGGCCGTTCCGGAGACGGCGGTCGCTGAAGTGGCAGTGGAGATCATCCGGGTCAGCGCTGGCGGGTGGCCGGACGAACCGAAAATGAGCGCCGCATGAGTAGCACAATGAGTGCTACATTCGGGGATATGGAGCAGATCGGGGTCCGGGAGCTGCGGCAACACGCCTCGAAGTACCTCGCGCGTGTGGAGGCGGGCGAGGAGATCGAGGTGACCAACCACGGCAAGCTCGTCGCTCGCCTGGTGCCGGTGAGCGAGAAGGAGCGCCAGTACCGCGAATTGGTGGCCTCGGGACTGATCATTCCCGCCGAACGGCCGCTCGACTTGGCCGCGATCACAGCGATGCGGAACGCCCGCCGTCCGCGCGAACCGGGCGAGAAGTCGTTGACAGAGATCCTCATGGAAATGCGGGATGAATAGTGATCTATCTCGACACGTCCGCTCTCACGAAGATGCTGAACCCGGAGAACGAATCGGATGCGCTCGCCGCGTGGATGGCTGCACAAACCGACGGAGGAGAGGAGCTGACCACGAGCGTCATCGGCCGGATCGAAATGGCGCGTGTCGCCGCGCGGTCACCTGATCCGGACGACGTTCCGCAGGCACAATTCGTAGGATCCCGGCTGGTGACGATCCCACTGAACACGACAATCGCGCGAGCGGCGGAAAGCGTGGGCCCGGCGTACCTGCGCTCGCTCGACGCCGTTCATCTTGCATCGGCCGTCAGCATCCGGGACCAGATCGCTGCCTTCGTCAGCTACGACAAGCGACTTCGCAAAGCCGCAGAGGCGGAGGGGCTCACGGTCGTTTCGCCGGGAGCGGAGGAGTAGTCACCAGAGCCCGAGCACGGCCTGTTCGGTGGAGAGCAGGCGCATCTTGGTGGTAACGCCGCCACCGGCGGAGAAGCCGCCGGTGCGGCCGTTCGCCGCGGTCACGCGGTGGCAGGGCACCACGGGCGGGTACGGGTTCTCGCCCAGCGCCCGCCCGACGGCCCGCGCAGAACCGGGAAGTCCTATCTCCGTGGCGATCTCGCCGTAGGTACGGGTGCTGCCCGGCAGGATCCGCCGGGCAGCCTCGTAGACGGCACGCTGGAAATCGGTGAGCCCGTTCATATCCAGCGACACCCACGACAGGTCGTCGTCGAGGTTCGCACCGGAGACCAGGTCGACGATCGCGGCGATCACCCGCGCGACCTCGGCGGGCGGCTCGGACGGATCCGCCCCTGCGCCGAGATGCCGGGCCGTCGCCTCGTCGGACTCCTCCGGCAGCCGGACGGCGGTAACGGCATCGTCTGCGCCCCAGGCGATCCCGCACCGCCCGACGGCGGTGTCGAAAAGGGCGTAGCCGGCCGTCACGGTCAGGCCGTCCGCCGCACGAGCTCGTCCAGATTGGCCTCCATGCCGGCCCGCCACACGCCGAGACGGTAGTCGACGATGCGCCCCTCCTTCTCGGGCTGCGCGGCGACCACGGCGGCGAAGGGCGAGGCACCGTCGCCGACCCGGGCCCACTGCCGGACGATCGCGCCCTGCCGGGACGGGTCGACCTCGAAACCCCAGGTGGCCCACGGCGCAGCTCCCTCGGGCCCGACGGCCCAGACCCAGCGGCGCCCGTCCTCGACCTCGACGACGACGGAGTCGGTGGTCCACTGCCCCAGCTGTTCGTTGCTGTTGTACCCGCGGAACCGCGCCCCCTCGGCGACGCCGGTGGCACCGTCGAGCCACTCGGCGCGCTCGAGCTCACCGTCGACAATGGTGGGCAAGGCGATGTCGGTGACGAACTCCCACGCCTGTTCGGGTGAGCAGTTCAGGACTCGGGAGACCTCGACGGTCGGGTTGTCACGCAGGCGCATGATCGGATCCTATTCGGCGGCCCGCGCGGCGACGACGGTGCAGCGCTCCCGCGTACCGTCGACCGCGAACCAACCGCGCTCGAACTCCTGCCAGCGCGCGAGCTCCGCGCGGGCCTCCTCGCCGTCGCGCGCGACGGCGCGCTCCAGCCGCTCCTGTGCGGTGCCGCCGTCGAGCCACAGCGCCAGCGAGATCCGGTCGGCGAAGGCACGACGCGCACTGGAGACGCCCTCGATCACGATGAGCGGGGCCCACGGCAGGCGCAGTTCCTCGCCCGACGTGGGGACGCCCTCCCGCCAGACCATCGGGCGGTAGAAGGCGTCACGGCCGCGCACCAGCGGGTCGATCACTTCGGCCACGAGCTGCGGCCACCACGACACCGGGTCGTCCCAGGTCGCGTAGTGGTCCGTGCGCACCAGGGCGACGCGGGCACCCTCGGCGCGGAGATCGTCGACGAGGCGCTGCGCGTAGGTCGATTTGCCGGCCCCGGACGGCCCGTCGACGGCGACGATGCCCTCGGGCACGCCCAGCCGGGCCAGCACGTCAGCGGCGTTCACGGGTCAGCTCGGCGGCGTCTCTTCGAGCACGCGGGGCGGCTCGGCGAGGGTGCGGCGGCCGCTCATCGCCCGGCCGAGGGTCAACTCGTCCGCGAACTCGAGCTCGGCGCCCATGGGCAGACCCGCAGCGGGGCGGGTCACGCTCAGGCCCGGGAAGTCCTTGAGCATCCGGACCAGGAAAGCCGCGGTGGCCTCACCCTCCGTGTTGGGATCGGTGGCGATGATGACCTCGTCCACATCGACGCCGTCGACCGCGGTGCCGAGCCGTACGAGCAGCTCGCGGATCCGCAGCTTGTCGGGTCCGATGCCCTTGATCGGGTTCAGCGCGCCACCGAGCACGTGGTAGAGCCCGCGGTACTCACGGGTGCGCTCCACGGCCTGCACGTCCTTGGCCTCCTCGACCACGCAGATCTTCGAGGTGTCACGCCGCGGATCCGAGCAGATCCGGCATCGGATCTCGGCCGAGACATTGCCGCAGACCTCGCAGTAGCGCACGTCGTTGCGCACCCGGACGAGGGCATTGGTGAGCCGATCGATGTCGGTGGGCTGCACCCCCAGGAGGTGGAACGCGATGCGCTGGGCGCCGCGCGGCCCCACCCCCGGGAGCTTGGCCAGCTCGTCGATCAGCTCCTGAACGGGTCCTTCGTACACGTGCCGACCGTCAGAAGGGCAGGCCGCCGGCCAGCGGCCCCATCTTCTGCTGCGCCACCGCCGCGGTGTTGTTCTGAAGGTCGGTGAGCGCACCCAGGACCAGGTCCTGCAGGGTCTCGACATCCTCCGCGTCGACCACCTTGGGATCGATGGTCACGGCCGTCACCTGGCCGTCGCCGGTGCCGGCGACCTTGACGAGGCCGCCGCCGGCCTGCCCCTCGACGGTGGTCACCGCGAGTTCCTGCTGTGCCGCCATGAGCTGCTGCTGCATCGCGCCGACCTGGGCCATCAGGTCTTCCATCGAGCCTCCGGGCTGCATGCTTGTCTCCCTACGCCGGTCTCACGACCCGCTATGTCCGATTCATGTTACTCGTGATACCACTGTGCCGGTTGGGGCGGTACAGTGCGATCTGTGAAGAACCGCCGTTCCGCCCTCCTGGCCGCGACCATGATCCCCGCGCTGGTCCTCTCCGGCTGCACCATCGGTGACGCCGGACAGCGACGGGACGCGGCCGCTCCCTCCAGACTATCGTCCGGCGGGCCGGCACTCGTGAACAACGCGGCGCCGCTCGGTGCGGGCGCGCTGAGCGGCAAGAAGATCTTCGTCGATCCCGGCCACAACGGCGCCAACGACGCGTCGATCAACAAGCAGGTACCCACCGGTCGTGGCGGGACCAAGCCCTGCCAGACCACCGGCACCACCAGCGTGAACGGTGTGCCCGAGCACACCTTCAACTACGCCGTGGCCTACAAGCTGTATCAGGTGCTCACCGCCGCGGGCGCCCAGGTGATGCTCTCCCGCAACGATGACACCTCCGTCGCCTCCTGCATCGACGCCCGCGCCGAGGCCGCCAACACCTGGGGCGCCGACGCCGCCGTGAGCATCCACGCCGACGGCTCCGCCCCCGGTAACCGAGGGTTTCACGTGAATCTTTCCTCGCCGCCGCTCAACCCCTCACAGCAGACCGCGAGCCCCACGTACGCCAAGGCGATGGTCTCGGCGCTGACCTCCGGCGGCTTCACCCCGGCCACCTACATCGGCTCCGGCGGCCTCTACCCCCGCTCCGACCTCGCCGGGCTCAACCTGTCGACGGTGCCGTCCGTGCTCGTCGAGGCGGGCAACCTCAAGGACGCCGCCGAGGCCAAGGTCCTCGAATCGGCCGACGGCCAGCAGCGACTCGCCGACGCCATCGCCGCCGGCATCGCCGCGTACCTCGCAGCTCCGCAGACCAAGTAGTCGTGAATCCGGCCGATTCCTAGGTCACGAGGCCGAATCGTCCCTCGTGGCCGAGGAATCGGCCGGATTCACGACCGTCAGTTCACGGAGGCTGGCGTATGCGCGCTCAGCCCCGTCGATCGGGTCGACGAAGGCCAGACGTCGCGCCAACAGGCGCAGTGGATCGCTGAAATCGCCGTCCACGACCTCGCGTGCCTGCGGGTACAGCGGGTCCCCCAGAATCGGGGCGCCAAGACCGGACATGTGCAGCCTCAGCTGGTGCGTCTTCCCGGTCTCCGGCCGCAGCCGGTACCGCCCGACGGTGCCGCCTCTGCCGTCCGGGAGCTCCGCCTCCAGCTCGACGTGCGAGCGCGCGTTCATCGGGCCGTCGACCTCGTAGGCCCGCATGATTCCCGGTGTCTTCTCGATCCGGGACTCGACGACGGCCGGCAGCTCGAGGTCCTCACGGATCGGCGCCAGCGCCGTGTACTCCTTGCGTGCGCTCCCCGTCGCGAACAGCTGCTGGTACGCGCCGCGCACCGCGGGGTCACGCGTGAACAGCAGCACACCGGCGGTGAGCCGGTCCAGACGGTGCGCGGGCGAGAGCAGCGGCTCTCCCAGCTCGCGACGCAGTCGGACCAGGGCGCTCTGCACCACCCGCGCACCGCGGGGCATCGTCGCGAGGAAGTGCGGCTTGTCCACGACGACGATCCGCTCATCCTCGAACAGGATCGGCATAGCGAAGGGCACGTCGACCTCGTCGGGCAGTTCGCGGTACATCCACACGGCCTGCCTGGCCGTCACGGGCGTCGACGGGGCCAGCGGCGCACCGTCGGACCCGAGAACACACCCGTGGGCGCTTTCCCGGGCCACGTACTCCGAGGTGCCCGGGAACCGGGCCTCCAGGACCTCGCCGAGCGTGCGCCCGGCCTCCTCCTCGGCGATGACGAGACGCGTCGGGTCGACCCCGTCGCGCAACGGCAACGGCGCGACGGGGGCGCCGCGATGCCGCCGCGGGCGCCTAGCCGTTGGACTCGACCTGCACCTTGAGGTTGGTCAGCAATTCGTCGTAGATGCGGCCGAGGCCCTTGGGCGCGAAGGTCTTCTCGAAGAAGCCCCCGATCCCGCCCGCGCCCTGCCAGGTGGTGGTGATCGTGACGGTGGACTGCTCGCCGGCGCCGGTCACGCTGTAGACGGTGACCATCGAGCTGTTCGCATCGGTCTCCGTGACGGAGTCGCCGGAGACGGTGACGGTGGCCCGCACGTTCCGGGAACGCTTCTCGGTGGCCTGCAGAACCCATTCGGCGACGGTGCCGGCGCCGTGCCCGCCCTCGACGACACGGAAGTCGCGGTAGTTCGGGGGCAGGATCTCGGCCCGGCGGGTGTAGTCGGCGACGGCGGCGAGGACGGCCTCGGGCGCGGCGGCGATCGTGGTGGACTTGGTGGCGGTTACCTGGGCCAACGTACTTCGATCCTCTTAGTGACGGGGCCGGCGGCGAGGCCGCCGGCATGGATGTCGGCACCGCCGACGTGTTCGATGCCAGCCTAACCAATCGGTAACGAGGCGCGCGCGTCGCGCCCGAGAGGTATAGCGTCGGTAGACGTGAGCGATCGCAATGCCGCGCCGGTCCGCACTCCGACCACAGTCCCGATCGGGGGCGAATCCGCCTACCGGGAGGGCCTCGAGCGCCTGCTCGCCAGCTATCGCGCCATCCCCGCCGACGCCCGCGTGCGCCTGGCGAAGAAGACCTCGAACCTGTTCCGGGCCCGGGCCGCGACCGACGCACCCGGCCTGGATGTTTCGGGTCTGGGCGAGGTGATCTCGATCGACCCGGCGGCGCGGACGGCCGACGTCGGTGGGATGTGCACCTACGAGGACCTGGTGGCGGCGACGCTGCCCTTCGGACTGGCTCCGACCGTCGTGCCGCAGCTCAAGACGATCACCCTCGGCGGCGCGGTGACCGGCATGGGCATCGAGTCGAGTTCGTTCCGCGCCGGCCTGCCACACGAGGCGGTCCGCTCGATGGACATCCTCACGGGTACCGGCGAGATCGTCACCGCCACACCGGATGGGCCGCACGCGGACCTCTACTTCGGCTTCCCGAACTCGTACGGCACGCTGGGCTACTCGACCCGCATCACCGTCGAGCTGGAGCCGGTGGGGCGGTACGTGGAATTGCGCCACGTGCGCTTCCACACCCTCGACGACCTGCAGGACACGATGATCGACATCGTCGACGAACGCGAGTACGACGGCGAGCGGGTCGACTACCTCGACGGCGTGGTCTTCTCCGCCGACGAGTCCTACCTCGTCCTGGGCCGCGGGACCGACGAGGACGGGCCACTCAGCGACTACACGGGCCGGGACGTCTACTACCGGTCGATCCAGCACGCCGACGGCGTCACCCGCGATCGGCTGACGACCCACGATTACCTGTGGCGGTGGGACACCGACTGGTTCTGGTGCTCGCGCGCGTTCGGAGCGCAGAACCCCACGGTCCGGCGACTGTGGCCGAAGCAACTGCTGCGCAGCAGCTTCTACTGGAAGCTCATCGCACTCGACCGCAAGTGGGACATCGGCGACCGGCTCGCCGCCCGCAAGGGCGAGCCGCCCGGTGAGCGCGTGGTGCAGGACATCGAGGTCCATATCGACGACATCACCGAGTTCCTGGAGTGGTTCCTCGAAGAGATTCCCATCGAGCCGATCTGGCTGTGCCCGTTGCGGTTGCGTGAACCGCTGCCGCCGGGCGCGGATCCGGACCGGCCCTGGCCGCTCTACCCGCTGGAACCCCGCGAGACCTACGTCAACGTCGGCTTCTGGTCCGCGGTCCCGAAGCAACCCGGCCAGATCGAGGGCCGGGCGAACCGCCTGATCGAGGAGAAGGTCTCGGAGTTGGGAGGACACAAGTCCCTGTACTCCGAAGCCTTCTACGAGCGCGCCGAGTTCGACGAGCTCTACGGCGGAATCCACTTGGAGAAGTACAAGTCCCGGTACGACCCGGAGGATCGTCTCCTGGGCCTGTACGACAAGACAGTCAGGAGGCAGTGATTTGACGCGCTCCACGGAGCATCTCCCGAAGCTGAGCCTCGCGGAGATCATCGAGAAGGTCGCGGGCGGGAAGCTCGCGATCCGGGTGAAGGCCTACGACGGCTCCTCGGCCGGCCCGGACGACGCACCGTACGGACTCGACCTGCTCACCCCTCGCGGGACCACGTATCTCGCAACGGCACCGGGAGACATGGGCCTCGCCCGCGCCTACATCGCCGGCGACCTCGAGCTCACCGGCGCTCCCCCGGGAGACCCGTACGAGGCACTCAAGGCGCTCTCGGACGACCTGCAGTTCGCGAAGCCCGGGCCGAAGCTGATCGCACAGATCGCGCGGTCGGTGGGCGCCGAGCGGATGATCCCCGTGACGCCGCCGCCGCAGGAGGCGATTCCCCGCTGGCGTCGCATCGCAGAAGGGCTGCGGCACAGCAAGGCTCGGGATGCGGACGCGATCCAGCATCACTACGACGTCTCCAACCGGTTCTACGAATTGGTCCTCGGCCCGTCGATGACCTACACGTGCGCCTGCTACCCGGACGTGGACGCCACACTGGAGGAGGCGCAGGAGAACAAGTACCGCCTGGTCTTCGACAAGCTCCGGCTGAAGGCCGGCGACCGGCTGCTGGACGTCGGCTGCGGCTGGGGCGGCATGGTGCGCTACGCCGCCCGGCGAGGTGTGCACGTCATCGGCGCAACGCTCTCCAAGGAGCAGGCGCAGTGGGCACAGGCCGCGATCGAAGCCGAGGGCCTCGGCGAGTTCGCCGAGGTGCGCTACAGCGACTACCGCGACGTCCCGGAGGGCGACTTCGACGCGATCAGCTCGATCGGCCTGACCGAGCACATCGGCGTGCACAACTACCCGTCGTACTTCACGTCACTGCGCGACAAGCTGAAGACCGGTGGGCTGCTGCTGAACCACACCATCACGCGGCACGACAACAAGCTGTCGGGCAAAGGCGGCCAGTTCATCGACCGGTACGTCTTCCCCGACGGCGAGCTCACCGGCTCCGGCAGGGTGATCGCCGCGATCCAGGACGTCGGCGGCATGGAGGTTCGGCACGAGGAGAACCTGCGCGAGCACTACGCGCTGACCCTCGCACAGTGGTGCAAGAACCTGGTCGCCAATTGGGACGAGGCCGTGGCCGAGGTGGGCCTCGGCACCGCCCGGGTGTGGGGCCTGTACATGGCGGGATCGCGGCTCGGCTTCGAGCGCAACGTGGTTCAGCTGCACCAGGTCCTGGCTGTGAAGCTGGACGAGAAGGGTGGCGCCGGCGACCTGCCCTTGCGCCCCTGGTGGGACGCCTGACGCCGGAGCCCTTCCCCCTTCCCGCGACAGAGAAGTGTTCCCGCGATCACCGTGGTGATCGCGGGAACGTTTCGTCGTCGCGGGAACGCAGCGGAGCGCTCGCCCCGATCAGATCGGGCGGGCGCCGAGTTCGTTGCGGAGCAGTTCGAGAGCGATCTCGTCGGGGTCGCGGCGGGGCGCGGTGGCGCCGCCCGACACCGCGTCCTCGCGGTGTGCGGCCTCGATCATCTCCTCCTCGGAGACCTCCTCGACCGGCGCCGGCTCGGGGTCCGGCTCGGGCGGAAGCGGGATGTCGTCATGGTGCGACGGTGCGCGGTTCTCCCGCCCGGCGGGCCGGGGGTCGGGCCGCTGATCGCCCGCACGGCTGCGCCGTTCGAAGGTGGGCGGGGCCTTGCGCTGCGGTTCCGCGGCAGGACGCTGCTGCGGCTGCGCGGCGGGCGCTCCTTGCTGCGGGCGGGCGCCGCTGCCGTCGCCGACCTCGACGTTCCACTGGGTGCCGAAGACCTCGCGGACCGCCTCGCGCAGGTTGCCCACGTGCTGCTGGTCGCTGAACCGGCCGAGCAATGCCGGGATCGGCAGCGCGAGATGCAGGACATCCCCCGCCAGGCCGAGCACCTGCATGTTCGTCATCAGCGTGGCCGTGACCTTGCTGCGACTGCTGACCGCCCGGAGCACCTTGGGCCAAGCCGTGCGGACCTCGTCGATCGACGGGCCCGACGCTACCTGCGCCGCAGCGGGGTCCACCCGGGGCGCCGGCGCGGGCTCGGGCACGCGCTCGGGCTCGTACGCGGGCTCCGGTGGCGCGACCGGCTCCGGCGCGGGCGGTGCCGACTGCTCGACCGGCTCCACGCGCGGCGGCACGGCCGGTTCCGACTCAGCGACGGGCTCGGGGTTCGGCTCCGGGTCCCGCTCGGGAGCCGGCCGGTGCAGTACCGGCTCGGACTCTGCGACCGCCGCGGGCTCGGGCGCAGCGGGCTCCTGTACAACGGGCTCCGGCGCGACGGGCGCGACGGGCGCAGCGGGGGCGGCGGGCGCGGCTTCCGGCGGCGCTGCGGGAGCCGCCTCAGCCTGCCGCTGGCTGGGCCGAACGAAGCGGGAGGCGGCACCGTCGGGCTGGGGGGCGGGGGCCGACGACGGGGCCGGGGTGGCACCGTCGGACACCGGACCGGTGGGCACGGACCCGACGGCGAGCGGCGCGCCGGCGGGCCGGCGTTCGAGCGCCTCGATGCGCTGCAGGAGGGCGGCCTGCGAGTCGTCGGCGGCGGGGAGCAGCATCCGCGCGCACATGACCTCGAGCAGCAGCCGAGGCGACGTCGCGCCGCGCATCTCGGCGAGGGAGGCGTGCGTGACCTCGGCGCAGCGGGTGAGCGTGGCCAGCCCCAGCTTCGCGGCCTCCCCGCGCATGGTCTCGAGTACATCGACCGGCACGTCGATGAGGCCGCGATCGGCCGCGTCGGGCACGGTGTGCAGCAGGATCAGGTCCCGGAGGCGTTCGAGCAGGTCCGTGGCGAACCGACGGGGATCGTGCCCGGCCTCCATCACCCGCTCGACGGCGCCGAACAGCGCGGCACCGTCGGACGTGGCGAGCGCGTCGACCGCGGCGTCGATGAGGGCCGTATCGGTGACGCCGAGCAGGCCCAGGGCGCGCTGATAGGTGACCCCCTCGGCGCCCGCGCCGGCGAGCAATTGGTCCATGATCGACAGCGAGTCACGCGGCGAGCCGCCGCCGGCGCGGATGACCAGCGGATAGACCTGCGGCTCGACGGAGACGTGCTCGGCGCCCGTGATCTTCTCCAGCAGCGGCCGCATCACGTTGGGCGCGAGCAGCCGGAACGGGTAGTGGTGCGTGCGGGAGCGGATGGTGGTGAGCACCTTCTCCGGTTCCGTGGTAGCGAAGATGAAGATGAGGTGCTCCGGCGGCTCCTCCACGATCTTCAGCAGGGCGTTGAATCCCTGCGGCGTGACCATGTGCGCCTCGTCCACGATGAAGACGCGGTAGCGGGACTCGGCGGGGGCGTAGAAGGCGCGGTCGCGGAGCTCGCGCGCATCATCGACACCGCCGTGGGAGGCGGCGTCCATCTCCGTGACGTCCAGATTGCCGGGACCGCCGGGGGCGAGCGCGACGCACGAGTTGCAGACCCCGCACGGCGTGCTGGTGGGCCCCTGCTCGCAGTTCAGTGAGCGCGCCAAGATACGGGCCGACGAGGTCTTGCCGCAGCCGCGCGGCCCGGAGAACAGATAGGCGTGGTTGATGCGGCCGGAATCGAGCGCGGTACTCAGCGGCTCGGTGACGTGCTCCTGCCCCACGACCTCGGCGAACGTCGCTGGACGGTACTTCCGGTAGAGAGCCACGGTGTCAGGCTACCGGGGCGGGGTGACATGCACGGCCGACGGTTCATCGGTGCACATGCCGCCTCGCCCCGGTGGCGCCCTACTTCTTGTCGCGATCCAGACCGAGCACGTCGGTGATGTAGAAGAACGGGTCGGTCTGATCCGTCACGCCCACGACGTTCGCGGCGCCGGGACCGTACGCGGCGATGCGGACCTGGCCACCGGTGTGCTGCTCCTCGCCGGGGTCGAGCGACGTGCCGTAGTTGACGGTGAGGACTCCGCCGTCCTTGGTGTTCAGCGTGCGGGTCAGGCCGGGCGTGACGGTGCCCGCCTCGATGATCTGGCTGGTGTGCGCGTGGTCGCCGGTGACGATGACCAGGGTGTCCTTGTCCTGCTTGGCGAACTCGAGCGCCGTGGAGACGGCCTCGGACAGCTGCACGGTCTCGCCGATCTGACCGCAAGGATCGGCGTCGTGGTTGGCCTTGTCGACGGACCCGGACTCGACCTGCAGGAAGAAGCCCTTGTCGCCCTTGAGCAGATCGATGGCCTTCTTCGTCATCGACGCGAGCTTGGGGGTGGCACCGAACGCCGGGTTGGGTGCGCAGGTGATCGGCGCCTCCTTGCCGCCCTCCTTGGTGGCGGTCGCCTTGTCCCACAGGCGAGGCAGGTTGCCGTCGGCGAACACGCCGAGCAGCGGCTTGTCCTGATCGGCCGCCTTGATCGCGTCGAGCTCGTCGCCGGAACGGACGATCTGGTAGCCGCGCTCCTTGGCCTGCGCCTCGAGGGTCTTGTCCCGGTACTCACCCGCGGTCGCGGTCTGCGAGAAGGTCTTCCAGCCGCCGCCGAGAGTCACGTCCGCACGGGCCGCCAGCAGCTGCTCGGTGATGGAACCGAGGCCGCCGTTCTCCAGCGCGTCGGAGGTGCACTTCTCCTTGGTCTCGACGGGGCCGTAGCACTTGCGCTGGGAGACGTGCGCGACCTGCACGGCGGGGGTGGCGTCCTGCAACTCGGTGGTGGTGACGTTGCCGGTCCGGCGGCCGTTGGCCCGCGCGATCTCCAGGATCGAGCGCTGCGGCTTGCCGTTCACGTCGACCCCCACGGCGCCGTTGTAGGTCTTGGTACCGGTGGCCCACGCGGAGCCGGAGGCGGCGGAGTCGGTGGTGTAGTCGGGCTTCTTGGTGGTCTTGTCCAGCGCGTAGGTGGTGTAGTCGCCGGAGAGCGGCAGCTCGTCGATGCCGGGGATCCTCCCGCCCGCGCCCCACTGGTAGTTCCGCGCCAGCGTGAGTTCCTGGTTCGCGGTGCCGTCGCCGATCACGAGGATCACGTTCTTCGCCTTCGACCGCTGGATCGAGTCGGCGATCGCCTGCGTCTGGTCGCCCGCGAGGCGCTTGGCACCGCCGTGCGCAGTGATGTCGCCGGCCGCGACGCGATTGATCTCGACCTTCGCCGCGGTCTCACCCGAGACGCCGGGACCGCCGTTGTCGCCGCCGCACGCGGCGACCATGCCGAGCACCGCCACAGCGCTCACCGCGAGAGCCACCGGGGCCTTGCCACTACCGAGTTTCGTCATTCCAGCATGGAAACATGCGCATTTGAACATTTTTCGGTGCGCAGATGAACAACCCGTTACCGGGGCGCGCGAAGGCGCGCGAGCGGTCCGGCGGCCGCCTGCGCCATCGCGGATCCGAACAGCAGGCCCAACGCCAGGGCGCAGATCACCGCGCCCACGTCGACGACGGTCCGCACGCCCTGCTGCGGATCGATGCCGATCGAGGTCACCGACAGCAGCCCGAGACTGCCCGGCACGAGCACCCAGAACGCGGGTAGGAAGACCACGAGCCGCGGCAGCTGTGGCCGCAGGTACGCGGCCAGCGAGGCACCCAGGCTGCCCGCGATGGCGCCGAGGAAGCCGCCCAGCACCGCACCCGACGCCGCCTGCCCCGCGAGTTGCGCCCCGAAGGCCGCCGCAACGACCAGCGCGATCGCCGGCAGCAGCCACATGGACGCCCCCTCGTTGAGGCACAGCCCGACGCAGATCACCGCCAGCCCGACCGGCGGTCCCCACGCCCCCAGCTGATTCACCCGCACGTTCGCCAGCAACTCGGGTGCGACGCCGAGCACCGTCGTCGCGCTGAGGATGCCGAGGGAGAAGAGCAGCAGCTGCACCGTACCGAAGGTGAGCCGGGCGCTGCCCGCCACCATCGCCCCGGCGGCCAGCTCCGACATGCCTGTCACCACGAGCGCGCCCGGCAGCAGGACGGCGAGCGGGGCGAGGAGGGTGCGCAGCGGACCGTCGAGCCAGCCCGCCTGCGCGGCCGCGAAGACGCCCGTGCCCACCACGAACGCCGCGATCGTCGGGAGCAGCGTGGCGGCGAGCCGGACCCGGCCGGCGAGCCGGACGAGCAGCATCACCGCGCCGCCCCCGATCGCGGCGGCGGCGATGTTCGGCCAGCCCGGCTGCAGCAGCATGGCGATCCCGACCGCGATCACCGACCACGACGTGTCCTGCAGCCAGCGCGGATAACGGTGCGGCAGCGACCGCAGGTTACCCAGCCGCGCGAAGGCCTCGTCAGCGGTGAGCCGCCGGGCGTTCAGGCCCCGTCGGACCTCCGACACGACCGCGGACTGGTCCAGTCTGAGCGGGCCGGCGACGGACTCGAACGTGGCCGGGGAACCCGGCTCGAGTCCCAGCGTGAGCCCCGTCGGTGTGGCGCCGACCTGCGCGAGCGGGTACCCCAGAGCCGTGGCGACGCCCTTGAGGTCGTACTCGACCTCGTGCACGGGCTGACCCCCGGCGATCATCGCAGTGCCGAGGTAGGCGAGCAGCCGGCGGTCCTCGGCGACGCTGTCAGGCTGCACGATCGGCCCGGGCCGCACGCCGCAGATGCCAGGTCGCGCCGACGAGGGTCGCGGCGAAGATCCACACGTAGACGCCGCCGGCGAGGGCCTTGAGGAGCGGATTCTCCATCGGCCGCAGGAAGATGCCGATGGCGTAGGTGTCGTGCACATCGTCGACGCCGGTGGGCTGCAGATGCGGGAAGTAGGTCACCCAGATGAAGGTGGCCGCGACGAGCCCGACGGCCGCCAGCAACGGGAGCGCACGGTCCACCCACGCTTTCGCCTGCAGCGCACGACCGAGCAGCAGTACCAGCAGCGGCACGATCCACACCCAGTGGTGCCCCCAGGAGAAGGGCGACACGGCGCAGGCCGTGAGCCCGACGACGGTGATCGCGAGCAGCGTCTCGCCGCGACGGTGCGCCCACGCCGCGATCGCCAGGCCCGCGAGCGCGGCGGGCACGGCGACCGCCAGCCAGATCACGGTCGAGGGCTTCTCGGCCCGGGTGAGGAAGGCGATGAGGCCGTTGATCGACTGGTTGCCCACCTGGTTCGGCTCGCCGACGCGGTTGGCGTCGAGGAACGTGCCGGACCAGTACTTCCACGACTCGTGCGGGATCACCAGGAACCCGATGACGACGGTGCCGACGAGCGCGCCCAGGGCGTTCCGCGCCTCCCGCCACTGCCTGGTCACGACGAGATAGGCGAGGAAGAAGGCGGGCGTGAGCTTGATGCCCGCGGCGATGCCGATGCTGAAGCCCTTGAACCGTGCGCCCCTGGGCCGCCCCAGATCCCACAGCAGGAGCAGCATGAGGAAGACGTTGATCTGGCCGAACCAGATCGTCGTGCGGACGGGCTCGAGCACCGTCGCCACGAGGGTCAGGCAGATACCGGCGAACCACAGGCGCCAGTCCCGGGCGAAGCCGAGCAACCGGAAGGCGATCATGATGCACGCCAGCAGCGCGAGCAGCACCGCCCCGGTCCAGACCCAGCGCATCACGTCCGTGGACATCCAGCTCAGCGGCACGAACAGCACGCCGGCGAACGGCGTGTACGTGAAGGGCAGGATGTCGTTGAGCAGGGCACCGTCGTAGAGGCCCTCGCCGCCGCGGGCCACGATCTGGCCGCCCTTGCGATAGACCTCCGCGTCGATCTGGTTGTGGAACAGCCCGTACATCGGCGTGGAGAACGGGATCCGGACGAACTGCTGCCACACGGCGACCCCCGCGGACACCGCGAAGAGGGCCAGCACCCACCACTGCCGGGGGAACCGCCGGCTGTTCTCGTCCGCCACCGGCGCGATCCTCCTGCTCAGGCGCGCCCTATTCGGGCTGCGACATCAGCTTTTCAGCAGAAGCCAAGAGTACACAGGTCGCCACGCCGTCCATTGCGGTCTCAAGCTCATCGATCGACGGGAAGGTCGGCGCGAGCCGGATGTTGCTGTCGTGCGGGTCCTTCCCGTGCGGGAAGGTGGCGCCGGCGGCCGTCAGGGCGATCCCCGCCTCCTTCGCCAGCGCGACGGTCCGCGCCGCCGTCCCGTCGAGCACGTCGAGGCTGATGAAGTAGCCGCCCGTGGGCTCGCTCCAGGACGCGACCTTAGCCGCGCCGAGCCGCTCCTCGAGGATCTCCAGGACCCGCGCGAACTTCGGCGCGATGAGGTCGCGGTGCTTGCGCATGTGTGCGCGCACGCCCTCCGCGTCGCCGAAGAACCGGACGTGCCGCAGCTGGTTCACCTTGTCGGGCCCGATCGAGGTCAGTCCGGTGTACTTCCCGTACCACGCCAAGTTCTCCGCGGAGGCGCCCAAGAAGCTCACGCCTGCGCCCGCGAAGGTGATCTTCGAGGTGCTGGCCAGCACGTACGGACGGTTCGCGCGGCCGGCCTCGGCGGCCAGGCCCAGGACGTCCGGGTCCGACGGTGCGTCGCCCACCAGGGGGTGCACGGCGTAGGCGTTGTCCCAGAAGATGCGGAAGTCCGGCGCGGCGGTCGGCATCGAGACCAGCTCCCGGGTGATCTCCTCGGAGTGGACCGCCCCCGTGGGGTTGGCGTACTTCGGCACGGTCCAGATGCCCTTGATCGACGGGTCGTTCGCCACCAGATCCTTGACCACCGCCATGTCGGGGCCGTCCGGGTTCAGGGGCACGACGATCATCTCGATGCCGAACTCGGCGGTGATGGCGAAGTGCCGGTCGTAGCCGGGGGCCGGGCAGAGGAACTTGACCGACTCCTCTGCGCCCCAAGGCCGCTCGCCGTCGACGGTGCCGTGGATCCACGCGAGCGTGATCAGGCGGTGCATGATCTCGAGGCTGGAGTTGTTCTGCGCGTAGAGGTTCGCGACCGGGATGCCGAGCAGCTCACCGAAGATCGACCGTAGCTCGGGCAGGCCGGCGAGGCCGCCGTAGTTGCGGGTGTCGGTACCGTCCGCGGCGCGGTAGTCGCCCTCGCCGGGCAGCGCGAGCAGCGCGTTCGACAGATCGAGCTGGTCGGGCGCGGGCTTACCGCGGGTGAGGTCCAGCTTCAACCCCTGGGCCTTCAGCGTCTCGAACAGCTCCGTCAGCTTCGCGTGGACATCGGCGAGCTCGGACTGACTCAGGGACACGTAGGTGGACATCGGGTGCGCCTCCGGCGGAAATCGGGCCCGGACATAAAGGGGACTCCGCGCACCCGCCAGAGCCCGTTGACCCTTGCTGCGTTCCCGCCCTGGGGGAGTTCACAGGATGGACGCCGCGCGGAGTCCGTGGACCACTATACGGGTCCGGCCCCGTTTGGGTCGACGGGGGCCTTCGTCTACAGTGGTCCACGGAGGATTCGCCTAGTGGCCTATGGCGCTCGCCTGGAACGCGGGTTGGGTTAATAGCCCTCAGGGGTTCAAATCCCCTATCCTCCGCAGATCAGGGGCGGTTCCGAGTTCATCGGAACCGCCCCTGAGTCGTTCCTCGGCATAAACGGCACGGTCCAACGGTTGCTCCGGTGAGAACCGTCCCGTTCCCCGAGCAAGGAGTCACCGTGGCCAAGGGCTATTGGGTCAGCGTCTACCGCGTCATCAGGGATCCTGAGAGGCTCGCCGCCTACGACGAACTGGCGCGGGTCGCCGTCCAGGCCGGAGGCGGGCGTCTCCTCTCGCGCGACGGGCGTGTCACCGCGTACGAGCAGGGCGTCGCCGAGCGCACGATCGTCATCGAGTTCGACAGCTTCGAACAGGCCGTCGCCACCCGGGAGAGCGCGGCGTACCAGGAGGCACTGGCCGCGCTGGGCGACGCCGTGGAGCGCGACTTCCGCATCGTCGAGGGGCTCGGCTGACGGTGACCGACGACCGCTTCCGCAGCGCCGAGGGCGCCCGCGCGGTGGGCGAGGAATACGCGCGACTGGTGTCGACGTACCTGCCGGGCGTGGAGCGCACCGTCGTCGATGGGACGCACGTCCTCAGTGCCGGGCCCGACGGTGCCCCTTCCGTCCTGCTCCTGCACGGCTCGGGCGGCACGTCGCTGAACTGGGCGAACGAGATCCCGCAGCTCGCGCGGACGCACCGGGTGCACGCGATCGACCTGCCGGGCGAGCCGGGCGGCACCGTCGTATCGCGACTGCCGCTGGAGTCTGGTGCGCACGCCGCCTGGCTCGCGGGCGTGAGCGATGCGCTCGACGCGGCCGAGGCGACGGTGATCGGGGAGTCGCTCGGCGGATGGGTCGCGCTGGACTACGCGGCCGAGCACCCTGCCCGCGTCCGGACCCTCGGCCTCCTCTCGCCCGGCGGGCTCGGGCCGCGCCGAACGGCTCCGCTCCTGGTGGCGGGCCTGTTGAGCCTGCTCGGCGAGCCCGGCCGCCGGGCCGCGATGCAGTACTTCACGGGCTGGACGCCGCCCACGGACCCCGGACTGGGCCGCGATCTCGCCGCGTTCAGCGGGCTCACCTTCCGGAACTTCCGGCCGCGCACCGACGGCCTGCCCGTCTTCCCCGACGCCGCGCTCGCCGGCATCACCGCCCGGGTGTCCGCCGCGTTCGGCGGTCGCGATCGGATGCTCGACGGTCCGCGCGCCGCCGAGCACGCGCGGGCCGTGTTCGGCGAGGACGCGGTCGCGCTGCTCCCGGACGTGGGGCACCTGCTCCCCGACCGCGCCGAGCGGGTCCTGGCGGTCTGCTCGGGGTAGCCGGGCGGCGAGCCGCACCGCGGAGGGTTGCGTTCGTGAGCGCAACGAGACGACCCGTGCGAAACTGAGAGCAACCTGAACACGAGAGGTCGCTCCCTCATGCGCGATAACGCCCGGAAGCTCGGATACGCACTGGTCGCAGTACTCGCTGCGCTCGCCCTCACCTTCACCTCCGCGGTCGCCTGGGCTGCGACGACGGTCCTCGTGGTGCCCGGCACCGGCACCAAGGACCCGTCGAAGGTGGCGGGCTACCAGGAGCACGCAGTCGGCTACTACGTCGCGCCGACCGGCGCGTGCGCCGTCGCCGGAGGCTGCGCGGCGACACCCGTGCCCTACATCGCCGAGTTCTGGCCCATCCCACTCGCCGGGTGGGGCGGGCTGCAGGGCGCCAAGTGGGACGATTCCGTCGCCAGCGGCGTCGAGAGCCTGGGTCGGGCCTACGGCGCGGCGGACAAGACCGATCCGATCGTGATCTTCGGCTACTCCCAGGGCGGCACCGTCGTCAGCGCGGTGAAGAAGCAGCTCTCGGAGCAACCCGGCGGCGTTCCGGACAATGTCTCGTTCGTCCTCATCGGCAACGCGAGTCGCCCCAACGGCGGACTGTTCACGCGCCCGTCCTTCCTCGGCCACATTCCGATCCTCGACGTGACCTTCGGTCCCGGAACGCCGACGAACACCGCGAAGCCCGGCACGATCAACACCACCGATGTCGCGTTCCAGTACGACGGCGTGGCCGATTTCCCGCGCTACCCCGGAAATCTGCTCGCGACGGCGAACGCCCTTGCGGGATTCTGGTACGTGCACGGCAAGATGCTCGCGCCCAAGGGATCCGACGATCAGTCGGCCACGCCCATCGGGTACACGCCCGACGAGGTGCGTGCGGCCGTCGAGGCCGCGACGAAGGACTGCACCGCGGCCACCTACTGCCAGACCAGCGGTGACACCCGGTACGTCACACTGCCGGCCAAGATCCTGCCGATCATGCTGCCGCTACTCGATCTCGGCGCCGCGACCGGGACGACCGCTCTCGTCCGGCCGTTCGTCGACCTGGTCTCCCCGCTGGCGCGTGTGATCATCGAGACCGGTTACGACCGTTCCGATTACGGGAAGGCAACCCCCTTCGGACTGCTTCCCGCGATCGACCCGTTGCGGCTCGGCGGCGACCTGCTCGGTGCCTCGGTCCAGGGCGTGGGCCAGGCCGTCACGGGCACGGGCGACGCGTCGCGCTACCTGACGCCGAAGCCCACCGCGACCGCACCGGACACCGCAGCCGACTCGGCCGACGACCCGACCAGCGGCCCGACGCCGACTCCCTCGTCGGGCGACCGGCCGACGCTGCTGCAGCTCGCCAGAAGCGCGGCCCCGCTGCCGAACACGACATCGCAGGCTGCGACTTCCGCCGCCGAGTCCGCGATCCCGACGGAGCCCGCAGGCTCGACCGAGCCGGCCGCAGGAGCTGGGACGCCGACCGGAGAAGCGACGTCCGAGCCGGCCACACCGGTCGTCACGGACGCGGCCGAGCCGGGAACCGGTACGGCAACGGCGGACGCACCAACGGGATCGACGCCGAGCGCGAACACTCCGTCCGAGCCTGCGCCGTCCGACCCTGCGATGTCCGCGCCGGAGAAGGACTCCGACGACGCACCCGTGGTGCCGGCCGCGGCGGCCTGACCGCTACTCGCCCGAGAAGAACGCGGCGGTCCGCTCGCCCTGCGCGCGAGCGAGATCGGCGGGCACCCCGGCAGACTCGGTCGCCGCCGCCCACGACGTCGCCGACTCGGCGATCAACGACTTCGCGGCGGGTGTCGCGAAGAACGCCTCGGCGTCCTCCGGGCGGTCCTGGCCGGTGGTGATCAGTGCGTTCAGGCCCAGGAACGCCAGATCCCAGCCGACGCCGGTGGCTCCGGGGCCGAACTGCTCGTAGAATTCCCGGGCGTTCTCCCCCGAGTGAGTCAGCGTGAGGCGGGCACCGTCACCGTCGGCCTCGACGGTGACCTCCACCTGCGAACTGCCGCCCATGATCTCCCAGGAGATCAGGTACCGGTGCGGCGCATCGCATTCGAGCACCGTTCCCGCGGCGTTGCCCTCCACCTGGAAGCGGCCGCCGAGCACGAGCTCGCCGTGGACCGGCGCGAACCAGCGCGGGAGGCGCTCCGCGCTGGTGACGGCGTCCCAGAGGTCCGCGACGTCGGTGGGGTAGGTCTGGCTGAGCGAGGCGGAGACGAAGACCTCCCCCTCCCCGCTGTCGCGCACCTCGGCGCGCCGGGCGACCGCCGCCGGCTGGGCCGTGGCGAGATCGTCGATGTCGTAGGTCATTTCTCGTCCTTGTCCGTAGTCGATCGGCGGGCCTTCTTACCGCGCGCGATCTCGGTACCGAGGGCCGCGAGACGCGGCGCCCAGAAGTGTCGGAAGGGCACCAGCCAGTCATCCACCTGACGCAGCGGCTCGAGTTCCACCGCGTACAGCCGCCGCGCCCCCTCCGGACGAACCGTCACGAAACCCGCCTCCCGCAACACCTTCAGGTGCTGTGATACCGCGGGCTGACTGATACCGAATCGTGCTCGCACGTCGTCGCTCAGCTCGCCCGCCGACAGCTCACCCTGAGCGAGGAGCTCGATCAGGTGGCGACGGACGGGATCACCGAGGACATCGAAGGCGTGCACGAGAACAATTATTTCACTGCTTACTTATATAAGTCAACACTGAAATACAGTGCTCGGCCGCGACTACCCGACGGTGACCGTGATCGTCCGCTCCACCAGCGGCTCGTTCAGCTTGGTCGTGTCCACCTTGAGCACCTCGAGGCTGTCCTGCAGCCCGTTGGCCAGGATCTTCGCCGTGAGCTGGAAGGGCGTCCTCGGGCCCGCGATCCCTGCGAGCCCGAAGTCGCTGTCGTTGGCGATGAACAGGGTCTTCCCACCGTCGGTGGTCGCGAGGCCCTCCACCTTGTCGTGGCCGAAGAAGGTCCCGGCGGGATTGAGCTTGTCGACCAGGCCACTGAGCTCGAGGGCCGTCGTCTTGCGGACCGGGGTGATCCCGGCACCCTTGAGCGCCGCCTCCGCCTCGGCCGTCGTGCTCACGCCCACGATCGTCTCGGGGTTCTGCTCGCCGAGCGGGGTGGCACCGTCGAGGCTGATCCGGTAGACGGTCTTGTTCGCCCTGGGGGCGGGCTTGCCGTCGCGCTCATCGACGAGGAACTCCGTGTTGGAGATCGCGGTGATCTCGGAGACCGCCTTCTTGGTGTCCTTCGGATTGTCCAGGAGGTAGACGAACTGCTGGACGCCCTTGGTCTTGAGGTCGACGACAACGATCCGTGTGGCGGGCACCTCCTTCGCGTTGCCGTTCAGGCCGGGAACGTTCAAGGCGGACTGCATGATCCCGACCAGGCGCGTACCGTCGGGCGTCACGGTGAGTCCCTCCATGCCCTGGTTGGGCGTGCGCGACTTGAGCACCTCCGGCAGTCCCTTGCCCGGCACGAGTCGGTCGAGTTCCTGGCCGTTGGCGTCGAAGTGGATCAGGAAGGGCCCGTACTCGTCGGACACCCAGAAGGAGCCATCGGGCAGCGCGACGAGCCCCTCGGGGTCGATGCCGTGGTCGGTCGGCGGGATCTCCCGGCCGTCGAGGTCGAGCATCTTCTCCCCGGTCGGAGCGGCGGTGTCGTTCCTGCCGTTGAGCGGCTTGCCGTCGCGCCCCTTGAGGGTGATCACGGTCGTCAGCTTCACGACACCGTCCTCGAACGCGAACCGGCCGATCTGCGGCGTGAAGTCCGGCGTCACCGACACCTTCTCGTCCTTCCCGGGACCGTCGACGTTGGGACCGCGGTCGGTGAGGCCGTAGAACTCGCCCTGCGCGCCGGGGACCGGCGTCCACGCCGAGCCGTAGCCGCTGCCGTCCACGGACACGCCGCCGACGGTGGCGAGCGGCGGGATGTCCGACGAGTACAGCGCGACCGCGGGCGAGACGACCGCCTTGAGCTGGACCGATCCGGTGAAGCCGGCCTTGGGCTTGAACACCAGCGCGCCGCCCTTGGCCGCCTCGACGGTGCCGTCGGCCGTCGGCTTGACGTCGACGACGGCGCCGCCCTGCGCCAGCCGTGCGAGCTGCCCGGCGTTGATCGTGAGCGGTGAGTTGGTCCCGGTCTTCAGATCGAGCTTGGCCGCGTCCTCCCCCTTGCCGGGCGAGCAGGCGACGAGAGAGCCTCCCGCGAGGACGGCGACGAGGGCGGCGGCGAGGTGACGACGTGAACGCATGCCCTGTGCTTACCAGACCCGCGTGAACTACTCGATCCGGTTGCCCTCCGCGTCCCAGTGCTCGGCCACCTTCTTGCTGGGCTGCACGCGCGGGGGCTCGCCGGGCATCTTCGGGTAGTCGGGCGGGTAGTTCAGTTCGACGGGGTGCTCGTCCCACTTCTCCAGAAGAGGGGTCAGGTCGTGGGCCGTGTCATCCATGTCGGCCCAGGGATTCCCGTCGGTGAGGCGCTCGGGCACGGTGAACAGGTTGAGCTCGTGGGGATCCCGAAGCTCGGCGAGCGCGTCCCACGTGAGCGGCGTGGAGACGGTGGCGCCCTGCACGGCCCGCAGCGACCACGCGGAGGCGATGGTGCGGTCGCGGCTGTTCTGGTTGTAGTCCACGAATATCCGTTGCCCCCGCTCCTCCTTCCACCACGCGGTGGTGACGCCGTCGTCCCGCTTCTCCAGTTCTCGGCCGAAGGCGATGGCGGCGTGCCGTACGTCCACGAAGTCCCAGCGCGGGGCGATGCGCACGAAGACGTGCACGCCGCGGTTGCCGGAGGTCTTGCAGTACGCGCGCAGGCCGAGGTCCTCGGCCAATTCGCGCGCGATGCCCGCGACGCGCACCGCGTCGCGGAAGTCCGTACCGGGCTGCGGGTCCAGGTCGATGCGCAACTCGTCGGGATGGTCCACGTCGGCGCTGCGCACCGGCCACGGGTGGAAGGTGATGGTGCCCATCTGCGCGCACCACACTCCGATCGCGGGCTCCGACGGGCACAGCTCGTCGGCGGGCCGGCCCGACGGGAAGGCGATCCGCACCGTCTTCGCGTATTCGGGCGCGCCGCGCATCATCCGCTTCTGGTAGAAGCCGTCGGCGTCCTTGTCCTGCGGGCCCTGCGCCAGCCGCCCGCCGGGGTGGACGCCGCCGGGCCACCGCTCCAGCGCCGTAGGACGGTCGCCGATGGCCCCGAGCAGAGGCTCGGCCACTGCCGCGAAGTACTGCGCCACCTGAAGTTTGGAGACCTCGGGCGTGAGATCCGTAGCTGGGTAGATGATCCGGTCCGGGCTCGAGACCCGGACGGCGCGGTCACCGTCGGGCCCCTGGACGACGACCTCCGCCGCCGGAGTCTTGGCCATCTACTTCCCCTCCTGCAGCACGTCGTCGAGGTCGTAGTTGACCGGCACGTCGAGCTGCTCGTACCCGCAGCTCGAGGGTTCGCGATCGGGGCGCCAGCGCTTGAACTTCGCGGTATGCCGCAGGCGCATGCCCTCCATCTGGTCGTAGTCGAACTCGACGACGAGCTCGGGACGCACCGGCACCCACTCCCCCGTCTTCTCCGCCGAGGACCAGCGGTTCGGCTCGCCCTGCGCGGACTCCGCGGTGCGCATCGGCTCGAGCAACTGCAGGTACTCCTCACGCTTGGCAGCGGTGAACGCGCCGATGCCCCCGATGGGCAGGAGCTGATCGCCCTGGTAGAGGCCCAGGAGCACCGACCCGACGGCGTTCGGCTGGGACTTGTGCATGCGGTAGCCGATCACCACTGCGTCGCCGGTGCGGGCGTGTTTGACCTTGATCATCTCGCGCTTGCCCGGCAGGTAGTGTCCGTCGATCCGCTTGGAGATCACCCCGTCGAGCCCGGCGCCCTCGAACCGCTCGAACCAGTCGGCGGCCACGGCGGCATCGGTCGTGACGCGGCTGATCCTGCAGGTGCCGGTGCCGGCGTAGGCGGACTCGAGGACCTCGCGCCGCGCGGTGAAGGGCTTGCCCATCAGGTCCACGTTCGCCATGGCCACTGCGTCGAAGCCGATGAAGATCGCCGGCGTCTCCTCCGAGAGCTTGGCGATCCGCGATTCCGCGGGATGGATCCGCTGCGAGAGCGACTCCCAGTCGAGTCGCTTGCGACCCTCGCGGTGCACAGCGACGGCGATCTCACCGTCGAGCACGCACCGCTCCGGCAGTTCCGCGCGCGCCGCAGCCACCACCTCCGGGAAGTAGCGGCCGAGGTCCTTGCCACTGCGGGAGCCGATGAACACGTCATCGCCGTCGCGGAAGATCAGGGCGCGGAAGCCGTCCCACTTGGGCTCGTGCGAGTACCCCTCGCCGGGGACCGCCTTCGCGGCCTTCGCGAGCATCGGGTCCAACGGCGGGTTCACGGGGAGGTCCACAGGACCGATCGTAGGCGGGGCCACCGACACGTGACCCCGCCGCGGGGAAATCCCGCTATCCCATGCTCTTCTGGCCGTCGATCGTCTCGCGGATGATGTCTGCGTGGCCGGTGTGCTGCGCCGTCTCCGCCGCGATGTGCAGGAAGACGCGGCGCACCGACCAGAAGACGCCCGGCGGCTGCCACGGCGCCTCGGGCAGCTCGTACGCCGCGTCCAGGTCAAGGGTGCGCACCATCTCGTCGGTCACCGCACCCGTCCGCTCGTAGTCGGCCAGCGCCGACTCGAGGGTCTCGCCCTCGACCAGCCGGAAGCCGTCCTGGAAGCTCTCGATCTGTCCGTCCGCGGGGTTCTCCCAATCGATGTCCGCCATGACGTGTCGCTCGCCGCGGGCGAACTGCTGCCAGCCCTGCTCGACCTGGGTGACGTGCTTGATCAGCCCGCCGATGGTCAGTTCGCTGACGGTGCTGCGGGTGTTCGCCTGCTCGTCGGTGAGGTTCTGCGCGGTGAAACGCAGGAAATGCCGCTTCTCGGCGAGGAGGCTGAGGATGTCGGTGCGCTCTGCGGAGATGCTCTGTGTCTCGGTCATGGAACAAGGCTATGAGGTATTAGTGTCAGTTTCTGTCCGTAATGCAGAACACACTGGAAGACATGGCGAACACGAGCTCCCGAACCCTGCGACTGCTCTCCCTTCTGCAGACGCACCGGTACTGGCCGGGCGGCGAACTGGCCGACCGGCTGGAGGTCTCCGTCCGCACCCTGCGGCGCGACATCGAGCGGCTGCGCGACCTCGGCTATCCGGTCACCGCCAGCCGCGGCGTGGACGGCGGCTACCAGCTGGCCGCGGGTGCGGCCCTGCCACCGCTCGTACTCGACGACGAGGAGGCCGTGGCGATCGCCGTCGGCCTGCAGACCGCGGCCCAGGGCGGGATCGCCGGCATCGCCGAGACCTCGGTGCGCGCGCTCGGCAAGGTCGCGGCGGTCATGCCGCCGCGACTGCGCAAGCGGGTCGAAGCCCTGGGCGCCGTCACCCAGCCCGCCGGCGTGCCGGGTGGCCCCGCCGTCGACCCGCGGATCCTCACCGGCCTCGCCGAGGCCTGCCGGGCCGAGGAGCGAATCGAGTTCGGCTACACCGCCGCCGACGGCGCCGTGACCCAGCGCCTGGCCGAACCCCTGCGGCTGGTGCCGCTGGGGCGCCGCTGGTACCTCGTCGCCTACGACCTGCACCGTCACGACTGGCGCAGCTTCCGGCTCGACCGGATGGAGGCGCCGTCGTGCACCGGCGTCCGGTTCCGGCCCCGCGAACTGCCCGCCGCCGACGCCGCGGCGTACGTGCGCGCCTCGGTCGGCAAGCGCGCGCCGGGGTTCACCATCGAGTTCCGCGTCGACGCTCCGGAGGAGCGGGTCCGGGCCGCCATCGGGCGGTACGCCCGGATCGAGTCCGACGGTGCCGCCACCATCGTCCGGATGGAGGCCGAGTCCCTGGACTGGCCGGCCATGGCGATCGCGGTCCTCGACGCGCCGGTCACCGTCGTGCGACCGCCCGAGCTGGTCGACCACGTCGCGGCCTGGGCGCGGAACCTCGCGCGCGTCCGCTCGTAAACTGGAGCGATGACAGCCGGACGGTACGCCCCCAGCCCGTCGGGCGACCTGCACGTGGGCAACCTGCGCACCGCGCTGCTCGCGTGGCTGTTCGCCCGGTCGACGGGGCGCGAATTCCTGCTGCGCGTCGAGGATCTGGACACCGGGCGCAGCTCGCGGGAGGCCGAGGCCGGGCAGCTGGCGGATCTCGCCGCGATCGGGTTGGACTGGGACGGCACCGTGGTCCGGCAGTCGGAGCGAGGAATCCGGTACGCCGCCGCGATCGCGGAACTCGATGTGTACGAGTGCTACTGCACGCGCCGGGAGATCCTGTCGGCGCCGTCGGCGCCGCACGCCCCCGAGGGGGCCTATCCGGGGACGTGCCGCGATCTCACCGAGGCCGAGCGGGTGGTTCGGCGGCGGGAGCGCCCAGCAGCTCTGCGCCTGCGCTCCTCGGTGCACGAGTTCACGGTGACGGACCAGCTGCACGGCGAACACACCGGCGCGGTCGATGATTTCGTACTCCGCCGGGGCGACGGCACCTACGCCTACAACCTCGCGGTGGTCGTCGACGACTGCGCGCAGGGCGTCGACCAGGTGGTGCGCGGCGACGACCTGCTCTCCTCCGCGCCCCGCCAGGCGTACCTCACGAGCCTGCTCGGCGGCACTCCGCCGACCTACGCGCACGTGCCACTCGTGCTGGGCCCCACCGGCGTCCGGCTCGCCAAGCGCGACGGTGCCGTCACCCTGGCCCAGCGCGGCGGGCCCACCGTGGTGCTGCCGGAGATCGCCGCGAGCCTGGGGCTGCGCGGGAGCACCCCGCAGGAGATGCTGGGCGGCTTCGATCCCGCCCGGCTGCCCCGGGAGCCGTGGACACTGCCGGTCGGCTGAGAACGTCCGGTCATCCGTCCCGAGGATCGCCGAGACGGATGACCGGACATTTCTGCGCGGAGGCCGCGTCCTAGTCGGACTTGGCGAGGTGGTGCTGGGTGCCGCGGTAGTAGCGACCCAGGAACTCCTCCTTGAACTCCCAGTACGTGCCGTCGAGCATCGACTGCCGGATCTTCGCGACCAGGGAGACGATGAACTGCTCGTTGTGGATCGTCGCCAGCGTGGCCGCTAGACCCTCCTTCGCCTTGAACAGGTGATGGATGTACGCGCGGGTGTACTGCGAGGTGAAGTTCTCGGTCTCCGGGTCCAGCGGGCGGAAGTCCGTCTTGAACCGCGAATTGGTGACGTTGTAGCGGCCGTCCAGCGAGTAGATCGCGCCGTTGCGCGCCACCCGCGACGGGGACACGCAATCGAAGGTGTCGATGCCCTGCTCGACCGCGGCGAAGATGTCGTCCGGCTCCGAGATGCCCAGCAGGTGCTTCGGCTTGTCCTCCTCCAGCTCCTGGTTCACCCAGCGCACGATCGTCGACAGGTTCGCCTTCTCCAGGGCGCCGCCGATGCCGTAGCCGCCGAAACCGAGACCGCCGGACAGCCGGTCCTCGTCGCTCAGGGCGCGCAGGTCCTTCGCCGCCTTGCGCCGCAGATCCTCGTACTGCGCGCCCTGCACGACGCCCCACAGCGAGATCGCGTCGTGCCGCTGCGCCGTGAGCCAGTTGTGCTCGGACAGGCACCGCCGCGCCCACAGGCGGGTGCGCTCCAGCGACTCCACCTGGTACGCACGGGAATTGTGCAGGGTGGTCAGCTCGTCGAAGGCGAAAATGATGTCGGCGCCCAGCTGGTGCTGGATCTGCATCGACACCTCGGGCGTGAACCGGTGCTCGGTGCCGTCGATGTGGCTGCGGAAGGTGACACCGTCGTCATCGACGCGCGAGAGGCGGTCCTTGCCCTCTGCGATGGCGTCGTCGCCCTGAAGCTCCTCCCCACCGTTCATGTCGATGACCTTCTTGAAACCCGAACCCAGTGACATCACCTGGAAGCCACCGGAATCGGTGAAGGTCGGGCCGTCCCAGTTCATGAACTTGCCGAGCCCGCCGGCCTGCTCGACGATCTCGGGACCGGGCTGCAGGTACAGGTGGTAGGCGTTCGCGAGCACCGCCTGCGCCCCGAGCTCCGAGACCGCCTCCGGCAGCACCGTCTTCACCGTGGCCTTGGTGCCCACCGGAATGAAGGCGGGCGTGAGGATCTCACCGTGCGGCGTGAGCAGCCGACCGGCGCGGCCGAGCGGACCGTCGGGCCCCTCGAGGCGACCGTCGATGTCGAAACGCGTCGGGTCACTGATGTGCTCGCTCTGCAGGCGAGTCCGGCTCGTCATGGACCGGTAGTCCGACCGCAGCGCACTGAGCTCCGCCGCGATCACCTTGTTCTGCTCGCGCAGCTGGGCGATCTCGTCGAAGGTCCGGTCGCCGCGGGCCCGTCCGACGATCGGACCGGTCGTCGTCTGCTCGGGCAACGGGACGCCGGGACGCGCCACGGGGTACTCGCCCGTGTCCGGCGCCGCCGTGGCGACCTGCTCCGTCTCCGCGTACACCGGTGCCTGCGCCGTCACCGGCTCGTCCTTCGCGAGCGGCACCAGGGGGACGGGGCCCGTGGGCGCGTCCGAGGGACGCGCGACGCCGTTCGCATGCCCGTTGACGCCGTTGGTATCGACGCCGGCGGCCCCGTTGAGCTGCTGCACGCGGGCCTTGCCGCGGGCGTACACGTCGGTGGGGCCGGCGGCGACGAGTTGTTCCGTGGGAACCGGGATCTCGGCGGTCGCCGGGGCGGGGAAGGCGACGGTGTCGGCCGTCGCGTCTCCACGGCCGAGCATCGCGACGAGCGCCTCGCCCTCGATGTCGACGTTCGGCAGGATCTTGTCGAGCCACTTCGGCAGCCACCACGCCGACCTGCCGAGCAGCATCATGACCGACGGGATGATCACCATCCGGACCACGAAGGCGTCCAGCAGGACTGCGGCCGCGAGGCCGAAGCCGATCTCCTTGATGAACACCTGCTCGTTGAGGATGAACGAGGCGAACACCGAGATCATGATGATCGCTGCGGCGGTCACCACGCGGGCGCCGTACTGCACGCCGGTGATCGTGGCGCCCGTCGCGTCGCCGGTGTGCACGAACTCCTCCCGCATCCGCGAGACCAGGAACACCTGATAGTCCATCGCCAGGCCGAACACGATGCCCACCAGGAAGATCGGCAGGAAGGACACCAGCGGCTGGGTGTTGTCGATGAGTCCGAGCGCGCCGTCGGTGAAGATCGCCGAGGTCACGCCGAAGGTGGCCACCACGGACAGCAGGAAG
This sequence comes from Tsukamurella pseudospumae, assembly GCF_001575205.1. Classification (GTDB taxonomy): domain Bacteria; phylum Actinomycetota; class Actinomycetes; order Mycobacteriales; family Mycobacteriaceae; genus Tsukamurella; species Tsukamurella pseudospumae. Next base: position 176,325 of record NZ_LSRE01000008.1, read on the forward strand.
CCGAGCACCGCGGTGAGGGGCACCAGGATCGAGCGGAACGCGATGAGGAGCAGGAGGAAGGCCAGGCCGACAACGATGGCCACGTAGATCCACAACGCCTTACCGAGCTTGTCCGAGATGTCCATCTCGATGGCGGTGTTACCGGCCACGCCGAGGTCCACGTTGAGCCGGCTGATGGTGCCGTTCGTGCCGTTCGGCAGGGCGCGGAGCTTGTCCACCAGGTCCTTGGTGTCCTGATCGTTCGGCCCGCCCTTGGGAGTGACCATGATCTGCGCGGCGCTGTTGTTCGGCGCGAGCGCGGCGATCTGCGCGTTCTCGACCAGCTTCGACATGCTCGGGTCGGTGTTGATCTTGTCCACGATCTGGGAGTACGCACGCAGCCGCTGGTCCTGGTTCGCCCCGGAACCGTCGACCGCGACGAGCAGGGTGCCGTTCGCGCCCTTGCCCCAGCCGTCGGAGACGAGGTCGTAGGCCTTGCGCTCGGAGGTGCTCTTCTCGCTCATGCCCGAACCGGGCAGCGCAGTCTTCATGTCCTTGATCGGGATCGCCAGGATGCCGAGCACCGCAACGCCGGCGATGAGAGTGACGACGGGGACCTTCTTCACCACGTGTGCCCAGCGCAGGCCGTTGGCGACCCGGCCCTCGCCCTCGTCCGTGTCCTGCGGATGCAGGCCCTTGACCCGGCCGGCGAAGACCTTGGAGCCGAACAGCCCGAGGATCGCGGGCAACAGAGTGAGCGCGACGACCACCGCGATACCGACGCCCCACGCGGCGGCGACGCCCATCTGGCCGAGGAAGTCCATTCCGATGAAGGCCAACGCGGCGAGCGCGATGATCACCGTCAGACCCGCGAAGATGACAGCCGACCCGGCGGTGCCCACCGCGATGCCCGCGGCCTCCGCCCGCTGCTCCCGTGTGGTGGCGCCGAGGCGCCGGAGCTCGTGCCGGTACCGCGAGACGATGAACAGCGCGTAGTCGATGGTGACGGCCAGGCCGATCATCGACGTGAGGACCGTCGGGAAGGTGCCGAGCTCCACGAAGTGCGTTGCGATCATGACGCCGCAGATCGCGACCGGCACGGCGATGATCGCGTTGATCAGCGGCAGGCCCCACGCGACGAGCGAGGCGAAGGTGATGACGAGCACGATCGCCGCGACGATCATGCCGATGATCTCACTGGTCATACCCATGTCGGCGTTCCCACGCGCGGCGGAACCGTCGGCCTCGACCTGCAGGGTGCCGCCCGACGCGGCCGCTCCCGCCTCGCGGGCCTTCTTCAGGTTGTCCGACAGGTCCTTCGGCAGCTCGGTGACCTTGTCGACGAAGTTGACGGTGATCTTCGCCGTCTTGCCGTCGGGACTCACGGAGGAGGTGACCGCCGCGTCCGCGTCCTTCTGCGCCTGCGTCTTGGTGGACGCGATGTCCTTGCCCTGCGCGGCGATCGTCTCGAGCCGTGCCTTCTGATCCGCGGTCAGACTGTTCGGGTCGAGCTCGACGGTGGGGTTGTGCAGCAGCTCCGGGTCCTTGACGACCGTGACCTTCTGCCCGTCGTCGCCGTCCTTCGTGAGCGCCTTGATGTCGGCGATCGTCTTGTCGATGCCGGCGGCATTACCGGGATCCGTCAGCTTGCCCTGAGTGGCGTGGAAGACGATGGTCGCTGACGCCGTGGTGAACGGGTCCCCGCCCTTGTCGCTGAAGTTCTCGGACACGATGTCCGTGGCCTTCGCCGAGGGCAGGCCGGGCAGCGAGAAGTTGTCGACGGTCGGCTTGCTCAGCGCCGCGGCGCCGAGCCCCATGCCGACGAGCAGCAACAGCCACACGGCGATGACCTTGAATCGGTTGAGGTAGGCGAACCTACCCACCCGGTACAGAAACAGTGCCATGGAGGTACTCCTAGTCGTCGAGGCGCGAGAGCTGCGTGATACGAGTCGCTGTCGAGTGTACCGATGGTTTCCATCCGCAATAAAGTCGCTGACCGGCAGTTTTGTGAGGCTCATCACCGAGGCGCGGGTACTGTGCAGGGCATGACCGCCTTTCAGCGCATCGCAACGCCTGTCACAGCCGTCGCAGCCGCCACAGCGTGCGGCCTCCTCCTGGCCGGCTGCGGCAGCTCCTCCGACTCGTCCACCGCCCCCGCGCCGTCCGGCGCACCGTCGGCCACCACGACCGCGGCCGCCTCCGAGACCCGCGCCGAGATGTGCGGCCAGACCCGCGGCCCCGACGGGGCCCTGTACGTCCACGCCCTCGGGGCCACCAAGGTCGACTGCGCCGAGGCGATGCGCGTGGCCACCGCCTTCGGGCCCAAGATCGCGACGGGACGGCCCGTCACCGTCGAGGGCTGGAACTGCACCTTCCCGACGACCCCCGGCATGCTCGCGCGCTGCGACAACGGGGACAGGGCGATCGGCTTCTTCAGCTCCCACTGACGGCCGCGAGCTCCGCGGCCTCGTCCTCGGGCAGGTCGATCGCGAAGGTCTCGGCCAGGATCGCCCGACGGTCCGCCGTCGCGTACGGCACGGACTCCTTGAAGCCGTCGGGGCGGGTGGTGATCACCGCGTCCCGGGTGAGGACGTGGCGCTCGCCCGACCGGTTCACGACGGCCATGATCCGGCCGCGGAAGGGCGAGTGCGGCGAGGTCGCGACGTAGAAGTTGGTCATCCGCAGGTCCGACCACGTGCGGTCGGTGAGCGCGAACCGGTACTGCGGGCGCCACTGGCCCGAGCTCGGGTCGAGGAAGTCCAGCTGCCACTCCTCGCCGAAGCCGACGTGCGCGGCCGTGAGCCGGTAGCGCCAGCCGTCGGTGTCCTGCTCGAGGCCCGATTCCAGCCGGAGCGGCGTGGTCGGCACGGCGCCGAAGCCGACCTCCGCGAGGTACCGCGCACCGTCGACCTCGACGAGCAACAGGGCGTGCGTGCTCGCGGACGGCCGACCGTCGACCAGCACCCGGCCGGACGCGGCGCCGAACCGGAACCCCGTGCGCTGCAGGACCGCGGCGAGCAGCGGGACGTGGCCCGTGCAGCCGTAGCCGCGGCGGCCGTCGATCATGCGGCGCTGCAGCGCGTCGATCGTCAGATCGCCCGGGATGCCTCGCACCGCGTCGAGGTTCTCCCACGGCAGCGTGAGGGCGTGGACACGGACCAGTGCCGACAGGCCGGCGAGATCGGGAGGCGGCGGGGACTCCAGGCCGACACGGCACAGATACCGCGGCAGATCGAGATCGGGCGCGCCCCAGGCACCGTCGTCGTTCATACACATCCCCCTCCGGCTGACGAGGACATCGTCTCTCACCCGAGCGGACTACGCAGCGCCACCCGCGCGGGTGATCCGTGCGCGCGGCGGCGGCTCCTAGCGTTCCGGACATGAAGAAACTGCTGGCCGGCGCCCTCATCGTGCTGGTGTTCCTCGCCTACTCCCTGCCGCCGTACCTCACGGGCGGGAGCCGCGTGCCGATCGAGAACGCCCCGAACTGGTACTACGGACTGCTCGTCGGGCACATCCTGCTCGGGTCGGTCGCCATGCTCGCCGGGCTGGTCCAGCTCGGACGTCGCTGGTTCGCGCGGTACCACTGGATCGCCGGCCGGATCTACGTGGCGTGCGCGCTGCCCGTGGGGCTCGCGGCCATCGCGATCGGGACGGTCACGCCGTTCGGGCCGGTCAACGCCGTGTCCAACGTGACGCTCGGCTCACTGATGCTGCTGTTCACCGCGCTCGGCGTGCGGGCGATCGTCGGGCGCGACGTGGCCGCCCACCGGCGCTGGATGCTGCGCAGCGCCGCGCTGATGTACTCGGTGATCATCAATCGGATCCTGGGGCCGATCGCCTTCCTGGTCCTCGGCGCCGCAGGCGTGCCCGAGTCCTTCCTCGATGCCTGGGGGCCGGCCATCGTCGCGCTGCCGAGCTGGCTCATCGCGCTCGCCTTCTGCGAGTGGTGGCTGCGGCGACCGATACGGCGCGGGCGCGCCCGAACGTCGTCTCCAGCGGCGCGGTCATCGCGTGACCGGGGCATCTCGGCAGCGACTGCCGCACGGACCGACGTGTGAGCGGGCACCCGCTCCGGAAACGGATGTGCGTTGTGAGCCACGCATGGTGACACCGCACGAACGAGTAATGCCCCGCGATCCGCATCACTGCAGGTCACGGGGCATTCCCTTGGCGGTGGCGGAGGGATTTGAACCCTCGGTACGGGGTTACCGCACACAGCATTTCGAGTGCTGCACCTTCGGCCGCTCGGACACGCCACCGTCGCGAAACTTTACCGGAAGACGTCTCAGGCGTTAAATCGGCAGGTCACGGCCTGTGCGGGGTGAAGAAGTCGGTCAGCAGGGCGGCGCACTCGGCCTCACGGACGCCGCCACGCACGGTCACCCGGTGCGTGACGCGCGGGTCGCGGACCACGTCCCAGACCGAGCCCACGGCCCCGGTCTTCGGCTCGAAGGCCCCGAACACGAGGTGCTCGATCCGGGCGGAGACGAGCGCGCCCGCGCACATCGCACAGGGCTCGAGGGTCACCGCGAGGGTGCAACCGCCCAGGCGCCAGCCGTCGCCGAACCGCGCCGCCGCGGCCCGCAGCGCGAGGACCTCCGCGTGAGCCGTCGGGTCGCCCAGCTGTTCCCGACGATTCCCCGCGAGCGCGAGCACGGCACCGTCGGGCGCGAGGACCGCAGCGCCGACGGGCACGTCGTCGGGCCCTGCGAGGTCCGCAGCCTCGAGCGCGAAGCCCATGGCCGCGCGTTCGGCGTCCAGCAGGGCCACTAGCCGAGCGAGTCCAGGACCGCGCCGAGCTGGGAGTCGAAACCGAGGCGCTCCGCGATCACCTGGAGCTGCTCGTCCGGGTACAGGTCGGGGTCCGCGAGCAGGACGCTGAGCTCCTGCTCCCCGAGTCCGAGGTCGCCGAGGATCGCCAGGTCGCCCTCGGGCCAGGGGTCGGTCTCCTCGATCTCCTCGGGGTCGATGTCCGGCACCTCGACGTTGAGTCGCTCCAGCGCCTGCTCGGCCAGCTCGTCGAAGACGGCGGCGGTGGCGTCGGAGAGCAGCAGGCGCGTGCCCGACGGACCGGGCCGGACCACGACGAAGTACTCGTCGTCGACGTTGAGCACGCCGAAGACCGCTCCGGTGACGCGCAGCGCCTTGATCTCCTGCTCGGCCTTGGCGATGCTGCCCAGCGCGCCGGGGTCGAGGAGGTGCACGGTCCAGGTGGTCTCCTCGCGGGTCACTGCCACGGCGTAGCCGTCGGTGTCGTCGTAGCGCTCCGGTGAGGTCTGTGCGGCCATGGGTGAAACCGTATCCGTAAACGCCCGTCCGCGACACGTCCATACGGCTTCCGAACGCCGCTGTGGAACGCTGTCGGGGTGTCCGCGCAGCATGCTCCTCATTCCGACGTCCCCGTCTGCGTCCTCGGCCTGGGCCTGATCGGCGGCTCGATCCTGCGGGCCCTGGGCCGTGCCGGTCGCCCGGCGTACGGCTGGAACCGCTCGGCCGCGGCGGTCGACGACGCGGACGCCGCCGGATTCGATGCCTCGTCCGACCTGGTCGCGACCCTGCGGCGGGCCGATCAGGGCCGGCACGTGATCGTGGTGGCCGTCCCCGTCCCGGCCCTCGACGGCGTGCTGGCCGCCGTCGCCGAGCACGCCCCGAACGCATGGCTCACCGACGCGGTGAGCGTCAAGGGGGACGTCGCGCGGCGGGTCGCAGCGGCCGGCCTGACGGGGCGCTACGCCGGCGGCCACCCGATGGCCGGGACCGCGTTCTCCGGCTGGGAGGCCACCGACGCCACCCTGTTCGACGGTGCCACCTGGGTCGTCACCGCCGACGACGACACTCCCGCGCAGGCCTGGCGCCTGGCCGCGACCGTCGGCCTGGACTGCGGCGCCGTGATCGTGCCCGCGGGATCCGCCGAGCACGACGCCGCCGTCGCTCGGATCTCGCACTCGGTGCACGTGGTCGCCGAGGCCGTGGCCATCACCGCCGAACTGGATCCCGCGGCCAAGCAGCTCGCCCACTCCCTGGCCGCGAGCAGTTTCCGCGATGTCACGCGGGTGGCAGGCACGGCACCGTCGCTGGTGAACGCGATGTGCGAGGCCAACGCCGAGGCCCTGCTCGACGCGCTCGACGACACGATCGCCGAGCTGATCGCCGCGCGCGCCGAACTGGCCGGGCGGGGCACCGTCGGCGATATCACCGAACGGGGCTACGCGGCGCGCAAGCGGTACGAGAACGCCCGCCGCACCCCGATCGCTCCCGTGCTCGACGGGGCGGGATGGCAGCGGGCGCTGCGCGAGGCCGGTCACGCGGGCGGCGTGATCACCTCTCTGGACTGAGTGTCGATCGACGCGAGCTACTCGACGCGGGTCGACAGCCCCGGGTAGTCGACGACGAAACCGTCGGCGTCGACGGAGACCTTCGAGCTGGACACCGGCGAGATGACGGTGATGCCGTCGGCGGCACCGTCGTAGTTGATGACCGTCTCCTTGACCTGCAGACTGGGCAGATCCACGTACACGACGGGGACGTCGATGGCCTCCGAGTGGGTCTGCAGATCGAACCGGCGGATGGTCAGTGCGTTGAAGAACGCTGACTTGAGCACGTCCACGCTCAGTGCTCCCGAGAAGAAGCCGCGCTCGGAGCCCTGGGCTCCCTGGACCAGCCAGTGGTTCTCTCCGTCGCGGGCGATGGTCACCTGGGACTCGCCGGCCGCCGTCAGGGCGTGCACCGACAGGCGCTTGGTGACGCCCTCGTCGTCGGTGACCAGGTCGTAGGAGGCGTTGAACGCGGGACTGTCGGCCGTCGGCGCCGAGATGATCCGGCCGTAGGCCTTGATCCGGTCACCGCTGAGCTGCACCCGGACCGACTCGAGGAGGTTCCCGTCCGCGGACCGCCAGGTGAGGATCCGGGGCCAGCTCGCCCCGGTGATCACGGTGGCCACGGCATCTGCGGAAGAAGGCGTACTCACGCCTTCCACGGTAGACCCTGCGCTTCGGCGCGAACGAACCACTGTGGCAAGCGCTCGCGCGACCGCGGCCCTGTGCGCGTTGTCACAGGTGGCGGCTGCGCGCTCAGCGCGCGGCAGCAACCTCCGGGCCACCCGTCGCCCGGCTGGGCGACGGGCCCACCGTCACAGCGCGGCGACGGCCTCCAGTTCGACCACCTGGTCGTCGTACCGGAGCCGACTCACTCCGATCACCGACAGCGGCGGCAGGTCGACGAAGACCTCGGCGAGGGTGTCCACCGCCACCTGCAGGTCGACCTGCAGGTGCTCGGCGACGAACACCGTCAGCCGCGCGACGTCGGCGAGCTCGGCGCCGCGCTCCCCCAGGATCACCCGGAGGTTGGCGACGGCGGCGCGCACCTGGCCCTGGACGTCGCCGGGAGCGACGGTCGTGCCGCCGGCGTCGAGCGGGGCGACACCGGCGATGTGCACGGTGGTGCCCGCCGACACCGTGGCGCTGTAGGCGTGCTCGACCGCTGTGGTCAGCTGGTCCGACCCGTGGAGCTGCACCTTCCCCATGATCAGGCGGCGTTCTTCTGGACGGCCGCGCCGACGCGGGGCAGCGCCGCCACGACGTTCTCCTTGGCCTTGCCGCGCAGGCTCGAGTAGGCCTTGCGCAGCGCGGGCTGGGTCGTGGACTCGGCCTTGGCATCGGTCACGGCGAGCAGCGCATCGCCGACGGCGTCGCCGCGGGCGGCGAGGAACTGGCCGAAGTCGCCGGGGCCCTGGGCCGAGAACTCGGTCCAGAACGGGTCGAGCGCCGCGGCGAAGTCGGGCAGCAGCTTGGTCAGGGCCGACTCGATGACCGAGGGCGAGACCTTCTTCACCGCCGCGTACGCGGTCTTGATGACGGTGCCGGACAGGCCGCTCTTGTCGCCGACCTCGGCTTCGACGACCGACGCGAAGTCGGCGACGACGGCCGGCTGGCGCGCGGGATCGAGGAGCGTGGTGGTCAGCGACATGGGGAACCTCCGGGATTCGAGTCTTCGTCAGCGATGTGCGGGATCGAGCCTATCGGGCACCGGAGCCGCGTGCGGAGTGCTGCATCCGGCGTGATCCGGACACCGCACGGAATGCAACTGTTCTGCATCGGGTCTGTAACAACGTGGCCCCGGATTTGTGAGGTATGTCACCGGTGTTCTAAGTTGACGATTGAAGGAAGGGGTTGCGATGGCGACCAGCCGATCCGGTAGAGCGAACGCCCGGCTGTCGGGCGTCCGGTTCCCGCTGTGGGACCGCAGCCCCGCGCTGCCCGCGCCCGTCAGCGGCGAGCACCACGCGCGCGTCGATCACGCCCTCCCCCTCGGAGACCCCACCGGCGGCGCCGACGCCCTCGCCTGGCGCGAGGCCGTCGACGGCCGGCTCACGTACCCCCGCGTCCACATCGACCGCAATGTCGACATCCGGATGTCCGACGGGGTGGTGCTCCGCGCCACCGTCATCCGCCCCGCGGAGCTCGACGGCGTGCCCGTCGAACGCTCCTACCCCGCGATCTTCAACCTCAACCCGTACAACCGGATGATCGTCGACGCCATCGACGAGACGACGCACGCCGCGTTCGTCGGCCCGGCGCTGACGAACGCCTCGAAGGCCCTCACCGGCGGCACCGTCGACTTCTCCGGCGGCCTGCTGCAGGGCTTCGGCATCAACCGGCGGCTCGTGCGCAGCGGCTACGTCCAGGTGATCGTCGACGTCCGCGGAACGGGCACCTCGCACGGCGTCTGGCAGATCCTCGGACCGCGAGAGCAGCAGGACTCCGTCGAGGCACTGGCCTGGGCCCGCGAACAGCCCTGGTGCGACGGCAAGCTCGGCATGGGCGGCTGGTCGTACTCCGCGATCAACTCGCTGCAGGCGGCCGGCCACGCGCCGGAGGGCCTCGGCGCGGTGTTCGCGATCGAGGGTAGCGAGGACATCGTCCGCGACATCTACATCACGGGCGGCCTGCCCTCGGTGTTCATCCCGCTCTGGCTCGGCGCGGTGAACGCGCTGAAGTGGCTCTACAACCCGCGAACGCTGCTGCGGGACACGGTGAACGGCAATGTCTTCCGCTGGTTGCACAGCCGCATCGTCTCGCCGGCGACGGAGATCTCGTCGGTCGTGACGGGCGTGCTCACGGGCCGCGACCCGCGGGTCAACGACAACCCGTACTTCACCGAGCGGAACGCGAACATCGACGCGATCACCGCGCCCACCTTCCTGTTCGGCGGCTGGCACGACCTCTTCGGCCGCAGCACGCCCCGCACCTTCGCGCGCCTGAATCTGCCTGCGGGACAGAAGCAGATGGTCATCACCGACGGCTTCCACTTCGACATGGGCGCGGGCTTCGGCGGCACCCAGGCGCCGCCGCGCATCGACGTGCTCGAACGCGCCTGGTACGACCGCTGGCTCAAGGACATCGACAACGGTGTGGACCGCTACGGCCCGGTGACTCTCAAGCAGCAGGGCGGCGGCTGGACCGCGGGCGAGTCCTTCCCCCGCACCGGCGCCCGTACTCGGCGGCTCTACGCCACTCCGGCACCGTCGGGCACGGCCGGCCACGCGAAGTACGACGGTGCGCTCGCCACCTTCCCGGCGCGCCGCCGCGAGTCCGCGTCCACGCGGATCGACCTGCGCGGCCTGGCCTCCCCCGACCTGACCATGGTGCTCGCGGGCCTGACGAAGGCGGTCCCGGCCTGCGAGAACGCGGGCGTGCAGGAGCGCGGCGCGATCTCCTTCACGTCCCCGCCCGCGGCGGTCCCGGTGCAGCTGAGCGGCGCGATCAACGTCCACCTGGTGACGCAGTGCGAGGGCGACGAGGCGATCTGGACGGTGACGGTCAACGACGTCGCCCCGGACGGCACGTCGACGGTGCTCTCGGGTGGCGCCCTGCTGGCGTCCAACCGGGCCGTCGATCCCGCGCGCAGCGCCTTCGACCTCGACGGCGAGCTGCTCAGCGCCTTCCATCCGCTCACCTGGTCGGCGAAGCAGCGGGTGGTGCCGGGCGAGACCATCGAGCTGGACATCGACGTGGTGCCCACCGACGCTCTGCTCGAGGAGGGCCACCGCCTGCGCGTGGACGTCTACGCGGGCAGCGTGCCCCGCTACCTGGCCACCGTTCCCGACCTGGTGAAGACCCGGTTCGGCAAGCAGACGGTGCTGCTGAGCCCGGAGCAGCCGTCGTACGTGAGCCTGCAGATGGTCGGCGATCCCGGCTGGTGACCGGTCCTGCCACCCGAGCCGCCGGAATCGCGCCGGGCGGCCCGCTTCGGCGCTATCTTCGGTAGCACGATGGTTGCCGGATCCCGAGCCGTCGCGTCCGTTGGTGCGGCCGCGCGGTTGCACAGCAAGTTCGTCGACGGTGCGGTCGACGACGCAGCGCTGCGCGCCTCCCATCTGCGGCGGCTCATCGCGGAGAGTTGGCAGCGCAGTCGCGCCGGGGGCGTGAACCCGGACGGCGGGGCACCGTCGGGCAGCGAGGCGCTGGACGCGCTGCGGGCCCGCAACCCCCTGGCCGGCGTGATGCCGGTGATCCGGCACCTGCTCGTCGACGGTTCCGCGGGCGCGATGGTGGCCGTGGCGGACCGGGACGGCACGCTGCTGTGGGTGGAGGGCGACGGTGCCGCGGTCCGCAGAGCGGCCGCCATGAACTTCGCGCCGGGCGCCGACTGGAGCGAGTCCGCGGCGGGGACCAACGCGCCGGGCACCGCGCTGGCGCTGGACGCGGAGGTGCAGATCGCCGGGTCCGAGCACTTCGCGCGGCTCGCGCATCGGTGGAACTGCACCGCCGTCCCGATCCACGACCCGGTCACCCGGGCGGCGGTCGGCGTCCTCGACGTGACGGGCGGCCCGGAGGTCGCGACGCCGCAGGCCCTGGCGCTGGTCCGGGCGGCGGCGCTCGCCGTCGAGGGGCAGCTCGCCGTGCTCCGGCTGACCGAACCCGCGCCGGCACCGTCGGCCCGGCTGCGTCTGCTGGGCGGCAGGCCCGCGCTCGAACTGGACGGCCGGGAGGTTCCGCTCACGGGTCGGCACGCCGACGTCCTCGCGCTGCTCGCGCGGCACCCGGAGGGGCTCACGGCGGATCACCTGGCGCTGCTGCTGGACGAGCGCGATCTCGACGTGGTCACCGTGCGGGCGGAGGTCTCGCGGCTGCGCAAGACCATCGGCGCGGACTTCCTCGGCTCCCGCCCCTACCGGCTCCTGAGGCCGCTGGCATCGGACGCGGAGGAGGCGGCGACGTCCATCCGCGCGGGCCGGGTCGCCGATGCGCTCGCCGTGTACCGCGGTCCCCTCCTGCCGAACTCGCAGGCTCCGGGCGTCGCGCGCCTGCGCGCCGAGCTCGCGGGGAGCCTGCGGTCGGCGGTGCTCGCGAGCCGGGACCTGGGCCTCCTCCGACGGTGGCTGGACCTCCCGGACGCGCGGGACGACGAGCACGGTTGGCGCGTGCTCCAGGCGCACGGCGACACGCGGGCGCGGGCCGAGGCCGACGGACGCCTCGCGGCGATCGCAATCGACCTGGCCTGAACGGGTTCCGCTGCCCGCGCGGCAACGCAGCCCGACCAGGACCGATCCGGGTTGCAACCGACTGCAACGGTGTTGCAACGATCACTGCGTACGGTGGAATGTGACTGAAGTCACCAACTCACCTGGAGGCACGCCATGACCGTTTACGCCCGTCCCGGAGCTCCCGGCTCCGTCATGAGCTACCAGTCCCGGTACGACAACCTGATCGGCGGCGAGTGGGTCGCGCCGGTCAAGGGTCAGTACTTCGAGAACCCGTCGCCCGTGACCGGCCAGACCTTCTGTGAGGTCGCGCGCTCGACCGCGGAGGACATCGAGCTCGCCCTCGACGCCGCGCACGCCGCCGCGCCCGGCTGGGGCCGGACCTCCGCCACCGCCCGTGCCAACATCCTCATGAAGATGGCCGACCGGATGGAGGCCAACCTCGAGGCCATCGCCGTCGCCGAGTCGTGGGAGAACGGCAAGCCCGTCCGGGAGACCCTCAACGCCGACATCCCCCTGGCGATCGACCACTTCCGCTACTTCGCCTCGTGCCTGCGGGCGCAGGAGGGCGCGCTGTCGGAGATCGACGAGAACACCGTCGCGTACCACTTCCACGAGCCGCTCGGTGTTGTGGGACAGATCATTCCGTGGAACTTCCCGATCCTCATGGCCGTCTGGAAGCTGGCTCCCGCGCTGGCCGCGGGCAACGCGATCGTGCTCAAGCCGGCCGAGCAGACCCCCGTCTCGGTGCTGTACCTGTTCTCGCTCATCGGCGACCTGCTGCCCCCGGGCGTGGTGAACATCGTCAACGGCTTCGGCCTCGAGGCGGGCAAGCCGCTGGCATCGTCGAAGCGCATCCGCAAGATCGCCTTCACCGGCGAGACCACCACGGGCAAGCTGATCGCCGGCTACGCGGCCGACAACCTCATCCCGGTCACGCTGGAACTGGGCGGCAAGAGCCCGAACGTCTTCTTCAAGGACGTCATGGCCGCGAACGACGACTACCAGGACAAGGCCCTCGAGGGCTTCACGATGTTCGCGCTGAACCAGGGCGAGGTCTGCACCTGCCCGTCGCGCGCGCTGCTCGAGCAGCCGATCTTCGACGAGTTCCTCGAGCTCGGCGCGATCCGCACCAAGTCGATCATCCAGGGCGATCCGCTGGACACCGACACGATGATCGGCGCGCAGGCGTCGAAGGAGCAGCTCGAGAAGATCCTCTCCTACATCGACATCGGCAAGAACGAGGGCGCGACGCTCGTCACCGGTGGCGAGGCGGCGGACCTGGGCGGCGACCTGTCCGGCGGCTACTACATGCAGCCCACGATCTTCTCGGGCGACAACAGCATGCGGATCTTCCAGGAGGAGATCTTCGGCCCGGTGCTCGCGGTCACGTCCTTCGACGGCTACGACAACGCGATGGAGATCGCCAACGACACCCGCTACGGCCTCGGCGCCGGCGTGTGGTCGCGCAACGGCGACGTGGCCTACCGCGCGGGCCGCGACATCCAGGCCGGCCGCGTGTGGACGAACACCTACCACCAGTACCCCGCGCACGCGGCGTTCGGTGGCTACAAGGACTCGGGCATCGGCCGTGAGAACCACAAGATGATGCTCGATCACTACCAGCAGACCAAGAACCTGCTGGTCTCGTACGCGCCGGGCGCGCAGGGATTCTTCTGATCCCTCCTCGGTCCGACACCAGGTGAGGGTGTCAGCGGCGCCGTTCCTCCGGGGGCGGCGCCGCTCGCGTGTCCGGGTACTCGTGCCCGACGGTGCGCCGTGCCCGCGTCGGGCGGCCGGGTCACGGGGTGGGGGCGGCCGGGTCATGGGGCGGGCGCTGGCGCAGGGCCATGCCACGACAAGGGCGGGGCAGCCACGACAAGGGAGGGGTTGTTCTCGTAGGTTATGTGCCCGACGCATACCCCTGAAGATGCAGGTCACAGGCCCTGTTCAGTGGAGGGGATATGCAATCCACGCATACCCTCCTCACCGTGCGGACCAACCGGACCGGACCCCGGATCGCCCCTGTCCTCGAACGCCCTCCGATCTTCGGTGCAACCCTGCGACGACACGCCGCGGACCCGTCGCCGACACGCACCGAAGCTCGGACGAACGTTCCGACTGACTCAGTCCACCGGGATATCGGTGGTTCCGAGTACGTCCCCGAGCTGCCACGGGTCCCGACCGTGGGCGATGTTCATGTCGCAGTGCACCTTTCCGTACCCCTGGGGCAGGTCGGCCCGGTGACCGGCACCGTCGGTGTACTGCTGGACCACGTAGCGGCGCCCCAGTTCGGGCGCGGTGGCGAAGTCCGGTGGAGCACCGAACGAGGGCACGACGAACGGTATGTCCGGCAGGCTCGGCCAGATGCCGATGTCGTTCGGGTTGAGGTAGCCCACGCATCGCACGGGCCGTTCCCCGGCAGTGCCACCCCGCCACCCGGACGCGCCCGCCACGAAGCCGTTGAAGGCGTCGGAGTGATCGCCCGTGATCTGCCCGCTCCACGACTCGACGTCGGCCATCGTCACCACGTCGGGCCGGTCCTCACCCTGCATCTCGAGGTGCACGCCGAGCGTCTCCTCCCAGTTCGGGCGGACCACGGCGTACACGATCGCGCCGACGAGCCGGCCGTCGTCGAGCATCCGCCGCGCGGTGGCCCAGTTGGCCTCGAAGCGCCTGTCCCGGTAGGTGCCGTCGTTGGAGCGGATCGACACCCAGCGGTAGGGGTAGTCGTCGGGCAGCGGCGGCTGCCATTCGGACACGTCCGCGAACAGCGTGCTGCCCTTCATGCGCGCGGACCGCGCCCGCCTCAACCTCTTCCTCATCGCACCTCACCCTCGCTGTTCCCCGCCTCGTCTGCTGACGCTACCCCGATTCCGCGACGTCATGGGGCGGTATTTACCCGGTCTTGGGTTGCGCGAACGTCTTTCATCCGGGCAATCTGGTCGGATGTTCTCCCTCACCGGCAGGAGCCGAGCCCTTCTCGCGTCGGCAGTCGCGCTCGTCGCCGCCGTCGTCGCCCTCGGGCTGCTCGTCGGGTGGAAACCCGTCACCGAGGCCGACGGGGAGGTGCTCGAGGAGATGGTCGAGCACCGCAACGCCGGGACCACCGCGGCGATGAGGCTGGTCACCGATGTCTTCTCTCCGGGCGGGACGATTGCGATCGGCGTCGTGCTCGCCGCGCTACTGGCATGGCGACGGTCCGCCGCTTCCGCGGTGTTCGTCCTCGGCTCGACGGCCGCCGCATCGGCGATCACACTGGTCCTCAAGTCTCTGTTCGCGCGGCAGCGGCCGCCGGTGATCGACCACCTCACGAACGAGTCGGACTACGGCTTCCCGTCCGGCCACGTCACCGGGACGACCGCCCTGCTGCTCGCCACGGCGGTCGCTGTCACCGTCGGCTGGCCGGCCCTGCGGCGTCTCCTCGCGCTGGCCGTACCGGCGATCGTCATCGGCATCGTGGCGGCGAGCCGCCTGTACCTGGGCGTGCACTGGTTCTCGGACACCGCAGCGGGATTCGCAGTCGGGCTCGCCGGCGTAGCGATGGGCCTGGCGCTGCTTCCGCCGGACTCGTGGGCGCGCTGGGACCGGTGGCTGTCGAACACCGTCGAGCGGCGGCGTGCGCAGCGCTCACGTCCGGCCCGTCACGCCGCGCCCTGAACGGCCGGCCGCGCCGCCGTGCCGTCAGGTCTGTGGGGCGGGGCAGGCGGCACCGTCGGCGCCCGTGATCCGCACCCGGGAGACGAACCGCTTCCCCGTGGAGCCCTCCAGCGAGAAGCCCGCCGCGCGGCCGGGTTCCAGGTCGAGGACGAGGACGCTGTTCTCCCACACCCGCGCCTCGCCGTCGGACACCCAGACCGGCACGGCCCGCTCGTCCCCGAGTTCGACGGTGCCCAGCCGCACGTTGGCATCGCCGAGCCGGAACTCGTCGACGGTGAAGATCATCGGGGCGGAGCCGTCGCAGCATCCGCCGCTCTGGTGGATCAGCAGCGGGCCGTTGCCGTCCCACAGCTCACGCAGCATCTCCCGCGCCGCCTGCGTCGATTCGACCCGCTCGTCCATGTCCGGTCCTTCCGCCTGTTTCGACGGTAACACAGCGCGAACGACGGGGATGCCGGTTCAGTCGTTCGGCGCCGCGTGCGCGCCCGCCCGCCGGCCGGAGAACACGCAGTCCGCCAGCGACAGTCCGCTGACATAGGAGTTCGAGCACACGCCGACGGCCGCACGACCGGCGGCGAACAACCCCGCAACGGGGGCACCGTCGGGTCGCAGGACCGCACCGGTCTCCTCGTCGACCACGAGGCCGCCGAGAGTGATCATCGGCATGGGGTAGCTGACCCGCGCGCGGAACGAGATGTCGAGGAGGGTGAACGGGCCCGTCTCGATCGGCCGACGGACGGCGTCGGGCTTACCGAACGGGTCGGGCTGCCCGGCCTCGATCGCCCGGTTGTGCGCGTCGACGGTGCGCCCCAGCCCCGTCGGGTTGATCCCCGCCCGGCGCGCGGCGTCCTCGAGCGTCGCGCCCCGCGTCGCGCCGAGGCTGAGCAGTCGCTCCGTCTGCAGCCGCTGGAACCAGGTGGACTGCTGCGGAATCTGCGTGCGCGCCTCGGCGAGGAGCGGTGCGTCCACGAGCAGCCAGCCGCGGTGATCCGGGCGGGTCGCCAGGGCGTCGCCGAGCGCTGCGCCGTACCGGGATTCGTCGATCATGCGACCTCCGTCGCCGCCCACGGCGAGTCCTGCGAAGAAGGCGCTGGGCGGGCCGACGAACCGCCAATTGGAGATGTGGTCCATCTTGTCGACGGCGGCACCGACACTGTGCCCCATCGTGATTCCGCTGCCGTCGTCGGCCGCGGTACCCAGCGGCAGGCCCTCGTCCCACGGGAAGCCGGGGCGGTGCGTCGCCACCATCGCGCGGTTCGCGATGAATCCACCGGTCGTGAGGATCACCGACGAGGTGGCGCGGATACGGATCGTGCGAGCGTGCCGTCGCTCGATCCGGTCGAGCACCGCCTGGATCGCCGATCGGAATCCCTGGTGGTAGACACCGGGTTTCGCGGAGAGCTTCGTCAGGGCCGCGAACCGGCGCAGGACGGCGGGCGGGGCACCGTCGAGCGTGCGGGCCGTGACGCCGACGACCCGGCCCTCGTCGAGGACGAGGTCGGTGACGCGCGTGCCGGTCCGGACGCGCACGCCCGCCCGCGCGGCGGACGCGGCAAGCGGGCGGTAGAAGGCCTTGCCCGAGACGCCCGGGCCGTGGGCGCGGTGTCCGCGCTGGCGCGGGAGGGCGCGATCGGGGTACGAGTTCTCGCTGCCCGAGTAGTAGAGGTAGTAGTCGTCGGTGGGGTACGAGGTCTTGTAGGGGCAGGGCGACGGGTCGAAGGGCACGCCGTTGCCGGTGAGCCAGTCGATCATCGCTGGTGATCCCTCGCAGAACCTGCGGAGCGTGGCCTCGGAGACGGCGTCGCCCACCTCGCCCCGCAGGTAGGCGTACATGTTGTCGACGGTGTCCTCGACCCCGGCCTCGCGCTGCACCCACGTGCCGCCTCCGGCGTAGACGATGCCGCCGGACAGGTCCGTCGCGCCGCCGCCGAGGTAGCGGTCCAGCGCCAGCACGTCCGCGCCGCCCTCCCGCGCCGCCAGCGCGGCCACGACCCCGGCGCCGCCGTAGCCGACCACGACCACCTCGGCCGACAGATCCCAGTCACCCATGCTCAGCCACCCGTTCCGTGTCGATTTCTAGAACACGTTACAGAAACCCTCGTGCACCCCCGGGTGGAACCGAGCAGCAGAACCAAGAACGCCAGGTCGTAGTTGCCGACCTGGCGTTCTTGCACTGTGCGCCCGAAGGGATTCGAACCCCTGACCTTCTGATCCGTAGTCAGATGCTCTATCCACTGAGCTACGGGCGCATACCCATATTCAATTCTCGCCGGTCCGAAGACCGACGTGGCGGAGGCGAGAGGATTTGAACCTCCGGTCCGGTGTTGGCCGGACAACTCATTAGCAGTGAGTCCCATTCGGCCGCTCTGGCACGCCTCCAAATCGGACGCGCTGCGCGAGCGAACCTTGCGGGTCACGCGCAACCGCCGAGCAGCTACATTACACAACCCCGTCCCGGTTCACAAAACACCAGGCGAGACCCCGCGCGATGCCGGCCGCCGAACCTCGGGACTACCCTGGCCGGGTGGCCTCCGACAACCAGCCCCGTGCCCTGAGCATCCGCTCCGATCTCGATGCCCTCCCGGCGTACGTCCCGGGCAAGTCCGCGCCCGGCGCGATCAAGCTCGCCTCCAACGAGATCGTCGACGGTCCGCTCCCCTCGGTCGCGGCCCGTCTGGCCGAGGTCGTGCGGGTCGCGAACCGCTATCCGGACAACGGCGCGGTCGCCCTGAAGGCCGAGCTGGCGAAGCTGACCGGCGTCACCGAGGACCAGTTGCACGTGGGATGCGGCTCCGTCGCGCTGTGCCAGGACCTCGTGCAGATCACCTGCCGACCCGGCGACGAGGTGGTCTTCGCGTGGCGCAGCTTCGAGGCCTACCCGATCGTGACCCGCGTGGTCGGCGCCGTGCCGATCCAGGTGCCGCTCACCGTCGATCACGTGCACGACCTGGACGCGATGGCCGCCGCGATCACCGATCGCACGCGCCTGGTCTTCGTCTGCAACCCGAACAACCCCACGGGCACGACGGTCTCGGAGGAACAGCTCGAGGACTTCCTGACGAAGGTGCCGCCGCACGTCGTCGTGGCCCTCGACGAGGCCTACTACGAGTACCACCGTCCCAACGATCAGACCGGTGACCGCATCGACGGTGCCGCACTGATCGCCCGGCACCCCAACGTGATCGCGCTGCGCACCTTCTCGAAGGCCTACGGCCTCGCGGGCCTGCGGGTGGGCTACGCCATCGCCGGCCCCGAGCTGATCTCCGCGCTGGTCAAGGTGCACCTGCCGTTCTCGGTGAGCGCGCCGGCACAGGCCGCCGCCATCGCCTCGCTGCAGGCGAACGACGAGCTGCTGGCCCGTACGGAATCCGTGGTCGCCGAGCGGGGTCGCGTCCGGGACGCCCTGCGCGGGGCGGGTTTCGAGGTTCCCCACACCCAGGCCAACTTCGTCTGGCTCCCGCTGGGCGCGGATTCGCTGCGCTTCACCGCCGACGCCGCCGAGGCCGGCCTCCTGGTCCGCGGCTTCGACGGTGCCGGCGTCCGGGTCACCGTGACCACCCCCGAGGAGAACGACGCCTTCCTCGCCTTCGCGACGGGCTGGCAGCGGTGAGCCTGGGGCGGTACGAGTTCGCCTTCACCGCACACGTTCCCGTCCGCTGGTCCGACATGGACGCCCTGGGACACGTGAACCACGCGCGGATGGTCACCCTGCTGGAGGAGGCCCGCATCCAGTGGCTGCTCTCCGCCGGCGAGAAGTACGCGCCACTGATCAAGAGCGCCTTCATCGCGGACGTCGCGATCAAGTACAAAGCCCAGCTGTACCACGAGGACTCGCCGGTCCAGGTGGGCATGTACATCGCAGGCAACCGCAGCGTCGACTTCACCATCGGCTACGAGGTGCGCGCGAACGGCGCTGCGCCCGAATCGAAGCCGGCCATCCTCGCCACCACGCAGATGGCCGTCGTCGACATCGAGAAGCGCAGCCTGCGTCGCCTCACCGACGAGGAGAAGACCTACCTCGCGTCCTGGTCCCGCGCCTGAGGCGTCGGCTTCCAGGCCCGGGGTGCACCGTCGGGCGACGAGGAGGAAGCCGCGCCCTCCGCGCCCGCACCGGGAAGGGCGGGCCGGGCACCGTCGGGCAGCGCTCGCGGGAGGTCGCCCTTGGCGCCCATGATCTGGCCCGCGACGCGGCGGGCGCTCTCGGTCGAGATCTCGCGCTCGCCGGAGCGGGTGACCAGCTCGTGGATCTGCTGGTCGATCGACTCGATCGACATCCGCCGCGGACGTTTGGCGTCGGCCACGTCCACCAGGTCGCCGACGCGGGTGAGCGCCGTGACGCGGTCGACGAGTTCGTCCCACACCTTGTCCAGCTCGCCGGAGCGGGTGCCGTCGGCGAGCCCCGGCGCGTACCGCAGCTGCCCCCACACGCCCTTGAGCTGCGCCACGTCCGCGGAGATCTGGACCAGGTCCGTCGGTAGGTCCAGCTGCCCGAGCTGCTCGTCGAACTCGCCCGCGCTCACCGAGCGCGAGTAGGTGACCTTGTCGTACACGAGGCCGGCGACGAACAGCAGCACGTCGTAGCGGTCCTCGAAGATCAGGAGACGCTCGTCGGGGGCGCCGTGTCCGTCGACCCAGCCCGCCACCTGCGGCGCGAGACGCAGGACCGGCCCGGCGACCCGGGCGACGGTGCGCGCCGCCACCGCCGCGGCCGACGGGGTTACGGGCAGCGGCGTCAGGCACAGCGCGTCGAACAGGGCGTCCCGCTCGTCGAGATCCAGGTGCACGGCGTCCTTGCGGGCGCGGCGCACGGCCCGAACGCCCGCGGCGAAGGACAGCCGGTTGAGGGTGAAGGCGTGCCGGAAGCCGGCGAGCTTGCGCCGCGCGTCGGCGGCGCGCACGGCCTCGGCCGCGCTGCGGGCCTGCTGGAACGGACTCGGGGGCGCACCGTCGGACCAGCCGGGCCGGGCGGGCGCGCCGGACGCGGCCTCGTGCTCGGCGATCCGGCTGAGCCGGCGCAGCTTGGAGTAGCCGCCGAGATCGGGGAAGGCTCGCTCGGTGTCGAAGCGGTTGAGTACCACCTCACGACCGGCGGGCGAGAGGTGCCCGGCGGCGATGAGCAGGGCGGCCTCGTCAGACAGTTCCCGCCGCGGCATGGGGATGGCGCGCGCATCGCACCAGCGGCGGACGGGCGCGTCGATGTGCACCTCAGGATCCGGTCCCGTCATCGCTGCACCTCCTCCGCCGATCGATCGCGTCCCCCATCATCCCCGAAGGGCAGCACCGCGCGCAGCGCCCACGCCAGGGGGATGCTCACCGCGGAGGTCGCGAGGAAGGCCATCGCGATGTTCCCGGTGAACGGGGGCCACCCGAACACGTCCAGGAGCAGCACGTCCATCACGATGAGGTGCACCAGGAAGTACTCGTAGGAGATGCCGCCGAGCCACACCGTCTGCCGGGCGCCCAACGCCCGGTGATACCGGGAACGTGAGGTCGGCGCCAGCGCGAGAGGCGCGATGAGCGCTGTCGCCACGACCAGGTACAGCGCCGACTTCACGAGCGCCTCGAGCACGCTCTTCGGCACCATCGTCGGCGGTCCCCCGATCGCCGGTAGGGCGGAGACGACGAACGCCGTCACCGCGACAGCCAGGGAGGCGGGCGTGGCCCAGGCCGGCCACCATCGGACCACGGGGACCGCGACCGTGAGCGCCATACCGGCGACGAACCACCACAGGTACGCAGGCGGCCACATCCGCGCGGTGAGCTCGATACCCGGGGCGACGAGGATCCAGACGGGGGTGATCGCGGCGAGGGCGGCGAGGCCCACCAGGAGCCGGGCGGGGCGCCACCGGTACCGGCAGAGCACGGCGGTGAGGAGCCAACCGAACAGCGGAAGGGCCAGGTAGAAGGCCATCTCCACGGCGAGGCTCCACGCCTGGGTCAGCCCCACGCGCAGGTGCCCGAAGCCGTAGATCTGGGTGAAGGTGAGGTTGCGCACCAGACCGTCGACACCCCGGCCCGACGGGTTCGGCTCGGGTCGCACCAACCCCAGCAGGTAGACGGACATCACGACGACCCAGTACACCGGGACGACGCGGCGGAACCGGTGCCACGCGTACCGTCGCAGGTCCGGCTGGTGGCCCGTGCCGTCCTGCAGGAGGCGTACCCACGGCCGGAACAGCAGGAAACCGGAGAGCGCGAAGAAGATCGGGACGCCGATCTCCAACCGCGCCCACAGGTGTCCGACAAGATCGTCGGTGTAGTGGCCGGTCGAGAAGGCCGCGTGGGTGAGGCAGACCGCGGCCGCGGCGATCGCCCGCAGCCCGGTCAACGGCGCCACTCGACCCTGCATCCGTCCATCTTGCCCGGCGGCGATCGGGTCCGGCGGCGCCGGGCGGCGCGTCAGGCCCCCGGGGCGTCCTGCAGCACCCGCTCCTGGAACACGCGCCGGTACCCGAGGGGAGTCATGCCGGTGTCGCGCCGCAGATGCGCGCGCAGGCTCGCGCCCGTGCCGAGCCCGGACTCCTCCGCGACGGTGTCGACCGACAGGTCGGTGGTCTCGAGCAACTCTCGGGCGCGATCCAGCCGGCGACGCAGGATCCAGGCGCCCGGCGTCTGCCCCGTCTCCTCGCGGAAGCGTCGGTTGAACGTGCGCACGGACAGGCCGGCCCGGCGGGCGAGCAGGTCGACGGCGAGGTTCTCGGCCAGGTGCCGGGCCGCCCAGTCCCGCACGTCGACGGTGCTGCCGGTCCCGCTCGCCGGGACCGGCGCGTCCACGAACTGCGCCTGCGTGCCCGGCCTACCGGGCGGGACCACGCAGTGCCGCGCGACCTTGTTGGCCACGGCCGCACCGTGATCCGCGCGGATGAGGTGCAGGCACAGGTCCAGGCCGGCCGCCAGGCCCGCGGAGGTGAGCACGTCACCGTCGTCCGTGAACAGGACGTGGTCGACGAGGCCGACCCGCGGATAGAGCCTGCGCAGCTGCGCGCCGTACTTCCAGTGGGTGGTGACGCTGCGACCGTCGAGCAGTCCCGCGGCGGCGAGCACGAAGGCGCCGGTGCAGATCGACACGATGCGGGTGCCCGGTCGGATGGTGGCGAGGGCGGCGCGGACGTCGTCGGGCAGCGTGCCCTCGTGCCGAGGGCCGGGGATCTTCGTGCCGGGGACGATGACGGTGTCCGCGACGGCGAGCACCTCGGGGCCGGCCTCCGGGGTGATCGCGTAGCCGCCCGTGGCCCGCACGGGTTCCCGATCGACGCCGCAGGTGATCACCCGGTACAGCGGCCGCTCGTCCTCATCGGTCGCCTCGGAGAAGCACATCGGCGGGATGGCGGCGTCGAAGCCGATGATCGGTTCGAGGAGGAGGACGGCCACCGTATGCATGGCAGTATTCTTTCATATCTTGTCAGTGATGCCACTGGTTCGGCGTCGCCGGATCCGGGAATCTAGTGCGGTGACTACTCCCCTGCGGCGCCTGCGCGCCCCTCACTACGCCTGGATCGTGGCCGGCGTCGCCTTCGTGACGATGCTGGGTGCGGCGGGTTTCCGATCCGTGCCCGGCGTGATGATGGATCCGTTGCACATGGAGTTCGGCTGGTCCCACGCCACCATCGGCGCGGCGATGTCGGTGAACATGGCGCTGTTCGGACTCACCGCGCCGTTCGCAGCCGCACTCATGGACAAGCTGGGTGTGCGGCCGGTCGTCGTGAGCGCGCTGGCGCTCGTGGCCGCGGGCACCGGGCTCGCCGTGTTCATGACCGACGCCTGGCAGTTGGTGCTGTTGTGGGGCGTGCTCGTCGGGCTCGGCACCGGCTCACTGTCGACCGCGTTCGTCGCGACCATCGCGATGCGCTGGTTCGTCGCACGACGGGGCCTCGTCACCGGCGTGCTCACCGCCGCCAGCGCCACCGGACAGCTGATCTTCCTGCCCATCGTCGCCGCGCTGTCCGAGGCGCACGGCTGGCGGATCGCGACGCTCGTGGTGACCGCCGTCGCGGTGGCGGTGATCCCCGTGGCCGGGCTGCTGCTGCGGTCGTGGCCCTCCGACAAGGGCCTGGCGCCGTACGGCGGCGTTTCCGTGGTGACGCCGGCGGCCCCGGCCGGCGGCGCGGTGAAGGCCGCCTTCGCCGGACTCGTCCTGGGCGCCCGACGACCGGCGTTCTGGCTGCTGGCAGCTAGGGCGTGTCTCCCAATAGTCGTGACCATCGCAAGCATGCTTGGAGCACGACCCCGGCCCGGTAGGTGATGGCGAGTTTGTCGTAGCGGGTGGCCAGTCCGCGCCATTGCTTGGTGTCGTTGAATGATCTCTCAACTACGTTGCGGCCCTTGTAGGTATCGGTGTCGAATGTCGGTGGCCGACCACCCGCGGCGCCCTTGCGGCGGCGGGCGTCGATCTCGGTGACCTTCTGCGGAATGACTGCCTTGATACCCCGGCCGGCGAGCATCCGCCGGTTCACGCCACTGGTGTAGGCCCGGTCGGCGACGACCGCGTCCGGGCGAGTGCGGGGACGCCCAGCCCCGCATCTCGGTACCCGAATATCGGCGAGGACCTCGGTGAGCATGGCGCCGTCGTTGCGCTGTCCGCCGGTGACGACCACCGCGAGCGGACGCCCCTGACCGTCGACTGCTGCGTGGATCTTGGT